>NZ_JAHKQL010000028.1 GCF_018861005.1 Polaribacter vadi
GACATAATGTTTTACAACGTTGATGTATATGGTTTGTTGCGTGTTTCAAGCAACTAATTTAGTAAATAATTACGGACAAAGAAAGTCCGCGAGGACTTTCGCAAGTAGGCAAGAAGCCAGCAATAAATTATATACGGTGTTGGCAAATCGTTTTTTTTCTTGTATTTCAAATTAATCTTATTTTTCAAAAAAACTATTAAATAATTAGTTGAACGAATTCAAAAATGAAATAGTCAATTAAAAAATTTTTTAAAATTTATAGTAATCCCAGAATTAACTTCAACAACTTTGTCTTTATTCTTTCCAGGTATTAAGGTCTCGAATGTTTTAAACATTTCTGAAAATTCATTTTCCAATTTTTTATAAAATTCTTCACTTTCTTTCGGTAATGTTTTAGATTTAACTATCCTTATATTATAAATTCTTCCTTTTTTATCTATTGTGAAAAATAAAACTAATTTATTTCGAATATTTTTTAATTCAAATTTGTTTCTACGAATAAAATCTTTATCTATATTTTTTTGGATAAATGATTTTACTTCATTCTGAAAACACTCATTATATTTGTTATTATATCTAAATTTTAATAATGCGCATTTTTTTGTTTTAGGAGTAGTAGTAACCGAACCAATCCAAATAGGTTTTATATTTTGTATGTTTTTCTTGATATTGCTTAATTCTTCAATTAATTCATTGTAATTTGATTTATTTTCTATTCCAATTAAATCATTTTCTTTTAGCCAATAAACTGGGGCTTTTAAGTTTTGTGATTTATAATGATTTAGCAAATAGTTTGCTGCATCAAACCACTTAGCTTTGATGTTTTCTATCAAATTATTGTTATAGAATTTAAATTTTTCAGGTTCTTTAGATTTCAATTCCCTTCTTAAGGGAAAATATTCTCTCTTGTAAGCGTCTCTATTCTTTAATTTTTTGTCTGTTTCTTTTTTATATAAATCTTTGATTCTTTTTATTTCAGGAGAGTGTTTTTCTTCAAATAAAGCAAAATCTTCAATAGCTTTTTTCCAATTTTTTCTTAATGTCAGGTAATTGGGGGATTTTCTTATAATGGATTGAATATTTTTATCTTTTAGAGATGATAAAGAGTTGATATTTAGTTTTTTATTTATATTTTCAATATAATAACTTAATTTGAAGTAACTTAACTCTCTTTCGATTTTTTCTTGCTCTTTTTTTAATTCAGAAGAGTTTGTTCTTTTATTTTCTGAATGTGTTTTCTTCGTTGAAGAGCAACTAGCTAATACTAAAAGAGAAATAAAAAATAAAATTTTTTTCATAGCACTTGTAATTATTATTAAGATATATATTGAGGTTTTTCCGGAAATGTTTGCCAACGTGTTTTTGTATGGTTTGTTGCGGGTTTAAGCAATAAAGTTAATAAATAAAACACGAACCAAGAAAATCCGATAGGATTTTCGGAAGTAATCTATTTGCAAGCAATAAATTATACAAGGTGTTGGCATTAGTTTTAATTCAGAATGTTTAATGTTTCATTTATAAATTTGATAAATTCGAATTCAACTTTCCATTTTTTGTTATGGTAAATTCCTTCTGTAATTATTTTCGGGTTTTTATAATTAGAAAATTCCGAATCATTATATTTATTTTTCCCATTTTCCAATGGATGAGTACCTGTTTCTTCAAAATCAATTGAATAATATTCGGCGTGAATAATTTTGTTACAAGATTCTCTATAGTTAAGGTTTTTAATTTCCTTATTTTCATATTTTATTTTTCCAACTAAACCATAATTTTCTGCATTTAAACTATGCATATCTAAAATAGCTCTAATTAGTCCAGCTAATTCTATTAATTCTTTGAAGAAAGTTTTTTGAAAAGAGTCTTTAAAGTCAGTTCCAAACTTACACCAATATTCATTGTATGGATGAACCATTTTTTTGAAGTCATATTCAGCTAATAAAAATGCGCTTAATTTCCAGCATTTCTCGCTTATTAATTCTCCAGTTTGTTCAACTTGTAATTTTTCCATTTTAATTCTTTACTTTCTTTTATTAATTTTTTTTTCAAAATATGGTTTTGCCAAATTTCGAAATATTATATAAATTATGATAAAAGCGACCACAATTAAAGTTCCACTTAAACTCGTTTTTTCTTCAGGTATTCTGCCTAAAAAATAAAGTAAAGTTCTTATTCCAACAAATATTGAGGCTATAATCAAAACACCATAAAAGAAGTTGATAGTTTTCCACAAGTATTCAAATATTATTTCCTTTTCGTCTTTTTTCAATGTTAGTTTTTAATTAATGCCAACGTGTTTGTGTATGATTTCGTTGCGTGTTTCAGCAACTAATTTAGCAAATACAAACCGAATAGAAAATCCGCGAGGATTTTCGTAAGTAAGCATTTACTAGCAATGAATTATACACGGTGTTGTAAGTAGTTTTTTATTCAGTTTATAATGTATTTGTTATTTCCTTTTCGTAAAATTTCCCTCTGTTGTCAGTCGCAATAACTTTTGGTTTTTCTCCATTGTTCCAAATTAGTTCAAATGATTTCAGAGATTCGAATTCAACGTTTTGTGATTTGAAATGCTCATTTATGTTATTATACCAAAAGCCAATTGATTTAGTAATTCTATCAGAAATCATAGTCTTTGGTTCGAATTCTTTAGTTTTCCAATCAATTTTTATGTCATAATTCTTCCTGCTTATTTTATTAAGCTCATCAATTACAAAATCAGAATCTACATAATTTTCATAGCTTAAAAAACTATGACCAAAATTGTGAATTGCTGATGGAATATTCTTGTACTTCATATCTTATAAAGCTTTTGGAAGTTTTTTAGATTTCACTAATTCTGTCAGTTTTTTAAGTTTCTCTTGGTTAATTTTTTTCCAATCAGCTTTGTCAAATTCCAACGTATTGAACTTTTTCAAACTCCGATACATTGGTAAAATCACAGACTCAAAATCTCCAGTCAGTTTATAAATCAGATTTCGGTTTTCTGTTATTCCTCCACTTTTTGAAATATTTAGTTCAATTTCTTTTCCGCTTTGTTTTAGTTCAAAGAAATAACATTCAGGTTCCAAGTTCCAGCATATTTCCGTCTCGATTCCGCTTACTGCTAAAATCAGAGATTCGCAAAGTTTGTCAGTTGGGTTTTCAGGAATATTTGACGCATTAAATTCCAATTCAAAATCCGCAGATTTTAATTCAATCGGAAGCCATCCATTTTTCGGATTTCCTATATTCAGTTCTATTTTTCTTGTTTTGGTCAAATTACTTACAACGTGTTTGTACAAGGTTAGTTGCTGTTGTTAAGCAATAAAGATAATAAATAATAACAGACAAAGAAAGTCCGCGAGGACTTTCGTAAGTGAGCTAAAACAAAGCAATTAATTTTGTACGGTGTTGGCAGTAGTTATTTCATTTTCAAATTCCTTTGACTTAATATTCTTTTGGTTTAAGATTTGAATTATTCTATCAAGTTTATTTTTCAACTTTTCGTGTTTAGGAGTTTTTATTAAAATAGGAACAAAACCTAACACTCCATTTTCATTCCATATTAGTTTTTCCTTTTTATACATTTCAGTTAGTTTTTCTAATTGAAATTTTGAAGGATTACAACTTATAAATAAATTTATAGAACTTCTGTTGTTATTCAGAGGTGTATAAGGAGACCACCAAATGCGACAATAATATTCCTTATAATTGCCTTCTAAAAAACTTTCCTTTTCTATAAATCCCATTTGAATGAATTTAACAAAAGATTTATTTTTCAATGTTTTACTCATTTTTTTCGGAGTATAGATTTCTACATACCAAAATAAAAATGAAGTTGTGAATATTCCTATTGGAATAAATATTAATAAAGCTGAAATTATTGATGCTTTCAGACTTATAATTCCAGGATTTATTAAGCTTCCTATAATTGCCATAATAGCAATAATTAATCCAAATATCAAACCGTGAATAAAGTGATTTCGTAAATATAATCTTAATAAATTCATTAATACTTCAATAATTTATTTTCAGTTTTCATTTGAGTGAGCAATTACTGCCAACGTGTTTGTACAAGGTTAGTTGCGTTGTTTAAGCAATAAATTTACTAAATAATTACTGACAAAGAAAATCCGCGAGGATTTTCGTAAGTGAGCAAAAAGCAAGCAATTAATTTTGTACGGTGTTGTGCATAGTTATTTTTTTTTATTTCTTTCTTCGACTTCAATTCTTTGAAGTTCTACTCTATCTAAATCATTTTGTATTGAATTAACGTCATCAATTATATTTAGCTCAGAAATGGAAAGTTCATTTTTAGAATATTTGTCTATTAACAATTTACCATATTTGAGTTTTGCTATTTTTTTGTTTTCGTTTTTATCAATTAATAAGTAAAATTTAAATTGATTATCCCTATTATTTAATGAATTGAATATTATCTCATAAATTTTATTGTAATTTTTATGTTGTGAAGAAGAAAGTCCCTTAAAAAAACTATTTATTTCTAATACTTTTTTCTGAAAACCTAAATCAATAATTGCTTTCATAAAATTCTCTGTAGATTTCAATATATCATTTTCGAAAGAGCAACTTATACATATTGGGTAAGACTCAGTTATTGTTTTTGAAATTTCATCATCTTTCAATGCTAAATCTAAAAAATGTTGGAAAATAATAATTTGGTAATTTTCTTTAAAATTTGCTTGGTCACCAAGCTTTAAATATGCTTTTTTTATTAATTCAAAGTCTGATTCAATAAGTTCTCTTGATACGAGTTGAGTAACAAAATTGTTAACATCTTTGGGGACATATACTAATCTTTTCAGGATATGTTCAGTTTCTTCTCTTTTGATTTTTATAAATAAACCATAAATATCTTTTTGAATTAATTCGTTGATAGCTACAACTTCATTTTTTGTTTGAATAGTTTTTTTTAAAAGAGATTCATTTTCTCCTCTTATTTTTATAATTTTTCTTTCAACCCAAGTTATATAAACACCCAGTCCTATTGCTAATATACCAAAAAGAAAAGCGAAAATAGACAAGTTAAATGATGTTGCACCTATTTGATTAGAAATACTATTAAGAGTTTGTTCATTATTTTTTACTTGATATTCAAATTTTTCTTCAAGATTCTTAATTTTTTTATTAAACTCTTGAATTGTAGATTTATTTTTCTCAATTAAAATTGAATCATTTGTATTCTGAGAAAAAACCAAAAAAGGAATTAGTAAAAGTAATACTATTAATTTTTTCATATGGCTTTTATGTCTTGTCCTGAAA
>NZ_JAHKQL010000036.1 GCF_018861005.1 Polaribacter vadi
AAAACTTTACTTGAATAGTGAAATTGCTCCAATTGAAAATACGAAAAAGGACGAAAAATTTGAAAGAAAATATAATGTTGAATATATTGAACTTGGTTGCGAAGGAAAAATTTATGAATGCGTAACTGAATATAACTTTTACATTATAAAAATTTTAGATATTCAATATCAAAGAAAATGGAGAAAAACAAAAAGGAAAGAAATAGTTGGAATGGAAGATTATAAAAATTCCATAAAAGCTTGTTTGAATTAAAATACGTTGTACAACACCGTACAAAATTAATTGCTTGCTTTTTGCTTACTTACGAAAATCCTCGCGGATTTTCTTTGTCGGTAATTATTTACTAACTTTATAGCTAAACCACGCAACTAACCTTGTACAAACACGTTGGCAAACATTTTGAGAAAAACTATATACATACTAATTCTAACTTTTATTATGACTTCTTGCTCTATAAGCAATGGAATCACAAATCGGATAAATTCGAAATTTAAGATAGAATATCCTAAAATAAAAGAGTATTCTCGGACTAAATATCAAGAGAAACTACGAAAACGTGTACTAAAGAAAATTCAGAATGATTTTGAGTTAGTAAAATCCAAACTATATATTGTTGAAGTCTTCCAAAATCGAGGTGGACATCACGTTTTTACTAAATATCAAACTGTAATGACATATTTTTGGCAAGATGGAATACTTAAAGAAGTATATTATGTAAACGATGAAAATAAGTTGGAAATTAAAAAAGAAGAATATTGGGGAACGGAACATATGATTCCTACTCTAAAATTCATTCAGGAAAAGATGGAACTTAATCAGTTTGATTCAATTGAAAAAAAATCTCAAAATATTAATAACCAAATAAGTCATGCCGGAGAATTTTTCATAACGGAAATGGATGAGCAATTAAATATTATTAAAGTCCTCAAATGTGAAGAATTTGGAATTGAATAAAAAACGATTTGCCAACACCGTATAAAATTAAATGCTGGTTTTAGCCAGTTTATGAAAGTCCTCGCGGACTTTCTATCTATGATATATTTGCTAACTTTAGTGCTTGAAACACGCAACTAATCTTATACATGAAACGTTGTAACTAATACAGAGGAAATCAAATTTGGAATATTTAATTGACAATTTAACTTTGACTAAAAAAGGAGATTCTCGAACTATAATGTATGGAGAATGGTCAATGTTATTTGGAAAATATAAAGCAAAAATATTTGAACATAATGAAAGATTATTATTCTCTATAAAGAAGAAAGTTAATGTTTGGAAACTTAAAGTAAATTATTTCATTAAAGATAAAAATGGAAAATCTTTTGAAATAAATGGAAAAAATAAAAAGCATTCTATTTATGAATTGAAAACTCAAGAGAATATGTTTGAATTAAAACTTCATAGTGGGAATAAAAAATCATTCTTCAAAAACGGAATTCAAATTGCATCAATAGATGAGACTGTTTTTAAAGGAAAAACAACCATAAAAACGAAGAGTATTGAAAGTTTACCTGAATTATTTCTTATGTTGTTTTGTTTGAAAATAGGAGAAGATAACGATGGAATAACTTTGAATTTTGGAAATATTAGTAGAATGGAACCTATAAATGAAAATTGGAAACCTTAAAAAAAAGTACTAGTTACAACACCGTGTATAAAAAATTGCTAAATTAGTCCTTTACCAAAGGCAGTTGCATTTTTGCACACTTTGATTTTCCGTTGGAAAATCCTCGCGCACAAAACCGCAACTTTCCATAACACAAACACGTTGTACAACATAAAGAAT
>NZ_JAHKQL010000012.1 GCF_018861005.1 Polaribacter vadi
CCGCGAGGACTTTCGTAAATAGGCTTTTACCAAGCAATTAATTTTACACGGTGTTGGCAACTGGCTTTTTTTCTTTTGTTATTTTCTTAATTATTATTCCGCTAATAAAAGTCGAGATTATTGTAAAAAATAGAATCATTCTATAATTCAAATTATTCTGATGATATTTTAAAATTCCGTCATTCATTATTGGGTTAGTCACAGTTATATTTATAAACTGACTTTCAAGAAAGCAGAAAAGACAGTAAAAAATCGGAACTAAAATTAGATAGACAAAATTCAGCCATAATACTTTTTTAATAGAACGGATTTTTCGAGAGGTGAAATAAAATCCGATTGGGATTAAAGTCAGAATGAAAGCGATGTCTGTCTCAAAAATTCTGAAACCTTTTCCGCCATAATATCCAAGTTCATAATTTGCTAAATATTTTACCGTTCTGCGTGTCAAAATCCGATAGTCTATTTCATATCGCATTCCAATAATAAAAGTCAGAATTACGATAATAATTAGTGAAATCAGTTTTCGTTTTTTTGATAGCATTTTTAATCTGTTATTTCTACTAATTCTAAATCTTTAATAACTTGATTAATATCAAATTCAAAACTCTTTGGAATATTCACAGTTGCTATACTTCCAAGGTCAACTTGCCAAAATCCGCCTCTTTTAGTTAATTCATCTCCAAGCATTCGGTAATCAGATTCTTTATAGTTTGGTTGTAAACTAAATCTTCGAGTAATGAATTCCGATTTCTTGAGAATTTTCACAACTTCGTGTTTGTTTTTAGAGTTAATTTTGGTTTCAAATTCAACACCTAAAGTCAATTGGTTATTAAACAAATCATTGTCAATCATCCGAAATTGGATTTCAGTTATTTGTTCAACGCAAAGAGTAGTCGTTACTTTCTCTCTTTTGTCATAAACTTCAATTTCGACTTCTTTCATTTTTTAGCGTTCTGATTTTTGCTTGTTGCCAACGTTTGTGTATAAGATTAGTGGCGCGTTTAAGCACCTAATTTAGCAAATAAACACCAGATAGAAAATCCGCGAGGATTTTCGTAAGTAGGCGAGAACTAGCCATTAATTTTATACGGTGTTGTGCATAGTTTTTTATTCCGCAATATCTATTATCAGACCTTTGCGAGTTAATCTATAATTTTCACCTGATTTAATCAGACTTTTATTTTTAATCAGTTCAGTCAATTCAGTTTCTTGATTTTTGTTAATTTCAATAATTCCATTCTTTTTGAATTCAGATTTTAGTTTCATTAGTGATTCTAACATATTTTCATTGAAATAAGCATTTCCACAAACAAATACTTTTTTGTTCTTTTCAACAACAGATTCCAATTTTTTAAGAAATCTAACTAAATTCAAAATCATTAAATGTAATTTTGAAGCTTTGTAATACAATTTCATTTGTTTTCCATTGTATTCTGTGTCAACTGAATTCAGTCCGTTTACAATTGGTTTATTGTCATATTCTCCAACTAGAAAATTCAAGTCATTTTTAATTCCATCTGCCAGCATTTTTATTCCATCTATTGGAATTTCGTTGTCAGAGAAACTATTGAATTTCGTATCGAATTTATGTTCAATTTTCAGCGTGTGATTTCGTAAAAAAGTATAAATATCAGAGGATTCATTCCAAAATATTCTGTCTTGAAATTCTTCATTTTCTATTATCTGTATGTAAATTCCTCTGTTCATTTCTCAAATTATGCACAACGTTGTTGTATATGGTTTGTTGCGTGTTTCAAGCAACTAATTTAGTAAATAATTACGGACAAAGAAAGTCCGCGAGGACTTTCGTAAGTAGGCTAGAAGCCAGCAATAAATTATATACGGTGTTGTAGCACGTTTTTATTTTATGCAACGCTAATAGTATTAATTATTCCACCAATAATAATTAAAATAACCATTATCAAGTAACTTCTTTTTTTTGATATTTTTCCTATCGTTAATTTTATTCCAAAGTATAAGTTTATAATACTTAATAAAATATTTGAAAATAAAACCCAATTTGGATAGACAAATAAGTAAGACAAATTTGGGTTTTGGTAATTTATATAAAGATTGATTATTTGATTTAACCAATAAATAGATAAAGAGGTTTGTACCAAACCTAAAAGGATATGAATATTTTTTTTCATATCAGAGTTTTAATTCAAGTTTCATTATTCACATTTATTTAATTCCGAATAATATTTAATTGGATTACGATTTTTATATTTTATTTCACTTATTGATTCACAAAATTTTTCCTTGTCCGCATTTATTATTAATTCTAAATACTCAATAAAACTCTCTGCATATTCACCATTTGCAAAACTCGCTAAATTTAAACTTGGCAAATAGAAATCATTATTTTTTCCAGAAGTCACTTCTTCAAAAATCAGTCGAGTAGTTTCATAGAAAAAGTCAGTTTTTCCCATTTTGTGGTCAGGACCAGTTGTTCCGTAATAAATGTCAAATTCAGCATAATTTTCAGGAACTAATTTTATTAAAAAGGGTTTAGGTATTTCCTTTTTAGTTAAATATAGTTCAGACGCAATATTTAAGTTTTTTTCATATTCAGCTTCATTCAGAGTTTTCAATTCAGACGAATTCTCTAAAGTCAGAAATGAAATAATTATTAAAAAGCTTGAAGTTAAAATTTTACTCATAGTTTTTTCTCAAATGTGCTACAACGGTTTTGTATATGGTTTGTTGCGATGTTTAAGCATCTAATTTAACAAATATAAACTAAAACAAAAACTCCGTAAGAATAATTGTAAATAGGCGAGAAGCAGCAATAAATTATATACAGTGTTAGCTATAGGTTTTAATTTTTTAGACAACGAGTAAATTTCGTTTTAATAATTAAACAACTATTTTTTATAAAACACTCACTTAAAAATCAAAAAAAAATCTCCGAATTAAAAACCCGAAATTTTTAAAATGCGTTCAGTTGTGAGTTAATAAACCTGATTTTAGTTAAATTACGACCTGTACAATTAAGCAACTTTATCATTTATATTTTATTGAGTTCAGCCGTACGTTTTGACATTCCGCTTATCAGCCTAAAGTGGATATTTTTCAATAATTACGAAATAATGGACTGAAGTTGGGCAATCCTAAAACCAAAATTAGTTTTTAGTTGTATTGCGTCTGAGTTGGAATTTTTTTGAGCAATACTCCTTAAACTTTACGGTTGGACACAGACTTTTCTTAAATTACCTAAACCTCTAATAACTCACTGAATTTAGTAGGTGAGTGAACTTGTTGCTAACGTTGTTGTATAAGGAAAGTTGCGGTTTTGTCAGCGAGGAATTTCCGAAGGAAATTCAGAAGTTGGCAAAAATGCAACTACCTTTAATTAAGCACTAATTTAGCAATTTTTTTTATACGGTGTTAGCACCTGTTATTTTTTGTAATATTGAATTTTTCTTTCTTTTCTAATTATTTCACTTTCAGATTTTACCCAATTATTTTCAAAATCTAATTCGTAAGTGAAATTTTCAGTTTTTGTTTTTTTTCCTTCATAAAATCTTTCCTTTTTGATTATGTTTCCTAAATTGTTATGATAAAATACTTCTCTCCATTCAGATTTAGGAAAAATATCTTTTCTCAGTATTTCCTTTTTGTTTTCTTTAGGGTAGATTTTTATTTGAGTTGTTAGATCCGGATTTCCTCTTAAAAACTCCTTTGTTATTGTTGTTAAACTGTCAGGATAATAGAATTTAAAAGTTCTCAAACCGTCAGAATTCACGTACCTAAAATTTTTTTCAATGATTTTTCCAGAAGAATCTATTTTAAAATTTGTCATACAATGAAGTTTGTTTTCATAATACTCCTCTTTTTTTAATAAACCAAGATTATTATAAATGTACAAATGAGTGTTAGTAGTATCTCCGTCTGAAATTATTATTTCTTGTTCTAAATTATTTTTATTGTCGTATTTGAAAAGTTTTTCTCCATATGATAAATTTGGTTCAAAACGGAATTTACTTTTTTCAATATTTCCGTCTTTTCTGTAGATTTTCAATTCTACCGATTTTAACGTGTCATTTTTAAAAGTTTTAGTTTCTATACTTTTTACTTTTCCAAATAATTTACTTTCAATAAATTCCGAATTCGTATTTTCAGATTTTTTATTACAAGAATAAAATAACCCAAATAAAAGCAGAAATTTTATTAAAATGCTCGATTTCATAATTGGTGCTAACGTGTTATGTATAACATTAGTTGCTAATTAAGTAAATAGAATAATTAAATTAGTTCAATATCTACACAATAAGCAATATCTATTTTTAGATAAGCTATTAGTAGCAATTAATTTTATACGGTGTTGGCAACAGTATTTTAACTATTGCCTTGTAATTCCTTCATTAACACAATTATTTTAATCTTTAAATTTAATTGTGATGTCAAAATTCGTTCCTTTTAAAAAAACAACTGAAAATATTTGGAAATATACAGAAGATGGAGACCATTATCTATATAAAACCATAAGTAAATTCAGATTTTTAGGAATTTGTTTTTACAGTTCGATTGTTTTAAAAACAGGCGACATTCAATAATAAATTATTTCACGTTTTGGTCTCTTAAAGTATATAAAACTGTAAAATTAGATATTGTATTACTGTTTATTGTTTCAGTTGAATCTATAACCCAACCTTTTTCAAGATGTTCGTTTATTTCTTTAAATTCAGTTGTTCTTTCATTTTGATCCATTTCCAAGCTATTGTTTACTGTTACTGATATTACTTTTTTCATATTTACTTATTTTAATTATTATGATTATTAATACTAAATTTCTAAAAAAACTCAATTCAATTTGCAAAACAATTTTTGCTTTAATAGGATTTGTTGTTTTTTATTCAGCTTTACTTAAACCAGAAGTTTTCCTATGGCTATACCAACTCCTATCGCAGAAAGTATAAGTCCCCAATAATTTTTCAGAAGTGATGATATTTTCAATTCCTCTTCTAAATTTCTTATTGTTTTCTGATATTCAATACTTTCAATTTGAAGTGTTTTTAACTTCGTTTCAAGACTTTTTTTATTTTTCTCTTTATCTATATTTTCTTTTTTAACTCTTTCAATTTCTGTAAAACCTCCTTTTTCTAAAAAAGGTATTGTTAAATCATTAGAACTTATATGTACAGGGAATTTTTCATAAACTTCTGCTACTTTAGGTTGTTCTTCTTTTATCTGAAAAATAAGGTCTTTAACTTGTCCTATTTTCATATCATTAAATAATAAACGATGGATGCTTTCAGCTTTTATGCCTTTATACATTGAGTTTTCTTGACTTATAGATTCAAGTATTAAATCTTTTTTATCCTTTTCCATATTCCTTTCCATTCACTATCTATTCTTTTTATTATCTTATTATATTGTTGCCAACGTGTTTGTATATGGTTTGTTGCGTGTTTCAAGCAACTAATTTAATAAATAATTAATGACCAAGAAAGTCTGCGAGGACTTTCGCAAGTAGGCAAGAAGCTAGCAATAAATTATATACGGTGTTGTGCGTAGGCTTTTTTATTTATCAATTTAGTGTTTTCAGGTAGTCCAATATTTCATCCGAAACTTTAATCATTTCGTTCTCTATTTGTTCAGTCAATGCGTTCAGGTTATTGAAATCAGGATTTTCCACCAATGTGGTTTCAAGAATTGAATATTTAGGCATTTCCGTTTTGTCCTTATTCCACTTTGTCGCTTTTAACAATTCCCAATATTTCTTTTGATTTGGTATGGTATTTCCCAAAAGCCAAACCTCAAACCTCATTTCCAAATGATTTAATACAAGACCGAGTTTAAGCTTTTTACTTTTTAAAAAATCGTTCGAATAGTAGAAATATGTATAGTCCATATATCCGTGAAGAATTCCAGCAAACGAATATTGGTCAGAAAGACTTTTAATGAAATCCGTTCTTAATTTCATAACAAATTTCACTAATTCGTTATAAGCTATTAATATGTCTCCTTTCTCTAATTGTTCTTTATAAATCGAAACATATTTGTTCAAATTCTCCATTTATGTTCTTATTAAATTCTTTAGTTCACGATTTTGTCAGCTTACGCACAACGTGTTTGTGTAATAAAAGTTGCGATTTTTAAAGCACTAAAGTTAGTAAATAAATGATAAACCATTAAAATTTTTGATATTTTTCGTAAGTAGGCGAGAAGTAGCAATTTTTAATACACGGTGTTGGGCGTAGGTATTTAATTTTTCAAATTTTTCTAAATTAATTTCCTGTTTTCAAGCATTTTAAATTTGGTTCAGTTTGGTAGATTTTGTTTTTCAGTTTTCTTAAATTTCCAGCTTCTTGTAGTTTTCCTATATTCTTATCTTAAAATTCAAGATTTTAGTTTTTGGTTGAGTATGGTTGAGTTTGCACTTCAGTTTTCTTAAATTTCCAACATCTTGTAGTTTCCCGATATTATTGTCTTAAAATTCAGGATTTTAGTTTTTGGTTAAGTTTGATTGAGTTTGCACTTCAGTTTTTTTAAATTTCCAGCTTCTTGTAGTTTTCCTAAATTATTGTCTTAAAATTTAAAATTTTAGTTTTTGGTTCAGTTTGGTAGATTTTGCTTTTCAGTTTTCTTAAATTTCCAGCTTTTTGTAGTATTCCGATATTATTGTCTTAAAATTTAAGATTTTAGTTTTTGGTTGAGTTTGGTAGAGTTTACTTTTCAGTTTTCTTAAATTTCCAGCTTCTTGTAGTTTTCCGATATCATTGTCTTAAAATTCAAGATTTTAGTTTTTGGTTAAGTTTGGTAGAGTTTACTTTTTTTAAATTTCCAACTTCTTGTAGTTTTCCTACATTATTATCTTAAAATTTAAAATCTCACTTCATTTTTTTGAAAATTAACCATTTTTTCTAGTTATAAGTCTATTTGTTGAGGTTCAGTTTTTACTTACGCCCAACGTGATTGTGTATTGAA
>NZ_JAHKQL010000011.1 GCF_018861005.1 Polaribacter vadi
AACGTGTTTGTATATGGTTTGTTGCGTGGTTTAAGCACCTAATTTAGCAAATAAAAACCGAATAGAAAATCCGCGAGGATTTTCGTAAGTAGGTTAGAACTAGCAATAAATTATATACGGTGTTATGCACAGTTAATTTCTTTTTCAATATTATCAAAATATGGATGTTTTATATGATAAGTTTTTTTTCTGTCTTCTGCATAAATTTGAAAATCATTAAAAACAATTTCATTATTTAGTAATAATTCAAAATCGTGAATTGTATAACATTTATATGGACTATTAAACATATAGATTGTTGGTGCATTTATGATAAAAATTCCTTTAATATCAAAATTAGCTAAATCTAAATTAACTGGATTTTTATCTCGAAGTTTAAAATGATTTTCTATAATATCTTTATTTAATTTAGCCCAATTAACTTTTCGTTCTAGTTGTGATTCATATTTAGTTTTAAAGTTAGAGTAATCTCTTTTCCAATTGTTGTAATCAAATCTAGATCTGTTGTGTTTGCATTCTGACACGTAAATATTTTTCCCTTGAGTGTCAATAAATAATATATCAATATCTCCAATGGTTTTCTCAATATTTATGAATTGTTTTTTATAAGAGTTGAATCTTAAAATATCTATTTCATATGGAATTTCTCGGTTTTTTAGCTTTTCAATTATTGGGTTTTGTAAAACCTTATCATGTGTGTTATCGATAAATTCAATAAATTTTTTCAAATGACTGTTAACTTTCCATTCGTTAGGAAATAGACCAAAAGGGAAACAGTTTGTATTTAATTGAGAAATACTTTCAATCCATTTATTTGGTCCGATTACATGAAAAGTTTTTCCGTCTATATTATATTCTAAAATAGGTTTATAAATATGTCTACCAATATCTTGATTTGTATAAAAACATTTATCTATATCTAAAGCATTTGTTTTAGTTATTTTTAGACCATTATAAAAACTATCAATAAATTCAATATTTACAGAAGTATTATTTTTTATGTTTTTTATTATCTCAGGAAAAATTGTAACTCCTAATTTGTTTGAAGGCTTTGTTATAATTTCCGCTATAAAATAGCATAAATCATCATATTCAATTGAATATTTACTTTTGATTAAGTTTTTAAAATCGTCTATACAGTCCGTTAATTTAACATCTGAATCATGCTTTGGTAATTCAGTGAAAAAGTGAGAAAAAAATATAGGATATGGTTGATAAGTCAAATATTGAACTTCTTCTTCTTTCATTAGAATACCTATTGATTTAGGGAAAAGTTGACTTCTAGCAATATTTTCACTTGTAATAAAAGCCCATTCTCCAACATATATCATTTCTTCTAATAACAGAATGTATTCAGATAAGTTTTTGTCGATTTCATAACTGAAATTTTCTGTTCCTTTTAAGTCGTATTTTGTTGATTGTTCAAGAATTACTTTTAAGATTCTTCTGGAGCCAGCAAATTTTTCTTCATTAATAGGTAAATCATTGCCTTGTAGATTTTTAAAATGAATATCAATCGAATCTTCATGTATATTATGACAAAATAAGTAAAAAGAGAATCTGTTTTCTTTTTCAATTAGAGTTTCTAATTTATTTAAAAGAAAAGTAAAACAATCTTTTAAAATTTCTTGAACTTTAATGTGGTTTTTATATTCACTAGTTTTTTTAAAATATTTATTTTTCACATAAGAAGATAGTTCAGCCCAATAAACGTCTTTATGTCTATCGTCTGAAATAACAACTTTCTTACCTTCAATATTGTATCCTGGCATTTTTTTCTAATTGTGCATAACGT
>NZ_JAHKQL010000019.1 GCF_018861005.1 Polaribacter vadi
ATGCGTTAAAATTCTGAGCACAATCGTGTTTACACTGTGTATTTGTTAAAAACTCCTTAAATTAGATGCAATTAATTCATTCAAAACTACCAACGTATGCAAGGAAATTTACTTCACTCATTTCTATCCATTTATACTGTAACCAATCAAAACATAATACAGATTTTTTACAATAGAAATCGTTCTTATTTTTAGATAAAAATAATGTTGTTTCAATCAATAATTTAAGACAATATTTAAAAGGAAAAGTCTGTAAAAAATATAATTGTAGTCAATTCAATTGAAATAACCTCAAAGTTGCTGAATCTATATAATTTATTGAATATCAATTTAATAATATAAATATATTATTAAGCTGTTTAACATTATACCTAATAATGAGAATAAATTTATCCGAACACTTTCAATAAGTATTCAACATATTTACATAGTTTTATGCAAAATAGCCTATTCCTTTTATGTCCTACAGATTGTTTAGAACCTATTATAAATGATATGTTTAAAAATAGAATATTATAATTTATTCTATTCTGTAATAGATTCCTTTGGTTAAATGTTTCTTTTAGGATAATTTAAAATAATTATTTTATCGTAATTATATTATTAAGCCTTTTAATATAAAATTTATTTTTGTTACTTCTAGCAATTTGAAAAATTTCATATTTTCCTTTTTCTAGGATTTTTTTTGGTATTTCAAATCTATAAATATGTTTACTATCTTGCAAAATATTTTGTTTTTTTTCTATTTTTATTGTTTTAACATCATATTTAAGAGAAACATAACTGAACTCATTATCTTTTTTGAGAGCAATAAATTTATCCGCAATAATTTCATTCTTTATTTGCATCCATCCATTTAGATAAACCTTATCTTCTTTTTCTGTTACATTAATGGTATTGATAGATTTTTGATCTGATAAATTTTCTTTTACCTCAACAAACTTTGCTCCCCAAGCATATAGAGTATCTGTAGTTTGAATCCCACTTAAAACGGCTCTAATGCCTTTTTTATCATTATCCTTAGTCCCTATCAAAGAATATCTTTTCCAATTAGGGGTAAGCTGTATTTTATAAGTATGATAACTTGTATAGTCGTTTCCGTTTTCTTGAATTTTTAATTGTGTTGTACCACTACCTTTTAGCCACATAGACCATTCAAAGGTTCCTTCTATTTTAGGAAAGCCTTGTAAAACATACCCATCATTATTGCCAGTACCTATAATTTTATCTGCTGTTAATTCGCCATTAGGTGCAATTGATTGATTTTTTAAAATTTTAATACCTCTGTTTGACCAAGTAGGATTATCAATTTCGTTTCTAAATTTTATACTATTATAGTTAATTAGGCTGTCATTTATAATTTTCGAAAAAGGTCCATGAAAAACAGTTTGTTTTGAATTTAATTTAGATTTATTATTAATATCTAATAATTCACCTTCAAAATTATTTGATTTTTTTTTATAATTATAAAATATATCATGTAAACCAATTGAGTTAACCTCACTTTCATTAAAACTATAATTTTTGTTTATATAATTAGAAATTATATTTGATACTTTAATATTTCCTTTATAATTTAGGTGTTGATTATTATAATTGTAAGTAGTTATGTTTCCTCCCAAAAAATTATTTTTGTCAAATTTTACTTTTGTATTAATATCTAATGTTTTAATAGTCTGGTCTGACTTTAAAACATTAGATATTTCTTTTTGAACATTATTAAATTTATTTTTTGTTTTACTATAATATTTTTCATAAAAAGGGACAGTAACAAATAATAACTTAAATTTTTTCTCTTTAGATAAATTAATTATTTTATTGATTATTACTTTGTGATCATCCGAAAGGTAAATAGCATCATCAAAAACTTTATTTGCAAAATTTTTAGCAATTTCATCAGACATAAAAACAACATCTTTTGCCGAATCTTTGAAAGGAGGATAATCTGAATTCTTAGTATAAGTGTTTAATACTTTTGAAACTTCTTTTAAATCAGTCCAATTTTCATGATATTTAAAAATATTAAACGTATTTAATAGATTATTATCAGGTATCGATAATTTTGCTTCTTTAAATTTAGTGAAACCAATTTTTTTTCCCTCAAGGGAGAAAGAATATCTTCTTTTTATAATCCCTTTATCATCAGAGTATTTTTTCTCTTGTCCAACACCAATCATAGGATAACATTCAATGATAACTAATTTAGGTGTTTGATATTCTAAAGCTTCTAAAATATTAAAATATACTTCTGTAAAATTTATTCCTGATAAACCATAATTAAATGTTTTTAATCCTGTTTTTGCTTTTATAATATCTGAGCTTATACCACAATATGTATGAGAATCTCCAAATATTAAAACATCTA
Organism: Polaribacter vadi; assembly: GCF_018861005.1. GTDB lineage: Bacteria > Bacteroidota > Bacteroidia > Flavobacteriales > Flavobacteriaceae > Polaribacter > Polaribacter vadi_A. The sequence continues at coordinate 2,366 of NZ_JAHKQL010000019.1, forward strand.
AAGAGTTTTTTTCTTCTTGATAAAAAAAATGATGCTTTAAAAATGCACTCTGATCTTTTACAAAATAATTATCTATATTATAAATGATTCCCGATAAAATAATCAAAAAAATAAATGATTTAAAAATAAGCTTTTTCATGTTTAATTATAACTTAAAATTGAAAGTAAATAAATTCTTTAATAATTTCATCTCCATATTTTCCGAAAATAATTATAACAAAAACCATCAGAAAATAAATAAACCATCTAAAAACGATACCATGAGCATTCAACCTTTTTACTAAACTATATTTTTTATGTAAAAGTTCTACCATTATTAAAATTGTAATAGAACCAATAAGAACTCTAAATTCATTGGGTTTAAAACCAATTAAATAAGTTTCTTTTAAAAAAACATCTCCTAAATTAAATTGATTAAAAATACCATCAATAATTATTACAGCATCTGCTAATGAATTAGCTCTAAAAAAAACCCAAGCCAAACAAACAATAAAAAAAGTAAGTAAACTAAAAAAGAGTTTTATAAAATGAGAATTTTTATCTAAATGTATTCTTTTAAATATTTTATTTTTAAATTTCAAAGAAGCTTTTTCAACAATTAAAATAAGTCCATGAATTGCTCCCCATATAATAAACGTTATAGCTGCACCGTGCCATAAACCACTTATAACAAATACTATAAATAAATTAAAATATGTTTTCATTTTTCCTTTTCTGCTTCCCCCTAAAGGGATAAAAACATAATCTCTAAACCAAGTTGAAAGAGAAATATGCCATCGTCTCCAAAATTCAGTCAAAGATTTAGAAAAATAAGGAGAATCAAAATTTTTCATTAAATCAAACCCCATTGTTCTTGCTACACCAATTGCAATATCAGAATACCCTGAAAAATCGCAATAAATTTGAACTGCAAAAAAAACTGTAGCATAAAAGTATTCAACACCTGTATAACCATCAACATTATTATATACTTCATTTACATATAAAGCAGCTCTGTCAGCAATAACCATTTTCTTAAATAAGCCAAACACTATAAGTAATAACCCAGATTTAACTAATTTATAATTAAATTTATATGTTTTATAAAACTGAGGTAATAAGTGTGATGCTCTTTCAATAGGTCCAGCTACTAATTGAGGGAAAAAAGAAACAAAAGAAAAGAAAGCTAGCCAATTTTTTGTTGGTTTTAATTGATTTCTGTAAATATCAATACTATAACTTAATGTTTGAAAAGTATAAAAGCTAATACCTACTGGAAGAATTATATTTAAAGATATATTGTCTATTTTTTTTCCGAAGAAGATAAATGACTCTACAAATGTTTCAATGAAAAAATTGGTATACTTAAAATAAACTAAAAGACCTAGGTTAACAAAAAGGCTAATAATTAAATAAATATTCTTTTGCTTTTTACTTGTAGATTCGTATAGCTTTATTCCAATGATAAAATCAACAAGTGAACTTATTAAAATTAACACTAAAAATCGCCAATCCCACCATCCATAAAAGAGATAGCTAGCTCCTAGAATTAATAAATTTCGTTTAGTAAGGTTCTTAGAAAAGAACCAATAAAGTACAAATACAATAGGAAAAAAAACAGCAAAATCTATGGAGTTAAAAAACATATATATAAAATATTCTAAGTTTTTTTTTAAAAAAAACATAATCAAAAGTAAGTCTTTTATTAAAAAACTGGAATCTTTTTTAGCAAAAAAAAAAAAGACATCAAATGCATTTATAGAGAGTTTTTTAGAACAACTCGATTTATCAGCATATAAAAATAAGAAGATTCATGTGTTGAGTGAAGGGCAGTTACAACGTCTGGGAATTGCGTTGGCTGCCATTCACCATCCCAAAGTAATTTTAGCAGATGAACCTACATCTAGTTTAGATGATTTAAACTGTAAAAAAGTTATAGAATTATTACTAAAACAAGCACAACGAACCAAAGCACATTTAATTGTAATTACTCACGATGCTAGAGTAAAAAGCTACTTCCAAAATACCATTAGCTTATGAATATTTTTAGCATCACTCTTAAAAATATTAAAGCAAAACCACTATATAGTGTTTTAAGTGTTATTACATTATCTTTAAGTATTACACTATTATTGGGCATCAAACAAATAGCCCTTTCTTTTGAAAATCAAATAGAAAACAACCTAGAAAACATCGATTTGGTTATAGGTGCAAAAGGCAGTCCACTGCAATTGGTATTGGCTTCTGTCTTGCATTTAGACAGTCCTACTGGTAATATTCCTTATCAAGAAGCACAAAAAATTAGTAAGAATCCTTTAGTAAAATGGGCAATTCCAATTTCTTATGGCGATAATTACAAAGGATTCAGAATTGTAGGCAGTACCAATCAATATCCTGAATTATACAAGGCACAATTAGAACAGGGACAATTCGTAAAAAAATCAATGGAAGTAGTTTTAGGTGCTACTGCAGCTCAACAACTTAATTTAAAAATTGGTGATACTTTTTTAAGTGCTCATGGTTTAATAGATAACGATATTGAAGTACATGCAGAGGAATTTATAGTAGTAGGAATTCTAAAATCGACTCAAAAAGTAATCGATCGTTTAATAATTACAACTTTAGAAAGTATTTGGGAAGTACATCATCATTATGATCATGAGCATGATGAACATGAAGATGAAGAAACATCACATCAGCATTCTACAGATAATGATAAAGAAGTAACATCTTTATTAGTTAGTCTAAAAAGTAAACGTGCCTTATTAAATTTTCCTAGAAAGATAAACGAGAGTACCAATTTACAAGCTGTATTGCCCAAATATGAACTCCATAAATTATACAATTATACTAGTGTAGGCTTCAAAACAATTACAATTATTGGCTATTTAATTCTAATTATAGCATCGTTAAGTATTTTTATGAGTTTATATAAAATGATGAAAGAGCGTGCTTTTGACTTGGCAATCTTAAGAACTTATGGAGCTACTAGATTTCAGCTGATAAAAATGATAGTTTATGAAGCACTAACTATTGTATGCTCGGCTTTTGTCATTCGCTTTATAATAATTAAATTAGGGATAAAAGTGTTTATGAATATTCAATCCATTAGTGTGCAACAAAATATCTTACAAGATTTACCTTTACAAGAAATAGTAAAAATAGCAGTATTAATGCTAATAATGGTATTAATTGCTGTTGTGTTAACGTTAATCCCTCTCTTAAAATGAATATTTCAACAATTTTAAGCAATGAGAAATAAAAGCATCCTTTTCCTTTTTTTGTGCTCTGCATTTATAAGTTATAGTCAACAAGAAATTTCTTGGAAACTATTATCGAATGTTACTTTTACAGACAAATACTTTGCTGAATTTGATGATTACTTCATGTACCCAACATTTCTAGGAGCAGTAAAAGCATTAGAAGGAAAACAAGTAACTATAAAAGGATATTTTTTAGACATAATTCAAGAAGATAATACATTCATACTTTCTAAAGGGCCAATGGCTTCTTGCTATTTTTGTGGTCAATCTGGCCCAGAAACTGCTGTAGAAATTCACTATACTAATCCTAAAAACTTTAAAACCGATGATCTTGTAACCATCACAGGCACATTAAAATTAAACAGAGACGATGTTAATCATTTCAATTATATACTTACAGATTGTACAGGGGTTTTAATAAAATAACACATACTCTTCTTATTATGTTAAAGTATTCTTTAAAATGCGTTAAAATTCTGAGCA
>NZ_JAHKQL010000032.1 GCF_018861005.1 Polaribacter vadi
AACTTAAAAATGCAACCTTTAAAGATATCCAAAAGCTAGTTTATAATGGCAAAGTACATTTCGATAGCATTGAAAGCATGGAAAAATCACTTGAAAAAAGTGAATTTCCAATGCCAGAAAATTTTGAAAAAGAAGCTATTGATTTATTTAATCGTTGGAAGAAAGGTTATAACGATAGGGTGTACAAAATCACTCAACTTATTTAAAGAACCATATTGAAATTTAAAAAAATATAAAAAATAACTTAGTTGTTGAATATTCAGAAAAAGAGCATTTTCTTAAAGTTTTCAAAAAAATAAAGAAGATTAATAAATAGATTAAATATGCTAAAGATGCTTTAGAAAAGGTGAATATATTCATGCTAATTGACCACATTGATATTCCTAAAAGAGAGAATACATATCTAAATCCTGTATTGAATATAAATACTTTAGTCCCAACTAGAATCTAAAGATATAACTTCGCAAAAACATAAACTTCTTTAAATTAGCAATTTAACAATAACCTCTGTGTTTTTTTATCAATTTATTAAATTTTAAAAAAACTAAAAACCTTTTTGGAGTTTTAATAAATATTTATTTAAATTTAAAAAAAAATTGCTAGCTACTTTTCCTAAGTCTTCAATTTTATCAATTAGTTAAATTCAATATAAGATGTTTCAATATTGGTATAACAACAGTGGTAATCTATTTGAATCATATTCCTTAGATGAAATATTAAGTTTTGATCTAAAGGAATCAACATTGATTTTTAAATCTGATAAAGAAGACTGGCACAGCAAAGGAAAAAACTTTGAGTTTGCTAATTATATATGTTTCGAAAATAGTCAAAAGACCTTTGAAAAACCTTATTTCAGCAAGCCCTATAATTGGTGGAGAGTATCATTTATAATCTCTTTGTTGTTAATACTTATTTCTATTGAGAGAGAGAGAGAATTATCTATAGGTATAAGTTCCGAATCTTTTTCTGTAATGCTAATTATATCAATAATCTTTGCCTTTAAATTATTCTTTAGAAATTGGGAGATTATTCGGAATAGAATTTTAAGAATTGAACCTTCAAAAGCTGTAGGTTTTTATTACATCCGCTTCTTCAACATTAATTGGTTTTTTAAAGCACCATCTGACCTGATTATAAATCAAAAAACATCTTTCAATATTTTCTTAAATTTAAACAAATATGAAATATTATTATTGCGTTGAATGCCCGCAAACGCCTGAATTAGTTTATGATGACTCTACTAAACCTGATAATTTTATCTGCCAACGTGCAGAATGTCCTGGGAATGGTCTAACTGGTTTAGTTATTGAGGCTCCATATCCAGGTGGTGGTGGAACAAAAGTTCCGATTGCACAAGAGGTTGGATTATGTGTACTTTTAATGGATGCCTCTGGGTCTATGTTCTTCGACCCCGCCTTTAAAGGTCAAAGATTTCCATCCACATTTGGGAATGCTTTCTTAAATAAAGCCGAAATGGTTTCAAAATGTGCAGCAAATGCTATTTTTCAGTTAAAAGATATTTCTTTAAAAAAACACCAAGAGGCTTATATTATGGCCATTAAGTTTGATCATAATCAAAGTTTAATGTTCCTTAAGCCTATTAAAGAACTTATTCAAGAGTTTGGAGAAGCTGTTAATTTTGCGAAATATCTTTATGAAGAGTTAGAACAGATGAAGGGAGGCACAAATATTAATAGTGCCTTAGAAATGGCTTATAGTTTTATCTCTAAATTTAAAGAGGGAAATATCCCCGGTATTGGAGATTTTGAACCTATGTATGATTCTATTCATTTGCCAAATAAAGGAGGTGATTATGAGATTCCGAATATTAGAGCAATGATATATACAGATGGTGAGCAGCTTGCTGAATATGGAGCACTTCAAAATCCATTTATGGAACACGATCCTGACTTACTTTTAGGGGCTTTTATTGGAGACCAGTCTGAAGTTGGATGTGATCAATTAAGAAATATTGTGAGTAAATGTCCAATACATAACCAAGATCAATTTTTTATTATTGATAGTCCTCAAAGTCAATCTACGCTTAGGAGATTATTTAGAATGGCATCAGATGCTTCAGGTTTCTGTCCTTCCTGTATTGCTCCTACACAATTAAGATAAATGTTATGATTAAAAAAATACTATTCTTATCAATAATTTTAGCTGTTTTTTCAACTGTTGCTCAATCTACTAATAAGAGTGAAATAATTCAAAAAAAATACGATAGTATTCTTGTAATATATAAGACTTTAGAGAAAAAAGGGGGAATTTCATTAGAAAAAGAAAATGGATGTATAACAGATAGAATTACTTCTTTGGAAAAACAAGAAACTATTGTTTTAAAGTATGAGAATGCTAAAGAATCACCATATTATGTAAATGCTCAAACGCAAATTGAAGAACTTTCACAGCAAGCGGATTCGTGTTTAAGTTCTTTAAGCGAAAAAATTAATAATCTAATTCATAATAACATAAAAAAGAACGACACACTAAACAATAATGAAACACCGCTACAAATATCAGAATCTTTATTAAAAATTAAAAATAATCATCTTGAAGAATTAAACTCCGAATTAAGCAAATCTAATGGTACCCTAAATAGTAAAGTTCAAAACCTATCTACAGAATTAATAAATGCACAAAAACAAAGAGAAAAGTTATTATACTGGTTTTGTGCTATTGCTTTGATAACCTTTATATATATACTATTACTGGTATTTAAAAAAATAAAACAAAAAAAATCTATTAAAGATTTAAATGATAATTTAAATACAAAAAATAAAGATATTAAGTCTTTAGAAAATCAAACTCAGCAACTTTTAGTTAAAATCAATTCAATAAAAACGGTTACCCAGAATTCCTCTGAGATTGAACTCAAGAGAATATTTTCTCCTCTTTCTCCCTTATCAAATAATAAAACACCGTTATTTTTAGCCGAATCATTTGTTACAGCTGGACCTCGAAAAAATTATATTGAGCAAATAGAAGATGGGGATATAGACCTTGGCGAAGATGTAGCAGGCTTTCTTGTAAAAGGAAATTATGCTGCTTTTTGGGTGTTAGATGGAACTAGTGGTCAAGATAAATTATATTCAAAAGAAGATGATGATAGAATACAACTTGGATCTCAATCCAAAGAGTACTTCTCTTCTAGGTTATTGGCTCAAAATATCGCTTGGAATTTACATTCTTTAATAAAACAAAATGGTCTTGAATATTCCTCGTTTATGCTGTTGAAGCAAGCTATAGAAAAGACTCAGACTCAATGGCAAGAAAATATTAATAATTTAAAAAAAGAGGACAAACTTGAACTTAAACAAATTTTGGAAGCTAGAAATATGGTTTTATGTTCAACTACAGTAGCTTTTGGAATAATTACTATGAATAAAGAACTTGATTTAACCGTTTCTGGTGATTGTGTTGTTATTACTCAACCAAACCCTATTGAAATACCACCTAATAACAGAAGACAAAGTGCTAATATTTATCTGAAAGATGGAAAAATAAAAGTCGATTTTAATGATTTAAAAAACAGTGATTGTGTAATAAAAAATGCAACTGGCATAGAGAAAGTTATAGCAATGTCTGATGGTATAAGCAAAATGACTCAGAAATGGATTTCTTCTAGTACAAATATAGATTTTACAAATCCTCAAATTAGAGAAAGTCTTGCTAGACTGGAACAAAAGTCTATGGATGATAAGTCCATTTCAATCATTCAAATCATTGAAAAATAAAGATTGAGTAAAAAACACTCAAAATATGGAAGTAAAAATAAATGGAAATACATACAATTGGGAAAGTAATTTTCTAAACGAAGTCAATCAAATTAAGCAATCTAAGTGGTCTAAAAAAAGAGAAGATTATTTTTGTTTTGAAACGATTGGTAATACTAAATGCTTTATCAAAAGATCTGAAGTTGGTTTTGATGGCAAATCAATCTTCGATAAAATAATTGATAAAGATATCCAAGCCATACCAAAGGTTTATTCCGTATCAGAAGTTCTGGAAAACTATAAAAAAGTTCAATATTTAGTAACTGAATTTATTGAAGGAGATACACTGGATGTAGTTTTAAACAATGGAGTTCAAGTTAATTTAACGTCATTTGCAGAAGACCTTACCAACGGGATTAAATCTCTAAATGACTTAGGTTATTGGCACTCAGATTTAAATGCAGATAATGTTTTTATTTCCACTTCCGGAAACACTTATATTATCGATATAGATAGCTGTGTTGAAAATACCAATAGACCAACTTATACAACAAACAAATCTGGTGCGTTAACTACTCTCTCAAATCAATTAGGATCATACGCTTTAAAATATTACAAAAAATATTTAAATAAATCAACCGATTTTAGTTTTTCAAATATTGATGGCACAAATCTAAATTACTTTCAAATAATTTTTTTAATATTCCAAGTCAAATACTTTTTACAACAAAAAAGAGTAAACCCAAATCTTATTTGGAAAAAATCTACATTTAAAGGTTTAGATGTTGAGGATGAGATACACAACTTTAATCCAGCATATGCCAATCGTGTTTTTGAGGATGGTTTAAAAAAAACGCTTGATAAAGAAGTGGTTATAAAATTTCTAAAAAACCTTATAGATGATTCAATCAAAAATGTACCAGATACAAATGCTCTAAAAAAAATCCAAGAACTTAGAACACTTAAAGTTAAATATAGCAAATTAGAAATAAAAGCAAGTAGATTAGAAAAAAAGGCAAATGAACTTCAAACAAATAATAAAAAATTAGTAGAACAAATAGATCGGCTAAACACTAAAAAAACTAAGGTAAGTGGTATTAGTTGGTTTTGGGGCATTGTTGCTTGCTTAGCAATTTTTATTGGTCTGGTAACCTATAATAATATAAATGAAAAATTAAGTGATTATAAATCTAGATTTGATAGTGAAAGAGAAAAATTAAGTGATGCAACAAATAAATTAAATGAATTAAATAATTCATTCGATGAATTATCAAATGTTATAGACCCATTTATAATCTCAAATATTGAATTTAAAAATTTAAAAGATGGTGTTATTGGCAATACTTTTAACAAATCATCTACCGATTACATCTCACCACAATTAGAAATTTATTCATTAAAAGACGAGAAAGTAGAAATTAGATATACTCGCCATGATAAAGATCATGATTATTGGAATTTTACTGATCCGGACAAAAGCTATTTAAAAAAATATTTTAGTAAGTATTACCATTTTGAAGACTTTAATCTGACTAAAGGTAAGAATACTATAAAATTTCATTGGAGTATAGGTGGCGGCAATTGGGGTTATAGTCCATATACGTATAAGTTCTATATTAACGGGAAATATATAAAATCAAAAAGTCTTAATATAAGATAATGGCAAGAAAACCAATAGAAATATTTAGTATCTCTTTTCTAGATCTTATCTCAGGTGCTCTAGGTGCAGTAATTTTATTGTTCATTATTGTACCGAAATTAGATAATGAAACAAGACAAGAGTTAGAAGCCTTAAATAATGTAAATGTAGAATTAAGTGAACTAGAAAATATTCTCGAGCAAGCTAAAAACTCTATACCAAAAGAAATATATGAAGAAATACAAAATCAGATTCAATCTCTTGAAGATGCTGTGTCTAAACTAAATGATGAAGTTAATGAATTGCAAGATCAATTACTTAAAGCAAATCAAAAAATAGAGCAATTAGAGGCTCAAATACAAAACCAACAGCAACAAATTGAGTCTATGACTCAAGAGATAGAGCAATTGAGAGAACAGCTTTCACAATGCAAAGCCAATATGGAAAAAATTGAGGCTGAGGGAAGATTTGCGGTAATTACGATGTCTTGGAATACAATAGGAGATGATGTTGATTTACATATTATAGACCCTAGTGGAGCTGAGTTTTACTATGAAAAACCAACTATATCAGGTAGACCAGGTGAGTTAACAAGGGATGATGTTAAAGGTCCAGGTGTTGAAGTTTGGCAAACTTCATCTTTGCAAACAGGTACATATAAAATTAAAGCTAATCTTTATAAATCTGAATCAGGTAAGTATCCCAATGTACAATTTTGGGTATACTATAGAAATGGTAATAAATCACTTAATAAAACTTTATATACAGTAAGAAATATAATTCAAGTAGTTAATCTAGTTGTCGACTCTGAAGGCAACGTAACATTTAATTAATATGAAAGGAACTAAACTAAACTTTTTGTTGGCATCCATCTTAGCCATTATATTATTAATTTTTTTTATTCTAGGTTTTCAATTCTCTCCTAATAAATCTATCTCTAAAAGGATCTTTTTAGCATTAGGTGGAGATTTTTTAAATGGTGGTTACATCCAGTTTTTCACCTACATCTTTTTCTTTTATGGCGTTACAGAAATATTAAGATTTCAAAAAAGAATAACGATAGAAAGTAGTCTTTTACAACAGAACTTGTTACCCGAAGAACAACACAAGGTAATTAATTCAGATGACGTCAGTAAACTGAAACATAAATCAATTAATTTTGAGTTACAAAAAGAAGATAAGTTTTATCTTACAAGTCTAATTAATCAAGCAGCAACAAAATACAGAGCAAATCAATCAATACCAGAGGTGTTGGAAACCTTAATTAGAAATTCTCAATTAAATATTCAATCTTCAGATAGTTCACAATCTATGCTTCGATATGTAGCATGGGTTATACCTTCTGTTGGATTCATAGGCACAGTATTGGGAATTTCAGGAGGAATTGGAGCAGCTAGTGGAGATATGAGTACAGAAGTAGTGGATAAAGTAACTTCTCTTTTAGGAGTTGCCTTTGACACTACTCTAATTTCATTAATCCTCAGCATTATTTTGATGTATTTAATTCATAGACTCCAAGAAAAGAATGAAAATTTACACACAGAAATTGAACAATATGTAATGAATAACTTTATTAACAGAATTTATGTCTCAAAATAAGCTTTCTTCTCATATAATCGTTTGTAGAAATTGTGATACAAGGGTTGCTAAAACTCCTAATAAAAAATGTGTCTCTTGTTCTATTCCAAACTGGGGTTACACAAACGAAGAACTATTGAAAATTAATAATCCAACCAAGCAAATCGTTCAAAAACTTGTTTGTAAAAACTGCGATAATACCGTTGTTCGTACACCTTTAAATAAATGTCACCTATGTGAAATGCCTTATTGGGGTTACACTGAGTTTGAACTTGATAATGGACTGGTAAATTTGATAGAGATTGCAAAGGACAAACCTAAAAAAGGAACTGTCCCAAAAAAACATTCATCCAATTTATTGGTTGGAGGAATTAGTTTAATTATCATTTTTCTTGTTGCTGTTTTTCTATTTGTTCCAAACGAAAATAGTAACGATGAGGAAAATTTAATTTCAGATGAAATAGAAAATAACAATATTGAGTATGCTTCCAATATGGAGGAAGTTCAAAAAGCAGTTGTTTTTATTAAAGTATCTGGAAAAACTGGTACAGGATTTCTAATATCAAATAAATATATTCTTACAGCGGGTCATGTTGCTTGCGGTGGAAATGATTTTGAAATTACTTTCACAAAATTTCAAAATAAAAAATATAGAGCTAAATTAGTTCATTGTGCGCTGATATCTTCACGTAGGAATTTTGAATATTTTGAAAGAGATTTTGCTTTATTAGAAATTTCTCCAATAAATAATATCAAACCTTTAAAACTTGGTAATTCAGATAATATTGCAGAATTAGATGATGTTTACACTGCTGGTCATTCTCTGGGTGATGCAAATCTATCTTTAACAGAAGGAGACATAAATAGTTTAAAATTTGGACGAGAAAGTTTTGATTTATTCAAACACACGATAGCAAGTAATCCAGGAAATAGTGGAGGACCAATTATTAATAAATCTACAAATGAAGTCGTTGCAATATTGGTCGGAGGCAGGAGTCCTTTCCTTGCAGAAAACAATTTGATTATACCTCAAGGTGAAAATATAGGAGTAAAAATAAATAATGTTAAATATGCTTTAAATGAATATATTAATTAAAATGCTTTAAAAAATAATTAGGTTTATTCCTAAGCAAGCCCAACCAAAACTAAATTTAATAGCTCTCTGCTCCAAGTTCTACTAGCTTTGAATACTATACTTTGCATCAAATATTTATTAACCTTTCTACCTATCTTAAGTGTAGTAAAAAGTCGGGCGTAATGCGATGCATTAACTGTTGGTTTTTCGTTTTTATTAATTTTTTTATCTGCACTAATGGATAAATTCTCATAATCAACAAGGTTTTGCCCAATCATATTCGATGCCCAAATATTGGTACTATAATTCCCATTACTACAAAAATATATGAGGTTCAAATTCCCCAATAAACTCCTCGCTCTTTCTTTCGCTTGATTTCCAGACATTACGTTCACAATACCATCTAGATTTTGTGCAATATAAACTGTGGCTACCCATGATTGCCTGCTCAGCATTATTGTAACTATTTGCTTTGGTTAAGGATAGAGAGCTTATTAGGAAATCTAAATACTTCTGATCTGGAAAATACATATCTGAACTCTTCATTTCTATACATTAACAATGTCATTTAATTAATAATACAATATTTATATTTACAGAATACAATACTGAATACGGTTTTGATAAAAAAACGAATATTAACCTCTCT
>NZ_JAHKQL010000024.1 GCF_018861005.1 Polaribacter vadi
ATTTCTTCCGACCATGACTAGCTAAAAGCCTGCTTTTTTATTTTGATATGTGAAATATAAATTTCTAAGAATTTATGTTCATTTAAAATGTTAAACTAACACCTAAAGAGTAAACTACTCCTGGATTAAAACCTCTAAATAAACCTGCTTTTTCATTATTCCAAAGATAATAACTCTCTCTTTTTTGATTTAATAAATTTTTCACTTTAAAAGTAAGTCTTTTGCTCACTTTACTTTCAGTATCAAAACTTTTAGACATAGAGAAATCTAAATTATGAAATGGTTCTGAGTAAACATCTGGTATATCTCCTGCACCTACAGTTTGTAAAGCAGCACCTTGAACATTATAGAAAATACCAGCTTCTAAAGCAATATCTTCGAATCTAGAATTTAAACCTGCATTAATCATAAAAGGAGACTGACCTTGAAGTTCTCTTTCTTCTGTACCTAAAGTAATGTCATTTTCATCTATTAATGCTGTAACTTTTGCATCGATATAAGAAGCGTTTGCATTAAAGTTTAATGTAAAATTATCATTTAAAGATAAAATGTTTTTTCTTACCTCTATTTCTACTCCTAAAACAGTTGCTTTTTCATTGTTTTTAGCGGTAAATTCACTTGGTGTATCATCTCTAATTACAGCTATTTCAATAGGATCTTTAAATTGTTTAGCAAACATACTAACTGCAAACATTTGATTTTTTTCTCCATAAAATTCATAACGTAAATCATAGTTATTAATTATTGAAGATTTAATATCTGGGTTACCCACAAAGAAAGTTTCTGTAATAGGGTCTGCTAAGGTTACAGATGATGCTTCTTTAAAAGAAGGTCTTGCTGTAGTTTTATAATAAGAAGCTCTAATGTTACTTTTGTCATTTGGAGAAAAAATAAGGTTTACATTAGTAAAAAGTTCATTTTCATCTAAAAATTTAACATTATTATATTCTTCACCTTCAAAATCAATACCAGTATATTTTAGTTCGTAAGTTTCAAAACGTGCACCTATAACAGCTTTAAAAAAGTCAGAAAATTTTAATTCTGTAGAAAGGTATGCAGCTGTATTTTTTGATTCTGAATTATAAGTATTTCCCTCTTCTTCACCTGCACTAATATAAGATCCTTGTGTTGATTGAAATAATACATCAGATTGTACCCAAATGTTTTCATCAGCTAGTATAGCATTTGGATCTCCTAAAAGAACTTGACTATTACCTCCATTCCAGTTTATATCAATTCTTTTAGAGCTAAAATCTCTTTCTTTTAAAATTTCTGAAGCACCAAATTTTACTTTTCCTGATAAACCACTTGTTTTAATATCATATTCAAAATCTAACTTAGCCACAAAACTTTCTTCATCTAAATAACGCCACAGTCTAGTAGGAGCTTCTGTTACACTTGGCGCTATTGTATATTGTGGATTACCGTCGAAACCTGTAGTTACTTCAAAAATAGCCTTTCTAAAATCTTTATCTTCCAATTTAGATGTCGATTTTGCTAATTTCCAATTTACTTTAAAACTACCATTTTCTCCAAGTGTATGTGCACCATATATAGGAATACTTCTAAGATTTCTATCTGTATAAGTTATCACACTTCCTTCTCCTAAATATTCATTTTCATCTAAACCCTGAACTTGTACATTAGAAGCATTAGATTCTCCATTTGAAAGATCAATGTAATTTATTCCGAATTTATGATTTTTTGTTTTAAAACTAATTCCAAATAAAAGACTTACAAAATTATTAATTTTACCTAATTGACTAACAGCTTGTTCTTGTTCAGTAATTACATCTCCTCTACTAAGAAATCTTCCATTCTGAAAATTATCATAATAAGTAGTATTAGATTTGTAACCAATAGCAGCAATATAACCAATAGAAGACTCTCCATCTTCTTTAAATTTATATCCATTAGAAGCAGATACTCCAAAACTATAGTTTAAATCGCTAGTTTCTTGGTTTGGCGCCATTGTTTTATTCAACTTTTTTGTGTTGTCTGTAAGTAATGCCGCATTTGCTTGTTGTTCTTCTTGTGTTCCTAAAGTAGGTAAGTCTGGAAAAAGTGGTAAAGCTGTAGGGAAATCTTGATCAGCATCAATAGGCAAATCTCTTAAACCATCATCCTTGGCTCTCCAATCTGAACTACTTCTATCATCCATTAAAAAATTATCATTAAAATGCATATCTGGGTTATAACCTGCACTAAAGCTTACATTATATTCTGGGCTAAAAGAAAAATCTTTTAATTTTATATCTACAGTTCCTCCTGTAAAATCAGCTCCTATCTCTGAAGAAGCAGATTTTTTTACAATAAGGTTATCTATTAAATTTGTTGGAAAAATATCAAGTGGCAACGTATTTCTGTCTGGGTCTAAACCTGGCAATTCCATACCATTAACTGTTGTTTTTGAGTAACGATCTCCTAAACCACGAACATATACATACTTACCTCCTTGAACAGATACACCTGGAACTCTTTTTATTGCTCCTGCAATATTACTGTCTCCAGATTTTTTTATTGATTGAATCGACAATCCATCAACCAAACTAATTGATTTTTTTTGTAGATTTAATAGTGATGCTTCTGAATTCTTTTTTGATGTGGTTTTAATTACAATATCATCTAATTGATTAGCAGCTGGGCTAAGTGTTAATTGCAAAAAAGTTTCTTTGTTTGCGTTTACAACAATGTCGCTCATTTCTACAGTAGCATAACCAATAAAAGAAAAAACCACAGTATAAGTACCTGGTTCTATTTTTATTTGAAATTTACCATCAATATCTGTAGTTGTTCCTAAAGTTGTTCCTTTAACTGCAACATTTGCGAATGGCAATGGCTCATTAAATTCACCATCCATAACTACCCCTGTTATAGACTGAGAAAAAGTACTAAAACTAACTAAAAATAGTAGGGCTAAAAAATATTTCATAATTCTAAATTAATTGTTAAATTATAGGTCGCAAAAGTATTATTAATCATCAACTTGAATGTTAAGTTAACGTAAAAAATAAAAGGGCTTTAGTTAACTAAAGCCCTTTGACATAATAGGTTAAAGTTTTACCTTTAATTATTTTTTAATTACTTTTTTCACTTCTCTATCAGAATCAGTAATTACTTCTAAAATGTACATTCCTTTAGAAAGTTCTGAAACATCAATTGAATTAGAATTTTTATTAGCTTTTACTAATTGACCAGTAATATTATATAATCTTAACACGTCTACTTTTACTTGAGTAGATACATTTAATATATTACTAAATGGGTTTGGATAAATTGAAAACTCTGTTTTAATAACTTCTGTATCTTCTACACTTAAGACACCTTCACCACTTACAAAATAAGCAGTCCAAGAATAAAAATGATCTTCTGTTGATCCAGTTCCTGCAGCTTGAGCACTTAAAACCTCAGCATTTGCAGAAGTTAAGTCTGAAGTTATATCTGCAAGGTTATCTGTAGTTACAAAGTCTATATTAGAAAATGTAAGTGTACCTGCAGCAAAGTTAGAATCCATTCCTTCTATTACAGTACCAGAAGCGAAATCTTTAAATACGATATTGTTGTTTGCTCCTGTTGCACTAGATTTCCAGTGACCATATTGATCAGTTTGAGTTTGCCCTGTTTTACCAATAGCAGTTACGCCATCAATTGTATAAGAACCTGTAGTTGTATTTTCTGTACCATCAATCTCAAAAACATTATCACTATCTATACCCATTGCTACATAAGCATTAGTAATTGTTCCTGAATAAGCTTGATCGATATCGATTGCATCATCAATTTGATTATAAATTAAAATATTAGTTACATCTACATTTCCTCCAAATAATTCAATTCCATCATCATTATTAGATATAATTTCAATATTTTCTATAATTGTCCCATTACCAACTCCACCTAATGTAAGTCCGTTAATTTCATTTCCTGCAGAAACTGTTGCTCCTCCATGACGAATTGAAATATATTTTAAAACTCCTGAGTTGTCATCAGTTTTGTTACCTCCATATACAGCCCAATCATTTCCTGCTCCAATACCTTCTATTGTTGCTGTACCATCGTTTGCACCAACTACATTGTCTCCTAATAAAACAAGACCACCCCATTGACCTCTTAAGTCTAAACTAAATGAAGAAGAAAAATAAGTTCCTGCTGCTACATCTGCAGCTGTTAATGGATCTATAGAGGTAGTAAAAACAATAGGTAAATTTGCAGTACCTTCTGCCATAAGTTTTCCTCCTTTTGCAACTACTAAAGCAGAAGCTAAAGTTGGATCTGCTTTTGCAACAGCTTTTATTACTGTACCTGGCTCAATAGTTAATGTTACATCATTATCTACTACTACTTTTCCATCTATAGTAACATCTCCAGACCAAGTTGTGTCTTCTGTTAACATTACAACATTTCCATTACCTGAAGTTAAAGAAGAACAAAGGTTACTATTAGATGCTGCATATGCTGTCCAACCACTAAAAACACAAGAGTTAGCACCAGTTCCTTGAGCTTGAGCACTTAAAGTTTCAGCATTTACAGAAGTTAAGTCTGAAGTT
>NZ_JAHKQL010000014.1 GCF_018861005.1 Polaribacter vadi
AGTTAGTCTTGAAGACATGCGCCGGTTAAGGCTAAACTGAAAGGACAAGTTTTGGTGACTGCGCTCCTCCAAGCCAGTTACCTCGGTTCAAAGAGTTGGTAGCTCAGAGAACCTTCGAAAAACCGCCCTGCAAGGCGGTTTTTTCGTTTTCAGAGCAAGAGATTACGCGCAGACCAAAACGATCTCAAGAAGATCATCTTATTAATCAGATAAAATATTTCTAGGCACCAATAACTGCCTTAAAAAAATTACGCCCCGCCCTGCCACTCATCGCAGTACTGTTGTAATTCATTAAGCATTCTGCCGACATGGAAGCCATCACAAACGGCATGATGAACCTGAATCGCCAGCGGCATCAGCACCTTGTCGCCTTGCGTATAATATTTGCCCATGGTGAAAACGGGGGCGAAGAAGTTGTCCATATTGGCCACGTTTAAATCAAAACTGGTGAAACTCACCCAGGGATTGGCTGAGACGAAAAACATATTCTCAATAAACCCTTTAGGGAAATAGGCCAGGTTTTCACCGTAACACGCCACATCTTGCGAATATATGTGTAGAAACTGCCGGAAATCGTCGTGGTATTCACTCCAGAGCGATGAAAACGTTTCAGTTTGCTCATGGAAAACGGTGTAACAAGGGTGAACACTATCCCATATCACCAGCTCACCGTCTTTCATTGCCATACGAAATTCCGGATGAGCATTCATCAGGCGGGCAAGAATGTGAATAAAGGCCGGATAAAACTTGTGCTTATTTTTCTTTACGGTCTTTAAAAAGGCCGTAATATCCAGCTGAACGGTCTGGTTATAGGTACATTGAGCAACTGACTGAAATGCCTCAAAATGTTCTTTACGATGCCATTGGGATATATCAACGGTGGTATATCCAGTGATTTTTTTCTCCATTTTAGCTTCCTTAGCTCCTGAAAATCTCGATAACTCAAAAAATACGCCCGGTACTGATGAATCCCCTAATGATTTTGGTAAAAATCATTAAGTTAAGGTGGATACACATCTTGTCATATGATCAAATGGTTTCGCGAAAAATCAATAATCAGACAACAAGATGTGCGAACTCGATATTTTACACGACTCTCTTTACCAATTCTGCCCCGAATTACACTTAAAACGACTCAACAGCTTAACGTTGGCTTGCCACGCATTACTTGACTGTAAAACTCTCACTCTTACCGAACTTGGCCGTAACCTGCCAACCAAAGCGAGAACAAAACATAACATCAAACGAATCGACCGATTGTTAGGTAATCGTCACCTCCACAAAGAGCGACTCGCTGTATACCGTTGGCATGCTAGCTTTATCTGTTCGGGCAATACGATGCCCATTGTACTTGTTGACTGGTCTGATATTCGTGAGCAAAAACGACTTATGGTATTGCGAGCTTCAGTCGCACTACACGGTCGTTCTGTTACTCTTTATGAGAAAGCGTTCCCGCTTTCAGAGCAATGTTCAAAGAAAGCTCATGACCAATTTCTAGCCGACCTTGCGAGCATTCTACCGAGTAACACCACACCGCTCATTGTCAGTGATGCTGGCTTTAAAGTGCCATGGTATAAATCCGTTGAGAAGCTGGGTTGGTACTGGTTAAGTCGAGTAAGAGGAAAAGTACAATATGCAGACCTAGGAGCGGAAAACTGGAAACCTATCAGCAACTTACATGATATGTCATCTAGTCACTCAAAGACTTTAGGCTATAAGAGGCTGACTAAAAGCAATCCAATCTCATGCCAAATTCTATTGTATAAATCTCGCTCTAAAGGCCGAAAAAATCAGCGCTCGACACGGACTCATTGTCACCACCCGTCACCTAAAATCTACTCAGCGTCGGCAAAGGAGCCATGGGTTCTAGCAACTAACTTACCTGTTGAAATTCGAACACCCAAACAACTTGTTAATATCTATTCGAAGCGAATGCAGATTGAAGAAACCTTCCGAGACTTGAAAAGTCCTGCCTACGGACTAGGCCTACGCCATAGCCGAACGAGCAGCTCAGAGCGTTTTGATATCATGCTGCTAATCGCCCTGATGCTTCAACTAACATGTTGGCTTGCGGGCGTTCATGCTCAGAAACAAGGTTGGGACAAGCACTTCCAGGCTAACACAGTCAGAAATCGAAACGTACTCTCAACAGTTCGCTTAGGCATGGAAGTTTTGCGGCATTCTGGCTACACAATAACAAGGGAAGACTTACTCGTGGGTTGAGTCCTAGAAGCACTAAACACATTCACCCAGGGCACAATTTTTGGATCAGCCATATTGCTCAAAGATGTCTTACGTTCAGAGGCGCTA
>NZ_JAHKQL010000026.1 GCF_018861005.1 Polaribacter vadi
ATCACTTGTATTAGGTGTTGCTATTCCATCTGCATCAAAAGTAGAAACTAAATCTGAAGCTGTAACTCCTGAAGGTATTCCTGCAGTTACAGTTGTTGGATCTACTGTTATTGTATAATTACCAGCTGGTAAATTATCGAATAAATATGTTCCATCTGGAGCTGTTGTTGTTATAATATCATCACTTGCATCTCCAGGAGTTCCTGGATCTAATGTTACAGTGATACCTGGTAAACCATTTTCACCAACACCTTGAACTCCATCTTTATCTGCATCATACCAAATTGTGTCTCCAATAGAAGCTGGTGCATAATAACCAAAATCTTGGTCTAAATTATCTTCTCCATCAGCTAATGTAACATCACTTGCATTGGCAGTTCCTATTCCATCATTATCATAAGTTTGATCTAAATCTGCAATTGTAACTCCTGCTGGTAATCCACCAGTTACTGTACTTAAATCTACACTTACTGTGTAATCTCCTGCAACTAAATCATCAAATAAATAATTTCCATTTACATCTGTTGTTGTAGTTACATCATCACTTGCATCTCCAGGAGTACCTGGATCTAAAGTTACTGTTGCTCCTTCTAATCCGTTTTCACCAACATCAGAACCATCTTTATCTGCATCATACCAAATTGTGTCTCCAATAGAAGCTGGTGCATAGTAACCAAAATCTTGGTCTAAATTATCTTCTCCATCAGCTAATGTAACATCACTTGCATTGGCAGTTCCTGTTCCATCATTATCATAAGTTTGATCTAAATCTGCAA
This sequence comes from Polaribacter vadi, assembly GCF_018861005.1. Classification (GTDB taxonomy): domain Bacteria; phylum Bacteroidota; class Bacteroidia; order Flavobacteriales; family Flavobacteriaceae; genus Polaribacter; species Polaribacter vadi_A. Next base: position 777 of record NZ_JAHKQL010000026.1, read on the forward strand.
TTGTAACGCCTGCTGGGAATCCACCAGTTACTGTACTTAAATCTACACTTACTGTGTAATCTCCTGCAACTAAATCATCAAATAAATAATTTCCATTTACATCTGTTGTTGTAGTTACATCATCACTTGCATCTCCAGGAGTTCCAGGATCTAATGTTACTGTTGCTCCTTCTAATCCGTTTTCACCAACATTAGAACCGTCTTTGTTTGCATCGTACCAAACTGTATCTCCTATTGAACTAGGTGCGTAATAACCAAAATCTTGGTCTAAATTATCTTCTCCTGCAACTAAAGTAACATCACTTGTATTGGCAGTTCCTGTTCCATCATTATCAAAAGTTTGATCTAAATCTGCAATTGTAACGCCTGCTGGAAATCCACCAGTTACTGTGCTTAAATCTACACTTACTGTGTAATCTCCTACAACTAAATCATCAAATAAATAGTTTCCATTTGCATCTGTAGTTGTAGTTACATCATCACTTGCATCTCCAGGAGTTCCTGGATCTAGGGTTACTGTTGCTCCTTCTAATCCGTTTTCACCAAGATTAGAACCATCTTTGTTTGCATCGTACCAAACTGTATCTCCTATTGAACTAGGTGCATAGTATCCAAAATCTTGGTCTAAATTATTTGCTCCTAATCCTAGAGTTACATCACTAGTATTTGCAGTACCTATTCCATCATTATCAAATGTTTCTGCTAAATCTGATGCTGTAACTCCTGCTGGTAAACCACTTGTTACTGTGCTTGCATCAACTGTAACAGTATAATCACCTGGAGGTAAATTATCGAATAAATAATTACCATTTGCATCTGTTGTAGTGGTTACATCATCACTTGCATCTCCAGGAGTGCCAGGATCTAATGTTACAGTTGCTCCTTCCAATCCGTTTTCACCTACATTAGAACCATCTTTATTTGCATCGTACCAAACTGTATCTCCTATTGAACCTGGTAAAACTGTTAATTTTGCTGATGCAATTTCTTCTAAACAAACTTTATCTAAATGTGTTAGTTTTACATAATACTCATTACCATCTAAACTGTTTGTAGTTGGATTTATAGTTAGAGATGTAGTATTTACACCTGAGTAAATACCAGCGTTATTTAATAAAGTTCCTCCATTATTAGGATCTCCTAAATACCATTGGTATAAAATTCTACCTGAAGCATTTCCTGGAGAATCATAAACTGGATTACCTGATAAATAATTGGTTGCCATATCTGCAGAACCTACAACAGTAAATGTAGCAGATTGACCTGTACCTACAGTTTGATCTGAAGGAGGAGTATCTATTGACAATTGATGTGCAATCGTTTCTTTACCTTCTGTACCATTGTAACCTCCTGTACCACCAGTTACTAAACCATCAGCATCAAAACCAGTTCCATCTATAATTCCATCATTATTTAAATCTAAACCTCCTGATTCTTCTACATCTAAACAACCATCACCATCAGAATCTAAATCTTGTGAGTTTGGTATACCATCTCCATCTGTATCTAAACAAACTTGGTTACCTGTTAAATCTACATTTAACACTTTAGCCCCATCATTTGTACCAGAAGCTGGTCCATTTGAAAAAGCTGTAACTGTTAAACCATTTCTTAATTCTAATAAGTAAATAACACCAGATCCATTATTACCTAAGTAAATTTTACCATCTAAAGTACTATAAACTGCTCCGTAAATACCAGAAGGTAAATTAACTACAGAACCAACAAGGCTAGAAACTTCATTAGTAGTATCGAACTTATATAAATTACTTGTATTATTTGCAACTCCATAGAAATTACCATCTGAGGCATTAAAAGCAATATCAGAAACATTAAAACCACCTGCTGAAAAAGAAGATATTTCAGTTTTATAGGTAGCTGAACTAGGATCTGCATCTATTACTGTTACTTTTGAAGAAGTTGTAATAACATATTGTTTTTTAATAGGATCGTAAGCACCTGAATAAGCTGATGTACTGATTGGTAAAGTTTCTACAATATTAAATGTTGTAGGATCTATTAGAACTACGTTATTTGCTGTTCTATTTACGGCCCAGAATAAATTATCTGCTTCATTTGCAGCAACAGCATTTGCTTGAAATGTTAAATCTTTATGTGGAGTAGAAACTCCTGTAGTTAAATCTACTAAATATACTTTTGTAGGGTTTCCTTGAAAAAGGTAACCTTTAGTAGCATTTGGAAAAGTAGATACTGCATTTCCACAACCTTCATCTTCATCTAAAATTCCATCATTATCATCATCTAAATCACAAGAATTATTAATTCCGTCTGCATCTGGATCGTTAGCAGTTACTACACCCACTGTTGCTCCAATTGAACAACGTGATGAATAACCAAAATCTTGATCTAAATTATCTTCTCCAGCACCTAAAGTAACATCACTTCTACTTACACTTGCTGTTCCATCATTGTCATAAGTTGGTGTTAAATCATCTGTTGTTACATTAGCAGGTAAACCTCCTGTAACTGTTGATGTGTTTACGCTTACTGTATAATCGTCAGCAGGTAAATTATCAAATAAATAATCACCATTAGCATCTGTTGTTGTAGTTACATCATCACTTATATCTCCAGGAGTACCTGGATCTAAAGTTACTGTTGCACCTTCTAAACCGTTTTCTGTACCGTTTAAAGTTCCATCTCCATCAGCATCATACCAAACTGTATCTCCTATTGAACCTAATTGTATAATTCCAAAATTTACTTCTGTTTCTATTTCTGTACCTACAGAAACTGAGATAATTCCGTTTGTATTTCCATCATTACCTGCAGATGTTCCTTGATTTTCTCCAGTATTTGACCAATTTGCAGGCAAATTAGGTGTGTTAGTTCCTGTAGGAGTTGTGTGTAAAACTATTGTGTAATTGGTGTTTTTATCTACATTTTCTAAAAACTCATAACTCCCATCATTTTCTACTGGTATTGTAGATAAAATGTTATTAGAAGAATCAACTAAACTTACATATAACTGAATTCCACTAGGAGTTGAAATTCCATTTCCATCAACTGTATTATCATCTAATTGATCTAAATCATTAAAAACATTACCTGTTATACCTGGCACAATTGGATTAGTAGGGTTATCTATAAAAGTATCATCAGAAATACCATAAAATTTAACATCTGCTTCACCATTATTATCAATTCTAAATCCGTATATCGCTGATGGTGAATTAAACAATTCAACATCTACTACAGAAAAATATTGTGGTTGAGAAGCATTTTGTCCTGCTGATCCATAACCTATGTTCCAATCATATTTTCTACTTCCATTTCCTGTTGTACTTCCTCCTCCATTATTTGGGCCTTGAGTAAATCCAAAACGTAATGTACGTGCTGAAGCTATTGGGTTTCCATTTGCATCAAGGGGAGTTACTGAAAAAAATGTATTACCAAATCTTTCGCTCACTACAAGATGATCATCATCTGTTAATGCTTTTTTCCACAAAATATCAAAGTCATTTGCTGGTGGAATATTAGATACACCATCATAATATAAGTAATTTAGTGCATTTCTACTATTAACCATATCTTGCATTGCATCTTCCCAAGCTGAAACACCGTCTTTTACTTCTGTTTTTACGCCTTCATTATAAACACCAACTCCAGTAGCTGCAGTTGTGAAATTATTATTAGTAACAAAAGAACCTAGAGCATTAAAGAAATCTAGTGTTTTAATAGTTCCTCCACCATCATCAATTTTTAAATAATTCATTAATACTGGCAAATTTGTTTGATTTGCAGCTGGTGTTGAAGCTGTACCAAACCCATTTGTTTGGGTAATGGTGTTTCCATTAAATTCAAATTGCACTTCTGTTACAGGTATATTATCTGTACCTAACACTACATCATATAATGTTTGTGCTTTTACTATTCCAGAAAATAGAAAAATGAAAAGAATTGATAAGGGTAATTTTATTTTCATTTGATAATTGTTTTTTAATTTATTTGATAGATTGGTTAATTTGAATATAATTTTAAGCTCTTTAAAAAATTAAATACGATAGTTATAATGATTCTTAATTTAAAGAATAGATTATAAATGAATAACAAATGAAAAATATAAAAGTTTTCAATTGCATATATCAAGTGTTTTTTTATTTAAAAGGTAACTAGAAGTACTTTCATTTTTTTAGCTTAGGGTTTATAGGTTTACTTTAAAAGGGTTATTTATTTAATGTATTATTATTTACAAATATAATAGTGCATTCTTATTCTATTAAGAGAATAAAGATGAACTGTATTTAAACATAGTTAAATTGCTAAAAAATTAGGGTAATACATTGTTTAAAAAAGAGAAAAACTATAATTCTAATTTAAGAATTATGGGGATGTAGTGTAGGGTAAATCTAAAAAGCTTTTAAATTTATTTATTCACTTTAATATACAATTTTTAGCTAATTTTATATAGGCTAAAACTAGAACTTGCATTAAAATAAATTGAGGTGGTACAAATTTACAAAAAAAATATTAATAACAAATACATTATCATTTATTTATCTTAAAAAATAGAACACTAATACTTATATTTTCATGTATATTTGCAGCCCATTAGTAGAAAGAAAATGAGATTACACAGAAACTTAACATTTGCTGTTATAGACAGCATTAGAGATATATTTAACGAAGGTGTTTATGCAGACAAAGCTGTAGAAAAAGCACTAAAAAGAGATAAACGTTGGGGAGCTAGAGATCGTAAGTTTGTGGCAGAAACAATTTACGATATTGTACGTTGGAACCGTTTATATGCAGAAATAGCAGAAGTAAAAACCCCTTTTGATAGAGATAATATTTGGAGGCTATTTTCTGTATGGTGTATTTTAAGAGGAATTGCATTACCTGATTGGAACCAAATTGGTGATGTACCAGAAAGAAGAATTAAAGGTCGTTTTGCAGAATTATCTAAAACTAGAAAATTTAGAGAATCTATACCTGATTGGATGGATGAACTTTGTGCTAAAGAATTAGGTGAAGATATTTGGACAAAAGAAATTGCTGCTTTAAACGAACAAGCAAAAGTTATTCTTAGAACCAATACATTAAATATATCAAGAGAAATTCTTCAGAAAAAATTAAGATCTGAAAATGTAATTACAGAAATTGTTCCTAACCATCCAGATGCTTTGGTATTGCCAGAAAGAGCAAATGTATTTAGAACAGAAGCTTTTCATAATGGATATTTCGAAGTGCAAGATGCTTCATCGCAATTAGTAGCAGCTTACTGTGATGTAAAACCGGGAATGAAAGTAGTAGATACTTGTGCTGGTGCTGGTGGTAAAACTTTGCATTTATCTGCATTAATGGAAAATAAAGGGCAAGTAATTGCAATGGATATTTACGAAAGTAAATTGCGTAAATTAAAAGTAAGAGCCAAAAGAAATAAAGCACATAACATTGAGTTACGTGTAATAGATTCTACAAAACCAATTAAAAAATTACATGGTAAAGCAGATAGAGTTTTAATTGATGCTCCTTGTTCTGGATTAGGTGTTATCCGTAGAAATCCAGATTCTAAATGGAAATTACAACCTGAATTTATTGATAATATTAAAAAAGTACAACAAGAAGTTTTACAGCAGTATTCTAAAATGGTAAAACCAGGAGGAAAAATGGTTTATGCTACTTGTTCTATTTTACCATCCGAAAATCAAAATCAAGTTAATACTTTCTTAACATCAGAAGCAGGAAAAGATTTTACTTTTGTAAAAGATAAAAAAGTGTTAGCTCATAAATCTGGCTTTGACGGGTTTTATATGGCTCTATTAGAAAAAAAATAGTTTTTATACTTTAATTGCTGGTATAAAAATTTAGTGGTGTTGAAAAAGAAATCATTTCAAATTAAAACATAATAATGAAAAGATTATTCAATTTACTTTTAGTATTAAGTATTAGCTTAAATACTTTATCACAAGAAAACTATTACAATGATGTTAATTTAAATGTAACTGGTTTAACTTTAAAAGAAGAACTGGCTACAAAAATTATAAGTACTCATACTCAGTTTTTATTTTATGATCAAGTTTGGGATGCAAGTAAAGCAACAGACGTAAATCCTAATAATAGCAACCAAGTATTATTAATCTATGGTTTTGAAGATGGTTCTGATACAGATGTAACTAATGATCGTGAACGTGGAATTAATGAGAATAGTGGTAGTTCTGGAGATTGGAACAGAGAACATGTTTACTCACAATCTTTAGGTACACCAGCTTTATCAGATTCTGGTCCAGGTTCAGATGCACATCATTTAAGACCAGCAGATGCGCAAAGAAACTCATCTAGAAACAACAGAAAATTTACAACTGGTTCAGGTAATTCTGGTATTCAAACTGATGGTGGTTGGTATCCAGGAGATGAATGGAAAGGAGATGTTGCAAGAATGATGATGTATATGTATGTAAGATATAATGATCGTTGTTTGCCAACAAACATTGGTTTTGGAGACAACTCCTCTACTCCAGATGATATGATTGATTTATTTTTACAATGGAATGTTGAAGACCCTGTTTCTGACTTTGAAAGACAAAGAAATACGTATCACGAAAATACTACCAATCAAAATGCACAAGGAAATAGAAATCCTTTTATAGACAATCCAATTTTAGCTACCAGAATTTGGGGAGGCACAAAAGCTGAAGACTCTTGGGGAATTTACACCAGTTCAGACACAGAAGCTCCTACTGCTCCAACAAATTTATCAACAACTAATGTTACTACCTTTTCTTTAGATTTATCTTGGACAGCAGCTACAGATAATACAGCTGTTACAAGTTATGATATTTATATTGATGGCAATTTAGTAACTGCAACTTCAAATACATCAGTTACTTTATCAAATTTATCATCAAATACAAATTATAGTTTTACAGTTTTTGCTAAAGATATTGTAAATAATTCATCAGAATCTAGTACTGCTTTAAACGTTTCTACTTTAGCTGATAATGAAGCTCCAACAACACCAACTAATGTAACTATTAGTAATGAAACAGAATCTACATTTATTGTTTCTTGGTCTTCATCTACAGACAATACAAAAGTAGATTTTTACGAGGTTTATATTGATGATTTATTTGTGAACTCTTCAGAAAATGAGATGTATACAGTAACAGGCTTAACACCTTCTACAACTTTTAAAGTAGAAATTTTAGCTGTTGACGAAGTTGGCAATAAATCAAATTTATCGAATGCTGTAAGTGCATCTACCACAAATGGCTCTACAGTTGCTAACGAATTATTTTTCTCAGAATACATAGAAGGTTCTAGTAATAACAAAGCATTAGAAATTGTAAACTTAACAAATGCTGATATAGACATCTCTATCTACAGTATAAAAAGACAATCTAATGGAGGTGTAAATGGTGATGAATGGGAATATAATTTACCACTAACTGGTATTATAAAATCGCAAGATGTTTATGTAATTGTAAACGAAGCAGCAGGTGAATTTACTTCTTCAACTTCTGAAACAGTTAAAGAAGCTGGGCAATTTTTAATAGAACAAGCTGATTTTATTCAAATTCATGATGGAGACACAAATTTTGGAGCTCCTATAAATTTTAATGGTAATGACCCTGTTGGCTTATTTAAAAATGATGTTTTAATTGATATTATTGGGACTTATAATGGTGGGACTTCTAACTTTGCAAAAGACAAAACTATACGTAGAAAAAGTGGTGTTTCTCAACCAAACACAACATTCGATTTAGAAAATGAATGGGATGTTTTTGCAAAAGATAATGCAGAAGATTTTGGCTCTCATAGTGCCATTGTTCTTTCTACAGATCAATTTAATTTAGATGGAATTAAGTTTTATCCTAATCCTGCAAACGATTATATCAGAATACAAAACAACTCCAATAAAGTTATTAAAAACCTAAGTATTACTAATGTTTTAGGCAAAAAAGTAGTTTCTGAGCAAAATCCATCAGAAGGAATTAACATTCAACAAATATCAAAAGGTATTTACATTCTTCAATTTCAAGTTGATGGAAAAATATATTCAACTAAAATCATTAAAAAATAAATGAAAAAAACATTACTTTTAATTGCTATTCTTAGTTTTTACAGTGCAATAGCACAATTAACACCTCCATCAGATTTACAAGACTATTATAAAGATGTAGATTTCAATTTAACTGGCACAGATTTATTTGATGATTTGGCTGTAGAAACTATTGCGAAACATACAAATATTTTACAATATTCTGAAAGACATAATTATTTATACAATGCTGATAGCGATTTAAACAATGCGTCTAATGTGGTATTAATGTACAGTTCAGAAAGTAGAGATAAAAGAGAATATTTATCTGGTAACAATTCTTATTCTCCACAAACTTTTAATACAGAACACGTTTACCCTCAATCTTTAATTGGTAACACTGCAAAAGGAGATTTGCATCATTTAAGAGCTTGCGACACCAATATAAACAGTTCTAGAGGTAACAACCCATTTGCAAGTGGTTCTGGAACTTATGCAAACTATAATTCTTCTTGGTTTCCTGGAGATGAATGGAAAGGTGATGTTGCCAGAATGATTATGTACTTAAACTTAAGATATGATGAATCTTTTAGTGATATTGGTTCTTTGGATTTATTTTTACAATGGAATGAAGAAGACCCAGTTTCAGATTTTGAAATTCAACGAAACAACGTTATTTCAGCAACCCAAGGTAATAGAAATCCGTTTATAGACAATCCATATTTAGCTACCATAATTTGGGGAGGTACTGCAGCAGAAAATCGTTGGTCTACATTAAGTACAGACAATTTTTCTTCTATTAGTAACATTAAAGTTTATCCAAACCCAACATCAATAAATAGAATAACTATTGATGTTCCTGTTGGTTTAAACATTTCTTCTGTAACCTTGTATTCTGTTATTGGTACTAAAGTTTACGAAGCTAAAATTCCTAACCTTACTAACAATAAAATTAAGATTCAAAACCTTAAAAACGGAATGTATCTGTTAAAAATTAATAGTGATAACAAAAGTATTACCAAAAAAATCATTGTTAAATAACTTGAATATTCAATAAATAATCATAAAAGACGGCTTTTCTAGTCGTCTTTTTTAGTTTATAAGTAAGTGAATAACTATTCATTTAATCTTATGTTTTAATTTGAAATTAGGTATTTTTGCATTTTACAACAAAACGCAAACACTACTTAAAAATGATTCATTTCTTTGGAAACAAAAGCAGCAAAGTATTCGCTGTTCAAACTACAAAAGAATTATCTTCAGAAAATATTTCTAAATTGGTATGGCTTTTTGCCAATCAACCTAAAATAGAAGAAACATCAATAGATGCTTTTTTTGTTGGCCCAAGAGCAGCAATGATTACTCCTTGGAGTACAAATGCAGTAGAAATTACTCAGAATATGGGGATTTCAGACATTATCAGAATTGAAGAATTTTTAGCTTCAACTGAAGATTTTTCTGATTTCGATCCAATGATTTCTGAAAAATTTAATGGATTAAATCAAGAGTCTTTTTCTATTGATATTCAACCAGAAGCAATTTTAGAAATTGAAGATATAGCTGCTTACAACACTCAAGAAGGTTTATCTTTAAGTGAAGAGGAAGTTGAATATTTAGAAAGTGTTGCTACTAAAATTGGTAGAAAATTAACAGATTCTGAAGTATTTGGTTTTAGCCAAGTAAACTCAGAACACTGTAGACATAAAATATTTAACGGAACTTTTGTTATTGATGGAGAAGAAATGCCTACTTCCCTATTCAAATTGATAAAAGAAACGTCGAAACAATTTCCTAACGATATTGTTTCAGCATATAAAGATAATGTTGCCTTTGTAAAAGGACCAAAAGTGGAACAATTTGCACCTAAAAGTGCAGATAAACCAGATTTTTATGAAACATCAGATTTCGAATCTGTAATTTCATTAAAAGCAGAAACTCATAATTTTCCAACTACTGTAGAGCCTTTTAATGGAGCTGCAACTGGTTCTGGAGGAGAAATTAGAGATAGACTTGCAGGTGGTAAAGGTTCTTTACCTTTAGCAGGAACAGCTGTTTACATGACTTCTTATTCGCGTTTGGAAGCCTCTTTAAATTCTAACGAAAATCCAAGATATTGGGAAAAAAAGTTTGAAGCTAGAGATTGGTTATATCAAACTCCAATGGATATTTTAATAAAAGCATCTAATGGAGCTTCAGATTTTGGTAACAAATTCGGTCAACCATTAATTACAGGTTCTGTATTAACTTTTGAACACGAAGAAAATGCTTCTTCAAGTGATGCTGCTGCAAGAAAATTGGGTTTCGACAAAGTAATTATGCAAGCAGGTGGAATTGGTTATGGAAAAGCAGAACAAGCTTTAAAAGATACACCAAAAGAAGGTGATAAAATTGTAATTCTTGGAGGTGAAAACTACAGAATTGGAATGGGTGGAGCTGCAGTTTCTTCTGCAGATACAGGAGCTTTAGATTCAGGTATTGAATTAAATGCTGTACAACGTTCTAACCCAGAAATGCAAAAACGTGCTGCAAACGCAGTTCGTGGAATGGTAGAAAGTGAAGAAAACTTTATTGTTTCAATTCATGATCATGGTGCAGGTGGACATTTAAATTGTTTATCAGAATTAGTAGAAGATACTGGTGGTAAAATCGATTTAGATAAATTACCTGTTGGAGACCCTACATTATCAGCAAAAGAAATTATTGGTAATGAATCTCAAGAAAGAATGGGATTAGTAATTGCTGATAAACATTTAGAAACTTTACATAAAATTGCAGATAGAGAACGTTCTCCTATTTATGATGTTGGTGAAGTTACAGGAAATGATCGTTTTACTTTTGAATCTAAAACTACTGGTGAAAAACCAATGGATTTAGCTTTAGAAGATATGTTTGGTTCATCGCCAAAAACAATAATGACAGATAAAACTGTCATCAGAAAATATAAAAATCCACGTTATAAAACCAAGAATTTAAAAATCTATTTAGAGCAAGTTTTACAATTAGAAGCTGTGGCTTGTAAAGATTGGTTAACAAATAAAGTAGATAGATGTGTAGGTGGTAAAGTTGCCAAACAACAATGTGTGGGGCCTTTGCAAATTCCGTTAAATAATGTTGGAGTTATGGCATTAGATTATAACGGAAAAGAAGGAGTTGCTACTTCAATTGGCCACTCTCCTATTTCGGCATTAATAAACCCAGAAGCAGGAAGTAGAAATGCAATTACAGAGTCTTTAACAAACATTATTTGGGCACCTTTAAAAGATAATTTAGATTCAATTTCATTATCTGCAAACTGGATGTGGCCTTGTAAAAATGAAGGTGAAGATGCTCGTTTATACAAAGCTGTAAAAGCTGTTTCAGAATTCTCTTTAGGTTTAGGAATCAATGTTCCAACTGGTAAAGATTCTTTATCAATGAAACAAAAATATCCTGATGGAGATGTAATTGCTCCAGGAACTGTAATTATTTCTGCTGCAGGTAACTGTAATGAAATAAGTAAGGTTGTTGAGCCTGTTTTACAAGTTAATGGAGAAAACATCTATTACATTAATATTTCTCAAGACGAGTTTAAATTAGGAGGAAGTTCTTTCTTACAAGTTTTAAATACTATTGGAAATGAGGCACCAGATGTTACAAATACTGCTTTTGTAAAAAATGCATTTAATACAATTCAAGATTTAATTAAAGGGGATAAAATTACTGCAGGACATGATGTTGCTTCTGGAGGATTGATTACCACTTTATTAGAAATGTGTTTTGCTGATGTTAATTTAGGAGCAGATTTAAACATTTCTTCTTTAAATGAAGAAGATTCTTTAAAAGTATTGTTCTCAGAAAATTCAGGTATTGTTTTTCAAGCTGATGCTTCTGTAGAAACAATTTTATCAGAAAATAACATTGAGTTTTTTAATATTGGTACTGCAAACAATTCAGGAACTGTAAACATTAAAAACAACGAAGATAATTTTACGTTTGATGTTGCTGAAATGAGAGATGTTTGGTATAAAACTTCTTTTTTATTAGATCAAAAACAAACAGCTAATAATTTAGCTCAAGATCGTTTTGATAATTTTAAAAATCAGCCATTAACGTATAAATTCCCAGAGAATTTTACGGGTAAACTTCCTAAAATTGGAAAAGACAAACCAAAAGCTGCTATTATTCGTGAAAAAGGATCTAATTCTGAACGTGAAATGGCAAATGCAATGTATTTAGCTGGTTTTGATGTAAAAGATGTACACATGACAGATTTAATTTCTGGTCGTGAAACTTTAGAAGATATTCAGTTTATTGGAGCTGTTGGTGGTTTCTCTAACTCAGATGTTTTAGGTTCTGCTAAAGGTTGGGCAGGAGCTTTTAAATACAATGAAAAAGCAAAAACATCATTAAAGAATTTCTTTAAAAGAGAAGATACTTTATCTGTTGGTATTTGTAATGGTTGTCAGCTTTGGATGGAATTAGATTTGATAAACCCTGAACATATAGTTCATGGAAAAATGGTTCATAACGATTCTCAGAAGCACGAAAGTTCATTTACTTCTGTAAAAATTCAAGAAAACAATTCTGTAATGTTATCTTCTTTAGCTGGTACAGAATTAGGTGTTTGGATTTCTCATGGTGAAGGAAAATTCAGTTTACCAGAATCTGAAGAAAACTATAATATTGTTGCAAAATACGGTTACGAAGGTTACCCTAACAATCCTAATGGTTCTGACTTTAACACTGCAATGATGTGTGATGCTTCAGGAAGACATTTAGTAACAATGCCTCATATAGAGCGTTCTACTTTTCAATGGAATTGGGCAAATTACCCAACAGATAGAAATGATGAAGTTTCTCCTTGGTTAGAAGCTTTTGTAAATGCAAAAAATTGGTTGACGAAATAATATTTCGCCCTAAACTTTATATTTAAAAAGGGCTTAAAAGCCCTTTTTTTTTGGGTCTAATAAAAAAATTATATATACTATTTAATCAATAAAATATGATAATTCCAAAAAAATATAGATTTATAGTTGAATTAGGAAGAGCACTTCATATTTATGGGATTCCTTCTTATAAAATACAATCTTACTTAACAGAAGTCGCAAATAATAAAGGAATTAAAGGAAGCTTCATGGATTTCCCAACGTGGATCAATTATGCTTTTTATGATGATGAAGAATCATTTAATTATATAGAATGTATACCTCCAGGAATATTAAATTTAGGTGCTTTTTCTAGGGTTGCAGAACTTACCAAAAAAGTAATTAATTCTGAAGTTGACAGTGATGAAATTAGTGAAGAATTAAGCATAATACATCAAAAAACAAAAAAAGTAAATCACTTTTACTTAACATTAGCTTACGCTTTTGCTGCTGGTGCTTTTAGCTTAATTATTGGTACAAACTGGATTTCTTTTTGGCTATCTTTATTAACAGGCTCATTGGTTTATCTAATGGTTTATTTAACTTCAAAATCAAAATATATAGAAAATGTATTTGAATCACTAAGTGCTTTGTTAATCACTATAATTAGTTGTCTAATAAAACAAGTTGTTCCCGAATTTAATGTTGGTTTAACCATTCTTGCTTCCATAATTATCTTTGTACCAGGCTTAGGTATAACAACTGCTTTAGAAGAAATTACTTCTAAAAATTTAGTTTCTGGTAGTGCTAAACTTTTTGATGCTATTATCTTATTATTCAAACAGTTTTTTGGAGTTTTATTAGGTTTTGGGTTAATGACCACTTTAATGGAAGTTAATATAGTAGATACTACTTCAGAAATGCCAAAATGGATTAACTTTTTTGCAATTCCTGTTCTATCTATTTCATTATTCCCTGTGCTTCAAGTAAGAAAAAAAGACATGTTTTTTGGTGTATTAACAGGCGCAATCTCTTTTTCTATTATTATATTATTATCTGGCTTAGGTATTTTAATAAGCACCTTTATTGGTACTTTAACTGTAGTTGGTATTAGTAGTTTATTTGGTAGAATTTCTAAAACCCCAAAAACTGTATATTTAATTCAGGGTATAATTATTCTAGTACCTGGTAGTAAATCTTTTATTGGTTTAAGCAATTCTTTTTTAAATAAATCTGCAGTATCTTCTGGCAACGTTTTTGAAGAAATTGCATTTATTTTAATGGGTATAATTGGTGGTTTACTTTTTGCAGGTACTTTTAGAGACAATAGTAGTAGTAGAGATTAATTAAGTTAAAAAAAACTGTTTCAATTTCTTGAAACAGTTTTAAAATAAAAAGTTGGGGGAATATTTTAGTTTTTAGAAAGCTATTAAAACCTTACCCCAAAAAAAAGGGTAGCTAAATCATAAACAACTAATAATAAGCACTTTAATTTAATTCTAAATAAAAATTTATTGAGTGTTAATTAACAATCTTTAAGGTAAGAATAATTAATCATTTTTTAATATAAAGTCTAAATTTTATTTTAATATGTGTCACAAATTAGTTTTTAGTTGGTCTTTAAAGAAACAACTCAACTTTTAAATATGAAAAATAAAATTACATTATTAGTTACACTTTTTTTATCAGCAACATTTTTTGCTCAAAAAAACATTGAAGCTTCAGACATTTTGCAAGACATTAAAAACGGAAAATCTATTACTTACCAAAATGCAACAATAGTTGGTACTTTAGATTTTACTTATATGGATGAAGCTATGGAAAAACTACCATCTAAAAGAAAAAGTAGTTGGTGGGGAACTGGAAGTTCAACCAATGAGATTAAGAAATTAATTGAAGTTAAAATTTCTTTTATAAACTGTACTTTTAAAGATGATGTTTTAGCTTACATTCCAGATGAAGATTCAGGTTACACTTTTACTGCAAGTTTCGAAGATATTGCAATATTTAAAAACTGTAATTTTGAAAGAAAAGCAATGTTTAAATACTCTCGTTTTGAAAGAGAAGCAGATTTTTCTGGTTCTACCTTTGAAGATGATAGCACTTTTAAATATGCTAAATTTGATAGAGACATTAGTTTTGAAAACTCAAAATTTAGTGAAATTTCAACTTTTAAATACGCTAAATTCAGTAGAAAAGTAAGTTTTGCAAATGCTATTTTCGAAGACTCAGCTGTTTTTAAATACACAAAATTTAATGATGGTGTTTCTTTTAATAATACCAATTTCGAAGAAGATTTAAATATTAAATACATGCAAGTTTCTGGTGATTTCGATATTTCTAAAATGAAAGTTGGTTATGATATCGATTCTAAATACACCAAAATAAATGGTAAAGACTTTAATAAATACTTATTGAGTAACAATTAGAAAACACATAAAATCGAAGAAAAGGTTGGCAATTTGTCAACCTTTTTTTTTGATAAACCTTTAAAATAAAAAATATTGATTTTATATTAATTTAAAATACAAAACATATAAATCAAGATAAATGTTAGCTACATCACATAAAACCAAATAAAATAATTTTAAAGGAAAACACAATATTAACCATCAAAAAATATATAATTCATAAAATAACAAGTCTATTAATTAGTATTTGTAAATTCAAGTAATTTTAGTACTTTGCAATACTACAAAATAGAATATATGCCCAAAGAAATTACAAGGTTATTTGATTTTCCTTATTATCAATTAGAAAAATACAATCTTAAAAAAGCATTCTCTACAAAATACAATGGAAATTGGCAATCAATTTCTACACAAGAATATATAGATAAATCGAACCAATTAAGTAGAGGCTTACTTAAATTAGGCATACAACCTAATGATAAAATTGCCATTATTTCTACAGAAAATAGGACAGAATGGAATATCTGCGATATTGGTATTTTACAAACTGGCGCACAAACTGTACCTATTTATCCTACAATTTCTAAAGAAGATTATGAATATGTATTAAGTCATTCAGAATCTACTTATTGTTTTGTTTCTGATGAAGAAATTTTAGAAAAGCTAAATAAAATTAAAGGTAATACCAAACTTAAAGGCGTTTATACTTTTAAAGATATTAAAGGAGAAAATAGCTGGAAAGAAATCTTAGAATTAGGTAAAGAAGCCGATAATCAAACAGAGGTAGATACAAGAAAAGCTAATGTAAAATCTGATGATTTAGCCACCCTAATTTACACTTCTGGCACAACAGGTAAACCTAAAGGAGTTATGCTTTCTCATAACAATATCGTATCTAATGTTTTATCATCAGAAAAAAGAGTACCATTAGAATATGGTAATTCTATTGGTTTAAGTTTTTTACCTGTTTGTCATATTTTTGAACGTATGATTTTATATCTATATCAATATTGTGGAGTAGATATTTATTTTGCAGAATCTATAGAAAAATTATCAGAAAATGCAAAAGAAATAAAGCCACATGTAATGACAGCTGTACCTCGTCTTTATGAAAAAATTTACGACAAAATTATTTTAAAGGGCGAAGATTTATCAGGCATTAAAAAGAGCTTATTCTTTTGGGCAGTAAATCTAGGTTTAAAATACGAACCAAATGGAGCAAATGGTTGGTGGTACGAAAAACAATTAGGTTTAGCACGTAAACTTATTTTTTCTAAATGGCAAGCTGCTTTAGGTGGAGACTTAAAATTAATGGTTTCTGGTAGTGCTGCATTACAACCAAGATTAACGCGAGTTTTTGCTGCTGCAGGAATGCCAATTATGGAAGGTTATGGTTTAACAGAAACATCTCCAGTAATTGCTGTAAATGATCAAAAAGACAGAAACTTTAGAGTAGGTACTGTTGGTAAAGTTATTGATGATGTAGAAGTTAAAATTGCTGATAATGGAGAAATTTTAGTAAAAGGACCTAATGTAATGTTAGGCTACTACAAAGATGACGAAAAAACAGCTAGTGTTATGAATGGCGAATATTTTTGTACAGGTGATAAAGGTGAATTTGATAAAGATGGTTTTTTAAAAATTACAGGTAGAACCAAAGAAATGTTTAAAACTTCTGGGGGTAAATATGTTGTTCCGCCTTTATTAGAAGGCGAACTAAAACAATCTCTTTTTATAGAACAAGTAATGGTTGTTGGTGAAGGTGAAAAAATGCCTGCTGCTATTATACAACCTAACTTTCAATTTGTTAAAGATTGGATTAAGCATAAAAACTTAGAAATAGGTACAACTAACCAAGAAATTATTACTTCTGATATTGTTATAAAACGCATACAAAAAGAAGTAAATAAGTGTAATAGTAATTTTGGTAAATGGGAACAAATAAAACGTTTTGAACTCACGCCTGAAGAATGGTCTATTGATGGTGGTCATTTAACCCCAACAATGAAAATGAAAAGAGAAGTTATTAAGAATATATATATTAATCTTTACGAAAAAATTTATAGAGGTTAAAATTATTCTATATTGCTTTAAAATTCAATTAATGTTAAAGCAATTAGTATATTATTCCATTGCTAATCAAATTATTTCAGATAAAATTATTGGTGATATTTTAGAAACTTCTCGAAAACATAATTCTAGCAAAGAAATTACAGGTTGTTTACTTTATTATGACAATGTTTTTTTACAGCTTTTAGAAGGTAAAAAAGAAGATATTGACGCATTATACAAGAGTATAAAAAAAGATCAAAGACACTTTAATGTTACCTTAATTGCAGAAGAATTTGTTAATGAAAGAATGTATCCAGATTGGAGTATGGCCTATCATAAATTTAGAGCAAATCAATTAGCAAAAGAGAAATTTAGAGAGAGTGTTGTATTTTTATATAATTCCATTCCTAAAAAATTAGAAGCAATTGATTTTTTTTGTTATATGACTAAAGAAATCATTAATAAATAAAAAAAATCCCTAAAACTAACTTTTAGGGATTTTAATTTAAAATAAAATAATATTATTAAACTTTAATAGAACAACCAATTGCTCTAGTTTCTGTTTTTTGTACTGTTTTACCTGCTAATAAAGCATCAACAGCGTTTTCTACATACTTTTCTGTAACAGCATCTGGATTTCTTGAACTATTATCAATTGCACCAATATACTTTACTTTCATATCATTTTTAGTAACAATAAACACGTGTGGAGTTTTAGTAGCTCCGAATTTTGGATATACTTTCTGTCCTTCATCAAATAAATAAGGAAAGTTAAAACCTTTCTCTTCTGCTCTAACTTTCATTTTTTCGAAACTATCATCTGGCACAGCAACTGGATTATTAGGATTAATTGCAATTACAGGATAACCTTCATCTTCATACTTATCATTTAAAGCGATAATTCGATCTTCGTTTGCAACAGAATAAGGGCAAGTATTACAAGTAAAAATAATGATGTATCCTTTTGCATCATCGTAATCTGATAAGGATAAGAAATCTCCATCTATATTTTTCAACTTAAAATCTTCTATTTTATCGCCTACTTTATAGCCGGCATCCGATTTTAAAGTAAAAGCTGCTGCAGTAATTACAACAACTGCAAGTAATAAAATGTTTTTTATTGTTTTCATAATTTATTAATTTAAAAATGTTTTTAATTCGTTTTCTAAAGTGATATAATCAAAAGATTGCTCGTAAAATTCTCTTTTATTTTTATTGTAAATTATAGTTGCAGGTATTGCCCCACTCCAAGTTTCATCAATAGCTTTTATCCAAACATCTTCATTTACATCATTTAAATAAACAACTTCAGACTGTAAATTTCTTTTATTGATAAAAGGAATCAATTTTTTTTCAACTTGTTTCGGAAAATCTAAACTCACCAAAATAACCTCAACATTTTTACCTGCATAATCTTTATTAATTTTCTCAAAATAAGGTAATTCTTTTACACAAGGTGCACACCAAGTAGCCCAAAAATTTACAACATAAATTTTATCATCTTTCTTTTCTAATAAAGGTTTTAGTTGTTCGTAATTATATGTTTTTACAGATGTAACTTGTTGTGTTTCTTCTATTGATAATTCTTCAGTAACTTCTTTAGTAACTTCTTTTTTACAAGAAGAAACTACTAATAAAATGGAAAGGAATAATAATGTCTTTTTTATCATACTATAAAAATACATATTAAATCAAATTGTATCTTAAAATTAACTCATAATTAACATTTCAATAAGAGTATATCCTTTTAAAATTCTTGCTTACAGATTATTAATTTCATACTTTTGGTAAACCAATTTGGTAAACCAATTAACTAAAAACATTAAATTATGAGAAAAAACTATTTCAAAAGCAAAATTTTTGAACATTTAACAATTGCATTATGCTTCTTTTCTGCATTATCTTCCAATGCTCAAACCACATACAACATTGATGATCCAGAAGATTTAAGAAACGTAATCTATAGTCCTGGAGATGAAATTATTCTAAAAAACGGAACCTACACCACAGACGAAAGAATGATTTTTTTAGGTTCTGGTACTAAAGAAAATCCCGTTATTTTTAGAGCTGAAACTCCTGGAGGAGTAATTTTTACAAACGGTCCAAGATTAACCATTGGTGGTGAAACCGAAGACGATGTAAAAGTGGCAACTGGAGAATATCTAATAGTAGATGGCTTTCATTGGAAAGGCGGTTATGGAGCAAGTAACTTTATAGAGTTTAGAAATGGTCAAGATTTTGCACATCACAGTACCATACAAAATTGTGTTATAGATGGTTTGGCTGCAGAACCAAGTGAATTGGTAGAAGATTTAGCTGATGAGCAAATTACAAAACACAGATGGATTGTTCTCTATGGCACATACAACACTGTAATTAACTGTTCTTTCTTAAACAAAACAACTGCTGGAGCCTTAATTTTAGGCGAATATTCTTACAACGCTTTTCCTGATGGAGATGATGGTGTAAACAACAGTTGTATAGAAGTTGGGCACACCATAACCAACAATTATTTCTATAATTTCGAAAAACTTACAGAAAAATACGGAACCAAAGCAAATGGTGATGCTTTGTCTAATGCTGGTGATAGCGAAACCATTCGTATAGGAACTAGCTCTTATCAAATGGTAAATAGTAATGTTACTGTAAGCAACAACTATTTTGTTCAAGCTGATGGTGAAAACGAAATTATCACCAATAAAAGTAAAGGAAATTCTTATTTAAACAACACTTTTAGAAGATGTAGAGGTTCTTTAGTTTTAAGACATGGATCTAATGCAACTGTAGATGGTAACTTTTTTATAGGCGAAAATGTAGACGGAACAGGTGGAATAAGAATTACAGACAGTGGGCATTCTATTACAAATAATTACATACAAGATTGCATTACTGTGCTAAGTAATGCCAAATGGAATAACGGAATTACATTTATAGGTGGTAGCGAAGATGCTGATGTTTCTTGTACTTCTGATGATGTTTCTAATGGATATCAACAAACAGAAAACATAACAGTTTCTAGAAATACGATTGTAAACACAAACGCTCCTTTATTTTATAATACAGATAAAGGTTCTACAGATCCAACAGGTGTTATTTCAGACAATTTAATTTATTTCCAAGATTCTAATGCCAACATTACTCCAGTAATTTCTGGTGATACAGATACTGCCTACAACAATCTTGGTACAGCTTTAACATATACTGGTAATGTTTTTACAGGTACAACTTTAGGAGCAACAAATACTGGTTTTACAGAAGAAACTGGAATTACAGCAACAACAGCTGACGAAATATTTACATTTTCAGGAACTGCTGCTGCCAATAAAGGTGCAGATTTAGGTGGCAATACTCCAATAAACGATGCTATGGTTGGTTATGGAATTGGAGCTTGTTTTACAGATTATACAGGCGCAAGTATTATAGATGGTAATTGTGTAATTGAAATTAGCGAATCTATTAACGTAAGTGGTTTATCTACTTTATCTGCAGAAGCTGGTAGTTACGATGTTACTGTAACTGCAAATGTAGGTTGGACAGCAGTTTCAAATAACGATTGGATAACCATTGATGTAAATGCTGCTTCTGGTGATGCAACTGTTGCTGTTACAGTTACTAAAAACCAAAGCGCAGAAAGTAGAACTGGTACAGTAACCTATACTCAAGTTGCTGGTGGAGATGACATTATAAAAACCTTAACAGTAACTCAAGAAGGTGCAGATTTAACATCTTTATACACATTAATAAATACAGGTACAGGTTTAGATGCAGATAAAGTAACTGTACATTCTTTTTCTAAACAAAATGATACTAAATCTCCTCCTGAATTGGCAATACATTCTCTAGACAAAGATTTAGATACAGAATGGACAGCAGATGATGGAGCTATTCTTTCTGGCGATTTTAAAGGTGATGGAGAATATGTAATCTATGATTTAGGTGATGAATACAACTTAGATTTAATAAGATTTAATACCACAAGTAAATCAGATGCTTTTGGAGTACAAATTTTAGTTTCTACAACAGGAACAGAAACTGCAGATTTTACGCAAATATTACCAACTTCTGGAGATATATTATTTTCGGCTACAAACACAACCGATTTTAATAATTACGAAGTAGATACAGATGCTAAATACGTAAAGCTAATTGGTTTTGGTAGATTTAATGAAGCTGGAGATAATAGAGAAAGTGCATGGACAGCCATTACAGAAATAGAGTTTTATGGAGAATCTACTTCTTTAAGTGTAAATGATTTTTCTATAAAAGACTTTAGTGTATATCCTAATCCTGTAAATAATAACTCGTTATTTATTAAAACAGCGTCTACAGATTTTAATCAAGTAAATATCTATACTTTATTAGGTCAAAAAATATTAGAAACAAAATTAACTTCTAATTCTACTACCAGTAAAATTGATGTGTCTGCTTTAAATTCTGGAATATATTTTGTAGAAATAAGCAATGGCAAACAAAAAGCTATCAAAAAAATAATCGTTACTGAGTAAATATTATTTTATTTATGATATAAAAAAAGGTCTTCTATTTAGTTAGAAGACCTTTTTAACTTTTAGTAAATTAGCTATTAATTAAAAATATCATTTAAAACTTTAGCCAAACGAATACCTCCTTTTTGTAGCTGAGTTCTTACAGTTCCAAAATGATCATAATTGTATCTATAACGTAAATTTTCTCCAATTTTAGCAGATTTATAAACTTCTGCAGAAATTTCATGTACTTCATTTACCCAATCTACAATAGATCCTTGCTCAATTAATTCTATTTGTTTTTTTGATAAATCTTTAGCATTATCAGCTAAATCAGAATAACTCATTCCATAATCATCAATCATTTTACTATCCCAAACACTGTGCAAATTTGTTCCTTTTCCAAACCATATTACTTGTACATCATTACCTCCTTTATCCTCTTTTCTACCTATGTGTAAAGGTTGATGTAAATCACCAATAAAATGAACTAACATTTTTAAATGAAAAACCTTGTCTTTTTCACTGCTATTTTCATCCTTTAAAACTTTAATACAAGTATCTATACCAGTAACTAAATCTCCTTGCGGATTTTTCTCAGATTCTTCATAAGTCTGATTTAAATCCATATTTACATAATGCCAAGGTGAATATTGTCTGTAAGCTCTATCTGATTTTATTTCATCAGCAAACGTAGATACAAAAGCTAAACTCTGCCCTTTTAATAACTTATCTATTTTCTTTTTGGCTCTATTTGTTAAATAATTTTCAGCAATTTTACCTGTAACTCTATGCCCATTTTTACCCCAAAAAACAGTTTCTTCTGTAGTTGAATTTGTTAAAAAAAAGAAAGGGATTAACAATAATAATTTGATATTCATTTTTCTGAATTAAATTTAATTATGGCAAAAGTATAAAAATATTTATCAGAAGTTTTGTTAAATCATTAAAAAATATTATATCTTTGTGATATCATTTTAATATCACTATAAATTCAAATAATATGAAAGCAGAGAAAATTATTAAATTAGCAAACGGTTACTTAATATTGTTTATCGTTTTATTGTTGTTTTTTGGCGGAATTGCCATGTCTTTCTTTAAGGAAACTCCAATTTATATTCTAGCCTCTATTGTTGGGTTTATTGGTTTTTTCGGCTTTATTCTTGTTAACCCAAATACTTCTAAAGTTATCTTACTTTTTGGTAAATATGTAGGTACTATAAAAGAAAATGGTTTATACTGGGCAAATCCACTTTATAGAAAAAAAACAATTTCTTTAAGAGCAAGTAATTTTGATAGTGAGCGTTTAAAAGTAAACGATAAACTAGGAAATCCTGTAATGATTTCAACCATTTTAGTTTGGCGAGTTACAGACACTTACAAAGCTGCTTTTGATGTAGATAATTACGAAAATTTTGTACGAGTACAAACGGATGCAGCTGTTCGTAAATTGGCCAGCATGTATCCTTATGACAATTTTGCTGATGAAGGCCATGATGAAGATATTACATTGCGTTCTAGTGTTAACGAGGTTTCTGAAGCTTTAGAAAAAGAACTAGAAGAACGTTTATCTATTGCTGGTATAGAGGTTTTAGAAGCTAGAATTGGTTACCTGGCTTATGCTCAAGAAATTGCTTCTGCAATGTTAAAAAGACAACAAGCAACAGCAATTGTAGCTGCAAGACATAAAATTGTACAAGGTGCTGTAGAAATGGTAGAAATGGCTTTAGAGGAATTAAATAAAAAACAAATTGTAGAGTTAGATGAAGAACGAAAAGCAGCAATGGTTAGCAATTTATTAGTTATTTTATGTGGTGATAAAGAAGCTTCGCCAGTTGTAAATGCAGGTACTTTAAGTCATTAAAATATGGAAAAAGACAAAAAACAGACTAAAGGAACAGGGATTGCAATAGGAATAGCTATTGGAGTAGCATTAGGAGTCGCACTAAATAATATTGCCATAGGAATTAGTTTAGGAATCATTTTCGGGGTGATATATGATAAAAATAAAAAGACTAAATCATGAAAGAATATAAAGTAGTCAATTGGAAAATGGGATTATCCAAAAACAATCAAAAACTTGAAGACACTCTAAATCAGTTTGCAAGGGAAGGTTGGGTTTTAAGACACCTTGCAGAAAACACAGCAAGAATTGTTTTAGAAAGAGACAAAAATAGATAAATATGAAGGTTTTTAAAGAAGAACAACGTTTTACACAATTGTGGTTAATAGTTTTAATGGCAGTTAGTTTAATTGTTCCTGTAACTATAATTATTAAAGAATACAACCAAACAAACTCTTCTTTATCGCAAAATAAATTAATAGGTACTATCATAATTATCATTGCAACTGCGCTTTTAATTTTTACTTTTAAGTTAACAACTAGAATAGATGAAAAAGGAATTTATTACCAATTTTTTCCTTTTCATTTAAAGTTAAAATTGATTACTTGGCAAGATATTTCTAAAGCTTATGTTAGAAATTACAGTCCTATTAGCGATTATGGTGGCTGGGGATTAAAAGGTGGTTGGTCTAGTGCAAAAGGCAAAGCCATCAATGTTTCTGGAGATGTTGGCATTCAATTAGAACTAAAAACGGGCAAAAAACTATTAATAGGTACACAAAAAGAAAACGAAGCCAAAAGCGTTTTAGCAACTTATGCATCAAAAATAAATTTATCATGATACGTTTCATCAGTTATTTAATTTTTACTGTTTTTTCAATTTCGGTTTCATTGGCACAAATGAATTCCGAAGAAATCCTGATTAATAACTATGCCATTCAATTGCCAGGCACTTTAACGTATTCTCAAGAAAAATCACCTTTAATTATTTGGGTTCATGGTTCTGGTGCTGTAGATAGAAATGGAAATCAAGCACAATACATCAAACAATTTAGAAAAGCTGTTAATCAAGAAAATATTGCATTTTTTAGTTTTGATAAAAGAACTGCCAACCCAAAAAATAGTAACATTATACAACAAGATGGAATTATTTTTAATGATTTTGTAAGTGATGTAAAAGAAGTGGTCAATCAGTTTAAAAATGATAATCGTTTTACAGAAATTATTTTAGCAGGTCATAGTCAAGGCTCACTAATTGCAATGTTAGCTTTAGAAAATGTAGACAAATACATTTCTATTGCTGGTGCAGGAGAAACTATTGATAAAACCTTAGTAAAACAAATTTCAAAACAAAGTCCTATTTACGGAGCCTTAACAGAAAAATACTTGAAAGAGTTAAAAGAAACAGGAAAAATTAAAGAAATAGACCCAAATTTAATGTCGCTTTTTGCGCCTCAAAATCAACCTTTTCTAAGTTCTTGGATTACATTAAAGCCAACAGAAGAAATTAAAAAAATAACAATACCTACTTTAATTGTAAATGGTGATAAAGATTTTCAGGTTTTGGTTACAGATGCAGAAAATTTAAAAGCTGCAAAACCTGATGCAAAAATTGTTATCATAAAAAACATGAACCATATACTTAAAGACATTCAGAAAAATGAAGATAATTTAGCATCTTATACGAATCCAAATTTTACTATTTCAGAACAACTGATCAAAACTATTGTTGAATTTGTAAAAAAATAAAATGGCAAAAAAGAAAGCTTTCGCATTGCGAGTAAATGAAGATATGATAAAGGCGATCGAAAAATGGGCTGCAGACGAATTTCGTTCTACAAACGGACAAATAGAATGGATGTTAATGCAAGCCTTAAAAGAAGCCAAAAGAGAACCTAAAAAAAAAGAAGAATAGTTTAAAACACACATTTTTAATTGTTAAAAAAACGCTCAATTTTTATTGAGCGTTTTCTATTTTGTATATTGTTGGCTAAATTCAAATTCAATAAATCTTACACAATGAAAAAACTACTAACCTTACTTTTTTTATGCGCTACTTCCCTACTCTTTTCGCAAGAGTTTTCTATGGATTTAGTAAAAAACATGAAACCCAGAAACATTGGTCCTGGAGGTATGTCTGGTCGTGTTACAACCATAGATGTTGTAGAATCTAATCCAGAAATTATGTACGTAGGTACTGCTTCTGGTGGTATCTGGAAATCTACTTCTGGTGGTATTAAATGGGACCCAATTTTCGAAAAAGAACTAACAGCTTCTATTGGTGCTATCGCCATTCAACAATCTAACCCAAGTGTTATTTGGGCAGGTACAGGAGAAGGTAACCCAAGAAACAGTTTAAATGGTGGTTTTGGTATTTATAAATCTTTAGATGCTGGTAAAACTTGGACAGCTATGGGTTTAGAAAAAACAAGACACATTCATAGAGTTATTATTCATCCTACAAATCCAGATATTGTTTACGCTGCTGCAATAGGTTCTCCTTGGGGAGAGCACAAAGAACGTGGTGTTTACAAGACTACAGATGGTGGTAAAACTTGGTCACAAATTTTATTTAATAATGTAAAAACAGGAGCTGCAGATTTAATTATGGATCCTACAAATCCTAACAAATTAATTGCAGCAATGTGGGAGCACAAACGTGATCCTTGGTTTTTTAATTCTGGTGGTAAAGGTAGTGGTTTATACATAACTCATGATGGTGGAGATAACTGGAAAAAAATTACAGATAAAGAAGGTTTCCCTAAAGGGGATTTAGGAAGAATTGGTGTTGCAGTAGCACCTAGTAACCCTGATGTTATTTACGCTTTAGTAGAATCGAAAAAAAATGCGCTTTACAAAAGTGAAGATGGTGGTTTTAAATGGAAAAAAATTAACGATAAACCAGGTATTGGTAACAGACCTTTTTATTATTCAGAAATTTACGTAGATCCACAAAACGAAAACAGAGTTTTTTCTGTATTTACTTATGTAAATGTATCACAAGATGGTGGTAAAAACTTTAAACAATTAATGCCAGCTTATGGTGCAAATAATGGTATACATCCAGATCATCATGCTTGGTGGATTCATCCAAACAATGGTAAATTTATGATTGATGGTAATGATGGTGGATTAAATATTACCAAAGATGGTGGTAAAACTTGGCGTTTTATAGGTAACATCCCTGTAGCTCAATTTTATCATATTAATGTTGATAATGAATTCCCATACAATGTTTATGGAGGTATGCAAGATAATGGTTCTTGGAGAGGACCTGCTTATGTTTGGAAAGCACAAGGAATTAGAAATAGTTATTGGCAAGAAATTTCTTTTGGTGATGGTTTTGATGTAGTTCCAGATAAAGACGATTCTAGATATGGATGGACCATGAGTCAGCAAGGTTCTGTTTCTAGATTCGATTATTTAACAGGTAATAATTATGGAGTAAAACCAACACATAAAGATCCAAATGTACAATTACGTTTCAATTGGAACTCTGCTATTAACATAGACCCTTTTGATAATTCTACTTTATATTTTGGTAGTCAGTTTGTACATAAATCAACAGATAAAGGTTTAACTTGGTCTGTTATTTCTCCAGATTTATCTACCAACAATCCAGAAAAATTAAAACAATCTGAAAGTGGTGGTTTAACTATGGATGCAACTGGTGCAGAAAATCACTGTACAGTTTTAGTAATAGAACCAACAGTTTTAGAAAAAGGTGTTTTATGGGCTGCTACAGATGATGGACAAGTTCATATTACCCAAAATGGTGGAGAGTCTTGGACAAATGTTGCTAAAAACATTAAAGATTTACCTGCAAATAGCTGGATTACACAAATTAAAGCATCAAACAAAAACAAAGGTGAAGCACTTTTAATTGCAAACGATTATAGACGTTTTAACTATACTCCTTATGCATACAGAACCAAAAACTATGGAAAAACTTGGGAGCGTATTGTAGATGAAAATGATGTACAGAGTTATACTTTATCTATTATCGAAGATCCTGAAAATGCAAACTTATTGTTTTTAGGTACAGATGATGGTTTATATGTTTCTATTGATGCTGGAAAGACTTGGACAAAATGGACAGAAGGTTTTCCAACTGTACCAGTTAAAGATTTAGTGATTCATCCAAGAGAAAATGATTTGGTAATTGGTACTTTTGGTAGAGCTGCTTGGGTTTTAGATGATATTAGACCATTAAGAAAAATGGCTGAAGAAAACATTATTTCTAAAAAATTAGAATTATTTACACCACCAACAGCATATCAATCTGCATACCAACAACCAACAGGAAGTAGATTTGGTGCAGATGCATTATACCAAGGAGAAAACAGAAAAGGTGGAGCAATTATCTCTTATTACATCAACAAACCAAAGGTTGATAAAAAAGCAGAAAAAGTTAAAAAGAAAGATAAATCTGCAGTTAAATACGATTCTATAAAACTAGAAATTTTTGATGGTGCAAGACAAATTAGAACTTTAAAATTTAAAACTCCTAAAGAAAATGGTATTCATAAAACTACTTGGTATTTAAGAGAAAAAGGTGTTGATAGAGCTTCTAGAAGAGTAAGAAAATCTACAAGAGAACCAGGTGGAGTTTCTGTAAAACCAGGTACCTATAAATTAAAAATGACGTTTGGTGATGCAGTTTCTGAACAAAATATAAAAGTTGAATTCGATCCTAGATTAGAAATTTCTGATGCTGCAATTAATCAAAAATATAATGCTAGTAAAGAACTAGAAAAGTATCAAGAAAAAATTACAGGTATTGTAACTCAATTAATAGAAAGTAAAAATACAGCAACTTCTATAAAATCTGATTTATCTAAAGAAGACAAGAAAAAATACAAATCAGAAATTAAATCATCAACAGAAATTATTAAAAAGATTGATAGTTTAACTGCAATGTATTTAGGTACAGTTGATAAAAGACAAGGTATTACAAGAAACCCAGAAATAACCGTAAACCAACGTTTTGGACAAGCAAGTAGATATATTCGTTCTCGTTTTGGAGAGCAAACAGCTACAGAAACTGTTTTAATGAATCAATTTATAGAAGAATTTAAAAAAGTAGTTGCAGAAACAAATGCCTTTTTTAATAATGATTGGGTTGCTTATAAAAAAGCTGTTGAAAATATTAAAATATCACCTTTTAAAGAAACTAAAATCTATTCTACGAATTAACATTTATGAATAAAATTTTATTAATTATGGGTTTGTGTCTTATTTCTTTTAAGGCGCAAACCCAAAATTCTGCCGAAAATAAACTAGGAACATGGTATATGTACAATGGTTCTCATAAAATATCAGAAAAATACGCTATTAAAACAATGGCTCATTTTCGATATTATGAATTAGCTAGTGAGTTTCAACAAGAAATCTACAGATTGGGTGTAAACTATACATTTAACCCTAAAACAAATATAACTTTAGGTTTAAGTTATTCAACAGCAGATCTAGTTTATGATGGACCATCTTCTGGTTTATATGAATGGCGTTTTTATGAAGATTTAAATTTAAAATCTAAATGGTGGCAATTCAATGTAAAACATCGAATTCGTTTTGAACATCGTTTTATTCACAAAAATTTAATAGAAGATGTTACGCAAACTTGGGTACGTTATAACTTAAATATAGGTTATCCACTTTCTAAAAAATGGAGTGTTTACGCTTTTAACGAATTATTTTTAAATTTAGATAGAGGTAAAAGATTTGCTCAAAACTGGACAGGTGCAGGATTTTTACATCAATTAAGCCCAAGAATTAAACTTAAAATGGGCTATTTTCAAATTAAATCTCCAACAAGAGTTTTAAAAAGATTACAGTTAGGAATAATTTTAAACACAAATCATATTAAAAACAAAAAATAATGACAGCTCCAATTATTACTAATGATGCCATTGTTTTTGGTATTTTAATGATTTCTTTAGGTTTTGTTTTTTACACAGAAAATTTAAAGTCTGGTTTTTGGCCTAAATTTTATAAAATAGTTCCAGGCTTATTTATGGCATATTTCATTCCTGCTATTTTTACAACATTAGGGGTTATAGCTCCTGAATGGGAAACAGAAAACACTTTGGGTACAGTTGTAAAAAACAATTCGCAATTGTACTATGTTTCTAGTAGATTCTTATTACCAGCAGCTTTAGTTTTAATGACATTAAGTATCGATTTAAAAGCCATTTTTAATTTAGGTTCTAAAGCCTTAATAATGTTTTTTACTGGTACTGTAGGCATTATAATTGGTGGACCAATTGCTATTTTATTAATCTCTATTTTTTCTCCAGAAACTGTTGGTGGTGCAGATTTTGATGCAGTTTGGAGAGGCTTATCTACACTTGCAGGTAGTTGGATTGGTGGTGGAGCCAACCAAACTGCAATGTTAGAGATTTATAAATATAACCCCGCAAAATATGGAGGAATGGTTTTTGTTGATATTGTTGTGGCCAATATTTGGATGGCAATTTTATTAATAGGAATTGGTAAAAAAGATAAAATAGATAAATGGCTAAAAGCTGATACTTCTGCTATTGAAGATTTAAAGAATAAAGTTGCTCAGTTTTCTCAAAAAGTAAAAAGAAACCCGTCTTTAACTGATATTATGATAATGCTAGCTATTGCATTTGGTACAGTTGGTTTTGGTCATTTTGCATCAAAATATTTAAGTACATTTTTTACTGATTTTGTAACCACGATAGACTCTCAAACTTGGCGAAATATTTTTTCCTTTTTAGGTTCTAGTTTCTTTTGGTTAATTAGCATTTCTACTTTGGTAGCTATTATTTTGTCATTTACAAAAGCTAAAAATTACGAAGGTGCAGGAGCTAGTAAATTAGGTAGTGTTTTTATTTACATTTTAGTTGCTACAATTGGTATGAAAATGGATTTATTAATGATTCTAGACAATGTGGGTTTAATAGCCATTGGTTTAGTTTGGATGTCTATACACGCAGGTTTGTTAATCTTTGTTGCCAAATTAATTAAAGCTCCATATTTCTTTTTAGCAGTTGGTAGCCAAGCTAATGTTGGTGGTGCAGCCTCTGCCCCTATTGTTGCACAAGCATTTCATCCTTCTTTAGCAACAGTTGGGGTTTTATTAGCTGTTTTTGGTTATGCAATTGGTACTGTTGGCGCAATTTTATGTACCATTTTAATGGAATTATCTGCCACAGTTTAAATAAAAATGAGCATATTTGCTCTCCAAAATTTTAATTTAGAATGAAAAAATTTATAACTGTTTTATCACTTTCATTAATCCTTTTTGCTTGTTCATCAAAAAAAGAAGGAAATATGATTGTACAAGGACAAATTAAAGGCCTTAAAAAAGGAAAATTATATTTACAGAAAATGGTAGATACTGTTTTAGTTTCTGTAGATTCTGTAGCTTTATTAGGTAAAGATACTTTTAAATTAACAGACAATCTAGAATCACCTGTGTTATACTATTTAACTTTTGATGGAAATACAACTGATAAAAGAATTTTATTTTTTGGAGAAAAAGGCACAATTACAATAAATGATAAGGTTGATAATTTTGGTTCTTTCCCAAAAATTTCTGGTTCTAAAAACCAAGAAATATTAGATAATTACAATTTGATTAGTAGAAAGTTTCAAAACCAACGTTTAGATTTTATCAAAAAAGATTTTGATGCTAAAAGAGCTAAAGACGAAGATTTAATAAAACAATTAGAAGTAGATTATAAAAGACTTGTAAAAAGAAGAGTTTTATACACAACTAATTTTGCACTTAACAATTCAGATTCTGAAGTTGCGGCTTATATAGGTTTAACAGAAATGTACGATGCTAGTTTACAAATGTTAGATACTGTAAATAATAAACTTTCTGAACGAGTTAAAAATTCTGATTATGGTAAACGTTTTCAAGAATATGTAAACAGCATAAAAGCTGCAGAAAAAGAGTAAACTTATATCTTTTAAAAGTAAAAAAACCGAGCAAATGCTCGGTTTTTTTATGCTTAAATTATTCAGCTATCCTTTCCTTTTTAAGTAGATAAGTGATTATTATGTTACCTACTTTTACTGTATGAAAACTTTATTCGAATTGTACAACTTATGTATTATCATTCAAATAATATTTTCAAAATATAACTAAAGACTTTACGTCACAAGCAATAAATGCAATTACAAAACATAAAACACCTAAACTGTTTTTCCATCACTATTTTTTTTCTAAAAGAACAATATCAAAATCTGAGTTTAGGGCTACTTTTCCATCTTTTACCTCAAGGGTTTGGTTTGAATAAAATTCATGCAATTGCGCTCCATTTTTAAATATTGTAGCAACTTCTATTTCTTTGTTTCCTTTTGGCAAATCTATTCCTATTACGACTTGATCATTATTTCTAAATCTAGAAAAAACCAATCCATTTTCTTCTGAAATTACTTGATGTTTACCAGCACCAACAGCCATATGATTGGCTCTAAACTGACCTAATTTTTGCCAGTGTTGCATTATTTTTTGAGTTTCTGTATCCGTATTAATAGCATCCCAATTCATAGTAGAACGTAAAGTAGCATCACCAACAGTTCCTTCAATTATTAAAGGTCTTGCAGATTCATCACCATAATAAACCTGAGAAGTTCCTGGTGTTAAAAATAGCATGGTTGCTGTTTTGTAAGGCAATTTTCTTTCTTTATCAAAAGGTTGCCCATCATCATGAGAAGTCATGTAATTTAAAACCCCATATCGATTTAAATCATTTTGTAAAATACTATCGTATTTCTTAAAAACATCGGCTGCTGGCATTTGCTTGGCATTCCATTTAATCTCAAAATTGATTAAACTGTTGAAAGCATTGTCAAAATAATTGACTTTTTTATCACCAAAATCAAAAGCTTTTCCGTGAGAAATTGCATAATTATAAACCTCACCAACTAAATAAAAATGGGTATCATCTAAAATTTTATCAGGATTATTTTTCTTGAATTCCACGAAAGCAAAATCACATGCTTGCTTAAATTCTTGCCAAACATATTCTTCTGTGTGTTTAACAGTGTCTACTCTGTAACCATCAATTCCGAATTCGGTTATATAATCTGTCAACCATTTCATGATGTAAAAACGCGGCGCTCGTGGATGCCCAGTTCTTGCAAAGAATTCATTTAATTCTTTAACTTCTTGCTCATAACGTCCTTCTGCTTTCCATTTTGCAACTAATTGCGGAGGCAAATCTACAGTTTCATTACTTTCTGTTTTAATATCTGGCAAGTTGTTTACCAAAGTACAACTAATGGTATTTTCGTAATTATTGTATTCGCATTTAGGTTCCGTTCTTACCCAATTGCTTGGCCAAACAGGATCTTTTTCGGTAACAGGTCCTGTGTGATTGATGACAGCATCTAACAAAATTCTAATTCCGTTTTTGTGTGCAACTGCCACCAATTCTTTTAAATCTTCTTTGGTTCCATAATTTGGATCGATTTTGGTCCAATCTTTGGCCCAATAGCCATGAAAACCGTAAGAAACTCCTGTTCCTTCATCTGTGCTTCCATGAATTTGCTCAACAATTGGAGTCATCCAAATGGCATTGATTCCTAATTTGGTAAAATAGCCTTCTTTAATTTTTTGAGTGATTCCTTTTAAATCTCCTCCTTCAAAACCACGTAGTTCCCCTGTTTCTTTGGTTCTATTAAAATTAATATCATTTTTGGTATCACCGTTATTAAAACGATCTGTTAACAAGAAATAAATATTTGCTCCTTCCCAAACAAATTCTTTTTGAATCGTTTTTTTATCATCTTTTTTATCTGAAGTAGCACAACTATAAAATGCTACTAAACTTAAGAATAAAAATATTTTTTTCATAATTATATGGTGTAAATAGTAGAACTTTCAAGTTTTAGAAACCTGAAAGTAACTTATAGGTATTATTGAAGTTTTAAAATAAAAGATTCCAAAGGTTTTACATCTATCCTAACTTTTGCCAGATTGTTTTCTACTTTTAATTTTGATGAATATTCCTTATACAATTGGTCTTCTAGTTGATATTCACCATCCTTTAAATTCCATTTTTCAATGATGTTTTCTGGTAAACCTAATTCGAAACCATAAGTGTTTTCTGCATTAAAATTAGCGACGATAATCAATTTTTCATCACCTTTATAACGTACAAAAGAAACCACTTTATCATTGTACCATTCTGTGTTATATCTGTTATGATGGTGTATGTCTTCGTATTCACCCATCAATGCATCACTCTGAATGGTAAAGTTTAATAATCGTTTGTAAAAATCTCTTAAACTTAATTCTTCTGCAGTAGATTTCCCTCCATCAAATCTTTTTTCATTTACCCATCTTTGTAAAGATGGTACTCCAACATAATCGAAAATTGATGTTCTAGATGGTGTTCCAAATCCTGCATTTTCAGAACCATCTTCACCAAATTCTTGACCAAAATAAATCATTGTGGGTGCTGTAGAAATGGTGGCAGAAACTACCATAGCTGGTTTTGCTTTTAATGCATTGCCTGCAAATTCTGGACTTGCAATTCTTTGCTCATCATGATTTTCTAAGAAATGTAACATATTGTGTTCAATATCTTTTAAATCATCTTGAATTTTAGCAATATTATCTGTAGAACCACGACCTTGCATAATGTTTTTAATGGTATCATACAACTGAACTTTATCGTATAAATAATCCATTTTTCCTTTTTTAATATAATCTCTGTATAAATGTGGTTGATACACTTCTGCCAATAAAAATGCATCCGGATTTTTCATTTTGATAGAAGAATTCATAAAGCTCCAAAACTCTACAGGCACCATTTCTGCCATGTCAAAACGAAAACCATCCACACCTTTATCTAACCAATACAAGGCAATGTCTCTGAATTTAATCCAAGAATTGGGTATTTTTTTATCTTGCCAAAACTCAAAATGTTTTTTGTAATCTAGGTTTTCAGCACCTTCTGGTAAATCAGCAAAATCTTTTTTGCCATCTGGTGATATTCCATAATTCACTTTTACAGTTTCGTACCAATCGTAAAAATTTGGCTTTACAGATCTTGCTCCATTCCCTGTCCATTTGGATGGATTTTCATCAAACATACCATCTGATAAAGGATGATTTTCACCACCCAAAGGTGCGTAATTATTTAAAAATTCTGGAACTTGGAAAGGTTTCTCAGGATTGTAATAAAAGTTATTTTCTACATCATAAACTACAGAAATATCATCTTCTACTCCAAAATCTTTAACTCCTACTGGATTAGACAGACTTTTGTAATTTCTGGCCACATGATTGGGAACAATATCTATAATTACTTTTAGTTGATTGTTGTGAGAACGTTCTATTAAAGCTTCAAATTCTTGCAAACGGTTTTCTACATTTACAGCTAAATCCGGATTTACATTGTAGTAATCTTTTACGGCGTAAGGAGATCCTGCTCTACCTTTTACTACATCTGGATCGTCGTTAGAAATGCCATATTTTGTATAATCACGAATTACATCATGATGTGGCACACCTGTGTACCAAATATGCGTAACTCCTAAATCTTTAATTTCTGATAAAGCTTTATCTGTAAAATCGTTAAATTTACCAACTCCATTTTCTTCAATAGTTCCCCAAGGTTTATTAGTGGTGTTTGTATTCCCAAACAAACGCGTAAAAACCTGATAAACAACTGCTTTTTTCTTTACACTAGGATTTTTCATTTTTTTTTCTGATACTTTTTCTGATGTACAACCAATTACGATTGATAAAATTACAGCTAAGGAATAAGAATGTATTTTTTTCATAATTGATATTTATTTTAATGCTATTTTAATTTTTAATTCTTTATTTGGATTCCATTTTAACGGAATTGTAAGTGTATTTTCTTTTGATGAAATTCTTACTCTTTTACCATCAACTTTTATCTTTTTAGGATTATAATTAAGGTTATGAATAATTAGTTTGATGTCTTTTTCTGAAGGATTCCAGTTTTTACCAAATTCAGCTTCAAAATCAATTTCTAGATACTTTTTATCAAACTCTGCTTCAAATTCTAAAATTTCATAAGCGTCTTTTTCAAAGGCATTT
Source organism: Polaribacter vadi (assembly GCF_018861005.1). Lineage (GTDB taxonomy): Bacteria > Bacteroidota > Bacteroidia > Flavobacteriales > Flavobacteriaceae > Polaribacter > Polaribacter vadi_A. The sequence goes on from NZ_JAHKQL010000026.1 coordinate 36,471, forward strand.
GCTGTTAAACCATCATCATTATAAAACGTTCTTTCGGTTTCTTGTTTTGAAGTATTGTAATAATAATGAACCTCTAATTCATCTGCTTTGTAATTGTCTGTACTTTGCACTAGATCCGTCATTAAAATAAATGCGCCTTCTCTTACATAAGTAGGAATGGAATTTTCTTGGACTTGAACACTTTTTGTTTGTCCTCCTTCAATTTTTTCATCTGTATAAAAGTTAATCCAATTTGCAGTTTTTGGAAAATAAATATCTTTTGTTTTTACAGCATCTTTTAAAATGGGTGTAATTAAAAAATCTTTTCCCCATAAATAAGTTGTTGAATTTGTCATTAAATTTTTATCATCTTCTTCAAAGAAAATAGGACGCATTAAAGGCATTCCTTTTTGATTATTCTCGAATGCCAAATTGTAATTATAAGGCAATAATTGATAACGTAATTCTATAGATTTTTTGGCTAACTTCTTAGCTTTATCACTTCTAAAAATAGGTTCACTTGGTACATCTTCTTGTGCGTGAGGTCTAAAAATTGGCTGAAAAACACCATATTGTAGCCAACGTGTGTATAAATTATCATCTAAATTGGCACCTGCAAATCCGCCTAAATCTGAGTGCATATATCCCAAGCCTTGCATCCCCATTTGTAAGGCAATTTCTGGTTGCGATTGCAAACCTCCCCAAGTTCTATTGACATCTCCAGACCAAGGAATCATTCCAAATCGCTGAGAACCAGCAGCTCCTGCTCGCATTAAAATAAAAGGTCTTTCTGTTGGGAATTCTTTTTGATAACCTTCAAAAATTAATTTCGCCCAATCATGACCATACAAATTATGGATTTCATCTGCTTTTTGATTTTGGTTAAAAGTAACCCAAGAAGGCAATACTTCTGGCTCTCCTAAATCTCCCCAAAGTCCTTTTGCACCAAGATTTAAAATCTCTTTGTAAATATTCCAGAACCAATCTTTTCCTTCTTTTTTATAAATATCAACAATGCTTGTGTTACCAAAATAGAAGTCATATTTTGCTGAATCTCCAATACTGTCTTTAGCCAAAATTCCTTTTTTATCTGCTTCTTTCCAATTTTTAGAATTGGATAAAACAAATGGCTCAGTAATTAATACTGTTTTTACGCCTTTGTCTTTTAAACGAGCAATCATTCCTTTCATATCTGGGAAAGAATCTTTATCAACTTCTAAATTCCCCATGGTTCCTTGTACTGTTTTTCCAAACCAATACAAATCTAAAATTACTGCATCTACAGGAATCTTTTCTTCTTGAAATTTTGCTATTGTAGCTTCTGTTTCTTGTTGAGAATGATATCCAAATCTACTTGAAAAATTCCCTAAAGTCCATCTTGGTGGTAAAGGTTGTTTTCCTGTTAAATTAGTATAATTTTCGATTAAATCTTGCCAAGTATCACCCACTATAATTTGATACGTTTTTCGTCCAGAAATCGTTTCGTAAGTTAACGAATTGTCTTTTTTACTGTCTAAATCTAAATATCCAATTGGAGTATTGTCAAAATGAATCATGTATTTTTTTGATGAAATCACTAACGGAATTGTAAAATTCATCAACTCAGATTTCGTTTCATAACCATAATGTGCTCGGTTGTACAAAGGCAATCTGTTTTCTCTTCTGTTCATTCCTAAAGCTCTTGCTCCTGTTCCATATAAAATCTCATCATTGGTTAAATTGAACTCGATTTTTTCGGTTTGATCTGTAACAATATTTCCACTTACCAAATCTAAAGGAATGTGTTTGGATTTGTAATACCCTAGTTTTTCTGAGGTAATGACATCACCTTTAAATTTGTAAATTATTTGAAATGGATTATGTTTTATGTGGACTGAAATTCCATCCGTAGAGAAAATACTTTCCGTTTTTGAAACCACAGGAATTACTTCTACTTTTTTAGATTCTAAAACAACTGCATGAGAGTTTTTTGTAAACGTTTCACCTAAAGGAATAAAAGATGTTTCTACAATTTTATCAGAATAAAATTTTAACAGATATTGACCATCATTTACATGAATTTCTAATCCGTTTTCAGTCTGTTTTACATTTTTAAAAATTCTATTTGAATTTTGTGCAATTGTAAAATTGACTAGAAAAAGAAATAAGAAAGGGATTATATATTTTTTCATATGATTGATACCTCAAAGGTTTTAAAACCTTGCAGGATTTATAGTTTATTTTTTCAATAAAAAAGTCAATGGAATGTCTATTCTTTGTTGCCAAGAAATTTCTGAATGATTGGTGCCTTCAAAAAATAAATTCTTATAATTTTCTGAAGTGTAACCATTATTTAGAAAAATAGCATCCACTTTTGGTGCATATTGTGGGTAAAATTGATCTAACGTTTTGTTACCGTAATCAAAATAGATTTTATGTGTTTTTGCATCAGGAACATTGTTTTCTACATACTTAAAAATTGATTCTGGCAAAGGATTATTTTTTACAGGTTGTGCACCCACCCAATGTGTAGAAATACATGCAGCGCCTTGAAAAACATCTGGATATTCTGAAATGGCATACATAGACATTAAACCACCCATAGAAGAACCTGCCACAAAAGTGTTTTCTTTATTGGTGTAAACAGCATAGGTTTTATCGATATAAGGTTTTAGTTCTTCTACTAAAAATTTCAAGTATTCATCTCCAGTTAAATCTGACAATTCCACATCATTATTCAAAAAACTTTTTACGAGTTCTAACTCTTTTTGGGTTAGAAAATTCATTGCTTTTTCTGGATACAAATCTAGCCATCTAATTTCAGCAATATTATGAATTGCCACTACAATAAAATCTTTGGTAACTCCATTTTTCATTAATTTTGAAGCCACTTCATCTATCTTCCATTCTTGTTTGTTCCAAGTCGTAGTTTCATCAAATAACATTTGGCCATCGTGCATGTATAAAACTGCATATTTTTTTTCTTCGGAATAGTTTTCTGGCAACCAAACATCAACTGGTCTTGGTTTTATAAATTGACTTGTAAAAGAATCTACTCTTATTAATTTTCCTGCAGCTAAAGTTGTTGTTGATAATTCGTGTGCTTTTATTGCTGATTTTGATGATTCTTGCTTTTGATCTTTTTCAGTTTTATGACAAGAAATACAAATTGTGATTGCTAGTAAGATGAGTATTTTTTTCATGGTTAAAAAATATAAACCTTTCAGGTTTTAAAAACATAAAAGGTCTTGTAAATTAATTATTTTTTGTACTTAAAATTACGCTTCCTTTTTCTGACAGCTGAATAGCATCTTTCCATAAAAAAGCTTCACCTGTAATGATATTTTTTAAAGTTTTACCTTCTAAACCAACTTCTTTAAAACGTTTTAAATCGATACTAATTGGTTTGTCATTTTTATTAATGATATGCACTACAACCTCATCATTTAAAACTCTATACAGAAAATAAGTTCCCATAAAAGGTGCAAAATGAATTGTTTTTCCTTCTTGAATTGCCTTGCTATTTTTTCTATAATTTAAAACAGTTTTTACAAAATTTTGCATCGATTTTTGGTCTTTTGTTAAACCTAAACCTGTAAAAGCATTTACTTGATCACCATGCCAACCACCAGGAAAATCAGTTCTTATTAATCCATGATCTCCAGGATTTGCAGTGTCATCCATTAAAATTTCTGTTCCGTAATAAATTTGCGGAATTCTAGGTAAAATCAACATATAACCTAATGCCATTTTTGCATTTGCTACATCTTCTTTTACTTCTGTATATAACCTACTTTTATCATGATTGTCTAAGAAAATCATGATGTCTTTTGGAGAAGCATAATGAAAATCATTTGCCAAACCTTCGTATAATTTTACTAAACCTTTGTCCCAAGATTCTTCTTCGTTAATTCCCTCTATAATTGCTTTTTCCATTGGGAAATCCATGGTAGATTTCAGATTCGATTCGTAACCATCTTTGTTTTTAGCACCTTTTTGCCAATAACCTACTAATAAAGGATTGTAGCTCCATTCTTCGCCAACAATTGAAAAATTTGGATATTCTTTCATAATTGCTCCTGCCCAATTTGCCATAAAATCTTTATCAGGATAAGGATATGTGTCTTGACGAATACCTCCTAAACCCAAAGTTTCTATCCACCAAATCGAATTTTGAATGATATAGTTTGCCATAAACGGATTTCGCTGATTTAAATCTGGCATTGTAGCCACAAACCAACCTTCATTATTCCCTTTTCTATCGGCTTCTGATGCATACAAATCTTGATTTGTAGTTCTTCTATGATTTGAGTTGATATTGGTTTTATAATTCCAATTCTCAATATTGTCCTCGTAGTTTTTTTGATGATTTACCCAATCTTCAAAAGGCAAATCTTTCATCCACCAGTGTTCTAAACCACAATGATTTGCAACCTGATCCATAATTAATTTCATTCCTTTTTCCCTTAATTTATCAGCTAAATTTTTATAGTCAGATAAACTTCCAAAACGAGGATCTACTTTATAATAATCTGTAATTGCATACCCATGATACGAACCTTGGTACGTATTATTTTCCAAAACAGGAGTTGGCCAAACTGTTGTAAAACCTAAATCTGAAATGTAATCTATTCCGTTGATAATTCCTTGTAAATCGCCTCCATGACGTTTGTACCCATCAGTTCTATCAATAGTAGTTTCGTTTAATTTTTGATTAATATCATTACTTTCATCAGCATTTGAAAAACGATCTGGAGTTATTAAATAAATGGCATCTGTACTGTTAAAACCTAAATATTCATCCGCAGTTTTTTGTCTTTGTTTTAACTCGTAAGTGTGTGTTTTTTTGGTTTGATCATCAAAAGTAAAAGTGATGTCAAATTTCCCTGATTTTGTAGTTGCATCAATATCTAAATCAAGAAATAAATAATTGTTGCTTTTTGCTTGGTTTACTTTTTTAATAGTAACTCCTGGGTAAGAAATTGATGGTTTAGATTGCCCAATATTTTCTTCTTTTACTAATAACTGGAGTGAAGTATTTTTCATATTTACCCACCAGTGAAGAGGTTCTACTCTTTCTAAAAAAGTGTTAGAAACTGAAACTTCAGAAACATCTTTTTTGGTTTCTGTATTGTTACAGGAAATAAAAATGATTACTGATAATACTAAAAAAATATTTCTGAAATGTTTCATAATTTCTATTAAAATATAATTATTTTGGAGATACTGTTACTTGTTCTCCGTTTACTAAAATATTAATTGCTTTGGTTCCTTCTAATTCAAATTGAGTTCCATTTTGGCTAACATTAACCGTAATTACTTGTTGTCTAAAGTTTACTTTAAACGAGTAAGAATCCCATCCTTTAGGAATTTTTGGCGAAAAAGAAAGTGAATTATCTACAACTCTCATTCCTCCAAAACCTTCTACAATACTCATCCAAGTACCAGCCATAGATGTAATATGTAAACCTTCTTCTACTTCGTGATTGTAATCATCTAAATCTAAACGAGACGTTCTTAAATAGAAAGTATACGCTTGCTCCATTCTATCTAATTTTGCAGCTTGAATACTGTGTACACAAGGCGAAAGTGAACTTTCGTGAACTGTAAATGGCTCGTAAAAATCGAAATGACGCTCTAATTCTTCTGTAGAAAAATGATCTTCGAACATATAAAAACCTTGCAAAGTATCTGCTTGTTTGATGTAAGGAGAACGTAAAATTCTGTCCCAACTCCATTTCTGATTAATTGGTCTTTGGCTCTGATCTAAATCTGCAACAGTAATTAATTCTTTGTCTAAGAAACCATCTTGTTGTAAATAAACATTGTGCTTTTCAGAAAAAGGGAAGTACATATTATCAGCAACATTTTTCCAAGAAGCCAATTCTTCATCAGTAATATTTACTTTTTCTTTAATTCTGATATAATCAGAAATATGATCGATTTTAACAATATCAATATTTTCTAGGGCATATTCTATACACCATTTTGCAATGTAATTTGTGTAGAAATTATTGTTGATGTTATTCTCGTACTCATTTGGCCCAGTTACGCCTAACATTACAAACTTGTCTTTATCCGTAGAAAAGTTTACTCTTTGATGCCAAAAACGTGCTATACCAATTAAAACTTCCAATCCTTTTTCTGGGATGTAAGTATAATCTTCTGTAAAACGATGGTAATTATAAATAGCAAATGCGATGGCTCCATTTCTATGGATTTCTTCGAAAGTGATTTCCCATTCGTTATGGCATTCTTCACCATTCATAGTAACCATTGGGTACAAAGCAGCTCCGTTTTTAAAACCCAATTTTTCTGCATTCTCAATCGCTTTTTCTAAATGATTATATCTGTACTCTAACAAAGTTCTTGCTACAGATTGATCTTTAGTTGCCATATAAAAAGGAATACAATAGGCTTCTGTATCCCAATAGGTACTTCCACCGTATTTTTCTCCTGTAAATCCTTTTGGCCCAATATTTAAAGATGCATCTGTACCTAAATAGGTCTGATTTAACTGAAAAATATTAAAACGAATACCTTGTTGCGCTTTTACATCACCTTCTATGGTGATGTCTGACATGCTCCAGATTTTTGCCCAAGCTTCTTTTTGCATGGCTAATAAAGCATCGAAACCGAAACTTACAGCTTTATCTAAAGCTGTTTTTGCTGCAGCAACTAATTCGCTTTTATCGTGATTACGATCTACAACATATCCACCAAATTTATGAATGGAATAGGTTTGATTTTTCTTAATTTCTTGTTGATATTTATTGGCTATAAAATTACTTGATTGCTCATTTGCGCTATTCGTTGTAATTTCATTACCATCAATAAATATTTTAGACTCCATAAAAGTGCACGTGTAAAAATGTGTTTTCATGGTTCTTGCCTCTATAAAAGATTGGTGATTATCTTGAGAGATTCCTAAAACATCCCAAAATTGGTCATCCCAATTGGTATCTTCATTGGTAATACCTGCATCTAAATAAGGAATATAAGTGATGCTTACATCATTACTTAAAGGAGTAATATTGTAAGAAATGGCACCAATTTCATCTAAATCTAAACTTAAAAAACGTTTGGTTTCTACTTTAATTTTTACATCATTTTGTAAAACAGCCTCAAAACTTCTAGACAACCAACCCTCTTGCATGTTGAGCTCTCTTTTAAAGTTTACAACTTCTTTACAGGTATATAAATCTAATTTTTCATCGTTAATTAACACGTTAATTCCTATCCAGTTTGGTGCATTTAAAACTTTTGCAAAATATTCTGGATATCCGTTTTTCCACCATCCTACACGAGTTTTATCAGGATAATAAACCCCTGCAATATAACTTCCTTGAAAAGTTGGGCCTGTATATTCTTCTTCAAAATTGGCACGTTGTCCCATGGCTCCATTACCAATACTGAACAAACTTTCTGAAGATTTTACCATTTGTGAATCAAATCCTTCCTCTAGAATTGACCACTCATTTGGTTGTATATAAACTTGATTCATATTAATTTTCTATTAAATCTTTAATAAAACGAGTACTGATTTCTGTAAAATCATTAAAATTGAATTGCGCTTCAGAAAGCACATTTTTATCTCCAATACCAATACTTATCATTTTTGCAGCATTGGCTGCTTGTATACCTGCAACTGCATCTTCAAAAACCACACAATCATTAGCATTTACCCCTAACTGCTGTGCAGCTAATAAAAATACTTCTGGATTTGGTTTTGCTTTAGTAACATGATTACCATCTACAATTGCATCAAAATAAGGTAACAAACCAACTTTTTCTAAAATGGGTTTTGCATTTTTACTTGCAGAACCTAAAGCAATTGGTATGTTATTTTCCTTTAAATATTCTAATATTTTTGGTACATCAGGTAGTATTTCTGATGCATCCATATTTTTTATAAATTCTAAATAATCGACATTTTTGTCAATCATCCATTTATCAAATTCTTCTTGTGTTGCTTCTCTTTTACCTATTTCTAATAAAATTTCTAAACAGCGTTTTCTACTAACACCTTTAAAAAGTTCGTTTTGTTCTTCAGTAAATTTGAAACCTAATTGGTTAGCTAATTTTTTCCAAGCTAAATAATGGTATTTGGCAGTGTCTACGATTACACCATCCAAATCAAAAATAAATCCTTTTTTCATCTTAATTTCTAAATTTCTTCTTGATAACTAATTGCATTTTTGTTTGTAATTAATAAATTACAAAACCCTGCTATTACTAGACTAATACCTGCAATAGTCATTGCATTTATAGCTTCTTCTCCTAATAAATTCGATACATAATTGATACCTCCTAAAGCTGCGATAATTTGAGGAATTACGATAAACATGTTAAAAATCCCCATAATAACTCCCATTTTTTTAGGATCTACAGAACTAGACAACATTGCATATGGCATAGATAAAATACTACCCCAAGCAAAACCTATTAATACAAAACAGTATTTTAAAGTTTCTGGAGAAGCATAATTCATCATAATAAAACCAATACCACCTAACATTAAAGAAAAAAGATGTACATACTTTCTGTTGATATTTCTTTTTGATGTGTAAAGTGTTAATAGTAATGCAAATACCATAGATGATAAGCCGTAAATACCCATAGCTGAACCCACTGAATTTGAGGATTCTTGAAATTTAGTATTGGCTATTTTAAATGCTTCTGCTTGTAAAGTATCTGTCATATTATATGCAGATTCTATTGGAGCAGGATTATGAAAAACATGTTCTGTTAATGCAGGGTTTGCCATAGACCACATTGTAAAAAAAGCGAACCAAGAAAAGAATTGGATAACCCCAAGTTTTTTCATAGTTGTTGGCATACTCCCTATATTGTTTAAAATATCTGGAATAAAATTATTCTTTTTTGCCTTTTCTTTCTCAAACTCCTCCATATCTTCAGGCGGATATTCATCTGTTGTAAAAACAGTGTAAAGAATACTTGCCAAAAAAACGAAAGCACCAATTGCGAAAGCTACTTTTACAGACATAGGAACTACACCTGATCCTGCTTCGTTACTTACTCCAAATTGAGAAACCATCCAAGGTAAATTACTTGCAACCCATGTACCAATACCTATAATTAAGGTTTGTACAACAAAACCATAAGATCTTTGAGATTGTGGTAATTTATCTGCAACTAAGGCTCTAAATGGCTCCATAGAAACATTAATAGAAGCATCTAAAATCCATAGAAAACCTGCAGCTACCCATAATGCTGGAGAATGAGGTACAAAAAATAAAGCTAGTGAGCTTAAAATTGCACCCACTAAAAAATAAGGTCTTCTTCTACCCCATTTTGCACTCCAAGTTCTATCGCTCATATAACCAATAATTGGTTGTACAAGTAGACCTGTTAAGGGAGCTGCAATCCAGAGTAAAGGAATATCTTCTTTACCTGCACCTAAAGTTTGAAAAATTCTTGACATAAATCCACCTTGTAGGGCGAATCCAAATTGTATTCCTAGAAACCCAAAACTCATGTTCCAGATTTGCCAGAAGCTTAATTTACGCTTTTCCATTATCGTAATTATTAGATTATACGATAAGTGCTTAGACTTATCAATTAATAAATTTTGTGGAATGTAATTTATTGATAAATCTTAATAATGTAACAAAGATATATTATTTTTATCAAGTTGATAAAAATGAATACAAAATTCTACGACGACGGTTTCGTAGATTCTCGTAACTTTAAATTGCTAGAAATAACGATTTTTTTAGGGCTGTAAACCTCAGTTTCTTTTTCTATTCTTTCTATTAAAAGTTCTACAGCTTGTTTACCCATTGTAAAACCATGTTGTGCTATTGTTGTGATAGATGGAGAAGAATATTCTGATATTAAACCATCAGTAAAGCCAATAACAGAGAAGTCTTTAGGTACATTTAGCCCCTTTTCTTTGGCTATTCTCATAGCATTTGCAGCATAGATCTCATTAACCGCAAAAACACCATCTATTTCTTGATTAAAAACAAATTCTATTTGTTTTCTTACATCACTATTTTCATCAATTTCAACAATTAAATTTTTATCTGTTTTTATATACTCTTCTATCAATGCTTTTTCATAACCTTGTCTTCTAAGAGTACCAACATTAACGTGTTTTGGAGTAGTAATTAAAGCTATTCTTTTTCTACCATTATCTAACAAGTGTTTGGTTGCTTTATAGCCTGCACCAACATCATCTACAACTACTTTATCACATAAAATATCATCTACAACTCTATCAAATAAAACTAAAGGAATTTCTTCTGACACCAAGTCTGTAAAGTGCTTAAAATCCTTATTTTTTAAGGTTTCATTAGCTATAGAAACTATCAAACCATCTACACTACCATTAGATAAAACTTTTAAGGTTTCTACTTCTTTTGCATAAGATTCATTAGAAAAACAAACCATTATATGATAACCTTTTTCTATAGCACCTTCTTCTATACCCATAATAACAGTAGAGAAAAAATGGTGTACTATTTTAGGTAAAATAACCCCAATAACTTTTGTTTTCTGATTTCTTAATTGTAACGCTAAACTGTTTGGTTTGTAGTTATAAAGGTTTGCATAAGCTTGTATTTTGTCTTTTGTTTCTTTACTAATCTCATGGCTATCCTTTAATGCTTTAGAAACTGTAGATGTAGAAACCCCTAATTCTTTAGCTATTGTTTTTATGGTAATTTTTTGCTTCATTTCTTTTTAAAAAGACAATTTTAAGTGATAAATATTACTAATTTAATGATTTTCAATAAAAAAGTTGTTAACACGAAACCGTTTTCGTGATTTTTATCATATTGATAACAGGCTTCTTGTTTCTATATTTACAATGTGGAATGTGAATTTATTGTTAAGTCGAAATCAAATTTACAGTTATTATTTAACAAATTATACATGAAAAAATTTAAATTATTGTTAATTGGAATTCTTTTGACTTCATCATTTACAATGTTTGCGCAACAAACAATTAATGGTGTTGTAAAAGAAAAAGCAACAGGTGAACCTTTGCCTGGTGTTAGTATATTGGTTAAAGGTACAACAAAAGGTACCCAAACCGATTTTGACGGAAACTTTTCTTTAGATAAAGTTAAAACAGGAGATACTTTAGTATTTCAGTATTTGGGTTATGCAGATCAAGAGCTTATTGTTGGTGCTGTTTTTAATCTTACAATAGAACTTATTGAATCTTCTGAGCAATTGGATGAAATCGTTGTAGTTGGTTATGGTTCTATTAAAAAAGAAGATTTAACAGGTACAACAGATCTATTAACTAGCGACGACTTTAATAAAGGACCAATTGTATCTGCACAATCTTTAATTAGTGGTAAAGTTGCAGGGGTAAATGTAATTGCAGGTTCTGGTGCTCCTGGAGATGGACAAACGATTAATATTCGTGGTACAGGTTCTTTATCTTTAACAAGCGAACCTCTTTATGTTATAGATGGTATTCCTTTAGATAATGGAGGAGTTGGTGGATCTAGAAATCCGTTAAACTTTATCAACCCAAATGATATTGAAACATTTGTAGTTTTAAAAGATGCTTCTTCTACTGCCATTTATGGTTCTAGAGCTGCAAATGGTGTAATTTTAATTACAACTAAAAAAGGTAAAGACAGAGAATTTAAATTCAATATTAGTTCTCAAACAACAGTTTATACGTTAAGAGATAAAGTTGATGTTTTATCTGCTGATCAATTTAGTACATTAATTAATGATATTGGAACTCCTAATCAAATTGCTTTATTAGGTAATGCTAATACAGATTGGCAAGAAGAGATTTACACTACTGCAATTGGGCAAGACCATAACTTTAGTGCTTTAGGTAACCTTTATGGTGTACCAATGAGAGCTTCTTTAGGGTATTCTGAACACGAAGGTATTTTAAAAGGTGACAATTTAGCACGTACAACTGCTTCTATAAACTTATCTCCTTCTTTTTTAGATGATCATTTAAAAGTAGATCTTAATGCAAAAGGAATGTACACAGAAAACGAATTTGCAAATAGAGATGCAATTGGTGGTGCAATTACTTTTGATCCTACACAAGCAGTTTTCGATTCAACTTCGCAATATGGTGGTTATTTTGCTTGGTTAGATGCAGGTACAGGAAACCAAAATAATTTGGCTCCTACAAACCCTGTGGCATTATTAGACTTAGTAGATGATTCTGCAGAAATTAGACGTTTAGTTGCAAACGCTAAAATAGATTATAAAATACACGGTTTAGAAGATTTAACTGCTACTATTAATGTTGGTTTTGATACTTCTAATAGCCATGGTAGAAAAGTTACTTCTGAATTAATACCAACTTCGGATGCAACCTTTAATGGTTCATTAACGAGTTTTATTCAAAAATCAGATAATAAAGTTTTTGATGCCTATTTAACATATACAAAAACTTTTAATGAAGCACACAACTTAACCGTAGTTGGTGGTCATGCTTATCAATCTTTTGAATATGACAATTATAGTTTTGATAGTGAAGCTCAAGAAGATGGTAATACTTTCGAAGTTGTAGATAAATCTAAAAATGTATTATTGTCATATTTTAGTAGAGCAAATTACGATTATAAAGGTAAATACTATTTAACTGCTACTTTAAGAGCAGATGCATCTTCTAAATTAAATCCTGATGATCGTTGGGGAATTTTCCCATCATTTGCAGCAGCTTGGAGTATTCATAAAGAAAGCTTTATGGAAGACTCTTTCTTTAATGAATTAAAATTAAGAGTTGGTTATGGAGAAATAGGTAATATTAATGGTTTAGGAGATTATCAATTTTTAACAAGATACCAAAGTAGTACAGATACTGCAAATTATCAATTTGGTAATGCTTTTTATCAAACTTTTAGACCAGAGCCTATCAACAAAGATTTACGTTGGGAAGTAGGTAAAACATTTAACCTAGGTATAGACTTTGCTTTTCTTGACAGAAGAATTTCGGGTTCTGTAAATGCTTATATTAAACAAACTAACGACCTTATTGCAAGTTCAATTGTAGATCCTTTTACAAATTTTGGAAATAGAATTAATGCTAACATTGGTAATATGGAAAACAGAGGTTTAGAATTCAACATAAATGCTACACCAATTAGAACTGATGATTTTGAATGGTCTGTTAATTATAACATTTCTTTAAACGATAATGAAATCACACAATTGTCTGTAGATCAACCTCAAGGAGGAATATCAACAGGTGTTGGTAATAATGTTCAAGTTCATAGAGAAGGACAAGCAGCTAATAGTTTTTTAGTATTTCAACAAGTTTATGATACTGATGGTAAGCCTTTAGAAGGTGTATTTGTTGATAGAAATAATGATAACACTATTAATGATGATGATAAATACATTAACGAAGATCCTTTTGCTGATGTTTTAATGGGCTTTAACACCAATATCAATTATAAAAATTGGGATTTATCTATACAAACTAGAGCAAGCTTTGGTAACTATATGTACAATGATGTTGCAGCAAACAGAGGTGTACAAATAAACGCAACAAATAACAACATATTATCAAACTTACACTCAGACTATTACAACAGTGGTTTTACTGTAATTAGTGATAAAACTGCTTTAAGTGATCATTTTGTACAAGACGCATCTTTCTTTAAAATAGACAACATCTCACTTGGTTATACCTTAGATAAGCTTAAAAACACAACATTTAGATTCTATGGATCTTTACAAAACGTGTTAATCATTACAGATTATGATGGTTTAGATCCAGAAATTAATTTAGGTATTGATAATAATTTTTACCCAAGACCAAGATCTTTTGTCTTAGGTGCAAACATTAACTTTTAAATAAAAAATAATGCAACAAAAATTTAAATATTTAATTGTAATCATGTTATTCTCTTTAGGAGTAATATCATGTCACGAAGACTTGAATCAATCTCCAATTGATCCAGATAGTTTTACAGAAGAAGATGTGTTTTCTAATGCAACAGATGCACAAGGTGCACTTGCTAAATTATATGCAAGTTTAGCTCTAACAGGTCAACAAGGACCTTCAGGACAAGCAGATATCTCAGATATTGATGAAGGTTTTTCTCAATATTCAAGAATGTTATTCAACCTAAACGAATTAACTACAGATCATGCAGTTGTTGGTTGGGGAGATGCTGGTTTACCAGATTTACATGGTCAATATTGGTCTGGTAGTAACGATTTTACAGAAGCTATGTATTATAGATTAGCTCAAGAAGTATCTTTTTGTAATTCTTTTATAGACAATGCTGCTATTTTAACAGATACAGAAGTTGCTGCTTATATTGCAGAAGCTCGTTTTTTAAGAGCTTTTGCTTACTATAACTTAATGGACTTATATGGTAGTGTACCTTTAGTAACTAAAGTAACAACAGAATTACCTGAACAGGCTACAAGAATTGAATTGTTCAATTTTATTGAATCTGAATTGTTAGAAATTACAGATCAATTAAAACCAAGTGGTGCTAACGAGTATGGTAGAGTAGATCAAGTTGCTGCATGGGCTTTATTGTCTAAATTATACTTAAATGCAGAAATTTTTACAGGTACTCCAAGATATGCAGAAGCTGTAACATTTTCTAATAACGTAATGTCATCTAGTTATTCAATTAACACAAATGATGCAAATGGAAATGGAACTGCTTATGACGAGTTATTCTTAGCTGATAATGATGTAAATGGTGCTCAAAATGAATTTATTTTCACTTTAAATTTCGATGGTTTAAGATCACAAACTTATGGAGGATCAACTTTTTTAGTTCACGCTGCAATTGGTGGTAGTATGAATGCTACTGAGTTTGGTGTAAATGGTGGCTGGGGAGGCTTAAGAACTACAAAAAGTTTAGTAAATAAATTTGATGTAGATGTTACAACTCTTAATCCTAATCTAGGACCAGTAGCTAGTTGGGGTATTATTGGAGATTCTACTCCAAATGGTTGGAATGATCCTGATACAAAAATGTATGAAACAGGCACAGATACTTATGCTATTTATGCGAATTTAACTCCAGGTGAATTAAAATTCAGAATGAATAATGATTGGGGTATTAATTATGGTGATGATAATACTGATGGTTCATTAGAAGCTGGTGGATCAAATATTCCTGTTTCAACAGCAGGCACTTATTACATCACTTTAGATTTAAATACCTTAACTTATGCAATAGAACCATTTGTTGGTGATAGCAGAGGAATGTTCTATAAAGACGGACAAACTTTAGAAATTGACGAAATACCAACTTTCGAAAACGGTTATGCTGTAACAAAGTTTAAAAACTTAGACTCTAATGGTAATCAAGGTTCTGATGCTGCAGGAGATTTTGTAGATACAGATTTACCTTTAATTAGATTAGCAGAAATTTACTTAAACTACGCAGAAGCTGCTCTTAGAGGTGGTGGTGGTGATTTAGGTCTTGCTGTTACTAAAATTAACGAACTTAGAGAAAGAGCTTTTGGCAACTCTAGTGGTAACATAACAAGTGGAGATTTAACTTTAGATTTTGTTTTAAACGAAAGATCTCGTGAATTATACTGGGAAGGACAAAGAAGAACTGATTTAGTAAGATATAACTATTTTACAACTGATGCTTATTTATGGCCTTTTAAAGGAGATTCTAAAGATGGTACAAGTGTAGAAGATTATAGAAATATTTTCCCTTTGCCAAATAATATTATAACAACTAATCCTAATTTAACTCAAAATACAGGATACTAATAAATAAAGACATGAAAAAAATATTAAATTCATTATTCGCTCTAATTATTGTATCAATTGGTTTTACCAGTTGTGAGGATATTAGTGATCGAGTAATATTAAATGAAAACGTAGAAGCTACTACAGAACTTATTGTTGTAGAAACTACACCAATTGTACTTTTAGAAGCAAATCAAGATGACATTGCTTTGAATACGAATTGGGCAGAACCAGATTATGGTTTTAATGCAGCACCAACTTATAAAATTCTTGTTGATTTAGCTAGTGGAGATTTTAGCAATGCTACAACTATTGATGTTGGTGATGATTTAGAGAAATCTTTTGGTACTTTAGAGTTAAACTCAATTGCTTTAGGTTTAGGAGCAGAAGCAGATATGGCTTCAGATTTATCAATAAAATTACAAGGTTTTGTTGGTGGTCAATTATTAATTAATTCTGATGCAAAAACAATCAATGTAACTCCATATTCTAGTATTTTAGATTTATCTACTACTTGGGGTGTTGTTGGTTCTGCAGCAAATGATTGGGGTGCAACTCCTGATTTACCTTTCTTTACTACAAGTGATTCTGGTGTTTTAGTAGCTTATGTAACTTTAATTGATGGTGAAATTAAATTCAGAGAAAATAACGATTGGACCAATAATTATGGTGATACTGGTGTAGATGGAACGTTAGATGCTGCTGGAGATAATATTGCTGTTACTGCTGGTTCTTATAAAATTCTTTTCAATTTAAACGACCTTACTTACACTATGGAAGAGTTTACAATAGGTATTGTAGGTTCTGCATATAATGATTGGGGTGCAACTCCAGATTACGCATTAACTTATGACCCTTATTCTGATCAATTTAGAGGAATTGTAAAACTAGAAGAAGGTGAAATGAAATTTAGAATAAATAATGATTGGGGAACTGCTTATGGTGCTGGTTCTGCTGGATTTCTAGACACTTCTGGAGGCAATATTGCTACAATAGGAGGCAGATATATTGTTACTGTAAATTTAAATGATTTATCCTATTCTTTAGAAGCAATTGATAATATTTGGGGTCTTGTAGGTTCTGCTTATAATGATTGGGGAGCTACATCAGATGCAATTTTCACAAGAGATTGGTCTCAACCTAATGATGATATTTGGATTCTAAATAATGTTACTCTTTTAGACGGAGAATACAAATTCAGAGCAAATGAGGCTTGGGCTTTAAACTATGGTGATACTGGTTCAGATGGAACTTTAGATAATGGAGGTGATAATATTATATCTGTTGCAGGTACTTACTCTTTTGTTTTAGATTTTACAGATCCAGACAACCCTATTTACACAATAAATTAAGTTTTTTTTTAACTTAACAAAGGCTACCAATGGTAGCCTTTGTGTTTTAAAATCGATACAATATGAAAAAAATTACGATTCTATTTTTATTAATCAGTTCTTTAGGCTTTGGTCAAATAACCATAACACCAAATCCTTTTGACATTAACGCATCTATTACCATTAGTTTAGATGCTAGCAGTACTGCCACAGATTGTAATGGATTGAATAATCCATCTAAAGTATATTTACATTCTGGTGTGGGTAATGCAAGTGATGCTTGGGGAGCAAGTGTTGTTGGTAATTGGGGACAAGATGATGGAGTTGGAGAAATGGCTTATAATTCATCTAACAATCGTTGGGAAATTACTTTTGTACCAAAAACCTATTATTCGTTAACAGATGCAGAAGCAGCAAGCATAACCAATATGGGTATGGTGTTTAGAAATGCTGCTGGTAACCAAGAACTAAAAGACAATGGTTGTGCAGATTTTATTTTTAATGTGGGTTCTTTTCAATTAACATTAAATACACCATCAACCTCAACTACAATTTTAAATGCTAGTGAAACTTTATCTATAAATGCATCAACTTCTTTAAATGCAAACTTTACTTTAAAAGCAAATGGCGCTACTATAGACCAAAAATCGAACTTAACATCTTACAGTTTTTCACCAACAGTTACAGAAAACACAACTTATATTCTAGAAGCTGTTAATAATGGAGAAACTAAAAGCACAACGTTTCAGGCTATTGTAAAGCCAACTGTTACAGAAGCTACGTTACCTGCAGATTTAAAAGATGGTATTAATTTAAATGCTTCTGATAACACTAAAGCTACCTTAGTTTTTTACGCACCAGGAAAGGAATTTGTACATGTAATTGGTAGTTTTAACAATTGGGAAATTGACAACAATTACTTGTTAAAAAAAGACAGCTCTAAAAATCGTTTTTGGATTGAACTTACAGGTTTAACTCCACAAACCGATTATACTTATCAATATATTATTGAAGCAGATTTAAGAGTTGCAGATCCCTACTCTACTGTGGTTTTAACAGAATCTAATGATCAGTATATAGACGATGTTACCTATCCAAACTTCCCCAATTATCCTTCAGGAGAAACAAATCATGCAGTTACATTGTTAAGAACTGGTGATGCAGATTATGTTTGGCAAAACACAAATTTTACAAAACCTGCTAAAACAGATTTAGTAATCTATGAACTGTTGATTAGAGATTTTGATGCGTTACATTCTTATGATGCTGTAAAAGCTAGATTAGATTATTTAGAAGAATTAGGTATCAATGCAATAGAATTTTTACCTGTTATGGAGTTTGATGGTAACGAATCTTGGGGATACAATCCTTCTTTTCATATGGCTTTAGACAAGTATTATGGTACAGCAACTGCTTTTAAACAATTTATTGATGAATGTCATAGAAGAGGAATTGCAGTTATTATAGATGTTGCTTTTAACCACGCTTCTGGTCAAAATCCATATTACAGAATGTGGAATACTGATAATGGTGGTTATGGTGGACAAGCAAGTACAGACAGTCCGTTTTTTAATCCTATTGCAAGACATTCTTACAGTGTTTTTAACGATTTTAATCACTCTAAACAAGATGTTAGAGATTATGTAAAAAGAGTTTCTCAATATTGGATTGATGAATATAAAATTGATGGTTTTAGATGGGATTTAACCAAAGGATTTACTCAAAACTGTACTGGTAGCGATGCTTGTACAAATGCATATCAACAAGATAGAGTTGATGTTTTAAAAGAATATGCAGATTATCAATGGGAAATTGATCCAGGTTTTTACATCATTTTTGAACATTTAGGTACAAATACCGAAGAAACTGAATGGGTAAATTACAAACTAAATGAAGGTAAAGGAATTATGGTTTGGGGTAACCACAATCATCAATACAACCAAGCTACAATGGGTTTTGGTAGCGAATCAGATTTTTCTTGGATTTCTTTTAAAAACAGAGGTTGGTCTGTGCCTGCAAATGTAAGTTATATGGAAAGCCATGATGAAGAACGTTTAATGTATAAAAACTTACAATTTGGTAATTCTAGTGGAAATTATAGTATCAAAAACACAAGTACAGCTTTAGATAGAGAAGAATTGGCTGCTGCTTTTTATTTTACAGTTCCTGGACCAAAAATGATTTGGCAATTTGGTGAATTGGGTTATGATATTTCTATCGATCAAAATGGTAGAACTGGTAATAAACCAATTTTATGGAATTATTTTGATGATCAAGATAGAAAAGATGTGTACAACACTTGGTCTAAATTAATTCAGTTAAAATTAAAGTTTGATATTTTTGAAACTTCTGATTTTACTATGGATGTTGCAAATACGAATGGATTAAAGAAAATTCATTTAACTGATGATACTGCTCAAGAAATTCAATATGTAACCATAATTGGAAACTTTGGAGTTACCACTCAAAATATAGCTCCTGCTTTTCAAAAAACTGGAACTTGGTATGATTTACTAAATGATGATCAAACCATTACTGTAAGTAACGTTAACGATGTTATTTCTTTAGCACCAGGTGAATTTAAAGTTTATGGAAACAGTAAAGCTGCTTTATCTACAGAAGATTTATTTTTAGATGATGAAGTTTTGGTTTATCCAAATCCAACAAGAAATTCATTTAAGTTAAACATCAATACAAACAACGTTCGTGTTTATGATATGAATGGTAAAAAAGTAATGGATTTTTCTGGAAACTTTAGTGCAAATGAAACTTTTAATGTTCAGCAACTAAACAAAGGAATTTACTTTATAGAAGTTAAAAATCCGGAAGGGAAAGCTTATAAAAAATTAATTATAGAATAAGTATTTTTCTTAATATTTTAATAGAGTTGCTTTACAGCAACTCTTTTATTTTTTTTACAGTTTCTGTAATCTCTGCTTTGGTAGTAAACTTAGAAAAAGAGAAACGTACAGAAGTATTATCGGCATCATTTTTATCTAAAATTTCTGCAAGCACATGAGAGCCAATGTTACTTCCACTTTGGCAAGCAGAACCTCCAGAAACTGCAATTCCTGCCATATCTAAACTAAACAGAAGCATATCATCATTTACAGGAAAACGTACATTTAAAATCGTGTAACTGCTTTTATCTAAATCAGAAGAACATCCATTAAATTGAATATCATCAGAAATATTTTTTAGTTCAGAAATAAAATAAACTTTTAAGCTTTCTATATAATTTTTGTCTTTTTCTAAATTGTTATAAGCAATTGTTAAAGCTTTATCCATACCTAAAATGCTATGCACATTTTCTGTACTAGACCTTGCTCCTCTTTCTTGATCTCCTCCATGTAACATTGGTAAAATACCAAAGCCTTTTTTAAAATAAGCAAAACCAACACCTTTTGGCCCGTGAAATTTATGGGCACTTGCCACAATAAAATCGATTGGAGCTTTTTGTAAATCTAAATGATAATGCCCAATTGCTTGCACAGTATCTGAATGAAATAAAGCATCGTATTTTTTACAAATTCTACAGATTTCATCCACAGGTAAAATGCTACCAATTTCATTATTAATGTGCATTAAACTCACTAAAGTTTTATGATCTGAGTCTGACAATAATTCTTCTAAATGAATTAAATCTACACATCCAAATTCATCAACATTAACAAAATCTAATTGTATATTGTGAGTTTTTTCTAAAAACTCACAAGTATGTAAAACTGCATGATGTTCTATTTTAGAAGTAATAATTTTACTTACTCCTAAATTTAAAAAGGCATTTTTTAGAATTAAATTATCGGCTTCTGTACCACCAGCTGTAAAAACAATTTCGCTAGCAGTTACATTAAAATGTTTGGCAATATTTTTTCTTGCTGTTTCTACAGCAGATTTTGCTTTTCTACCAAATTGATGCGTAGAAGATGGGTTTCCAGAAATTTCTTTCATAGAATTATACATTAATTCTAAAACCTCATCATCAATTTTTGTGGTGGCTGCATTGTCTAAATAAATGGCTTTCATAGGGCAAAAGTACAATTAATTCACATTCTGATACACATAAACTTCTGTGGCTCCTAAACCATATTTTTTATAAGAAGCATCGTAATATTTTACAGGATACTTATTTAGCAATGAATGTAATTCGCTTTTTAAAACACCTTCTCCTACTCCATGAATAAAAACAATTTTTGATATTCTTTTACCAATTGCATATTCAATTTTTCTTTTGGCAGTATCTAATTGCAGGTTTAACATATCGTAATTATCTAAACCTCTGGTAGATTTTACAAGCTGATTTATATGTAAATCTACCTCTAAAATCACTTCATTTTTTTCTTTAATAAAAGCACTTTTATTCTTTTTTTGAGAAGCTATTTTTTCTTTTAAAAATGCATTGTTAATGTCTGAGAATTTAGTGAGCTCATGTTGTTCTTTTTCTATCTTAACCAACTCATTCCTTTTAAAAATAAAAAGCATTCCATCTTCGGTTTCAACTGAAATATCATCACCTTTAATATTTGTGACTATTCCTTTTAAAACATCATCTAAAACTGCTACTTTATTTCCAATTTCTAAACGCATTCTTAACATTATATTAATTTACAAAAATACAATTTTAGTCTAATTTTGTTGAAAAAATAATGTGAATATGCTGAAAACTTCAAACACCTCCACAAAAAACTTTTTTGAAAATTCTTATAAAAAACTTTCTATTTCTGAGGATAGAACAAAACTTTTGTTAAAAATAGCAGAAACTATTGCTAAAGAGTATGCAACTAATGAGATTATCAATTTGAATTTTATATGCACACACAACTCTAGAAGAAGTCAAATGGGGCAAGTTTGGAGCTATTTTGCTGCTTATTATTTTAACCTAAATATTAATGCCTTTTCTGGAGGTACAGAAATTACAGCTTTTTACAGAAAAACAGTAAAAACTTTACAAAAAGCTGGGTTTTCTTTTCAATTATCAGATTTTTCTCATCAAAACCCAACTTATCAAATATCTTTTAAGGGTTCTTATAGCCATATTCTAGGTTTTTCTAAACTGTATAGTAATCTTATAAATCAAGAGCCTTATATGGCTATTTTAACCTGTAATGATGCAGATAGAAATTGTCCTTTTATACCTGCTGCTACACATCGTTTTGCATTGCCTTTTTTAGATCCAAAATTCTCTGATGGAACTACTGAACAAGAACAAGTTTATTTGCAAACAAGTACCCAAATTGCTGGTGAAATCTATTTAATTTTTAATCAAATTAAAAAATTACTTTCTTAAGGTGTTTTGAACTATTTTCTTTGTATTAAAAATAACATAGGTTATGAATTAACCACCTTGTATTTCGTTTAAAATTAAGATCGATGTGAAACATAATTTCATGAGAACTTAAGTTACCACCCAATGTAGAAAATCGATGGTCATAAGCATAACCAATTCTAAATTTCTTATTTAAAATTACACTAAACAAAGCACTTACAGAACTTTTATGACGATAAGATAAACCACCTTCTATCATATCTTTATACAAGAAATTTGTATTTACGTCTACAGATATTGGTAAGTTTTTAGTATACCTAACCATTGTTGATGGTCTAAACATTACATCTTCTGATAGTTTAAACAAAACTCCACTAGACAAAAAGTAATTTGGGTTGGTTGCTAAACTTCCTTTTTTATAATTGTCTTCGATATAAAATTGTGGGGTTTCTAATAAATAAGGAATAGAGAATCCTAGATAAAATTTTCTATTGTAAAATAAAGCCCCAAAACCTACATTAGAAAAATTACCAGTTGTTGATGCGTATACATCACTATCTGGAGTTATACCATCAAATAAATTGTTATTAAAAAAGGTAAAACCGCCTTTTAAACCCAATGCGACTCTACTATATCTAGAAGTTATTAGAGTATATGATGCATCTAAATTTAAATTTGTAGTTTCTGATAAACCTATTTTATCATTTACAACTGTTAAACCTAAACCTAAACCTTTTCTTGTTCTTGCATTTAAAGAGAATGTATTGGTTTTGGGTGCACCTTCTACTCCAACCCATTGTTGACGTGTTAAAATTGATGCACTTAACTCTGCTCTATACCCTACAAATGCAGGGTTAATTATTTGCATATTGTACAAATATTGTGTGTAATGTGGCACTTGCTGACTTTGCATTTTTAGACTTAAAAAGCAAACAACTAGAAGTATTAAGTTTAGTTTAAACTTAATACTCTTTTTTAAGATAATTTTAGTTTCCTGAATCATTATCTTATTAATTGAATAAATTTAGTAATAGGTTCTGATTCCCCATCATTAAAATCTAATTGATAAAAATAGACGTCTGTTGGTGCAGGATTACCATTATAAGTTCCATCCCACCACAAAGGATTTACATTTCCATTATTACTGTAGTTGTATATTTCGTTTCCTTGACGATTGTAAATCGTTAATTTAAAGTTTGGATAATCTTCTATACCAGAAATTTCGAAAACATCACTTTTACCATCACCATTTGGTGAAAATAAATTAGGATAATCGTTATCTTTTATAGTACCTACGCCTCTTGGAGCTGTTATGTTTGCTACATTAAAACTAAATAAATCTGCCTGTAAATACATTGTTTCTGTATCTTCATTTAAATTATCGTTTAACGTTTTTACAGTTTGAGTTATTGTTGATGAATATGCAGGTATTGTAACTTGTTCTGAAATTGATTCGTAATCAAAATTACCTGTTGTTGTACTATCAACAGTAATAAAATTTAAGTTGATAGGCAGATAATTTTGCATTAACTCATCAGAATCATTTAAAAGATTAATTGTAAAATTTAAGCTTTTGCCTTCTATAGTTTCTTCGTTAGTTATAACTACTAACGGATTTGGATCTACATCTACAATTGTGGCTGTTTTTGTTAAATCTTGTATACCTACATTATTAGTTTGCACAATACCAACTACATCTAAAGGTTCTAATTCTAACTCGTTTAAATTGTCTAAAAATGATGAAATTGTAAAAGAAACTTCTGTATTTGCGTTGTTTTCATCAATTGTACCAGCTATAACTAAAACATCAGAAAATGACGAGTAATCATCTGGACTTATCGCAAAATCATCACTTGTATTTAGTTCTATTTCAATAGGTGTTGAACAAGGATGAGAAATAACAATAGTATGTTCTAAATCTACATTTTCATCTTCTTGAGTATTGTTCATTGTAATATCTGGAGCAACATCATTATCTAAAATTGTACCAATACCACTAAAGTTTGTATTGATTGTATTGTTGGATGTAATTGTACCATTTAAGGTAAAAAACTCTGTTAACTCGTAAATATTATCTTCTAGAGTTGTTGTAGAAAACTGTTCTGTATTCATTAATGGGGGAATTGTAAATACTGTATTTAAAACACTAAAGTAATCAAAAGGAGCAATAGCAGCATCATATTGACCAGTTAAATTTGTACCATTTGAGGTTGAAAAATTTATTGTTATTGGAAATGCACTTTCTATTAATACAGAATTATCGTTTTTGGTTACTAACCTTAATGTAAAAACAAATTCATTACCTTCTGATAAACTAACATCATCTATAAGTACAACTATTGCAATAATTTCTCGCCAATCTCTTTCTGGAGTATCTGAATTATCAAAATTTGGAAAACTTTGTGGTGTTTGTCCATTTGTTGGATTTAGTAGACTATCATTATTATCAAAAGCATCATCTAAACCATCATTGTCTGCATCAGAATTTGTGGCTACAGTTTCTGCAGTTCCATCACTATTTGTATCCCAACCTTCAATAATATCATCTCTTATATCATCATCTGAATTTATATCTATATAATCTGGAATGTTATCATTTTCAGAATCTATAGGTATAAGTCCATTTGGGTATGCTGTATCTATACCTGCATCTGTAAAAACACCTGTTGTTGTTACATAATTATTGGTGAGTTGCGCTTCTATGTTATCTACAATTCCATCTCCATCTGCATCAATATCTAAAAAATCTGGATTTGTTGTACCATCTGTATTTGGTAAATTATAGTTGTTAGTTGCATTTGAGCCATCATTGGTTTCTTTAGAATTATCTAATCCGTTTGCACCTACATTGTTATTTGTTCTACCATTTTTACTGACATCATCTGAAGTATTACCAGCTTCTACAATGTCTAAAATCCCATCATTATCGCTGTCTAAATCAAAATGATTTGGCACACCATCATTATCAAAATCAAAAATATCTACAATTCCGTCTGCATTATTATCTGAACCATAATCAGTATCTCTATAATTGGGTATAAAATCTGCATCATCATCATCTAGAGGATTTAAACCATCATATTCTAAAACATCTGCAATAGTATCATTATCATCATCTAAATCAAAATCATCTATAATACCATCATTATCTGTGTCTGTAGATGCATTTACGTTAGTTGAGTTTGATGATGAAATTTGTCTATCTAAAGGATCTTTTGATGTAAAAGAAGCCGAATTTGAACCAATACAAGACTCACTATACAACACTGTAAATTCTACTGTAATTGTTTCTCCAATTTTTAATAATCCAGAAGTACCATCAAATAAATTGGTATCTGAAACACCATCATAATTTGAATTTAAATTAGGATTTGTAGTTGCTGATGAACTAAAAATTGTTGGGGTAGAAACCGAAAGTATATTACCACCACAAGTACTATTTAAATTATCTGTGATTTGCAATTCATCTAACTGAACAGAATCACTTGTATTCTCAATAGTAATTTGATAGGTAATTTCTTCGTGTTCTAAAATACCATCTGGCACTTTAACAACATTAGTAATTCTTTTATCTGTTTCTGATTCTGCATCAAAAATAAAACGCATACCAGCAATTGTACAAGTACAATATAAACTTGATGTTATACTTGCTGAAGCTGAATTAGCAAAATAATAACGATCTAAATGACTACCCAAACCATCTGACCAACTTACAAAGGTAAAAGCACTTTTATTTGCATCTGATAAAGCATCAAAACCATCTGCATTTCCTTGAGTTTGCGATAAACTAGTTTGATTAAAATAGCTATAACTACCATTATCTATTGGGCCAATTTTATAATAAATTTCTAAAACAACAGTTTCTCCTGCAGGCAGAATGTTATTGGGTGTTAATAAAGTTGTTTCGTTATTTCCATCGTAATTGGTGTTTACTGTAACATCTGGCCCTGAAACTTGTGATATTAGAAACTCTGTAAAAACAACTCTATTTCTAAAATCGTCTAACCCCATATTAAAATTAATATTTTGGGCATCTACTGCTCCTTCATTTGTTAATATAATAGTGTTTACGTAATCGTAAGTACCATCAAAATTTACTAAACCAGGAGGATCTATAGTTTGATTATTAAACTCTGGCACATATAAACCCGCAGAAACAACAGCTTCTGTTGTATGAAAATCGTTTAAAGTAATTGCACTTATTGCGTTATTACCTTTGTCTGTATTTGCTGTTATTGTATTTGTAAAATTAATACCTGAACCTGATGGAGTTGGATTAGGTCTTCCATTACAAAATGGATTTACGGTTACACAAAAACTAACAAAAATAGATTGCCTTGGGTATAGAATTAAATTGTTAATAGCATTATCATTAAAAACAGCGCTTGAACTACCATTTAAAAATCCATTATTGATTGCTGAATTATCAAAATCCATTGGAAAGTAAGAACTTTCTGCAATGTTTTCTACTAAATTGTTACTTACTGTTGCAGCCTCTACATTTACAACACAACCAACTCCAAAAGCACTTTGTAAATCATCTATTAAATCGATATTTCTAATTAATGCTGGTTCGTGTAAATCTCTAGCATTATTTATATTAGTAAGTATTAGGCTGTATACAATTTTATATTCTCCATTTGCATTAAAACCTTGATTACAACTACCTAAATTACTAATTTCTAACAAGTCTTCTGTAGGTTCTACTGTTAAATATAAATTAGCCGATCTTGTAAATGTACCGTCTGTAATTGTATAAACTATGGTTGGCACTTCACCTATATAATCTGTTGTAGGCTCAAAAATATAACTTCCATCTTCTGCTATAGTTAAATTACCTTGTGCTAAATTAGCTGTTTGACCTGCATTGAATGTAAAACCATTTACAGAAAACTGAGTTACAGTTAAAATATCTTGTACGTTGATGTCTGTATCATTTACAAAAACACCAGGTGTAGCAACATTTAAGGTAGTATTAATATCTACTGTATCATAATCGTTATTGGCTACAGGTGGCTCTGGAGGTAAATAAACTGTAAGATTTAATATAGCTGAACTTTCAAAAACCCCATCTGTAACAGTATAATTTACAGGAGGAACATCACCCACAAAATTTTGAGTTGGTGTGTAAGAGTATGCTCCATTTGCTGATATAATAATTGAACCTTCAGAAAAAGTGGCTGTTTGCCCAGCATTATAATCTAAACTATTTACCGAAAATTTAGATATGGAAAGTAAATCTCCATCTAAATCAGTATCATTCTTTAAAAGACCTGGTGTTACTTCTGTAATTGAAAGATCTACTATTGTAGAATCATCATCATCATTGGCTTCTGGAATGTTTTCTACAGAGATATTTAGATTTGCTGAACTTGTAAAATTTCCATCTGAAATGGTATAATTTATTGTTGGAACATCACCTGAAAAATTTAAAGTCGGCGTAAAATTATAACTACCATCAGGAAATATTAATATACTTCCTTCAGAAAAACTTGCTGTTTGACCTACATTATAAGTTGTTCCGTTAATTGTAAAATTGGTAACTACTAGTACATCTTGATCAGCATCTGTATCATTTTCTAAAAGCCCTGGAGTAATTTGATTTATAGCTGTATTAACAACTGCAACAATTGTATCGTTATTGGCAATTGGAGCATCTTTAATAGTAATGTTTAAGTTTGCAGAACTTGTAAAAGTGCCATCTGTAATTGTATAATTTATGGTTGGTACAATTCCTCTATAATCTAAAGTTGGAGTAAATGTATAACTTCCATCTTTAAAAATCTGAATAGTACCTTCTGTAAAACTTGCTGATTGATCTGCTGTTAATTCTATTCCATTAATTGAAAAAGATGTAACTGTAATTGTATCACCATCTGCATCTGTATCATTTGCCAAAACACCTGGAGCAACTATGTTTAAATTTGTGTTTTTTAATACAACAGTATTATCGTTACTAGCTATAGGTGCAGTTTGAGAAACTAGTAATTGTACACAAAACAATAAATAAAATAATGCTATGAAACGTTTAATTAGCATACTATAAATTTAAATTGGGGGATTAAGCAATAAACTAAATTTCTAAATTTTTATCGTAAGGAATTCTTTTTAAAATATGATTTATCACATTTACTCTAGCTTCTGTTTTTCTATTGGCTCTTATAATTTTCCAAGGAGAAATTTCTGTATTTGTTCTTTCGAACATTGCATTTTTATATTCTGTGTATTGATCCCACAAATCTTGTGCCTTTTCATCTAACTTGGTCATTTTCCATTGTTTTAAAGGATCACTTTTAATATCAGCAAAACGTTTGGCTTGTTCTTTTTTAGAGATAGACATGTAAATTTTCACCAAGTGTATGCCAGAATCTAAAATCATTCTTTCAAAATCATTAACTTGATTCATGAAAATTTCATATTCTTCTGGTGTACAGAAACCATTTACAGGTTCTACTACTGCTCTATTGTACCAACTTCTATCAAAAAAAACCATCTCACCTGCTTTAGGCAATTGCTCTACATATCTTTGAAAATACCATTGAGATTTTTCATCTTCAGTAGGCTTTGGTAATGCAACAATTCTCATAAAACGTGGATTAATACGTTCTGTAATTCTTCTTATTGCTCCACCTTTACCTGCAGCATCTCTACCTTGAAAAACAACAATTATTCTTTCATCATTATTAATTACCCAAGTTTGTAATCGAATTAACTCAGTTTGTAATTTTTTTAATTTTTTTTGATAATCTATATACCTTAAAGCTCTTTCTACATTAAAAGGTTCTTTAGACAGTAATGCCAACAACCCTTTTTTAGAGTTAAGTTTTTTTACATCAGACTCTGTTAAATTATTACTCATTTATTTAATCTATTTGATGAATATTTGAACGATAATAACGCATAACAACATTAGGATCAGGATTTAAAACTGTACCTGCTTCAGTTTTACCTTCATAATCAAACTGAGACAAAACATGTCTTATTGCTTCTAATCTTGCAACTTTTTTATCATTAGTTTTTACAATCATCCAAGGACTGTAGGTTGTGTGTGTTTTGGTAAACATTTCTTCTTTATAATAAGTATACTTATCCCAAAGAATTTGGCCTTGTCTATCCACAGGGCTAAATTTCCACCTTTTCAACGGGTCTTCTTTTCTGCCTTCAAAACGCTTAGCTTGTTCTTCTTTTGTAATAGACAGCCAAAATTTTATAATAATTACACCATCTTCATACATCATGTGCTCAAATTCTGGCACTTGCTGTAAAAATTCTTTATATTGTGTATCTGTACAAAAACCCATAACTGGTTCTACAACTGCTCTATTATACCAGCTTCTATCAAAAAAAACAATTTCACCAGGATTTGGTAATTCTTTAATATATCTTTGAAAATACCATTGTCCTTTTTCTACTTCTGTTGGTTTATTAAGTGCTACTAACCTACTAGATCTTGGGTTTAAATGCTCCATAAATCTACGGATATTACCACCTTTACCTGCAGCATCTCTACCTTCAAATATTATAGCAACTCTTTTATTATTATTTGATACGAATCGTTGTAATTTTACTAATTCTATTTGTAGCATACGTAGTTCATTATCATAAGTAAGTGTGTTTTCTACTTTTGAAAATGACATGTTTTTTTCTTTAATAAGCGCTAATAATTCTTTACTACTTGTAATTTTATTAAAATCTTCTGCAGTTAAAGTTCCCTTAGAATTCATATTTTTAGTTTAATTGCTCTAAAATAAAACCTTTTTTTAAAATTGCGTTAAATTTTATCATTTTAAATTGATTCATAATATATTTGTCTTCGATGAAAAACCGAATTTTTATAATTATTTTTTTTGTATCACTATCTATTTCTTCTCAGCAAAAATATGCTAAAGAAATCAGTTTTGTTAATGATAATGACCTCTATGCTTCTGTAGACAGAGATCGTTATTACACAAATGGAATGTTTTTAACCTACAGATACTTAACTAAAAATAACAATAAAAACTTAGACAAAAAAATTATAGAATGGCAAATTGGCCATAAAATGTACACCCCCTATAAACCTGTTGTAAAAACTATTAATTTACATGACAGACCTTTTGCAGGTTATTTATACGCTGGTTTTGGATTAAAAAAAGTATATAAAAAAAATAAAATCTTAAACACTTCTTTACAAATTGGTATTGTTGGACCAAATGCTTATGGTAAAGAACTACAAGATTTTATTCACGACATCTATGGTTTTGAAGAAGCTACAGGATGGCAATATCAAATAGAAAATGCCTTCGGTTTAAATTTTGGTACAGAATACATTACCTCCTTAACAAATAACGAATCGAATACTTTTGATATTTCTTGGGCAAATTCTGCTAATTTAGGTACCGTATTTACCAATATTAATTCTGGTTTTAATTTAAGATTTGGTTTTACATCGCTTCAAAAAATGGCAAACTCAATAGCTTTTAATACAAATTTAAATGATGATAAAACAAAATTTAAAAGAGAGATAGAGTCTTTCTTTTATATGAAACCTATTCTACAATATAATTTTTATGACGCTACAATTCAAGGTAGTTTTTTAAACAATAACAGTTTGGTTACTAAAGAAATAGTTCCTTTAGTATTCAATATAGAACTTGGTATTAAATTTACAGCTAATCGTTTTAATTTTGGCTATATATTTAATTACAACACCAACAAAACCAAGGATTTAAGATATACTTATGGCCATAAATACGGAACAATAAGTATTAATTACTTGTTGCGTTAATCTTCAAAAAAATCATCTTTAAAACCTATTAAATATAGTTTTTTTTGCGCTCTTGTAATAGCTGTATATAACCATCTAAAATATTCTTTAGAAACCCCATCTGGCAAATAAGGTTGCTCTATAAAAACAGTTTGCCACTGACCTCCTTGCGATTTATGACAAGTCATTGCATAAGAAAACTTAACTTGCAATGCATTAAAATATTTGTTCTTTTTAATGGCTAGAAATTGTTTGTACTTTGATTTTTCATCTGCATAATCCTCTTTAACAGCTTGGTACAATTTATTAGATTCTTCGTAAGTTAAAGACGGACTTTCACTAATTAAAGTATCTAACAACAAAACCGTTTCAAAAGGTTGCATTTCTGGGTAATCTATCATTTTTAACTCAACTTCTGCAAATTTAAATCCATATAACTCTTTAATAGAGAATATTTTTAAAACTTGGCAAATATCGCCATTGGCGATAAAACCAGCTTTTGAAGATTCGTTTAACCAGAAATAATTATTTTTTACAACCATTACATAATCTCCTGCAGAAATTTCATTTTCTTGTCCACGAATTTTCATTCGTATTTGTTGGTTGTATTGGTTGGCTCTTTTATTAGAACGCACAATAAAAGCAGTATCTTCTACTCCATCATTATCATAAGCAGCAACCAATGCGTCTTCTATATCATAACCATCAATTAATCTTTTTATATCAGGAAAATCAACATCAAACTGAAAATTATCTCCATTATTTTGCAATAAAAGTCTTAAATGTGTTGCATTTGCTAATATTCCAGAATTCTCATGCTGACGCATTACTTCATCCAACTCAATTTCTTCAACATTTTTATGATAAGTATATTTTAACGTCTCTTCTTCTAAAGCAGGACTTATATCTAACTTAACAGGAGGTAACTGAGCAGTATCACCAATAAAAATTAATTTACAATTATGACCATTATAAACGTAAGAGATTAAATCATCTAATAAAGAACTAGAATCAAACAATTTTTGATTTTGCCTACCATCAGGGATCATAGAAGCCTCATCTACTATAAAAATAGTATTTCTATGTTTGTTGGTTTGTAAAACAAAATCTACAGAACCATTACCTTGCTTTTTAGGAAAGTAGATTTTTTTGTGAATTGTAAAAGCTGGTCTTTTAGAATATATGGCTATAACTTTAGCTGCTCTACCTGTTGGCGCTAATAAAACTGCTTTTTTACCAGAAGCCCAAAGCGAATTTACAAAAGTACTTATTGTGGTTGTTTTACCTGTACCTGCATAACCCTTTAATAAGAACAACGCATCTTTATCATCATTAAAAATAAAATTACTTAATAATTGTAATAATTGGCCTTGTTTTTGTGTAGGATTATGTGGAAATTTCTTTTGAAGTTCTTTGTAAAATTCTGCAGGTATTTTTATCATAAAAAAATTAAAGGTTCAAAGATACATTTCTTTGCAAAGAAATTTTTATCATTGAAAAAAAATTGTAGATTTGCGATAACACTATTAAAAAACAAATAAAAAATGAATTTAATACTAATGATTATAGGAGCTGTGCTGGTATCAGTTCTTATCGCTTTTATTATAGTTAAATATTTACCTTTAAAACTAAGATGGCTTCCTTCTATCTTATTGTTGGTTTTAGCAATCTTTTTAGGTGTTAAAATATACGATGGTATTATGGAACCTATCAAATTTGCTAAAGAAAAAGTTGAAAAATACAATCCTGTTATTAAAAGCTTAAAAATTATTAGAGACGCAGAAGTTAAGTTTTACGAAGTAAATGGTGTTTACACTAAAGATAAAGCTGGTTTAATTAAATTTATTGACACTGCTCAATTAGCTTTAACAGAAACTAAAACTATTGTAGAGCAAGTAAACAAAGGTGGTGGTATAATTGTACCTGAAGAAAAAAGAGTAACAGATACAATTGGTTACGAGCCTGTATTAAAATACTTTAAAGATAGAGATTATAATAATATGTTTAAAGTTCCTGGTGTAGAAGGTACTGAATTTGAACTAGAAGTAGGTTCTGTAGAAAAAGTACAAGGTTTAGTTGTACCTACATTTAGAGCTAGAACTCCTAAAACAGGTATTTTAAAAGGAATGAACAAATCTTTAATTAAACAAGAATTAGAGGCTATAGAATCTGTACAAATTAAAGGAGAATATGTTTCTGTAGGATCTTTAGAAGAAGTTTCTACTGGTGGTAACTGGCCTCCTTCTTATGATAGAAAAGACGGTGCAGAAAAAGAGTAGCAAAACATCTTTACAAAAAATAAAGGATATAAAATTATCCATCCAATTTAGTTTGGATGGATTTTCTTTTTGTATCTCACATTTAGAAACTAAAAAAGATTTATTTTTTACAGAATATTTATTTGATGAAACTCTAAATTCGCCTGTAGATTTATTAAATAAAATAGAATCTATTTTTAAAAGTGATGCAAACCTTCAGCTAGAATACGCTAAAGTAGATGCAATTCATCAAAATAACTTATCTACACTTGTACCAAATGTTTTTT
The DNA here is from genome assembly GCF_018861005.1 of Polaribacter vadi. GTDB lineage: Bacteria > Bacteroidota > Bacteroidia > Flavobacteriales > Flavobacteriaceae > Polaribacter > Polaribacter vadi_A. The sequence goes on from NZ_JAHKQL010000026.1 coordinate 70,008, forward strand.
TTGATGAAAATAACTTAGATGCTTACTTAAAACATAATATTAAAACGTTAAAAAACGATTTTATAACTTATGATGATCTTACTAATATTGAAGCTAAAAATGTTTACATACCTTTTGTAAACATCAACAATTATTTGTTTCAGAATTTTGGTGAGTTTGAGTTTAATCATCATTTAACTTTATTAATAGATAAACTTCTAAACAAACATACTTCTGATGAAAAAGTAATGTATGTAAATGTTGATAAGAATAGTTTTGATATTGTTATCATAGAAGATAAAAACCTAATCTTATCTAACACATTTGGTTATGCTTCTAAAGAAGATTTTATCTACTACATATTATTTACTGCAGAGCAAACTCAATTAAATACAGAAGAATTTAAATTGTATTTTATTGGAGAAATTAATTCTGAATCTGATATTTATAAAATTGCTTATAAGTATATAAAAAATGTTTTTATTTTAGAAAGTGAAAACAACATTTTTAATGATTTAGACTTACCAAATCAATCAAATTATATACTGTTAGGATAATGAGAATTATATCAGGAAAATTTAAAGGAAGACGATTAAAAGCACCTAAAAACCTACCTGTTCGTCCTACAACAGACATGGCTAAAGAAGGTTTATTTAATATTATAAATAACCATTATTATTTTGATAGCATTGCTGTGCTTGATTTATTTTCTGGTACAGGTAATATTAGCTATGAATTTGCTTCTAGAGGTACAAAAAACATTTATGCTATTGATGCAAATTACAATTGTATTAGATACATTTACAATACTGCAAAAGAGTTTGATTTTGATATAAACACATATAAAAGTGATGTGTATAAATTTTTAAATAAAACTTCTATTCAATCTGATATTGTTTTTGCTGACCCTCCTTATGACTTTGAGGCTGAAAAATTTTTAGAAATTGCAGATCTTGTTTTTGAAAAAAACTTACTTAAAGAAGATGGTATTCTAATCATAGAACACTCTAAACACACAGATTTAACTATACACAAAAACCATAGTTATGATAAACGTTATGGAGGAAATGTGTTTAGCTTTTTTGAAAATTCTGTTGAAGAAGAAAAAGAAGACTAAAGTAAAGAGTTAATTATATCAGCAATTGTAATTCCTTCTGCTTCTGCTTTGTAATTTTTTACAATTCTATGAGATAATATAGGTATAGCAACTGCTTTTACATCTTCTATATCTGGTGAATATTTTCCGTTAATTGCTGCATGTGCTTTTGCCCCTAAAATTAAATTTTGAGAGGCTCTTGGACCTGCTCCCCAATCTAAATAGCTTTTTACCATTTCTGTTGCTGCATCAGATTTTGGTCTTGTTTTACCAACCAAACTAACTGCATATTCTATTACATTATCTGTAACTGGTATTCTTCTAATTAATTTTTGAATCGCTATAATTTGATCTGCAGAAAGAATTCCGTCTACTGTTTGAGCTATAGCACTTGTAGTACTTTTTACAACTTCTACTTCTTCTTTAAACGTTGGATATTCTAAATTAATAGAAAACATAAATCGATCTAACTGCGCTTCTGGTAAAGGATAAGTACCTTCTTGCTCAATTGGGTTTTGTGTTGCTAAAACAAAAAATGGTAATTCTAATTTATAATGATTTCCAGAAACTGTTACAGAACGCTCTTGCATGGCTTCTAACAAAGCTGCCTGAGTTTTTGGTGGAGTTCTGTTAATCTCATCAGCTAAAATAATATTCGAAAAAATTGGACCTTTTATAAATTTAAACTGTCTGTTTTGATCTAAAATTTCGCTTCCTAAAATATCTGAAGGCATTAAATCTGGTGTAAATTGAATTCGATTAAATTTTAAACCTAAAACATCAGAAACTGTATTTACCAATAAAGTTTTGGCTAAACCTGGCACACCAATTAAAAGTGAATGACCTCCACAAAAAATAGACAATAAAGTAAAACTTACTGCTTCTTGTTGCCCAATAATTACTTTACCAATTTCAGATTTTAATGATTTGTATTTTAAGACTAAATCATCTACAGCTTTAACATCAGACATTATTTACCTGTTTCTTTTTTCCAGTTTTTAATAAAAGTGCATTTTCTATGAGCATCTGCCATTTTAATATAAGTATCCATTATCTTTTCTTTTGCCCACTTATCTATAGTTTCTTCTTTCTTTTTTGTTAATGCTAATTCTTGTACCTTAACATAGTCATTTACTAAATCTGCAATATGTGTATTTGTTCTATCTCTCATTATAATGAACTTATACATTTTTTCTCCACTTCTATTTTGATCAAAAAACACATCAGAAAGTTCACCTTTTTTTAATTCTGCAACTCTAGCATACAAAGCAGGATCCATACCTGTTAAATCGAAAGTAGCTTCGCCTGTATAAGGGTTAATAATTAAACCTCCATTATTTTTAGTTTCCTTATCATCAGAATATTTTTTAACAGCTTCTTCAAATGTAATTTTACCTGAATTTATGTCTTTTACAATTTCTTCCGCTTTTTCTCTAGTTTCTACTAGTTTAGAGCTAGGCACATCTGGTTGCATTAAAATATGCGATGCAACTCTCATATTACCTCTTACTTCATGCAATTGCATTAAGTGATAACCAAAGTCAGATTTAAAAGGTTTAGAAACTTGACCAACATCTAAACTAAATGCCATTTCTTTGAATTCTTTAATAAATTGAGATTCTTTTGTAATCTCATATCTACCTCCATTATTAGTAACACCTGGATCATCAGAATTAATAATTGCTTTCATTTTAAAAGGAGCTCCATCTTCAATTTCTTTCTTTAACTCATTAAGCTTATTTAAAATTCTTTCAGTTTCTTCTTTAGCTGGGCTTGCATTAATTACAATTTGTGCCAATTCTATTTCTGCAGAAAACTCTGGTAATTCTCCTTTTTCTTTTAAACCATTATAAAAAATACGAACCTCTTCTGGAGTAACATCTATTTTTTCTGTAATTTTTAACTGCTCTTTTTCTATTAAAACATTTTCTTTTTGAACAGTATATAATTCCTTTTTTAAATCATCTAAATCATTAAAACCATAGGCTTTAATAACTTTATCTACAGAACCATATTGTTGCGTAAAATACTGTACACTTCTGTCTACTCTATCTGTAATTTCTGAATCAGCAACTGTAACACTATCTATAATTGCATGATGTGCTAATAATTTTTGTTGCATTAACTCTTCTAACATTTCACAATCAGAAATTTTAATTTTACCTTCTGAACGTACTTCAATTTCTTGCTTAAATTTATCTATATCAGAATCTAAAACAATATTTTTACCAATTACTACTGCAACACCATCTATTTTTACTTGTGCAAAATTTGCGATGCTTATCAACCCAAAAAAGGCTGTTAAAAGCGTTAATTTAGTATACTTTGAAATTGTTATTTTTTGTTGCATCTTTTACTAATATTTTTTCTATATCTCTAATTAATTGGATTTTACGTTTGTGTAAAATCATTTGTTTTATGGTTGGTTTTATATAGCTTAATGGTGCTATATCGTTTCTAACCAATACATCTTTTATAGCGACCAAATATAAACCTAATGAATCTTGTTTTTGAACAAATTTTGTTTTTTTTAACAGGTTTTCTTTAGAAAAGGGCAGTTTTAACAAAACCTTATCTAATTGTGTCCAAACTGAATCGTTAAATTGATAATACTTAAAACTTAATTGCTGTTTTTCTAAAGCTTCTATATCTTCTATACTGTCAGATTTAAAGAGTGTTGTAATTTCTTTTTTGTTGATAATATTGTTATCAAAATGAAGATATTTTATTTTTAAAAGCTCTTCATTTAACTTAAAGTTTTCTTTATATTCTGTGTAAAAAAGATCAATCTCATCATCATCAATAATTGTATCTAATTGTTGCTTTATTAATCTTTCTTTATAACTGTTAATCAATAAACTTTCTTTGTAATCTTTTACAAGCGAGTTTATTTCTTGTACGTCTTCTAGAGAACTATTGGTTTCTGCTTTTTTTAGCAACAACTGTTTTATAGCCCAGTCGTTAATATAACCTCTAACAAAAACAATACTATCTTGCTTATTTAAACTAGTAGGTAAAACACTTTTTAAATCTTCTCTAAAAAGTTTTTCTGTGTTTACAATTGCAACAATTTCTGATGTTGTTTTTTCTTTTTCTTGCACCTCTAAATAATCACAAGAAATAAATGTACACAACATTAAAAAAAGAACTGCATATTTATTCATTAACCTTTATTGTAAAATTTAATTAATTTTTTAAGTTGTTTTTTATCTACTTTAATAACACTTTTATTTTTTAAATCTGCAATCCAATTTTTCTCTAAATAGTTCTGATAATCGTTCATAACCTCACCTTTCACCTTTTTAAACTCTTTATTATGGTATTTGGTAATATTAGTAGTATAATGATTTTTTAAGCCTAAAGTATCTTTAGATGATTTTTCCCAAATTTCTCTTTGCATTAACTCAAAAAGTAATAAACCATCTTTATATTCTTGTAATGTATTAGCAAATTCAGGCTCCGTTTTTTCTAAATTTGCTTTGTAATAGGTTAAAATTTCTTGGTCTTTAAAATCATTAAATAATTCAAAAACAGGTTTATTTTTTCTATTTTTAATATAGTTAACAAATGCTTCTTGTTTTATTTCTTTTTTATTTATCGTTAACAAAACTGATTGTAAAGAATCTTTTGCAATTGTTCTTATTTTATCATTATCAAAAATTTCTTTTGCAATATTATTTTCAGAAATTGTATATTTTTTCTTTAGTTTATTGATAACAGCCTTTTCTGATAATTGAGCTCTTTCTCCAGATTTTACTTTGTTTTTTAACTCTCTTTCTATTTCATTAAAAGATTGTACTGGATGTTTTTTTATTAACTGTACAATATGCCAACCAAAACGAGTTTGAAAAGGTTTAGAATATTCACCTTCTTTTTCTAAACTAAAAGCCACATCTTCTAAAGGTTTTACCATAACTCCTGTTCCGAATTTTCTTAGTTTACCTCCTTTAGATTTAGAGCCAGTATCGTTAGAATATTTTCTAGCCAAAGCTTTAAACTGCACATCTTTTTCTAATTCATTATAAATTGAATCTATTAATACTTTTGCATTTTTTGTTTCTTTAGTTAACAAAATATGTGCAACTTCTACTTCTCCTTTAGATGGTCTTACATCATCAACTTTTAAAATATGGTAACCATAACGTGTTCTAAATGGTTTAGAAACCTCCCCTACTTTTGTTGTATATGCAGCTTCTTCAAAAGGAAAAACCATTTTAAAAGCAGAAAAATAACCTAAGTTACCTTTGTTACCTTTACGTTTTCTTTTATCATCATCTCTTGCAGATGGATCTTCTGATGTTTCTTCTGCAACAGCTTCAAAATCCTCACCTTTTAAAATTCTATTTCTTATTTCAGTTATTTTTTTATATGCTGCCAAAGTATCTTTTGGTGATGGAATTTTTGGCGTTCTTATTAAAATATGTTTTGCTTTTACTTCATTTTTTGTTCTAAAATATGCGTCTTTAACCAACTTATTAATAAATAAAGTATCTTGCATATAAGGTGCAGAAAGTTGATTTTTAAAACCTTCCATTTCTTTAATATAAGAAGGCAAAGTATCTAACTTAATATTATATGCTTCTTTAACTTTTAACTTGTAATTAATATACAATTCTAAATTTTTCTCTACATCCTTAGCTTCTTCATTATCAATAACGTCTAGATTTTTTTCGTAAACCCTTTTAAAATCAGAAACTGTTGTTACTTTACCATCAATTGTTAACAACCCTTTATCTTTCTTCTGTGCAATAACTACGCTAGAAAAACATAAAACTACTAATAATACTAACTTTTTCATAAATTTATAATGATATAATTCCTTTAATTTTTTCAACTTTTTTATAATAACCAATCACTTCATCAGCATTTATTAGTTTTAAAACTATTGTAATACTGATATATTTGCCAGTTTTAGATTTCTTAGTTTTTATTACTGCTCCTTTATTATCAAAAATAGTTTGTACTTCATCTAACTGATTACCATCAGTAGGTACAATAAATTTGTACATATAATCAGCAGGAAATTTTGTTGTATCTTCTAATTGACCTTTTAATTTAGTATAAAAAGCATTTTTATCACTCATATTTATAATTGTATTTTACTAATAACAAATAGCAAGCACAAAATTACATTAAAATTTAGTTTTATAAAGCGAATGATTTATTTTTGTGGATCTCACTTAAATGCAAATTTCAAAAATAACAGATTTTTAATTTTATCAAAGTAAAAATCTCTATTTTAGATTTAAATTTTAATGAGAACATCATTATTATAGAATTTTTACAAATGAATTTAAAATTTCTATTGACTTTTAATAATTTATAAAATTAAATACTTGCAAAAAAATCAGCAAAAAATTGTTTTAATTGGTGGTCCAGGAACAGGAAAAACAACTGTTTTAAATGCTTTAAAAGAAAAAGGTTTTTTTTGTTTTGATGAAGTTTCTAGAGCTGTAACCTTAAAAGCACAAGAAAAAGGTATTGAACAATTATTTTTAACAGAACCACTTCTGTTTAGTAAAATGCTTTTAGAGGGCAGAGAAGAACAGTATTCTGATGCCTTAAATAGAAAAGAAAATTTAGTTTTTTTTGATAGAGGTATACCTGATGTTTACGCATATCTTAACTATTTTAAAACTGATTATCCTTCTTTTTTTATAGAAAAAAGTAAGGAATTTAAATATGATATCGTTTTTCATTTTTCTCCTTGGAAAGAGATTCATACTACAGACAACGAACGTTACGAATCTTTTGAAGAATCTATTGCTATTGATAAATTTTTAATTAAAGCTTACTCAGAATTGGGCTATAGAATTATAACTATCCCTTTTGGCCATGTAAATGAAAGAACCAATTATATTATAAATTCGCTTTCTTGCGATTTATGATTGCTGCTAAAAACATACTAAAACAATATTGGGGATATACAGCATTTAGAGAACCACAAGAAGACATAATAAATGCTGTTTTACAAAAAAAAGACGTAATTGTACTATTACCAACTGGAGGTGGAAAATCGATCTGTTTTCAAGTACCTGCTTTAATAAACGAAGGTGTTTGTTTGGTAATCTCTCCTTTAATTGCATTAATGCAAGATCAAGTAGAGAACCTAAAGAAAAGAGGTGTAAAAGCGACAACTATAAAATCTGGAGCATCACAAGATGAAATTATTACTCTTTTTGATAATATAAAATTTGGTAATTTTAAATTCTTATACATTTCTCCAGAAAGGCTACAAACCTCTTTAATTCAACAAAAAATTAAAGAACTTAAAATAAGTTTTGTTACTATTGATGAAGCTCATTGTATTTCTGAATGGGGACACGATTTTAGACCAACTTACAGAAATATTAAAGTACTAAAAGAACTAAAACCAGATATAAATTTTATTGCGCTCACAGCAACTGCCAATAAAAAAGTATTAGAAGATATTGCAAAAAATCTAGAATTAAAACAACCTCAACTTTTTAAAAAATCTTTTTTTAGAGAAAATTTAGCGTATCAAATTTTTGATATTGAAGATAAATTATTGAGGCTTATTCAGATTTTTACGAAGACAAAATCACCTGCAATTGTTTATGTAAATTCGAGAAAAAAAACCAAAGACATTGCCAACTTTTTAAATGCAAATAATTTTAAAAGTAGTTTTTATCATGGAGGATTATCTTTAGCAGAAAAACAAATTGCTTATGAAAATTGGATGTCTGAAAAGACAAAAATAATTGTTGCAACCAATGCATTTGGAATGGGAATTGACAAACCAAATGTTGGCATTGTTGTACATTTTGACTTACCTTTTTCTATAGAAAACTACATTCAAGAATCTGGAAGAGCAGGTAGAAATGAAAAAAAATCTTTTGCGGTTTTATTAAAAAATAATAGCGATATTTTAATTCATAAAAATCAACTTAAAAAAGAGCTACCATCTTTAGCAGAAGTAAAAGAAATTCACAGAAAATTATATCAATATTTTAGAATTGCAAAAGGCGAAATTTTAGAAGAAATGTTTCATTTTCAGATTTCTGAATTCTGTAAAACTTATAAATTTTCTCAAAAAAAAGTAACTTCAGTTTTAAAAATATTGTCAAATTATGGTATCTTAGAAATCTCAAATACGTTCAATCAAAAATCTACTGTAATTTTTAATTCAAGTAGTAAAAAGGTTATTTCTTACACTATAAACAATATCTATACTAAGAATTTTATAGACACATTTCTAAGAACTTACACAGGTTTATTTCAACAAGAAGTTAAAGTAGATGAATTTCTATTAGCAAAGAAAACAAATAGCACTTCTAGACAAGTAATTGCACATTTAGAACGTTTACAGCAAGACAATATCTTAACTTATAAGCGCGTAAAAACTGATGCTGAAATCCGTTTTTTAGTACCAAGAGAAGATGACAGAACTATAAATATATACTCTAAAGAAATAGTACAATTCTTAAAACAAAAACAAAAAAAATCTGATGATTTCTTAAACTATATTCAGAATAATAATACTTGTAGAAGCATTCAAATTTTAGATTATTTTGATGAAAAATCAACCAAAAAATGTGGAATTTGCGATGTTTGTTTATCAGAAAAAAAGACAAAAACTCAAGATATTTCTTCGAATATTTTATCGCTTTTAGCAAAAAAATCGAGTTTAACATCACAAGAAATAAATCAGAATTTACAAGCAAATGAAAAAGACATTTTAATACATTTGCGAATGTTATTATCTGAAAATAAAGTACAGATAAATCATCAAAATAAATACCATTTAAAATAAAATTTATGAAAGATTTACGTATCGTTTTTATGGGAACTCCAGATTTTGCAGTAACCATTTTAAAACATTTAGTAGATAATAATTACAATGTTGTTGGTGTAATTACTGCAACAGATAAACCTGCAGGAAGAGGAAGAAAATTAAATGAGTCTGCTGTAAAAAAATATGCATTATCTAAAGATTTAAAAATACTACAACCTAAAAATTTAAAAAACGAAGACTTTAATAAAGAACTAAAAAGTTTAAGCGCAGATTTGCAAATAGTAGTTGCTTTTAGAATGTTACCTAAAGCAGTTTGGCAAATGCCAAAAATGGGTACTTTTAATTTACACGCGTCCTTATTACCAGAATACAGAGGTGCTGCCCCAATTCATTGGGCAATTATTAATGGGGAAACAAAAACAGGTGTTACAACTTTTTTTATTGATGATAAAATTGACACAGGAGAAATCATTTTACAAGAAGAAATTAATGTTGATGACACAGAAACTGTAGGATCTTTACATGATAAATTAATGTTTTTAGGTGCAGATCTTGTTGCTAAAACTGTAGATTTAATTGAAAAAGGAAATATAAGCACTCAAAAACAACCTGAGTTAGAAGAAAAATCGGCTCCGAAACTAAACCCAGAAAACACAAAAATAGATTGGTCTGATTCTTTAGACAGTATATATAATAAAATTAGAGGCTTAAATCCTTTTCCTACAGCTTGGACTTTGATTAACAATGGAGATGATGAGATTTCTGCTAAAATTTACGCTATTGATAAAGTAGTAGAAATGCATAATTATGAATTTGGTAAGCTAGTTATTTCTAAAAAAGAAATTAAAGTAGCTGTTAAAAATGGATTTATCAATATTAAAGAAATTAAACTTGCAGGAAAGAAAAAAATGGATGCTACTAGCCTACTAAATGGCTTCAGTTTTGCTGAAAATGCAAAAATGCTCTAACTCCTTTACTGACAAGCTTTTTAACGATTTTTTACTTTTTCAACTTCCCTTATTAACAATTTGGGGCTATTTATCAACAAAATAGTGTTTTTTTTAGACACAAATTTGCGCAAACCCTTAATCCGTCTATATTTGTTAAGCTTTTTAGCAATAAAAAATATACAATTAATTTTAAAAATTTATTTATTATGAACAAGTCAGATTTAATCGACGCAATGGCTGCAGATGCAGGAATCTCTAAAGTAGCAGCTAAAGCAGCTTTAGAATCTTTTACAGATAATGTAACTTCTGCTTTAAAAGGTGGAGGAAAAGTAGCTTTAGTTGGTTTTGGAACTTTTTCTGTTTCTCACAGAGCTGCAAGATCAGGTAGAAATCCTCAAACAGGAAAAACTATTGAAATTGCTGCTAAAAATGTAGCAAAGTTTAAAGCAGGAGCTGGTTTAAGCGATGCTGTAAACTAAGAATTACAATATAATTTATAATAAAACTCTCTTTTTAAGAGAGTTTTTTTTATTCCTATATTTTACCTACTTTTACTTATGCCCTATTTAAAACCGCTTAAAGGAAGATTATTAATTGCTGAACCTTCTATTTTAAACGACAGCTCTTTTAACAGAGCTATCGTTTTAATTACTGAACATACAGATTATAATTCTGTAGGTTTTATTTTAAACAGACCTTTAGATTACACATTGCAAGATTTAATCCCTGAAATTGACTCTGACTTTACAATTTATCAAGGTGGACCTGTAGAACAAGATAATTTATACTTTGTACATAAAGTACCAGAATTAATACCAGAAAGCGTAGAAGTTGCAAATGGTATATATTGGGGTGGTAATTTTGACTCTTTAAAACAGTTATTAAACGATAATTTATTAGAAAAATCTGATATTAGATTCTTCTTAGGCTATTCTGGATGGGGTAAACATCAACTTAAGGATGAAATAAACATAAATTCTTGGTTTATTTCTGAAAATGATATTGATAATATTTTTTCTAAAAAAGGAGATTCTCTTTGGAGAAATAAAATTCTTCAAAAAGGTGGAGATTACAAACTTTGGGCAAATGCTCCTAGTGATATTCAATTAAATTAATTAGAAGTTACCTCTAATACTTTTAAGCTTTTACTTATTTTATTGGCAAAACCTACAGAAAACTGCTTCTTTTTATAGTTGGTTACTGGCTGAATACCCATAATAGCATTTGTAATGAAAACCTCATCTGCTTTTTGAATTTCGAAAGGAGAAATACTTGTTTCCTCTAAAGTATACTCTGTATTCTTTGCAATTAACTCAATAACCTTCATTCTTAAGATTCCTTTTACACATCCTTCTGATAGAGCTGGTGTTTTTATGGTATTTCCTTTTAAAATAAAAATATTAGCATTTGTTACCTCTACTACTCCTTTCTTTTCATTAATTAAAACACAATTATCTAATTCATTTTCATCAGCATAAATACTAGCTAGAGTATTTACCATTCTATTATTGGTTTTTATGGTAGATAACAAACCTGAATAATTATAAAAATCTTTAAAAACATCTACTTTATAGATTTCTTTAGTTTGATAGTTACTTTCTTTAACTTCAATTAAATAATTAATCTCATTAGTTTTTGGAGTATATAAACCACCATCTTTTCTAAAAACGCTTAAACGAACTCTAAATGTTGCTGCATTATCTTGCACTGCTACAGTTTTTAAAATTTCTTTTTGTAAAAACTCTAAAGTAAATTGCATTGGTATTTTCATACGCAGCATTCGCATAGAAGCCATTAATCTAAAATAATGATCTTCCCAAAAAACAACCTTATTGTTATTTACTTTTACGGTTTCAAAAATTGCATCACCATATTTAAAACCTCTATTATCAGAAGATAGTTTTACATTTTCACTAAAAAGTAATTCACCATTAAAATTAATCATCTACAGTTATTTTTTGTGAATGCAAAATTAGTGTTTTTTGTTAGATTTAAAGCACAAAAAAACCCAACCTTAAAGTTGAGTTTTTAAATTATATAAATTTATATTTAAGCTCCAATTGTATGTTTTAACTCATCTATTTGATTTTCCCAAAGTTGCTTAGATTCTTCAACTTCGTCTTCGTCTTCTGCAAAATCAGTTATAATCAGTGATACATCTTTTGTTAGAGCATCAACTTGAATCTTTATTTCAAAAAAACTTTCATCATCTTCGCTTTCTAACCATTTAAAGCGAATTCTTTCGTCAGATTTTTTTGTAACAAGTTCTGCTACCTCTTCTGTTCCATCCCAACTAAAAGTAAAAATTTTACCTCTAGAATTTACACTATCTGCAAACCATTCTTGCAAATTAGAAGGTGATGATATGTATTGATACAACATATTTGGGGAGGCATGAACTGGTATTTCCAATTCGAATTTAACTTTATCCATTTAATTTAACTTTAGATGACAAGATAGGTATTAATTCTATTTAAAAAAAATTTTAAACACAACTTGCCAGAATGTAAAAATCTATTATATTTGCACCCTCAAATATAAATGGCGAGGTAGCTCAGTTGGTTAGAGCGCAGGATTCATAACCCTGAGGTCACGGGTTCAAATCCCGTTTTCGCTACAAATTTTAAATCATTTAAAAACAACAGTTTAGATCTCTAAACTGTTTTTTTATGCCTTCAATTTACGAGTACATTACCCTAAAAGTGAAAAATGAACACGATTTGGAACACGATTTGGAACACGATTCACAAATTTTACCCCTATTTTCTACACCCAAAATTTACATCGCAAAAGGAGATCTATCAAAGCGTTGGTATGTTTATTATTCTTATCGAAATCCGAAAACGGGAAAATTGGAACGTATGACAAATCTATATGGACGAGTAAACCAATACAAAACCAAAGAAGATAGAATAAGCATATTATCCTATTACAAAAAACATTTGTTGATATTATTAAAAAAAGGGTTCAACCCCTTTACAGACAATAGCCAATTTTATCAGGAATTGAAAAAACCTACTCTTAAAAAAAAGAAAGAAAACCAAAAAAAAGAAAAAATTCTTTTATCCGAAATTAATAATACTATAAAGACCACTATTAAAGAAGCTATAAGTGAAAACGCACCTACTTCATCATTGATCAAAATATCTACAAATAGTAAATCAACAAAAAAGGATTTAAAAAGAACAAAAACAGTGATTTCTAAAGAACAACAAAGCACATCCCACAAAAAACAAGAGGATATGTCTTTTACAAAAGCTTTTGATCTTGCTTTAAGCTTAAAGGAAAAAGCAGTGAGTACAAGTACAATCAAAGATTATAGAAGAAAAGTAAAATTATTTGTTGCTTGGATGAAAGAAAACCATCCTACCAAAAAAAATATAAGGAAAATTTCTAGAAAAGATTTATTAGACTACTTCAATGAAATTGTTTTAAAAACTAGTGCAAGAAACCGCAACAATTATAGAACAGAATTAGGGAGCATCTTTCAAGTATTAAAAAATAACGAATTAATTGATGAAAACTATATTCACTCGATTCCTGTTTTAAAAACCAAACCTGAGCGTAACAAGACTTATACATTAAAAGAACAACAAAATATATTTAAGTATTTAGAAAAAGAAGATCAAATTTTATTACTGTTCATAAAATTTGTTTCCTATGGGTTTATAAGACCCATTGAAGTTTGTAGATTGAGAATTAAAGACATAAACTTACAAAGTAAGACTGTTCAATTCAAAGCAAAAAACAGTCCTTTAAAAACCAAAATCATTCCTAATATTCTATTTATTGAGTTACCAGATTTATCCAAGTTAGATAAAGAATCCTATTTATTTACTCCTGATAAAATAGGTGGATTCTGGAATGCCAATGAAACCAATAGAAGAGATCATTTTTCTAAACGCTTTAGAAGCGTTGTAAAAGACCATTTTAAATTAAGTCAAGATTATGGAGTATATAGCTTTAGACATACATTTATTTCAAAACTGTATAGAAAATTACGAGAAAAGAACTCTCCTTTTGAAGCGAAAAGTAATTTAATGCTAATTACTGGTCATAGCTCAATGAGTTCTTTAGAAAAATATTTACGAGAAATTGATGCTGAGCTACCAGAAGATTACTCTAAATTATTTAGGTAAAATACGGATAATAAAAAATATCTATGACCTCATACCAGTTGAGAAATATATCATTCTATCTTAAACTATCGTTATATTATTTAACTTAGCTTTAAGGAGTTTTGTGTTTTATGAAAATAATAGCAAAGATTGCTTTTTATAGTTGTGTTTGAGTTTTCCAAAATACAAGTTTTAAAATGTAAGTACCTCTAGAATATTAAAACGCTAAACTTGTATTGGAGAGCGGAACAACACAAAAGACAGAGGCTTTTTTTAAAAATACTACTGAAAATAATAAACGTGTTTTTAAAATAAACTGGATTTTGTGTTGTGGGGAGTTTATAAGAACTACTTACCCTTTTATTAGGGTTTCTTAGAATAAAGTTGGTTGTGTAAAATCTAATTGGGTCGTAGTGAAATTATATTGAGGAGCTACTTCTTCATTATTTAACCAACGTTGCATATCGCTTTCTGTTTTTAAACTAAATGGCATTCTTAATTTTGTATTGTGAATTTCTCGCATTACTCCTTTTGCTTCCGTAGTTATGATTGTATAGGTATTGTTTGTATATAATCCTGCAAAAGCAAATAATTGGTTGTTAAATCCTATTTCAAATTTTATCTTTTCTTTACCTCGATGCTGCCATTCATAGAAACCATTGACGATTACAATACATCTGTTTTCGGTGTATTGCTTAAAAGCTGGTTTTTCATTAACGGTTTCCATTCGCGCATTTAAGGTGTAATTTTTTTGCCAATTTACTCCTGCCCAATCTGGAACTAATCCCCAATTATATATTAGTATGTGACTTGGATCTGCATTCGTAATTATTGGTGTTTTAGGGTAATTGAAGCCGTTGATATGATTGCTTGGTTTGGCAACTACACCCTCTACAAATTTCGCTTTGAATTTTTGTTCTACTTCCTTTATTGTTTTATTTTGTTTGGTGTGGTAACACATGTGTTGTTGAATAAAATTTAAGCTATAATTACTTCGTCTATTACTCTTTAAAATTACTGATTTTTTATTTAATTATATTTGGTTTTGATTCCTGATTCTAGTTTAACTAAGAATCTTAACTATAACTTTAAGCGGTCTAAATTATTTTCAATTCCTACAAGAAATGAAATAGACTGCGCTTGTTAGCTTAAAAAAAATAAATATATTTTATTTTACCTTAATACTTGAACAGACATTGTTTTTACAGATTCTTTGTTTATATAATACACGTCTGCTGGTTCTATAACTTTTTACGAATTTATATTTTAATTTAGAACCATACCCTTAAAAACCAATGCAACGGAAAACTCTCTATTTATGTTTTTAAAAAAATTAGTAAATTATAAAAATAGCCTTTATATTTAGCAAAAAAAATGTTTTACACAATTGTTGGCTGGCTTGGCGTTGTAATTTTTATTGTGGCTTATTTATTATTAAGTCTTGAGGTATTAAGTGCCAAAAAAACTACTTATCATTGGCTAAATGCTTTTGGTGCAATTTGTTTGGTATGTAATGCTTTGGGTATAAAGGACTATCCCTCATTCACGGTAAATGCTGTATGGGGAATTATAGCACTTTTTACCACAATTAAATTAAAAATAAATCAATCCAAATCAGCAAAATCTAGCAAACCTAAAGCGTGATTTATAAACAACTCTGCTTCTTTATCATAAGTTTCCTTATTATTTATATGCGCTCCTAATTGAAAATAAGCACCATCAATCATTGCATATAAAATATTTGAAGTTAGTACTACATCCGAATTATAAATGATGTCTTTTTCTTTACAATTCTGTAAAATAGTAGCAATTCCGTTTCTTAATGTTTTTAAAAATTCGCTATAAAGTGCACTTACTTGATCATTTTGATAAATTAAAGCATAAAAGCTATAAAAAACTCCATCATCTATATATAGATTCCATTCTCTAGAAAACAAAGAGCTAATGTATGCTACCAATTCCTTTTTGGTGCTAATATTTAAATACTTTTCGGCAACCACAAAGTTTAAATAGCGCTCTAAAATCTGCTCATAAAGTGCAAATATTAAGCTCTCTTTAGTAGCAAAGTAATGCATAATTAAGCCTTTACTAATACCCATTTTATCTGCCACTTTTGCTATGGATGCATTTTCTAGGCCTACTTTTTTAGCTACTTCGTAAAAAGCTATAGTTATTTCTTTCTGTCTCTGATTGGTTAAATTAATTCTTCCCATGTTTGCAATTATGAAACGAAAATAGGTATTCTTAAAGAATAATTTTATCGAATTTAAACTAAAAAAATCACTTAACTTTTACTTAAACTTAAATTATCATTTTTTTAATTGAATAAGTGTTCAATTTATTTTTTACCTCTTTAATTAATATTAGTATCAATTTGCCATAAAAACATCATTACTCCTATTAATTATTAACTATAATTTAATGTCTTTATTCATGTTTATTATTGATGCTACCTCATAGAAATTATCCTTAGTAACAGTTTATTCACACTTCTAAAAATCTGGTAACAAACCCTTAAAGTTTAGTTAAATATTTATTAATTGAACAGTTGGTCAATCTATATTTTACTGCATTACATTTACCGTAAAAATATAGATCATGAAACTACTTTACTACACTTTTTTACTATTTCCGTTTATTTTATTCGCTCAAAATCCTGACTCAAACCGCTCCAAAAAGGTGGTTTTTATTATTGTTGATGGTATTTCATACGATCAATTACAAACTGCTTCAACACCTAATATAGATCGTATTAGTAAGGCAGGTAACCTAACAGAAGCTTATGTTGGGGGCATTGCTGAAGACTATAGAAAAACACCAACAATTTCTGCAGTAGGTTACAATAGTTTGCTAACAGGTACTTGGGCCAATAAACATAATGTATATGGCAACTCAATAAAAAAACCAAATTATAGCTATCCAAGTATTTTTAGATTGTATAAAGATTATAACCCAAAAGGCACTATTGGTGTTTTTTCTTCTTGGTTAGATAATAGAACAAAATTAGTGGGCGATGGTCTTGACGCAACAGATCGTATAAGAGTAGATTATTCTTATGATGGTTTAGAATACGATTCTATCAATTATCCTCATGATAAGTATAGAAACTTTATGAAGTTGATCGATGTTCATGTGGCAAAAGAAGCTTCTAAAACTATTTTAGAAAAAGCGCCAGATATTTCTTGGGTTTACCTTGAATATTCAGATGATATTGGCCATGGATATGGAGATGGACCTTATTTTAATGCAGCAGTTACTTTTGAGGATGGTTTAATAGGACAAATTTATGATGCAGTTGCTCAACGTCAAAAAAACACTAATGAAGATTGGCTATTTGTTGTAACCACAGACCATGGTAGAAGTGCTAAAGACGGTAAACATCATGGAGGTCAAAGTGCAAGAGAACGCAGCACTTGGATTCTTACCAATAAAAATAACACCAATTCTTATTTTAAAAATGAAACTCCTGCTATTGTAGATATTTACCCAACAATCACAGATTTTTTAGAGATAAACGTACCTAAAAACATTAAAAGAGAACTTGATGGTGTTTCGTTATTGAAACCTATATCTGCTGTAAACCTTAGTGCAAAAATTAAAAAAGACACCATTTCTGTTACTTGGAAAGCCTTAGAAAACCAACAAGAAAAAGCCAAAATTTATATCAGTACTACCAATTTAGCTGCTACTAAAGGGACAGATTCTTATACTTATTTGGGAGAAGTAGAACTAGCAAAAGAAAGTTACAAAACTGCTATAAAAGGTATTGAATCAAACTTTTATAAGGTAGTTCTAGAAACCAAAACCACCACTTTAAATTACTGGATCAACAAATAAATTACTAAAACAACTATAACCTAATTATGAAAAAACATCAATTATTATTGTTATTCTTAATCATTAGCTCCTTCGGATTTTCGCAGCAACGAATTTCTGGACGTGTTACTGATAATGCTAACGAACCTATACCAGGTGTTTCTGTTACTGTACTAGGTACATTAACAGGAGTTATTACAGATTTTGACGGTAAATATGAAATTAATGCTGAAGCAACACAGGAACTTAAATTTAGTTATTTAGGTTTTGTTACCCAAACGATTCTTATTGGTAATCGAGATATAATCAACATTACACTCCAAGAAGATTTACAGTCTTTAGACGAAGTTGTTATTGTTGGGTTTGGTAAACAAAAGAAAATCAATTTATCAGGAGCTGTAAATTCAGTTTCTGTAGCACAATTGTCTACACGACCTGTAAGCAACATTACTCAAGGTATGCAAGGAGTTTCACCTGGTCTTAATATTGATTTTACAAATGGAGCTCCAGGATCTAATCCAAAAATAAATGTGCGTGGTTTTACCTCTATTAATGGTGGTGAACCTTTAATTCTTATCGATAATATTCCTTCGGATGTTTCTTACTTAAATCAAATTGCACCAGAAGATATCGAAAATATATCTGTACTTAAAGATGCTGCCTCTTCTGCTATATATGGGTCTAGAGCTGCGTTTGGTGTAGTATTGGTAACCACCAGAAATGGCTCTAAGGGTAAAACTAAAATCACTTATAATAATTATATGAGTGTAGGTACACCCACTGTTTTACCTCAAAAAACTAGCGATCCATATATATACATGCGTTTGCAAAAAACCTTTTCTGGTAACACGCCTTGGGATAATCAATTCTTTACAGACGACCAATGGCAATGGGCAAAAGAACGAAGCAACAATCCTAACGAAACTGTAGGTGTAAGAGCAAATAGCACAACTGGCATGTGGGAATATATGGGAAATAAAGATTGGTCTGAATACTTTTTATCAAACACTACTTTTTCATCAAATCACAATTTTAGTATTAGCGGAGGAAATGAAAAACTAAACTATTTTGTTTCAGCTTCTACCAATAAAGATAATGGAGCCTTACAATTAGCCGAAGATTATTTTACAAGAACTGGTTTAAGAGCCAAATTAAATACATCTATAAATGATTGGTTAAGCTTTGGTAATAATACCTCATTTATTATGGGTACTCGTAAAAATCCATCTTATTTTGATATTACAAGTATTTATAATTTTAATACTTATGAGTACAACGAAAATCCTGATGGAACTTGGGCAAATACAGGTGTAGGTAGAATGGCTGCTCAATTAGTTGATGGAGGTGATGAAAAAGACGTAACCAGTACTTTTAGAACTAATTTTACAGCCCAAGCTTGGTTGGTAAAAGATGTTTTTAAAATTAATGCAGAGTTTACTTATGAACAAGAAAACCAAAATTATGATGCTAATTATACCAAGTATAAAATTGGGTTTGCAGAAAACGATATTAGAGAAGAAGGTGTAAACCAAGTTTGGAAAGGATTTGGAGAAAGAAAATATAGTGTATTAAATGTTTTTGGAACTTTTACCAAAACCATAAATGATAATCATGATATTACCCTTTTAGGAGGATACAATCAAGAAGATCTAAGAAATGAATATACTTATTTAAATAGAGATGGTGTAATTTCTGCTTCATTACCAACCATTCAATTGGCTACAGGAAATATTGAAGCTTCTCAAAGTATTTACAGTTGGGCTGTTAGAGGTTTGTTTTACAGAGCCAATTATATCTACAAAAATCGTTATATCTTAGAATTAAACGGACGTTATGATGGTTCTTCTAAATTTCCTAAAGACAAAAGATTTGGATTTTTCCCTTCAGTTTCTGCAGCATGGAATATCTCTAAAGAAAGCTTTATGGATAAAGTAAGCCCTACACTTAGTCTTTTAAAATTCAGAGGTTCTTATGGTACTTTAGGAAACCAAGATGTAAATCCATTTGATTATATTCCTTTTATGTCTGCTACTAATGGTGGTTATATCGTAAATGGTGAATTACCGTTAATGATCAATTCACCATCATTGGTTTCTGATAATTATACTTGGGAGAAAGTAACCACTCGTAACTTTGGTGTAGATCTTGGATTTTTAAACAATCAAATTAAAGCTACTTTCGATATTTATAGAAGAGACACTAAAGATATGCTAACTTTAGGTAAAGAGTTACCTGGCGTAATTGGTGCTAATGAGCCGTTAGAAAATGCAGCAAATTTAAAAACCAATGGTTGGGAACTTTCTATTGCATATCAAAATAGTTTTGGATCTGAAAAACCTTTGGGAGTAAGTGCCCGATTTATTTTAAGTGATAGCCGTTCTTATATTACAAGTTTTGATAACCCTAATAATAGTCTTACACAATTTAGAGAAGGTATGGAACTTGGTGAAATCTGGGGACTAACTTCTGATGGTCTTTTTGAATCTCAGGATGAAATAGACGCCTTAGACCAAACCTCATTAATACCTTGGGGTGCATTAACCATTGTAGAAGGTTGGCCAAAATATAAAGATTTAGATGGTAATGGTGTTATAGAATTAGGTACTAGTGCAGACGATCCTAAAGACGCTAGTGTAATTGGTAATATGATGCCAAGATTTCGTCTTGGTTTTAACTTAAATTTAGATTGGAATAATTTTGATCTTGGCCTATTTCTACAAGGTGTTGGCAAAAGAGATTACTATCCAAAAGATTACTTATACTGGGGCTTTTATCAACAACCTTATGCTGGTGGTTATGCTCACTTAAATGACTATTATAGAGCTACAGATGATTCTCCAGAACTTATGGCACAGCATTCACAAGCGTATATAGATGCAGGTTTGGCTCATGCAAATACAGATGCCAATTACCCAGTAGCGCAAGCCTGGTTAGCTGACCGAAATTTAGGAGAACGTATAGACCAAGCAAAAGGTTTAGCAATACCACAATCTAAATATTTATTAAGCGGTGCTTATCTTAGATTAAAGAATATCACCTTTGGTTATACTTTACCTAACACGTTTACTAATCGAATCGGGATTTCTTCTCTTAGAATTTATTTTAGTGGTGATAATCTTTTTGAATGGTCTGAAGTGGCTGACTTTTTTGATCCTGAATCTATTTCGGATATCGATAATCGATTAAACCCTGGTTATAGCCCTGGACGTACAGAAACAAGTGGATATCAATACCCTTATCAACGTAAATATGCATTGGGTATCAATGTTAGTTTTTAAAAAAAAAAAAATGAAAGACATAAAAAAATATTTTAAAAAAGCATTACTGTTATTTGGTATTTTGTGCCTAGCTGCATGTAATGATGACTATTTAGAAAAATTTCCTGAAACAGAAATTGGAGCAGAAAACTTTTTTAATACTGAAGACGATTTAATAACATACGTTTACAGTATGTACAACTTTCCTGGAAATGGTATTTATACGGCTGATGAAGCTACAGATAATATGAACACCACTGGTAACCGTGAAATAAAAACGATTATGACAACCGAAGCAAACGCTACCAACATTACCAGTGGTTGGGTTTGGAGTGATTTAAGAAATATCAATTTCTTTTTAGAACATGTAGATAAAGCAGAAGTTACCGAAGATGTTCGTAATCACTATATAGGAATTGCTCGTTTTTTTAGAGCTAATTTTTATATGGAAAAAGTAAAAAGATACTCAAATGTACCATGGTATGATTATGTTTTAGGTACTTCTGATGAAGATTTGTACAAACCAAGTGATTCTAGAGAAGTTGTCATCAATCATATTTTTGAAGATTATCAGTTTGCTTTAAACAATGTAAAAGAAAGTGTTAATATAGGAACTGTAAATAAATGGGTAGTTGCTGCTTATTATAGTAGAAATGCTTTACACGAAGGTACCTTTAGAAAATATCACTACGAATTAGGTTTAACTTCTACAAGCAACACTTATTTGCAACTTGCAGAAAACGTTTCTAAAGAAATTATAGACAGTGATGCTTATTCTATCTACAATACTGGTAACCCTTCTCAAGATTACCATATGCTTTTCGAAAGTCAGGATTTAACTTCTAATCCAGAAATTATTTTTTCTAATACTTTTGAAACTGATATTAAAGATGGCGCAGATCCACAATATTTATTTGGTAGTTATGAATCAGGACCTGCAAAAGATTTAGTAGAAGCTTATTTAATGAGTGATGGATCGTATTTTAGCTCTAAGAGCAACGTAAACACACTTTCTTTTGTAGAAGAGTTTACAAATCGTGATGCTCGCTTATCACAAACTTATGCTTTTCCTGGTTGGCAATTGTATTATACTTCTACCTATAGCCCAGGTAATACCAATTATGTACAAGAACTTAAAAAGAATTTTACTGGATATCATCAAATTAAAGGCTTTATTAATGACCCTTCTTACGCGGTACGCGCTGCTGTAGATATTCCTGTATTAAGATATGCAGAAGTGCTTTTAAATTACGCAGAAGCAAAAGCTGAATTAGGTAATTTAACTCAAGGAGATTTAGACATATCTATTAATGAATTAAGAAAACGAGCAGGAATGCCAAATTTATTATTAAATGTAAGTGTAGACCCAGTACAATCTGCAAAATATCCAAATGTAACTAGTCCAATTCTTTTAGAAATTAGAAGAGAGCGCAGAGTAGAAATGGCTTTAGAAGGACGTCGTTTAGATGACCTAAATCGTTGGGCTGCTGGTAAATTAATGGAAAAAGAACCTAAAGGAATGTATTTTTCAGGATTAGGAAAACATGATCTTACTGGAGATGGAATTGAAGATATTGTACTTTTAGCAGAATCTGATGCTATACCAAACCCAAAAGAAACGAACAGTCTGGGAGTAGAATTAGTGTATTATAAAGTTGGTAATGTAGGTAATATTAGTGTAAATGTATATTTGAGTAATGGTACTAGTGGTAACATTGTAGCAAATCCAGAACGTGGTGTTTTTACAGAACCAAGAGACTATTATAGGCCAATACCGGCTTCGGAAACCATACTTAACCCTAATTTAGAACAGGTGTTTGGTTGGTAATTAATTGTTTATTTAATTAGAATACTAGACTCTATACTTATTTGTTCATTTTAAATGAGCTGTAAAGTATAGAGTCTTTTTTTTTGATACACTTTAAGGTTTAGACCTGACACTAGGACTTAGGTATCTTTTTCACCCTTGTTCTTTTTCATTTATAAGACCTTTCGACTGAGCTCAAGGTGACATTTGAGAGGGTATTAGAGTTTGGTTAGAGGTTTTTATCTTACCTATTTTTTTACTCATTGTTTTTTTCCATTGATGAATACTGAATCTAGTTCAACTCTGTTTTAAAATTATAGTTGCGATTTTTTTAATCTTTACTTTTTTCCATTGATGAAAAAAGTAACAAAAAAATCTAGACTTATTTTAATTTTCTTGAATTCTATATTGTCTTCCACTCACGCACCCAGACCACTGCGTTCTTTGGGCGCATACCGTTACATACAATTTGAATTTCTACGAAAATGAAAAGTATGTCGTTTTGGGAGTTATAATTTACTTTTGCTTTATGCTTTAGACAAGGCTATTTAGGAAAGTTTCAATAACAGCTTACCACGTCCTATCTTCCTCGTAAAGACGAAATGGGATATTATATTTTTTTTACAAAGATTGCTTCACTTCCCTATCGTTTCGTTCGCAATGACAGCTAGATATTATAAAAACTAATTAAATAATATAATTTATCTTTTTTAACTTCTTGGATCTGTGGCGATGCTCATTTTTTTTGATTGTATGATATTCATGCTACAAAAGCCAAAACGATCTGTTATTTTGCCATAACAAGCATAAATTCCCATTCCGTTGATTGGGTATTGGTGTACTACATTTGTAAAATGGACTGCATCAAAATAATTGCCTTCTGCATCTATAAAAGTACTTAATCGCATTAATTTACCTTGTGCTGTTTTGTTGTAACGTGTGGTTACTAATTGTCCGTATAAAAGAACGTTCTTATTCGTATGTAAATGCATTTCTTTTGCTTTGATGTTTGTGTGAAATTGTTCTATTACTAATGAAAAGTAATTCTGAATTGTAAAACCTAACAACTCTATTTCGTCATAAAAATTTTCAATCTGATTGGAATGCAACTGTGGTATTTTGTATGTTCTTTGCTGTATTTTAAATAATTCTGCTTGCTGATTTTTTTTGTTTTTAGATGCGTTTAAACGAAAGGTTGCTTGCCATAATAGGTTTGTTTTAGGCTTCTTGGTAAATCGAAATGCATCTATACGCACTAAGATTGTTAATTGCTCTATAGAGATGTTTACCCGCTCTAAAAAGTTCTCTAAAGAACTAAATAAACCATACAATTGTCTTTGATTTAAGATGCGTTGAATTACTAATTGCTCTAAACTTTTTAAATACCCAAAGCCTAAATAAATGGTTTTTCCTTTTACTCTATTTGCGTGATCGCTTCTATTGATACAAGGCAACTCTACTTTAGCACCACACATTTTAGCTTCATGTATATAATGCTCTGCTGAATAAAATCCACCACCATTATTTAGCACCGCTGTCATAAACTCGATGGGATAATAGCATTTTAAGAATAAACTTTGATAGCTTTCTACGGCATAAGAAGCCGAATGTCCTTTTGCAAAAGCATAACCAGCAAAACTTTTAATTTGATTCCATACTTTAAAAATCAACTCGTCTTTATGTCCTTTTTTTCTACAGTTTGCAATAAATTTTTCTTCTACCGCTTGAAATTCTTTGAGTGAACGGTATTTGCCACTCATCCCTCTTCTTAATACATCTGCTTCTCCTAAAGTTAAATCTGCAAACTGATTGGCCACTTTCATGACATCTTCTTGATACACCATCACTCCGTAAGTTTCTGGCATTATTTTTAATAAAATTGGATTTGCTTCTTTTCGTTTTTCTGGGAAACGATGTCTTTTGATAAACTCCTCTTTCATCCCAGAACTGGAAACCCCTGGCCTTATGATTGAACTTGCTGCCACTAAACCTAAATAATCTTGGGTTTGCAATTTTTGCATTAAACCACGCATTGCAGGAGACTCTACATAATAAGCCCCAATAGCACCCCCTGATTTTAAAAGGTTATTAATGTTTTTGTCCTTTTTAAAAGCAGCTACCTCTGTAATATCTATTGGTGGATGTGTAGGATTGTTTTCTTTTATGATTTCTAATGCCTCTTTAATTTTTGCTAATCCCCTTTGACCTAGAATATCGAATTTAAAAATACCTACATCATCTGCAATATTCATATCGAATTGTACTGTAGGAAAATTTTTGGGTGGTAAATGCGTGGCTGAATAGTAATGAATGGGTTTGTTTAAGATTAACACACCTGCCGAATGCACACTTACATAATTTGGAAATCCTTCTATTAATTTGCCATATTTTAAAACCAACTTAGACATCTCGTCTAATTGTTCTGCTGCAGGTCCTTTGCTTAATTTGTCTATTTCTTCTTTGGGTAAGCCAAATACTTTTCCTAATTCTCTTACAACTGCTTTGTATTTAAACGTTACATAGGTTGCTAATAAGGCTACATTTTTAAATCGCTTGAAAATATATTGCGTCATGATGTCTCTATCTTTCCAAGAAAAATCAATATCAAAATCAGGAGGCGAAGCTCTAAACGGATTGATAAATCTTTCGAAATACAAATCTAATTCGATAGGATCTACATCTGTAATTCCTAAAATATAAGCTACAATACTGTTTGCGCCACTACCTCTACCCACATGAAAGAAATTGTTGCTATTTGCATGTTGAATAATATCATAATTGATCAGAAAAAAAGAAACAAATTTTAAATCGATAATTACCTTTAATTCTTTTTGTAACCTTTTATGTACTTCTTCTGTTGGGTTTTTATAGCGTTTGTGTAACTTGTTTTTGCATAAATTTAAAAGCATGTTACAATCTTCTTGAAAACTATTGGTGTACACCTGCAGGTTTTGATTTTTACGTTCTTTACCAAAACCGAAGTCAATATTGCATTGCTGCAACAAATTCTTGGTATTTGCAATGGCATTAGGAAACTCTTTAAAATGATTTTCTAGCTCTACAACATTGTGCATTTTATCTGTTTCTAAACATTGCTCTGTTGTATCCAACTTGCTCAATAAAGTGTTGTTATCTATTGCTCTTAATAATCGGTGTGCATTGAAGTCCTTTTTATTTCTGATGGTTACTTGCTGTTGCATGACAATTTTATCTTGGTAACTTCTTAGATAAGAAAACCGTAGTTTGTTGACCTCAGCTATGGAAACCCCAATAAATTCATTTGATTTAAAAACAGTTAAATTTAGCTCTAACACTTTTTCAAAAGGATAGATGATAAATACCTCATCAAGCTCTAGCGGTTGATTTGGAATGGCTGTTTTAGCTTCTAAAAATTTAGATAAATAGGTGTTGATATTTTGAAAACCTTGATTGTTTTTTGCGAGTGCCACAAACTGTTGGGAATTGCCATTTCTAAAATCTACACCTAGCACTGGTTTTATATTTGTTTTGTGTGCCTGTTGTACAAAATTCATACATGCAGAGGTATTGTTGATATCGGTTAACGCTACTGCTTGTACGCCATTTTCTACTGCCAATTGTAGCAATTCTACTTCTGAAAACGTACCGTACCTTAAAGAATAATATGTATGACAATTTAGATACATCACTATTGTTTTCTATGTGCTAATATTAATGGTGGTTCTCCGTTAAAAGGATTGTTAAATCTACCGATTGATTTTGCTCCCATAGCTGCTGCTCTCATAATACTCTTTTCGCCATATTTGTTTCTAACCGTATCCATGGCATTGTATAAATTGAGCATTTGTTCTGTGTCATCAAAAAGATTTATTTGATAATTACCACTTACCAAATCTGTAAACCGAACCCCTACCAACCTAATTAATAAACGCCTTTGATAGAGCTTTTGAAACAATTCTAATACTGTTGGTATGATGATATGATCTGCACTAGTGTATGGAATTTTTACTTGTTTGCTATAGGTGTTAAAATCTGAATATCTAATTTTCACACTGATGGTTGCTGCTAACTTATCCCCTTTTCTTAATTGATAGGCTAGATTTTCTGCCATTGCAAAAATGGTTTCTTTTAGTTTTTTGATGTCTATGGTATCTTTTGAAAAAGTTCTTTCTGTTGATAAGGATTTTCTCTGATGAAAAGCGATGATTGGAGCATTGTCAATTCCGTTTGCACGTTTCCAAATCGTTTTTCCGTTTGCACCCAAAACACTCATCATCATTTCTAGTGGCATTTCTTGTACTACTTTTACTTTGTCTACCCCTAAATTTCTTAAGATTTTATAGGTTTTTTCACCTACTGATGGAATTTTACGAATGGACAAAGGCCCCAAAAAGGATTTTTCAAACCCCCTATTAATGAGTAATTGGTTGTTAGGTTTGGCTTCACCAGTAGCCACTTTAGAAACAATTTTATTTTGTGATAAGCCAAAAGAAATTGGCAGTCCACTTTCTTTGATGATACGTTGTCTTAATTCTGAAGCATATTTATAGCTTCCAAAAAAAGCATCCATACCAGATAGGTCTGCATAAAATTCGTCTATACTTGCTTTTTCGAATACGGGTACACTTTCTTTGATAATTTCTGTGACTAG
Source organism: Polaribacter vadi (assembly GCF_018861005.1). Classification (GTDB taxonomy): domain Bacteria; phylum Bacteroidota; class Bacteroidia; order Flavobacteriales; family Flavobacteriaceae; genus Polaribacter; species Polaribacter vadi_A. The sequence goes on from NZ_JAHKQL010000026.1 coordinate 97,417, forward strand.
ATTTGAATATTTGGAGTAAATTCCAGTATTGCCTCTAATGATTGTTGCTTCTGGACACAATCTTTTGGCTATTTTCATAGCCATGCCAGAATGTACCCCAAACCTTCTGGTTTCGTAACTGCATGCTGCCACCACACCTCTGTCTCCTGTACCGCCCACTAATAGAGGTTTTTTTTTCAACCTGCTGTCTATGAGTCGTTCGCAAGAAACAAAGAAGGTATCTAAATCGAGATGTAAAATATGTTTTTTCACGTTGTAAAATTAGCTACAAAACCATACATTTGTTGCTCAATATTGTAGCATTATGAATATTTTATCGAAAAACATCAAACATTTAAGAACTCTTAAAAAATTAACACAGGAGTCTTTGGCCGAAGAATTGCATGTTACCCGATCTCGTATTAGTTCTTATGAAGAGAATCGTTCTTCGCCAACTATTGATTTTTTAATTGATTTTTCGAACTATTTTAGTATTCCGATTGACATTATTATTAAAAATGATTTGACCAAAGCGAAAGATGTTTCTTTTATTGAAGTTGGTAACCAACGTGTTTTGTTTCCGATTACTGTAGACCAGGACAATGAAAACTTGATTGAAATTGTACCTGCAAAAGCTTCTGCAGGTTATCTATTAGGCTATGATGATCCTGAGTATATTGAGCAATTGGAAAAAATTAAATTGCCTTTTTTACCTACTGGAAAACATCGCGCTTTCCCTATTAAAGGGGATTCTATGTTGCCTATGAAAGATGGTTCTTATTTGGTTGCTGAATTTGTTGAGGATATTAAAAATGCGAAAAGTGGGGTTTCTTATATTGTGGTGACCAAAGATGATGGTATGACGTATAAAAGGCTTTATAATGAGATTGAAGAAAATGATTCTTTTTTATTGAAACCTGATAATCCGACTTACCAACCTTACCATGTACCTGTTTCTGAGGTTTTGGAATTGTGGAAATTTACTTGTAGTATCAACACTCAAGAATATGAGGAACATGAATTGAAATTGAGTAGTATTATTACAATGTTTACTGATTTAGGTGTGGAATTGGAGGCATTGAAGAAGTCTGTGCTTTAGGTAAAAGTTATTCTTTGTAGATTTTGTTTATGGATTTGAAATTAGTCGAATCGTACAGTTTTTAGTTTTTCTTAAACTGTAATTTTGGAAGTACTATTTTGTATTCCTTTTTTTCTTTGATATCGTACCAAAACAATAGGTATTCTACATTACCATTCGTCAATTGATATCCATCTTTTAAAAAAATGTTGTATTTTTTTTCTATAAAAGCTCTAGAAAACAACAATACATTACCTAATGTTGGATTTGCTAAACCTAAAACAGAACCATTAGAAAATTGTGTCAAATCTTTATTTAGCAGATCTCCTGTTTTTAAATGGTTTACCCTATTTATGGTTGCTCTATATTTTTGTGAACCTAAATTAATTTCTTTATGATCTAAAATAATCTCAAAATAATTAGGTTGTGTGGTCTTGCCTTTGAACGGAATGATTTCTAATTTTTCTGTTTTAAAATGATCGAAAAAACTTGAATTACAATGTATTTGTAAGGATTTTTTTGCCCTTGAACATCCTACATACAATACACGTTTTGATTCAGAGTTATTAAATTCATAATTTTCTAATAATAGATATACATGATCAAATTCTTTACCTTTTGATTTATGGATTGTTGCAATGATGATTGCATTTGCATCTGCATTGATGGCATCTTCCATTTTTATTTCATTAATGTACTCATACCAATCTATTAATTGTTTTTTCTTTTCATAGTTTCTTTCAAATTTTAAGATAATCTCTAAACATGTTTGGTAATGAATACTGTTTTTATGACTGTTTTTAAAGTATATTTTTGCCTCTTCCCAAAAATTATTAAAGATGATACCCGCATCATTTTTGTTTTGTTTTAGTTTATCCGTAAATGTCCTTATTTCCATCAAATCAGACAACCTAAAACCCTCTAAATCTGTGATTAATCTTGTTTTTTGCCCCACATTTTTAAGTAATGTACTTAGCATTAAAGCTTGCTTGTTTGTTCTTACAAGAATAGCCCTTGTACCCACATGGTTATCCTTTATTAAGAAATCTGTCAAAGATTTTTCTAAATACGAACTTTGATATCTAATTAATTGAATTGGCCGCTCTATTTCTACTTTTGCTGGTTCTAATACTTCTCGCTTTAATCTATTTGGAATTTTATCTAACACCTCATTATTGAATGCCACAATATTAGCAGTAGATCTGTAGTTTTTAATTAATGAATATTCTGTGGCTTTATACTTTTCTTTAAACTCAAGCATATACTTATTTGATGAACCTCTAAATTCATAAATATTTTGATCATCATCTCCCACTGCAATTACTCTTATATTTCCAGATTTTTGTATAATGGTTTGAATGAGTTTCCATTCCGCTTGATTTACATCTTGAAATTCATCTAAAAGCAACACACTTTTATTTATAATTGATGAGATGTCTATATCCTCATTTTCGATGGCGTTTAAACAATCTTGTATTACATTTTTAGACTTTGCTAGATCTCCTAATTGCCCCATTATCTGAAAACAGAAGCCATGAAAGGTGGTGATTTTAATTAATCCTGAATATTCTGGTACTAATTTTCTTGTTCTTGCTCTAAACTCTAAAGAAGCAGCTTTAGAAAATGTAAGCATTAAAAACTGTTCTGGCTTGATATCTTCTAAAAGTAATAAACTTGCTATTTTATGCACCAATACTTTGGTTTTACCACTTCCCGGTCCTGCTAACACTAAAATATTATCTGATTTACCATCATTGACAATTTTAGTTTGATTTGTATCTAAATCTCCTATAATTTCTTTCAATCGATTAGGAGTTAAAGGTGTTCTAATTTCTGATTTACGTCTTGGAAAATATTTTGCCAAAAACTCTTCATAAGGTAAGCTGAAATAATCATTTACATAGGTAAGAGCCGCTTCGTAATTTTGAATTCTACGTTTTGCATATTCTCCTACAATATGAATCTGTTCCGTTTTATGGATGTAATGATCCTCCATTTTTTTAAAATTCTCTAAGGTAAATCTAGGGATAGATGCATTAATCTCTTCGAGATTTAACCTATTGTAAGACACCATAAACCCTCCTTCTAATTTTATAGCCTTTATCTGATTTAAATAAAGTAATGTTTTTTCATATCGCTTTAGATTTTCTTCTTTTAAATGCCCCAATAACTGGTTCGAATTTTTTAATTCTAACATTGAAAAAGAAACTGGAAGGTCTTTCTTATCTGTACCTACTTGTTTTTCTTTTTGCTTTATTTGAAATTTTTCAAGTAGCTGGTACACGTCTACTGCAAGCTCATGTCTCCACAATAGATCCTCTTTTAACTCCTTACTTTTATTGATTTTAATTTGATATAAATCATTTTCCCTATCAATTCGTTTTTTAGTGATAAAGTTTCTTATCTCCCAATAATTTAAAATGTTTTTAAGGGCGTCTATTGAAGAATTCACAACTCCAAAATCCATTAAATTTTGGTTTAATTGTCGCATTGATATTTTAATGCTTGTTGTTAAGAACTTTTGTAATGCTGATTCAATTTTACTGTAACGAGCCATTACGTTTTTAGAACTATTTGCTGATTGTGTTACATTTATAAAAGCCGTTAAATCTTTTGAATCTCCTAAGATTTTTAAATCTCTTAATATATCAATTACATCTCTAATTATATAAAGTGTTAACCCTGTGGTATCGGCTAAATAATCAATTCTGCATTCTTTGTCTTTTACGATACGTTGTAATACTCGGGAGCAATTTAATACTTGCTCTTCTGTTAGTGATGTTTGTTTATGTATTTTTTGAAGTGCCTTATTTAAGTTTGGTACCATTAAACTATCTGCAAACACACTTGAAGAATTTTGCTTACGCTTTAAAAACCCTTGATCTTCTAAGGCTGCAATTGATGTTTTTACTTTAGTTTCAAGCTCATGTATTTCGGTATCCCAACCTGCTTTTTGAGCAATTTCTAAAGCAGAATTACTTATTTTATTGTTCTTTCTGTTTTTAGACAAAAACTTAAGTCCTTGCCATATTTGTTGAATTTCTTTTTGATTTATTTTGGTCTGTTGTAATAAACTAAAATGTTTATTTAAATCTCCTTCACTAAAAAGAATGTAACATTTAGCTTGAATGTTTTCGTCACGACCTGCCCTACCCGCTTCTTGCACGTAATTTTCGAGAGAATCTGATATATTATAATGGATAACTGATTTTACATCATCTTTATCTACCCCCATTCCAAAAGCGGAAGTTGCCACTATGATGTCTTTTTTATTGTTCATAAAGGCATCCATGTACTCTTTCTTTAGATCTTTATCTAACCTTCCATGAAAATAAGATGCATTAAATCCTGCACTTTCCACTAAACCATGAATTTCTTCTACTTTTTTGGTTCTAGAAGCATAAATAATTGCTGGTTTTTCACAACGGTCTAGTAACTTTAATAATGCGCCCATTTTGCGTTCCGCATCATTGATATCGACTACTTCGTATCTAAGATTTGTTCTGCTTGCTCTGGTTACATACTCGTCTAAATCAATCTCTAGTTTTGTTTTAAAATATTCTTTGATATCTGTTATTACCTGTGGTTTTGCCGTTGCTGTAAAACAAGAAACAGGTATTCTTCTACCCATCAATTCTTCTTCTAAACTTTTGATAAATTGAGCAATGTATAAATAATCCACTCTAAAATCTTGTCCCCAAGAAGAAAAACAATGTGCCTCATCTATCACAAATCGAGCTACGGAACGTTGTTTTAAAATTCTTAAGATGGTTTGAGACCTTAACGATTCTGGAGATAAATAGAGTAACTGAATATCTCCTTTTTCTACACGTTCAATCGCTTCTTGTCTTTCTAATGGAGATAATAAACCATTGATGGCAGCAGCTTTGGTAATGTCGAAACGTTTTTCAAGATTTTCTACTTGATCTTTCATTAAAGACACTAATGGAGAAATTATTACAGTTAGTTGACGCGATAAAGCACCTTTCATTAAGGCTGGTAATTGAAACGTAAGTGATTTACCACCACCTGTAGGAAACACGGCAACAAATGATTTTTCACTTAGTCCTGCTCTTACTGTTTTTTCTTGTAAACTTATTACCTCCTCTTGGTCGAAGCTTCTAAAATCTTTATAACCAAAATAAGTTTGTAAGGCTTTTTTAGGGTTTAGGTTTGAACTACAATATTTACAATTTGTGTCTTCACAATTTTTAAATCTTAAATGATTTACTATTTGTTGCGTTTTTGGGTAAGTTTTGCTAATCCAATAAGCTAGTACTGATTTATCTTCTACCGTATTTATTAGTGCGTATGCATATGCTAACTCTACGGGATAATTCTTTATAAGATTTTCTATCTTTAAATTTGTACAGATTTTATTTTCAAAGCATTTTTTTAGCTCTATCTTAATTTCAATATTTGTTGTCTTAAAATTGATTAACTCTAAGAATCCAGCATAGTCCTTTAAATTAGAAAATAAACAAGCATATACCTGTTGTATGTTTGATTCTAATTCTGAGAATCTATTTAACTCATCTATTAATAATTGTTTTGTGAGTTTACAATCTGACAAAGGATTATTATAATCACTATCGTTTACAATTTTGTATCCTTTTACTAATTTATGATAAGGAGTATTGCTAAAGAGTATTGGGGACCATAGTAATGTGTCTACTATTTTTTTAGTCTTAAAAATATCGTCTCCCAAAGACAACTTTAATAATGCAATGTCGTGTGCTACAATGTTATGACCACAAATATACTCTGCTTGCTTTATCCAAGACTCTAATTTGGTCAATTGTTTTCCATGAAGCTCCTCTCCTTTAAAAACAGCACCCACATCATTGATCTTCCCTTGTAGAGACGTTTCAATATCTATATACAGAATTTTATTTCTCATGTTTTAAACTCAATAAACACGCACTAACTTATCCTTTATTATTTGCTTTTAAAAAAAGCAATTTATTTTACCTAAAATTATTCAAGTCCCTTTTAATTACACACAGAATTATATTCTATAAAACTACTAATGACAGCACTTTATTCCCTAGATTTTCATCTAGTTCTCCCCCCTCTAAAACCGATACAAAGCCCATTTTACATTGATGCTCTATTTGTGAATGATTAGCATCTTCATCTATAACATAATCATCTGTTAAATACGATTTAAAACTATTTTCTCGGGGATCTCCGGGATACAATAACAATGCTTTTTTAGCATCCCAAAAACGACAATAGGCATACATTTGTCTTAAATCGCTCACTGAAGCTGTATTGTTTTTGGGTCTTTTCCATTTTGTATCGATTATGAAGGTTTGTGAACCTTTGCGTAATACAACATCTGGTCTTAAACTATTGCCTCCCCAGAAGGATTTAGATTCTTGTCCTGACACTTTTATATCAGTACCTAAACAAGCTTTTTGTAATTGTTTTAAAACATAGGTTTCCCATAATTCATTCATATCAAATAATAGAGACAACATCTTTTCTTTTCCGCTTGATATATCTGGTGAATAATTTAAAATAATTAACCTCGCTAACTCTATAGCATTCGCATATCCAACAGATTTTCTATTTAACCGAACTTCATTCAGTTGTTTTTCGGTAATAGTTTTTTGATCTACTTCTGGAAAATTTAACTGCACTCTGTTTGCTAAATCCTGTAATCTCGTTCCGTTTGTAAACTGAGTAACAATAATTAATGCTTTTTGTAATACTTGATGTAAAAAGTGATTACTATCGTACACTTGATGCGTAGTATAAAAGCGTTCTTTATGGACGATGTTTTTTCGAATATGTCCTGCAAATTCTAATTTACCTTTTAATGCTTTTGTATTTTGTGTTTGCTTTCTATAGTTTTTAATCAAACCTTTTCTAACCAAACTTTCTACTTCTAATAAGTACAATTCAAAATAAACTTCTAGTAAATTAAGGTGCTGTCTTTTAACATGTGCTGCCCCAGAAGATTCCGCTTTAAGTTTTCCGCATGCTTGTAACATTTTTAATAAAACACCTTTCCATTTATTATCATCATCCTCTTTGTCTGCTTTTGGGTGAATCTCAATAGTTAAACCATCTACCTGAATTACACCAACATATTGATTAAATTTGATCCCTTTTGCAATAGGTTCAAAATAATTACCATCATGATATTCGTTCAGTTTTAATAGCGCATCTAAATGTACTTGCTTAAAACCTTCCTCACCAACATATAAACGTTGGTGTTCAAAAACCGATATTGTCTTATTACTTATCAATTATTCCGCTTGCTTTTTTCCTAACAATGATAGAACAGCATCAATTACATTACCTTCATTTACTAGCTTTAGAAGGTATGAAGGTGCTTTAAAATCATTTGAATTTTCATACGAGAAATCTGCAAAATTGATATCATCATTTTTTTTCTTTTCTACAAACCCTTTTCCTAACACCAATCCTATTTTACCATAATCACCATAAAAGTACTCTTGTAACAAGGGCACTATTTTATTATTAAAAGCATTGACTAGTTTTTCTTCTGAATTCACATTAAAAAAGTAAGAATGTCCGATTGTATGGTCTCTATCTATTAATAATTCGATACGTTCATTTATCTTTTTTAAAACTTCAGATAGCTTAATATTATCTACTTCTTCATTTTCTATAACAGCATAATCTGGCATCATTTCTTTAAACTCAAAACGACGTCTTAATGCAGTGTCTAATGCTTCTACAGATCTATCTGCTATGTTCATGGTACCATAAATATCTAAGTTAGAAGGTACACTGAAATTTATTTTAGAATATGGCAACTTTATACTTAATTCATTCTTAGCGCCACTTCGTTTATCTATTTCTATAAGCGTAATTAACTCCCCAAAAATTGCAGAGACATTCCCTCTATTAATTTCATCTATAAAAATAGCATATCTATTTTCAGAATCATTTTTAGCTTTTGTACACAATTTTTTAAAAACACCATCTTCAATCGTGTATCCTAAATCTTTCGTTTCTTCTTCTGTTTCTGGAAAAACAGGTTTGATTCCTTCAATAAAATCTTCATATGAGAAGGATTGATGAAATGTTACGAAATCGTAATTTTTTATAACCGTTTCATTATTGCTTTTAAAATTGTTAACCTCATCTATTATATCATATATTTCAGGAATTTGCTCTTTTGTTTCTTCTTCAAGTAACTGCCACATTTTATCATTATTCTTATCAAAAATTAACGGATTTTGACGTTGTTTATATGCTACATTTTCTGAAGAAGTTATCGTGTGCATTTGTAATGTTCCCCATATTGTAGCTCTCACATTTTTAGATTCTGATAACGATGCTTTTGTTTTTAACCATCTATTCTCTAAAATGTCATTTACTTTTGAGGTTCCATTTTCAATAAGTGCAATTGCTATTACTTGCCACCAAGTTAAATTCGTTATTTTATCTTCAAAAAACTTTTCTTTAGTGATGGCGTTTTCCCTAAGCGTATATGTATCAAATAATTGGTCTTTTAAATAATAAGTTTTCCCTGTTCCTGGAGGTCCGTATAGAATTTGGTTTGTTGGTTTCATATCGGTTATTATTTTTTCTGCAATTTTTTCTTTTTTATCACTTGTCATTAATTCCATTAAATAATCAGAATATTTATCATACCCTTTGTATTCAGAATCATAAATAGTAACATCTGTAAGCGTTTTTAAAACAAGTTTATGCTCTGAATGCCATTCTCCTTTTAATTTCCAATCTACTTTTCTACAGCTTTTATAACTTTCTCTTTTGCTATCAAAAAAATAATCTGAAGTTACTACTCCATACCCCAATAATTTACTTATTCCTTTTTTAACAATTATAATATCTCCAATTTTTATATTTTCCAGGAAATCATAATTCGCTACTACTTTGTTCATAGGATTTCCTTCTCCACCGTTTAATGAAATTAAAGCATCACGTATTTCATCTTTAGATTTATAAGTTCTTAAATCTCCTAGTTTATCATAACCAATAGCCATAATGTTGCCATTATAGAATTCATCCCAATGATCAGCACCTCCTCCTGGAGAATACAACCAATATTTAGTATTATTGTTTTGATTCCAATTTAACAAAGTCTCAAATTCTTTTTGAGTAGCACTAAAATTTGTTCCTTGATTCCCTGCTTTAAAATTTAGAAATTTAGGATCCTCTTTTATATCTTTCCATAAAATAGGATTTTCTACTAAGTTTTTTGTGATTTTAATTTTCACTCTTACTGCAGCCTCACTAATGCTAGGATTGAGATAATATTGCTGTTCAATTTTTTCTTCTTCTAAAACACCTACTTCTGAAGTAACCTCTGCCAACGCATAACATCCTGATTGATTTCCGGTTTGCCACAATATTATTTGATCACCAATTTTTATTTTGTCTTTATGTGCAGCAACTTTCCAGCTTTTCAAGTGTCCATACTTTAAGGCATTTGTAATATTATAAATATCTGGATTTCCTTGAAAGATCCAGTAATTAATCTGTTTTAAAGGCTTTACTTGTTTGTTTTCAAATTCTTCAAGGGTAGTACCGTCTTTTAATTTCCATTCATACTTTCCATTAGCAGCTCTATTAAGTGTAATAACCGCTGCTGGTGATGGTCTATTAAATGTTATGCTTTTTTTTAGAATTACATATTTACTATAATCAGAGTCTTCAAAATAGTCTTCTTTTTCATATTTAACTCTCATTTGATAATAAGAGTGCTTTAAAAAACTAGGTTTGGGTTCTTTATAAATATAAGATCCTTTTAATAATTGATAGCCACCTTTTACAATTTGCAATTTTGCTGTTAAAAAATTGCCGTCTGAAGTTTTATCTGTTTTAGAGACTTGAATTTGAAATATAGGGTCTGTTAACTGCTTTTTAATAACACTAAATTGAAGTTTTTCGAATGCATTAAAACAATCCGTATTCAAACCACCTTTAAAATAAGGTTTTATGGTTCTTCCTTCTGCATAAAAATTAGCATATGCCATTATTGCCTTTGGAGGGTAATGTATACCGTTATAAACTAAATCATATGTTGAAGAAGGACCAAAACCATTTGGCAAGCCATTTTCTTCGAAATCTTTAATTCCTTGTAATATATGTTCTTTGGTTACTTTTTCGAATAGCATAGCTTACTTTTATTTTATAATTAGATTATTGTTCCAAAGCGCCAAAACAACATCCTTTTGAGAATAATATATTATTTTTTAAAACTTTGTTCTAACCCCATTTCTCTAATTTTGTCTAACCATTCATATATCATAGTTTGGCTATATTTAGGGTTTCCGTTTTCATCTTTTTCTTTTTCCATGGCAATAGCTAATAAAGCATATTCATTTTCTAAAGATGTACCAAAAACACCTTGATCATCTGTATTTATTGAAACAAACAATTGTGGACATTCTTTTATTATATCAAAATCAGTTTCTAAATGTAAATTGAAAAAATTCTTTATAGGGTGTTTGTGGTATTTATCTATAGTTCCTATTAAATAATTAGATGTTGGATTACATTCAATACCTATATTCTTTTGAACGATATAGTTTTGATATTCTTTTTGAATACTTGTTACTAGTTTTACATAAGCATCTGTAATTTCAAATTGCTTTATTTCTTTACCCTTCTTTTTTATTTCAGGATTAAAATGATATTGTAGATACAAAAATTTAGTTTTGCTATCATTTCTTATGTTTCCTCTTTTAGGATAAAAATGGTTAATTCTACATCTTTCCCAGTACGTGATGTTCGGAATATCTTCTATTTTTTCATGTATATCTTCTAAATATAAATATGGATCATCTCCTCTTAATTTCCAGGCATCAAAATATATTTCGTGCTTAAAATGTATGTTATTAAATTTAGAATCTTTATCAAAATAACATTGATAGACTTCTCTAAATAATGAGTCAAATAATTTTTCTAATTTATATATTTCACTGGTATGGTCATTTATATTATATTTTCTAACCTTTGCTAATAACCAAGCTATGTTATCTAATAGCATCTCTTTCGGAATCAATAATTTTCTTCCTTTAAAATCAAAATATTCTTTAACATCTATTCCTAGTGCCAATGCATGTCCTATTCTATCTCCTTGGCGAAATTTTAGAAATTTAATCGTTTCATCAATACATCTAATTCCATCTATAATATCGTAAAAATCCTCACCTGCATGATAAGTAGCATATAGTTTATTTTCTACAATCTCTTTCTTTAAATGATTGTATTTTCCATTTAACTTATGGTCTTTTAAATACCTAAAAGCTTGTGCAAAAACTTCTGGTCTTGCATTAAATTCAGACGAAGCAGCATCAATACCTCTAATAAGTTTTGCTTTCTTAGAATACGATTCTCTTAGTTGCACAATTGCTCTGGCTTGTTTTTTTACATCTTTCCTTAATTGATGATGCCTTGGTAATACTTCTTGAGCTAATTTATAGTTGGTATTCTTCTCTTTAAACTTAATAAAATGGACTGTATAAAAATGTTTTTCTTTATTTGCTTTATAAGTACCTAAAGCCTTTTTAGTAGGTATATTATAATGTGTCTCTTTTAATGCTTTTATATCACTATTAATTTGATATTTTTTTAAACTGTTATTAATGGCTAAAGCTGTATTTTTTGGTGTAATTCTAGTTTCAAAAGAAGTTATATTTTGAAACTTTGTACTATCATTAATAGCCATTTGTAATAAGGCTGTTTCATAAATACTATTATCTGGAATAAAGTATTCTTTTCTATCTTGATACGTAGAAAAATTAGCAAAACCAACCTTTTTATTGACTTGAATTAATTCTGACCTAAATTGATTTTTAATAGATATGTAGGCGTGTAATAATTTTTCTATTTTAAAGCTTTCTTTTTTTTCTGAATAAATATATTTGAAAGCTTTGTAGAGCAACTGCCTTTCTCCATACATTATAAAAGAACCTTTAAAGTTATTAATATGCATATCTTTAGTAATAGCATAATCTGCTACTTCCTGCTTTCCTTTATGATAAAACTCATACCCATAAAGTTTTTTCTTCTCGTTGATTTCAATTTGAATATTAGATAAATTCATTAATAGCTCAAAGGAATCATTTTTATTAGAATTCGGATATAATAAGTACTTAAAATCAGCTAAGTTAATTTCACTATTTTCATCTAATAAAAATTGAAATAACACCAGTCTTATTTTCGAAGCTTTATTAACAAGGACGTCTATTTCTTTATTTTGATTATGGAAAGAATGAGAAGTAGCTCCATTTAATTTTAGTCCTTTTTTTAACTTCTTAAACTTTTCAGTATGATGATTACTATTAATCGTATTCATTAAAGAAATCCAATTCAAATCAAAAACTGGAGCAGAGCCTTTTAAATGAAAATGATTTTCTGCAATCCCTTTATCTAATAACTTTTTAAGTCTATTATTGTTTGAAAAAGCAACGGTTCTCCAAGAAAAGAAATTTCTTTTTCTTTTAGAACGGTTATCCATGTATGCAAAATAAGAACACGTAAATAAATCTTCTCCTAAAGAAAAAGATAAATCTCGCCAACGCAATAAATGCTCATAACAAACAAAAGGTTCTTTGTCTCTTTCTATTAAAACTTGTTTATTAAAATGAGTTAATAAATTAAAAATTGACTTCTTACTACTTTTTCCTTGATACACATCTAGCAACCAATCTGAATCTAATTTGCTATACAAGTTTTCAATTTCATCAAAGCTATAATTATTAAAAAATGCCAAGCCTTGCTCTAAAAAACCCGTTTTAGAAAAAGTATCCTTTTCCAAACCATTACTATAGATATTCTGAAATATTAAATCAGGGCAAGTATTATTGAAAATTGCTTTTATGGATTTTCTAAGGTTATCCATTAGATTTTAAATTATTTAACAAATCACGTAAATCATTCTTTATTTCTTCAAGGTTATTATTATTTAAACTATTTCTAAGTTTCCAAAGCTCATTTAAAATTCTTTGATTAGGGGAATTTTTTGATTTAGCTAATTTATTGATTAATATAGCTAACTTCTTTTTTGTTAAACTAGGTAAAGAGTGTTTTATAAACCTATTAATTGTATTGAGATTTTCATTATCCAATTTATATAAACTTTTAATGCTCTTTTCTGATGAAAAATTAAATAATGAATCTAAAATTCCGTTTAAAACTGAATAGTTATCATTCCAATAATCAAAAAATGGATTATTGCATATATCTCTTAAATCAATGTTATATTTAATTGATAATTTCTCACTAATCTCTTTTAATCCATCATATAAATAGACATGTAATCTTTTTCCATAATTATCTCCTAAACTATCTTTACTACTGGAGTAATCACTCAATTTATTTAGTATTTCATCAAACAAGTTAATATTATATACTAAATAATAATCTTTGTTTAAATCAATATTCCATTGTTTTAAATTTAAATAAAAATTAGAATCTTTAATGTCTACTAAAATATTATGAGGAACATATTGCTTTATTAACTTGTCCGAATTATTTAAATTATTTAAAATAGAAATTGCACTAAATGTAACAGTTTCATACTTATTACCTGTCCTTTCTTTTATATCATCCGTTATATTATTGACATAATACTTATTGTCTTTACTTCCATAACCTATAAAATTTAAAAAATGAGTAAACCATAAATAAATTTCATTATAATTGTTATTATTTGGTGTAATTTCATTAATAAGATCAACTATATATTGATATAAATCTAGAGGAGATTTGTTAATTACAAAATAATCTCGTCGACCTAGACCTTTTGGTTTATCTCTAATTGTTGGAAAATATTTTATAGAATTATTTGTTAATCTATCATTTGTTAAAATTTGTAAATTTTCAATGTTAAAGTTATTTTTAAATAACTCTGTAAATCTAATAGAGTAATATATTTTTAAATAACTTACAAACTGTAAATTTTTAATATCTGTAACTAAAATATTACTTTTTATCTCTCTTAAAACAGATAAGACATCTCCAAAAGAAGCATTATAATATTTTTTTATTTTAGTCAACCTACTAATCTCATTTTCATCCTCGAACGTTGGGTCATAATCAGAATTAAATAATAATCCATTTTTATTTATGCCAATCCAGTTTAAAATAAATTGGTTTAATGTAGTATTAGAAGCCTTGTCTAATTCTTTAAAAAAATAAACTTCTTCTTGTGAAAGATTACTTCCTATTTCTTTATTTAAATAAGTCTTAAAAGAATTTATATTTGACTCCCTATAAATTAAAGTTATTGTATTGGTTAAATCTCTTAAAGTATTCGGAACAATTATATTTTTTTCAAACTTGTTTTTCGCAATTAAAATATTGGTTTTTCTATAAACCAAACCTAAAAAAGTATTTTCTATGGTCTGATTTTTAATATAATAAATCTTGTCTTTGTTAACTTTAACGTCTTTTGTATTTAATTCTTCTTTTAATTCAATTTCATATTGAGAATCATACAAATTCATTTTTTGAGTAGAAATATTATTTTCTATAAGAATTGGAGTATTAAATCTTCTTTCTAAAGGAAATAACTTGTCTAAATATTTATTAGATTTATTAGATATGTTTTCTGACAAGTATATATTAGCTTTTTCTCCATATTTAAAAATCATATCATACTCTTTTATGATTTCATTATTTATAGAATCTTGTAATTGTTCCATTTTAAATGCAATCAGAATAAGAACATTACTTTGAATTAAGAATTGACGAATGTCTTCTAACATTTCATAAGCTCCAGAAATGTTTAAATCAAAATCATCTATAGGAATCAATAAAAATCCCTTTTTATCTTTAGAATTATCAATTCCATACATGCAAAGTAGATATTCGTCTACTAATTTTTTAAAATTTTCTTTCAAGTTTGTTCCGAAAGCTAAATCACTTAAAGCCTCAATAGCTTCTTTTTCGTAAACATCAGACTTTCCGTTATGAACTACTTTAAGATTGTTAAATACCTTTTGAAACTGTTTTATTAAATCACGTTTGCGGTCATTTTTAATCGTATTTTCTTTCTTTAATTTCTTCTGAAACTTAGAAAACATTTTAGAAATTATAATTTCAAAAAGTTTATCTTCATTTCTAAATAAAGAAGGGTCTATAATATCTAAAGATTTTATTTTAGCTTTTTCAAGATTTGGAGTGGCACTCCAAAAAGTATCTTTAGACTTTTTGTTTTTTAAAGCATCAGCAAAAGAAATCATAGAAGAACTTTTACCTGTACCGCGTTCTCCTGTAAAAGCAATTACATTATTGTAATCATCGTTACTAATACTTTTTGTGCTAGAAACTGTATTTGCTTGTAAAATTATCTCTTCTACATTTTTTGTGGCTTGCGTATATACTTCTTTAAAAATAGATTTTTCAAAGTCCTCAGTTTTTTCTATTTTTATTTTATATTCTTCACCTATATTTATTTCTAATGCCATTTTTTACTTTTTTATTTTAACACACTAAACATTTTACAACTCCCCCTTAAAAGCCTGATCTAACAAACTACTTTTTAAGGATTTTAAATGATTTAATTTTTCCTGAATTGAGGTTTCTAAACTTTTAGTCTCTTCTTGAATTTGAACTATTCTTTTAATTTGTTTTTTCTGAATTGATAATTCAGGAACTGGTATTTTCCATTCTTCTAAAAAAGGTCTTGGAATCCTTTTTAATCCTCCAGCTCCTGTCATGTTTTCTTTACCTGTAACTCTTATTTGTTCGGTTAAAACAGAGAAGTAAATCCATTCTGGCAAAACGTTTTCTTTTGGTCTTAAAACGTGATATTCCGAAGAACCAAAACCAATACCATTGGTTAATTTTTTTGCTAAACCTGCTTTACCGTTTTCAAAACAAGGTGTTACTTTTGCCAAAATAATATCTCCATCTGCAAAATAGGTGTAGCCTTTATAAACTTCGCTAATCTTTTTAATTTCATTTGGAACGAAATTAATATCGTGCTCATTTAAATCTCTCATTGGTAAAAATGAAACTTCTAAATTGTCATCAAGATCCCTTACTTCTGACTTTTTGGGACCAAGAATACACACGTCTTTAAGCATTATATCTCCATCCGAATATATTTCATCCAAAACACTACCCATCAAAGCCTGCGTATGTGCAATATTTTCTTCTAACAAACCAATAGCTTTATCTATTTTGGCAAATAAACCATCTAATTTGGTAACAATACGTTGTTGTTCTGGTAATGGTGGAAGTGGGATTTTGATTTCTTTTATTCCTTTATAAGAAATTACTGGTTGAGCTGCTTGATTAGCTGTAGAGCCTAAATTATAATGTTCGAGGAATAATTTTAAAAACTGTTTATCAAACTCCTCAAAGTATTCAGAGATATAAAAAGCATTA
Organism: Polaribacter vadi; assembly: GCF_018861005.1. Lineage (GTDB taxonomy): Bacteria > Bacteroidota > Bacteroidia > Flavobacteriales > Flavobacteriaceae > Polaribacter > Polaribacter vadi_A. The sequence continues at coordinate 113,825 of NZ_JAHKQL010000026.1, forward strand.
TCAGTTAACCATATCTTTTCTTTAATAAACCTTACGTTACCACATTTTGCTCCAACTCTTCCAATAATTATATTCTCTCCTTCTAAATTAAAATCTTCAGCATATCCAGTAATACCATTACCTCCAAAAACAGGAAATTCCTTATTTTCAGAAATATCTTTTCTTTTAATGAAATTTCCACTTCTAATTTTAAATAATTTATCAATTTGTATTTCTTCCCACTTACCCATCAATCAAGCTTTCAATTTGGTTCATTAATGTGTTTATTTCAGTATCGTTTTGCTTAATAGCATTTAACAACTCTTTTGGGCTTTGGTGTATTACTTCAACTACTTTGTGTGGGTTTTTGGCGCTAAGGTCATAGTATTTTATATCTGCAACGTTTACAGTCCAGTCGTTACATTCTTTACCAGTCTTAGCATTAGTTGCATTACGTTTTTTAGGGTTATGAAATAAGTGTACAAACTCTTTAATATGCTCGTAAGCAATCGGTTTGTTTTTGGTTAACTTGTAAGGTGGTGTAACGTCGTAATACCAAATGTTGTTGGTAGCACCTTTTCTATCAAAATATATAATATTGGTTTTTACACCACTATAGGGTAAAAACACACCAGATGGTAAACTTACTATGGTATGTACATTAAAGTTTTCTAGCAAGGTTTGTTTTACTTTGGTAAAGGCATTATTGGTTTGGAACAACACACCTTCTGGCACTACAATTGCTGCGCGACCTTCTAGTTTTAGCATTTTCATAAAATGCTGCATAAACAGTATTTCTGTCGCGTTACTTTCTACAGGAAAGTTTTGTTGTATTTGCTTTTTCTCTTTCCCGCCAAAAGGTGGATTTGCTAAAATAACATCGTGTCTGTCTTTTTCTTGATAATCGCGTATATTTTGGGTTAAGGTATTGCCTTTATATACGTTTGGACTTTCTATTCCGTGGAGAATCATATTCATCATACCCATAACGTAACCCAAACTGGTTTTTTCTTGCCCGAAGAAGGTGTCGTTTTGTATGGTTTCCCAATCTTTTGCAGAGAGTTTTTCTTTTTTATCTCCAGCAGTTAAAAAATCGAATGCTTCTACTAAAAAACCGCCAGAACCTACTGCACCATCATAAATGGTATCGCCAACTTTAATATCTGTAGTTTCTACCATAGCTTTAATAATGGCTCTTGGTGTGTAAAACTCACCAGAGTTTCCACCATCGCTTCCCATACTTTTTAGTAGGTTTTCGTATACTTGAGATAGCTCAAACAACTCATCACTACTTTGAAAGTCTAAGGCATCGATAATGTCTAAAACTTCACGCAAGGTATGTCCGCTTGCAATTCTGTTGTCTAAATATTCGAAAATTGCCCCTATTTTATAGGTTAGCGATTTAGGATTGTTTGTTGTTGCTTTAAATGCTTGTAAATAAGGGAAAAGGGTTTTGTTTACAAAATCGACTAAATCATCTCCTGTTAAGGCTCTCTTTACATCTAGTTTTCCATTTTCATCTTTTGGGCATGCCCATTGGTGCCAGCGTAAATCTTTGCGTAATACATAATTATAGTCTGTACCTTCTAAAAAGGCTTCGTCTGCTTTATTATCTTCGTAATCGTTTAAAAACTTTAGAAAAAGAATCCAAGATATTTGTTCTGTGTAGTGCATAGCACCAGAAATACCATCGTCTCTTCTTAAAATATCAGTAATTCTATCAATATTGTTTTGTATGCTCATTAATTGTTTATGTTTTCTTTTATGAGATTGCCACGTCGTGCCTCCTCACAATGACAGACGGAATTATCCTGCTCTGTATATATTTTCTTGTAATTTGTAATAGGCATTTAATAGTGTTTTCATATCTCCAAAGGCAGTTTTGGCATCTTTTGGAGTACCTAGTTTTAGTTTTACTAAATCGCCTAATTTATCTCGTTGTAATTCTTCGATACCATATTCTTCGTAATGCTTTAAAATAAACTCCAAAAAATCACGAGCCTCTAAGCTCTTATAAACTTCAAAAAATTCAGGTTCGTCTTTTACAAATTTCACCCTTTGTTTACGCGTCATTAAATTAGAATCAAATGAAATATGAGAAAGCACATCAAAGATATCGCAATCAGGAGATGCAATCATATTACGCAAATCGTTTAACTGTTCGTTATCAAAGCCTAAATCCCCTAATTTCATCAATAAATCTGCTCTTGTATCTGGGTTAGACCATATTTTACGCAAATGTGCTTCGTTTTTATAAATTGCTGGTAATTCACCCACCAATTTTTCTAAAAACTCTCTAGCAGTTAATGGTTTTCCGTTTTCATCAATATAACGCGTATCTATATCTGTTACTTTTAGTTGACGACCATTACTTAAGGAAATGATTAGTTTTTCTTTACGTTCGTATGGTTCTCCAGGTTCGTTCACTTTTGGTTTACGTGGTGGTTTTGGAGTTGTTTCTCCTCCAGATCCTTCTGTTGGTTCTTCTGGTTCTCCATCCCATTCTGCATCATAAAATAAATTGGTGGCTCCCACAAAATCGATTATAGTAAAAAAGTCTTTGCCTTCAAAAACTCTTGTTCCACGACCAATAATTTGTTTGAACTCTACCATAGAACCAATGGGAGCTGTTAAAATTATATTACGCACATTTCTAGCATCTACACCTGTAGTTAACATTTTAGAAGACGTTAATATTACAGGAATGTCTTTATCGTTATCTTGAAAATCTTCTAATAATTCTCTTCCGTGTTTTCCTTCATCACTGGTAACACGTACACAGTAATTGACGTCTGAAACAGTTTTGTATTTATTGATGTAATCTCTTAAATCTAAAGCATGATCTTGATTGGCACAAAACACAATACTTTTATCCATTTTACCTATTTGCTTTAAAATGGTTTGCGCTACTAACTCAATTCTTTGTTTTACTGTGATACTTTTGTTAAAATCATTAATTTCGTAACGATCTTTTGTAATTTCGCCTTGAAGAATTTTACTATCGTTTGTATGAATATATTCATCAATATTTGTTTTAACTCGCTTTACTTTATAAGGTGTTAAAAACCCATCTTGAATTCCGTCTTTTAAAGAGTATTCGTAAATAGGTTTTCCGAAATACTTATAAGTATCTACGTTGTCGTCTCGCTTAGGGGTTGCTGTTAATCCTAAATGAATGGCAGGTTTAAAGTGATCTAGAATAGCTCGCCAAGAACCTTCTTCGTTGGCACTACCTCTATGACATTCATCGATTACAATGAGATCGAAAAAATCACTTGGGTATTCTTTATAGAAACCACCAATATTTTCTCTCTCTGCAATGGCTTGATAAATGGCAAAAAAGATATATGCATTTGTAGGTACTACACCGTTTCGTTTCTTTACTTCTTCTCCATCAATTTTAATCACATCTTTTTCATAAGGATTGAATGTATTAATGGCTTGATCTGCCAATACATTTCTATCTGCTAGGAATAAAACTCTAGGTCTTCTATCATTTCCGCTTAAATTCCATTTTGCCTGCAGTAATTTATGTACAATTTGAAATGATATAAAAGTTTTTCCTGTACCAGTTGCTAATGTTAACAAAATTCTGTTTTCCTTGCCATCTGCAATGGTTTCCATTACTTTATTCACAGCGATTTCTTGATAATATCTTGGACCGAAATTACCCGTCAGTAAAAAAGGAATATTGTGAAGCTTTTCTTTTAATTCGTTTTTAGCTCCGAAAAGTCTGTTATATAATTCTTGAGGAGTTGGAAAATTATCTACATAATCTCCTTTTCCTTTACCCCTGTCAAATTCATAAATCTGCTTTCCATTGGTTGCATATACAAAATTGATCTTTAGTTTTTCTGCATAATCTAAGGCTTGTTGCAAACCTTTTGTTGGATGATCTCCAAACTTTTTTGCTTCAACGATTGCTAAATTTGTGTTATTGTATTTTAATAAGTAGTCTAAAAATAGTCGCTTACCTCTTTTATTTCCTAAAAGTTTTCTACCCTCTGTAAAGTAGTATTCACGTACTATATGAATCGATTCCCATTGATTTTCTGATAATTTAGGGTCTATAAAATTGGCACGAGTATCAGATTCTGATATGTTATTCTTGTTCATAAAACGTTCCACAATTTTTAGCAATTTTTTACTTATAACTACAAGTAAAGATGAAAGGTAAGAAAACTGCTCTAAATTAACAAAAAGAACTAAAAGAACTTAAATTTTATTATTGGCTGTTGGCTTTTGAATTCTTTTAAAAGAGTTTTGAGTGTTTAGTGTTGAGGGTTTATGGGAAGGGAGTGTTTAGTTTTGTTTTTATAACCGTTAATTACATAGAAGAATACAAATGTTAGAATTTAAATTTTAAAAGGTTAATGTGATGTCTAAATATATTACATTATTAGTATGCAAATCAAAATGTGGGATATGCCCCATTGCATTAGGTGGTAAGTTTTTAATTTGATGATACCTTTTTAAGTTGGATGCTAGTTTTAATATATCTCCCTTAGTTGCTGGTTTATTCTCTTCGGGAGTAAAAATATTTTTAGCTATTTCAACTATACCACTACCAATTGCTGAGTTCGCAACTCCTGAAACACTTATTTCATCTATTTTCACCTTACTATTCTCCTGCTCTTTTTTCTTTGTTTGCAGTTCTGTGGTTTTTTTTACTTCTCCTAGGTTTTTCAAACGATGAAATGAAACCCTGCAAGAATTACTGCAAAACTTTTGAACTCTTCTTCTTTTTGGTACGTATTTCTTTTTACAATACTCACATTTGTAGGTGTTCGTTTCCATATTTAAACGATTTATACGTTAACTATACGTACAATTAACGCATAATATACCGTTTATTAAAATTCTGATGACTAAAATTATTCTTTTTTTAGTTCAATTACACATAAAATTACTTAAAAATCTTGAACATTCACCCCAAAAACCTTTTCTAATAAATAGTTATCAACCTCCTTATTAGAGATTAACGGTTGTTTTTTTATTGTTGTTTTTTTGTTGACTTTTTGTTGATTTTTTGTTTGCTTACTTTTTTCGTATTCGAGAATTTTTGCCGACAAATGCTCTAAGCCTATGTTATGCCTCGTTTTATCTACACTAGGAAAATGATTTTCAATTGTCATTTGATGTTGCTCCAAATTGATTGCTTGATGTTCTATATATCCTTTATTTTTAATAAAAAGATCATCATTAACCTTTACAATATCCTTTTTTAATTCTTGTGTGATATAAACCCAAGAATCTACATGACTTTTATATTTATTTGCTAAAAAATGAAACTGCTCATTGCTTAAATTTTCTTTTGCATCAAGCAAATCAAACATATTACTTTCTAATAGTTTTGATTTGCCTATTAAGAATAGTAAGTTACTTTGCTCGGTTACTATAAAATTATAGCTCTTATTTTCTATCGCTAACATAAAACCTACAAATTTATCTAGCACTTGAAACTCTTCACTTTGCTTAAACACTTCCCCTGCACCTTTTGGTAAATAGACTAACATAGGGTACAACAACCTTTCAAAAAGTTTATCGAAAATAGCATTCGTAGTATTTTCTGTTTTCATCTATAGTGTTTCTATATTAAATAAATCAGAATAGTCTTCTGGTAAATCTGCTTCAATATCTCTTAAATATTTCTCTAAAGCAATCATTGTTTTATGTCCCGTTATTGGCATTAATTTACTTCTTGCCTCATATTCAGTCATTTCATTTTTAAGGTTATTGTACAGCCGTGTAACAGCAGTATGTCTAAAACTATATAGCCCATAATTTTCTTTTAAGTTGAATTGATTTTTAACAATCTTACTAAATCTTTTTGTAAAATGATCTCTTCTGTTATATTCATTAGCAATCCAATCTCCTCCAATTTTTTCCGGTGTAAATAAAAAATCATCCTGATTTAAATGAGATAAAACAGGTAATTTTTTAATTAATATTTCAGGAATGCGTTTTGTTTGCACTTTATTGGTCTTTGATTGAAATTGCATTGTTCTATTCTCTAAATCAATATCTTTTATTTTTAATCTTGATACTTCTAATGGTCTCATAAATCCATAGTAAATGAATTGGATATAGAGCAACAATAATGGATCTTCTTTTTCTAAATAGATGAAAATTTCTTTTTGTTGCTGATTGGTATATCTTTTATTTTTTTCTGGCTTAGTATTTAAAGTTTTAACCGTCTTTAAATAATTTTCCTTGACCAATTCGTTATTCTTCAAAACCTGAAAAACACTACTTAAATCTGATTTATAATTGTTTCTTGTCCTTGGGCTTGTTTTTAGTAAAATACTATTTAAGAAATCTAAAATATCTTTCCTTTTAATTTGATCTATGTACTTTTTCTTAGGTTGGTTTATTTCTAACCAACCTAAGAACTTTTTTATTTTTCTCTTATAATCATTAAGCGTTGTTTTGCTCACTTCCTTTTGCTTTAACTCTAAAGCAAAATCAAAAGCTTCAGAAAAAAACATTTTAGTTGTTTCACTTTCTTCCAAGGGTTTATCTTCATTCTTCCAGTTCTGATGTTGATTAAATAGAACTTGCTTTGATTCTGAATAAAGTAAATCAGTATTATCTTTCACAGTGATAACAACTTCTTTTAACTTATCGATAATTTGTTGCAATTGTTGTTCTCCATCTGTTGATAAATTGTTGACGATTTTTGGTTTTTCTTTATTTTCTTCTACAATAGGTTTAGATAAACTTTCTTTCTGCAAGTTTTGATATAATTGAGTATTATCCTCAAATGGATTATAACCTAGCTTTAAAAAATGAAGTAATCGTTTACGATAAATTTTCAAAACAAATAATCTAGCTTCTTTTGTTTTAAAAGAATTTACCCTGCCATAAATATTACTCATTCGCTTCATTTTACCTGTTTCAGGATTTCTAAATGAAAAATACACATACCAACGTTTGGATAGATCTCCATTTGCAGTGTTTATTTTGGGAATGGAATAAAGAGTTTTCTTTGACAAATTAGTTGCAATTTCAATGATTAAAGTAAAGATAAGAAATTGCTGAATATTACATACAAAAACAAAATTTAGAATTTTATTGTATACCAGATAAATAACATCAAGAACTAGAGTCGAATTAATGACCTTTAAAATAGCATTTAGTACAATTAATTGACTTATTTTCTATTCAAAATAATTTCTTAAAAAATCTTTTAAATGCATTTTTAAAATTACTAAATTGCATTAAGAAATTTACAATAATAATCTGGTCTAAACTGAACACGTTTTTGAACACGATTTTAAAATAAAAAAGGGTAAAATACTGATTAAAAGTACTTTAATTAGAATTCATAACCCTGAGGTCACGGGTTCAAATCCCGTTTTCGCTACAAGCTTAAAGCTAATTAAATCAACGAATTGTGTCTCACAATTCGTTTTTTTATGCCTTCCTTTTTCTTACTTATACAAAGAGTACACAATCGAGTACACGATTTACCTATGAAATTGAATTATTCTGAGCCAAAAATCTATTTTTTTTATCTAATACAAAAATGTAATACAATCAAACACAGTATTACAATATTGTATTTTTTTACATCTAACACCTTTTTAATCAGCAGTAAAAAACATCAGAAATGATATTTTTATTTAATTTTAGTTGATACTAATTAAATTTAGATTTTATTGTTTTTTTTACTTTTCCAAGACTAGAAAAAATCATCTTAAAATAAAATGAATTATCGTTTTCAATTAATATTTTATCATACCAAATATCTCTATCATAGTAAGGTAACAAACCATTTGAGCCTGATATTAAAACTATTTTATACCAAGTAATATTATCATCAACTTTAGTTTTAAGCTTATTTTTTTTGGATCTACTGCTAATCCCAAACACCTTTACCAACTTTTTTTTCTGACCTAGATCCACTTTTTATAAATTCTGTTTGACAAGACCTTCTTCATTTAATTTAACTGAGCAACAACTCCATGAGTTGTTAAAGTAGATTCAGCTAAAAATAAAGTTAGTTTTGTTAATTTTATTTTTCTTTAAACTTCTATAATTAAACTAAATAGACATATATAAAAACAAAATATAATTAATCTAAAAAATATCTAGAACTAAATAAATTTATAAATAAGGTTATACAATTTAATAAATTGGGTAAAATTCTAATTACAAAAAAAACACTGCTATTAATTATAATTCTAAATTACGCAATATACAAGTTAATTAAATACTTATTTCCTAAATATTAACTATTTTTAGTATAAAATTCTAAAAACTAGATAGAAATTTAATTTTCATCTATTTTTTAACTTTAAGTTTCCCCAACAACAATAAGTTATGAATTATAATCAAATACTTACCTTGTTTATACAAGGTACAACAGTTGCTATAGTAATACTTTTTTTATTTAGACTTAGAAAAAAATTAGGCCTAGGTGTTTTATATGCCTGTTTAGGTTTGTTTCAGTTTGTACAAGTAATGGTATTTATTTTAAATACTGTTTTTGATTCAAAAACAAGTAATTTTCTAGTTTCACCTGGTTCATCAGTTTTTATTACTATTACACTTTTCAGTTTGCTTATCATCTACATAAAAGAAGATGCTCAAGAAACTAAAAAAATGATATATGCTATACTTGTTGTTAATGTATTAATATCATTAGTACTACTTGCTTTTGGTTGGAATATAAAAGAAGCATATTTAGAAAACTCACTATCAACACCTAATCATTTTATATTTTCTCCTAGAATTTTAATTTTTGGAAATATTGCATTGCTTATAGATTCATTATTATTAATAATAATTTTTGAATACATTTCTAAGAAAACAAAATTTTTATATGTACAAATTCTTATAACAATGCTTATTGTTGTAAGTTTAGACACCATACTTTTCTCTGTTACAACTTTCTGGAATTTAGAAAACCTAACCTCTATTATTACATCTAATTTAATAGCAAAAAATAGTTTTGCATTCTATTACAGTATTCTATTTTATTTCTATTTAAGATATTTAGATCATACTGATAAAGATTTAGTCTATTTTAATATTAAAAATGTTTTTAAGCCTCTTAGTTATAAACAAAAGTTTGAAACTGCTCTAAGTAGTATTAAAAAAAGCGAAGAAATGTATCGCTTAATAACAGACAACTCTACAGATGTTATTTGTTTACTTGATTTGGATGGTAAATATAAATACGTAAGTCCTTCTATAAAAAGTGTTTTAGGTTATAATCAATCTGATTTTATAGACGAAAATATATTTAATATTGTACATGTAGACGATGTAAAGCAGCTTAAAGAAAATATAATTAACTTTAAAAACACTAATAATATTTTTATCTTTAGGTTGCTTCATAAAAAAGGGTTTTATGCTTGGATAGAACTCACGATATCACCTATTTATAAAAACAAAAAGCTAACTTCTTTTGTTTCATCTGCAAGAAATGTTTCAGAGAGAGTTATTGCAAACAACCAATTTAAGAACTCTTTAAAACTTTTAGAAAAAAGAGAAAATTTATTAACTGAATCTAGTAAGATAGGTAAAATAGGTTTTATAGAATTTGATACTATAACCAATAGCTACAGTTGGTCAGATTATTTATTTACAATTTTTGGATTAGAAATTGGTTCTAAAATTCCGTCACAAGAAGAACTTATTAATTATTATGAAGAAGAATCTAAAATTGAATTGAAAAAATGCATAAAAAATCTTGAGTTAAATGGTACTCCTTTCGATATCGATTTAAAAATTATAAATGCAAAAAAAGAAGAGCTTTGGTTAAGAACAAAAATAGAACCTGTATTTAATGAACAAAATAAAGTTATAGGAAGAAGAGGAATTTCGCAAGATATTACGAAGTATAAAAACGCCCAATTAACTTTAGAAAAAAATGATTATTCTTTAAAAGAATCTAGCAGAATTGCTAAAATTGGTTATTGGGAGTATGATATAAAGTCTGATTGTTTTACTTGGTCTGACTATGTTTACAAGCTTTATGGCTTAAATGATAAAGATATAATTCCGTCAAGAAATAAAATTATGTCTTTTTATGATAAAGTTTCTAGTGAAAAGTATGAAATAGCCACCAAAAACCTTTTAAATAATGGTGTTCCTTTTGATTTAGAATTAAGAATAATAAATGCAAAAAAAGAAGAAGTTTGGGTTAGAGTTGTTGTTCAACTTATTTATAATGAAAAAAATGAAGTTACTGGAAGAAGAGGTATCATTCAAAATATAACAGATGCTAAAAAAATAAACCTACAATTAGAAAAATCTAATTTAGAAATTAAAGAATCTATAAAACTAATAGAACAAAAAGAACAATCTTTAAAAGAAACAAGAATTATTGCCAAAGTTGGTTATTCTAAATATCTATTTAAAACAGATAGCTTTATATGGTCTGATTACGTATATAAAATTTTTGGTTTAGACCCAAAAAATAAAATTCCAGAACGTAGTAAATTATTAGCTTTATACGATGATGAATCTTTAAAAAAACTACAAAAAGCTACAAAAAAATTAGATAAAGATGGTGTTCCTTATGACTTAGAGTTAAAACTAACTAACACTAAAAAAGAAGAAATCTGGGTACGAGTAGTTGCTCACCTTATTTACAATGAGAAAAAAGAACTTATAGGCAGAAGTGGTGTTTTCAGAGATATTACAGAAGCTAAAAACAATCAACTTAAACTAGAAACATATTTAAAGCAATTAGAAACCAAAGATGCAGATTTAAAAGAATCGAATAGAATTGCTAATATTGGTTATTGGGAGTATTATTTCGAAAACGATAAAATTACTTCCTCTTATTATACTTATAAAATTTTTGGTTTAGACCCTAACAAAGAAATTCCTAGTCGTAAAGAATTAAAGAAACTATATAATGCAGATGACTTAATAAAGTTAACAATAGCTACTAAAAAATTAATGCTTGATGGTATACCTTACGATATTGAATTAAAATTAAATAACTTTAAAAACGAAGAAATTTGGACAAGAAATATTGTTCAACCAATTTACGATAGCAAAAATAAAATTATTGGTCGTAGAGGAGTAATACAAAACATTACAGCCTATAAAAAAACACAAATTGCTTTAGAAAACTCTTTACAACTTTTAGAAAAGAAAGAATTATCTCTTAAAGATTCTAGTAAAATGGCAGGTATTGGCTATATAGAATACGATTATACTACCTCTAAATACACAGATTACTCAGAATATATTTACACACTTTTTGGAATAACACCTGGTGAAGAATTAAAACCTGAAGACAAAGTCTTAATTTATTTTGATAATGAATCAAAGCAAAAGTTTAAAAAAGCACTAGAAGATGTAAAGAATGGATTAATAACAGATATTGAACTTAAAGGTAAAAACAGAAAACAAGAAGAAATCTGGATTAGAAGTGTATCAAGTCCAATTTATAATGATAGTAAAGAAGTTATTAAAAGAAGAATTGTTATACAAGACATAAAAACTTATAAATTAACGCAGCAAGAACTACAACAATCTTTACATCTACTAAAGAAAAAAGATTTATCATTAGAAGATTCTAGCAAAATTGCAGGTGTTGGTTTTATAGAATACAGTTATTTAACAGACTCATACACAACCACAGAACATGTATACAAAATTTTTGGTTTTGATTTAGGTACTAATGCAACACAAAAAGAAATTACACCATTTTTTGATAAAGAATCACAAATAAAATATATACAAGCTTTACAAGACCTTAAAGAAAAAGGCTTAAACTACGATTTAGAGTTAAAAGGAATAAATAAGAAAAATGAAGAAATTTGGATAAGAAGTGTATCTAGCCCTTTATATAATGATGATGGAACCGAATTAATTGGTAGAAGAATTGTAATTCAAGACATTAGAAATTATAAAAATATTCAGTTAGAATTAGAAAAATCCAAACAAGAAATTCAAAATTCATTAGATTTAATTAAAAACAAAGATCAAGCATTAACAGAATCTAATAGAATTGCAAAAATTGGTTATTGGGAATATGACATTATTAACGACTCTTATAGCTGTTCAGATTATGTTTATGAAGTTTTTGGCTTAGATCCTAATAAAAAAACTCCTCCTCGTAAAGAAATATTAAAATTTTACGATCAAGAATCTCAAGAAAAACTAGAAGCTGCTACCTTAGAATTAAATACTCATGGTGTACCTTATGATATTGAACTTAAATTAAGAAACACAAATAATGAAGAAGTCTGGACAAGAAACATAGTGCATCTTGTTTTTAATAACAAAAACGAAGTTATTGCCAGAAAAGGTTTAGTACAGAATATTTCAGCTTACAGAAAAGCGCAAATTGAAATTAAAAACTCACTGACCCTTTTAGAAAAACAAGATTATTCATTAAAAGAATCTAGTAGAATTGCTAAAATTGGTTTTGTAGATTATAACAGTATAACAGAAAAATATACTTGGTCAGATTATACTTATGCTATTTTTGGTTTAAAAACAACAGATCAAATTCCATCTCCAGAAAAAATATCAAGTTATTTTGATAAAGAATCTCAAGAAAAATTAAAAAAAGTATTTTATGATATTAACAAAAAAGGATTAGCTACAGACATAGAATTAAAAGGTAAAAATAAAAATAATGAAACCTTTTGGATAAGGCAAGTAGCACAACCTGTTTACAATGAACATAAAGTAATGGTTGGTAGAAGAGCTTTATTACAAGATATTACTGCCTATAAAACAAATCAACTACAATTAGAAATAACTAAAGAAGAAATTCAACACTCATTATCATTATTAGAAAAAAGAAAATTTTCTATGGATGAAGCTAGTAAAGTGGCTAAAATGGGATATTTTGATTATCATATTGCTACAGATAGCTTTATTTGGTCAGAACATTTGTATAAAATATATGGTTTAGATCCTAAAAAACCAGTTCCTTCTAGAGAAGTAGTTTTTAAAATGACTGATAAAGATTCTTTACCAATTATAAAAAAAGCCACTGTAGATTTAAACACTAAAGGAATTCCTTACGATATTGAAATAAAAATACTAAATAAGACAACGAAAAATTATGTATGGGTAAGACTCGTAGCACAACCCGTTTATAATAAAAACAATAAAATTATAGGAAGAAGAGGTGTAGCACAAGATATTACCCTACAAAAAAACACTCAAATAGAACTAGAAGAAAAAAACAAAAAAATTAATGAAACACTTAAACTATTAGAAAGAAATGAATATTCTAAAAACGAAACTAGTAAAGTAGCTAAAATTGGTTATCATGAGTATTATAACACAACAAAATCTTTTTATTGGTCAGATTATATGTATACACTTTTTGGTGTAGACCCAAGTCAAAAAATACCTTCAAGACCTGAACTTGTTTCTCTATTTTATGAAAAATCTAAACTAAAAGTAAAAAAAGCTACTGAAAATTTAGAAACCTATGGCTTACCTTACGATTTAGAATTAAAACTAGTTAATTTTAAAAGAGAAATTATTTGGATTAGAATGTCTAATCAACCAATATACAATGAAAGTAATAGTAAAATTATTGGTAGAAGAGGTGTTGCACAAAATATTACTTTAAGAAAGCTAATAGAAGAAGAACATTTAAAAGTTAAAAACGATTATATTAGATTATTTGAAAATGCTACTATTTCTATATGGAACGAAGATTTAACTTTATTGTACAAAGAAATAGATAAACTAAAAAAACAAAATATAACAAACATTGGTAAATACTTAGAAGAAAAACCAGATGTACTAAATAGACTTTTAGAAAAAATAAAAATAAATTACGTTAATAAAGCAACATTAAAATTATTTAAAGCTAGTAATCAAAATGAGTTTTTTAAAAATATCCATTTATCTTTTGGTAAAGGTGCTGATAAAGTTTTCACAAAACTTATAGAAGCTATTTGGTTTAATTTAGATACGTTTTATTCTGAAGTAAATTACAAAACTTTAAAAGGCGATGAGTTTACTGCAATAGTATCTGTAGCAATACCAAAAACACTTAAAGAACAAAAAACAGTACCTGTAAGTATACAAAGTATTCAAAAGATTAAAGATGTAGAGTTAGCTTTAAAAGATTCATTAAAAAACTTAAATGAAGCACAAAAATTAGGTCATATAGGTAATTGGGAATTAAACACAATAACAGAAGAATTTACTTGGTCTGATGAGGTATATAATCTTTTTGATTTTAACCCAGAGAATGGACTTCCTAAAAAAGAAGATATTTTAAAAAAAATTCATCCAGATGATATTAAGTTTCATAATAAAAAATTAGAGAATGCTATAAAATATGGCAATCCTTTTAATATTGAAATTAGATTTATAATTTCGGGTATTTCAGAAAAAACTATAAAAATTATTTGTGAACCAATAAAAGATAACGAAGGCAAAGTAATCTGTTTAAAAGGTGTTAACCAAGACATTACTAAACAAAAAAAGATACAAAAAGAACTAGAAAACAAAAATAAAGAACTTAAACAATCTTTAGAGTTATTAGAAATAAGTGAACACTCTAGAAACGAAGTAAGTAAAATAGCAAAAATAGGATACCAAGACTATAACTCTATTACAAACTCACATAAATGGTCAGATTATTTTTATGAAATTTTAGGTTTTAACCCTAAATATGGTATACCAAATACTAGCGAAATTGTAAAAGCTTTTCATAACGAATCTCAAATTAAAATGAGTAAAGCAATTTATAATTTAGATAACAAAGGTACACCTTGTGATATTGAGTTAGAATTAATCAACAAAAAACTAGGTAATATTTGGTTAAGATTTGTAGGCCAATCAGTATTTAGTAGCAATAACGAAATTATTGGTAAAAGAGGTATAATACAAAATATTACTGAACAAAAAATAAAACAAAAAAAGTTAGATGAGCAAAACGAAACACTTTTTAATTTAAATAATATTTTAAATGAAGCTCAAAAGATTTCTAAAATAGGAAACTGGCAGTACAATAAAACATCCAATTCAATAACTTGGTCCAACGAATTGTTTAGCATTTTTGAACGCTCTCGTTTATTAGGCCCACCTAAAGATTATTCAGATTTCTTATCTTATTATACAGATAATAGTAAATCTAATTTAGATATTGCAATACAGAAATGTATAACACAAAAAACCTCTTTTAATTTAGAATTAAATATTTATAATACTTTCGGAAGTTTAAAACATATAAATATTAAAGGTAAAGTATTGTTTGATGGGTATAAAATTTTAGGTTGTTATGGTACCATACAAGATATTACAGAACAAAAAAAAATTTTAGATGAAATTGAAAAAACACAAGAAAAATATCGTTTGGTTACAGAAAATTCAAATGATTTAATCTGTTTACATGATATTAATGGAGTTTTATTATATCTTAGTCCATCTGTAAAACCTTTATTAGGTTATGATAATTTAAAACAATATGATAAACCTTTATATAACATTATACATCATAATGAATTAGAAAATTTTAAAAATCATATTAAAAATACGAGTATTAATAATAAGTATAAAAAACCAATTAGCTTTAGAGCAAAACATATAGATGGTCATTTTGTTTGGTTTGAAGCTTTATCATCAGCAGCATATAAAGAAGGGCAAATTACATTTTTTATAACAATTGCCAGAGATATTACAGAATCTGTATTAGCAAAAAGAGAAATAGAAGAATATCAAGAATCGCTTCAAAAGTTAACTACAGAAATAACATTAGTAGAAGAAAATCAAAAGAAAGAAATTGCTACCAATATTCACGACCATTTAAGTCAAGCTCTAGTAATTTCTAATATGAAAATAAAAGAACTACAAAGAAAACCTGAATTAAAAAGTATAGATGAAGAATTACACTTTGTAGAAGATCATATTACAGATGCTTTGGCTAATAGTCGTAGAATAACGTCTGAGCTTTCACCTCCTATTTTATACCAATTAGGTATTATAGAAGCTTTATATTGGTTGTTAGAAAACATAGAAACCAAACATAAAATTAAGTGCGAAATTAATGAAGATGAAGAACATATAAAACTAAACGAAATTAGTTCTATATTGCTTTATAGAAGCATACAAGAAATATTAAATAATGCTATAAAATACGCCAAAGCAACATTAATAACAATTAATATTCTTAAAAAGAACCAAGGGTTAGACATCGTAATAAAAGACAATGGTATAGGTTTTAATATAAATAAATTAAATAACTTTCGTAACAGTAATGGTTCTGGTTTTGGTTTATTTACAGTACAAGAACGTATCAAAAATATAAAAGGAAAATTTAAAATAACATCAGAAATTAACAAAGGAACATCTGTTAATATCTACATCCCTCTCAAAGATGAATAATTTAAACACAATTAAAATAATACTAGCAGATGACCATAAACTATTAAGAGATGGCCTAAGAAATATTATTGAACAAAAATCTCATATGCAAATAATTGGTGAAGCTGCTGATGGTAGAGAGGTCATAAAATTATGTACAAAACTAAAACCAGATGTTATTGTAATGGATGTTTCTATGCCTGGCTTAAATGGTGTTGAAGCTACAAAACAAATAAATAAGCAGCATCCAGACATAAAAATTATTGGGCTTTCTATGTATTCTAGTAAACAATTTATACAAGGCATGTTTAAAGCTGGTGCATTTGGTTACCTTTTAAAAGACGGCAGTTCAGATGAATTAGTAACAGCAATATGCACAGTTACAGAAAATAGAAGATACTTATCTAAACATTTAGACCAAGAGTTACTTGTTTTATTAAAAAAAGGTAAATCTTTAGATAATGTAGAACTTAGCTCAAGAGAAAAAGAAGTTTTACAATTAATTGCAGAAGGAAAATCATCAAAAGATATAGGAGAAATATTATTTTTAAGCTCTAAAACTATAGACGTTCATAGAAATAATATAATGAAAAAATTAGATCTACATTCTATACCAGAATTAACCAAATACGCCATACAAAAGGGATTAACGTCTTTAGATTTATAAAAAACTAGATTTATTTTTGGGGGGATATAAATCTAGTTTTTAGTACAAAAAAATTTTAAATTGATTTATTTATTTGGGGGGATAAAATAAACCTATAAAAAATTATTAATCGTTAATGTCTTTACACGATTCAAATATATATTAGAAAATAAAAATAATCTATAAGCAATTTTCTTATTTTTAAAATTCATAACTTTTTTAAAATTATAATCAATAAAATCTTAGTCTAAGTAAATTAATATACTTTTTTAGAACTTATAAAGTATATAGTAGTTGAAGAATAAATTATCTATTAAAATAGAAAAACTAGATTTATTGGGGGACTATAAATCTAGTTTTATAACAATTACATTAAATATATTTCTAAATTTTACTAATTTTTTGGGGGGAGTATAAATAAATTTATAAAAAAATTAATAATCGTTATCATATTTTCACAAGTCAAAGATAAAGTAGAAAACAAAAATAATCTATAAGCAATTTTCTTATTTTAAGAAATATTTAATAAAAACATACTTAAATAGTTAGTACTATTAATTAAGCATTTCACCTAATAACTTAAACAATAATTTAACTTATTTTTGATATCCAACTAAACAGTATTTAACACAAAATATTTTGATATCAAAAGAAAAAAAAATATTAATTGTAGAAGACAACACAGTTATAGGTAATAATATTGTTAACGAATTATCTAAAGTCAATTATTTAAAAGAAGTAGAGTTAACAACCTCAATTATAAAAGCAATATCTCTTATTAATAATATTTTCTTCGATTTAATTATACTCGATTTAAGTTTACCTGATGGTAATGGATTAGATGTTTTAAAATTAATAAAAGAAAAAAAAACACAAAAAAAAGTTTTAGTTTTTTCTACAAGTACACACCTTAAACAAATTTGCTTAAAATACGGTGCTTATGCTTTTTTTGATAAAGCAAAAGAGTTTGATGAATTAATTGCTACTACTAAATCTATTTCTAAAGAATAAATTTCATTTTTATATTTCAGAATTTAATAAAAAAAAGGGATTACATTACTTTTACTCTTTAATTCTGATTAAAATTAAATAAAGATGAAAACTCATATTCAAATTATTGAGGATAAAGATATATTAACTATACTACCTCTTTTAAGAAAATTAAACAATAAAACACCTATAGAAACTCTAGAACAAAGAGTTTTAGAAATGTCTAAAATGCCTCATTACGAATGTGTAGGTTTATATGTTAATGAAATTTTAGTAGGTATTTCTGGTCTTTGGTATTCAACAAGACATTATATTGGTAAAACTGTAGAACCAGATCATGTAATTATAGATCATTCTATAAGAGGAAAAGGATTAGGAAAAACTTTTTTTAGTTGGATTGATGCATACGTAATAAACAAAGGCTGTGAAGCTATAGAATTGAATGCTTATTCTAACAACTCAAAAGCGCATAAATTTTATTATAATGAAGGTTATAATGTTTACGGTTTTCACTTTTTAAAGGTTTTAAGAAACGATAAAAAATTTTATTAATTTTGATAAAAAAACATTGCAGAATTCAAAAATGATTATATATTTGCAACCCTTTACCAAGCGAAAGTAGCTCAGTTGGTAGAGCGTCAGCCTTCCAAGCTGAATGTCGCCAGTTCGAACCTGGTCTTTCGCTCTAAAAAACCTTATTTTAATTAATAAGGTTTTTTTTATGCCTAAAATTAAATGAGCAAATAAATAAGTTGATGTTATTTATACTCTAAAGAAAACAAATTCTTTAGCTTAAAAAATAAAATAAGAAACTGTTAATTATAAACTTTTAAGTTTATCTCCAAAAAGTAAGAGTAAAACAATAGGTATTGCTAGCAAAACAATAAAAGTAGTATTTGTAGAAAACAATATTGGTTGTAGTATAAGTGTTAATACAAAACCACCAATTGCTCCACCTAAATGAGCTGCATGACCAACATTACCAACTTGTTTTTTCATTCCGTAAATAGAATACAATAAATAACCTACTCCAAAAATATAACCTGGTATTGGAATAGGAACAAAAAATAAATATAAGCTCATATCCGGATTTAGTAAAATAGAAGTGTAAACAATACCAGAAACTGCACCAGAAGCACCTACAGCACTATAATAAGGTTCATCTTTATGATAATGTAAAGCGTACAAACTACCAGCTAACAAACTACCAAAATAGATAATTAAAAAAGAAGTTATACCTAATATCTGAGTTACAAAACCACCAAACATATATAAAACATACATGTTTAAAATAAGGTGCATCCAATCTACATGTAAAAAACCAGAAGTAAGCATCCTTATTTTTTCACCTCCCTTTACCCTACCAACTTGAAACTTATATTTATCTAAAAAGGAATAATCATCAAAGCCTTTTTTAGAGAATAAAACATTAGCAATAACAATCAGTAAAATAATTGGGTTTATGTCTTGTAGCATATTACAAAAATAACAATTCAGTTTTGTTTTATTATATTCTTTTAATATAAATACTGATATTTGTAAATTAAATAAATGATATGCAGTTTTTAGTATTTGCACTTACTTACCCCTTAATTTGGCTACTATCAAAATTACCTATGAGGTTTCTTTACGTAATTTCTGATGGATTTTTCTTTTTAAATTATTACGTTTTTAAATATAGAAAAAAAGTAGTTTTAGATAATTTAAATCTTGCCTTTCCAGAAAAATCTAACGAAGAAAAAAATGCTATTGCTAAAGGTTTTTTCAAACATTTTACTGATTTATTTATGGAAAGTATAAAAGCTTTTTCTATAAGTGAAAAAGAAGTTTTAAAACATTATAAATACAAAAATCCAGAAGTAATAAATAATTTAGTTAAAGAAGGTAAAAGTATTGCTTTGGTTGGTGCCCATCAAGCAAATTGGGAATGGTCTTTTAGCTTACCTCTTGTACTACAAGGTAATATTTATGGAGCTTACACTAAATTAGGGAATAAATATTTTGAAAAAACGCTAAGATCATCTAGAGAAAAATTTGGAATTCTTGGTTTTAAAACTTCTGAAACTGTAAAAGGAATGCAAAAGAATTTTAACAAAAAAATTCAAGGTTCTTATATTTTATTAAGTGATCAATCTCCACAGTTAACTAAAACACATTATTGGAACACTTTTTTTGGAATAAATGTACCCATACATACAGGTGCAGAAATGTTAGCCAAAAAATTTGATTTAGTGGTAGTTAATTATGTTGCAAAAAAAGTAAAAAGAGGTTATTACGAAACAGAATTTCAACTAATAACTGAAGAACCTAAACTACATGAGGGATATGAAATTACTGATAAATATTTGGCTTTAACTGAAAAAAACATTAATAAACAGCCAGAGCTTTACTTATGGTCTCATAAAAGATTTAAGCATAGAGATAAAATTGAAGAATGGAAAGAAATGAGAGTTGCTAAACAGAAAACCAAGAAGTAACTAACTCTTTTTCTATTGGTGTAAAAGTTTTATGTACATAATCATTTTTAATAGGATCGTATGTATAATCTTTTGCCCAGACTTCTATATTTTCTGATAATTCTCGTAAAGAATTACAGATAAAATCTAACTCAGTATTTGTAATTGTAGGATGCAAAGATAAACGAACCCAACCTGGTTTATCTGTATTGCAACCATGTAAAATTTCGTCTTTAATTCTGTTTGATGTTTCTTGGTCTACATTTAACAAAAAATGACCATAAGTTCCTGCACAAGAACACCCTCCTCTTGTCTGAATTCCAAATTTATCATTCAATAACTTTACAACTAAATTAAAATGATATTTTTCGAAATAAAAAGAAAAAATACTTAAACGCTTTTTATGGTTTGGTGCTAATATTTTTACATCCTTTAAATTCTCTAAAGTTTCAAAAATTACTGCATTAAGTTCTTCTTCTCTTTTTTTAATGTTTTCAGTTCCCATTTTTTCTTTCAACTGAATAGAAAGTGCAATTTTAATAGTTTGTAAAAAACCTGGTGTACCACCATCTTCTCTAGTTTCTACATCATCAAAATAATCATGTTGTCCCCAAGGGTTTGTATAACTTACAGTTCCACCTCCTGGATTATCAGGTACAGTATTTTTGTATAATTTTTTATTAAAAACTAAAACACCAGAAGTACCTGGACCACCTAAAAATTTATGTGGCGAAAAGAAAATAGCATCTAACATTTCATCTTCATTTTCTGGATGCATGTCTATATCTACATAAGGTGCACAACAAGCAAAATCTACAAAACACAATCCATTATAACTATGTATTAATTTTGCTACTTTATGGTACTCCGTTTTTATACCTGTTACATTAGAACAAGAAGTAATTGAGGCTATTTTTATTTTTCTATCCTCATATTTTTTAATGTATTTTTCAAAAGTTGTTAAACAAACCAAACCTTCATCATTACAAGGCACAACTTCTACATCTGCAATAGTTTCTAACCAAGAAGTTTGGTTTGAATGATGCTCCATATGAGAGACAAAAACTATAGGTCTTAACTCGTCTGGAATATTGGTATGATTCTTTAAATTTTCTGAAACTTTAATACCTAAAATACGTTGAAATTTATTTACAACACCTGTCATACCAGAACCTGTTGTAATTAAAACATCATTACTATTTGCATTAACATGACGTTTAATAATATTTCTAGCTTCGTGATAAGCCAAGGTCATTGCTGCACCAGAAGTAGAAGTTTCTGTGTGTGTGTTTGCAACAAAAGGTCCTATTTGATTACTAATTTTATCTTCTATAGATTTGTATAATCTACCACTTGCAGTCCAATCACAATAGACCAAATTTTGTTCTCCATAAGGAGAAGTAAATGTTTGATTAACACCAATTATTTGATTTCTAAACTGAGAAAAATACTGCTCTAAACTCATTCTTAATTTTTAAAATAATTTAAATCTTGCTCCGAAAACAATTGTTTTTTCTAAAAAAGTAAAACTTTGTTCAGCAGAATCTTCTGGATTTATTGTTGTTCTAATGTTTGGCATATTTATATACCCATATTTTAAATCGGACTGTAAAAAGAAGTGCTTAAAAAAGGTTAGGTTTAAACCAGCACCTACAGAAACTCCCCAACCAGAAACATGAAAATTATCGTACCTTTCTTTGTTTAATAAAGTTGTATTTGTACGCGGATATAAAATACCTGCTCCAAAACCTTCAGTAATATTTAATTGTAAGTTTTCATTATTCATGCCAATTAAATGACCTATTTCATCAAATCTTTTTAACTCTACGTTTACATAATTTAAACCATCTGTGTGTTCAAATTGTAAAAAATCATGAGTTAATCTAATATCATCATTGTTGTAAACTCCATCATAAGGAGTATTGGCATTTATTTCTCCATTTATTTTTACAGTTTGATAACTTTCAACAACGTATTTCATATGATCTACACCAACAGAAATAGTATAATGATCGTTTAAAAAATAACCTAACCTAAAATTAGTTTGTGGTAATGTTATTTTTGTTGGATGAAAATAATCTAAAGTAAAACTAGATATTCTATCATTTGCAACTACATCTTGTAAAGTAAAATCGTAATTTGCTCCTTTAAAATTGATGTCTGAATTTGAGTAATCTGCTCTATTCCAACCCCAATAAATAAAGAATTTTCCTTTATTACCAACTTTTATTTTTTCTTCTTTCTGTTCTTGTTCTTGAGCTAAAAACGATAATGACATCATTAATAACAAGAAAAAAATTAACTTTATTTTCAAAATATTATGCTATTATTTCTTTAATTTCTTTTATAAATCTTTCTGCTAAGGCATCTGCTGCTACTTGAGATTTAGCTTCTGTGTAAATTCTAATAATTGGCTCTGTATTCGATTTTCTTAAATGAATCCATTCCTCAGCGAAATCAATTTTTACTCCATCAATGGTATTTACATCCTCATTTTTATAGGTTTTTGCCATTGTTTCTAAAATTTGATCAACATCAATTGCTGGTGTTAATTGAATTTTATTTTTACTCATAAAGTAACTTGGGTAAGAATCTCTTAAAGTTTTACAAGACACTTTCTGATGTGCTAAATGCGATAAAAATAAAGCAACACCCACTAAAGAATCACGTCCATAATGAGAATCTGGATAAATAATTCCTCCATTTCCTTCTCCACCAATTACAGTATTAGTTTCTTTCATTTTAATAACCACATTTACTTCACCAACTGCTGATGCTGTATACGTTCCACCATGTTTTTGGGTAACATCTCTTAATGCTCTAGAAGATGATAAATTAGAAACTGTGTTTCCTCCACCTAATCTACCTAAAACATAATCTGCACAAGCTACTAAAGTATATTCTTCGCCAAACATAGAACCGTCTTCAGAAACTAAAGCTAACCTGTCTACATCTGGGTCTACTACAATTCCGAAATCTGCTTTTTCTTTTACAACCAATTCAGAAATGTCTGTTAAATGTTCTTTTAATGGTTCTGGATTATGAGGAAACTGTCCATTTGGTGTACAATATAATTCTACACATTCTACATTTAATTCTTTTAATAAAGCTGGAATAAAAATACCTCCTGTAGAGTTTACTCCATCTACAACTACTTTAAAATTAGCTTTTTTAATGGCTTCTACATCAACTAATTCTAAGTTTAAAACTTCTTGTATGTGTTTATGTAAGTATGTGCTGTTTTTAGAGTAAGATCCTAAATCATCAACTTCTGCGAATTCAAAATCTTCACTTTCTGCTAGTTCTAAAATCTTAACACCTTCTTCTCCGTTTAAAAACTCTCCTTTTTCGTTTAATAATTTTAATGCATTCCATTGTTTTGGGTTATGAGATGCTGTTAAAATAATTCCTCCATCTGCTTTTTCTAAAGGTACTGCAACTTCTACAGTTGGTGTTGTAGATAAACCTAAGTCTACTACATTTATACCTAAACCTACCAAAGTATTTGCTACCAAACTAGAAATCATTTTACCAGAAATTCTGGCATCTCTACCTATAACTACTGTAAGTTTTTCTTTATTCGGATTTCTTTTTTTTATGAAGGCTCCATAAGCTGAAGCAAATTTTACGGCATCAATGGGGGTTAAATTATTATCAGTTCTACCTCCTATTGTACCTCTAATTCCTGATATTGATTTTATTAATGTCATAGTTTAATAATTTACTTTTTTAGCATAACAAATATAAAATAATCTATTTTGTAATTTATTAATTTTATAAAAAAGGTAGTAATTTATTGTTAAATTACTGGTGCTTGTAAATAAGCTGCGTTAAGGATTGGAGCTTTGTTTGAGCTCTTTTATGAAGGTATGAATAAAAAGCGAGTGCGTAAAGCCTGACCTGAAAGGTAACGCCCTATAATAAAAAAGCCAATACAAAATTGTATTGGCTTTTAAAATTTATAAAAAATGAAGATTATTTACCTTCTTCCATTTTTTTCTTTAAGGCTGCAAGACCTCCAATATCTCCTAATGTAGTTTTTTCTGCATCAGTAGATTTTTTAGCTTGTGCTTTAATATTCTTACGCTCTTGCTCTTTAAAGATAGATGTATGAGATACAACTACTCTTCTGTATTCTTTAGAGAATTCTAATACAATAAATTTTAAAGTTTCACCTTTAGTTAATTTAGTACCATCTTCTTTTTCTAAGAATCTACTTGGCGCAAAACCTTCTACACCATCTGCAAAAGTTACAACTGCTCCTTTATCATTCTTTTCTTTTACAAGACCTTCGTGAATAGAACCAATTTCGTAAGTAGCTTCGTGTGCATCCCAAGGGTTATCTTGAGTTTGTTTATGACCTAAGTTTAATTTTCTGTTTTCAACATCTAATTCTAAAACTTGTACGTCTAATTTTTGACCTACAGTTACAAAATCTGATGGATGTTTTACTTTCTTTGTCCAAGATAAGTCAGAAATATAAACTAAACCATCAATACCTTCTTCTAATTCTACAAATACACCAAAGTTTGTGTAATTTCTTACAGTACCTGTGTGTGTTGAATTGATTGGGTATTTAGTAGTAATATCTGTCCAAGGATCTGGGTGTAATTGTTTGATACCTAAAGACATTTTACGATCTTCTCTATCTAAAGTTAAAATTTGAGCTTCAACTTTATCTCCAACTTTTACGAAATCTTGTGCAGAACGTAAGTGAGTTGACCAAGACATTTCAGAAACGTGAATTAACCCTTCTACTCCTTGCTCTACTTCTACAAACGCACCATAATCAGCTAAAACAACAACTTCTCCAGTTACTTTATCACCAATTTTTAAATCAGCATTTAAAGCTTCCCATGGATGAGCAGATAATTGTTTTAAACCTAATTGAATTCTAGATTTGTTATCATCAAAGTCTAAAATTACAACGTTTAATTTTTGATCTAACTCAACAACCTCATTTGGATGATTGATTCTAGACCAAGATAAATCTGTAATGTGTACTAAACCATCTACACCACCTAAATCAACAAATACACCATAAGAAGTAATGTTTTTAACAACACCTTCTAATACTTGTCCTTTTTCTAACTGACCAATGATTTCTTTTTTCTGTAATTCAATATCAGCTTCAATAAGTGCTTTATGAGATACTACAACGTTTTTAAATTCGTGGTTGATTTTAACAACTTTGAATTCCATTGTTTTCTCTACATACTGATCGTAATCTCTAATTGGCTTAACATCAATTTGAGAACCTGGTAAGAATGCTTCGATTCCGAAAACATCTACAATCATACCACCTCTAGTTCTACACTTAACAAAACCGTTAACTACTTCACCTGTTTCATGAGCATTGTTAACACGCTCCCAAGCTTTAATTACTCTCGCTTTTTTGTGAGATAATACTAATTGACCTGAAGAATCTTCTCTTTTGTCAACTAATACTTCTACTTTATCTCCTTCAGATAACCCTTGGTTATAACGAAATTCGTTTAAAGAGATAACTCCTTCAGATTTAGAGTTAATATCAATAATTGCATCTCTGTCTGTAATTCTAATTACAGTACCTTCAATTACATCACGCTCATTTACAAAACCTACAGTACCTTCTAAAGCTTTTTCAAACTCTTGTAACTTTTCTTCATCTACAGCCTCAATACCTTGTTCGTATTTGTGCCAGTTAAAATCAGCTAAAAATTGTGTTGGATCTACAGCAGGAGCCGCTGTTTCTTGTACTTCAGTAGCAACTACTTGCTCTTCAGTGTTTTTTGTTTCTTCAGACATGTGTCTAAATTAATTTTGTATCTTGTTGTTTTACAGATTTTTAACGATTAAAACTTCAAGAGATGTTTTTATATTTTGTTTTATCTAAATCCTTTTACAAATCTGTTATCGTAAAAAGGAGTGCAAATTTACAAAATTTACTTGATTTATAGCTAATTAGAATTAAATTATTATTCTTTTTATTCTTGATATACAAAAAACTACCTTTGCACTTTTAAAACTATCAGGTAGATTTTAATGTAGATGGATAAAAAGACAAAAGATTTAGTAAATAAAGGTATCATGCTTCCATTAATGGAAGAGTTTTATACCATTCAAGGTGAAGGTTCTCATACAGGAACAGCTGCTTATTTTATAAGAGTTGGTGGTTGTGATGTTGGTTGCCATTGGTGTGATGTTAAAGAAAGTTGGAATGCAGATTTGCACCCACCAACTTTAGCTGATAAGATTGTAGATAATGTAAAAAAATATGCCAATACTGTTGTAATTACTGGTGGTGAGCCTTTAATGTGGTCTATGGATTATATTACTGAAAACTTGCAAAAGAACAACATAAAAACGCATATAGAAACCTCTGGAGCGTATTCTTTTTCTGGAAAATGGGATTGGTTTTGTCTTTCGCCAAAGAAGACAAAATTACCTTTAGACGAGTGTTATGCTCAAGCAAATGAATTAAAAATGATAATTCATAATAAATCAGATTTTGATTTTGCTGAACAAGAAGCTGCTAAAGTTAACAAAGAGTGTCAGTTATTTTTACAACCTGAATGGAGTAAAAAAGAAAAAATGACAGAGCAGATTGTAGATTATGTAATGAAAAATCCAAAATGGAAAATCTCATTACAAACTCATAAATATTTAAATATACCTTAATTTTATTTGAAGCTTTTTCCTGCTTTTCACTATATCTTTTTATGCTGAATACCTTATAATTCAATTCCTTTTTAGAAATTATTTAAAGTATTCAAAATTATAAAGCTAATTTAATTCAGCATAAAAAGGATGTCGTTTCAATCAGGGCTAAGATTGTTTGTTAGCTTTTAGAGTTTAAGATAATTTATCGTCTACTAAAGCACAGATTCTTTCAAATTGTTCATCAATTCCCATATCAGAATTATCAAATTCAATAGCGTCATCAGCTTTTACTAGTGGAGAGTCTTCCCTTGTCGAATCAATTCTATCACGTTCTTGTACGTTAAAAAGAATTTCATCAAAATTGACTTTATCTCCCCTATCTATTAATTCTTTATAACGTCTTGTTGCTCTTTTATCTGCAGAAGCTGTCATAAATAATTTTAAATCAGCATCAGGAAAAACAACTGTTCCTATATCTCTACCATCCATTACTACTCCACCTTCTTTTCCCATTTCTTTCTGTTCAGCAACAAGTTTTTTTCTAACTTCAGAAATTGCAGCAACTTTACTAACCAATTGAGAAACTTCTAAAGTTCTAATTTCTTTTTCTACATTCTTGCCATTCAAATACATTTCTGCAAAACCTAAATCTTCATTAAATAGAAATGAAAGTGAGATACTATTCAAACTTGAAATTAAACCTTCCTTATTTAAAGTATCTATACTAACAAAATCATTCTTCTTTGCAAAAAGTGTTACTGCTCTATACATAGCACCTGTATCAACATATATATAGTTATATTTCTTTGCTAGTAATTTAGCAATGGTACTTTTCCCTGTTGATGAAAATCCATCTATAGCAATTGTATTTTTTTTATTCATCTTTTATCTTTTATCTAAATCTATTTGTAAACTAAATGTACTGGCATTAGCAGCAGAATGGAATTTAGAATATGCATAATTAAACTTTATTTTATTCATTTTAATTCCAAACCCAAAAGAAATACCACCAAAAGTTCTTACATTTTGCAATTTTAATTCTGCTGCTCTTCTAAAATTATAGCCCATTCTAATATTAATAGCACTTTCTGGGAATAATTCAGCACCAATAACAAAATGTCTAAAAGTATTACCAATAAAACCAATTTCTTCCTCAGTTACATTTCCTTCTAAATCAGTAGTTTGCTCTGAAGGGTTAGATTCTGAAACATTCCATTGTTGTAAATTATCTAAAGTAAAATACCATTTTAAAGGAACATATTCTAATTGATAAGAACCTCCTAACGCAACTTTAAATGGTAGTTTTTCATTAGTCCCATCATAAGTTTTAATTTGTGATCCCACATTTCTAGCTACTAATGTAAATGAATAAGGTTTATAAGGACTGTAATATAAAATACCGAAATCGCCAGCAACACCAGCAGAATTATAATTACTAATCCTTGAATTTATTATTTTGATACTAGCTCCAAAAAATAAATTTGTCCAAGGTAAATTTCTAGCATAACCAATTGAAATTGCTAAATCATTAGCACTAAAATCACCAGTTTCATTTCCTTCATCATCAGCACCAATTAAAGTACCATAATCTAAATACTTAATGCTTCCATGTATCGTACCAAAACGTCTTGATATTAATTTTGCGTAAGACAATGAACCAATATTAATCCCTGCCAAATAACTAGAATAATTAACAGAAACTTTATTATCAATCTCAGAATTAATCGTGGATGGATTCCATATAGGTTGATTAACATCATCAATAAGCGTTAATACTTCTCCACCAAGGGAAATTTGCCTTGCAGAAGTAGATAAATTCAAAAATTGATAAACATTTTCTCCTCCAACTTGAGATTTAGACTCTATTGAAAATAAAAAAGATATATATAAAATAAATAAAAT
>NZ_JAHKQL010000031.1:0-30514 GCF_018861005.1 Polaribacter vadi
ATGCGTTAAAATTCTGAGCATAACTCTGTTTACACAGAGTATTTGTTAAAAACTCCTTAAATTAGATGCAATTAATTCATTCAAAACTACCAACGTATGCAAGGAAATTTACTTCACTCATTTCTATCCATTTACACTGTAACCAATCAAAACATAATACAGATTTTTCACAATAGAAATCGTTCTTATTTTTAGATAAAAATAATGTTGTTTCAATCAATAATTTAAGACAATATTTAAAAAGAAAAGTCTGTAAAAAATATAATTGTAGTCATTATAATTGAAATAACCTCAAAGTTGCTGAATCTATATAATTTATTGAATATCAATTTAATAATATAAATATATTATTAAGCTGTTTAACATTATACCTAATAATGAGAATAAATTTATCCGAATACTTTCAATAAGTGTTGAGCATAATCAATAATAAAAACAACTATTTCGTAAACACAAACTAATAATGAAAACAATAACTAAACTATGTATGTTTTGTCTATTGCTATTTGCAATAACAATGCCATTACATGCGCAACAATTAACAGAACAAACCTTTCAAGGTTTAAAACTTAGAAATATAGGGCCTGCATTTACCTCTGGTAGAATTGCAGACATAGTAATTCATCCTAACAATGAGAATGTTTGGTATGTGGCTGTTGGTTCTGGAGGTGTTTGGAAAACAACGAACTCTGGTACTACATGGAAACCTATTTTCGATAAACAAAATTCTTATTCTATAGGGGCTATTACCATAGATCCAAACAATACGCATACCATTTGGGTAGGTACAGGAGAAAATGTGGGAGGACGTCATGTAGCTTTTGGAGACGGAGTCTACGTAAGCCATGATGATGGGGCTTCTTGGAAAAATATGGGCTTAAAAACCTCAGACCACATCTCTAAAATTATAGTTCACCCAAAAGATTCTAATATAATTTGGGTGGTTTCTCAAGGACCTTTATGGTCTAAAGGAGGAGAAAGAGGAATCTTTAAATCTACGGATGGAGGAAAAACATGGACACAAACTTTAGGAGATACAGAATGGGTAGGCGCAACAGATTTAGTTATAGATCCAAGAAACCCTGATGTTTTATATGCAGCTACTTGGCAAAGACACAGAACTGTTGCTGGTTATTTAGGGGGTGGTAAAGGTTCTGGTATTCATAAAAGTATAGATGGTGGGTTAACTTGGCAAAAATTATCCAAAGGAATTCCGGGTTCTAACTTAGGTAAAATTGGTTTAGCAATTTCTCCTTTTAATCCTGATGTTATTTATGCAGTTATAGAAACAGACAGAACTAAAGGTGGTTTGTACATGTCTGCTAATAGTGGAGCATCTTGGCAAAAACAATCTAATACAGTTTCTGGGGGTACAGGTCCTCATTATTATCAAGAGTTATACGCTTCTCCTCATCATGAAGGAAAACTATTTTTAATGAATAACTATGTATTAATTTCTGATGATCATGGCAAAACCTTTCACAGAATGAACGAACGTAACAAGCACGTAGATAGTCATGCAATGGCATTTAAAGCTTCAGACCCTAATTATGTATTATTTGGTACAGATGGTGGGTTATATGAAAGTTTCGATTTAACCAACAGCTGGAAGTTTATCAGAAACTTACCTGTTACACAATATTTTAAATTGGCAGTAGACGATAGTAAACCTTTTTACAAAATCTATGGAGGTACGCAAGATAATGGATCTCATGGAGGCCCTTCACAGTCAATATATTCAGACGGAATTGCCAATTCTGATTGGTGGAAAACTTTAGGGGCAGATGGTCATCAATCTGCTATAGAACCTGGTAATCCAAACATTACTTATGGTGAGTTTCAAAAGGGAGCATTATGGCGAATTGACCAAACCACTAAAGAAACTGTTTACATTCAACCGCAAGCTTTAGAAGGTGATCCGTTTGAAAGGTTCAATTGGGATGCTCCGATTTTAGTAAGTCCACATAATCCAAAGAGATTATACTTTGCATCTTATCGTGTATGGAAATCTGAAAACAGAGGTGATGATTGGTCACCAATTTCTAGCGATTTAACCGAGAAAACAGAAAGAATGAAAATCCCATATTATGGCAAACAACAAAGTTGGGATAATGCTTGGGACACTAAAGCTATGTCAGATTATAATACAATTACTTCATTGGCAGAATCACCTAAACAAGAGGGATTAGTATATGCAGGTACAGACGACGGAGTTATACAGGCCACCGAAAATGGTGGTACTACTTGGAACAAGTTTAAAATCAATAGTATAAAGGGAGTAGAGCATGTACCATTTGTAAATGACGTTCGTGCAGATTTATTTGATAAAAACGTAGTATATGCTGCTGTAGACAATCATAAATATGGAGATTATAAACCATATATTTTAAAAAGCTCCAACAAAGGTAAAAACTGGGAATTAATCAACGGAGATCTTCCTGAGCGTTTATTAGTATGGAGACTTGTTCAAGACCATGTCAATGAAGATTTATTATTTGCTGCTACAGAATACGGAATCTATTTTACCTATAATGGAGGTACAAACTGGCTAAAATTAAAAGGTGGAGTGCCAACTATTTCGTTTAGAGATATTACTATTCAAAGAAGAGAAAATGACCTGGTTGGGGCTTCTTTTGGTAGAGGTTTCTTTATTTTAGATGATATTACACCATTAAGATTATTCAAAAAAGAAATGTTGTCTAAAGATGCTACTTTGTTTCCTATAAAGGATGCTTATTGGTACAAAGAAGCAAGTAGAGTAACTGGTCAAGGAGATGCTGAATATAAAGCCCCTAATGCACCATATGGGGCTAAGTTTACGTACTATATGTCAGATAAAATCAAATCTTTAAAAGACATTCGTAAAAAGAGAGAAAAAACAAATACAGACTTTCCTGGTTGGGAGGCCCTTGAAAAGGAAAATAATCAAGATGGCCCCTTAGTTTTATTAATAATAAAAGACGCAGAAGGAAACATTGTAAACACAGTAAAAGGGACTAACCAAAAAGGTTTTAACCGCGTAAACTGGAAATTGAATTATCCGAATAAAAGAGGAGAAAGTTTAAACGCTAGTGGAGACGGAATTGGAGGCAGAAGCAATATTATGGTAACTCCAGGTACTTACACAGCTACATTAGTAAAACGTGTAGATGGTGTAACTACTATTTTACAAGAGCCTAAAACGTTTAACGTAGTACCAATGTATGATGGTGCATTACCAAGAAAGTCTTACAAAGAAGTGAATGACTTTAGAAAAGAAGTATTTGCTTTTCAACAAGATTTAATGGCGACAAACATCTTAATGAATCGTCAAATAAAAACCATTGCAGCAATGAAAAGAGCCGCAAACAAAACAACAGCACCTAATGATGCTTTATTAAAAGACATTAACGATACCAGGTTACAATTATTAGCTATTCAAAAAGAATTAAATGGTAGCACAGTAAAAGGTGAAGTAGGGGAAAAATCAAATCCCACTGCTAATGATGGTAATGGTTTATCTTGGCGAGCTTTTGGTAATACTTATGGGCCAACAGGTACGCATAAACAATTATTAGAACGTGTAAAATCGCAACTGGTTAAAGTAAAATCGCAGTTAAAAGGGGTATCAGAAAAGAACCTAATTAATATCGAAAAAGGATTAAAAGCAGCTGGTGCTCCTTGGATAGAAGGGCAAGGATTAATTAATAACTAATACAGCAAACAAAATAAAGTGAATGTTATAAAAGGCATTCACTTTTTTAAATTCAGTAGTAAGGTAGTACAACAGCACTACACATATAAATTCAAATTAAAACAAACACCTTTATGAAAATCTTGTCAACAATTCTATTGTTTTGCGTCGCAATTTCCCTCCAAGCGCAAAAAAAAATAATGCAACATGAAGACAAAGCATTATGGAACCAAATTAAAAATGCAAATATTTCCAATTCTGGAGATTATTTTTTATACGGATTAGGTCAAGATGAAAAAGACCAAACCTTATACCTTAAAAGTACAAAGGGAAACCAAATCATGGAATACCCTCGCACAAAAGGGGGAGATTTTACCTACGATTCTAAATTTGTTTTATTTTCTGTAAATGCTTACAAAGACAGCATTACTGAATTAAAACGTAAAAAAGTAAAAAAGAAAGATTATCCAACAGATACCTTAATCATCTTTAATATCAATAAAGAAAAGGTAGATAAAATACCAAACGTAAAATCTTATAAAATCCCTGAGAAATGGTCGGGCATTGTTGCTTATGAATTAGGTGAAGCAAAAACTAAAAAAACAAAGACAGATAAGCCAGAAGACAAAGACAAAACAAAAAGCAAAACAAAGTCCAAGAACAAAAAGAAGAAAATCAAAAAGGTTTCTAGTAAAAATGGTTACCATATTGTGGTGCGTAACTTGGAAAGTGGTGTAGAAGATACCCTTAAATTTGTTACAAAACACGCAATTTCTAAAGAAGGACAAATCATTACATATGCAACTACAGGTATAAAAGAAGTTTTAAAAAGTGGGGTTTATCAATACGATGTTAAGAACAAAACTTCTAATTTAATCTATCAAAGTCACGAAAAAACCAAATATCCGCAAATTGAAATTTCAGATTCGGGTGATAAAATTGGTTTTGTAGTAGATGCAGACTCTACAAAAAGCTTAATTAAAAAACCAATATTATTAGGATGGAAAAAAGGACAAACTACTGCCAAAGAATTAGTAGCTTCAGAAAAGAATGCAGCAAAATTATTAGTTTCTCCAGACCAAAGGTTAACATTTTCTAAAAACGAAGAGCGACTATTTTTTGGTTTAAGAAAACCGCCTATTGTACAAGATACTACACTACTTAAAGAAGAAATTGTAAATGTAGAAGTATGGACGTACAATGAGCCAAGACTATACACAGTACAAGAAATGCAAGTAAAAAGAGATCAGAAGAAAGCCTTTTTATCTTTGTATGATTTTACCAGTAATAAAATGGTACAAATTGCAAATACAGAGTATGATGTAGTACGTTATGCAGACGAAGGAAATTCAGAGTATGCAATTATTGGAAACAATACGCCTTATATGTTAGAGAGTCAATGGACTGGACAACGTGCTATGGATATGATGCGAGTAGATTTATCAACAGGAGCAACTGCAACCATTGGCAAAAAGATTTATGGAGGTAATTCCTTAAGTCCAAAAGGGAACTACTTGTATGGTTATTCTAGAAAAGATACTACTTGGTTTACCTACAACTTAAAAACCTTAAACTACAAAGCATTAACTAAAGGTAAGCAATTTTACAACGAAACACATGACTACCCAGACGATCCTAGAGGATATCGTTCTATGGGCTGGACAGAGAATGATGAAAAATTATTAATTTACGATCGTTATGACATTTGGGCCTTTGATCCTGATTCTGGAGAGTCAGAAAAATTAACCAAGGGGAGAACTAAAGACACCAATTATCGTTATGTAAAATTAGATAATGAAGAAAAATCAATATCAAATACCAACAACTGGTTTCTTAGAACATTTAACGAGGAAACCAAGTTAGGGGGTATAGCACTTTACAATCCAAAGAAAAAGAAATTGACTCAATTGGTAGAAAGTGAGCATACTTATGGTGGCTATAAATTAGCACAAAAGGATAAGAAAAACAGACTACTTTACACACGTCAAAACTTTACAGAATTCCCAAATTATTATGTAACAGACGTAAACCTAAAAGCACCAAAACAAATTACAGACGCCAATCCACAACAAAAAGACTACAATTGGGGTACTATAGAAATGGTAGAATGGACTTCTTTAGATGGAAAACCTTTAAAGGGAATGTTAGTAAAACCTGAAAACTTCGATCCGAATAAGAAATACCCAATGATTGTGAATTTCTATGAGAAAAATTCAGACGGTATTTACAGACATCGTGCACCATCTTATGGTAGATCTACCATCAATTATCCTTTCTATGCGAGTCGTGGGTATTTAATTTTTAATCCAGACATTACCTATAGAGATGGTTATCCTGGTGAGAGTGCCTTAAATTGTGTAATTCCAGGAATTACTTCTTTAATTGACAAAGGTTTTGTAGACAAAGACAATATTGGTGTACAAGGACACAGTTGGGGTGGTTATCAAATTGCCTATTTAGTTACCAAAACCAACATTTTTAAAGCTGCAGAATCAGGTGCTCCAGTACCAAATATGATTAGTGCTTATGGAGGTATACGTTGGTGGACAGGTCTAAGCAGACAGTTTCAGTACGAGCATACACAAAGTAGAATAGGTGGTACACCTTGGGAATATCCACAACGTTATGTAGAAAACTCTCCGATTTTTAATATCGATAAAATTAAAACGCCATTATTAATCATGCACAATGATGCAGACGGACACGTGCCATGGTATCAAGGAATTGAATTTTTTGTAAGCTTAAGACGTTTAGGCAAACCTTCTTGGTTATTAAACTATAATGGCGAACCTCACTGGCCTTTAAAAATGCAAAATAGAATCGACTTTAACATTCGTTTGGCGCAATTCTTCGATTATTATTTAAAAGGAGCTCAAAAACCAATGTGGATGGAACGTGGGGTACCTGCTATAGAAAAAGGAATCAACCAAGGGTACGAACTCATAAAAGAAGATAAATAACAAATAGTATGAAATTTAAAACAATAAAAATTAGTCTTCTTTTTGTATTAATGGCATTGGGAATCAAAGCTCAAGATTTCGATGCTTTTCAATACAGAACTGTAGGGCCAGAAAGGGGAGGTAGAGTTACCACAGTAACTGGTACTCCTCAAATACCAGGCACATTTTATTTAGGTGCTTCTGGTGGTGGAGTTTGGAAAACTGAAGATTATGGAGTTTCTTGGCAAAATGTATCTGATGGTTATTTTGCTACCCCATCTATTGGAGCTATAGAAGTTGCAGCTAATGATCCCAATGTCATTTATGTAGGTACTGGTTCAGACGGGTTAAGAAGTAATGTGATTTCAGGTAAAGGGGTATACAAATCTATTGATGGCGCCAAAACTTGGGAACATTTAGGCTTAAAAGAAACTGGTCAAATTGGAGCTGTAGAAATAGACCCAAGAAACCACAATACAGTTTGGGTAGCTGCCATTGGTAATGCCTTTAAAGCGAACAGCGAACGTGGTATTTACAAAACTACAGATGGTGGGGAAACTTGGGATAAGGTTTTATTCATTTCTGATCAAGTAGGTTTTGCTGATTTAGAATTATTACCTAATAATCCTGACATTGTATATGCTGCAGCTTGGAAAGCAGAACGCAAACCTTGGACCATTATTTCTGGGGGAACTCAAGATGAAGGCGGAATTTACAAATCTATTAACGGTGGTAAAGATTGGGAAAAACTAGAAAACGGATTACCTAAAGGCTTAATTGGCAAAATAGATTTAGCAGTATCTCCTGTAGATTCTAGTATTTTATATGCCATAATAGAAGCACCTGGTAAAGAAGGTGGTTTGTATAAATCTGTAAATCAAGGGAAATCTTTTGTGCAGGTATCTAGTAATAAAGGCTTGCTAAACCGTCCTTTTTACTATGTTAATGTAGAGTTAGATCCTACCAATCCAGACATTATATATTCCAATGCTAATCCGTTGTTAAAATCTACAGATGGTGGAAAATCTTGGGATCGTATGAGCGTACCACATGGAGATAATCACGACATTTGGTTGAATCCAGATAATCCAGAACTTTTAATTCAAGCTAATGATGGAGGTGCCAATATTTCACATAATGGAGGGAAAACTTGGTCTACCCAATTTAACCAACCTACAGCAGAATTGTATCAAGTAGAAGTAGACGACCAATATCCATATTGGTTGTATGCTGGCCAACAAGATAATAGCAGTACTGTTTCTGTACCTAGTTTTCCACCAAGTGCCATTCAATACCCAGGTGCTGGTTGGATTATGAATACTGGAGGTTGTGAAACTGGACCTGCTGTACCAAAACCGGGCAATGCCAATATTGTATATGCTAATTGTAAAGGTCGTTTTTTTGTATTCGACAAAACAACAGGTACAGAAAAAAGTTATTATGTTGGGGCATCCAATATCTACGGTCATAATCCAAAGGATTTAAAATACCGTTTTCAACGTGTAGCACCCATTCATGTATCACCTCATAATCCTGATGTGGTGTATCATGGTTCGCAGTATTTACACAAAACCGTTAACGATGGTGAAATTTGGGAAACCATTTCACCAGATTTAACAGCTTTTGAAGCCGACAAACAAGTGATTTCTGGAGGTCCAATTACGAGAGACATCACAGGAGAAGAGTATTACAGTACTTTGTATTCCATCCGAGAATCGAAACTAAAAGAAGGGTTGATTTGGACAGGTTCTAATGATGGGGTAATTTCTGTAACTCAAGATGGTGGTAAAACTTGGAAAAATGTAACGCCTAAAAAAATGCCAAAGGGTGGAAGAGTAGAATCTGTAGCACCTTCGCAATTTGACCCTGCTAAGGCTTATATTGCTGTAGAAAGACATTTGTTAGGTGATGCTAGACCGTTTATTTATAAAACATCTAATTATGGGGCTTCTTGGGAATTAATTTCAACTTCAGACAATGGTATACCTAACGATTACTATACTAGAGTAGTAAGAGAAGATCCAGTTCGCCCAGGTTTATTGTATGCAGGTACTGAATACGGAATGTTTATTTCTTTTAACGATGGGAAAAACTGGCAATCTTTTCAGCAGAATTTACCAGTAACCCCAATTACGGATATTAAGATATTTCGTGGGGACTTAATTTTAAGTACAATGGGGCGTGCTTTCTGGATTCTAGACAATATTACTGCCTTAAGAGACACAAATATAAATACGCTAGGCAATGCACCTGTATTGTTTAAACCAGACGATATTATTCGTTATCGTTATCCGAAAGTAGGGCGTACAAAAAGTGTAACACAATATCCAAGAACTAGTGTAATTATCGATTATTATTTGCCAAAAGGAAACAAAGCACCCATTGAATTAGAAATTCTAGATGCTAATAAAAATAGTGTAGCAAGTATTATTAGTGATAAAAAACTAATAAATAACGTAGACGATGTAGAAGACATGAACCTAAGTCAAGTATTCAGATATGTAGATACTAAGCTAGAAACCAAAACAGGGATTAATCGTTTTAATTGGGATTTACGTAGTAAAGGGGCTTGGTCTAGCAACAAAAGAAGAAGTTATAAAAGAGGTCCTTTAGTAGCACCAGGTAAATATACTGCTAAATTAAAGGTAGATGGGCAATCTTTTGAACAGGATTTCGAAATTAAAATGGATCCTAGAGTTAGCGCAAGTGGCTTAACCAAAACTGATTTAGTAAATCAAATTGCTTTACAACAAAAAGTAACGGTTTTATTATCCAAAGCAAACAAACTACAGGCAAAATTAGAAAAAGACAAGTCTGATAAAGCTAAAAAGGTACTAAAACAACTTAAAAATGATAGTGTAGTGTATCCGCAACAAATGTTTGTGGCTCAAGTATCTTATCTGTTATATATGATTAGTAGTGCTGACCAAAAACCAGGACAAGAAGCTGAAAAAAGATATACGGAGTTGTTAAATAAGTTTGAGGAATTAAAACAAGAAGCTACAGAATAAATACATATAGTAAATTCAATTAAAATGGCATTATTACTTTTTATATAAAGTAGTAATGCCATTTATTTATAGTTTTAAAACCAAATTACACACTCATATATCCTCGAGAATTACACAAATAAAAAGATATTTTCATTGAAATTAAATAGCGAAGTTATTGAAGGTTCTCTTTTATTGTATTCTATAATAGTATTTGCAAATTAGGTGCTTCAAATTAATTTTAACCTTTAGCCATATTTTTAGGACAAAAAAAGGTAAAAACTACGTCAAAAAGAATACAACAATCCGTAAATCGAATACAGTATCCATTTAAACATCATCTAATTTTGTCTTTCATTACTAATAGTAAAAAAAAGAAAAAATGAAAGAAATAATTAAAGTTGAAAAAGTAAAAGCCTCTCACCGAAAAATTTATACAGATATAATAATTAATGCATCAGCAGAACAAGTTTGGTCTGTTATTAAAGATACTAACTCTTATAAAAAATGGGCAATATTTTTAACAGACATTCAAGGTGAATTGAAAGATGGTAATAAAATTACGGCTAAGTTTCAATTAAATCCGTCTAAAGAAAAACACAATTCTATAGACCATACAATTCAAGTAGATGAAGGAAAGTCATTTTATTGGGCAGAAAAAGGGCCAATGGGTATTTGTGATAATCATCATTTTATTATTGAAGCAATCGACAATAACACTTCAAAATTTATTCAAAAAGATGAGTTAACAAAAGGAGCTACTTTTCTTTTGGGTGGTTATTTATCAAAAATATATGTAAAAGGGTATCAAGGATTTAATCAAGCATTAAAGAAAGAAGTAGAACAACGATTTAACTAGAAATTACAACAATGATAATTGCGTCAAAAACATATTTAATTCTTTTAGTAATTTGGTCTGTAGTTATGCTTGTTTGGGGTTTGGCTGGATTTTTTGAATATTTCACAGGAATTAAGCCTTTTATTGAGTTACAAAACAAGGCTTATCCTAATGGTGTACAGTTTGTACATTGGCTGCTAATAAGTTTAGCAGGAGGTACATTTTTAATCGGATATTTAACCCATTGGAATGTAACCCCATTCTTAATGTTAGTATTGTTTTCTAATTTAGCAGTATTATGCACCATAGAAACTTTTGATTTTATGTCGGAACAATGGAGTTTAAAAGCATATATTACTGAATTGATTTTTTATCTTGCTACCTCTGTATTTCTTTTAAATTCGGCTGTTTCAAAATCACATTTTATCGTATAAATGAAAAAAGAAAATATACATATTGAAAGTGTTCACGAAATTCATCAATCTCTAAATTTGGGAAAACCAAAGCATCCTTTGATTTCTGTATTTAAATTTGGCAAAGAGCAAAGGCAAGCATCAAATGAAAACTTTAAATATTCTTTAGGCTTATATCAAATAAGTATTAAAGGAAATTGTCCGTATACGATTTCGAAATATGGTAGAAATTCATATGATTTTCAAGAATGTTCAATGATATTCACTGCTCCAAATCAAGTTTTAGAATTTAATACATCTTACCAAACAGAAGATGATGATTGCTGGACATTGGTTTTTCATCCAGATTTAATTAGAAAATCGGAACTTGGTAAGAAGATAGAACGTTATGCTTTCTTTTCTTACGGTTCTAATGAAGCATTGCATTTATCTGATGAAGAAAGAAATACAATTACAGATATAACGCAAAAAATAACAAAAGAATACAGTAATAACATAGACTCACACAGTCAAACACTCATTATTTCAAACCTTGAATTATTGTTAAACTATTGTACTCGTTTTTACGATCGACAATTTTATATAAGAACAAACTTAAACAAAGATGTAGCAAGTGATTT
The DNA here is from genome assembly GCF_018861005.1 of Polaribacter vadi. Classification (GTDB taxonomy): domain Bacteria; phylum Bacteroidota; class Bacteroidia; order Flavobacteriales; family Flavobacteriaceae; genus Polaribacter; species Polaribacter vadi_A. The sequence continues at coordinate 11,474 of NZ_JAHKQL010000031.1, forward strand.
TGAACAATTATTGAAAAATTATTATAAAGCAGAAAAACATTTGAAAATAGGTATTCCGTCCGTAAAGTATTGTGCTGATGAAATGAATATGTCATCAAGATATTTAAGTGATTTATTACGAAAAGAAACAGGCAAAAGTACGCAAGAGCATATTCATCATTACATAATAGAAAAAGCAAAAAACAACTTGTTAAACTCTAAAGATAGTGCTAGTGAAATTGCTTATAAATTAGGATTTGAATATCCTCAATATTTTAGTAAAATGTTTAAGAAAAACACTTCAATGAGCCCAATCGAATATAGACAAAGTATGAATTAATAAAGCCCAGATGCCTAACAAAGAACTGAGGTGAAAATAAATAAATTCGCAACTTCTTTTATACTAGTCGTTAGCGAAAACAAGCAAAAACACAGATGAACGAAATCAGAAAGTTTATTGACAACATATCTCCATTGAACAATTCTGACTGGAATTTTTTCTCTTCGAAACTAAAGAAAGTTAAATTTGATAAAAATACTACAGTACTAGAATCTGGAAAAATAGAGACTAAATTATCTTTTATTTCTAAAGGAATAATTAGACTTTATATCCCAAAAGAAGAAACTGATTTAACTTTCGGGTTTTTATTTGAAAACGAATTCGTTACAGCTTATGATTCTCTTTTGACACAATCTCCTTCTGAATATCAAATTGAAACGTTGACAGAAACTATTTTATGGCAAATTTCAAATAAAGACTTACAAGAAGTCTATAAAAGAACAAATAATGGAAATATTATTGGAAGAAAAATGGCTGAAAATATGTATCTAATAAAATCAAAAAGAGAGCTTTCTTTATTGAGTAAAACTGCAGAAGAAAGATATTTAGATTTGTTTTTTGACAGTCCAAAATTATTACAACAAATTCCATTAAAATATATAGCTTCATATATTGGTGTAACACCACAAGCGTTGAGCAGAATAAGAAAACGAATTACTTAACTTGAGTTCAGTGTTTTTATATATTCTTTACTGACCTTTGTATTTATATATTGAAAAAAACATGAAACCATTTATTGTTCTTTTATTAAGTTTCACAATTTCTTTATTTGTGATCAAGATTATAAGCAAAGAATATGATTTTAAATTATCAGCAAGAATTGCAATGTCAATAATGCTTGTATTTACTGCAATTGGACATTTTGTTTTTACAAAAGGAATGTCTTTAATGATACCAAAATTTATTCCGAATAAAGAGATATTTGTCTATTTAACTGGAGTATTTGAAATATTACTTGCAATAAGTATTCTAATTCCTAAGTTTAAGTATATCTCTGGTTGTACATTAATTTTATTTCTAATACTTATGTTACCTGCTAATGTTTATGCTTCTTTCAACAATGTAAACTATCAAAAAGGAACGTTTGACGGAAATGGTCTTACTTATTTATGGTTCAGAATTCCATTACAACTTTTTTTTATTATTTGGACTTACATTTCTACAATTTGAATTTAAAAGCCAATGCTAACAAAATGTATAAAACATAGCTAGTAAATGCTAAAGCCATATTTCTGTGCCTACTAACAAAGTCCGCTAATCATAAAATTTGGTGTTTAGAACAAAAAGATAAAAGCAAAATATTTATATTTAGCTAAGTAAAATAAACCGAAACGTAAGAGCTTATTAACCTTTCAACGTTTCTTATACTGAACGTTGGCAGGAATTGACTGTAACAGTCAAAAAAAGTTTTAGTCTTTATATAAATCAACATCAATGACATCATTTAAAATTGTTTTATTATTTTCAGCCATATTCATATTTACAGCAAAAGCCAATAATAATCTGGATGTAATTTATTCAAAAAATCAAGAAAAAACAATAAACAATTTAGATTCAATACGATCTAAAAAAGTTACATTTCAATTTGAAGACAAAACCTATACAGGTATCTTAGATATACCAAATAACAAAGCAATCAAATCTCTAATTGTTTTAGTGCCCGGAAGTGGTAAAACAAGGGTGAAAACAGGAAAATGGAACTACGAACTTAGGAAAAATTTTAATCACCTTGGTATTGCCACTTTTGCTTATGATAAATCTGGATGCGGAGATAGTGAAGGAGAATTCAATTACAATCAATCTGTTGAAAACAGCAGTAATGAGCTTTTAGCTGCTATTCAAGAATTACGCAATCAAAAAATACCTGGTTCACAAAATATAGGCTTATGGGGAATCAGTAGGGCAGGTTGGGTTTGCCCTTTAGCTATCAAATCAGACAATAAAATTAATTATTGGATTTCGGTAAGCGGTCCTAATCATTTAGATAATATGCACCACTTACTAAAAACAAATTGGACCATCAAAGGCAATACCCATGAGGAAATTGAAACCCTTGGTAAAGAATGGTTAAATGGTTTTAAAATACAAAGAAGTGGAGGAAGTTACCTTGAGTATTTAAATGCAACACCTAATCTAAATAAAGATGATTTTATAAAACAACTTCGAGGCGAATATACCGAAGAAAAGTTCCTTAAATTTCAGAAATATCTTATTGAAAATAATATTGCTATTGATAAAAAATCTGGTCTACAAATAATGCTTAATGATTTTGAAAAAACTCTTGAACAAATTAACATACCAGTGTTAGCAATTCTTGGAGAGAAAGATTCTCAAGTTGATTGGAAAGAAACCATAAATCTATATAAAAAAACTATAGACAAAAATACATCTCTCACAATTAAAACTATTCCCGATTGTAATCATTTTATCAGAACTTGTGAAACAGGTGGTTTTGATGAAAATTATAAAGAATTATTCAAAAAAGGATTAGGGCAAACCTGCAACAGCTATTATGAAACTATCAATTCTTGGTTAATGCTAAACAATTATTGGGCTAAATAAACTGCAGTCAACACTGTAAATAATTTATTGCTAGTTATAGCTTACTTACAAAAAGTATCACAGATTTTCTATTCGGTTTGTATTTGCTAAATTAGGTGCTTAAACACGCAACTAATCTTATACAAACGTTCTTAAATATTGAAACAGTAACATTTTAGATGATAATTCGTCTTTAATTCAAAACCAATATTTAATGAAATTTATATACATAATTGTTTTAATATTTTTTACACAATCAGTCAAAGCGCAAGAAACTTTATCTTCAATTATTAAAGAAAATACACAAACGTTTATTCTAGATAATAATGAGTTTACTGGTAAAGGGTGGAATGAAATTTTAGGAGTTATAAAAGCCCATAATAATATCCTAATAGGGGAAGATCATTTTTTTAATGAAATACCTCTTTTTATTTCTAAGATAAACAACGAAGTGAAATTCGATAATTTTTTCTGTGAAATAGACCCCTATACAGCAACAATATTAGAAACCAAAATAAACAAATCATCAACTTCAGACTTAAATACATTTACAAGTTCTTTTAGTAACACATTTTCTTTCTTTGCATTAGAACCTGAATTTAACCTTCTAAAAAAGTTAGTACAAGCAAACACAAAAATTATCGGTACAGATCAAATAAGTTTATTATCTGATAGGTTAATTATTTCAGAACTTAAAGAGAGATCAAATAATAAAACTGCAAAATCTATTTATTCAGAAATTGAAAAAAAATCAGCTATACATTTTGACCAAATTATAAATGGAAAAAAGCCATATTTTCTTACAAATGAATTTACTAAACAATTATACATATTAGACAGCCTTGTATTAAGTTCTTACGAACAAACAGTACTAAAAAATTTAAAACTATCTCAAAACATTTACTCAAATGGTAACCATCACCTTAGAGTCCAGTTAATGAAACATAATTTAATGGAGAATTATAAGTTAATACCAAACTCGAAAAACTTATATAAATATGGAGCAGGTCATTTGCCTAAAGGAGAAAGTTTATTAAAAATTCAAGATATAGGAAACCTAGTAAATAATATTACTGATAGTCAATTTGAATCTTCTTTGCATATTATGATAATTGGTAAGAGCGGAATACAAGGAGTACCTATAAAAGGTATGGAGAATCAAAAACTAAATCCTAATAGCAAAGATTTAAAACATTATAAAGTGTATTTTGATACCATGGATAAAAACAAATGGTATGTTTTTAACAATAAAGAAATCTTAAAAAAAATAACATCAAATAAAATAAAAATTGAAGATAAAACACTGGAAAGAGTGATAAAAGGTTATGACTATTTTATTATAATACCCAAAGTTACTCCTGCAAAATTTATTAATTAAAAACATTTGCTAACTCAGTTGCATAAACTCAAAATAAAGCAGTTACAAAACCAAAAGCAACAATTATAAAAAACACAACTATGAAAAATTATTTTGTACTAGTATTTCTTCATACTTCAATTTATTCTTTAGCACAAATTAAACAGAGTCTGAATTTTCCTGAAATAAATAGGTTGACTAAAAATTAAGCAATTAATTACAGTCACTTGTATAAATATAAAAGGAGATCTAAAAGTTTCTTATACTAAAAAAAAATACCCCAATAACCTACGTTTTTCTTAGGCAAATAATTGGGGTAATTTTGATGTTTTCTAGTCATTTTTTTTTAAGTTCCATAGTTCTATGCGAAGTATATTTTTAAAGGGCTCTTTATAAAGGTTGGTGTTTTATCAATGGCTAGGATGTATTATTCCTCCATAGCCATTTGTTCATTAACCCATTGATCTATATTGTATTCTAAAACATCTAAGGGGATAGCTCCACTACCCAAAACCACATCATGAAATGCTCTAATATCAAATCGGTCTTTAAGCGTGGTTTCAGATCGCTTTCTAAGTTCTTTAATTTTCAGTTCACCAATCTTATAAGCCAAAGCTTGTCCTGGCCATGCAATATAACGATCTACTTCCACAGCAATATCATTTTCGCTTTTACCAGAATGGGTTTTAAAATAATCAATGGCGTCTTGCCTAGACCAGTCATATACATGAATTCCAGTATCCACAACCAATCGTATGGCGCGCCACATTTCATAAGTCAATTGTCCGTATTTGGAATAGAGATCTTTGTACATTCCAAGAGCTGGGCCTAGGCTCTCAGAATAAAGTCCCCAACCTTCTATAAAAGCAGTGAAGGATAACATGGTTCTAAACTCGGGTACGTTTTCTAATTCTTGCGCAATTGAAATCTGCAAATGATGCCCAGGTACTGCTTCATGTATGCTTAAAGCTTCCATTTCCCATTTTGGACGACTTTTTAAATTATAGGTGTTGGCAAAGAAATATCCAGCGATGCCTGATTTTAACGAACCAGACTGATAGTAGGCGGTTGTGGTGGCTTGTTCGGAATATGTGGGAACTCTCTTAACACCGTAAGTAAGCCTTGGTAGTTTACCAAAAAGCTGAGGTAAAACAGGGTCAATTCTTTTACAGATATCACGATAAGCAGCTAATAATTCTTCTGGGGTATCATAGTAAAACTGTGGGTCTTCTCTTAAGAAATCATTAAAGTCATTTAGGTCTCCATCAAAATTTAATTGCAAAATAATCTTTTCCATTTCGAGCTGTATTCTGGCTACTTCAGAAAGCCCTAAATCGTGAATCTCTTTAGCGGTCATATCTGTGGTGGTAAAGTATTTTATACATTCATTGTACCATGCCTCTCCGTTTGGTAATGCTTTAAGTCCATAGCTTTGTCGTGTATTTGGGAGGTATTCTTCTTCCATAAAAGCGGTAAAGCGCTTTAATGCAGGGTTGATACTGGTGGAGATTATATGGCTAACAATTTCTTGTGTAGTCTGCTGTCCTTCCATATTGGTGTCTTCTTTTAAATTTGCGAAAGGCATATAAAAAACACTTTCTTCTGGATTTTCAGAATACATCTGTTTTAATTGATCTGGTACTAATAATACCGTATTTTTAGGCATTGCAATTCCTTTATCAATTCCTTCAGAAAGGAGCTTTTCAACATCTGCTAAAAGTGCTGAAATTCCTTCAAGTCTAGAGGTTAGGTTATCAATAGCCTCTGGTGAATTGGTTGGCATCATTTGAATAACGGCAGGAATAATACTGTGAATACCTTGAATTTGATCTATCATAAAGTATTGTACTGGAAATTGACTGGATAATGAATAGTCGTTGCCTATAGATCTACTAAAGATATTCAAGTTTACTTTGTCCTGTTCAGTTAATTCATCGGGTTGAAACCAAGCTGTCGATTCATCAAAAATTTTTAAAACAGACAAATCTTTTTCCAATCCTTCTGCTGAAAAATCATCCCAAAGGTGGTCATATCCAGGTTTACCCATAAATGTGGCCAACATAGGTGAAGCCTTTATTTGGTAATGATTATAGACTTTAAAAAGTAGGTTTAGACGCTCACTTTCACTATTGAAATTTTTAGGATTCTTAATAAAGTGTAATTTTTCTGTAATTGTACCCTCTGGTAGTTCTGTAGGTTTGGTGCTTTTTGGAGCACAATAAAACAAGAGTAATACCAGCGAAAATGTGCTAAATTGAATAAAATTCTTTTTCATAATAGGTGCTTTTATATATGTTAATGTATTTATATGCAGATTTTTACATATTTTAAGTACCTAATGTAGTAAATAAAAATGAAAAGTCTTGGTGTTTTTTAAATATAGCATTACAAAAGTTTTACAAGGAAAAGGCAATTATAAATATTGTAGTGATTAATTTTAAAATATCCTTCATACTATTTGTTGAATAATTCATGCGTAATAATTAATACAATAGTTCATAAAAAATGGCTAATCAAGTGTTTATTCAATAAATTTATTTATTTTTAGAAATAAAAAAGTATCCCTTTAGAAATGAAGTCTTTTTTAAACGACTACTTTTTATAAAGGTTATTGCGGTAGCATATGTGTACAACGATTCATAAATTGAATAAAGAGGATTTCTAAGATTGTATTATATTATTTTGATTCCGTTGTTTTAAGATGACCACACTATAAAACACCATCCAGAATAGATAAAAATAAAGGTTGCTAACCCATTATATTAATAAAAAAAACAATATGAAAGTACAATTTCTATACCTGTTCCTGATATTATTCCTAGTTTCGTGTAAACAAGAATCATCCAAAATATCTTCTTTAATCGATTATCAAGGAGATGAAAACTTTTCTGTTATTATGAGTGGTACTGCTGTAGGTCATCTTAAAACCCATACCGTAGGCGATACCATTCAGGTAGATTACGATTATAAAAACAATGGTCGTGGACCTACATTAAAGGAAACCATTGTGTTAAATACCGAAGGTTTTCCTGTACAATGGAAAATTACTGGAAACACTACATTTGGCAGTAAAGTCAATGAACATTTTGCATTAAATAAAAATATTGCATCATGGACAGATGCTACTGGTAGTGATAGTACTTCTGTAAACAATGCTTTATGGTACGTAGATCAATCAGGTAGCCCTTATTCGGCAATTCTTATAGCTCGTAGCCTTTTAAAATCATCTGATTTTTCAGCAAATGTACTTCCAGCAGGTACACTAAAGCTTACAGAAATGGATAAAATAAGTGTTACTGTAGATTCAACTACCGTCAACCTTACCAATTATGCTGTGTCTGGGGCATATTTAAATCCTTATTATTTTATAGCAGATAATGAGAAACGTTTGTTTGCTATAATTAGTCCTTCGTTTGTGATTGTTCGTGAAGGATTTGAAGCACAAGAAAAAGAACTTAGAACCTATGCAGAAAATTATTCTACCCAACGGTTTGAAACATTACAAAAGAAATATGCCCATAACTATGGAAAAAAAGTACGAATAGCCAATGTAAAAATATTCGATCCCAATACCTTGTCGCTTACAGAAGCATCGTCTGTATTGGTAGATGGTGAGCGTATTGTAAGTATAGATGCCCCAAACATTAAAGGTAAAGACGAAGTTATAATTAACGGGGCAGGTGGTACCCTAGTAGCTGGTATGTATGAAATGCACGCTCATACTTGGGATGAAGATGCCTTATTAAATATTTTGGCCGGAATTACTTCCTTTCGAGATATGGGGAATGACAATGAGGTTTTAGACCAATTAATTAAAAAAATCAATACAGGGGTTTTGGCTGGGCCAAGGGTTCATCGATTGGGTTTTATAGAAGGACAAAGTGAATATAGTGCAAATATGGGCATAATTGTGTCTAGTAAAGAAGAGGCCTTGGCTGCTTTACAAAAATATCATGATAAAGGTTTTTATGGAGTAAAATTATACAATTCTATGAATGGAGATTGGGCTCCAGCCATTGTTAAAAAAGCGCATCAGTATGGGATGTTTGTATGCGGACATGTACCGGCATTTTCCAATGCCAATGCAATGTTACGCGCCGGTTTTAATGAAATGACTCATATAAATCAAACCATGTTGGGGTGGGTGTTAGAACCAAAAGAAGATACGCGAACCTTACTTAGACTTACAGCTTTAAAACGATTTGCTACTTTAGATTTAAATAGCACCAAGGTGCAACAAACTTTAGATTTGTTTGTTAAAAATAAGACAGCCATAGACCCCACTTTAACAATTCATGAAATATTGATGAAGGCTAGGGATGGTGAGGTATGGGAAAGTACAAAAGATTTTATAGATCATATGCCGCCAAACATTCAACGCGAATATAAGGTTGCCTTGGCAGACATTAGTACTGAAAAAGATGACAAGGAATATCGTGAGGGATATGATAAAATTGTAGCTACCTTAAAAATCATGAAGGATAAAGGAATCTTTATAGTACCAGGTACCGATTTAGGAGGTGCTTTTTTTTACCATCGTGAATTAGAGCTTTATCAACAATTGGGGTATACCCCTGCAGAGTTAGTAAAACTTGCCACTTACGATATGGCTCAATATTTGGATGATGAGCATCTTGGAAGTATTGCAACAGGTAAATTGGCCGATTTCTTCTTAATTCCAGGCAATCCAGTAGAAGATATTAAAGCCATTAAAACCATATCGATGGTGTCTAGAGGTGGTACTTTTTACTATCCAAGTGAGGTGTATCCAAATTTTGGTATTAAACCTTTTACGTCAATGCCAGAGGTAACAGAAGAATAATGCATAGCTATCACAATTTTAGGGGTATTAATATTTGCCTAATTTTAAAATAGTAAAAATTGACCTGAAATACTTGTAAATTTAAAGCCACTAACTATGTTATGCGCAAACCGTAAAGATAAATAACAACTAAAAATTAAATTATGAAAAGAAAATTACTACTAACACTATATATCTGTATTTCTATAGGTGCATTAGGTCAAATTAAAGAAATCTCAGCCATAGACAGCATTTTTACAGCATATAATAAAAAAGATGTACCAGGCTGTGCTTTAGGGATTATAAAAGACGGACAACTAATTTATGCCAAAGGCTATGGGCTAGCAAATATGGAATATAATATACCAAATGCGGCTACTTCTGTATTTAGAATCGGTTCAACTTCTAAACAATTTACGGCTGCTTGTATTGTATTACTTGCAGAAAAAAACAAACTAAGTCTAGATGATAATTTAAAAAGTATATTCCCAGATTTTCCAGAATATGCAGAAAAGATTACAATTAAACATTTATTAAATCATACTAGTGGTATTAGAGATTACTTGCAAATTAGTTACTTAAAAGGTTTGGGAGATGATGATTTTTATACAGATACTCATATTATGAAATGGCTAATAAATCAAACGGATTTAAACTTTGCACCTGGTGAAGAGTTTTTATATAGCAATTCAGGATATTGGCTTCTTGGTCAAATTGTAAATAAGGTAGCAGGAGTTAACATGGCGCAATTTGCAAAGAAAGAAATCTTTGAGCCTCTTAAAATGAACAATACACATTTTCATAATGACCATACACAAATAGTAAAAAACAGAGCCTCTGGATACATGCCAGATAATAATGAGAACTATAAAATTAGCATGACTACCTTAGATATGATTGGTGATGGTGGAATCTTTACGACCATAAATGATATCAAGAAATGGGATGATGCCTTTTATGAATCAAATGTATTAAGCAAAGCGTTTTGGAATGTAATGACACAACAAGGCATATTAAACAATGGTAAAGAGATTAACTATGCTGCTGGTTTAATGATAAATACATACAAAGGATTAAAAACAATTAGACATGGAGGGGCTTTTGTTGGTTTTAGAGCAGAACTATTACGTTTTCCAGAACAAAAATTATCCATTGCAATATTTGCAAATAGAGGTGATGCCAATCCATCAAGTATGGCAAATCAAGTGGCAGAGGTATTGCTAAAAGACAAACTAATTGAAGATGTCTCACAAAAAGCTAAAAAAGTTAAGGTTGATGTTCCAAAAGAAGAGTTTAAACTCAGCCAATTAGTAGGTGATTATGAAATACAACCTGGTATTGTAGTGCGTTTAGCAATCAAAAATGACTCTTTAAATGTCTTTCAAAATTGGAATAAATCAACCTATAATATTGTAAAAGTAAGTGGAAATACCTACCAAATACCTAAAAAAGAAACAATAAGTTTTACGTTTTCTAATATAAAAGATAATTTTACAGAAACTCTTACAGTTTTACAAAGTGGTTCTAAAACCATTGCACCAAGAAAAAAAGAGATAGATATTTCAGGAGTCAACCTAAAAGATTACACAGGTAGTTATTATAGCAAAGAATTAGATGTAAATTATAATTTTAAAATAGAAAACGAAATTTTATTGGTTACTATAGATGATACACAATCAACTATAGAATGCACAATTAGTGGCTTAGACCAATTTGTTACAGAACTAGGAATCATAAGATTTCAACGAAAAGAGAATCTAATTACAGGTTTTGAATTAGATTCTGGTAGAGTTAAAAATTTAAAGTTTAAAAAATAACAACGTCTAATAAGATTAATACTTAATTTCTTGGTTATAAATTAAATCGAAGACAAGAAGCTACAGAGTAAATACTTTTATAATCGATTTAAAAAATTGGTATGGTTACTTTTAGAGTAATAGTACCAATTTTATTATGTTGTTTTTTTGCATTGAAAATGCCCTTAGATGACACCTTTTTTTTTTGTGCTTTAATACGATTAAAAAGATGCCTATTTTAAGCCAATTTTAGAAACTTTTTTGTTGCATTCTTTTAGATATATTTTTGCATTTTTTAGAGGTTTTTCTTGAGATGACTTACTATGACGTTGCTATAACGTTATTATCGCTCAGCAATAAAGAAAGAGTACATGTTTTTTAGAGCACAAAGTAGGCCTATTTATGTATAACATTTTCTTTCTGTATTTAGTGGTGAAATATTGCTTTAAAAAGTAATAAAATAGGAGCTTACAATATTTGATTATAAGTTAGTATTTTGTCTTTAATAAAAAACATAACAATTTGTTTGCTGTTTCTTTGCTAATTTTTATATTTAACAATAAAATTGTAAAAATAACTTTAACTACTTGTTGGTATAGTTTAACTATATAGACATTTATACAAGTTATAAAACATTTGTCAAAACCAATGAAAACAGATAAATCAAACTAATTTTCTCATATTAGATTTGGTTCTCGTGAAGAAGAAATTTATTATAATCTGAACGGAAAAAAATATGGTTTTAATTCAACTTGGTTTGGTGGAAGAAATATTTGTTTGAGAGATTTAAACGAAACTAATTTGAATGAAAACCAAAAGACTAAAATATTTGTGGAAATCACTCAATTTGTGAATGAAAAAGAAAATGAAAAACCAACAATTTCTTACAATTTAGATGAAAAAGATTCGGAATTGTGGAAAAAGTTAGTGGTTGAATTCAGTTCACAAATTAAGAATGTTGAAATAACGAAGAATGAAGAAGCAAATGAAAATTGGTATGAAAGTGTGAAAGCCGATTTGGAAACTAGATTAACCGAAATCAATATTCAAGGTTTAAAAATAAAAACAGTTAAGGATTTAAATAAACATTGGAATAAAATAAAATTTACGAAAGAAAGTGAAGTGAATGAAAAAATTACCTTTTTGGATAAATTAAAAGCAAAACTTACTTAACAAGGTTTTACAATGACACGAATTTCAAAGATATCAATAGTAATCAGTATAATTGGAATTTGTATTGCTATTTCAATTCAATATAATTTATCCGTAGGTTATGTGTGATTTATTTGCTAACTTTAATGCTTAAAACACGTAACTAATCTTTTATAAAACACCATTCTACACAATAGCAGAAAATCACTCTATATTAAGGTAAATCCTATATTAGAAACCCAAAAGCACATTTCAGCAATTAAAAGTGTTATTTTTTTAAATTTAATATCATTTTTGCATTTTAGCCTACGTTTATGAAAAATGCATTAATAATAATTATAATACTCTTTGTTTTTCAATATAGTTTTTCGCAACAAGAAAAAAAAATAGACAGTTTAGAAACAATACTATTGGCTATTAAGAATGATAGTTTTCTGTTAGATAAGTATAAAGAAATCACAAAGACATATAGAAGTGCAAATTCTGATATTCATTTACACTTCATCAAAAAATATTTAAAAGCCAGTGATGTTTCAAATAGTATAATAAATAAAGCTAGAGCATTGAGAGAGCTCTCAGAATATTATAGTGATATAAAGAAATTGGATTCGGCGTTAATGAAGGCAAATGAAGCAATTGAGTTGTATAAGTCGATTGACGATGATTATGGAGTTGTTATTGTTAAAAATAGTAAGGCAATCATGCTTCAAGATAAAGGAGATTATGCTAATGCCTTAAAAGTTTTTAAGGAAGTCGTTGCTTATCTTGAAAAGGATGAATCAAAATATACAAATGTGTTGTGGCTTAAAATGAATATTGGTGCTTTATATGCAGATATTAATGAGGAAGATAAAGCTGTTAATTATTATATGGAGGTTTATAACGATCCAAAAGCCAAGGAAAATAATAGTTTAATTGGACGAATATGTGTTAATTTAACAAATAGCTATAGAAGAAAAAAAGACTATAAAAAAGCATTGTCTTTTGCTTTAGAAGCTGAGAAAAAAATAAAACGTCCTAGAAGCCTAGCAAATTTAAAATCTAGTTTAGCAACATTATACTCTAAAATAAAAGACTACAAGCGCGCTCACAACTACTATAAACAAGCACTAGATTTATATACGTCATTAAATCTTCAAATTAGAGTTGATGATATAAATCATAATATAGCTTACAATTATTTACGTCAAGAAAAATATGATGAGGCTGAATATTATTTTTTGAAGACAAATAAGGCTGTGAAAAATTATGACAATATTTATTCAAAAAAGAAGAATTTTCAAGGGTTATCAGAATTGTATTATGCCAAAAAAGAATACAAAAAAGCTATTGATTATTATATAAAGAATCAAGAGATAAAGGATACAATTCAAGGTATAGAAAAGCTTAAAGCTATTGCAGATATTGAAATAAAATACGAAACTGAAAAAGCAAAAAGCGAAAAAGAAACAGCAGAACAACAAGTTGTTATTACTAAGTTAGAAAGTCAAAAGAACAAATACTATTTTATAAGTGCAGCAGTAATTGCTAGTTTAATACTGTTAGCCTCTGTGTTTTATTTTAGCAGATTAAAAACAAAAAAGAAAGCAGAATTAATTAGTACAGTACTTAAAGAAACTCAAAAAAGATTAGCAATAGAAAAGCAGTATAAAGATTCAGAATTAAAAGCTTTAAAGGCGCAAATGAATCCGCATTTTATATTTAATGCATTGAATTCTATTCAAGACTATATAGTGTTAAATCAAAAAAATCTAGCTAGTGATTATTTAGGGAAGTTTGCCGATTTAATTCGTAATTATCTTCATTTTAGTGACACAGGGTTTATTTCAATTCAAGACGAAGTTCATAATTTAAAGCTCTACTTAGAACTTGAAAAATTACGCTTCGAAGAACAATTAGAATATACGTTTCAGGTAGATGATGTTGCAAATTCAGGCACAATTCATATTCCTACAATGCTAATTCAACCTTATGTAGAAAATGCTTTAAAACATGGTTTATTACATAAAAAAAATCATAGAAGACTTAAGATTTATATTCATAAACCTTCAGATAAAATTATAGAATGTATCATTGAAGATAATGGTATAGGTAGAGCAAAATCTAAAGAAATTAACAAAAAAAGAGTATCACAACACAAATCCTTCGCTTTAAAAGCTACTACAGAACGTTTAGATTTGTTAAACTATGGTCGTGATAAAAAGATAGGTGTAGAGATTATTGACTTACAAGAAAATAATAAAGCCATAGGAACCAAAGTGATATTAAAAATCCCAATCATAAAAAAATAAAATGAAGGCACTTATAATTGACGACGAGAAAAAAGCAAGGCAAGTATTACGCATTTTAATAGAAGAAAATTGTCCGAAGATTACTCAAGTTTTTGAAGCTGAAGATTTACTTTCAGGAGTAGAACTTATAAAAAAAGAAACGCCTAACATTCTGTTTTTAGATATTGAAATGCCTGAACATTCTGGTCTTGAAATTTTAAATTTTATTGAAAAAGAGGTTTGCAATTTTGAAATTATATTCACAACTGCTTATAGCGAATATGCCATACAAGCCTTTCAATTGTCAGCAATAGATTATTTATTGAAGCCAGTTAGACCAAGTCAGGTAAAAGAAGCAGTAGGTAAAGCCATTGCTTTTTTAGGAAATACTCAAATTAATCAACGTCTAACTGAATTAAAAACAAGCTTACAAGATTCTAACTTTAAAAAGATAGGTTTGCCAAATGCAGATGGAATTAAGTTTGTAAATTTCACAGATATTATTATGTTAGAAGCAGATGGTATGTACACTATTGTTTCAACAACTACAGATGGAAATATTTTAGTTAGCAAACCTTTAAAATTCTTTGTAGAAATCCTTCAAAGCATAAAAACGTTTTATCGTCCACATCGTTCACACCTTATTAATCTGTCTTATATTAAAGAATATATTAAAAAAGATGGTGGTTATATTGTAATGGATAATAATGAAAGTGTTTCCGTCTCAAAAGACAAGCGAGAAGAGTTTTTAACAATAGTTCAAAATATAGGTTAGTTTTTTAGAAGTTGAAAGCGGAGTTTCAGAAGTTCACTCTGTTTTTTAGGGTCTTCATATAGGATATTTGTTTTTTAAATCTAAAACATAACCTATAATGAAAAAAACTACACTTTTTCACCAACACTTAATCCATAAATGTTCCGTGAGTAAAACAAAATTACTTTCTTTAATACTACTGATTCTCACATTAAGCAGTAGTGCCCAAACACAAATAGCAACAGGGGCTTCTAGCCCATCTGGTCTCGTTGTTGTAGGAGATTATATCTATACTGTTAACCTAACTAATAGTAGTCTTGTTAGAGCTAACAAAACTCAAGTAGGTACGAATAATTTTGAAACTGTTGTTTCTAACATTGCAAGATCAGGTAATCAAGGTAATATTTGTGCATCAGGAGAAAGTATATATACACCTGGAATAGCATATGGTACTATGACTTACACAGATGTTAGTGCTGGAGTTGTTTTTCCTGTTTATAGTTCGCCTTACATATTGAATATGTCTTATTCAGTGTCTAATGTATTTTATTATAACGGTTTGAATTATATAGCAAACAGTGCTAATGGCTCTGCAGAATTATTTGAACATTACAGTTCAACTGGTGGTAATTTAATTGCGACATTACCTGTAGATTATCAATATATTTCGGATGTTACAACAGATGGTTCTATTATGTATTTCTCAACCACGACAGGTGCAATTTACCAAATAGATTTAGCAGCAACAACACCAGTAGCAACACTAGTAACAAGTGGTTTAAGTGCGGTTAAAGGTATTCATTTTGCAGATGATTATCTTTATTATTTAAGTTCAAATCAAGTTCGTAAGGTTCATAAATCAACTTTAGTTGTTACTACGGTTTCTTCTGTACCAGGAAACGGAGTTGCTATGGAAATAGATGGATACGATATTTATGTAGCTAATTCCAATGGTAATATTTATAAAATAAATGACCCAGATTTTGCACCTTGCACAGTAACAATTCCAGACACCAACTTTAAAGCAGCACTTGTTGCAGATACAGGAATAAACACTAATGGCAATACAGAAATTGAATGTACTGAGGCAACTGCTTTTACAGGAACGGTTAATGTTTTTAATGATGGTATTTTTGATTTAACAGGTATTGAGGCGTTTACAAATATTACAGGATTAAACTGTGGTAATAATAGCTTGACTAGTTTAGATGTTTCTGCTAATACCGCTTTAATTACTTTGGGTTGTGGTTTTAATTCATTGTCAAGTTTAGATGTATCAAACAATCTAGCTTTAGAAACATTGACGTGTTTGAACAACCAGATAACAAGTTTGGATGTTTCTGCTAACACTGCCCTATCGTCGTTAATATGTAGTACTAATTTTTTATCAAGTTTAAATCTCGCTAATGGTAATAATGCAGCGCTTACTTCACTTACTGCAACAAGTAATGCAGCGTTATCTTGCATTCAAATAGATGCAGGATTTACACCACCTTCTTCTGGATGGATTAAAGACACAACAGCTAGTTATAGTGACGATTGTAGTGTTACATCTTGCACCGTAACCATACCAGATGCAAACTTTAAAGCATATTTAGTAGGGAATACGGCTATAAACACCAATGGTGATACAGAAATACAGTGTACAGAAGCAAATGTTTTTACAGGTCAAATTAATGTTAATAATTTAAACATTTCAGATTTAACAGGTATTGAGGCTTTTATAAACTTAACAGAATTATTATGTAGAAATAATAGCGGCTTAACAACTGTAGATGTAAGCAACAATACTCAATTAACAGCACTAGGATTGAATAATAACAACTTAACAAGTTTAGATGTCTCTAATAATTCATTACTTACAGAGCTATATTGCGCAAGTAATCAATTAACGAGTTTAAATTTAGCTAATGGCAATAACGGAAGTTTAGTTCAAATGGATGCATGTTGTAATTCTAACGCTACTACTATGAACACGTTAGTTTGTATACAAATAGATTCTGGTTTTACACCACCTTCTTCTGGATGGCAGAAAGAGATAACAACGAGTTATAGTACTAATTGTTCAGCATTAAGTGTAGATGATTTTACGATACAAAATATTTCAATTTATCCAAATCCAGTAAATAACACATTAAACATTCAATTAGAAGATATTTTAGAAAAAGTCGAGGTGTATTCTATTTTAGGAGCTAAAGTTATAGAGCATAATAACTCAAGTATTAATGTTTCAAAATTAGCTTCAGGTATGTACTTGCTAAAAGTATATACAGAAAAAGGTAAAGTAGGTTTTAAACGTTTTATTAAAGAAGATTAGTTAATGCTCAGTTCTATTTATAATCTCGTAAGAATAATGCTTACGAGATTTTTTGTTTTAGAAACTGAAACTAGCATTTCAGAAATTGACCACATTGTGTAGAGATTACATATTAGATATTTGCTTCTTAATCTAAAATTTGACCTTTTATGAAAAAAATAATCTTATCATTAATATTCCTTTTTACAATAAGCATAACACAAGCACAGAATAGTTTATTCGACAATATATCTACAACAGATCAATATTACCGGTTTTTCCTTGTTCAAGACAAAGATGGAGATGGTATTCATGAAATTAATGATAGAGATTTAAAAGTCAAATTCAACATTTCAAGACTTTCTACAGGTGAAGGCTATAGTATTAGCTCCGTTATTGATCAAGGTAATGAAAAAGGAAAAGTCTTAGATAGAATGGACGCTGTAAACGGATATGCAACATGTAAAGGTTATCCTTATGAAAGTATTATTAGAGATAGACATTCTACAGATGGTTATGTTGCCATAGGAGAATACATTTTTAAATTATATAATATGTCAGAAAGTGGCGATTCTTACGAAGGCATTTCTCATGTATTTATTAAAGTTGATAAAGATAAAAGTGAAACAACAGGTACTGGTAAGAAGAAAAAGGCTAAAAAGAAAGGTTCTTTTATGTCAAAATTAAAAGCATTAAAAAATGCATCTTCAGGACAGGCGAGTTATGGTTCAGCACATAAAGAACTACAAAGTCAAAACTTAGATAAGTTAATCACAGATTATCTAGTAGCTATGAAGGCAAAACAAGATAATAGGTCTAGTGCACAAAAACAAAAAGATAAAAATATTTTAGCGGCAAAAAATAGAGGAGAGCAAGATATTAGGCGTTACAACGATTCTGTAAAAGCAACACCAGAGTATAAAGATTTACAAAGAAGAAAAAGACAAAACGAATTAAATTATCAAGCATCTAAATCTAAAAACACAGTAACACTTCGTAATAATTCTGGACATACCATTTATGTAGGTAAATCGGGTAGCAGAAACCCAGGAACTAAAATTAGTAGTGGAGGTACAGCAACTTGGAACTGTGGTACAGATGCCTATTTGCAAAACATCACAAAATCTGGAGGAAGCAATGCATATAGTTCTACAGACACAAAAGTTTATAGTGCAAATTCTGGTTGTGGTAAAACAATAAATATCAATTAAACTTATATGTAATTATGAAAACACTCTTTAAGTATTTAATTGTATTACTAATGCCTTGTATGCTTTTTTCTCAAAGTGAAAAACCTACAGAAGCTATTAACGGAACATATTATTTAATGGCTGCTGAAAAAGGTATAGGTAGTAAGATGACCAAAGAAAAATTATTTCAATATACTGCTTGGGGAAATGATAACGTATTAATCGTAGCTGCTTGCGAGAAGTGTTCGCCTGTAATGTATAAATACAATAAAGAGGAAAGTGAAGCCATAGGAGTTCCTGTTTTTTACAATGCTATTGGACTCTACATGATTACTTATGACGATGAAAGTTTTATTATGCTAGTACCTGCAAATAAAAATAGTAAAGATTGGACAGATTTTACGTATAGTAATTTTTATAGCAAAAATAAAGCGAAGGCAGATGCTATGACCAAACAAAAAATAGTTGAATTCATTGATGAGTAATTTTTAATAGAACAGGTTGTGTTTTAAGTCTCGTAAGTGTAATGCTTACGAGGCTTTTTTATACCATTTCTTAATTGAAA
>NZ_JAHKQL010000031.1:30656-352974 GCF_018861005.1 Polaribacter vadi
TTTCAATTAAGAAATGGTATTAGAAGTTGAAAACGATATTTCAGAAACTCACTCAATATTTAATAACAATGTTATAAGATATTTGATTTCTAAATCTAAAAATATAACATATTATGAAAAAAAATACATTTTTTCACGAACACATAATCTATAAATGCATTGTGAGTAAAACAAATTTACTTTACTTATTTATATTTACCATAAGTTTATCTTATGCACAAATACCAACAGCAAATCTAGTTGCCAGATATGATTTTAGTGGTGGGTCACTTAATGATGCTACTGCTAACCCAGCGCATTTTGTACCAACGGGAAGTGCTAGAACAAATATTAATGACAGATTTGGCAATGCCAATGGAGCTATTTCCTTAAATGGTGATGATTTAAGGAGGGGAGATATAGAGTTTAATACGACATCTTCTAGTCCATATTTACCACGAACCATTAGTTTTTGGCTAAATACCACTACTAATGATAGTAATGTTAGAATTCTTTATAATGATAACAATCAAACTAGTATGGGTGATACAGACTTTATTGGGTTAACAGCTTATTTACAAAATGGAAAAATAAATGCAGCAAACAGAGTCGGAACAAACGGTAATATATTTACGCATCCAATAGATATATCTGATGGTAATTGGCACCATATAGTAATCCAAGGATTTACAACAATAACAGGGTCAACAACATCTGGTCAAAAATCTTTTTCCACATTTATACATGTAGATGGTGTAAAACATGGAGCTTCTGGTTACAATGTTACTGGTGGAAATATTAGTCCAATAGTTAATAGACATTCTGGTAATATCTCTTTTTCACGTTTAAAAACCACCTCACTTCCTGCTAATAATAAATACCTAGATGGCATAGATGAAGTATTGTTTTATTCACGAGTATTAACGGATTTAGAAATTGTAACAATGGCTGCGGATAATGGAGGTGGTTCTGGTAATAGTACTGTCTATTATGTTAACTCTAACGCAACAGGAAATAACGATGGTACGAGCTGGACAGATGCGTATACAGATTTACAAGATGCTCTAATTAACGTTACATCTAATGGTCATCAAATATGGGTTACCTCAGGGACTTATAAACCAGATGTTTCAGATAGAGATGCTAGTTTTAAAGTCTACACTAATGTGTATGGAGGTTTTGATGGTACAGAAACTAATTTGTCTGATAGAGATATGAGTCTTATACATACAACTAATGCCACTATTTTAAGTGGAGATTTATTAAACGATGACGACACTACTGTAGATTTTAACGATTCAACTAGAGATGACAACAGTAAACATGTGGTTGAAATCTACTCAAACAATATTGAAATTAACGGTTTAACAATTAAAGATGGCTATGCTGATGATACAGGTGGTGATGATAGATTTGGTGCAGGTATTTTTAAAAGTACATCGGTACACTCTACGACAATAAAAAACTGTATAATAAAAAACAATGTAGCCTTTACAGGCGCAGGTTTATCATTGACAACCTTAACCACTTCAAATATTATTATAGACGCTTCTATTATAGAAAATAATTTAGCAAATACAGCCTCTGGTTTAGATTTTCATTTGTCTGGAACAAACGCTAGTATGAATATTTCTATAACTAATTCATTATTTAGTAATAATCAAACAGATGATGATTCCTCAAAGGGCAGAAAAGGTTCAGGAGCATCTGCGGGAAGGTTACGCGCATTTTTTAGCAATGTAGTTTTAAATGCAACACTAGTAAATAATACATTTGCTAACAATAGTAGTTTAGGAACATCAAATAGTCCTACAGATTATCCTACTCTAGATATTACACGAGCCTCGGGCGATTTTGGTGACATAATTGTTTCAAATAATATTTTTTGGGGCAACACAGAAAATGGAGGTGTAACAGCAAAGGCAATCGGAAGATCTAGTAGTAATTCTTTGATTACAACAAATGCTAATCAAGGCTACATTCATAATATATTTAATAATATAGATGAAGATGATTTTTCTCTTATTACAGGAACAACTGGTACTATTAATGCAAATCCAAATTTTAATTCAAGTTTTGAGTTAACTTCTAGTTCACCAGCAATAGATTCTGGTGATAATACTTTTATAACAACAACTTCAGATTTATTAGGTAACCAACGTATTTTTAATACTACTGTAGATAGAGGTGCTTACGAGTTTGGATCTACACCTTTAGGAGTGTCAGATTTCGAAACAAGTTTAGACAAAATTCAATTGTATCCAAATCCAACTTCGGGTATTTTGAATATTCAAATGAAATCACCTTTAAAAAACGCGACCGTGTTTAATATTCAAGGTCAAAAAGTAATAGAAAGCTCTTCATTACAATTGGATGTTTCAAATCTATCATCTGGAATGTATGTAATTAAAATTGAAGATGAAAACGGTTTGGTTTCAACAAAACGATTTGTAAAAAATAATTAACCCTAATGGTTAGTAGTAAGAAGAGGCTGTGCTAGAAATAGTGCAGTCTTTTTTAAAAAACATGAAATATCTAAAACAATATAAATTAGAGTTCTTTCTGTTTGTATTCTATGCAATAATGGCACTTTTAATATATAAGATTTAGAAATAAATATAGTCAACCATTTTTAGAACATGAAATACCTAAGACAAAATAAATGAATAAAACTATTTTGCTAATTCTACTTTTAGCTTCATTAAAAAGTATCGGACAAAAACGGGAATTAAACATTACAATTGACGAAAGGATAGAGACCATCTATTCAATAGCATTTTTAGATAATTATTTTCTAGTCAGTAATCACGATAATCTTTACAAATCAAAGTTAAAAAATAATTTTAAAGATCTGAGGAATCATAAGGCAGTAGCTTTGTTTGATACATTATCTAAAAAACACGGTTTTAATTTTAATAATGTTACAGATTGGATGCTTCAGTTTGATAAATTTCCTGAACTGAATACAGTAAGAGAAGTCATAAATCCTGATTCTTTTGATGAAAGCAAAGGAGATTATCTAATAAAAAAATTCAAAAAAGAATTAATTTCCTTTAATCAAGATTCTTTATTTCAAGCCTATTTAATCGAAGTAAAAGAATTAAATGAGAAAGTAATTAATCAAGTTAAACAATCTAAATCTATTCAACATCTTCCAGCTTATTTAGAAAATTATTACGGAAGCGAATTGGGTTCTTATAATTTAATTCTTTCACCATTAGTTCATTCAGGAGGTTTTAATTCAAAATTTATAACAGCTGGAAAAAAAGAAGTTTATGCTATAATTGGACCCAATGGAGAAATTGAACACATCCCATATTTTGAAAAAGAATACCTTGAAATGGATATGATTTTACACGAATTTGGTCATTCTTTCGTAAATCCTTTAACAGATAAATTTCAAAATGAAATAGAAACGATTAAAGAAAAATATTATACTGAAAGTTTAAAAAAAGATGGCAAAGCCCAAGCTTATGGAGAATGGAAATATCTATATAACGAACTTGTAATAAGAGCAATAACAATAAGAATAGCAAATAAATATTTTGGTAAAGAAAAAGCTAAAGAACTTTTAAATTACGAAAAATCTATTGGATTTTCATTAGTAGGTAATATTGTAGAAATTTTAAAAGAATATGAGAACAACAGGGGAGAATATTTGAAATTAAGTGATTTTTATCCAATTTTAATTGAACGAATAAAATAAAAAACTTCTGTCTAGAACATCGTGTACAATTAATTGCTGTGTGGTTGCTTACTTACGAAAGTCCTCGCGACCTTTCTATTCAGTTTTAATTTGCTAACTTTAGTGTTTAGCCATGCAACTAAACATAAACAAGACGTTACCATACATACAAGTGAACATGGCTGTACTCAATATTTTAACGAAACAAATAAAATTGGGTATCGAATTAAACAAAACAAGTTCATAATAGTCAAAGAGATTAAAGGATACAGAAAATGAAATTATTTTTTTACACGACAGTTTTGGTAATGTTTATAAAACTGACCGCATTTGGTCAAACATACACAGGACCAATACCAAAACCTTCAAGTGGTTATGGTTCAGATGGTAGTTATTCTGTTGCAACTCAATCATTCGTAAACCCCAATTATCCAACAGAGAACGTTGTAATTTATTACCCATTAGGCATCACTTCACCTGTTCCTACAATATTTTATAGTCATGCTTTTGGTGGCAATGACCCAAATAATATTTCAGAATTTCTAAATTTTGTCGCTCAAAAAGGTTATGCCATTGTTTTTGTTCCTTATCAAACCATTGGAGTAACAATTACTGACAGATATGATAATCTGCTAAATGGATTTATTAAAGCAGCACAAGATTATCCAAGTATCATAGACACAACAAAAGTTGGTTTTGTTGGCCATTCCTTTGGTGGAGGAGCAGCTTTTGCTAATTCTTATCATTGCTTCAATACATTACAATGGGGACAATCTGGAAGGTTCATTTTTTCAATGGCGCAATGGTACACTTACAATATTTCGCAAACAGAGTTAAAGTCATTTCCTAATGATGTTAAACTTTTATCCATTGTATATGAGGATGATGTTACAAATGACCTAAGAATGACAAATGATATTTTCAACACAATTAATATTCCTACCTCAGAAAAAGACTATCTAAGAGTAAAGTCAAACACCATTGGTGAATATATTTATACAGCAAACCATGCTGTACCAAATAATGCTGCTTTTAACGCTTTAGATTATTATGCTTATTACAGATTGTTTGATGCCATGTGTGATTATACATTCAATGGTAACGAAACAGGTAAAGACGTTGCTTTGGGAAATGGAAGTATAAATCAAATTTCCATGCCTGGCGGACTAAGTAGTTTAATACAAAGTGATGCACCAACTTTTGCAAATGCAGAAAGCACTTACCTGTTTCAGTGTAATTCTACCCAAAATCCTAGATTAAGCCATTGTGATGAAATTCTTTCAGTTTCTGAAGAAGCAAAGCTTGAACAAATTGTAATCTTCCCCAATCCTACAAGTACTATACTTTATGTTGAATCGGAAAAACCTATTTCGAATATTGAAATATTCAATCAACAAGGACAACTTGTAACAACAGCATCAACAAAAAGTGTTTCAATTAATGAGTTACCTAGTGGCCTTTATATTGTAAAAATTAGATTGATAGACAAAAGTTATAGAATACAAAAATTAATAAAAAAATAACAGCAACTAATAATATTAATACTTAATTTCTTGGTAATAAATTAAATCAAGGACAAGAAGCTACAGAGTAAATACTTTTATTTGGTGCTAAAAAATTATGGCATTATTACTTATATTAAAGTAGTAATGCCATTTTTTATACATTCAAAATATTAAATTACAAAAGCACCCAAATACCTACTTGTTGCTGTAAGTGCTAAGTTGCTATTGGTAAAAGTTGCCCATACGTGTACAGTTTCTCCATAAAAAGAATCTTGAAAATCGAGTAAACAATTTTCGGTTTCACGCAAACTGTCCGTTATAAAATAAGCAAAATTATGTAATAGAGGCGCATACACCACCACCAAAAAGGTATCAGTAGAATAAGCTAGTCCTTGTGTACTATTATTTTTCCAAGTTATATTTAAATACCGAAAGTAAAAAAGATGCAAAAACACCTTTAAAAATAACCTTTACAAGAAACAGTAATATTTCTTTGCCTGTTTGGAACTTTTTAAAATAAGTTTCATCTTATTCTAAAATTATTGGGTCTCTTAACATCGCATTACATCTAAAAGAGATATAAAATAACAGTAAAAAGGTTCGGATTTATAATATAGAACTATTTATACTTTATACTGATATACATTTGTCAAATAATTGATAAACAAATGTTTTTTAATTTCTTTTTGGTCTATAAGATTTTAACTCTTTTATGGCAATAATTAAAAAGAACTTTTAATGATTTGTAACAATTTCAATTAAAAAAAGTCTATCAATACATACTAAAAAATATCATGAAAACCATTTTACAAAAAACACGCTACACATTTTTACTTTTAACATTGCTTGCCTTAACAGCTTGTAATAATAATTACTACGAATTATGCGAAACAGATGAAGCCTACATTCATATTCCAGATCAATATTTTGAAATAGAACTAATAGAACAAGGCATAGATTCTGATGGTATAATAAATCAACAAATACTAAAATCTGATGCAGAAAAAGTAACACGTTTAGATTTAAATCTTATTGCTAATTTTGGTGATATTAGTGATTTAACAGGCCTAGAGGGCTTTACAAATATTACTTATTTATCGGCTGCTAATCAAGAAATAGAAACTGTAGATCTAAGCTTTAACACCCAATTAGATACCATTTACTTGCTTGGTAATAAGTTAAAAAACATAGATTTAAGTAAAAACACCAATCTTATTTTTGCAGACCTACAAGCAAATAGATTTGAGGATAATAACTTAATTACAGGGCTATCTAATACAACCAATCTAAAAGATTTAGATTTGTCTTGGAACTACTTAACAGAGTTTAGTATCCATAACCAATCCTTAGAAGTTTTACACATTAGTCATAACGATTTGGTTACTATTAATACAGATGGTGCTACAAATTTAGCACATGTATTACTAAGCTCTAATCAATTAGAATCTGCAGATTTTACAACCAATATTTCTATAGAAACCTTACTAATTTCAGGCAATAAATTAGCAACCTTAAATTTAGAGAATAATACCAATTTAACCCATTTATATATTTCAAGTAATGCACTTACTAGTTTTGATGTTAGTAATAATAACAAATTAATAGATTTAAGAATAGATAGAAACCCGAATCTAACATGCATTAAGATTTATGATGGGCAATACATTCCTATAGTACAAAAGGCAGAAACTCAACAATTATCTGTAGAATGTAATTCATAATAAAACTTACTAAAAGTATATTATTTTAGTTTACATATACGAATACGTTGTTTTTATCATTTTGAGATGTTGGCTGTATGCAATAACTTTTTAGGCAGAAGTATATTAAACTACAACAAGCACATATTAATAATTTAAAATGAACAAAAAAAGTACTGCAATTTTAACTGGACTATCAATAATTATCATCGCTATTATTACAGCTTTTTCTATAGGATATGCTCTTACAGCCTTATATCAAAATAATCAAGACATATCCTTAAAAGTTCATATTAGAAATAATCACGAATTATATATACAGATGCTCTTTGGGTTATATATAATCCTTCTTTTAGATGTTGTAGTTTCATACAGTTTGTATAGGTATTTTAAAAATATCAATAAAAAAATAGCACTATGGGCTAGCTCAATACGATTAATTTATACGTTAACATTTGGGTTTTCAATTATATTTTTGATACAAAATGAACAAGTAAATGAATTGACAAACAGTAGTATTAACACAAACTATCATCAATTTATAAGCATCTGGAATGTAGGATTGATTATTTTTGGTGTACATATACTAATGATAGGTAAGCTAATGAAACAACACAAAAGTATTCCTAAAATATTAAGCTATATCACATTATTAGCAGGGCTATCCTATATTTTGGTACATGTTTTAAAATTAACGAATCCTACAGCAGAAATTGTTTTACATATAGAAATGGTATTAATAATACCCATGGCTTTAGGAGAACTTGGTTTGGCTATTTGGTTACTTTGTAAAGGAGCTTTAGAAACTACAAGAATAACATACCAAGAATAAACTAGTTAAATAACCCATTAACATTGGTCTTATACATTTTACCAATAGGCACAACAAAATCTTGAATATAAATACGATTGCCCTCAATACTACTAATATGTTTTTTTGCCACTGCAAATGATTTATGCACTTGCATAAAGTCATTTTTTGAAAGCAAAGCTAAAGTATCAGATATTTTTTCTCGAATAGAAATAGTATTTGTTTCTGTAAATACTTTGGTATAATTCCCAGAAGCCTCAATAAATAAAATTGAAGATAATTCCACTTGAATATAGCTATTGTTTTGTTTTAGAAAAATATGTTTTACAGTGGATTTACTAATGTCATTACTTTCTATAACTTGCTGTTTATTTTCAGTAGTTTTTATTTTATTTATCGCACTTAAAAAACGTTGGAAACTAAAGGGCTTTAATAAATAATCTAACACATTAAGTTCAAAACCTTGTATTGCAAACTCACTATAAGCAGTAGTTACTATCACTTTAGGCGGATTAGATAGTGTTTTTAAAAATTCAAAACCTTTTAATTTAGGCATGTTTAAGTCTAAAAATATAAGGTCTATTTCTTCAGTATTTAAAAAATTAATGGCTTCAATTGCATCATAGCAATCTCCTTTAAATTCTAAATTGGGTAGCATTTCACAATATCCTTTTATAATATCGTGAGCCATATGTTCATCATCAATAATTAGATATTTTATCATAATGTAATATTTAATTGGGCCTTATAAATATTGTCTTTTTTTGATGTAGATAATATATGCTTTTTAGGGTAAACAAGTTCTAATCTTCTTTTTAAATTATGCAATCCTATTCCTTTTTCTTCATTTTCTTCTGAATTGTCAAAATTATTTACAATTTCAAAATTTACCTTCTTATTTTTTTCAATTAAATTGATATGTAGAAAAGCATGATCTCTTAAATTTTCTACACCATGTTTAAAAGCATTTTCTAATAGAATAATAAAAAGCAGAGGCATTATTTCTATTTCATTATTATCTACATCAACCTTAAATTGAACATCAATATTTTTATGATAGCGCATTTTATGAAGCTCAATATAGTTTTCTAAATAGGATATTTCTTGAGACAGCAATACAGTTTCATTATCACCTTCATAAATACTATAACGCATCATATCAGAGAGTTTTAAAATAAGTTCTTGTGCTTTTTTAGCATCTTTAGCCACTAAACCATATAAATTATTGAGCATATTAAAAAAGAAATGAGGATTTACCTGACTTTTTAAATGCATTAATTCTGTTTTCTCCTTTTCACTTTTTAATTTTATAATAGATTTTATTTGTTTAAAAATCCAATAAAAAACTGTAATTATAACTACAATAAAATACAAGACAATAAACTCGACAAACCCTTCTTTTTTTCCAAAAAAATCATTAAATATTACAATAATCACCCCTATTAAAACAAGTAGTATTCTATAAGTTTTTAGGATTAATTTCTTATTCTGTTCTGATATTTTCAACTTCATAGGTCAATATTAATTAAATAAAAGACATCAAACAAATTAGTTGACAAACAGTCTTTGATTAGGGATAAACAATCTAAAAGATACTATTAATACCCTATATAACAGATATTAATACATATATCACTGATAAACCTACTTGTATCCCAACTATTTTTTAAAGGCTTAAAACACAGCTATGTTTGCCCTAATAAATCAAAAAACCAAGCATTATGGAACTTATAATAGACAATCTATCCAAGACTTATTCAAATGGCATTCAGGCATTACAAAACATCTCATTAGAAATACCAACAGGTATGTTCGGACTGTTAGGTCCAAATGGAGCAGGAAAATCTACACTAATGAGAACTATTGCAACATTACAAGATGCAGATTCAGGATCTGTCTTTTTGGGTGATATAGATGTATTAAAAGATAAAAACGAATTGCGTAAAACCTTAGGCTATTTGCCACAACAATTTGGTTTGTATCCTAAAATATCTGCAGAAGTATTGTTGAATCATTTTGCAGTTTTAAAAGGAATTTCTAATAAAGGGGAGCGAAATGATTTGGTAAAAGCATTGTTGCAAAAAACCAATTTATACGAAGTAAGAAAACAAAACTTAAAAGGTTTTTCTGGAGGGATGAAACAACGTTTTGGAATTGCTCAAGCTTTATTAAGCAACCCTAAACTTTTAATTGTAGATGAACCCACTGCAGGTTTAGATCCTTTAGAAAGAAACCGTTTTTATAATGTTTTAAGCGAATTAGGAGAACATACTGTGGTTATTTTATCTACTCATATTGTGGATGATGTAAAAGAACTTTGTACAGATATGGCAATCATAAATAAAGGCCAAGTTTGTTTAAAAGGAAATCCGATTCAGATACTAGAAAGTTTAAAAGACAGGGTTTATAAAAAAACAATTGAAAAATCAGAATTAAACGCTTATAAACAAAATTATAAAGTTATCAGTGAAAAACTGTTTTTAGGAAAACCAACCATTCATGTTTTAAGTGATGTGCATCCAGGTGATGGGTTTTCTCTTATAAATGCAGAACTAGAGGATGTTTATTTCTCTGAATTATTTAAAAACACAAACTTAAAAAGGAATTAATTATGTGGTATCAAATTTTTAAATTCGAAATACAATATCGTATCAAACGTCCTGATACTTATGTTTTCTTCCTGTTTTTATTCTTATTTTCTTTAGTTGGTGTCGATTTTATATTTCAAGGAACTGATTTTGGTATATTGAAAAAAAACTCACCAATTGTCATTGCAAAAACAATGGGAGCCATCACTGGGTTTTCTATGATTTTAGCGTCAATGATTATGGGTGTTTCTGTATTAAGAGACTTTGAGTATGAAATAGAATCATTGTTGTTTACAACTCCAATCAAAAAGAAAGATTATTTATTAGGACGTTTTTTAGGTTCTTTTACCATTCTCTTTTTCATTTTTTTAGGTGTTTTATTTGGGATGATTATAGGCGAATTTATGCCTTGGCACAATCCAGATAAACTATTAGATTTTAATGCTTTTGTGTATATAAAGACGTTTCTAATGA
The DNA here is from genome assembly GCF_018861005.1 of Polaribacter vadi. Classification (GTDB taxonomy): domain Bacteria; phylum Bacteroidota; class Bacteroidia; order Flavobacteriales; family Flavobacteriaceae; genus Polaribacter; species Polaribacter vadi_A. The sequence goes on from NZ_JAHKQL010000031.1 coordinate 41,399, forward strand.
TAACGTTACCCACCTTGTTTTTTGGAGCATCTTTGTTTTTTGTTACAGGTGCTTTAAGTAGAAACCTGGTAGTTGTTTACACACAAGGGATATTTATGTTTGTTATTTTTATGCTAACAAAAGCCATTACAAATGATTTTTGGCAAGCTATTCTAGATCCATTTTCATTAACAACCACATCTTTTGTTACAAATACGTGGACTCCTTTAGAAAAAAGCACACAGAGTATTCCATTTTTTGGAGCATTGTTCTTCAACAAATTATTTTGGATTGGTTTAGGGATTATAGCCTTGATCTATGGTTACAAAAAATTCGATTTTAATGTGGTTAAAGAAAAACGTACAAAAAGAAAACAAAAAAAGATAACAATTATCAACAAAGCCAATAATATTGGTGATATTATCATACCAAATGCAGTAAAACAATATGGTTTATTATCCAAATTTACACAACTAAAAGAGTTTTCTTGGTTTTATTTTATCAGCATTTGCAAACAAGCATCCTTTTGGGGAATTGTAATCTGTGGAATGCTAATTATATTAATTAACTCAGTAAACCTAGGTACAGTGTATGGCGTAGATAGTTATCCTGCAACCTATTTTATTGTTGAAGAATTGCAAGAAACTTCCATATTTTTCTTTATTGTGATTTTAGTATTCTATTCAGGTGAATTAATTTGGAAAGAAAGAGGAGCAAAGTTAGATCTCATCTATGATGCCTCTCCCATGTCTAGTTTTACAAAGTTGCTTGGTAAATTTATAGGATTGAACTTCATTTATATAGTATTAATGCTTTGTTTGATAGGTTCTGGTATTGTATTTCAAACAGTAAGTGGCTATTATAAATACGAATTTCAAGTATATTTTTATGGTTTCTTTCTTGAAATATTACCGTTTTTAGCTTTATATACTTTTATCGCATTTTTTATTCAATCTGTAGTAAATCATAAGTTTGTGGGTATTATGTTGGTGCTGGTATTTTTCATTATCAACATAACATTAGGTACCATTGGTTTTGAACATGATTTATTTGTTTTTGGTGGAAATTCTTTAGGAACGTACTCTGATATGAATGGATATGGGCATTTTATGAAGCGCTATCTATTTATTAAATGGTATTGGTTTTTATTTGGAATGCTACTTTTGGTTATTGGGTCTTTGGTGCATGTAAGAGGTACTGAAACCAATTTGATAAAACGAATTAAAGCTATGAAATATAGAGCAAGTAAGCCTCTTTTAAAATTTACAAGTTTGCTGTTGATCGTTTTTTTGGGTGTTGGAAGCTATATCTTTTACAATACTAATATTTTAAATGAATATTGGACCAATTCTGAAGCTACCGCTTTTAGAGTTGCTTACGAAAAAGAACTCAAACATTTTGAATACATACCACAACCAAAAATCGTAGATGTTAACTTACAATTAGAATTGTATCCAGCAGAAAGAAATTATACTGTAGAAGGATATTATATGCTCAAAAACACAAATACAACAGCTATACAAAACATTCACATTCAGAAGTTAATTGAAGAGAATGTAAAATTAGATAGCATTTCTTTTGATAAAAAATATGCAATTGATAATTCATATAAAAAGTTTGATTATTCAATCTTTACATTAAACAAAGCTTTAAAACCTGGAGATTCTATTAAAATGTACTTCAAGCAAAGTTTTACTACAAAAGGCTTTGAATTGGGTAATTCTAATGTAAAAATCAATAAAAACGGAACATTTTTTAACAACTCTGACTTACCAACAATAGGTTATAATAAAAAATACGAGCTTAGAGATCTTGAAGAGCGTAAGGAATTTGATTTACCAATTCGTACTGATAGAGCAGAACAAAAAGATAACAAAGAATTGGTAAATGCTAGAAATGGTAGTGATTCTGATGGTATTCGATTTGAAATGGTTATGGGTACTTCTGGAGATCAAACAGCTTTAGTTCCTGGAAAATTATTAAAAAAGTGGACTGAAAATAATCGGAACTATTTTCATTATAAAACAGAGAAACCAATCATTAACTTTTATGCTATAGTTTCTGCAACTTATGAAATTAAAAAAGAGCAATGGATATCTAGTTTAGATGGTATAAAAAAACCTGTGAATCTAGAAATTTATTATCACAAAGCACATACTTATAATATTGATAGAATGATGAATTCTATGAAGACTTCATTAGCGTATTATAGTCAAAATTTTAGTCCTTATCAATACAATCAATTACGTATTATGGAGTTTCCACGTTATCAAAAAATAGCACAATCCTTTCCAGGAACAATTCCTTTTTCAGAATCCATAGGTTTTATTTTAGATATTGATGATAAAAAAGATGTAGATATGGCATTTTATGTAACTGCTCATGAAATTGCACATCAATGGTTTGGTATGCAAGTAGAAGCAGCCAATGTAAAAGGACAATATTTTGTTTTAGAAACCTTGTCACAGTATGCAGCTGTAATGGTTCTTAAAGAAAAATATGGCGCTAAAAAAGTGCAACAATTCTTAGAACTACAAAAAGAAGAGTATAATACAGAACGTGTTAGAGCAACTTCTGAGCAATCATTGGCTTTGGTAGAAAATCAAGATTTTGTCTATTATGCCAAAGGAGCCATTGCCATGTATCAACTGCAAAAAGAAATAGGAGAGGAGCAAGTAAACAAAGCTTTAAGGCGTTTTCTAGAAGATTGGAATACAATAAATGGAAAACTAAAAACTAAAACAAAAAGATATGCAACTTCTCAAGATTTACTGAGCTATTTTAGAGCGGTTACACCAAAAGATAAACAATATTTAATTACGGATTTGTTTGAGAAAGTTACCCTTTTAGAATTAAAATAAAAACAACAAAAATGAAAACAATTGTATACAATTTTTTAAACAAACCCTATACAGTAATTCTAATAATGCTTATTGCGCCATTATTTGGATTTATTGACCGAAATTTCACTTTTTTCTTCCCTCTAGGTATTGTTTTTCTCCTTTTAAAAGGAAGTAAATTTGATTGGTCAAAATTTGGAATAGGACAGAAAATCACTAAAAAAACTGTTTTAAAGAGTCTACTATTTGCTAGTATTCTTTTTTCAATATTCACTTTTCTAATAGACCCAATACTAATAAATTGGTTTGGTAATTACGACCTTTCATCTATAAATGACATAAGAGGTGACTTCTTGGGGTATAGTATTTTATTATTGATTGTATGGGTGTTTGCCGCTTTTGGCGAAGAATTATTATTTCGTGGATACTATATGAAAGGATTAGCTAGGTTATTAGGAAATAACAATAAAGCATGGATATTCTCATCTTTTATAACTTCACTTTATTTTGGAATATCGCATGCATATCAAGGGTTAATAGGAGTTGTATCTGTGTTTCTATGGTCATTTGCAATTTCTTTACTCTTCAATAAAAACAGAAATAATTTATTGCTACTTGTATTAATTCATGGAATTTATGACACTATAGGAGTCACTTTTATTTATTTGAATATAGATCGTTTAATTTCTGAATGGGTAACACAGCTACTATTTTAAGTAAAATGCCATCAGCCCTAAAATATTGAAAGAAATTTAGGCTCTTATTAAAAAAAGAATTTAAAATACCCAAACAACATTGTATGAAACTTAACAGTATAAAAAGATTAAATTTAATTAAAAATGAAATAAATATGAGAAAGTTTACATTATCACGGAATAGATTATTTGTTTTATTTATTGCGATTACATTATTTAATTGCTCCTCTAATAATAACGATATTATAGAACATAATAATGACTCCAATAAAATTGAATTTGATGGTTTAACGTATCAAATAAGTAATGGCCTTATAGAGAAAACTGGTAGTAATAATGAATACTCTATAGCTAGAGATATACCTTTTTCTGTTTATTGTTTATTATAAAGTTCCTCTTACAGAAATTAACTAAAAACACAACTTCTCAAGATTTTCTACGTTATTTTAAATAGGTTACTCCAACTAACAAACAGTCAATGATTTTAGATCTGTTTGAAAAAGTCACCTCTTTAGAATTGTAAATGTTTACTTGGTTTTTAGAACATTAGTAGAAGTTTAGGTTTAGAATTTTAAAATAATAACTATTTAAAAATCTTCCTAAATTATTTCAATTCAACTCATAAATTAAGTTATTTATTGGCTAACTGTGTATTAACTGCCCATTTATGAGTTGAATTATATAATAGTAAACGATTCAAATAAGCTGATAAACAAAAGAAAAATGATGTTTATCTCTGTTTTAAATTAAAGACTAAAATCAGAATATTGCTTTAAAGGGTTATTAAATACAATTTTCAAACTTTATTAAGCATTCATTTTAGCCCAAGAATAATCTGCTAAATCTCTTAATTCTTCAGGTTTTTTAACCCATTGTCTTTTTGCATCAATAATTCCAAAAAACATTCTTGTAAAAAAGTAAAGTTTACCATCTCTAACTTCCCATGATTTAGGATTAGGGTTTGCTTCAGCACCTTCAGACATTGCAATAGCACAATATCCTCCATATTGTGGAGCGAATTTTTCTGGAGATTTTTCAAATTTTGATTTATTTGCTTCAGACGCAAAGTAAAAAGTACCATTTTCAAAACTTGCTGTTATTGATGCATTTCCTTTTTGTGGTTTTCCATCAAAAAATGATACAACATCATATTCTTGTGCTGCAATTCCTTCTTTTAAATTATGTTTCATTTTAATTTGTATTAGTTTTAATTGTTTTAAAGTTGTTTCTTAATGATTATTCTTATTTTAATCTACTTGCTTTTTTTTCTCCCCAATTGATTAACTTTCTGTAGGTATTGCTAAGTTTTAGAAGTTTCTTTTCCAAGCACTTCCATAACTTTATAGCGTTTACTTCGTAATTTTTTTTGTAAATTGATCTTGCCTAATACTTACTGCTTTGTATGAATATTTTATTAAAGAAAAAATTCCTGAAAGCATCATTATAATACCTATAACAGCTATATAAACAAGACTATTTTTTATAGAAGCTATTTGTAAACCAGCAAGCACCCCTGTTATTGCTAAAAAGGCTACAGCTATATAAAAGAATACCATTGCTCTATTTAAGGTTTTTAACTGTACTAATTTTCTAGAAATAATAGATTCTGGCATTTCTTGTTCTTTAATTAAAGAAGCTACCTCATTACTCAAGGTAATCATTAAGTTTGATGTTGATAGAATTAATAAACCTATACCAGGTAATATTGTCATAGGTAAATACCAATTGTCCATACGTATTAATTGAAGTTAATATTTTAAAAATCTAGTTTTTATTATAAAAATTGTAAATAAAACCAATGGTAATAAATTCATCATTTAGATTACCAGCTATTCCTTTAAACTCAGAAAAAATAAACAGATCTTTTAGTTTATAATGGATTCCAATACCATAATTAATACCAAAATCATTTTCTTTTTTATGTTCGTCGTTTTCTTCAACAAACCTTTCATTTTCTATGGTATAATTAATTCCTGATAAAGGGTAAACTCCTAAACTTTCATTTAACTCAAATATATAGTGTGCATTAATATTTAAATCAATAATCGATTTTTCGTATCCCTTATCAGTATTTTGATAAGGGAAATATGAAATTTCAGGACCAAAACAAAAAGATTCATTAACTCCGTAATAAAATCGGCCATTTATACCTGCCAAACTATGGCTTAATTCGAGTGTTGGTCCAAAACCAACAATAAAACTTTGCTCACTTTCATTATGTTCTGTTTCTTGAGAAACTGTTATTAGAGAAGATAAACCAAAGCCTATTATAAGCAAGTATTTATATACCTGCATAATTAATACCAGATAAGAGATTCATTTCTCTATTATATGTAGAAAGATCATCATGATTAAACTTAGTAATATCATCATAACCACAAGAACGTGCAACCACTCTAATTAAATCGTTTGTTGCTTCAAAATAATTTTGCAGTTGTTTGGCAGAAGAATCTATCATAATTCTACTACGCAATGACTCTTTTTGAGTAGCAATTCCTACAGGGCAGTTATTACTTCCACAAGCACGCATACCTAAACAACCAATAGCTTGTAATGCAGAGTTTGATACTGCTATAGCATCAGCGCCCAACATCATTGCTTTTGCAAAATCTTCGGCAACACGCAAACCACCAGTAATTATTAAAGTAACATCTGTAGCACCAACTTTGTCTAAATATTTTCTTGCTCTTGCTAATGCAGGAATGGTTGGTACATTAATATGATCTCTTAAAATAGTAGGAGCAGAGCCTGTTCCTCCACCACGACCATCTAGAATAATATAATCTACACCCACATCTAAAGCAAACTGAATGTCTTTTTCTATATGACTAGCTGCTAATTTAAAACCAATAGGAATTCCTCCTGTATGTTTACGTACTTTATCAGCAAATATTTTAAAATCTTCTACAGTATGAAAATTAGGGTTTGCTGCAGGTGAAATCGCTGTTTCTCCTTCTTTTAAACCTCTAACATCAGCAATTTCTTTACTTACTTTATTACCTGGTAAATGTCCTCCAGTACCTGTTTTTGCTCCTTGACCTGCTTTAAAATGGAATGCTTGTACATTATCTAATTTATCCCAAGTAAACCCAAATTGTGCAGAAGCTAATTCATAAAAGTATTTAGAATTATTTGCTTGTTCTTCTGGCAACATACCACCTTCACCAGAACAGATTCCTGTACCTGCTAATTGTGCACCTTTAGATAAAGCTATTTTTGCTTCTCTAGATAGAGCTCCAAAACTCATATCACTCACAAACAAAGGTATATCTAATTCTAATGGTTTTTTTGCTTTTGGTCCAATCGTAATTTTAGTTGCAACAGCTTCATGATCTAATAATGGTCTAGATGCTAATTGTGCTGGCAAAAACTGGATATCATTCCATTGTGGAAGCGTAGTTCTGTCAACACCCATAGAAGCAGAAAAACCATGATGCCCAATATTTTTTAATCCGTTTTGAGCTAACTCTTTTATATAACCTGTATAAGGTTCTGTTTCTTCTGGATGTGTATCTGCATAAGCTCCTAAATACTGATCACGATTAAATGGTTGTGGGTAATTTGTTAAATAGGAATCAATTTCAAACTCATCAACAAATAAATTATCTCCTTCAATTTCAGTAGAAAATTTATGAAGTACTTCTTTGTTATTGTATTCAGAAACACCAGAATCTACACGATAATCCCAACCATGAACACCACAAATAAGATTATCTCCATCTACATAACCATCAGACATTAAGGCTCCTCTATGCAAGCATCTTCCGTAAAGTACAGAAATTGCATCATCAAATTTAACGATTACTAAATCTAAGCCATTTATAAGTGCGTGCTTAGGTTCTTTATTAATTAACTCACTTAGTTTTGCAATAATTACTGGTTTTTTCATAAAATATTGGTTGTTTATTAGTTTAATAGTCTTGATGTTGTCGATAACGTTTTTAATTACTTACAATATACATTTCACTTACTAACATGTATTTAAACAAACTGGTCGTTTATCAACTATAATAACATCTCTAAACCAAGATACCCCATGCAAACACAAAATTTGGCTATTTAGTAGATTTTGCTCAGTATAGATTCAAGATTTACCCAGTAAGTGCAAGTTATTATTTTCTAAAAATGGGCTTTTTAGAGGTTAACACGAGGAAGACTTATAGAAATAGAGTAGTAGGTTGTAATTTCTATAAACCGATTAATTTCTGGGTTTCAATTAAAAGAGTATTTCATTTTATCTACTTGTAATGATAAGTGTAAAAAAGTCTCGGAATGATTTTATAGTATGTTCTAGCATACATTTAAAAAAAAATAAAATATTTATTAGGATTTATTTGAAAACTTAGTATATTCGCGCACCTTTAATAGAAAAGGTAGTTATTTATAACAAAAGCCGATGTAGCTCAGCTGGCTAGAGCAGCTGATTTGTAATCAGCAGGTCGTGGGTTCGAGTCCCTCCATTGGCTCAAATAACAATTACATTTTATATGTAATTGTTATTTTATTTAAAACAGTAAATAACTAGGGGAGATACTCAAGCGGCCAACGAGGACGGACTGTAACTCCGTTGACTACGTCTTCGCAGGTTCGAATCCTGCTCTCCCCACACTTTTTTCTTTTCTTTACTATAGATTTAATATTCAAGGTTTTTTATTTAATGTTCAAGGTTTTGGATTTTAGGTTTTGGATTCAAGATTCATGAGCCAAGATTGGTTTGGTGTTAGAAGTGACCAAATGAAAGCGCTTAAAGTACATTGAGTAAGTATTGTAATTTAGAATTAAGTTGTTAACTGATCTTATTATTAAAACCAAACGTCATTGCGAACGAAATGATAGTGCAGTAAAGCAATCTTTAAATTAAAACTAACAAATAAATTACAATTAACATTCAATTACTGTCATTCCTGCGAAGGCAGGAATCTCCTCATTAACTAAATCCAAATCACACTGTCAGTTCGAGTGATTTTGAGGTACGAAAAATTGTATCGAGAACTCATAGTTTACATTAAAAAAAGCTACTTACATAATATAATACTAAATTCTATCCTCACTGTCAGTACGAATGATTTTGAGGTACGAAAAATTGTATCAAGTACACATAAAGTTAGCATAAAAAACCTACAACACATGTTGCCACCATTTGACCATTTGTGAACCTTTCTGACACTAAATGACACTCTCTGACATTGAATGACCCACTTTTCTAGATTTTAAGGGGTTTTGTTCGAGTCTTGTTCGGGTTTTGTTCGGGTGAGCTAGGGGTGTATTTTTTAAAAATTGACGTTTTAGGGAAGAGACCCGAAGCAAACTCGAAGGAAGCCCTAGAAAGGACACAAAAATGCTGGTATTTTGAGGTAGAGAGCCCGTTTTTAGTGTTTTGTTCATTTAAAATAAATGTCATTTCGACTGTAATGGAGAAACCTTTTTCTAAATACTAGATTTCTCAACTAAACTGCGTTTACTTCGAAATGATAGTATAAAGCTACAGTATTTATATAAATGTTTATAAAATGGTTGAAAAACAATAATATAAATAAGCTAATACAATCGTCCTATAATGTTCTGCGTTATGTTATGTTATGTTATGTTATGTTATGTTACTTTGCTTTGGGTTAAAGCGAGATTAAATCTTCAATTTTTCTTTTATTTTTTTCTTCTCAAATCTTTCTTTAAAAATGTAATGGAATGCGCTTTTTACGAAACGAAGATAGGAGTGTAGTGAAATGTGTATGGAATGGCATAATATTAACGAAAAATATATCAATAAGTCATTAAATCCTCATAAATATTATCAATTTGTTATAATATTGAAGTTTGTCCTGACAATATTCTATTGGCATAAAATTTGACTTTAAATTAACTTAAATAATTAAAATGTTATAATATGAATGATTTAAAAGTTGGAGATGTAGTTGTATTAAAATCTGGCGGACCAAGTATGTCAATATATCAAATTGGTAATGATGTTAGCTGTAAATGGTTTGATGGTAATGAACTAAAATACGGTGGTTTTGTAAAAGAAGAATTAGAACTAGAACAATAAATTCTACTTTTTAAAAAAAATTATGCGGAGATTTTCCCTCTACATTTCCGAAAAGAATAATAATCTTTTCGGAGTTGGCAGAGCGGTCTAATGCAGCTGATTTATAACCAGTCGAACTCTCACAGGTTCCATGGGTTCGAATCCCATACTCTCCGCAAGAAAGACTCTCGAAAGGGAGTCTTTCCCATTTATAATAGTTCTTTAAAGTATTAATGTTAATAAACACTATCATTTTGTTAATAGTTTATATCTCATTAAATGAGATACTAAAACACTATTGTTTAATTTTGTATCTGTAAATCAATACTTTATAATGAATCGTATAAAAGAAGTTTTAGAAAGTAAAGGTATTAAGCAAACTTGGTTAGCTGAAAAATTAGATAAGAGCTACAATATGGTTAACTCATATGTGCAAAATAGGAGACAACCGAGTCTTGAAGATTTATTCAAGATTGCAAAAATATTAGATGTTGCAGTTGCTGAATTACTAGAAACTCATACTTCTAAAAAAACTTATAATTCTATACAATCAGCAAATTTTAATGTTGCTGAAGGTGAAGAAGAGTATGAAAAAATGATAAGTATACCAATATTAGGAAATGTTGCATGTGGATATCCGCTTTTTGCTGAAGAAAATATTGAAACAGAAATTTCTATTTCAACAAAGCTCATTAAAAATGATAAAAAGTATTTTATTCTTCGTGCATCTGGTGACTCAATGAACAAAGCTAATATTGATGATGGAGATTTAGTTTTAATAAGAAAAGAACAAACCGCTGAAGATGGAGATAGAGTAGTGGCTTTAATTGATGATGAAGCTACAATTAAGGAGTTTAAAAATAATACAGACCATATTGTTTTGTTGCCAAAATCAACATCTAAAGAGCATCAGCCAATTATATTAACAAGAGATTTTAAAATACAAGGCATTGTAGAAAGTATAATAAAAATATAAAATGTAAATAATGAAAAAGAATCAACACGTAGTTCCACATAATAGTGGTTGGGCAGTTAAAGGAGCAGGGAATCAAAAGGCAACAAAAGTCACTTCTACTCAAAAAGAGGCAATTAATGTAGCTAGAAATATTGCGAAAAATCAAAAATCTGAACTTTTAGTTCATAACCAAAAAGGACAAATTCGACAGAAAGATAGTTTTGGTAACGATAATTTTCCACCAAAAGGTTAATACTAAATATATATGATGAGATTCATTTTAAAAATATTAGTTGCATTAATTCTAATTATCATTGGTTATAATATAGATGAATCGCTTCGTCCCGAATTCATTGGAGGCGGCTATATTTTACTTATCACTGTTTTGACAATTGATAGTTTTAATTTCTTTTACAAAAACAGAAAAAGGTTAAAATTAACCTTGCATTGTTATTGGATTAGCCTATTTGGAAAATACATAAGATTTTCCATGTCATATCAGTATGTAATTAAGGTTAATGATAAATACCTATTAGTACAAAATGCAAATCCAAATTGGAATTGGTATCAACACGTAGGAGGGAAGTATAAAAGATTGCCTGAAACACAAAGTGTTTTGAAGGAAATGAATGCAACTGATGATTTAAAAATGAAAACAGCTGGATTAAAAAAAGGTGATTTAGCGGTTTTTGTCCCTGCTAGAAATGCAATGAAGTTTCTTGATTGGTTTAATAGTGAAAAGAACCGTGAAATTTCTCATTGGAGAGAATTTTACGAAGAATTATTGGGTGGAAAAGCAGATAATCGAATCCTTAAAAAAAAGAATTTCCCATACGTTAATTACAGATTTATAAAATCAGTACAAACGCCATTAAAAAGAGCTCCTATTGAATCGGGTTGGGATTGTTGGGAGATTTTGCAATATGATGTTTTAGAATTGATACCAAATGAATCACAAAAAAAGGAATTGGAAGAATTATTATCTAAAGGAGATAGTGAGTATATCAAATGGGCTAGTGCCCAAATGATTAATAAACTAGGTTATGATGAGGGAGAGTTAAACACTAAATACAATATTGGTCCGCACACAAAGTGGGTTTTAAATTTAAAATGGAGTAAAGCATGATATTATTTAAAAATAAAAATACGCAGTTAGACGATTTATTAGCCAGAATCGCTGAACAAATTCAATTAGATGATACGCGTAAAGAAAGAATGGAAACAGCTTATAGAGCAATCGAGAGTTTACTTAATGAAGATACGGGCTTTTTTAAAGACGCCGTTTTTGAAATATACCCTCAAGGTTCAGTTCGAATTGGGACTACTGTCAAACCTACTGGAAAGAATGAATTCGATTTAGATATAGTAGTACATATTATTATGGATTGGGAGAAATATTCTCCACAATATATTTACAATCAATTAAAAAGAGTTCTGCAAAATAGTGATAGATATAAAGATAAAGTTGAATTAAAGAATAGATGTATTCGCCTAAACTACGCTGGTGATTTTCATATGGATATTTTACCTGGTTGTCAAGAAACAAGCTATGACGAAGATAAATTAGTTATACCAGATAGGGAATTAGGAGATTGGACGTCGAGTAATCCAAGAGGTTATGGAAATTGGTTTGTAGACAAATCAAATTTGGCAAAAATGACCTTACTAGAAAAGGCGTATGCAATGGAAAATTTACCAGCTGATGAGTTTTCTAAAAAGAAACCTTTACAAAGAGCGGTTCAGCTAATCAAGATGTATCGTGATGAGTACTTTAAGTCGAACCCTAAAATGGCAACATCCAGCATAATTTTAACAACTATTGCAGGTGAGTTTTATGAAGGTGAAGAATCAATTTTTGATACTATTGAAAATATCATAAATAAAATAAAGCAAAATTTTAACATCGTAGGTCTAGTTGGAAATCGCTTGAAAATATTAAATCCTGTAAACTCTGAAGAGGATTTTAGTGATAAGTGGGATGATGATAAAGAACCTGAATTGTATGAACATTTTAAGAAATTCGTACTTCATTTAGATAAGCAATGGAAAATTTTGAAAGATGAAAATGGTGTTATTGAGGAAGCAAATACAATAAAGGGATTATTTGGTGAAAAAGCATTCTTAAAAGCACAAGAATCACAAGTAAACCAGCTTGAAAAAGCTAGGAAGATGAATAGTATTGGTATCAACACTTCGACTGGTATTTTAGCCGAATCACTTGTTGATAGTACGAAACCAATAAAAAACAATACTTTTTTCGGAAGTGAATAAGCAAAAAACATATAATTTATCAGAGCAATTTATTGCTCTAAAAAGAAGCTATCCCGAATTCAGCGTTAAGCTCTTAAAAGATTGTGTTATATGTTCTGGATTAATAAGGCCTACTTCAAGAAGTATTAATTACTCTTTTAAGTTAAAATATAGAATAGGTAAGCGACCGAAAGTGAATATTTTGAACCCAGAATTAAAGAGGAATTTTAAGAATGATAAAATCCCTCATGTTTATCCATTGAATGAATTATGCTTGTATTATCCTAAATACCAAGAATTTAATTCAAAAATGTTACTTTCTGACTGTATTATTCCATGGACAAGTTTATGGTTATATCATTATGAAAATTGGCATATTACTGGTGAATGGAAAGGTGGTGGAATTCATACTGTACCTAAAAAGAAAAAAAATGAGAAGAAAAAGTAAGTATATTATTAAAGGGGCATTATTAGGAAGTGGAATTATTGCTATAAGTGATATACTTTCTCAATGGTTTGATCATGATAAAAGAGGCGAAAAATTCACATGGGAGAATTATGATGGGAAAAGGACTTTAAAAAACAGCTTAATTGGTGCCAGTGTAGGAGGTGGGGTTGGTTATTTGACAAATGAATTAAAACGTAATAAAGAGAATAAAAATCCTTTTCGTTCGAGTGAGTACCTAAAAGACATATTGAAAAATGAACATTTGAAAGCAGATTCAAAATTCTACAATGATGTACTCAAATATAGAAAGAATGTAAAAGAAAAATTATCGAAAAAATTTAAAGCAGGGTTAGTGGCTTCTCCTGAAGATGCTGGATCATTTCATAAAAGAACAGCGATTGGGTCAAATTATGATCTGGATATAATTTTGCCTTTTCAGAGAAATTATTATCCTACATTAGAAAAGATGTATAATGATGTTTTTGAAACCATAGAAGAATCTTTTTCGTCGAAAGCCAAAATCACTAAGCAAAAGAAGTCCATTGGTTTGACTTTCCATAGCCAAGATGAAGAAGTAATTCATTTTGATATAGTACCTGGTAGGGAAATTAACAATTATGATTTAGATAAAAAACTTAATTTGTATGTTCATCCAAATTGGGCATGGCAAAAAGGAAGCTCAGTAAAATCTAATGTTGGAATTGACAAGGATTTAATGGTTAACAAACCAAAAACTAGAAGGATTGTAAAACTGTTAAAGGTATATAGAGACAGGAATGAATTAGAGTTGCCAACAACAATTATTGATCAATGTGTTGTTGCTGCATTATCAGATGAAAATTATGGCATCAACAAATCTGATAAAAATAACCTGTTGAATAGTATGTTATTCATTGCTAAAAACCTTAGAAATGAAAGAATTATTGATTTGTCTAACTCAAATAATAATTTATCTGACAAACTTACGGATACACAGAAATCTGATATTGCTAGTTTTCTTATAAAAGATGTTAACCGTATTAAACAAGAACCACACTACCTAAAGGAAATATTCGAATTATAAATTATTATGGAGGCTGACTATTGTTAAAAAAAAGGTAGAATACATCAAATAATTATGGCAGTAGATTTTCTAAAATCGGAACTCAAAACCTTTAGTTTAGAATTAACACCCAAAATAAATGGGAGGGAAGACGTTGATTTTTTAATTAGAGATAATCAATTATATCTACAATCAATAAATTTAGACACCATACAATGCAGTATTAAAATATCCAAACAAGAATTAGGAGAACTAAAAGATAACTTGTTTATCACTCTAGTATTAATAATTGATAAAGAACCTAAGGTTGTTTATTTAATTCCTTCAAAAGATTTAACGCAATCTAACAGCAACATATTTATAGAGAACGAAGTAAGTTTAATGCCTAGTTTATCAAATTGGGAGATTAAAGTCTCTTCAAATACAATTCCAGAATTTGCGAAATACGATTTAGAAAATATGATTAGTAAACTTAAAAGTTAGTTTATTATGTTAAATAGCTAACACGTTTTTACCCAGATGAAGCGTTGGCAAATGGCCTAATATAAATTTGTTAAAACAATAGGAGAAGGAGCGTAATATTTTAGAGAGTTAACAATAAATAGTATTGATTATCAAAATGTTAAAACCTTTTCAAAGTGAAGTTAATAATTACAATTTATTCTAAAATATAGCGATTGAGCCGTGATTGTTTCCAAAATTATATGTGAGCCTTGATTTTTTTGTTTCTTTTTTTATCAAGAAAAAAAGATAATAATTAACCCTTACAACTAACAATTTTAAAATCTAATTCTAAATTTAATTAAATTCTAAAAGCTAAAAAATGTTATACAAATGCTTGATTAGAACAAGTGCATAGAATTTTATTTTTTTAAAATTTATGCTCTTGTGGTAAGTTTACGAAAATGGTATTAGAAAAAAATATTAACGGATTATTATAGAATAATAAATTTTTGAACAAACTAAAAATGTTAGCTTTTGTGCGGCTGCAAGCGTTGGAAAATTGTGTTTAAAAAAATTACTGCGTAGCATAATTATTTTTAATAAAACAATATGACCGATTTTGGCAAGAGGCAATTTTACATAATGTCGAATTATAGCTACAAATGTGTAACGAGAAGTTTCTTGAGAATCGCGTATACGAATATAAACTAGAACTTCATAAGCCGTAATTTCTTTTAACATAATTATTAACGATATAGACCTAAAGGCACTATATCGATAATTATGTGTAAATAGCCTGAAATACGGCTATACAGCAATTACTATATATTTGTGCTATAATTTATATTATGTAAAATAGAATATTTTGCAACACACCTATTAGCCCAGATTTAACAAAAATATCAAATTACATGTTTTGTGTGTAATAATTGTAATCCTTTAAAATAGCATCAATAAATTCCGTATCACTTTTGTGTACAGATTTAATATCGGTTACTTCTAAAATTTTGGAACGCAATTTAATTAAGGTTTTATAATCACTGGTTTTAATTGCAGTTTTGTATGTTTCTTTAATAATGCGTGCATCATTATCAGAAAGTTTAATTACACTTGCATACGTTGGTACATAATCCTCTTTAATATTTTCAAGTATGGTTTGCGAGAATTGTACATCATCCTTTAAATAAATTACAATGGTATTGGCAATAATATCACCAAAACGTTGACTATGATTGGTAAATAAAATTAAAAGAAAACCAACTAATTTACCGAAAAAAAACAACGTAAGTAATAAACCTGCTTGGTCACCTAAACCTAAAGAAGCTGCATAAATAAACAATAAAATAAATAGATTAAAGTCAACAATACGTAAAAACCAACGAATTATATAATCTGTAATACTGGGTTTAAAACCATCAATATTAATTACTTTAATCTTTAACAAACGTTTGCCTAGGGTTTGCCCATCCAATAAAATTTCAGAATACAAAGTATAAAATGTTATCGGCAATAAAAAAAGTACTTCCATGGCTTTTATGGTCCAACCATCACCATTAAAAGTATCATCTATAAGGTTAAAATCAAATAGTTTAGCTGCAAAATAAAAGTACGCAAACTTAATAACGTTATCTACAGAAAAAGCCAAAAGACGTTGAAATACATTCGCTGCTGTAAATTTTATATTTACATTTTGTGCTGTTTTTATTTGGAGTGTTTTCATGCAATGATTAAATTCGCTCTAATGAGAGAGGTGGCTTTTATAAAGCAAAATAAAGAAAAATGGCTTGAATTTGAACAAGGATTTCAAAATAAAGATAAAAAAAGTCCTGATGACATTGCCAACTTGCATATAAAAATCATGAACGATTTGGTATATGCACAAACCTATTACCCTAAAAGTAAGGTTACTGTATACTTAAACAAGCTAGCAAAATCTAGTTTCGATCACGTTTACGATTCTAAAAGAACAAATCAAAATCCGTTTATTTACTTCTTTTTAGACAAGGTACCACTACTCTGCTATCAATACAGAAAATACTTTTACCTTTCATTTATCGTCTTTTTTGTCTGCTTTTTTGTGGGTTTACTTTCTACTTTTAATGATGAAACTTTTGCAAGACAAATTCTTGGCAACAATTATGTAGACCTAACTATAGAGAATATAGAAAGCGGAGATGCAATGGCTATTTACAAAGGGGGTAGCAATTGGGGTACATTTATTGGCATTTACGACAATAACCAAAGAGTGGGTTTATACATGTTTTTATCAGGCATATTCTTAGGAATTGGTACTGCTTTTTACGTGGTAAAGAATGCAATTATGGTGGCAGTTTTTCAGGCTTTCTTCTATCAATACAACAGTTTATTCGATAGTTTAAAAGGAATTTGGATTCACGGTACTTACGAAATCTTTGGAATTATCATAGAAGCAGCAGCTGGTTATATTATTGGCGCAAGTATATTATTTCCAGGTACTTTAAAACGTTTTGAGTCTTTTAAAAAAGGAATTAGAGATGCCTTTTACATTTTTATAAGTACCATTCCGTTTACTATAATTGCTGCATTTTTAGAAGGTTATGTTACTCGCTATTCCAACAAAATGCCAGCCGTATTTTGTTTCTTAATCATAGGGTTTAGTTTGGTGAGCATTAGTTATTATTATTTGATTTTGCCTTTTAAAGTGGCACGTAAACACAGTTTAAGGTAAATGAAAACACTATTAGCTTCCCTCCTTTTTTGGTGTACATTTTTGTTACAAGCACAAGAAAATTCGGTTGTAGATTCCGTTTATTTTCAAGGTGACAGTATACTACAGGTTGCATTAGATTCTACAGCGTTTCAAAAAGACAGCATTGTATACCTTAAAAATACCCAAATAAGCACAGAAAGAGACTTTAATACAGACCTTAAAGAAAAGTATAAAGGCGATGATTTTGAGTACAAAGAAGAAGAAGAAACTAAAAAGGAAGAGCCAGAGCCAGAAACAGACAGTAATTCCAGTAGTGCATTTTTAGGTCTCTTTAGTTTTTTTATGTCGTCTATTTTTCCTTTTCTTTTAGGCGGATTTGTAATATTTGTGATTTTAAAATCCGTATTAGGTTTCGACGCTCGTTTTTGGAAACCTACGAACAAGGCCAAAACTTCTTCGGGTAAATTAATTTATGAAGATGAAGACATTCACGAACTCAATTTAGAAGCTCTATTGCAACAAGCCATTACCAACAAAGATTTTAGACTAGCCATAAGATATTATTACTTATCTACGTTAAAAGGCCTATCAAACAAGAAAATTATTGATTATCATAAAGATAAAACCAATTCAGAATATCTTTTTGAGATAGAAAATACACAAACCAGAACTGAATTCTCTTACCTTTCTTATGTATATTCTTACGTATGGTATGGCGAATTCCCTGTGGATGAAAATAGCTTTCAAATAGCCCAAAACAAGTATCAATCTTTTTTAAAATCTATAGTTTGATGCTGATAAGGAAAACATTAAAAATACCATTGTTCATCATAGCAACTTTAGTACTACTTACAAGTTGTAATAAAACCAATTGGGTAGAAAACTATAGAGAAAAGGAAAAAAGTCCTTTTGGTACCTATATCATTTACAATGAAGTTAATGATCTTTTTCCTAATCAAGAAATTGTACAATTAAAAGAGAACTTTTACGATTACCTATTTTTAAATTACGATACCACTAAAGCTGATTTTGGCAACTATATTTGTATTAAGAATACTGCCAATAAATTACCAGAAGAGGGTATAAAAGATTTATTATCTTTTGTTTATGATGGTAATAATGCCTTTTTATCTTTAAATTATTTTAGTGATAATTTATTAGAACAGTTAGACATCACCACAAATAATCTAGATAAACTTGTATATGATAATGTAGATTTAAAAGCCTTAAAAGGGGAATTCTCTCTAGTTGATAAAAGCTTTAAAGACGAAACTTTTACTTTTGATAGAAATATACAAAGACACTATTTTGTAACCTATAACGAAAACAAAAGCATTGTTTTAGGTAATGCCAAAATAGATGGAGAATTAGTACCTAACTTTTTAAAGATTTATCATGGTAAAGGTGCTATTTATGTACACAGCAATCCTATTGTGTTTACTAATTACAACCTATTAAAGGGGAAAGAAGTTTATGCAGAGCACCTACTCTCCTATTTGCCTTCTAATACTGTTTTTTGGGACCCTCAAATAAAATGGAGTAAATACGCTAATGATAGAAATGAAGATCATGAGTCCGTATTTAAGTTCTTTTTACAGCATAGCACTTTAACTTGGTTTTTATGCATAACCTTGGCAGGCGTTTTATTATTTATGCTTTTTAATTTTAGAAGAAAACAACGTGCCATTCCTGTAATACACCCTTTACAAAATACCACTGTTGCTTTTACACAAACCATTGCAAGTTTGTACTTAAAAGAGCAAAATCATAAGAATTTAGTCGATAAAAAGATTGCTTATTTCTTAGAAAAAGTACGCACAAAATACTTGCTAAATACAACCAATTTAAACAAAGATTTTATTAGAGATTTAGCAGCGAAGTCAGATAATGATATCAGAAATACAAAATACTTAATCAACACAATCATCACTTTAAATAAGAAGTCAAAATGCACTCAAGAAGAGTTACTTGTACTACATAAAATGATTGTAAAATTCTTAAAAAAATAAGTTTATGGAAACACCAAATGAACCATTACAACAACCAGAACATATAGAGACACCAAACAACCTTGCTTTTGAGAGTAGAATCGATTTGTCTGAATTACAAGAAAGTGTTTTTCAAATAAAAAAGCAATTGCAGAAGGTAATTGTAGGCCAAAAAGAAATGATGGATTTACTGCTAGTTTCGTTATTAGCAAACGGACACGTTTTAATAGAAGGTGTACCAGGAGTTGCCAAAACCATTACAGCAAAGTTGTTGTCTAAAACCCTAAATATAGGCTTTAGTAGAATTCAGTTTACACCAGATTTAATGCCTTCGGATATATTAGGGACTTCTGTATTTAATGTAAAAAGTTCGGAATTTGAGTTTAAAAAAGGACCTATATTCTCTAATATGATTTTAATTGATGAGATAAACAGAGCACCTGCCAAAACACAAGCAGCAATGTTTGAGGTTATGGAAGAAAAGCAAGTAACTATGGATGGAACCACATACACAATGCAAGAGCCATTTATAGTGTTAGCAACTCAAAACCCTATAGAACAGGAAGGTACTTACAGGTTGCCAGAAGCGCAATTAGATCGTTTTCTATTTAAAGTTATTATAGAATACCCAAATGCAGAAGAGGAATTAGAAATCATAATGAGAGAGCAAGCTTTAGAGAACACTACTAAAGTTGGCAAAATAGAGACAATTATTGAGGGCGATAAAATATTAGAATACAGAAGTTTAGTGAATCAAATAAAAATAGAAGAAAACTTGTTAAAATACATCGCAAACATTGTGGTAAATACAAGAACCAATTCCTTTTTATATTTAGGAGCTTCACCAAGAGCAAGTATTGCTATTTTAGCTGCATCTAAAGCATTTGCAGCCATAGAAGGTCGTGATTTTGTTACACCAGAAGATATTAAAAGAGCAACCATTCCTGTTTTACAACACAGAGTAATTGTTACTCCAGAAAGAGAAATGGAAGGTTTAACCAGTAAACAAATTATAGAACAAATCATTGAAGCTGTAGAAATACCAAGATAAATATAGTCCTTGCGAAGAAGTTACGACTGAAGCAACCTTATCATTAACCACAAACTTACTTCATCCATAACAAAGACTAAAAAAAGTAAAACATAAACCATTACATCATTTGTGAAAAACCTATTCAACACACTCTTTTTAAACAATCGATTCTACTATGCTTTAGGTAGTATTGCTACCTTATTTGTAGTTGGTTTCTTTGCACCTATCTTTTTCGAAATCGCTAAAGTGTTGTTTTTCATCTTAATTGTCTTAACTTTTATTGATATTCTTATTTTATATCAAACTAAAAATGGGATTGAAGTACATCGAAATTTACCAGAAAGATTATCTAATGGTGATGAAAATAAGGTTTCTTTAATTATTAAAAACAATTATCCTTTTGTTGCACATTTGTCGCTTATAGAAGAATTGCCTTATCAATTTCAGAAAAGAGATTTTATTTTTGAACAAATCATCCAAAAGAAAACAGACCAAACCATTCATTATAAATTAACACCAAAAGAAAGAGGAGTTTATCTTTTTGGACATATTAATGTATTTGCAAATTCAGGTTTACAATTGGCAACTAAAAAATATGTTTTAGCAGATGAAAAAGAACTTAAATGTTACCCATCTTTCTTAAGACTAAAAGAGTTTGATATTAAAAACTTTAACAGCTCTACCACTTCTTATGGATCTAAAAAAGTAAGAAGAATAGGGCATTCTTTAGAGTTTGAACAAATTAAGGAATATGTTTCTGGTGATGATATTAGAACCTTAAACTGGAAAGCCACTGCAAAAAGAAACCAATTAATGGTGAATCAATTTGTAGAGGAAAGATCGCAATCTGTCTATGCCATTATTGATAAAGGTAGAGCTATGCAAATGACTTTTGATGGATTAAGTCTGTTAGATTATGCTGTGAATGCAACTTTAGCCATCAGCAATGTCATCCTTAGAAAACAAGATAAAGCAGGTATGTTATCTTTTGCAACAAAGCTAGAAGATTGGGTAGTTGCAGAAAGAAGAAACTCGCAAATGAGTTTAATTTCTGAAGCCTTACACAATATTAAAACCAATTTCGAAGAACCTGATTTTAGTACTTTATATTCCGTAGTAAAAAGAAAAATAACACACAGAAGTTTATTAATTCTTTTCACCAACTTCGAAACAATTGATGGGTTAAACAGACAACTCCCCTATTTAAGAGCTTTGGCTAAAAATCATCTGGTATTAGTGGTGTTCTTTAAAAACACAGAATTAGATGCTTTGATTGATTCAGAATCAGATGATATTCAAGGTGTTTATGACAGCATTATAGCAGAGAAGTTTATGTACGAGAAGAAACGCATTGTAAACGAATTAAAAAAGTACGGAATACAGTCTGTATTGACAAAACCACAAGATTTAACAGGTGCAAGTATCAACAAATATTTAGAATTAAAATCGAGAGGTTTGTTCTAAATTATTAAATTTAAAAAAAAATAAACTATGAATTGGTATTTAAAAGTATTGCAACAATACTCAGATTTTAAAGGCAGAGCAAGACGAAAAGAATATTGGATGTTTGTTTTAATTAATGCAATCATTTCTATTTTAATGAAGGTTTTAGATAATGTTTTTGGAACAACTTATGGTTTTTTAAATGAAGATGGCTATTTAGAGACTATTTATAGTTTAGCCACATTAGTCCCTACCTTGGCTGTAAGTGCTAGAAGAATGCACGATGTTGGTAAAAGTGGTTGGTATATGCTAATACCAATTTACAATTTAATTCTTTTTTGCACTGATGGTGAATATGACGTTAATAAATGGGGAGCAAATCCAAAGCACGATCAGCAAGAATTAATGATAAATGAAATAGGAAAAGAATAAAAAACAAACTATGAATTGGTATTTAAAAGTATTACAACAATATGCAGATTTTAAAGGCAGAGCAAGACGAAAAGAATATTGGATGTTCTTTCTTTTTCAAATACTAATCATAGTATTACTTTCACTAATAATAATATTTTCTTCTGGCGGATTTGATAGTAATGAAGAACCTAGTGATATAGGATTAATTATACTAGGATTTTACTTTTTGGCTACATTAATACCAACAATTGCTGTATCAGTAAGGCGTTTACACGATACAAACAGAAGTGGCTGGTGGTATTTACTAGTTATTATACCATATATAGGGCGTTTTGTATTGCTTATTTTTAATTGTATGGATAGTTACAATGGATCAAATAAATGGGGAGAAAACCCAAAAGGTGTTGGTAATGATACTTTAATCAATCAAATTGGTACAGAATAGTAAAACACACGAATTATTAGTTAAAATTACAACCAGTTTACACAAAATTTTAAGGACAGAGTAAGTTTTAAAGTTTTTTAATGTTGAGATTATTCAATTTTATTATCACTTCTAGCAAATCCTTTTTTACATTTCTTTAAGACTTATAAATATTGGATGCAAGTTATATAGACTACTTTTGCAGGCTATGGCAATTAAGCAAAAATCTGAGTTAGAGTTTATTATTATAATGGCATCACTAATGTCTTTAGTTGCCTTGTCTATAGATGCATTATTGCCAGCAATTGAAAGTATTAGTACTTCTTTAAATGTTGTAGATCAGCATAATAATCAATTGTTAATTACAATGATTTTTTTAGGCTTAGGAGTTGGCCAACTAATTTCTGGGCCATTGTCAGATAGTTTTGGTAGAAAACCCGTTATTTATGTAGGTTTTATCATATTTGCTTTAGCCAGTTTAATTTGCATTTTTTCTACAAGTTTAGAAATGATGATTTTTGGAAGAATTTTACAAGGTATGGGGCTTTCTGCACCAAGAACTATAAGTATTGCTATGGTTAGAGATCGTTTTAGTGGTAATTATATGGCTAAAGTAATGTCTTTTGTTGTAGCCTTATTTATTCTTGTACCTGTAATAGCACCTGCCATTGGTAAAATATTATTAGACGCTTATGGTTGGAAAGCAATTTTCTACAGTCAGTTAGTATTGGGTACTTTTTTTATGATTTGGTTCTGGAAAAGACAACCAGAAACCTTAAAACCAGAAAATAAAAAGAAGTTTAAATTCACTCTATTTATTGAAGGCAGCAAAGCGTTTCTAAAAGATAAAAACGCTGTAATTTTTACTATTTTCTCTGGATTTATAACAGGTTCTTTTATGGTATATTTAAGTGCTAGCCAACAAATATTTGAAAATCAATACAACTTAAAAGAAGAGTTTCCTTTTATTTTTGCAGGTTTAGCTTTTGGTATCGGATTTTCTACTTTTTTAAATGGAACTTTGGTTGTAAAATTCGGAATGCTGAAATTGGTAAAAATGTTTGCTATCATTTTTACTATCATTCCTTTAATTTATACGATTTTGTTTTATGGAGAGCCTAACCCAAGTGTTTCTATCTTAATTGTCTTTTTCTGGTTTCAATTTTTTGCTTTGGGATTTTTGTTTGGTAACACTAGAGCATTAGCCATGAACAATATTGGGCATATTGCAGGAATTGGAGCTGCTTTAAATGGATTTGTTTCTACAATTATGGCTGTACCTATTGCTACATTTATTGGTAGTTATATCAGTACTTCTGCTTTACCTCTATTTTTAGGTTTTCTTGTATGTGGTACAATTTCTTTAGCATTAATTCAGTATTTAGAATTTTCGAAGAGAAAAAGCATTAAAGTAAATACTATTTAGAATTTATAGATTCTTGCCAAGTACCATTATAATTAATATTACTTCTATGACTGCTGTTAATTGATAAAGTAGCTTTGTTATTTACAAACAAGATTAAATTAATATTTAGGGTTTCATCTTTAGTTTTTACAACGTACTTTAGAGAATACCTTTTTTTCTTTTTATTATAGGTAGTTGTTCCTTTTTCAGGATTGCCTTCAAATTTTAAGCCAACATCAGAGCCATAAGTACTACCAATTTGTCTTACGCCATAATAAGGTAATTCAAAAAAAATAGAATCATTTTTCACTCTAAAATAATTAGCATTCCCAATTAAATTTATGTTAGACATATTACTACCTACAGGCAATAACTTTTCTAAACCTCTAACATTAGCCATTGGCATTGGGTTTGCAGAACCAGCAGTAAACTCAAAATGATTGTTAGCAACCATTTTTTGTAAAGCCTCAAGTTCTGGTACTGTAACTGTACTTTTACAAGCTGTAAATAACAGTACAGGAATTACTAAAAATAAATATTGAAATTTAAAATTCATAAAATATTGATATATAGTGTTTTAAATTTACTAAAAAAGAATTAAAAATCAATTAAAATAATCTTAAAAATTTAAATCGAAAATATAGTATTTTTATCCCCTTAAATCGAAAAATGAGTTTAGAAATTATTTTTGAAGACGATTATTTACTTTGTGTAAGTAAACCTAATAATGTTTTAGTACATCATGCCTATCATTCTAGAAATGTTGCAGATGAAGATTCTTTGTTACAAATTATAAAAAATGAAATAGGTTTAAAAGTGTATCCTATTCATAGATTAGATCGTAAAACATCAGGAATTATTCTGTTAGCAAAAGAGAAAGAATATGTTTCTAAATTTCAAGAATTGTTTACGAATAGCGAGATTCAAAAAACTTATTTTGGAATAGTACGTGGTTTTTCTCCTGATGTAAAAACAATAGATTCTCCTGTAAAAGGTAGAGATGCTAATGTGCACAAAGACGCCTTAACTGAATTGAAAACTTTAGCAAATATCACTTTAGATATTCCTGTAAAACCTTATGATTCTTCACGTTACAGTTTGGTTCAATTATCACCTAAAACAGGAAGAATGCATCAATTAAGAGTGCATATGAATAAAATTAGTCATCCTTTAATTGGTGATGCAAAATATGGTGATAAAAATCATGATGTAATGTATGCTGAAAACTTTGGCTGGCAAAACTTGTTTTTACATGCAGGTAAATTAGAGTTTATACATCCTTTTACATCAGAAAAACTAATTCTAAAAGCTACCTTTCCAGGAGATTGGCTTTCCTTATTTGATAAATTTGATTGGAGAAATCCGTTATTATAAAGAAACCTACAAGGGATTCAAAACCTTACAGGTTGTTTTTTACTGTTCAATAGATTGTGCATAAAAACCAATCAATTCTCCATTATCAAAGCTTGGTGTTATTTCTATAGGATTGCAACAAACCTCACAATCTTCTATATAGGTTTGTTGCTGAACACTGCTATCTAATAACATTGAAATTTCTTCCCAACAATAAGGACATTGAAAAAAATGTTCCACTATTCTTCTATTACTTTTAAAATTAATTTTCCTTTTTTATCCCCAGAAAATAATCTATTATAAGTTTCTTGAAAATTTTCAATACCAACATAAATATCTTCTTTAGATTTTAATTTACCTTCTTGCATCCAAATTCCCATTTGTTGGGCAGCTTCACCAAATTTAGTTGCATAATCCATAACTACCATTCCTTGCATAGTAGACCTTGTAACTAAAAGAGATAGGTAATTGCTTGGTCCATTTATTTTAGATTTGTTATTGTATTGAGAAATTGCCCCACAAATTACAACTCTAGCATGCATTCTTAATTTACTTAAAGCTGCATCTAATATAATACCACCAACATTATCAAAATAAACATCAATTCCTTTTGGGCATTTTTTCTTTAATGCAGAATATATATTTTCTGATTTATAATCTATAGCATCATCAAAACCCAATTCATTTATAATGTAATCGCATTTTTCTTTTCCACCAGCAATACCAATTACTGTGCAGCCTTTAATTTTAGCTATTTGACCAACAATACTACCAACTGCACCTGCAGCTCCAGAAACTAAAACTATATCTCCTTCTTTAATTTTACCAACTTCAGTAATTCCGAAATAAGCTGTCATTCCAGGCATACCTAATGTACCAATATAAACAGGCATTGGCGCTAAATTTGTATCAACTTTATACCAATTATCACTATTAGAAATTACATATTGCTGTACACCACCCCAACCAGAAACTACATCACCTATATTAAATTTTGGGTTTCCATTATTTTTGATAATTGTACCAATAGAACCAGCTCTCATAACATCATCTAGAGCAATAGGTGGAATGTAAGATTTAGAATCGTTCATCCAACCACGCATTGCAGGATCTAATGAAATATAATGCTGTTGAATCAAAATTTCATCTTCTTGTAATTCAGAAATTTCATTGCTTTCTAATTCCCAAGTATCTGTATCTGGCATACCTACAGGACGTTTCTTAAATATAACTTGTTTATTTTTCATGTGTATTTTAATTAATATTGATGTAAAGATTGTATTCTTTCTCTCAATTTATTTTTTGATAAATATTGTTGTTCTAAATCAGTTTGAAAAGGAATTGGTGTATCTAAACTTGCAACACGTTGCACAGGTGCATCTAAAAACTCAAAACAATTCTCATTAATTAATGCTGATATTTCACTTGCAATTCCGCCAAAAAGAGAATCTTCTTGTATAATTATTGCTTTTCCTGTTTTTTTAACGGATGTATAAATAATTTCAACATCTAAAGGTTGTAAAGTTCTTAAATCTATTACATCTGCAGAAATTTCTGATAGACTTCCTAAGACTTCTAAAACCCAATGAATAGCAGCTCCATAACTAATAATTGTAAGATGATTTCCAGTTTTAATAAGATTTGCTTTCCCTATTTCTGTAGTAAAAAAACCATCAGAAACATCTTGATAAACAGACCTATACAATGCTTTATGCTCAAAAAACAAAACAGGATTTGGATCTTGAATTGCACTAATTAATAATCCTTTTACATCTTGAGGAAAAGCAGGATAAACGACCTTTAATCCAGGAGTTTTTGTAAACCAAGCCTCATTAGTTTGACTATGAAAAGGTCCAGCTCCTACTCCTGCTCCACAAGGCATTCTAACAACTATATCTGCTTTTTGAGACCACCTATAATGAGATTTTGCCAATAAATTTACAATCGGATTAAATCCTGAAGAAACAAAATCAGCAAACTGCATTTCAACAATTGATTTTACTCCATTTATGGATAAACCATAAGCAGTACTTACAATAGCAGACTCGCAAATTGGCGTATTCCTAACGCGTTTTTCACCAAATTTATCTACAAAACCATCAGTAATTTTAAAAACACCACCATATTCAGCAATATCTTGTCCCATAATTACCAAATCATTATGTTTTTCCATTGATAATTTTAATCCATCAGAAATCGCATCAACAAAACGAATATTTTTTTTATTTGATGAAGGTTTGATTGGCTGATAATTAAAAGGTTTAAAAACATCTTTAAGCTCTGTTTTTAAATCTGGAATAATTTTTTCTTCATTAAAAGCAACTTGTAAATGCTCATTAATTTCTGCTGTAATTTCTTTTTTATATTGATCAATTAAAGAGCTGGTTAAAATCCCTTTATTCAATAAATAGCTTTCAAAATTATCAATTGGGTCTCTGGCTCTCCAAAACTCTAACACATCTTCAGGAACATATTTTGTTCCACTTGCTTCTTCATGACCTCGAATTCTAAAAGTTTTAAATTCAATTAAAATAGGTCTCGGATTTTTACGAATACTTTTCGCAAGTTCATCCACTTTAGTGTAAACTTCTAGTATATTATTACCATCTATAATATGGCTTTCCATTCCATAACCAATGCCTTTATCTGCAATATTATTACAATTAAATTGCTCTAAATTAGGTGTAGATAAACCATAGCCATTATTCTCTACACAAAATAAAACAGGTAAACTCCAAACTGAAGCTACATTTAAAGCCTCATGAAAATCTCCTTCGCTTGTACCACCTTCACCTGTAAAAACAGCACAGATTTTATTGTTATTTTTTAATTTGTTGGCTAAGGCAATTCCGTCTGCAACTCCCAATTGCGGACCTAAATGAGAAATCATTCCAACAATATTGTATTCTTGCGTACCAAAATGAAAACTTCTATCTCTACCTTTTGTAAATCCGTTTGCTTTTCCTTGCCATTGAGAAAATAATCGATATAAAGGAATGCCTCTAGTTGTAAAAACACCTAAATTTCTGTGCATTGGTAAAATATACTCGTCTTTTTCTAAAGCTAGGGTTACACCAACAGAAATTGCTTCTTGACCTATACCAGAAAACCATTTCGTTATTTTACCTTGACGTAAAAGAATAAGCATCTTTTCTTCTATTAAACGAGGTTTTAGTAAAGTTTTGTATAAATGCAATAATGTAGCATTATTTAAGCTTGAATTTAAAGAATAATTAATATTTAAAGACATTAAATCTGTTTTTGGCAACTCTAACAAATATAAATAACTTTATTCCATAAAAAAATCCTTATCATTTTTAGTGATAAGGATTAATATATTGATGTATAATTTCGTTATAATTCAGCAAAAATTGCGTGCATCATACGTTTTTTATCATTGATACTTTCTTCTAAAGCAATCATTGTTTCTGTTCTGTTTACACCAGGAACATCATCAATTTGATAAATAATGTCTTTTGCATCATTAGTACCTTTAGCTCTTACTTTACAAAAGATATTGTATTTGCCAGCAGTTACATAAGCAACAGTTACGTTTGGTATTTTTCTTAAGTTCTCAATAACACTCTGAGTCATAGACGTTTTTTCTAAATAAACACCAACATGAGCAATAAAAGAATAGCCCATTTTCTCGTAGTTTAATGTTAAGGTAGAACCTTGAATAATACCTTCATCTTCCATTTTTTTAACACGTACGTGAATTGTACCTGCAGATACTAATAATTGCTTTGCAATGTCTGTAAAAGGCGTTCTTGCATTCTCTATTAAAATATCTAAAATTTGATGATCAATTTCGTCTAAGATAAATTTTTTCATTTTTATATATAATTCAATTTATAAAGCAAATTTATGAATTTAATTTAACTAAACAAGTACTATTTTGATAAATACTTAAACTATATTAACCCCGAAAACGATTTCGCTATGTCCGAATTTACCATTTAGACCCTGTTCATCTACAGCATTTAATTCAGATACTAACTTATTATCTACAATTTTATCTGTGTATTGATAGGCTTTATTCTGCTCATTATCAGGGTATTTATGAATTACATCATAGAATATTTTAGCATTATTTGGAATTTCAAAATAAGGTAAATAACTAGAAAAATCTTCTGAAATTGCGATGTGATAAATTCCTTGTAAAATTGAATAAAAAGTATATTCTCTAGAAATTTCTCTTGGATAATCTTCTGGGTAATGACCAGATTCAATTAAAATTGTATTGTAACCTAGCTTTTGAAAGTTATCACCAGTTGCTGTTGGGTAAAACTCATCTGTATATCTACCCACAAAATTAGGAATCATCTGTTGTAACATCAAATTCATTGCTACTATAACATTCATAGTTTCCTTTCTGCCTTCTGTAATTGCTCTTGTTACTTCTTCTGATGGAGCTAAAAAAGATATTGTTGCTGGGTTTTTAGTGCCTTCTACACCAAAAATGGTTCTTTGGTCGTGTAAATTGAAACAAAATTGCGGATTAAATTGCTCTAAAGTGTTTCTTAACAACAAGCTTTCTTTTGCAAGTCGATCTACAGCATCTCTGTTTAAATCTATTTCATTTGCGTTAATTCTTGTATAGGCTTGGGCACCATCAGGATTTAACATCGGAATAAATAACAAAGTACATTCCTTTAATATGGTTTCTAAAATTTCATCAGAAGTATTAGAGAAATAATTAAACAAATCAAAAAGTGCTTTTGTACCTGTACTTTCGTTTCCATGCATTTGCGACCAAAGTAAAATCTTCTTTTTACCAGTACCAATTTGTAAGGTATAAATTGACCTTTCTTGTTCAGAAGTTCCTAGTTCATGAATTTTAAAAACAGCAAGATGTTTTTTTAATAATTTTTCAATGTCTTTAAAAGTAATCCATTTGCCAAAAAGAGCGGTTTCTTTTTGTTGATTAAATATAGCCTTTAAAATTTCGGGTGATAAAATATTCACAGAGTTCTATTTAGAAAGGCAAATTTAATCTATTGTAAATTAGTATACAATTCTATATTTACAAATGTAAATTGCTTTAATGTTACAATTGTAAATCAGAAAACATAGGATCTTTGTTACCTTTGTAAACTAGATGTTAAAATAAAAATTTCAAGCTAACACAAAATACAAAAACAATCAGTACTTAATTTTAAAATATTAACAAAAGGCTATTTACTAACCATATAACAACCTTAATTAAAGTATAAGTTTAAGTAAAACACTATAAGTTAAAAGAATAAGTATTAAATAATTGGATGCTATTTTATATTGATTTACATTTGTAATAAACAAACTATTTACAATGCTAAACAGTTTAGAATTTACAACTCGTATTAAAAAAATAATGGATTATCATCAACTAACAGCATCTTTATTTGCTGATAAAATTGGTGTTCAACGTTCTAGTATTTCTCATATTTTATCAGGCAGAAACAAACCGAGTTTAGATTTTATCCTAAAAATTACTTCTCAATTTAGTGATGTAGAAATAGATTGGTTGTTAAAAGGCGAAGGTTCTTTTCCTAAAAAAGCAACAAATAAAGAGGTTACTTCTACTCCAACATTATTTTCAAATCCATCTAAAAATGATGAAAAGAAGATTCAAAGAATTGTTGTTTTTTATTCTGATGGAACTTTTGATGAATATCACAAATAACATATCTTAGTTTTATGAAAACAATTGATATTAGAACTGTAAATGTGGTGCAGTATTTACAACCTTTAAGAGAAGGTGGTTCTTTGCCTGCTATTGTAAAAGCAGATGACGGATTTTTATATGTTTTAAAATTTAGAGGTGCAGGACAAGGAAAAAAGGCATTAATTTCTGAATTTATTGGTGGCGAATTGGCAAGAGCAATAGGTTTAAATGTTCCTGAATTAGTTTTTATGAATTTAGATGATTCTTTTAGTAAAACTGAACCTGATGAAGAAATTCAAGATTTACTAAAATTTAGTGTTGGCCTTAATTTAGGCTTACATTTTTTATCGAGTGCAATTACTTATGATCCTTTGGTTTCTATTGCAGATGAATTTACAGCATCTAAAGTTGTGATTTTAGATAGTTTAATTAGTAATATTGATAGAACTGCAAAAAACACCAATCTTTTAAATTGGAACAAAGAACTTTGGATTATTGATAATGGAGCAAGTTTCTATTTTCATCATAATTGGGAAACTTGGGAAAACCATTTAACTAGAACTTTTCCTTTAATTAAAGATCACGTTTTATTACCTAAAGCCACAAAATTACAAGAAGCTTCTACAGAAATTCAGCAATTAATTAATAATGATGTAATTGAAGAAATTGTTTCTAATATTCCTGAAGATTGGTTGATTAACGAAGGAGAAACTTTAACAACAGGCGAAATGAGAGCTGCTTACATTCAGTTTTTATGTGCAAAACTTACAATGGTTGATAAATTGGTAAAAGAAGCTGAAGATGCAAGATAAAGTTACTTTTGAATATGCCATTATTAGAATTGTACCTAAAGTTGAGCGTGAAGAATTCTTTAATATCGGCGTTATTCTTTTCTCTAAAAGAAAGAAATTCTTAGATATTAAATACCATATTAATCCTAATAAATTACAAGCTTTAGCACCAGAATTAGAAATTGATTTTTTAAATGATTATCTAAAAGCTTGGAAATTAATTTGCGATGGAAAATCTACAGGAGGAAAAATAGCTGAGTTTGAAATCTCTGATCGTTTTAGATGGCTTGCAGCTTGTAGAAGTACTATTATTCAGAGTTCTAAAACACATCCAGGAATGTGTAATGATCCTAAAAAAGAGATAAATGCAATTTTTGATGAGTTTGTTTTGTAAGATAATATCAATTTAAAAAACCCGAAATTAAACCATTTTTTACAGTTTTACTTGGTACTTTAAAATCAAAATAATCATCTAAAGGAATCTCAAAACCTTTGTAATTCAAGTAATTATTTAAAGCAACATTTAAACCTTGACTATATAAATGATGTTCTGCTCCTTTTGGATCTTCGTGAAATAAATCGTTTTCTGCAAAACCTTCAAATTTTGGACCAGTAATTTTAATTTCAAATTCATCTGGATTTTTACCAACAGGACTATGACTAGTGCAAGCAAATTGATGCCAAAAAGCAGACTGAATACAATTATTCTGAAATAACTGACGCACAACCTCTAAAGAATCTATGGTTTCTTGCGCTGTTTCAGTGGGGAAACCAAACATTAAATACGCATGCACCATAATATTTTGATCAGAAAAAGCTTTGGTAACTCTAGCAACTTGAGCAATATCAACACCTTTTTTCATCTTTGCCAACAATCTGTCTGAAGCCACTTCTAAACCACCAGTAACAGCAATACAACCCGATTTTGATAATAAAGCGCATAATTCTGCTGTAAATGTTTTTTCAAAACGGATGTTTGTCCACCAAGTAATATAAATTTTACGATCAATTAAAGCATTTGCTAATGCTTTTAGCATTTTTGGAGGAGCAGCTTCATCCACAAAATGAAAACCAGTTACACCTGTTTCAGCAATAATTTTCTCAATTTTATTGACCAAATCATCAGCTGTCGTGTTTTGGTAATTGCCAATATAATCTAAAGTAACATCGCAAAAAGAACATTGTTTCCAATAACAACCGTGAGAAATGGTGAGTTTATTCCATTTTCCATCAGACCACATTCTGTGCATAGGGTTCATCACATCTAAAAAAGACAAATACTTTGCTGTTGGCAAACCAACATAACTTGGTGCAGGTAAATTTTTATGATGAAAAATGGTATTTGGCTTTTTATCAACATAAACAACCTCGTTATTCTTACAGATAAAAGTTCTTTCTAATTGCTCCTCACCTATTTTTCGGTTTAAAAATTCAGTAATTTTTAATAAAGGTCCTTCTCCATCATCTAAAGTGATAAAATCGATATAATTAAAAATTCTTGGATCTGATAATCGTCTTAATTCTGTGTTGCAATAACCACCACCAAATGCAATTTTTATATTTGGATAGTTTTCCTTTAGAAATTGCGCACATCTTAAAGCCGAAAATAAATTACCTGGAAAAGGAATGGTAAAACAAACTAAATCGTAATTATCTTGTTTAATTTGCTCTTCTAATAAATACAACATTTCATCTTCTATCAGCGTAGTTTCATATTGTAAATACTCCTCAATTTGATTAAAACTAGAAGCTGCTCTACCCAATTGCTCTGCATATCTTGTAAATGAGAAAAATTCATCGATATTAGTATTTATAAAATCGCCTAATTCTTCTACAAACAAAGTAGCAATGTGTTTGGCTTTGTCTAAAATGCCTAATTTTCCAAATTCTGTTGATAAATCTTTGTCTAATTTTATGCGTCTATGTCCATGAGGTAAAAAATCTTTATGTACTATTTGATACGCAGCTGTAACTTCTTGAACTCGCAAATACTGCATTACAGTGTCTACTTTATTGATATAATCTTCTCTTTGATTATACACCAAAGGCAATTCTTTATTACCTAATAAATCAGCTTGTTTAAATATTGCGTCTATAAATTCTTTGGTAAAAACCGCAGTAAACAACTCAATACTTAAATCCATTTGAGTTGCTTTTACACTTTTAGAATCTAAAAAACCTTTAATATAAGCGGTTGCAGGATATGCAGTATTTAACTGCGTAAATGGTGGAGTTATTAAAAGTGTATTTAAAGACATATAAAATT
Source organism: Polaribacter vadi (assembly GCF_018861005.1). Taxonomy (GTDB): domain Bacteria; phylum Bacteroidota; class Bacteroidia; order Flavobacteriales; family Flavobacteriaceae; genus Polaribacter; species Polaribacter vadi_A. The sequence goes on from NZ_JAHKQL010000031.1 coordinate 75,527, forward strand.
GTGAAGTGCAAAGATACTATCTGATTTGTAAATGATAATTAAAATTGTATTTGGTTTTTAAACGAACCTTTTTTTTTGTGAATAAATTCACCTAAAATAAGATGTTTTTCCTGTTGATTTTTTAAATAAAAACTTAGAACTTAGCTAACTCTGATGTGACGAATTAAAACTTGGAATATCAATAAGAGTTTGCAAAATATCGCAAAGCCAACCTTAATCTTTTAAAATTTTCCCAATTATAGAATATTTAACGCTTTCTACAATTAAATATATGTTGATTTATATTCTATAAAATCTAAAACTTATATGAGAAATAAAATACTTCTATTATTATTTTTATCTGTTTATTGGAATTCAATAAGTGCTCAAATTGAGCTTACAGAAACTGAAAAACTAGCTTCATTTGGAAAAATTTATGGATTTCTAAAATATTATCATCCAGAAGTTGCAAAAGGAAATTTTGATTGGGACAAAGAACTTATAGAGCATCTTCCTGAAGTTTTAAAAGCGACAGATAGAAACTCACTTTCTCAAGTTTATATTACTTGGATTGAAAGTTTAGGTAAGATTAAAAATTGTAAAAAATGTAATACTAAAGAAATCTATTTTGACAAAAATTTTGATTTGTCTTGGACACAAAACACAACGCTTTTTAGCAATGAACTTTCATTAAAACTAAAATTTATTGAGAAGAACAGAAATCAAAGAGAAAATTTTTATGCAACCACAGAACCAATTGGAAATATAAAAATAATTAACGAACCCGCTTACAAAGATTTTGAATTCCCAAAAGTTGAATACCGATTATTAGGACTTTTTAAATACTGGAACATAATAGAATATTTTTATCCATATAAATATCTAACTAACCAAGATTGGGATTTGGTATTAAGTGAAATGATTGATAAAATTTTAATTGTTAAAAATAAGATTGAATATCAGGCAGTACTTAGGGAACTTGTCGCAAAGTTAGACGATTCGCACGCTAGGATAAGTTTTAATGATACATCAAAATATAAATTACTTCCAGTAATTATATCTAATGTAGAAAACCAAGCAGTAGTCTCTAAAATCTTGAATGACTCTCTTGCAAAAATTAATGATTTAAAAAGAGGTGATATCATTGTAAAAATTAATAACAAGAGTATTAAAACAGAATTGAAAAATACATTGAAATATGTTTCAGGCTCTAATCTTAACTTTAAAATAAATCGGACTTATAGTACAATTTTCAAGGATACATTGGACTCTATGCACTTAACTATAATAAGAGATGGTGAAATTCGAAATATTTATACAAAACTTTATAACTTTAATGATTTTGGATATTTTAAAAATATACGCAGTTTAAAATCAAAATCAATTACTGAATCTATTGGTTATATAAATATGGCTTCCAAATTTAAACCTAAAGAATTTGAAGAAATATTTGAAACGTTCAATAAAAAAAAATCAATCATTATTGACCTTAGAGGATATCCAGAACTTAGGTATAAAATGTTTACTCGATATTTTAATACCGAAAACAAAGTTTTTGCTTTGAAATACAATCCTGATATTTCTTATCCAGGAAGATTTTTTTTTGATAAAAGTGCAAAAACAGGTAGTAGTCGAAAAGTTTTTAAAGGAAAATTTATTCTTCTTGTTAATGACAATTCTTTGAGCTTATCAGAATTTACGGCTATGGCTTTTCAGACAGCAGACAACATTGTTACAATTGGAAATCAAACTGCTGGTGCAGATGGAGTTAATATGCCTATTACATATTTAGGTGGTTATACAACAAGATTTTCGGGTTATGGCATAATGTATCCAGATGGAACTGAATCGCAAAGAAAAGGTGTTAAAATTGATATTGAAATAAAACCAACAATAGACGGATTAAGGCAAGGTCTTGATGAAATTTTAGAGAAAGCAATTGAGATTGCAAATGAATAAAAAACTATTGCTTTATTAATAAATCATTTCACAAAACAAACTTCCAACATATCATACAATTCAGAATGTTCTCCTGTTAATAATTAAGTTATTTCAAAAAAAAAAAAATACTCATCAACAACAGTTAAAAGTTCAATTTACGAAGCACCTTTTTTTATTTGTGAATAATCAGAAATAAAAATTGCCTCTTTTTTCTATTGATTTTTGAACAAAAAAACCGAACTTCGTTTACTTTCAATATAACGAATCAAAACGCGGCATTTCTCAATAGTGTTTAGTGCAATCAAAATAAACAAAAATGAAACCAAATTTAGCTTTAGTATCTATTCTTTGCCTTTTTCTATTGATTATAGGATGTTCTCAGCCAGAAAAAACTGAAATAGTAGCAACTAAAACCAATATTGAACTAAAAGATAATTGGTATTATCTTAATGGAGAAAAGTTTTTTATTAAAGCCATTGGTTATGAAATAGGTGCACGACCAGGACAACATCCTTATGAAGATGAAAAGAAAGATCATTTAGAGTTAATGAAATTTGATCTTGAAAACATTAAAAAAGGCGGTTATAATACCATAAGAACTTGGAGTCAGTTTTCTGAAGCGCAATTAAATCTGGTACAAGAATCTGGTTTAAAGTTAATTATGGGTTTAGAAGTGAATCCTGAAGAAGATTATAGTGATCCTAAATTTATCAATCATTGTAAAACTCAACTTGAAAACATCTTAAAATATGCACCAAAATATGATTGCATTATAACGTATTTGGTTATTAATGAACCACAAACAGATCACATTCATAAAGTTTCTGCTAAAGCTTTTAAAGATTTGATGCAAATGATGGTAGATATGATTCACAAGGATCATCCAAATGTACCTGTAACCCTTTCTGCAAATGCAATGATTAGTGATTGGATGGATCAATCCATGTTTGATGTATATGCTTACAACTGTTATGGCTATAATGAAGGCCAAACAGCAACTATAGGTTTTAGCGATTATATTGAAGGTTTAAATGCCTTAAATGGTGTAGACAAACCTTTTATCATTACTGAATTCGGACATTCAGTATCTCCAAAAGGTGGTTTTGGTAGTTTTGGTTCACGAACTTTAAAAGAACAAAGTGAAGGACTTGTGGCTAATTACAGAGAATTGATGGATGCTGGAGCTTTAGGAATGTGCCCATTTTATTATGCTGATGGTTGGTGGAAAGGTGGTGAAAAAAGCAAACACAATAAAGAGCAACCAGAAGAATGGTTTGGTTTCTGGGGATACAAAGATGTAAATGATAAATATGGTGCTCCAAGACCTGTTTGGTTTGCAATGAAAGAGTATATGCAAGGATTGATTATAAGTCCGAAAAACAAAACAATTCATACAAATACAACTATACCTATAGCTCTTTACAATAATAAGGATGTAAAAAAAGTAGTGGTAAAATTGAGTGATGAAATTATTTATTCTAAAAACATAGCAAAAGAGGGTTATTTTGAGGATGAGTTAACTATAAACCCAGAAGGTATTGAAGCATTAGAGCTTGCATTCGAGTTTTACAATTCTGAAAATAAAGTGATTAAAAATGAATCTATTGTTATTTTAGCTTCTAAAACAGAAATTAAATTACCTACATTAGAGATTGAAGTTACACCAGGAAAAGATTTAAACGAAAGTAAAAACGCGACTATAAAAACCAAAATTATAACCAATGAAAACTTTAAATTAATAAGCGATTTGATAGTGAGTTATAATACCCATTTGGGTTGGGATGTTGGTCAACAAGTTTCGGTTCCAATCAAAAATCGATTAGATGAAAAGGTAATTACTTCGAAAAATTCATTTTTTATTCCAGACAATAGCTGGGTTGTAAATGCTTCTGCAGGAGTATCTGTTAGATATGGAAAGTTTACTTTTAAAATTCACGATCAAAAAATAATTTTCAGAGGAGATTGGGCAAAAGAAATAAGTAGATAGTATAAAAATATTAATATTTATTGATAAATATTTCTTTGTTGTTTTATTATGTGGATTTTGAGTTACCTCAAAAAACAACTTTCCAAAATCTCACACAATTCTAGGTGTTTATTTTTAGCAATTTAAGTCTTTCAAAAAAGTATTCGCCAGCAATTGCTAAAAACTTAATTTTCAGTTTTAATACTAATTTTATACAAAAAAGCATTATAAATTTTTATATTTGAGATAAAACAAAAAAAAATATGAAAAATAAAATTATATTACTATTTATAACGGCTTTTTTAACTCTTAATTGCCAAGTTTCAGCGCAAGAAAGTACAGATATGCTAATAAAAAACGCACAAGAAATAGCAAAAAAGGACGGAAAATCCATTTTTATTAAATTTGAAGCTTCTTGGTGTGGATGGTGTCATAAAATGACCAAAGACATGAAATCTGAGAAAACAAAACAGTTTTTTGAAGATAACTACATTACTGTGCCTATTGTCGTAAAGGAAACTAAAGGAAAAGAAAATTTGGAAAACCCAGGTTCTTTAGATTTATTAAAAAAATATGAAGGAGATAAAGCAGGTTTACCTTTTTGGGTAATTTTAGATGCAGATTTAAAAGTAATTACAAATTCTTTTGATACGAATGGTCAAAATTTAGGCGGTCCTGCAAGTCCAGCAGAAGTAAAAGAGTTTATAAAAAAAATAAAGAAAACTGCCAAAAAAGTTACAATTCAAGATATAGAAAACATTACCAATCAATTTGTTGCGCAATAATTAAAGTAAAACAACTACCCTTAAGACTTGATAAAACAAGCATCCAGCATTTCATACAATGCTGGATGTTTTCTTTTTAGTAATTTAGGTCTTTCAAAAAAATATTCTCCTACAACTGCTAAAAACTCAATCTCTGATGTACCTCCATAATTTCTAATATCAGATGTATCATTATTAATTTCTTCCATTTTTTTATGGACTAATTGTAAATACGGAATTGTATATTGCTTATCTAACAACGCATTCGGAATTCCGTCAATAACACCATCTGCCTTGTCTATTAAATGGATAAACTCGTGAATTGCTGTATTGCCTTTATCAGATTTATTGTTAAACCCAAGGTGTAAAGCTTTTCGAGATAAAATCATATGGTTTTCGAACCTGCCTGTACCTACTAAACCTGCAATATTTCTTCCTTTTGTATTGCTACTGAATTGCAAATCTTCATCAAAGTAATCAGGATAAATTAAAACGGTTGATAGATTATTGTAATTCCAATTTGGGAATCTAAAAACAGGAATTATAGCACTTGCAGCAATTAATAAACTGTCTAATTCTTCTAATTCGAAATGGATAGCCTCAATAGTAGTTGTTTCTAGAAAACGAACCATTTTAGCGCAAAATAATTTCTGTTCAGTTTTAGTTAATTTTTTGTAAAATAAAATATTTTCTAATAAAATTGGATGCCAATGTTCAGGGACTTCAACGTTTTCTAATGGAATTATTTTTACTTTTTTCTTAGGTTTTAAACTTATAAATAAAACAACAAGAAGAATAGCAATAATTATTATATAGCTCATTATATCTTAAATTAAATCTTTAATATTTAAACTGTATTAGTACTGAAAATAAAGTATTTACAAAGTATATTGATTTATTAATTCTTCAAAAATATCAGAAAAAATTGGGCGTTTATCAACTTCAGGTTGTAAACAAAGTTCTGTTAAGTTTTTTAATTTAGGATATAAATTTTGATCAATTTCTGATTTATCAACTAAATTTAATAAATCTTCTAACAAGCAACCAAAAGCCCTAACTTCTACCCTTTCAATTTTTTTTGAAATTTGAGAATTTCTATTATAAAAAGAAGCAGCTCCAAAATCACCAAAGAGAATTTCTGATTTCTGGTTGATTAAAATATTATGCGCATACAAATCTCCGTGATTAATTCCTTTATTGTGTAAATGCAAAGACACAGAAGCCATACTTTTAGCTATTTTAATAACTTCTTTTAGTGAGAAATTTTTATCAATAAAAACATCTCTAGTACAAGTTTCTAAATTGGGCGGATTTCCCAGATTGATAAAATTCGAAGAAATTAAATCCATTAATAAACCATTTTTATCTTCTAGATGTTCTTTAATTTTTCCTAAAATCGGAATTAAATTTTTATGATTTCCTGCAGCAATAGAAGCTTTCATTTCGTCTTCTGGCAAACCATCACTCGTAACACTTCCTTTAAAAACTTTAACTGCAACTTCTTTATTTTCAGTAAGCCAATTAGCTTTAGAAATTATTCCAGAAGCACCTTGACCTAATAATTCTTTAATTTTAAAATTTTTCCAAGAATAAGATTTTATTGTAGTTTCAACTTTTATAGAATTTGTGATTGGATTTCCGCCAAAAGCAATCCAAGATAATTTTGGCAAAGTAAACAACCAATCTGGAATTGTTTTTAATTGGTTTGATGAAATTCTAAGCAACTCTAAATTATGGCAATTAGCCATTTCTTTAGGTAGTTCTTCAATTAAATTACCAGCCACAGGAAATTTCTGTAAAAACTGACAATCACCCATACTTTTAGGTAGTTTTTTAATTTTATTGTTGGTTAAAATCAACCATCTTAATAAAGGCGGAAAAGAGTTTTCTGGAACTGTATGAATTTGATTGGATTTAAAACCAATCATGCTTAATAAAGGCAATTGTGCTAAAACACTAGGAAACTCAGTAAACTTATTATTCTCAAAGAAAACAATTTTTAGTTTTTTTAGAATAATAATATCATTTGGTAACACAGATAAATTATTATCAGATAAATCTAAAATCTCTAAAGAATCAGCTAAATCATAAATTTCTATTGGAAATTCAGTTAAACCTTCTGCTAATTTTAACTTTTTTAAACCTTTTAATTTATCAGCTTTTAAATCCTTTAAAGTATGTATCATATTCGACAAATTTAAATCAAATAAAACAACCTTAAAAGTGTATTCAAATTAAAAACTACAACAATTTAGCCATTGCAGTTTTAATAATTTCTATGTTTCTTAATCTGTTTGGTTTGTCTGCTTTTTTCTGATCTTCAACCATAGTTCGCATATAGTTAATCATTACTTTATCAAAATTAAACCCTTTGTATTGGTTTCCTTTAACAACCATATCTTCCACAAGGTTTTGAATAGCAACAGTATTATTACTTTCAGAAATTTGTTTAAATGCTTTTTGATAAATTACTTTAACAGTATCATCATTGGCTAAAAACATTCCAGAAACTACAGCTTTTGCAATAAAAGGTAATTCAGATTCGTCTTTTTCTTCAATAAAAATTTGCGTTAATGGTGTTGCTAAAATCTTACGAACTTCATCTGGCAATGCTTTCGATTTTTTTATAGCCAAATCTTTATCTACATAATACATAGAAACCAAAGCTTTACCCAAAACTGAGTACGATTTACTTTCTAAACCTTTTTCGAAAATTGATTTTAATTCAGGATCTGTTAGTTTACCCAAAGTATTTATAGCTTCTGCTTGTACTAAAGTTTTAGCATCGTTATTTGCGATTTGCATAATTTTTCTGATGGCATCTTTTTTAGAAAATTTATTGATTAAATCAATATTCTGTAATGCTAAAATTCTGATTTTATAAGATTCATCATCTAAAGCACCAACAACAGCATTAAATGCATCTTTCTCAACTTGTTTTTTAACAACTTCTAACAAAGCTGCTCTTCTGTGCGCAAAATTATCAGCATTTTTTAATTGAAAAATATAATCGCTCAATACTTTATTTTCGTTGATGTTACTCACTAAAATATTATCTGCATTTACCTGAATTAAATCTGGTTGTTTTGTATAAGGAAATGTAAAAGAAGCATCGTTAGCTTCTACAAAAACGTTGTGTCTTGTTCTTTTAGTTCCTTCAAAAACATCAATTGCAAAAGGAAATTTAAAGGTTTCTGCTTGTAATTGTATAATATTTACAGTAACCGTTTTTCTTAAGGTATTGTAATCGTAAGAAACCTCAATATTTGGATGATTTGCGCCAAAATACCATTGATTAAAAAACCAGTTTAAGTCTTTACCCGTTAATTCTTCGAATATTAACCTTAGTTGATGTACTTCTGCAGTTTTGTATTTATAAGTAGTTAAATATTTGTTTAAACCTTTAAAAAAAGCCTCATCACCCAAATAATTACGCAACATGTGTAAAATAGCTCCACCTTTGTTATAGCTAACTAAATCGAACATATCTTCTTTGTCATCATACTGAAAACGGACTAAACTTTTGCTTTCATTTTGCCCAATTTTATAAGCTTCTACCTGCTCATAATAATGCATTTCTGCAGCAACTTTTCCGTATTTATGTTCTCTCCACAAATACTCTCCATAGTTGGCAAAAGACTCATTTAAAGTTAAATTAGACCAACTTTCTGAGGTTACTAAATCTCCAAACCAATGATGAAAAATTTCGTGCGCAATTGTGTTTTCTTGCACATTATTATCAATTAATTGTCCTGGTTGTTGGTAGGCTTGTTCTCCATGAACAACAGCAGTTGTGTTTTCCATAGCACCAGAAACATAATCTCTTACCACAATTTGGCTGTATTTGTTAAAAGGATATTCAACACCTAATTTATCTGCAAAAAAACCAATCATTTCTGGAGTTAAACCAAAAATATCTTTAGCATAAGATGCGTATTCTTTTTCTACATAATAGTTTACAGGGATGTTTTTATAAAAATCTTTAATGATTTCAAATTCACCAATTCCCATAAAAAACAAATAAGGAGCGTGTTTTTGATCGAATTTCCAATAATCTGTTCTGTTGTTCCCTGATTTTGTTTGACTGACTAATTCTCCATTAGAAAGTGTTTGATATTGATTAGGAACTGTAATATAAATTTCTTGTGATGTTTTCTGATTAGGACTATCAATTGTTGGAAACCATGCTGAATTTGCTTCCGTTTCACCTTGTGTCCAGATTTGAGTAGGTTTATTTTTATCTACGCCATCAGCATTTATAAAATACAATCCTTTTGCATCTGTAATTGCTTGACTTCCTTGATCTTTTACCTTTTCTGGTCTTGCAGTATATTTTATATAAAGTGTAAATTCTTCGTTTTTCTGATAAGTTTTTGGTAAATCAATAATTAAATCGTAATCATCATAATTGTAATCTAACTTACTATTATTAAGTTTAATACTATGAATTATCATAGATTTTGCATCCAAAGAAATTTTATCTGAAGCATAAAAATGTGGTTTTGCTGTAATCCATGCTTCACCATTCATAGTTTTATCAGAAAAATTAAAATCGACTTTTAATTTTGTATGTACTAAATCATGGATTTTTTCTCTTTCTGCTCTATAAACTGCACTTTGTGCAAAATTGGTGTAACTTATTAATAAAAAACAAAAAGCTACTATTCTCTGAAACTTCATAAATATCATATTCTTCAAGTATCAAAAATACTAAATATGATTATAGTAGCTGTTAATGAGCAGTTAAAAAAGTTTTGATAATTTGTAAAGTTGTATTAATGAATTGATGTTGAGTGTTTGGTCTTGAAAAGTTGCTAAAAACAAAAATTGGAAATACAAAGTTGCTAAAACTTTATATTTCCAATTTTTAAAGTAAACTGATTTGTTCTTATTTTCCTTTAAAAATAGCGCTAAAACTTTCTAGATTTCCACTATCCATTTTTACACTATTCATCATTTCAATTACTTTTGCAGGGTTCATGTTTTCTCCCAGCAATCTTGCAACTCCTACTCCATTTTTATCTCCATAACCAAAGGCTACTACTTCATCAATTGCATCTGTATCTCCAGAATAATAAACTTTTACATTCATCCCTTGGGCTTTCATAACCATTAGACTTTTGTATTCGTCATTATCTTTAAAGATATTTTTAAGTTTGGCTTTTTCAGTTTCGTAAGTAGCTGTGTTATCTTCAGTTTTTGGTAAAAAAGCAATGTTTATTTTCTTAATACTTTTTATGGTTTCTTTTACATCATCAGAAACATCAGCTTTAGCAGATAAAACAGAGCTTACAGGTAAATCTCCTGTATAAAAACCTTCTTTACCACTTGTATCTACTAAATAACTTTGTAAAGATTTTTCATTTTTACAAGAACTAGCAAAAAGCACTAAAAATACTAAAGCACAAATTTGGGTTAATTTTTTCATTTTTAATGTTTTATTTAAAAGTCAGGCTTAAGAAATTAAACCCGACTTTTTAAAGTTAATTACTTGTTTTCTTTAACAATCTTGTCTGTATATTCAGACATTTTGTTAATATCTATGTTACCAGTTAAAGAGAATACCATAGCTTCTGATACACCTTTGGTATGTTTATCTATGCCTTTTACAAACATTAAAACTTCGCTAACATAATCTTTATTATTTGTTGCTTTTACATAAATTTTAACTCTAGAACCATCTTCTTTAATTCTCATTAACTGAGTTAATTTCTTAGATTTAATTGATGTATTTACCATACTTTCCATTTTAGAAGCTATATCTAAATCTTTAGTAGAAAACATTTTAAATTCTTTTAAATCACCAACCATTTCAAAGGCTTGTATTACTTCATTGTCATCTGATTTGACATCTTTAGGCTGGAACTTTTTTAATAATTGAAAAGCATCTTTGGTAACTACTACCATATCTACACCATCCATATCTTCTAAACTATCAAAAAGTGATTGTGCACTTGCAACCATTGGTGCTACAATAAATGCCATTAATAATATTATTTTTTTCATAATTTCTGTGTTTACTTGGTTTTACTAATTTTTACTTGGTTTTTATTTTAAAGCTTTATTGGCTTTGTCTTCTTGTTTGTACAATTGTGCTACTGCTTGTTCTCCTTTCTTTAAGTTATTAGACAACAATTGTAATCCTTCATTTACTTGTGCGTAAATTCTTTCTGCTTCTTTTCTATCTTGATAATCCTTAATTAAAGGTTTACCTATAAAAACACTAAACAGAAGTGCTATTGATGCTGCTACAGATAACCATTTAAAGTTTATCTTATTCGATTTTTTAGGTTCTAACTTTATGGTTTTTGTGTAAGTTTCATCTTTTACAGCAGTAAAATAGTTAAACATATAACTGTACTCTTGCAAGTGTGGTGCAACATCCTCTTTTGTAAAATAGTCTTTTAGGATTGCCTCTTCTTGTAGCGTAGTTTCTGCGTTTTCGTATTTTTCTACTAATTTTTCTATGTTAGCTAACTCCATAGTTGTGTCTTTTAATTAATTCTTGTCTTATTGTTTTTCTTGCTCTAGATAATGCTACTCTTACTGCAGTCGGTTTCATATCAACCATTTTACAGATTTCTTCAAAATCATACTGTTCAACATCTCTTAATTGAATAATTATTTTTTGTTGCTCAGGTAAATTTTCTATCAATTTGTGTACTTGGTTTACACTGTCTTGATATTCCATTTTCTTATCTAAAGACGTTTCTTTCTCTTTATAATTACTGTGTACTAATGTTAAATTACTTGCTTGTTTAGATTTTAATCGATCATAACAATAATTTTTTGTCATTGTCATTGCAAATGCTTCTACATTTTTATAATCAGCAATTTTCTTTCTGTTTCGCCATAATTTAAAGTAAAGCTCTTGTGTAGCGTCTTCAGCTTCTTCTGTAGAAACTAAAAGTCTTTTAGCTAGTCTAAAAACTTTGTCTTTAAAGGGTAAAACAACTTTTAAAAAGTCTGATTGGTTCATTGGTTTTGGTTAATTTTCTGATATTTTTTCATCTCTTATATCAGGTTTACATAATTACGACGAACAACAATTTATTTTGTTACATCTTATTTCAAAATAATACTAAAAAAGTTTAAATTGCGTTAAAATTACTACAATATCTATATATTATTTTATGAGGTTTTATTTAAAAGCTATTTATTTTTCGATACTAATGGCAACAATTGTAAGTTGTACTAAAGAATATGAGATTCCTCAAGAATTGGTAGTTCACGATTTCGTTTGGAAAGGTTTAAATGCATATTATTTGTATCAAGATCAAATTGAAGATTTATCTGACAGAAGATTTAGTTCTGATCAAGAGCTGAATACTTATTTAAGTTCTTTTACAGATTATAATTCTTTATTTTCTAGTTTATTAATTCCAGAGGATGTAAAATCAACTTTAGTTGAAGATTATAATACCATCACAGAACCAGAATTAAGAACTTCTTTTACCAATGGTTTAGAATTCGGAATTATAGCAGACCCAAATAGTACAACAAATGTCTTGGGTTATGTAACTCATGTTTTACCAAATTCTGATGCATCAACAAAAAACTTAATAAGAGGCGAATATTTTTATGCGGTTAATGGTGTACAACTAACCAGAACTAATTATGAAAGTTTACTTTTAGTTGGCTTTGATAGTTTTACTTTAAATATGGCAGATTTTGATGGAACTACAATTACACCAAATACAAAAACAGTACTTTTAGAAAAACTAGATTATACATATCCTGCTAGTTTTTTAGAAAAATTGATACCTGTAAATGCTGATAATATTGGTTATTTAATGTACAATAATGATTTTTCTAATAATTATATTAATGATTTAAATAATAGTTTCTTAAATTTTAAAAATCAATCAGTTAACGAATTAGTTTTAGACTTAAGATATAGTTCTGGTAGTGATGGGTTCGCAAAAAATATTTCTAAAATTGCAAGCATGATTACTGGTCAGTTTTCAGATGAAGTTTTAATTAAAGAAGAATGGAATACAAAGGCGCAATCTTGGTTTTTAGAAAATGAACCAGATTCATTATTAACTAAGTTTCCATCAGAAATTAGCCAAACATCAATCATAAATAGCTTAAACTTAACAGACGTTTATATCATTTTAAACGGAGAAAATTTTACAGGTTCTTCTGCTACAGAATTATTAATTAATAGCTTAAAAGCGCATATTAATGTACATATTATTGGTAATCAAACTGCAGGGAATAACACAGGTTCAATTACTTTATACAATTCTGAAGATTACGATTTTGTCTTAAAAAATGAAACACATACTGTAGCTTTACAACCAGTAGTGTTAAGTTTTTTAAATAATAACGACGAAACTTATGAAAACGGATTTACACCAAACTTAGATCTTTGTGATAATGAAGATGTATTAGATTTAGGTGTTTTAGGTGAAGTTTCTGACCCAATTTTAAATAGCGTTTTAAATTACATTTCTACAGGAACTCCGATTTCTAATAACAACTGTAATCCTAATAATTATGAATATTTGTTTAATAGCATAAACCCACAAAGAACTACTGATAATGGCGTTTTTATTGAACAAAATTTACCAAACACAAACTAATAAATGAAGCAATTCTTAAAAATTAGCCTTTTAGCAATCACTATATTTTTTATTTCTTGTGATAAAAACAGCCCTTTAGAAACAAATACAACTACCAATGATGATCTTAACTTTTTTATTTGGCAGGGTTTAAATCTTTATTATTTGTGGCAAAAAGATGTGCCAGATTTGGCTGATGATCGTTTTTATAATTACGATGATTTATATACTTATTTTGGAGAATATGATTCACCAGAAGCTGTTTTTGAAAGTTTACTAAACAGACCTGATGATCGTTTTTCTATTATTGTTGATGATTATATTGCTTTAGAAAATTCTTTTCAAGGGTTAAATTTAAGTAACGGAATGGAATTTGGCTTGGTAACTTATAAAAATGGAAGCAATAATGTTTATGGTTATGTACGTTATGTAATCCCAAATTCATCCGCTGAAAGCGAGAACGTTACAAGAGGTATGATTTTTAATACTGTGGATGGTAGCCAAATAACAATTAATAATTACTTGGAATTATTATTTAGCAGTACTACAAATTATACAATTGGTTTAGCAGATTTTAATGATGGAAACCCAATTGAAAATGGAACATCTATTTCTTTAGATAAAACTGAATTGCAAGAAAATCCGATTGCTACATCAAAAGTAATTACAGAAGGGTCTCAAAAAATTGGATATTTAATGTACAATCAATTTGCTAGAAATTACGATAGTCAATTAAATACTGCTTTTGCCAATTTTAAAGCAGAAAATATAAACGATTTAATTGTAGATTTAAGATACAACCCTGGTGGTTCTGTGAGTACAGCAACCTATTTAGGTAGTATGATTACTGGGCAGTTTACAGGAGAATTATACTCGCAAGAAATTTGGAACGATAAAGTAACAGCTGCTTGGCCTTCTGAAACTTTTGTAAATAATTTTACAGATCAAATACGAAATGTAGACACAGATGGTTCAATAATTTTAGAGGAAACCATTAATAGTTTAGGGTTAGAAAGAATTTATTTTATAGTTTCTTATGGATCAGCTTCTGCATCAGAATTGGTTATAAATGCATTAAGTTCTCATATTCAGGTAAATTTAATTGGCGAAACTACAAGAGGTAAGCAACAAGGTTCTATAACTATTTACGATTCTGATAATTTACAAAGAACTGGCGATAATTTAAACCCTAATCATACTTATGCTATGCAACCTTTGGTTTTAGAAATTAGTAATAAAGAGGGTATAAATTATCCTGAAGGAATTATACCAGATACTGCAAATTTTCCTGGTATATTTTTAGAAGAAGATTATGGTAATTTAGGTGTTTTAGGTGAACGTTCAGATCCTTTATTAGACAGAACATTAACTTATATTTCTACAGGACTAAAATCATCAGTAAAAACAAGTAAAACATTGAATTTTAACGAGATTTACGATTCAAAATTAGCAATTCCTGCTTCAGATTATATGTTTGTTGATATAAAATAAAGTATTTTGAACTCTTATTTGAATAAAATAAAAGTTAGGATTTAATGTTTAAATTATTAACATCATCTATACCTTCTTCAATTTCTTTATCTGTTAAAACATCAGGTCTAAACTCGCTCATTAATTCTTCACGTTTCGATTTTGCATATTTAAAACCAGATTTCCACCATTTTCGCATTAGTTTTTCATCAAAAACTAAAGAATTTGTGGTTAAAACTGTTGGTGTATAATATAAGTTCAATTTTACATTTTTATTACTGGCTGCTAATTTACCAATAGTAATATTATGCCTTTCTACATGAGTTAACATAAAATCAAAAACATCAAAAAGTAGTGCAAACGGATTTTTAGAAGGTATTTTATTAAACTGAGTAACTTCTGTTTCTAGAATTATAGCATCAATTTCTGTTGCTCCTCTTAAAATGGCTTCTCTAATTGGCACTAAAGAACCAAAACCACCATCTGCATATTGTTGATTGTTTTTTTCTAACAAACTCATAAAAGGCACATAGTTGCAAGAACCCCAAATCCAATCACAAAAATCTTCGTAAGTACAGTCTTTACTAGATTTATATTCTATTTGGTTTGCAGTTAAGTTAGACACTGTAACTACAACCTCTTTTTCATTATTCTGAATTTGATGATACATTTCTTTAGTAATTTTTCGCTTAATTAAATTGCGTAAATTCTTACTCTCACCAAATGTTTTTCTACCTCTTATAAAATTTATTAAAGTATTAAAGTGATTTATATTCACCACTTTTTCTCCTGCTACTTTTTTTATGGTAAAAGGATTATTACTAAAAATTGTTTCTTGATTTACGTTAGTGTATAACTCTTTTAACTCATCTAACATACCTAAAGACAAATGAGAAACCATTAAACTACCAGTAGAAGTACCTAAAAACAAATCATAATCTCTATTTTCTTTTTTCATTAAATACTGGGCTACACCACCTGCAAAAGCTCCTTTGCTTCCACCACCCGAAATTACCAATGCTTTTTTCATTAACTCAAAATGATTTGTTTATTTTCGTTAAAAATATCAAAAATGAAAAGAATAACACTATTATTTTTTGCTTTCCTTTTAATAAACTCTTGTACTAAAGAATATATCCCTAGAAATATTAACACCATTCAAATACAAAATTTTAAGATTGACAGCACAAGCATAAGAGCTATAAAAGTTCTAGATTCAGAAAAAGTTTATTATGCTGGTTCTAAAGGAAATGTTGGTTTTAAAACGGATAAAGGTGTTTCTTTAAATGCTTTAAACATCAAATACAAAGATTCTATAATTCCGAATTTTAGAAGTGTTGCCTTTAATGGCAATGATTATTTTGCCCTTTCTATTGGTAATCCTGCTTTATTGTATAAAATTTCTAAAGGCGAAGCTAGTTTGGTATACAAAGAAGAACATGAAAAAGTATTTTATGATGCGTTAACTTTTTTTGATGATAATTTACACGGAATTGCAGTTGGAGATCCTACAGAAGATTGTGCTTCAATTATTTTAACTTCGGATGCTGGTAAAACTTGGCAAAAATTATCTTGTACAGCATCTCCTAAATTTGAAACTGGAGAAGCATTTTTTGCAGCAAGTAACACCAACATAATAACAATGGGTAGCACAGTTTGGATTGCTTCTGGAGGCGCAAAAGCAAGAGTTTTAAAATCTACAGATTTTGGTAAAACTTGGCAGGTTTATAACACACCAATTATTCAAGGAAATGGGCCTCAAGGAATTTATTCTATCGATTTTGCTGATAAAAATAACGGAATTATTATTGGAGGTGATTATTCTAAACCACAAGAAAACAAAGCAAACAAAGCCATAACAACAGATGGTGGAAAGACTTGGACTTTAGTTTCTGACAACCAAAACCCAAACTATAAAAGTTGTGTACAATATGTACCAAATACAAATGGTAAAGAGATTTTTGCAGTAGGCAAAACTGGAGTTTCTTTTTCTAATGATGCTGGTAAAACCTGGAAAGATGTTTCTAAAGAGAGTTATTATGCCATTCAGTTTGTAGATAAAAATACGGCTTGGTTAAGTGGTAATGAGAAAATTGGAAAGTTAATATTAGAATAATAAGACCTTTTAATTCTGATAAAAAAGGAAAATATCTTTATAAAAATTTAATGGATATAAAATTTTAAATCCTAGTTTTAATCAACAATATCAAATCTGTGTAAACCTGTGAAATTCGTGTCTAAAAATAGTTATAATATCCTTTTTCTAGCTGCTCTCCTATTTTTGTCTTGCCAAAAGCAATCAGAAATTAGCAAAGGTTTTAATTGCGAAACTTTAGCTTTTAATAATTTAGAAACTGTAAATGATGTAAAAGATCTGTTTTCTTTAGATATTCCTAAAAATTGGAAAACAAATTTATATCAAGATGAAGTGCAATCTTCTATTTTTACAGCAGATACTACAAAACAACTTACTGAAACTGTACTTTTAGATGTAACTTTCATCCAAAATAAAATAGATTTTAATGATGCATTTCTATTGCAACAAGAACAAGAAAACTTGGCTAAAGGTCTTATAAAAACAAAGTCAAAACAGATTTTACTTTTAGAAAAACCATCATTATATATGGTTTTTAAAGGCAAAAAAGGGAAGTTTAACTATCAAGTTTGTAATACTTTTATAAAAGTAAACGAATCAAATTTTGTTTTAGCTAAAACCGAAGTTTATGGAGATTCTTTGGTAAATAATCGTTTTTGCCAAGCTTTTTCGTTGATAGAGAACATCAAACTAAAAAATTAAATTGAAAATATCATCTAGATTATGATTAATAAAGAACAAATTACAGAGCGTTTTATAAGTTATGTAACTATAGATACTGAATCAGACCCAAATAATCCTGCTTTTCCAAGTACAGAAAAACAGTGGGTTTTGGCTAAAAAATTAGTAACTGAACTTCAGCAAATTGGTTTACAAGATGTTGAATTAGATGAAAATTGTTACATAATGGCTAGTTTGCCAAGTAATATCAACTATAAAGTGCCAACTATTGGTTTTATTGCACATATAGATACAAGTCCAGATTTTACAGGAGCCAATGTAAAACCACAAATCATTGAAAACTATCAAGGCAATGCAATCATTTTAAATGAAAAAGAAAACATTGTTTTGTCTCCAGATTATTTTGATGATTTGTTGCAATACAAAGGTCAGACCATTATTACTACTGATGGTACAACACTTTTAGGCGCAGATGATAAAGCTGGAGTTACAGAAATTGTTACTGCAATGGAATATTTAATAAACCATCCAGAAATTAAACACGGAAAAATTAGAATTTGTTTTACACCAGATGAAGAAGTTGGTAAAGGAGCACATTTATTTGATGTGGATAAATTTGGTGCAGAATGGGCGTACACTATGGATGGTAGTCAAATTGGTGAATTAGAATATGAAAATTTTAATGCAGCTTCTGCAATAGTAACTATTTCTGGTAAAATTGTACATCCTGGTTATGCAAAAGGAAAAATGATCAATTCCATTTTAATTGCAAACGATTATATTACTGCTTTACCAACCAAAGAAGTACCAGAACAAACAGAAGATTATGAAGGTTTTTTCCATTTACATGATATTAATGGTGATGTAGAACAAACTGTTTTAGAGTATATTATTAGAGATCACGATTTTGATTTGTTTGAAAAAAGAAAAAAATTGATGCATAAAATTGCAGACGATTTTAACGAACGTTTGCAACAAGATTTAATTTCTGTTGTTATTAAAAATCAATATTTTAATATGAAAGAGAAAATTACACCTGTTATGCATATTGTAGATATTGCAGAAGAAGTAATAAAAGATCTTGGTATTACTCCTTTAATAAAGCCAATTCGTGGAGGAACAGATGGTTCTCAGCTTTCTTATAAAGGTTTGCCTTGCCCAAATATTTTTGCTGGTGGCCATAATTTTCACGGTCGTTTTGAATACGTACCTGTAGAATCTATGATAAAAGCAACAGAAGTAATTATAGGTATTGCACAAAAAGTATCAGAAAAATATCAGTAGATGAAGAAAATCTGCCTATACTTTTAATAGAACAATAAGTAGATTAAATAATTATCAAAAAAAAGTCTCCAAAATAAAATTTTGGAGACATAGTTTTCAATTCGTAACAATGATAACTATTTTCTACGTCTTTTAATCAATAAAAAATCCCTAGATTTTATTTATTCATAAAGAAATATAGGGCAATTTAATACTTCTTGTACTTGTGTAAAAATGCTTTAAGATAACTCAGGGTTTTTCCCCTTTACATTTAAGAAAAACCCCCTTAAATAGGCAATATCTTCTTCTTTATTCTCAGTAATATAAAAAGGTTCAGAGATTTTAATCTTTTTATTTTCAAAATCTAAAGTAGCCATTACTATAGGTACATTTGCACCTTTTGCAATATAATAGAAACCAGTTTTCCAAGTAGTAACTTTTTTACGAGTACCTTCAGGAGAGATGCCTAATCTAAATTCTTCTTTAGAATTAAAAATGTCGATAATAACATCTACAAATTTATTATTCTTACTTCTATCTACAGGTGTGCCACCTAAAGCTTTAAAAATAAAACCAAAAGGACCTTTAAAAAGTGAAGCTTTACCAATAAAATTAATCATTATTCCAGAACTCATTCTGGTTAAGATTGCAATAGGAAAATCTACCCAACTTGTATGTGGAGCAGCAATAACTACATATTTTTTGATGGTTTTATTGAACTCTCCTTCAAACTTCCAACCTAAAATTGTAAATAATATAAATCTTGCAAATACTTTCATTGATTATTGTTGAATCTACAAAAATATGTATTTAATTATATAAACATTAATAAGTTTATTATATTTTGAGTTCTTTTACAAAAAAACAAAATGGAAGAAAATGTTCACACATTTTATTTTGAAAATGGTTAAACCAAGTAACTTTCAGTAATTTACTTGGTACTATTTTCTTTTTACCACCATTATTATAAAACAAATCCTCTTGTGTTTGTTTTTTTAAGCCAGAAACAATAAAATTGGGAGTTTGGTAACTTATACCTGGTAATTTTTCAAAGCTATTCTCGTAAGATTTTCGATGTTCTAATTTTTTTGTTTTAAATTGAATAACTTCACCATAATTATAATCCGTTAAGACATTATAGTTTAAAACTTCTGGTATTAATTGTTTTTCTTTAGGTATTTTAATATCATTTCCTTCTTTATCTTTAACCCTATAGTATTTTAATTCTTTATAAGTCCTTAAAAAGGATTCATAAATAACTTTCTCACAAAATTCACTTTTATTAGCATTAAAATAAACACAATTATATTTTATTAAGTCTGCAATTTGAGCATTTTCAATATCTGAACTAAAAACTTTCTTGTTTTCCTTTCTTTCAAAAAAAACTTCTTTAACTATCATTAAAGGAGGCACTAAACCTGGAAATTCACTTATTTTTTTGAAATTATTAACAAATAAAGGATGAGAGTTTAACGTAACTATATCCCCAATTTCAAATTTATTTTCTATATCATTATTTCTTTCTATTTTCATAGTTTTTTTCTTTAAAGATAAGTAAAAATCTTATATTTACTTCTAAGTAGGGAAGTTCTTTAGTTATTTTTAATAAACATTTATTGAGCCATTGTAAATTTTTAATTTCAATTAATTCAGACCTTTTTAAAGGGATTAATAAATACGTGAATTAATAAAAGTGAATTCTATTTCACTTATCCAAGACAATATTAATATAATCTTGTATAAGTGAAATAGCGCAGTTATTGCTTTCACCCTATATATAATTAATAGAGTGAATTTAATAAGTTTAAGACAGTTTGCTAACATAGTATAAAGGTTTTGAAGTTTAAATAGCTGTATCCATACCTTAATTGGTAAAGTTACGTTCAATTTCATCGGGAATCGTGAATTCGGTTAATAGCTCAGTCATTTAATGATGTTACGTTTATTATATTAAATTCCGAGCGAGAACTTTTCTTACTTTTTTAAATGCTATGAAAAAAAAAGAAAAAGATTGGTTTAAAGATCGAGGTTATCCTCATTTTTCTAATAAGACTCCAAAATCAGTTAGAAAAAATGTTCTTGGCTATATTTTAAATACTAAAAATATTGCAAAACATTCTTTTTCACCTTTAATTTTTAAGGAGATTAAACAACGTAGATATAAAGAGTCTGAGTTTAATGGAGTTTTAAAACGTTCTCATAAAAAACAAAATAAAAAAGGCAAAATAGTTTCTAATACCAAAATTAGACCTATTCTTTATGCAACTCATATTGATGCTCATATTTATTCTTATTACACTCAAAAAATCATTACTCCAAAATATGAATCTTATTTAAAGAAAAATAAATTATTATCAGATTCAATAACTGCTTACAGAAGAATAGAAACTGATGATAAATTAAAGTTTAAGAACAATGTTCATTTTGCAAAAGATGTTTTTGATGAAATAAAGAAAAGAGAAAACTGTGTAGCTTTAGTGTTAGATATTGAGAACTTCTTCCCTACTCTAAATCATAAAAAAATAAAATTAGCTTGGGCTAAAATACTAGGATATAAATCTTTACCAAAAGATCATTATAATTTGTTTAAAGCTATTACCAAGTTTTCATATGTGAATTTAAAAGATTTAAAAACCAAAAATGGTCATTTTGATGAAAAAGAATTAGCCAAACACAAAAAAAATGGAAAACACACTTTTTTTGATAATATTCAAGACCTTTTAGAAAGTGATATTGTAATTCATAAAAATCAAAAACATAACGAAAATAAGGATTGTAAAAAACTAAGAGGTATTCCTCAAGGTTTACCTATAAGTGCATTAATTGCAAATATTTATATGTTAGCTTTTGATGAAGCTGTTATTAATGAATTAACTATAAAACACAATGTTTTTTACAGAAGATATTCAGATGACATAGTAGTTTTGTGTAAAGAGAATCAAATAGATTTTGTTGAGGATTTTATTATTAATGAGGTTAAAAAAATTGAATTAACCATATCAAAAGAAAAAACAGAAAAAACACTTTTTAAAAACCATAATAATAGGCTTCTATCATTTAAAATTAAAAAAGACAATACTTTACAAGAAAACTTTCCTTTAAATTATTTAGGTTTTGAATTTTATGGTTATCAAACTTTGATTAAATCTAAAAATTTAGCTCAGTTTTACAGAGAAATGAAACAAACTGTAAAAAGAAAACACAAAAGAGTTGAAACCATTAAAGAAAAATATCTTTTAGATGAAGCACCTTTATTTAAAAGAAAAGTTTATAGACTATACAGTTTTAAAGGAGTAAAGTCAAGATGGTTACCTCAAAAAGGCAAAGAATACGATAGAAAATTTAGAGGCAATTATTTAAGATATGCTTACAGAGCAGCAGATGATTTAAATGCTCCAGAAATAAAAAGACAATTGCGAAATCATTGGAAAATTTTACAAACAACAATGAAGAAGTATGATTTTTCTAATGTTGATAATGATAAAACTATATAGAAAAATTACTTTAATTACTTACTTTTACATAATAAATTAATACAATGACAGATTTGATTGCTTACTTTTTAATAGCACTGGTTTTTAGTGTAATAGGTTTTTTTATTGGTAAATTACTTACCAAATTAAATTTAGAAAAAGAGAACACAATTGTAGAGAAAGAAAAGTCTACTTTACAAGAACGCGTTGCTCTGTTACAACAGTCTAAAGATCTTGCCGAAAACAATTTTATTGAATTACAAAAAGAGGTAAAAAGCAGTCAGCAAGAAAAAGAAAATTTACTGCAATTAAATACACGTCAAGATTCAGAAATTAAAAACTTACAGTTAAAATTAGAAGAACACAAAGCAGAAGTAGAAAATCTTCAGAAAAAATTTACCAGTGATTTTGAGGTTTTAGCCAATAAAATTTTAGAAGAAAAGTCAAATAAATTTACAGAACAAAACAAAGAAAATTTAAAAGTAATTTTAAATCCTTTGCAAGAAAAAATAAAGGTTTTTGAAGATAAAGTAGATAAAACTCATAAAGAAAGTATCGATTATCATGCAGCTTTACGTCAGCAAATTTTAGGTTTAAAAGAGTTAAATCAACAAATGAGTAAAGACACTTTAAACTTAACCAAAGCTTTAAAAGGTGATTCTAAAATGCAAGGTAATTGGGGTGAATTAGTTTTAGAACGTGTTTTAGAAAAATCTGGTTTAGAGAAAGATAGAGAGTATTTTGTGCAGCAAAGCTTTACTACTGAAGAAGGCAAAAGAGTGTTGCCAGATGTTGTAATTCATTTGCCAGATAACAAAAAAATGATTGTAGATTCTAAAGTTTCATTAACTGCTTACGAGCAATTTATAAATGAAGATGATGAAACTTTAAAGACACAATTTTTAAAAGAACACATCAATTCTTTAAAAAGACATATTGAGCAATTATCAGAAAAAAAATATGAAGATTTATATCAAATAGAATCACCAGACTTTGTATTGTTATTCATTCCTATAGAACCTGCTTTTGCTGTGGCATTAAATGCTGATAATCATTTGTACAACAAAGCTTTTGAGAAAAACATTGTTATTGTAACTCCTTCTACTTTATTAGCCACATTAAGAACCATAGATTCTATGTGGAATAACGAAAAGCAACAAAGAAATGCAATGGAAATTGCAAGACAAGCTGGTGCTTTATACGATAAATTTAATGGTTTATTAACTGATTTAATTGGTATTGGTAAACGTATTGATGATAGCAAAAAAGAATATTCTAATGCCATGAATAAATTGTTTGATGGTAGAGGAAACTTAATTACTTCTGTAGAAAAGCTCAAGAAAATGGGCGCAAAAGCCAAAAAATCACTTCCCGAAAAAATTATTGAAAGAGCAAACAACGACTAACTATTTGCTTTTGAGTTAAGATTAACTTTATAAGAGTTAAGCCCAACTTTATTTCTACTTTACTTTTGTAGTGTAACAATTAAAGACACATTATGAAAGATAATAAAGATAAAGAAACTAAGCTATATAAAGACGTCGAAACTGAAGGTATTACCGAAAATGTTGCTGGTGAACAAACCATACAAACCGAAGAAACTAAAATTTTAAAAGGTACTAATGGTGATAAAGATAAAGAGGTTTTGATTGGAAAAGACATTGATAAAATTGATGAAATTAAAGAAGGTCATGATACTTTACAAAAAAGAATTTTGGCAAAACTTATGAAATAAGGAATCGAAATACTAACCCCAAAAATTACTAAAATGGCAGAAGACAAACACGAGCCTCATTTACATCCATTAAAAGGGACTGTAAAAGATGGCTATAAAGATAAAAATAGTAGCAAAAGAAGGCTACAAGGAGAAGATAAAGAGTTATTAGAGAATCAAGTACATAGTGCTACAGATAAATCTGATAAAAGAGTTGCTGATAAAATTCAGAACAGCTAAAAAACTTATCATTCTCATAAATTAAATTAATAATAATTAAAAAACACACATTATGAACACAGACACAAAACAAGGTAAATGGAAACAAATTAAAGGTGAATTTAAAGATAAATTCGGACAAATTACCAATGATGAATCTACAGAAGCCGAAGGAAAAAAAGATAAATTAATTGGTGAAATCCAAGAGAAATATGGAAAAACCAAAGATGAAATTGCTGAAGAAATTAAGAGTTGGTAATTTAAAAATCAACCTAAAAATGTAAGTATCAAAGCATTAAACTTTGATACTTTTTTTATGATTTTAATTTAAATCTATTTATCAATTTACCTACAGTTAAACCTTGTACAATTATAGAAAACACAACCACTATATAAGTAATTACTAAAAATAAATCTCTATGCATTTCTGTTGATAAACCTAAGGCTAACGCAATAGAAATTCCACCACGTAAACCTCCCCAAGTCATAATTAAATTGGTTTTTGGCACAAAATCTAACTTCTTTTTAAAGATATTAATTGGCAGAAATAAAGAGATATATCTACAAATTAAAACAATTGGTATTGCTATTAAACCTGCAATAATATATTTACCTTCAAAAACTAAAACTAGCATTTCCATACCAATTAAAACGAATAAAATTGCATTTAAAAGGATGTCTAATAATTCCCAAAATTTATCTACATATTTCTCTGTTACTTCAGACATAGAACTTGCTCTTACAGTATCATTACCAACAATTAAACCAGCAGTTACCATTGCTAAAGGTGCAGATAAATGTAATTTATGTGCAATTACTGTACCTCCCATAACTGCAGCTAAAGTTATAATTACTTCTATATCATAATCGTCTATAGACTTTATTAAACGATAAGAAACCCATCCTAACAAACCACCTAACACAATTCCACCAATTACTTCTTGCCCAAATAATTGTGCAACATCTACAAAAGATGTATTATCTATACCCGATTTTGCAATCTGAAAAATGGTTAAGAAAACCACAACTCCTACTCCATCATTAAATAAAGATTCACCAACAATTTTAGTTTCCAATTTTTTTGGTGCACCAACTTGTTTTAAAATCCCTAAAACAGCAATAGGATCTGTTGGTGAAATTAGAGCTCCAAATAACAAACAATAAATAAAATTAACATCGAAACTTAAAACATTAAGGATAAAGAACATAACAATACCCACTAAAAATGTTGATGTTAAGACTCCTAATGTAGAAAATAGTAAAATTGGCCAACGTTGAATTTTTAATTGCTCAAAATTGGTATGCAAAGCACCTGCAAACAACAAGAAACTTAACATTTCATCTAATAAAACAGATTTAAAATCAATACTAGAAATAATTGATTTTTCTAAATTTAACAAAGTAGGATCAAAATAACTTATCAATAAAACAATTAAAGTAAAAACAATTGTCATTATCATTAAACCAATTGTGTTTGGCATTTTTAGTAAACGAACGTTTACATAACCAAAAATGGCAGAAAGAAAAACTAAAACTGTTGCAATAAAATAAGCGTCCATATTGTTTTTCGTCAAATTTAAAAAAAAGAACCTGTAATAGTGTCAACTCTTAAGAATATTTATTATTTAATAATGTCTGTCAAATAAAGTTGTTTATAAAGGTGATTTTCTATTTCGAATTCAAATATGTTTTTTTAACTATCATTTATAAATTGACAATTATCATAATACTTAAATTTAAGTAATATTACTTTTGATTGTTCTAAATCTCTATTTTGAAATTAGATAAATATTATTTCTAAGTAACATTAAAATTTACACTTTTTAAACGATCAATTTTATGAATATTTTTTATTCAATTCTATCTTTAACACCAATATTGGTTTTGCTTTTGGTAAGTTTATTAAAAGGTGTAAAAGCCGGAATTTATTCTGGTTTTATAATAACAACAATATTATTTTTTATATGGGATAGTAAGTTAATTGCTTTTCCTGCGGCTTTAATATCTGCTTTTATCAACACGATTTCAATTTTAATGATTGTTTTTGGAGCATTGTTACTACATTCTAATATGGAACAAGTAGGTTTTATTGAAAAAATAAAAAATTCTCTTAAAAAAGCACACTATAATTCTAGTTTTCAATTTTATTTTTTAGCTTTTTTCTTAACTGCCTTTTTTGAAAGCGTTGCAGGTTTTGGTACTCCAGGAGCAATTGTTCCTCTTTTATTAATTTCTTTAGGTTATTCACCAATTTTATCAATTGTTGTTGTTTTACTTATTGATGGTCTATTTGCTATTACAGGTGCAATTGGCACTCCTGTTATAGCAGGTTTTCAAGGTTCTTTAGAAATAGGAATATTACAAGTTAAATTAATTTACCTTTATGCATCCTGTTTTATGATAATTTCAGGAGCCATATTATTATATTTTATTCAACGTTTTGTAGTTAAAGAACATCCAGAAATTTCTGCTTATAGTTGGAAATTATACTTTAGCATTGCCATACCTTTTGTTCTTTTATCATTTTTTCTTCGAGAACTAACAGGTGTTATTGCTTCAACATTTATGGGTGCTTTCTCCTTTTTTTTCTTTTTCACAAACAAAAAATTAGATTGGAAACCTTGGATACCTTATGGAGTATTAGTTGTACTACTCTTAGTACCCAAAATAATAACCGCTATTGAACCGCTAATATCTTTTAAATTATCATTTAATAATATGTTTAATTCTGATGTAAATGCATCATTCCAACCTTTTAGGTCTCCACTTTTTCCGTTTGTAATTGCTTCATTTTGTGCAGCTCTTTTAGGTAAAAATCATAAAATGAAATTTAAGCCTGCACTGAAAAAAACGTTAAGTATTTTTTTTATTTTATTTCCATCACTTGGTATAACTCAACTAATGTTATCAAGTGGAACAACAATGCTTTCTATGATAGACACTATGTCTATGTTATTTGCAAAAACAGGAAATGCCTATCCTTTAATTAGTCCATTTATTGGGCTAATGGGTACTTTTATAACAGGTAGTACCACAGTTTCTAACATTATTTTTGGATCAGTTCAATATAATTCAGCAGAAAACTTGAATTTATCTACAGAATTAATATTAGCAATGCAATTAAATGGAGCTTCTTTAGGTAATGCTATTTGCTTATTTAACATTATTTCTGCAGCAGCAGTTGCAGGTGTAGATAAATACACGAAAATATTGAATAATAATATTGGTCCTATATTGTTGGCTACATTTACAACCTCTATAATAGGTTTTATTATTCTAGCTATAATTTAAAAAAGTTTAGATAAAAAAAAAACACCACTTAAAATAAAGTGGTGTTTTTTTTAAAAGAAAAGTGAGTTTACATCACAAATAATCTACGAGCACTCATCATATCAGCAACACGTTCTCCTATTTCGTGTAAAGCCTCTTCATTTTCAGCATTCTGTATTGCTTCATCAATAAAATCAACAACAGCTTTCATATCTTCAGTTTTTAAACCACGAGTTGTAATTGCTGCAGTACCTACTCTAATTCCAGAAGTTACAAACGGACTTTTATCATCAAAAGGAACCATATTTTTGTTTACTGTAATATCTGCTTTACCTAAAGCAATTTCTGCATCTTTACCAGAAATATCTTTGTTACGTAAATCGATTAACATACAATGATTGTCTGTACCACCAGAAATTAAATTATATCCTTTAGCTACAAATTCTTTAGCCATTGCAGCTGCATTTTCTTTTACTTGAATTTGATATTCTAAAAACTCATCTGTTAAAGCCTCTCCAAAAGCAATTGCTTTAGCAGCAATAACGTGCTCTAAAGGTCCACCTTGATTTCCAGGGAAAACAGCAGAATTTATTAAAGTAGACATTTTTTTAGGCTTCCCAGATTTTAAAGTTTCTCCAAACGGATTTTCGAAATCTTTACCAATCATAATCATTCCTCCTCTTGGGCCTCTTAAAGTTTTGTGAGTTGTTGTAGTAACAATATGACAATGAGGTAAAGGATCATTTAATATTCCTTTGGCAATTAAACCTGCAGGATGAGAAATATCTGCCATTAAAATTGCGCCAACTGAATCTGCAATTTCTCTAAAACGAGCAAAATCAATATCTCTAGAATACGCAGAAGCACCAGCAATAATTAAATTTGGTAATTCAGCAGTTGCAGTTTCTTGAATTTTATCATAATTTAAAACACCAGTTTCTTTTTCAACTCCATAAAAAGAAGTTTCATATAATTTACCAGAAAAATTTACTGGAGAACCGTGTGTTAAATGCCCTCCATGAGATAAATCGAAACCTAAAATTTTATCTCCAGGTTTTAAACACGCTGCAAAAACAGCAGTATTTGCTTGAGAACCAGAGTGTGGCTGTACATTTACATACTCAGCACCAAATAATTCTTTAGCTCTATCTATGGCAATTTGTTCAACAATATCTACAATTTCACAACCTCCATAATATCTTTTTCCAGGATATCCTTCAGCATATTTGTTCGTTAAAATAGAGCCCTGTGCCAACATTACTTGATCGCTCACAAAGTTTTCTGAAGCTATTAACTCCAAACCATTTAATTGTCTTTCTTTTTCTTCCTGAATAAGGTCAAAAATTTGATTGTCTATTTGCATTGTTGCTTATATTAATTAATTCTACAAAAATAATTAAAATCGAATTGTTTTTGAAGCTATTTTTTCGATGTTTTTAACAACTTATTAATAATTAAAGAATACTCATTAAACTATTCTTAAAATTATATTTTTCATTCAATATTTGTTTTAAAATGATAAAAAATTATGTAGGTTTGATAAAAATAAAATCCTTACAATGATTATAACCGCAAATAATCCTAAAAGAAAATCTTGGTTAAAAGTAAAAGAGAATTCAGATTTTCCGATTCAAAATATCCCTTTTGGTGTTTTTATAACCAGAGATGATATTATTACAATTGGAAGTAGAATTGGCGATTTTGCAATAGATTTAGGAGCCTTTCATCAATTAGGTTATTTTGATGGAATTCCGCTTACAGACGATATTTTTTTACAAGATAATTTAAATGATTTTATTGCTGATGGCCGTAAAACATGGAGATTAGTGCGTAATAGAATTGCAGAAGTTTTTGATGTAACAAACGGAAGTTTAAGAGATAATCCAGATCATAAAGACAAAATTATTTTTAGAATGGACGAAGTAGAAATGCTTTTGCCAGTTGCTGTTGGAGATTATACCGATTTTTATGCAAGTAAAGAACACGCAACAAATGTTGGTTCTTTATTTAGAGATCCAGAAAATGCTTTACTACCAAATTGGTTACACATACCTATTGGTTATCATGGTAGAAGTTCTTCTATAATTCCTTCTGGTACACCAATAAAAAGACCTTATGGACAAACAAAACCTGCAGAAGGTAGCAATACTCCTAGTTTTGGACCAAGTAAATTAATAGATTTTGAACTAGAAATGGCTTTTATTACCACTGATGCCAATGTTATGGGTGATAGAATTCCGATTGAAGAAGCAGAAGAATATATTTTTGGTTTGGTGCAATTTAATGATTGGTCTGCAAGAGATATACAAGCCTGGGAATATGTGCCTTTAGGACCATTTTTAGGAAAAAGTTTTGCTTCTACCATTTCTCCTTGGATTGTTACCTTAGATGCTCTAGAACCTTTTAGAGTTGATAACCCAAAACAAGCACACGAACCACTTTCTTATTTAAAACAAGAAGGTAAAGGAAGTTACGATATTCATTTACAAGTTGGCATTCAGCCAGAAAAGGGAGAAGAAACTGTTGTTGCCAATTCTAACTTTAAATATATGTATTGGACAATGGCTCAGCAATTGGCACATCATACTGTAAATGGATGCCCAGTAGAAGCAGGAGATATGATGGGTTCTGGAACCATTTCTGGACCAACAAAAGATAGTTTTGGTTCTATGTTAGAATTAACTTGGAAGGGAGAAAATCCTATAAAATTAAAAGACGGAACAGAACGTAAATTTATTAATGATAACGATACTGTAATTATGCGTGCACATTGTAAAAATGATAAAGTGCGTATTGGTTTTGGTGAATGTGTAGGTAAAATATTACCAGCTAAATAGTTTATCAATTTTATAATAAAAAAAGCTCTGAAAATTCAGAGCTTTTTTTATTTCAATTCATTTTATTTAATCTTCATCAGAAATATTTACATCAAAATCATCATTATCTTCAAAGAAATCTTCATCTTCTGCATATTCTTCCATTGCTTCCTCTAACTTAGTGCTAATTTTAACTAAATAGTCTGTATCTTCAGTTTTCACTTCTACAGCCTTAATGGTTTCTCCTTTTGCATTTTTAAAAGAGATGATATCTGAATAATCATATCCATCAGGATATTTTTCTACCAATAAATCTAAAATATCAGTAGTTAACTTAGCGTATTCTACAATTACTCGTTTCATTTTTTATAAAATAGTTTTAATTAGCAATTTTGCTTTTTTTATAAAAGCATTTACCATGCTACATTTCTAATAAATAAGCAAAAATTAACGGAGCAACAATTGTTGCATCACTTTCTATTATAAATTTTGGAGTATCTATATCTAATTTACCCCAAGTAATTTTTTCGTTTGGTACTGCACCAGAATACGAACCATAACTTGTTGTAGAATCTGAAATCTGACAAAAATAACTCCAAAATGGTGTTTCTGGCTTTTCCATATCTTGATACAACATTGGCACTACACAAATAGGAAAATCTCCTGCAATTCCTCCTCCTATTTGAAAAAATCCAATTCCGTTTTCAGAATTATTAGTATACCAATCTGCTAAAAATGTCATGTATTCAATCCCAGATTTCATGGTACTTGCTTTTAATTCGCCTTTTAAAACATAAGAAGCAAAAATGTTTCCCATCGTAGAATCTTCCCAACCCGGACAAATAATTGGTAAGTTTTTTTCTGCGGCAGCATACATCCAAGAGTCTTTTAAATCAATTTCATAATACTGTTCTAAAACTCCGGATAGCAATAATTTATACATGTATTCATGTGGTAAATAACGTTCTCCGTTTGCTTCTGCATCTTTCCATATTTTTACAATATGTTCTTGTATTCTTCTAAAGGCTTCTTCTTCTGGTATGCAAGTGTCTGTAACTCGGTTTAATCCTTTTTCTAATAAATCCCACTCATCTTGTGGCGTTAAATCTCTATAATTAGGCACACGTTTGTAATGAGAATGTGCTACTAAATTCATAATATCTTCTTCTAAATTTGCGCCAGTACAAGAAACAATTTGCACTTTATCTTTACGAATCATTTCTGCAAAAATCTTACCTAATTCTGCTGTACTCATTGCTCCTGCTAAAGAAACTAACATTTTAGATCCTTTATTTAATTGGTCTTCATACCCTTTTGCTGCATCTACTAAAGCAGCTGCATTGAAGTGTAAAAAGTATTTTTCTATAAAATTTGTAATCGGTTTTTTCATTTTTTTATTTTGTTTGATAAAATTTCTAAATGTTATCGATACGATTTTTCGAAAAGGAAAAATCACTCGAACTGACAGTCCTTTCTTTAAGTGATTATTTATTTGCTGTCACATCGAGTAAAATTTCTATTTCAGAAATTTTGTATCGAGATGTTTTTTTATTTATTTATAGATTTTATCGTTATTTTATTTATTAATTATTTTTTTGAAGTTTTTTAACTTCGAAGATGTCTTTTCTTCTATCTTTTAAATTACGTACACTACCAAATTGATTTAAATCTTTTAAGAGATCTAAATCTACATCAGCAATTAAAATCATTTCTGTATTTGTGGTAGCTTCTGCTTTAATTCCGTTTGCCGGAAACGAAAAATCACAAGGTGTAAACACCATCGATTGTGCATATTGTATGTCCATATTATTTACTTTTGGTAAATTACCAACACTACCTGCAATGGCTACATAACACTCATTTTCTATCGCTCTTGCTTGTGCACAATGTCTTACTCTAGAATATCCATTCTGTGTGTCCGTTAAAAACGGGATAAATAAAATATCCATTCCTTCTTCTGCCAAAATTCTACTTAATTCTGGAAACTCAGAATCATAACAAATTAAAACTCCTATTTTACCACAATCGGTATCAAATGTTTTTAGTTGATTTCCACCTTGCATTCCCCAAACTTTAGTTTCATCTGGAGTTACATGCAATTTTTCATAACGTTCTGTACTACCATCTCTTTTACAGATATAACCTACATTATACAACAACTCCTCTTTTATTTCTGGCATACTACCCGTAATAATATTGATGTTGTATGTAATTGCTAATTCAGAAAATTTCTGAACAATTATAGGTGTATATTTAGCCAATTCTCTAATTGCTTCCGATTCTGGTAAGTGATTATTATCCGCCATTAAAGGCGCATTAAAAAACTCTGGAAACAATGCAAAATCAGAACGATACGCAGAAACTGCATCTACAAAATATTCTGCTTGTTGCATTAATTCTTCCAAATCTTTATACAAACGCATTTGCCACTGAATCAATCCTAAACGAACTACTTTTTTCTTTGTCGCTGCTTTTTTAGATTTTTTCTCGTAATAAATATTGTCCCACTCTAATAAAACGGCAAACTCACCAGAATTTTCATCACCTTCTAAATATCCTTTTAAAATTTTTGAAGGATGAAAATCATTCGAAATTTGAAAGTTTAAAACCGGATCGTTAATTTCTTTACGCTTTACACTTTCTATATATTCTTTTGGTGATAAAGTTGCTGCATATTTATGATAATTTGGTATTCTTCCTCCAAATGCAATTCCTCTTAAATTCTGCTTTTCTGCCAACTCTTTTCTGTAATCATACAATCTTCTACCCAAGCGTAAACCTCTGTATTCTGATTTTATAAAAACATCAATTCCGTATAAAACATCACCATTTTCGTCATGTGTATCAAACGTATAATTGTCTGTAATATCTTTGTAGGTATGCTGATCATCGAAACTATCGTAATCTAATTTGATAGACAATGCACAACCTGCTAATTCTCCATTTATTTTGATAACAACTTGTCCTTCAGGAAATTTTTCGATTAGTGTTTTAATCTGATTTTCTTTCCAATAAGAATCTGGCATGCTAGAATATGCCTGAATCATTGCAGCTTTTAAAGCTTTATAATCGTCTAAAGTTAAAAACTGCAATTCGATATTTTCTATATTTTTTATCATTATAGAAACTTAAAAATCGTCGTCATCATTTTTAAATTTTGATAATTTACTAAACGGATTTGAATCATTTTCATCCTCTCCATTGTCATAAGAATCATCGTTAGCAGCAAACTTATAGCTCAACATTTTGTAAAATAATTTAGCCGCTAAAAAGTCTGATGATTTTTCATTTCCGTTTGGACATAATTCTACCATATCAAAACCAACCACATTTTTTTGCTCAAAAACTTGTTTTAAAAACTCTAATGTTTCATAATAAAATAATCCGCCAGGTTCTGGTGTTCCTGTTGATGGCATAATCGATGGATCTAAGGCATCTAAATCAAACGTGATAAAAACATTTTCTGTTAATTGGTCAATAACATCTTCCATCCAATCTTCATTTACAGCCATATCATGTGCAAAGAAAACTTTATCCAAATTCATTTCTCTTTTTTCAGAAATATCCATACTTCTAATTCCAACTTGCACTAAATTAGTTGTAGAATTCGCTTCGTAAACTGCACAAGCGTGGTTGCATTTAGAACCTTCGTATTCTTTTCTTAAATCTGCATGCGCATCAATATGTAAAACCGTTAAATTGTTAAAACACTCGTTAAAAGCTCTAATTGTACCAATAGAAATTGAGTGTTCTCCACCAAAAACAGTTACAAATTTATTTCTGTTAATGTATTTTTTAGTGATATCATGCACTGCATCTACCATTGTTTCTGGTGATGCATTCTCTGTAATAGCATCCGCTAAATAAACACCTTCTTTATACACTTCAGAATCTGTTTCTATATCATACAGTTCCATATTTTCAGACGCTTCTAAAAAAGCTTGTGGCCCTTTATCTGCTCCTTTTTGCCAAGTGCTTGTTCCGTCATAAGGAACAGGAATTATAACTATTTTTGATGTTGACAGGTTTCCATATTTTTCTGAAATTCCTGCATATGTTTTATTTGTATTCATGCTATTTTTTGAAGCTTAAATAACTTCTTCTTTTATTAATTTTTCTGATTCAATTTTACTTTCTGATAACTCTCCATAACCTAAAATAGAAAGCAATTCGCTACTTTTTTGTTGTTTTTTAAATATTTTTGTGATCAAGTTTCCTTCTTCATCTCTATCAATAATTAAATGTTTTGGATGCGGAATTAAACAGTGCTGTAATCCACCAAAACCACCAATTGATTCTTGATAAGCTCCTGTGTTAAAAAAACCAATATAAAGTGGGTTATCTTTTTCATAAACAGGTAAATAAATTCCGTTTATATGTTGTTCTGAGTTGTAATAATCATCACTATCACAAGTTAATCCACCTAAAAGTACACGTTCATATTGTCTATTCCATTTATTTATTGGCAACATTATAAAACGTTTATTAATTGCCCATGCATCTGGTAAAGTAGTTATAAATGAAGAGTTTATCATGTTCCAACGTTCTCTATCATTTTGTTTTTTCTGATATAAAATTTCGTAAATAGCTGCACCAGATTCACCTACTGTAAAACTTCCAAATTCTGTAAAAATATGTGGTACTTCTACACCAGCTTCATCACAAGCTTGTTTTATTTGATTGATAATTTCGTCAATCATGTAAGCGTAATCATAATCAAAAGCCAAAGAGTTTTTTATAGGAAAACCACCGCCAATATTTAAACTATCTAAACTCGGACACACTTTTTTTAGGTTGATGTATACGTTTAAACATTTCATCAACTCGTTCCAATAATACGCGTTGTCTTTAATACCCGTATTAATAAAAAAATGTAACATTTTTAAATCAACTTGCTTATTATTAGCAATTTCACGCTCGTAAAAAGACACAATATTTTTGTATCCAATTCCTAAACGAGAAGTGTAGAATTCGAATTTTGGTTCTTCTTCTGATGCGATTCTGATACCAACATTTAGTTTTTTTTCCGTTTCATCTAATAAAAGATTTAATTCTTCGTAATTATCTATAATCGGAATTACATTTTGATGGCCAGAATTAATTAAACCACCAATATTTTTAATGTATTGATCACGTTTAAATCCGTTGCAAATTACATACGTATTGTCTTTTATTTTACCTTCTTTTTTAAGGTTATTTACAATATCAATATCAAAAGCAGATGATGTTTCTATATGAATATCATTTTTTAAAGCTTCATTTAAAATGTGTTTAAAGTGAGAACTTTTTGTACAATAACTGTAAAAGTATTTACCTTTATAGTTATGTTTTTCCATACTTTCTTGAAACCAACCTTTTGCTTTGTTGATGTTTTCTGATATTTTTGGCAGGTAGGTAAATTTTAACGGAGCATCATATTTTGCTGCTAATTCCATTAAATTAATTCCGTGCCAAAACAATTTGTTGTTTTCTGTTTTAAATTCTTCTTGAGGAAAATCGAATGTTTGTTCGATTAAATCTATGTATTTTGTGTTCACTTGTATTTTTAAATTAATTGTATGATAAATCTGTCCAAACTAAAACAACTGAATATTTTAGAATAGAAATTATAACCCTAGAAAAAGGAGATTATCACTGTAATATTTGCAAGTAAACTACGTGCAACTTTGAGAAAAGTTGCAATTTTTGAAGAATTGAAAATGGAGATACCTTAATTTTTTCGTTGCATTTCCAAAATGCTATGTAACCTTTATTCTCCAATAAAAAGTCACTTCCGAAATAAGAAAAACTAAACATTTTACTTAAACATAAGTGCAGTAAATGTAAATTATTTTTGAATACAAAAAACAAAATCAAAAAAAAAGTAAAAAAATAAATCATTTTTATTTTTTCCCTTTAAACATAAGGATTTCAAAACCTTATAAGCTTAATTTTAAGTATAATCTCGTTAAAAATCTTATCTATAATAAAATTAAAGCAAAAAAAAACGCTGACTAATCAGCGTTTTGATAAAAAATATTTTATTCGTCTATTGGTGGATGACCAAAAATTTTCTCATAATCTTCATCGAAGTTTTCTCTTAAATATGAGTTTAATTTCTTCCTATAATCATCTTTTAACCAAGTTACAAAGTTGTGTGTACTTTTAGAAATACACTTTGCATATCTGTTAATTCTATCATCTATCTCCTCTCCTAGCATTTTTGCTAAAATTAAAGCATCAAAAACATCTTCGCTATTTTCGATACACATTTTAGCATGGTGTACAATCGATTTTTCTAATACTCTTTTAGAAGATTCTCCTGAACGAATAGTATCTATGTATACTTTTTTCATATCGAAATAGGTATCTTTAGATTTTGCAAATTCTTTTTTAACATCTGCAGGCAATTCGTATCTAAATGTGCTTTCTATTTCTTCATCAGAAAGAATGGCATTTAAATAATAATCTGGAGCTCTAAACATTTTTTGCCAATCTAAATCAGCTCCCCAAGGTCCAAATCTGTAAAAGTTGTTACCTAAATCAACAACATCAAAAGTACTTTTATTCTTAAAAATACGAGAACCACGCCCAATCATTTGGTAATACAAGGTTAAAGATTTAGTTGCTCTATTTAAGATAATTGCCTCAATACTAGGTTCATCAAAACCAGTTGTTAAAATACTTACAGAAGTAATGATGGCATTTGGTGTTTTATGAAACCATCTTAAAATTAATTCTCTTTCTTTTTTAGTGTTGGTATTATCTAAATGGGCAATTGGATAACCAGCTTTTTTAAATGCATGAAAAACCTGAATTGATGTATTAATACCATTGTTAAAAATTAATGTTTTTTTACCTTTTGCTGTTTCTTCGTAAGCGGAAACTAGCTTGGTAAGCATATCTGTATTTGTATACAGATCTTCAGAAGATTTTACAGTATAATCTCCATTTGCACCTACTTCTAAAGAGGTTAAACCTACATTATAAGAGTACATATTTGCTTTTGCTAAGTAATTATTATCTATTAAATCTTGAATAGACTCACCCACAAATAATTCTTGATAGTTCTCATACATTGGTAATTTAATGTTTGAACTTAAAGGAGTTGCAGTAACACCAAGAATAAAAGATTGATCGAAAAACTTGAAAATTTTTGTAAAAGAATTGTAATGCGCTTCATCAACAATTACTAAACCAATATCAGAAATATCTAGTTTATCATCATTTAGACGATTTTTTAGCGTTTCTACCATGGCTACAAAACAATCAAAATCGTGTTGATCATCTAATTTTGCAGTAGAGTTTATGATTTTATTACTAACACCAAACTCTTTTAGCATTTTAGAAGTTTGCTTACTTAACTCAATTCTGTGAGTTAAAACCAAAACTTTCTTTTTAAAATTTGCGATATAACGTCTTACAATTTCAGAAAATATAACTGTTTTTCCACCACCAGTTGGTAACTGGTATAATAAATGATAATCTTTAGGTGCGTTCTCAAATCTATCAAAGATTTCACGAAGTGCATCTTTTTGATATCCATATAATTCTTTACCTACAACCTTATTTGAAGTATTTATTTCTGCCAAACGTATAAAAATTTAAAAAAACAAAAATAAGACTTAAATAAGGTTTAATGCAAGTTTATGTTAGATAAATCTTGATAAATCTATTAAAGTAATATCATAATGTGAAGCATTGTGTACAGAAACTCCGTTTTTAATCACTAAAAGTTGTGGAGATTGATGCATTACTTGAAATTGATAGCCTACTTCATCAGAAATATTTCTATAATTTAATAAATCTAAATAATAGACTTTAAGATTTTTATGCTCTTCTGTGAATAGTTTTTCAAATTGTTTAATAACCATACTACTAATACCACATCTAGTTGAATGCTTAAATATAAGTATAGACTCAGTTTCAGATTGTTTTTTTATGTCTTCTAATTGGTCTAATGAAGTTAGTGGAAGCCAATTTAAAAAAGTTATTTTTTCTTTTTTAGGTTCCTTACCTTCTTTTCCACTAAATAAATTATTGAATATGCCCATACAGTTTTTCTAATTTTAAACAAAGATAGTAAACTTTAATCAGTCAAAAAGTCAGTATTTACTAGGTTTTTACAGACATTTTGACTTATATTATATACAAATAACCAATGGTATTAAAATTGTTAATTATCAATTGAAAAAAGAAAATAACATTAATGTTTAAAAACATTGATTAAAAAGAAAAAAGATGAATTTTAATAATTATACAACAAAATCGCAAGAAACCATACAAATGGCGCAACAATTAGCGCAAACTTATGGGCATAATCAAATAGAAAACGAACACATTTTTAAAGCTTTAACTCAAGTTGATGAAAATGTTTTACCTTTTTTATTGAAGAAATTAAACATCAATATTGATGTTGTTACTCAAATTTTAGACAAACAATTAGAAAGTTTGCCTAAAGTTTCTGGAGCAGAATTAATGCTTTCTAGAGAAGCAGGAAAAAGTTTAAACGAAGCATCTATCATTGCTAAAAACATGAAAGATGATTATGTTTCTATTGAGCATTTAATTTTAGCAATTTTTAAATCAAAATCTAATATTGCTCAAGTTTTAAAAGACCAAGGAGTTACAGAAAAACATTTAAAGGCGGCTATAGAAGAATTAAGGAAAGGAGAACGAGTAACCTCTCAATCTCAAGAAGAAACTTACAATTCATTAAATAAGTTTGCTAAAAACCTAAACGATTTAGCAAAAAACGGAAAATTAGATCCTGTTATTGGTAGAGATGAAGAAATACGTAGATTATTACAGATTTTATCACGTAGAACCAAAAATAATCCGATTTTAGTGGGTGAACCAGGAACAGGTAAAACCGCAATTGCAGAAGGTTTAGCACACAGAATTGTAGATGGTGATGTACCTGAAAATCTAAAAGATAAATTGATTTTTTCTTTAGATATGGGTGCTTTAATTGCAGGTGCAAAATATAAGGGAGAATTTGAAGAACGTTTAAAAGCAGTTATAAAAGAAGTGACTACTTCTGATGGTGATATTGTTTTATTTATTGATGAAATTCATACTTTAGTTGGTGCTGGAGGTGGACAAGGTGCAATGGATGCAGCAAATATTTTAAAACCTGCTTTGGCTCGTGGAGAATTACGTGCAATTGGAGCCACTACCTTAGATGAATATCAAAAATATTTTGAAAAAGATAAAGCTCTTGAACGTCGTTTTCAAAAGGTTTTAGTTGATGAACCAGATACAGAAAGTGCAATTTCTATTTTAAGAGGTATTAAAGAAAAGTACGAAACGCATCATAAAGTACGTATTAAAGACGAAGCAATTATTGGGGCTGTAGAATTATCACAAAGATATATTACCAACCGTTTTTTACCAGATAAAGCTATTGATTTAATGGATGAAGCTGCTTCTAAATTACGAATGGAAATCAACTCTAAACCAGAAGAATTAGACGTTTTAGATCGTAAAATAATGCAATTAGAGATTGAAATTGAAGCTATTAAACGTGAAAAAGATGAAGTAAAATTAAAATCTTTACGTTCTGATTTGGCAAAT
This sequence comes from Polaribacter vadi, assembly GCF_018861005.1. GTDB lineage: Bacteria > Bacteroidota > Bacteroidia > Flavobacteriales > Flavobacteriaceae > Polaribacter > Polaribacter vadi_A. Next base: position 115,300 of record NZ_JAHKQL010000031.1, read on the forward strand.
ATTAAAGAAGAACGTAATGAAATTAATGCAAAATGGAAATCTGAAAAAGAAGTTGTAGATAACATTCAGAATGCAAAAATTAATATTGAGAACTTTAAAATTGAAGCTGAAAAAGCAGAACGTGAAGGTAATTATGGTTTAGTTGCAGAATTGCGTTATGGAAAAATTAAAAAAGCACAAGAAGATTTAGAAGTTTTGCAGAATAACTTACAAGAAAATCAGTCTGAAAAATCTTTAATTAAAGAAGAAGTTACGTTAGATGATATTGCAGAAGTTGTAGCAAAATGGACAGGAATACCTGTTACAAAAATGATACAATCTGAGCGTGAAAAATTATTGTTTTTAGAAAATCAATTACATAAAAGAGTTGTGGGACAAGAAGAAGCAATAGTAGCAGTTTCTGATGCTGTAAGAAGATCTAGAGCTGGTTTGCAAAACCCAAATAAACCAATAGGTAGTTTCTTATTTTTAGGAACAACAGGTGTTGGTAAAACAGAATTGGCAAAAGCGTTAGCAGAATACTTGTTTGATGATGAAAATGCAATGACAAGAATTGATATGAGTGAATATCAAGAACGCCATTCTGTAAGCAGATTAGTTGGAGCGCCTCCAGGATACGTAGGTTATGATGAAGGAGGACAATTAACAGAAGCTGTAAGAAGAAGACCTTATTCTGTGGTGCTTTTAGATGAAATTGAAAAAGCGCATCCAGACACATTTAATATTTTGTTACAAGTTTTAGATGAAGGTAGGTTAACAGATAATAAAGGTAGAATTGCAGATTTTAAAAACACTATTATTATAATGACTTCTAATATGGGAAGCAATATAATTCAGGAAAAATTTGCAGATCCAAAAGTGGATTTAGAAGCTGTAACAGAATTAGCTAAAATTGAAGTTCTAGGCTTATTAAAACAATCTGTAAGACCAGAATTTTTAAACAGAATTGATGATGTAATTATGTTTACACCTCTAAATCAATCTGATATATTTGAAATTGTAAAATTACAAATAGAACATTTAAAGAAAATGATTGGCAAACAAGAAATTACTTTAGACGCTACTGATGAAGCAATTGCATATTTAGCTAAAAAAGGTTATCAACCAGAATTTGGTGCAAGACCTGTAAAAAGAGTAATTCAGAAAGAAGTTTTAAATCAGCTTTCTAAAGAAATTTTATCGGGTAAAGTTACTACAGATAGCATTATTTTATTAGATGCTTTTGATGATGAGTTGGTATTTAGAAATCAATCTGATTTGGTAGAACATTAATTATACAATTAAGTTTAAAGTAAAATTATTAAAATTGAGATTGCTTTAATCCTATCAAAAATGATTATAAATTAAGGGGAGTTCAGAAAAAGTGGTGTTTTAAAAAACACCGCTTTTTCTTTTTTAACTATATTCGTTCTAAAACTAAACTTAATGAAAAATTATTTCTTGCTTTTTGTAGTTGCAATAAGCTTTTTAACATCTTGTTCTTCTAATGATACTACAACTTATTATTTAATTCGTCATTCAGAAAAAGATAGAACAAATATGATGAATGCAAATCCGCATTTAAATTTTGAAGGCGAAAAAAGAGCTCAAAAATGGTCTAATTATTTTGCTGATATTAAACTAGATGCTGTATATTCTACTAAATATTTTAGAACTGTAGAAACTGCAACTCCAACTGCAAAAACAAAAGAATTAGACATAAAATATTACGATCCTAGTTTTTTGTTTGATTCTATTTTTCAGGTAGAAACTAATGGAAAAACTGTTTTAGTTGTTGGGCACAGCAATACAACTCCTAGTTTTGCTAATAAAATTTTAGGTGAAGAAGTTTATCAAAACATGGATGATAATGATAATGGAAGTCTTTATAAAGTTACTGTAAAAGGTAATGAAAAAACCAAAGAAATTATAAAAGTAAATTAAAACAAACTAGGGCTTGCAAACAAGTTTAGCCCTGATTGAAGCATTTGTCTGAGCTCTTTTTTAGTTGTAGATTCGAGTAAATTTGCTTTTTCTGCAAATTTGTATCGAGAACACAACTAAAAAAAGCGAGTGCGAAAAGCAGGAAATAGCTTCTAAAAATTGCTTAATATCCTTTTTACTCAAAAAGCTTAACTTCAATATCTTTTAAAACAATTTCTGAAACTTTTTTTAATTGATTGTTTTCGAAAGCCTTATCTATATTTACTAAAGCCACATTATTGTCTAAAGGTTTGTAATTGTGGTAATCTACAAAACGAACTCCATTTTTGGTACATTGTTCTTTTAAAACTCTAAAACGTTTTCCACCTCCATTTGTGTGATACGAATATGCCAAATAATCTACCAAAAAATCATCTTTTCCTATCCAATAAATAAAAACATCTTCAAAGTCTTCTCCTCCTCCATTTTCAGAAAAAGTAATTTCTATTTTATAATAGTCTTTATTTTTTATGGTTGATGATGCTAACATTTTTTTATGAACAGCTTTATCATTTAAACCAAAAGGCAAAACCGAAAAATAATGCACCGAATTTACAGCATTACTTTGTACTCTTATTGTTGCTGAATCTATTTCTGCAATATTACCATCAATAGTTCTAATAAAACCATCATTGTTCAATTCATCAGTAATCATATCAAATTTTCTTGATAAACTAAATTTTCCGTTATTTCTGATGGCATTATATTCTTTGTCTCTAAAAGTGAAATTAATTTCAGAATTTGCTACTAAATCTGCACCTGAATATAAAATGGTTTTATCAATAATTTCTTGGGCTGTTAATTTTTTTTCAGTGGGTTTACAAGAAATTGCAATTATCAATATAAAAAGAATACAATATTTCATTAAGTTTTGTTTCATTTGGTCTATAAATAGACATCAAAATTACATTTCTTTGACCAAAGTAAAAATGTATCTTTGTATAAATTTAAAATTTAACTGTAATAGTGCAGAAAAAAATAAACATACAAAATAAAAAAGCGCGTTTCGAATTCGAAATTCTTGATAAATATGTAGCTGGAATTCAATTAACAGGTACAGAAATAAAATCGATAAGATTAAGTCAGGCAAGAATTACAGAGAGCTTTTGCGAATTTAATGATCGAGGAGAATTGTTTATCATAAATATGTACATACAAGAATATATGTATGGCCATCATTTTAATCATAACCCAAAAAGTGAACGCAGATTACTCTTAAATAAACGCGAATTACGAAGTTTAAAAAAAGATGTTGAAGCCAAAGGAAACACAATTGTTCCTTTAAAATTGTTTATCAATGATAGAGGTTTTGCTAAATTAGAAATTGCATTAGCCAAAGGAAAACAAACACATGATAAACGAAATGTTATTAAAGATAGAGATAACAAACGAGATTTATCAAGAATAAAGAAAAGCTTTAATGCTTAAAGAAAAATTAAAAAACTACAATATAATTCTTGCTTCTGGCTCACCAAGAAGACAGCAATTCTTTAAAGATTTAGACATCGATTTTACAATTGATGTCAAAAAAGTAGATGAAATTTATCCTGATAATCTAAAAGGAACAGAAATTACTGATTATTTAGCTGATTTAAAAGCAAAAGCATTTACAAATTTATCAGAAAAAGATGTATTAATTACTTCTGATACCATTGTTTGGCTAAATAATGAAGCTCTTGGTAAACCAAAAAATGCAGCAGATGCATTTAAAATGCTTAGAAAATTATCTGGTAAAAAACACCAAGTAATTACTTCTATCAGTATAAAAAACATTCATTTTCAAAAGATAATAAATGATGTAACTACGGTTTCTTTTAAAGAACTTTCTGACGAAGAAATTAATTATTACATTAAAAATTACAAACCTTTTGATAAAGCTGGTGCTTATGGCATTCAAGAATGGATTGGTTATATTGCTATTGATAAAATGGAAGGCAGTTATTTTAATGTAGTTGGCTTACCAATTCATAAACTTTACCAAGAATTTATGAAATTGTAAATTAATATCTCAATTTAATGATAGATTATTAATTTTCATTAAAAAATATTTTTAAAAGTCTTTATTCTAAAGTCTATTTTCTTCTCTAAAGAAAAATAAAAGTTTATTTTTACGCAAAATTTTACAATACAATTATTACAATGAAAAAATATACGTACACAGAAAAAAAAGATACACGTTCTGGTTTTGGTGATGGTTTAACAGAATTAGGTAGAACAAACCCAAACGTAGTTGCTTTATGTGCTGATTTAGTGGGTTCTTTAAAAATGGCTGACTTTATTAAAGAAAACCCAGAAAGGTTTTTTCAAATTGGTATTGCAGAAGCAAATATGATGGGTATTGCTGCAGGAATGACTATTGGAGGTAAAATTCCTTTTACAGGTACTTTTGCAAACTTTTCTACAGGTCGTGTGTACGATCAAATTCGTCAATCTATTGCTTATTCAAATAAGAATGTAAAAATTTGTGCTTCTCATGCAGGTGTAACTTTAGGTGAAGATGGAGCAACGCACCAAATTTTAGAAGATATTGGTTTAATGAAAATGTTACCTGGTATGACAGTAATTAATCCTTGTGATTATAACCAAACAAAAGCGGCTACTATTGCCATTGCAGATTTTGATGGACCTGTTTATTTACGTTTTGGTAGACCAAAAGTGCCAATTTTTATGCCAGAAGGTGAGTTTGTAATTGGTAAAGGAATTCAGTTAACAGAAGGTACAGATGTAACTATTGTTGCAACTGGTCATTTAGTTTGGGAATCTTTACAAGCTGCAGAACAATTAGAAGCCGAAGGTATTTCTGTAGATGTAATTAACATACACACTATAAAACCTTTAGACGAAGAAATTATCTTAAAATCTGTTGCAAAAACTGGTTGTATAGTTACTGCAGAAGAACATAACAAATTAGGAGGTTTAGGAGAAAGTGTTGCTAGAACTTTAGCATTAAACACCCCTACTCCACAAGAATTTGTTGCAACTGATGATACTTTTGGTGAATCTGGTACTCCAGATCAATTAATGGCAAAATATGGTTTAGATGCTGCTGCTGTAATTAAAGCTGTTAAAAAAGTAATTTCTAGAAAATAATAACGTTTTTGTTTTTAACAGCGTCTTTATATAAACTAAAATTAAAAATTATGAAAAAAGTAATCGTATTCATGTTATTGGCTTTCGGATTAAGCCAAACTTCTAACGCTCAAATTCAATTTGGTGTTAAAGGTGGTGTAAACTACAACTCTAACTCTATTAAAGAAACTAGTACAGATGTTTTTAACGGAGCTAAAAGCAAAACTGGTTATCATGGAGGTATTTGGTTACGTGCCAAATTACCTATTGTTGGTTTTTATATTAGACCAGAATTGGTGTATACCAACTTAGAAAATGAAGTTTTTTATAAAACTTCTAATGAAACAACAACACATACTTTTCAAAAAATTGATATTCCTGTTTTGTTAGGAAAAAAGATTTTTGGAATTGGTAATGTTTTTATTGGTCCTTCTTTTCAATATATTTTAGATTCTGATTTTGGAATTGAAGACATTAAAAATGTAGAAGCTGATGGATTTACGGTTGGTTTACAATTTGGTGGTGGGATCGAATTTGGTAAATTAGGTATTGATGTTCGTTGGGAAAGAGGTTTTTCTGATGTAGAATCTTCTTTTGTAGGTAATTTAGGAAACGTAGAATACGATACAAGAGTAAATCAAATTATTGTTGGATTGTCTATTCAGTTATAAAAGATTAAATTTATATCATAAAAAAAGAGGAAAACGTAATGTTTTCCTCTTTTTTTGTGCTTTACAATTACTTATTCTTTTATCAATTTAGTATTTATAAAACCTTGATCTGTATTTATTTTCACAAAGTATATCCCTTTTGATAAAGTATTAATATCAACTAGATTACTCTTTGTTTTTATGATACTTTTACCTACTAAATTGTAAATTTCAATAGATTTTAAGGTTAAACCATTAGTTAATGAAACTTCAAAATTTGTACTTGCTGGGTTTGGATAGATAGCAATATTTTCTTTTAAAAAGTTTTCTGTTGATAAAACTGTTTTAGGACAATAAGTATTATAACTTGCTGTGCTGTCTTTTTTCCAGTTTGTATTTCCTTCTGCATCCAATATATCATCAACTTGAATACAACTTAAATTAGGATTCCCTGTTGCATCCAATGTAATAATGCTAGAATTTGAATTATTATTAAGATTTAAATAAGTTAATCTATTATTAGAAACAATAAGCTCTGTGATACTTGTAATTTCTGTAATGTCTATTTCTTCTATTAAATTATTAGCAACATTTAATTTTTTAATTCCGTTAGAATTTCTAGAAAATGTTCTTTTTTCTCCTGTAATTCTAGAACTAACTACAACTGTTGGGCTAGTTAATAAACTACTAATATCTGTAATACTATTCCCAGAAATATTTATACTAGCAGCGTTAGAAAATGCTTCTAAACCTGTAGCATCAGTAATATTTTGTCCACTTAAATCTAAATCACCAGTAAATGATTGTGCTTCTTCATAAGTAATAACTCCATCTCCATCATCATCTAAACCAGCAATGGAATTTAATGAGCTTTCTAAATTAGTGTCTTCTGTATACACTTCCCAAACAGAATCACAATCTGTACTATAAGTTGCTGTTGCATCTTTATTTAACCAATTATCATTAGCATAAGTAACATTATCAACAGAAATACACGTTAAATTTTCGTTTCCTGTAATATCAAAATTTGTAATTGCTGTGTTATTTCCGTTTCTTAAAACGGCTCTTTCTAAAAGGTTATTATTGATAATTAAGGATGTTAAACTTGTATTTTTATTAATATCAATATTTACAATTTTATTGTCGTTGGCAACTAATTCAGTTAAAAGTACGTTTTTAGATAAGTTGATACTCGTAAATTCGTTTTCGTTCATCAACAAGCTTGTTAAACTTGTATTTTTAGAAATATCTAAAGACGTAATTTTTGTTTTAAAGACATCTATTCTTTCTAATAAAACATTTTTAGAAACATCTAAACTTGTTATATCTGTTTCTCCTAATCGAATATCATATAACTTAGGATTATTGGTAATGTCTAAAGTTGTTATTTGAGTATCAGAAACATATAATCTTTGTAGTTTTGGCAACATACTAACATCTATTGTTGTTATTGCAGTTTGCCATAAATGGATTCTATTTAATTCTAAATTATATGAAAAATCTATTGCTGATAAATTAAAATTCCAGTCTAACTGTAATTCTTCTAAATTAGTATTTGTGGCTAAATCTATAGCTGTTAACTCGTTTATATTTAACCAAATTTTCTTTAAATTAATATTTTTTGATACATCAATAGAAGCAATTTTATTATCATAAGCAAATAAATTTTCTAAGTTAGTAAGCATAGAAACATCTAAACTTGATAAATTATTGTTACTTATATTTATAGTCTGTAATACTGTATTATTAGATAAATCTAGATTTGTTAAACTATTTTCATCTATACTTAACCAAGTAAGTTTTGTGTTTTTTGATAAATCTACAGTTGTTAAATTATTATTACTAACATCTAGACCTGTAATATTTATAAAAGCTTCAATTCCTGTTAAGTCAGATATATTTAAACTTTCTCCTTTATCAATATCTTGATGTATTGCCTCTGCTTCAGATACTTGAATTTCATTATCTCCATTTGTATTTATAAAAGTATCAGCCAATAAAGCTGCTTTCATATTAACATCTGGTATGTAAACAACTGCCTCATTACAATTTGTTTTAAAAATGGTTTGAGCGTCTTTTTGAGTCCAGTTTGTTGTTGAATAGGCAACATCATCAACCTGAATGCAAGTTAAATTTGGATTATTTGAAGCATCAAAATATGTTGAATTGCTATTATTACCATTTTTTACATTTAATGATGTTAGTAAATTATCATTACAACTAAAGGAAAGTAAATTGATGTTATTAGAAACATCTAACTCTGTTAATTTATTATTTGCAGTTCTAAAATCGCTTAAATCTGGCAACAAACTTACATCTATACTTGGCAATAAATTATTGTAAATATCTATTCTCACTAATTTTGTATTTGATGACAAATCAATACTAGACAACTGATTACCTGAAGCATATAACCAATTTAACTCTGTATTATTTGATATATCTAAACTCGTTAACTGATTTTCATGTACAAATAAATCTTTTAAATTTAATAGCATTGAAACATCTACAGCTGTAAACTGATTTCGCATAATTCCAAAACGTACTAAAGCAGTATTATTAGAAACATCTATTGTAGTTAATTGGTTATCATTTAAAAATAAATTAGTAAGTGATGTGTTTTGAGATAAATCTACAGAAGTAATTTCATTATAAGCAGCCTCAATAGACACTAAATTAGACATTGCTTCAATACCTGTTAAATTTGTTATTTTATCTATGGCGTCTACAGTTTTTGATAATTTTAAGCTATCAATTACCTGTGCTTCAGATAAAAGGATATTTCCATTTAGTCCATTAGTATCCCAGCCTAAATCTATTAAATTTTGTTCAAAATTGGTATCTGGAATTTCTACATAAGGAGAAGAGCAATCTGTAGAAAAAAAAGATTGTTCATCTATATTAGTCCAGTTTGTATTAGAAAAATCAACATCATCAACCTGAATACAAGTTAAATCAGGATTGTTTGTAGCATCAAAATTGGTAAAGTTTATATTGTTACCATTTTTAATATTTAGAGCTATTAATAAATTATCATTACAAGTAAAATCATGTAAATTTAGGTGTGTAGAAACATCTATTGTATCTAATTTATTATTATTTAAATACAATTCTTCTAATAAGGTGTTTTTAGAAATATCTACAGTTGTTAGGTTATTTTGACCTAATAAAAGTTGTGTTAGTTTTATGTTTTTAGAAACATCTACATTGTCTACATTACAATTGGTTAAATCGATTCTAGTTAATTCAGTATTATTAGAAAAGTCATAAGTTGGTATTGTTGGGTTACCATTTGATCTAAAATCGTATAATTTTAAATTTTTAGAAATATCTATGGTTGATAAATTGGTTTCAGAAACATACAACCTTTCTAAATTATCTAAATGAGTAACATCTAAAGTAGAAATTGCAGTTTTCCATAAATGGATTCTATATAAATTTAAATTATTAGATAGGTCTATGGCAGCTAAATTATAGTTCCAATCTAATTCTAATTCCTCTAAATTGGTGTTTTTAGAAATATCTAAAGTACTGATGTTATTTATATTTAACCATAACTTTTTTAATGCTAAATTATTAGTTACATCTATTTCAGATATTTGATTTATACCTGCATACAGCGTTTCTAAACTTGTTAAAGATGAAATATCTAAGGCTGTTAGTTGATTGTTATCTATACTTAAAAAATTTAGTTTTGTATTGTTAGATAAATCCACAGAAGTTAAGTTATTATTTCTAACAATTAAAGCTGATACATTTTTAAAAGACTCTATACCAGTTAAACTATCAATATTTAAAGCCTCTAAAGTTATATTTCCAGTTACAGCTTCTGCTTCTGTAACCTGAATTTCTGTATCTCCATTTGTATTTATAGTATTATCTGCAACTAAAGCAGTTTTCATATTATAATCAGTAAAATTTACAGTTGCAGGGATAGCACAATCTGTATTAAAAATAGATTGTGAATCTTTACTTGTCCAATTTGTATTAGAAAAAGCAACATCATCAACCTGAATACAAGTTAAATCTGTATTATTGGTAGCATCAAAATAGGTGAAATTAGAATTATTACCATTCTTTACATTCAACACTTCTAAATCATTACTATTTGCATTAAACGCAAATAATTTACTGTTATTAGAAATATCTAAATGCGTTAATTGATTATTAGCTACCCTTAAATCTTCTAAATCTACTAACATAGAAACATCTATAGTTGTTAGTAAATTATTATAGATGTCTATTCTTTTTAGTTTTGTGTTATTCGATAAATTTATTGTTGATAACTGATTATTAATTGCATACAACCATTCTAACTCTTTGTTATTTGTAATATCTAAACTTGTTATTAGATTTTCAAACACAAATAAATCTACCAAATTAACCAACATAGATACATCTATTTCAGTAATTTGATTTCTCATAAACCCAAATCGTTTTAATGCTAAATTCTTAGAAACATCAATACTTGTTAATAAATTATCGTTTAAAAACAAATTACTTAAAAGTTCGTTTTTTGATAAATCTACTGAAGAAAGTTCATTAACTCCTGCTTCTAAAGAAACCAAATTAACCATAGCCTCTATACCTTCTAAACTTTTAATTTTAGCGGTAACATTTGGTAATTTAGTATTGTTTAATGGGTCTTGAATATCTAAACTGTCTATAAGAACAGCATCACTCTCTAATAGAGAACCATTTAATCCATCAGTATCCCATCCTAAATCTATTAAGGATTGTTCAAAATTTGTATCTGTAATTAAAACATTTTGAGAAATAAGATGATTACTCAAAAACAAGAATACTATAATAAAAAGTAATTTTATTTTCATTATTAATAGTTTATAGTTAATAAATTTGTAAAAATTGAAATTTAACTTCAAATATTAACAAATAAATAATTAAAAACAATACCTACTTCTAGGTATTTTTTAATGAAAAAAAACTATTATTTACGTTCTAACTCAAAATTTGTTCTGTATGAGCTTTAGTTTTTACTTTAGTAATTACATCTTCAATAACTCCATTTTCATCAATAATAAAAGTAGTTCTATGAATACCATCATATTCTCTACCCATAAATTTCTTTGGTCCCCAAACATTAAAAGCTTCTATAACAGCTTTATCCTCGTCTGTTAATAAAGGAAAAGGTAATTCATTTTTATTGATAAAATTTTGCTGTCTTTTTGCAGAATCTGCACTTACACCTAAAACATCATAACCTTTAGCTAAAAAAGTTTGATAATTGTCTCTTAAATCACAAGCTTCGTTTGTACAACCAGGTGTACTTGCCTTTGGATAAAAGAATAATACTAATTTTTTACCTGAATAATCTGATAATTTAATTGTGTTACCTGCATTATCTTTTGCTTCAAATTGTGGAGCTTTATCTCCTATTTTTAATGATGTCATTTTGTTTTTATTTAAGTACCAAAGATACAAAGTAACAAAGTATTTTAAAGTCTTAAAAATAAGGTTTCAATTATTACTTTGTACCTTTGGTACTATTATACTTTGTAACTCAAAAAAATGACCAAACAAGAAAAAGTTCAATTTGTAATTGATACACTTCAAGAATTTTATCCAGAAATACCAATTCCTTTAGATCATAAAGATCCTTATACACTTTTGGTTGCTGTTTTGTTATCTGCACAATGTACAGATGTTAGAGTAAATAAAATAACGCCTTTGTTGTTCGCTAAAGCTGATAATCCTTTTGATATGATTAAAATGTCTGTGGATGAAATTAAGGAAATTATTCGTCCTTGTGGATTATCACCAATGAAATCGAAAGGAATTTATGGTTTATCAAAAATACTGATTGAAAAATATAATGGAGAAGTTCCTGAATCTTTTGAAGGTTTGGAAGAATTACCAGCTGTTGGGCACAAAACAGCAAGTGTAGTTATGAGTCAGGCTTTTGGTGTACCAGCTTTTCCTGTTGATACACATATTCACAGATTAATGTACAGATGGAATTTAACAAACGGAAAAAATGTAAATCAAACTGAAAAAGATGCAAAACGTTTGTTTCCAAGAGAGTTATGGAACGATTTACATTTGCAAATTATTTGGTATGGTCGTGAGTATTCTCCTGCTCGTGGTTGGAATTTAGATAAAGACATTATTACAAAAACAATAGGTAGAAAAACAGTTTTAGACGATTATTATAAAGCAAAAAAATAAACATATATTGCACTAATTTCTCTAAATATTTTGACACGGATTTCACAGATTTACACTGATTTTTGTGGAAATAATTACACAGAGATTCACAGAGAAAGATGTTATATATAAACAAAATATAGATTATTTTACACAAAACAACCTTAAAATTCCAATGAAAATTTTAAGGTTGTTTTGTGTAAAAAGTAGAGTATTTTTTCCTTTGGGGAATTAAAGGGGCTATTAATGAGGTATAGCTTTACCAATTAAAGTATTACCTTTAATAATTTCGAAAGTATCGTCTACTTCTGCAGTATCATGTAAAACTCTAACCAAAGTTTGTGCAACATCATCTCTACTAATTTTTCCTTGCTTGTTTAGTTTGTGCTTTAATTCTATTTTCCCAGAGCCTTTATCATTTGTTAAAGAACCTGGCCTAACAATTGAATAGATTAAATTACTTTGTTTCAGAAATTCATCTGCATTATGCTTCGCTTCTAAATATTCTTGTAAATCATCTGCACCTTTTGGGTTATCTGCACCCATAGAACTTAACATTACAAACTTTTTAACATTCTCTTTTTCAGATTCTCTAATTAATTTCTTAGCCCCATTTTCATCAACTTCTTTAACTTTTTTACCTCCAGAACCTGCAGCAAAAATAACTTTATCAATATTTTTAACTGTATGAGAAACATCTCCTTCTAAATCTGCCAATACTGTTTGTATATTTCTTTCTATAAATTGCTTTTTTTGTTCCTCTTTACGAACCATAGCAACTGGATTAAAATACTGTGATGATTCTAATAAATTTACTATTTTTTTTCCTGTGGTACCATTGGCACCTGCTACTAATATATTTTCCATACCACAAATTTCGTTGAAAATAGAAGTATTTTTTTGCTGATATAATGTAAATTTTAGTTGATATAAAATTTAGGCATTAAAAAAAGCCTCAACATTAGTTGAAGCTTTTTCCACTCTTAATTCAAATTCAATTCAATGAAGCCTTTTGATTTGGTTTTTACAATAGTTAGCGATTTGGAAAAATTAATCAAAAATTGAACTGTTTCTTGTTTAGGTTGCATCTGAATTTCAGACGACTTTCTTGAGTAAAGTTGCATCATATATACTATTTAATAACTTGGTTATAAATAAGTAACGACACAAAATTCTCTTTATTGTTAATTTACTAAAATAATTTTATTTTTTTCTATTAATTTACGCATATTTATAAGCGCATAACGCATTCTACCTAGTGCTGTGTTAATGCTAACACCTGTATTTTCACTTATTTCTTTAAAACTCATGTCTTTATACATTCGCATTACCAAAACTTCTTTTTGTTCGTCTGGTAACTCATTTACGAGCTCTCTAACATCAGCATAAATCTGTTCTTGTATAATTTGTTTTTCTGCATTTAGATTCCCATCACCTAAAACAGAAAAAATATCAAATTCATCTGTAGTATTAAAAGCAGGCATTCTGTTTGATTTTCTAAAATAATCAATCACTAAATTATGCGCAATACGCATAACCCAAGGTAAAAACTTACCTTCTTCGTTATAATTACCTTTTTTTAAGGTTCTTATTACTTTAATAAAAGTATCTTGAAAAACATCTTCTGTAATGTCTTTATCCTTAACCTTACTATAAATAAAGCTAAAAAGCCTTTGTTGATGTCTTTTGATTAAAACACCTAAAGCTGATTCATTTCCTCTAATATAATCACTTACTAAAGTACTATCTGAAATTGTTTTTTTTTGCATCATAACTACTTTTTTGATGAACAAGTTGTTCTTCAATTTTATTATTCTAACTAATAATTTTAAAAGTAGTTTTTAACTATATGCGTCTAATTTTGTGAATATTAAGTCTTCAAATATAACTTTTATTTTTAATCCATCAAACTTTTTAACAAATTTGGCATTAATCTTTTTTTTATGTCCTTTAAAATTATGGTATTTTTATACCTTATATTTATATTGAATGAATACTGATATTTCTACTGTAAATCCGAAAGAAAACATAATCATAAAAGGAGCTAAACTCCATAATTTAAAAAATATTGATGTTGTTATACCAAGAAATAAACTAGTTGTAATTACGGGTTTATCTGGTTCTGGTAAATCTTCTTTAGCTTTTGATACATTGTATGCAGAAGGCCAAAGACGTTATGTAGAAAGTTTATCTTCTTACGCACGTCAATTTTTAGGCAAACTGCATAAGCCTAAAGTAGATTATATAAAAGGTATTGCACCTGCAATTGCTATTGAGCAAAAAGTAAATTCTACAAATCCAAGATCTACAGTAGGTACATCCACAGAAATTTACGATTATATAAAATTATTATATGCCAGAATTGGTAAAACCTACTCTCCTATTTCTGGTAAAGAAGTAAAAAAAGACACAGTTTCTGATGTTGTCAATTTTGTAAAAGAGTTTGAAGAGCGCACAAAATTATTACTCCTTGCTCCTATTACTATTGATGAAAACCGCGATTTAAAAACGGTTTTGCAGGTTTTAGAACAACAAGGTTATGCCAGATTAAAATGGAATGATTCTGTGTATAGAATATCAGATTTTCCTCAAGAGAATTATAAAAACGAAGCTGTTTTTTTAGTTGTTGATAGAATTGTAACTAAAAATGATGAAGATTTTTACAACAGATTAGCAGATGCTATACAAACTGCTTTTTTTGAAGGTAAAGGAATCTGTTTTATAGAAAACTTAGCAGACAACAAAGTTTCTGAATTTAGCAATAAGTTCGATTTAGATGGAATGTCTTTTTTAGAACCCAATACGCATTTATTTAGTTTTAACAATCCTTATGGAGCTTGCCCAACTTGCGAAGGTTATGGAAATGTAATTGGTATTGATGAAGATCTAGTAATACCAAATACGGGTTTATCTATTTTTGAAGATGCCATTTTTCCTTTTAGAACGCCTTCTTATATTCACTACAAAGAAGAATTGATTTCAGTGGCATATCAGTTTGATATTCCTATTCATAAACCTTGGTTTGAATTATCAGAAAAACAAAAAGAATTAGTTTGGAATGGTAACAAATCTTTTAATGGAATTCATCATTTCTTTTCAGTTTTAGAAGAAAAAAGTTATAAAATTCAGAATAGAGTAATGTTATCACGTTATCGTGGTAAAACGAAATGTACTACTTGTAATGGCAAACGTTTACGAAAAGAAGCAGATTATGTAAAAATCAATAAAAAAACTATTTCAGATTTGGTTTCATTACCATTAGATGAATTAGCTGTGTTTTTCAAAAACTTAAAACTAGACAAATATCAAGAGAAAATAGGAAAACGATTGTTAACAGAAATAAATAATCGATTACAGTTTTTAACAGATGTTGGTCTCTCCTATTTAACCATTAACAGAACTTCGAACACTCTTTCTGGTGGTGAGAGTCAGCGTATTAACTTGGCGACTTCTTTAGGTAGTTCATTGGTAGGTTCCATGTATATTTTAGATGAGCCAAGTATTGGTTTGCATCCAAAAGACACAGAGAGATTAATTGGAGTTTTAAAAAACCTACGAGATTTAGGGAATACAGTTGTTGTGGTTGAACACGATGAAGATATTATGAAAGAGGCTGATTATATTATAGATATTGGCCCAGAAGCAGGAACCTTTGGTGGTAATGTAGTTGCAGAAGGTACATTTAAAGAAATTTTAAAATCAGAATCGTTAACCGCAAAATATTTAAATGAAGAGTTGAAAATTGAGGTTCCTAAAAAACGAAGAACATCAAAAAATAACATTCAGATTATTGGTGCAAGAGAACATAATTTACAAAATATAGACGTTACTATTCCTTTAAATTGTTTGTCTGTTATTACAGGAGTTTCTGGATCTGGTAAAAGTACACTGATAAAGAAAATTCTATATCCATCAATGCAAAAACAGATTTCTGGTTTTGGAGATAAAATTGGGCAACATACTGAAATTAAAGGCAGTTTTGATATACTAAAACACGTAGAATTTATTGATCAAAATCCTATTGGACGTTCTTCACGTTCAAATCCTGTTACTTATATTAAGGCTTATGATGATATTAGAGCTTTATTTTCGAATCAAAAATTATCAAACATCAGAAATTACAAACCCAAACATTTCTCTTTTAATGTAGAAGGAGGACGTTGTGAAGTATGTAAAGGCGAAGGTGAAGTTACCATAGAAATGCAATTTATGGCAGATGTGCATTTAGAATGCGATGTTTGTAATGGAAAACGCTTTAAAAAAGAGGTTTTAGAAGTTAAATTTGATAATAAATCTATAGATGATATTTTAAATTTAACTATTGATGATGCTGTCGCTTTTTTCTCAGAAAATTTAGTCCCAAAAATTGCCAATAAGCTAAAACCTTTGCAAGATGTTGGTTTAGGTTATGTTACTTTAGGTCAATCCTCTTCTACACTTTCTGGTGGTGAAGCTCAGAGAATTAAATTGGCTTCGTTTTTAGTAAAAGGAAACACAAAAGACAAAGCCTTATTTATTTTTGATGAACCCACAACAGGTTTACATTTTCACGATATTAAAAAATTATTAGCCTCTTTTAATGCTTTAATTGAACGTGGGCATTCTGTAGTTGTAATTGAACACAATATTGAACTTATTAAATGTGCAGATTACATTATAGATTTAGGTTTAGATGGTGGTAAAAATGGTGGAAACCTTATTTTTCAAGGAACTCCAGAACAATTGGCAAAAAACAAATCCTCTTATACTGCTCCTTATTTGGCAGAAAAGTTGAATTTTTAGAATTAAAAAAAGACCTCGCAGGTTTTTAAAACATGTGAGGTCTGAAAATGAATACTTGTATTTCTAATTTTACTTTATTTTTCGCAAAATAATCTCAATAGCTTTATCTAATTGAGGTGTATTTTTATCTAATCGATCTTTAAAATCTTTACCTATATAAACATCTGGAGCAACTCCATTTAATTCTAAATCTTTACCATCTAAAGTGTAACAACCCCAAGAAGGTAATCTGTAAAAAGAACCATCAACCAAAGATTTACCTGATGTAAAAATAATCCATCTATAAGTTTCTGTACCTACAATGGTACCTAAACCTAATTCTTTAAAACCAGCAGCTGTCATTTCTGCATCAGAAAGAGATTGCTCATTAATAAGTAAAACAATTGGTTTATTGCCATAACTAAAATTAGACTGACTTGTTAATTTACCTTCTCTATATTTCCAGTTTAAGTATTGTTTTTGTTGTAAAAAATTTAAAACGGCATCATGTACATTTCCTCCAGTATTGTATCTCAAATCTAAAATTAATCCTTTTTTATACGCTTCATCACTCATTAAATCGTGGTAAAATTTTGTCAATTCTCCACCAGTCATATTTTTCATATGCACATAAGCAACTTCGTTATTTGTTTTTTGATCTACATACTCTTGATTTTCATCTTGCCATTCATCATAAATTAAGTTTCTTACGTTAAGATAACTAGTGGTATGAATGTAAACATCAAAATTGGTTTTATTTCTAGAGAAAGTTAATTGAATTTCATCTTTATTTTCTGGGTTTGTAAAATAAGACTCTCTGTTTTTCTTTACATCAACTTCTACTCCATTTACAGCAATTAAAACATCACCTTTATTTATTCCTTTATCTTTTACATCAACTGGACTCTCTGCAACAATTCTCTCTACTTTGTAAGGATTATCATTATTAAAAACAATACCTGTAGCTAAAGTTCTAGTTCCGTAATATATTTTTTCTTCAGCTCCATTAGAATTAAAACCAAAATGCGATGTATTTAATTCACCCAACATATCATTAAAAATTAGTCTTAAATCTGCTCTTTTAGAAACATAAGGTAAATATTTTGCATAGGTATCTCTTAATTTTTGCCAGTTCTGACCGTGAAAATTCTCATCGTAAAAATTTTCTTCCATTCCTGCCCAAGCTTCAAAATACATTTGCTCAAACTCATCAGATAAAGATTTATTAAACTTAGTATCTATTGCAATGGCTTTTAATTTATTGGTAGTTAGGTTTAAAGTATGAATTTTACCACTTGCTAAAATATAATGCTTCTTTTTTGCTGATACATATTGATAACCAAAAATACGTGTATCACCCAATTTTACAGTTTTATTATTCTCAAAAGGTGCAATCGTTGTTTTCCATAATTTACTAGTTCCTTCATCGTGATTTGAAATGTAAAGTATATCAGTTTTATCACCATTAGTAATGATAGAAATATTTCTTTGATTTCCAAATCTTGGGCTAATCCTTGTTAAACGATCCATTAACCCATTCGGATTTATAGCAACCTTAATTTCAGGCTTCTTTTTATCCTTTTTTGTAGTATCTTTTTTTGCAAATAGTTCATTTACTTTATTCATTTTAAAAGGTTTATCGAACTTATCTAAAGCCATTTGATACACTTTCGATTCTCCATTTCCTCCACTAGGAAAACTCGGAGCTGTTCTTTCTGAAGTAAAATAAATATATTTTCCGTCTGAAGACCAAGCTGGTTCTGATTCTGAAACCTTTGTATTTGTTAAATTCATGGTCTTTTTTGATGCCATATTGTACACTAAAATATCTGCTTCAAAATCTCTGTAGGCATTATACACTATGTATTTATCATCTGGAGAAAAATAAGGGTTTGCGTTATAGAATCCCCAAAGTTCATCTTTTACAACCAACTCATTTTTAAAAGTTTTTAAATCTATAATATGAATTTCATTTCTACCTGATAAGTAAACACCTTTGGTTAAATCACTATTAAAAGTAATTTGTCTGTTATTCATCTTATTTTTTGTGATTTGTTTTTTGTTTGATGTATTTGTAACATCAACCGTAAACCAATTGTAATAACCATTATAAGACCTTGAATATAGAAGCGTTTTATTGTCTTTTAACCATTTTACTTCTTGAACTGCTTCGTCTTTTTTAGTATCAATTTCTTTTATAAATTTCCCTTTTACATCCGAAACAAATAATCTTCCTCTAGATACAAAAGCTAACTTTTTACCATCAGAAGATACATCAAAAAAAGTGATATTTCCTTTCACATTATACGATTGATTTTTAGCTATTGTAGAATTTTTATTGATGTTGATTTCTAGTTTTTTAGAAGTTTTTTTAGCAACATCATACACATAAATTTGATAGTCTTTTCTAAAAACAATTTTACTTCCATTTGCGCTAACTTTGGGCCACATCATAGATGTAGAGAAGTTTGTAAGCCTTTTTTTAGTTCCGTTTTCTAATTGATACAAATTGTATTCGCCTTTATATTCATCAGACTTAAAATAAATAGCTCCATTTTTATCTATGGTAACTCCAAAATCTTTACCTCTGTAAGATGTATGTTTGGTAAATGTTTTGGTTTTAAAATTATAAGATTTTATATCTGGGTTATAATCACCTTTGTATCTTTTTCTATTTGCAAAGTTTGAACTTTCCCAAGATTCATTAAAAAAAATATCACCTGTTTTTGGGTGTTGCACTACATTGTGAATGGTATTAAAATAATGCGGAACAGTTCTTTTTGGAGTTTCACCATTTACAGAAATAGTAAAATTGGTAATTCTATTAAATCTGTTAGAAGTAAAATTAATGGTTTTACTATCCCAGTTCCAAGAAGTAACTTTATCATTACTTTGATGAAAAGTAAGCTGTTTTATTTCTCCACCATGTAAAGGCATAATATAAACATCATAATTCCCATATTGATTGCTAGAAAAAGCCAACCATTTTCCATCAGGAGAAACACTTGGATCTATTTCTGTGCCATCCATAGCTGTTAATCTAAACGCATCTCCTCCATTAGAAGAAACTTTCCATAAATCTCCTTGATAACTATAAATAACGGTACTACCATCTGGCGTTAAGGTTGGTTTTAAGGTAAAGTAAACTTCGTTGTTTTGAGAAAAAAGGGTAAAAGTTATAAAGAGAATGAATAAATTAATTAAGCGTTTCATAATGATAGTATTTGATTAGCTTTTAAATGTAAGAAATTCTGTTTTAATATAAATTTTATAGACGTTAAAATCAATTGATAACGAATTCTAATTCACCAATCACGAATTCTAAAATAGCCAAAATTTAACTTCAGTTCTAATTTACTTTTACAGTGTATTAACACTAAAAAATTAAAATTATGAACTCAATATTTAAAACATCAGTCTTTGCTACAGCATTTATTTTAACATCTAGTCTTTTTGTAAATTGTGATAAAACATCATCTGTAGTAAAAAAGGAATCATCAACATTAATTGCAGAAAACACATTAAATTTTGATGCAAAGGAAGAAGTAATCACCAGAAATCCTTTGGTTTTTATTACTGGTTATGATAAAGGCAGTGAAACGTATTACAATAATGCTAGATCTTTTTTTAAAGAAAAAAACTATCAAATTATAGAAGATCAATATTCTGTAGAAGAGATTATTAACTGGTTAAATAATAACGAAAATGAGAATCCTTATGGAGAAATTCATATTGTAAATAATAGTAATCCTTTTAAAGGAATGTCTTTAGAAACAGTCGTTAAAGGTGAAAAAGTTACTGCAGAATCTCTAAGAATGCATATTACAAAAGGTACTTTGCCAATTTTACAAGAAAGTGTAAATGCAAATTCTAAAATTATTTTTCACGCCAATGGATTAGGAGAAAATGCAGCATTAATGAAAGTTTTTAAAGATGCATTTTGTGCTGATGAATTACCAAATGTGGTAGCTTCACCTTATTACTCAATTTTTGATGGTGATTTTAGCAAACATTATTTAGCAAAACCACATTATGTGTTTTATCCTACTGCAAATTCACCAGGAAAAGTAGATTTATCAAAAGAAATAGCTAAAAAATATCCTGAAGAAAAAGACATCAATTGGTTAGAGGCTTTACAAAATGATGAAGAAAGGTTTGTTGGTGAAGCGTATACTACAAAATTTAATATTCCTTTAAAATTTGAATTGGATTACCACAATTCTGATGAAGAAGTACCAACTTTTGAATCTCAAGAAGAAATTATGGATTTTATTGAGCAACAAGAAGTCTTTTATTACGAAGTTGAACAGTTAAATATTCCGATTGAAAAATTTAGATGGACCTATTCTATGAAAAATAGCACATTAACCATTAAAGGAAAAACAACAGGTTTGGTAGTTTTAAAGCCTTTAGTTAAGCCTTATGGTGAATTGCAACACATTACACCAGATACAAATAACAAACGTTTGTATGCCATGAAATAATTGAAAAGGGAAAGTGGTTTTTAAAAAAACGTCATGATACAAAATGCTGTATCATGACGTTTAAATTAGTAAGTTTGTTTTATGTCAGTATTAAAAAAATATTTAGGAATCTTATTCTTCTTTTTTGGGTTTTGTATGACGGCTCAAAATACCATTCAAAATATTACCACAAAAGAAGGATTACCCAGTAATATGGTTTATGATATTAAACAAGACCAAATTGGGTATTTATGGATTGCTACAGAAAAAGGTTTGGTAAAATTTGATGGAGACGATTTTACACTGATTCATAAATTAAAAACAACAAATCTTTTTATTGATGAAAATGATGTAATCTATTCTGGTTTAGAAAATGGATTATTCATTAAAAATAAATCTTCAGAAAAAACATATACTTCTAAAAAAGTACTAAAAACATTGGTTTATAAAAATGATGTTTTTGTGGGTACTATAGAAGGAATCTATAGTTTAAAAAATGATAATTTAAGACCAGTTAAAATTAATTCTACAATAGATTTTTCAATTATAAATGATATTATTTATATTAATAATTCTTATTTACTATCATCAAGTAAAGGTTTAATTAAAATTGATAACATACTCAATTTTAATAATATAAATTTATTTAATAAAGAAAAAACAAATTCAATAGAGATTTTCCAAAACACAGTAATAGCAGCTACAGCAAAAAATAAGTTATTAATAATTAAACAAGATTCTATATCAAATATTATTGAAACTATAAGTGATATTTCATCTGTAAAAAAACTAAAAAATGAGCTTTGGGTAACTTCAAAAACAAACGGAATTGAAGTTTTTTCACTTCCTTCTTTTAGCTTTAAGCAAAAAATAAATAAGTACAATTCATTAGAAACAAATCAAATTAATTCCGTTTTCAAAGATGAAAAAGGTGCTAAATATATAGCATCAAATAAAGGAGTATATGTGATTCAAAACAATCTAACAACAACAACAACAACTCATAGACCTCTAATACATTTTGAAAACCTACAAATAAACCACAAAAATCAAGAATCCTTATTTGTGGTAAATAACTTAAAACTCTCAAATTCAGAAAATAACATTGCAATATCATTTAAGACTATTGATTTATCTAATCCTAAAAAAATACAATATAGATATCAATTAAATGGTAAACTTTCTTCTTGGTCAACTAATAACACTGTCAATTTCCCTAATTTAAATGCAGGTAAGTACAATTTTAAAGTACAATCAAAGATTAACACTCTAGAAAGCGATTTTAAATCCTTTTCTTTTACTATTGATGCTCCTTTTTATAAACAAGCTTGGTTTGTTTTTGCTGTTATCATTACATTTTTTGTAACATCTTACACTTTACTCCATTTCTATATTAAAAACATCAATAAAAAAAATAAAGAAAAGGTAGATCAACTAAAATTAAAAAATCGTTTACTTACTTTAGAGCAAAAAGCTCTACAATTACAAATGAATCCTCATTTTATTTTTAATGTACTAAATGGAATAAAAGCTTTAGGAAATGCTAGTAAAATAGATGAATTGAATAATAACATTTCTAAATTCTCTGTCTTATTAAGAGGTATATTAAACAATTCTAGAAAAGAAGAGATTACTTTACAAGAAGAAATAGACCTTTTAAAGAATTATATTGAACTTGAGCAAAGAATGAGTTCTAAATCATTTAGCTATTCAATTAACACACATCTAAATAACATAGATCCAGAAGAAATACTAATCCCTACAATGTTAATACAACCATTTGTAGAGAATTCAATAGAACACGCTTTCCAGAAAAACAAACAAGGTGAAATAATCATTAATTTTGAAGTAAAACATCATTTTTTACTTTGTAGTATTGTTGACAATGGAATAGGAATTAACCAATCAAAGAAGCAAAAACAGCACTCGCATCACAAATCAGTTGCTTTAAAGGTTTCCAAAGAGCGATTATATATAATTAGCACTAAAAGTAATCTAAAGATAACTGAGATTAAAGAAAATAAAGAGATTAAAGGGACAGAAGTTAATTTTAGAATCCCTTTAAAAACAGACTATTAAAACCAAATACTCCAATTATGAAAAAGTTCACATCATTTGTGGTAGATGATATTCCTGAAGCTTTAGATATGTTATCTAATGATATAGAAAGGAATCATCCAGAAATAGAAATCATAGGCACAGCTTCTAGTGTTGTTGAGGCTTCTAAACAGTTACAATCACTAGAGCCAGATTTACTTTTTCTAGACATTATGTTAGGAGATGGTACTGGTTTTGATATTTTAGAAATTGTACCTAACTTAAATACTAAGGTAATATTTGTTACTGCAAGCGATGAATATGCCATTAAAGCTTTTAAGTTTGCTGCTATCGATTATATTCTTAAACCCTACTCTATTAATGAATTAACAAATGCAATCACTAAAGCTAAAGAACAAATAAAACCTAAAAAAGAGCAATTAAGCGTTTTAAAACAGTTAGTTACACAACCTACTGAAAAACCAAAAAGACTTTCACTACACACTTCAGAAAAGATTATTATTGTTGATATTGAAAATATAGTAAGATGTAAGTCTGATAATAACTACACAACCTTCTACTTACAAGATAATACCAAAATACTTGTATCTAAAACCTTAAAGTATTACTCAGACATCTTAAAAGAGGTAAATTTCTTACGAGTTCATCAGAGTCATTTAGTAAATAAGAGTTTTATTAAGGAATTTATTAAGTCTGATGGAGGTTATTTAATATTAAATGATTCTTCTAACATCCCAGTATCAGTAAGGAAAAAGAGCGAAATTATTGCTGCTTTGAAAAAATAAATAAAACTTTTTTTAAAATAATCATTGTTTGTAGTGAATATTTACTACATTTGTGGTGTTAGTCCCTCACGCTATGAAAATTGAAGATAAAAAACGTTCTGATAGAGTAATTTCAGTATTTAATGATTCTGGATTAAACCAAAGGCAATTTGCTGAACTCATAGGAGTTTCGCAACAATTGGTAAGTGCAGTAATCAATTATACAAAGAAGCCTAATGAGGCTATTTTACTCGCTATTATTGATAAAATAAATGATATAGATCCAATGTGGTTATTAACTGGCACTGGAGGTAATAAAAAAAGCTATGCTCCTCCTGAAGCTGAATCCCCTATTGAGCTTCACATTAAAGCTATAGTTAGAAAAGAGTTTGAAGACCTTTCTAAAGATATCATTCAAAAACTATCAAATATTGAAGATTCTGTAAAGAATTCTAATTAACGAGCCCATCGTAGTTATAAAACTTACAAATCTAATTTATATTGTTCCCTAGGCAGTATTTATAAGATGACATCTTTGATATTTGGTTTTATATTAAGGTAAATCCCCTTACCCCCAAAAAAAGCTTACTTACTGTAAGCTTTTTTTTGTTTTAAATAATATTTGCAAAATACTCGTTATCAATACATTATACATAAGAGTAAAATAAATTATTATTTTTTTACCCATTTTACATTGTTTGTGGTAAAAATACACTACATTTGTAGTGTTATTATGAAAGATGAAGATAAACAACGTTCTGATAGAGTAATAAAGGTTTTTAATGATACTGGATTAAATCAAAGACAGTTTTCGGAACTCATAGGAGTTTCACAACAATTGATAAGTGCAGTAGTTAATTATACAAAAAAACCTAATGAAACTATTTTGCTTGCAATTATAGATAATATAGAAGGTATAGACCCATTATGGTTATTTAAAGGTAATGCAAAATATAAAAATAATTATGTACCCCTAAAAGTTCAATCCCCTATTGAGCAACATATAAAAAACATAGTTATGAAACAGTTTCAAGAATTATCTAAAGACATTGTTCAAAAACTATCAAATATTGAAGATTCTGTTAAGAATTCTAATTAACGAGCCCATCGTATTATTTAGAGTTTAACAAAAAACATATTGTTCCCTAGCAGTATTTTTAAAGTTAAACCTTCGATATTTGATTAAATGAAAAAGAATCAATTAAATCCACTTTACCCCTAAAAAAAGCCTATCTGTTAAGATAGGCTTTTTAATTTAATACTTCTGGGTGGAAGACCGGATTCGAACCGGCGACTTTCGGTACCACAAACCGACGCTCTAACCAACTGAGCTACAACCACCATGTAACTTGCGGGTGCAAATATAATTAATTTTTGAATTCTGAAAAGAAAAAAATTAAATTAATTTACTTAAATTTCCTACAGCCACGTAACGTTCTGATGTATAACCTTCTGCAAAATCAACACCAATTATTCTTCCAAGATCTTTTGCTCTGTAGTTTATACTTTCTGTAAAATTCTTACTTGTTATAGGTGTTTCTGGCTCATTACTTGTTGGATCAAAGAACTGAGAAGTATACGCTAAAACTGCTTTTTCTTTGATTTCCATGAAACCTGATACATCAATTACAAAATCTGGATCAATATTTTTCCATTGTATATAATGATATACCTGTTTAGGTCTCCATTTTTCTTGAAGCTTTCCTTCTACTTCTGTTTCAATTTTTATTAATCCACTTAAAAAACAAGCATCAGAAACTAATTGACTTCCTTTAGAGTGATCTATATGCCTATCATCAATTGCATTACATAACACAATTTCTGGTTGATATTTGCGAATCATTTTTATAATCTCTAATTGATGTTTCTTATCATTTATAAAGAAACCATCAGCAAAACCTAAATTTTCTCTAACAGTTACCCCTAAAATTTCAGCTGCTTTTTTTGCTTCTAAACCTCTTAATTCTGCAGAACCTCTTGTACCTAGTTCACCTCTTGTTAAGTCTACAATTCCTACTTTTTTACCCAAAAAAATTTCTTTGGCAATTGTAGCACCACTTCCTAACTCTACATCATCAGGATGAGCACCAAAGGCTAAAATATCTAATTTCATTACTAATTGTTTTAAAAATGACAAATGTACATCAAACAAAAAATATTTTTCTATTATAATTTATCACTATTAAACAAAAATAATCTTTTTAAAGCGTTTTATTTGGTTTACTAAATTTCTATTACGTTTTCTCTTTTTAAAATCTTAAAAATCGAGTGTCTTTTTTATTGATTTCATAAAAATTAAATGATTTTTGATTGTATGATAACTGTCATAAAAACGGATGTATATTGATGGTAATTTTACAATATCAAAATAAAAAATAAATTATGACTTTAATGCTGATTATTCTTGTTATTACCATTGGTTTATTTGTTTGGGGTAAATACTCTCCAGATGTAGTAGCCTTAGTTTCTATGCTAAGTTTGTTTTTGTGTGGAATCTTAAATTTAAGTGAAACTCTTAGCGGTTTTAGCAATCCTACTGTAATTATGATTGCTGCTCTTTTTATTATTGGAGAAGGTTTGTCGCAAACTGGTTGGACTGCTTTAGCTGGTAAAAAACTGATTGAGTTGGCTGGTAAAAGTGTACCTAAATTACTTGTAATTATAACTTTAGGTTCTGGTGTGTTATCTGGATTTGTTAGTAATACAGGTACAGTTGCTACTTTATTACCTGCTACAATTTCTTCTGCTTGGAGCATTGGTACAATGCCTTCTAAAATATTAATACCTGTTGCTTTTGGTTCTAATACAGGTGGTTTATTAACTTTAACAGGTACACCTCCAAATATTATTGCTAATAATGCTTTAATAGAAGCTGGTTTTGAAGGTTTTTCTTTCTTTGAATTTGCTCTAATTGGTTTACCGTTATTAATTATTGCACTAATTTATTTTAGATACTTTGGTTTTAAATTATTACCAACTAATAAAACAAATAATAAACCTATTAATATAGATTCAACTTTACACGAATGGATTGAAGCTTATCAAATTGATAACGATTATTACAGATTAAGAATCCGTTCAATATCAACTTTAATAGACACTAAATTAAGTGATTGGGATTTAGAAAATAAATACCATATTAATGTAATTCGTTTAAAAAGAAGACATCCAAATAGATTAAAAGGTACGCAACCTTATATAGAGTTTCCTGAAAATGAAACTGAGTTAAGATACCATGACATTATTACTGTTAAAGGTAATACTGAAGATATTAATAAGTTAATGATTGAATTTAATTTAGGATTATTAACCAAAGAATCTGCTAAAAGCGAATTACGTAACAACTTAATTAGTCAAGAAGTTGGTATGGCAGAAGTTTTAGTTTCTCCAAAATCTTTTTTAGTGGGTAGAAAAATGAAATTAAAAGAATATTTTAAAAGATATGACATTCAATTACTAGCAACATCTAGAAATAGAGAACCTTATTTAGAAGAAGAAATGAGAGTAAATTCTGGAGATAGTTTTATTATTAGAGGTCCTTGGGAAAATATTGAACAATTAAAAGATCAACACAAAAATATTGTAGTTGTTGGTAGCCCAGAAGAAATGTTAAAAGATGTAGATGAACTTACACCAAAATCTTTTATTGCTTTAGGTGCTTTAATTTTAATGATTGTACTTTTAGTAATAAAAGCTGTACCTGGTTCTATTGCAGCATTAATCTCTGCTGGTATTGTTTTATTTTCTGGTTGTGTACCATTTACAAAAGCCTACAAAAGTATCAGTTTTACAAGTGTAGTTATGATTGCTGCAATGATACCTATGGGTGTTGCCATTCAAAAAACAGGAACTGCAGAAATGATTTCTAATTCTTTAATTAGCTTTTTAGGAGAAGGTAACCCTACTCTATTATTAGGTGGAATTTTCTTATTAACTACAACATTTAGTCAGTTTATAAATAATTCTGCAACAGCAGTTTTAATGACGCCAATTGTAATTTTAGCTGCAGGAACTTTAAATATTTCTCCAGAACCATTATTAATTACAGTTGCAATTAGTGCATCTACAGCGTTTTTAACTCCTATAGGTACAACCACAAATGCAATGGTTATGAGTTCTGGTGATTATAAATTTATGGATTATTTAAAAGTAGGCTTTCCTCTTTTAATATTATTTATAATTACAACCTTATTATTAGTGCCAATTATCTGGCCATTTTAAGAGTGTATAATTTGTTAAACTACGAAAAGCGAAGATATTTATTTCTTCGCTTTTTTTATGGCTTGTTCTATATCAGCAATTAAATCTTCTGTTTCTTCAATACCTACAGAAAAACGAATTAATCCGTCTTTTATCCCTCTTTCTAAACGTTGTTCTTCTGTTAATAAAGCGTGTGTAGTTTGAGCCGGACTTACTGTTGTACTCTCTAAACCTGCCAAACTCATTGAGGATTTTATTAACTGTAAATTTCGTTGAAACTCCATTGGATCTATATTTGCTGATAACTCAAAAGACAACATTGCCCCAAAGTCTTTCATTTGTTTTTCCGCAATTTCAAAACCAGGATTACTTTTTAAACCAGGATAATAAACAGCATCTATATTAGAATTAGCTTCTAAATAATCTGCCATAATTTTAGCATTTTCGGTTTGTGTTTTTACTCTTAAGTTTAATGTTTTTAAACTTCTTTCTAACAACCAAACTGTTTGCTCGCTTAAATTTCCTCCTAAATTAATGGCGGTTTTCCAGATTTGCTCAATATGTTTTTTAGACGCTGCAATAGCTCCTGCAGAAATATCTGAATGCCCTCCCATATATTTTGTTGCAGAATGTATAATAATGTCAATTCCGAAATTATAAGGATTTTGATTAATAGGCGAAGCAAACGTATTATCAATCATTGTTAAGATATTATTTTCTTTAGCAACATCAGCAATGGCTTGCATATCAGTGATTCCTAATAACGGATTTGATGGAGTTTCGATATATAAAATTTTGGTATTTTCTTTTACTAAAGTGATAAAATCTTCAACTTTATCAGATTCAGTAAAAGAATATTCAATTCCGTATTTATCAAATTCTGATACAATAAAATTATAAGTTCCTCCATAAATAACTTGCTGAATTACAACATGATCTCCTCTTTTTAAAAAAGCCAACATTGCAGATGAAATTGCTGCCATACCCGAACTAAAAATCAATGCGTCTTCTGTATTTTCTAAAGCCGCAATTTTTTTACAAAGCATTTCTTGATTTGGAGTATTATAATAACGAGGGTAACGTTTTACATCAACATTATCAAAAGCATACGAAGTTGCCATATATATAGGAGACACTGCTCCTTTAAATTGTTCATCTATAACTTCACCAACATGAACACAAGTTGTATTTATACCTAATTTTTTAGAATTTTTCATATATAAAATTTGTCATCGCTAATTTATGAAAACCAAATCTAAGTTTTATTTATAAAATCAATATCTTCGTTTTATGGTATCAGTTTTAGTTGTTGGAACAGGAAATGTAGGCTTTCATTTATATAATGTATTTTCTAATATTGATAAAATTCAGGTTTCTCAAATCAGTTCTAGAAAGTTAGAAAATATTCCGAAAGCAGACATTACTATTATTGCGGTTTCAGATGATGCTATTGCTGAAGTTTCATCAAAAATAAATAACACTCTTATAGTTCATACTTCTGGCGCTTGTAGTATCCAAGAATTGAAAAACAGCACCCAAAAAGGTGTTTTTTATATGCTACAAACTTTTTCTAAAAACAAAAAAGTCGATTTTTCTGAAGTTCCATTTTGCTTAGAAGCAGAAAATGAGCAAGATTATAAATTACTAGAAAATTTAGCAAATTTAATAAGTGATAAAACCTACTCTATTAATTCTGAACAACGAAAAATATTACATGTTACTGCTGTTTTTGTAAATAACTTTACCAATCACTTATTTAAAATTGGGAACGATATTTGTAATAATTATAATGTGCCTTTCGAAATTTTAATGCCTTTAATACAAGAAACTGCGACAAAAATTAAAGTATTGTCACCAGAAAAAGCACAAACTGGCCCAGCAGTAAGAAAAGATCAAAAAACAATAAAAAATCATTTAGCTTTGCTAAATAAAGATCAACAAAAAATATATACAATCTTAACAGAATCAATCCAAAATGGAAATTAGTTACAAACAATTATTACCAAAAATCACTACTTTAATTTTTGATGTAGATGGTGTACTCACAAACGGAATGGTAACCATAATGCCTGATGGAGAATTGGTTAGACATATGAATATTAAAGATGGTTATGCCTTAAAAACGGCTGTAGATAAAGGCTTTAACGTTTGTATTATTTCTGGCGGAAAAAACGAAGGCGTAAGAACTCGTTTAGCAAATTTAGGAATTAAAGATATTTATTTGGGTGCTCATAACAAAATACAACAATATAATGAGTTGGTTGAAAAATATAATTTACAGCCAGAAAATGTTTTATATATGGGGGATGATGTTCCTGATTATCCTGTTATGAAATTAGTTGGTTTACCTTGTGCACCTAATGATGCAGCCCAAGAAATACAAGGAGTTGCTAAATATATTTCTGATAAAAAAGGTGGTGAAGGTTGTGTTAGAGATATTATTGAACAGATTTTAAGAGTTCAAGGTAAATGGGATAATAATTTTGATGCTAAGTATGATTAAAATGAAAAAAGGATTATTTTTTATCTTAGTCTTTTTTATAACAATTACAATGAATGCACAAGAAGTTCTTGGTACATGGAATTCTAGAGATGAAAAAACAGGAGAAATAGATTCTGTAGTTGAAATCTATGAAAAAAATGGAGAATTGTTTGCTAAAATAATAGATATAACAGATCCTGAATTAAAAAACGGACTTTGTACAGAATGTAAAGGAAGTTTAAAAGACAAACCTGCTTTAGGAATGCACATCTTATATAAATTAACCAAAAAAGGCAATAAATGGGTTGGTGGTTATGGATTAGATCCTAGAACTGGAAATTATTTTAATGTTTATATTAAGTTCATAAATTCAAAAAAGCTAAAAGTAAGAGGTTATGCAGGTATTCCTATTTTTGGTAAAACTGTTTATTGGGATAGAAACTAAAATAAAATTAATTAAACACCTAATTACAAATACATTATGATAAAACTACTTTCAACTTTAATTATTTTATTCATTTCTTTATCAGTTAATTCACAAACTATTTTTGGTAAATGGAATACTATTAATGATGATACAGGCAAAGTTGATTCTGTAATTGAAATGTATAAGAAAAATGGCAAAGCTTATGCTAAAATTTTAAAAATTACTGATCCAAACAGACAAAAAGCAATTTGCGAAAAATGTGAAGGAGCTAATAAAAATAAACCTATTTTAGGTTTAGAAATTTTAACTGGTTTAGAAAAAAATGAAGAAGAATGGTCTGGAGGAGAAATTTTAGACCCTAGAAATGGTAAAATTTATAAATGTTATATAAAATTAGTAAAACCAGATAAATTAAAGATTCGTGGTTATCTTGGAGTTTCTCTTTTCGGAAAAACTAAATATTGGCAAAGGGCTAAATAAATTTTAATAAGTATGGAAAACTTCCATTATATCCTTGAAAAGGAGAACCTTACTAGAGAAAGTAAAATAATTGAAAACATATTAAAAGACAATCATCCAATAACCAATTTAAATAACAAAAAAGGACTTCTATTCTCTAATGCTATTTTAACCAAATTCATAGAAAATGAGGCAAAACATAGTTCTCATAATTTAACAAAAAAAGAAAAAAGATCAATCCGTACTTTTTCTAGTGGAGAACAAAAAAAAGCGCTACTCAAATACTTATTACAGCAAAATCCTGATTTTATAATTTTAGAAAGTCCTTTTGAAAGTTTAGACAAAAATTCCGTTAAAGAATTAAAAGAAAAACTTATAAACTTATCTAAAGAAATAACTTTAATACAAATTATTAGTAGAAAAGAAGAAATACTACCAGTAATTACTCATTATTTTGACATTGAAAACGATAATATTAACACTATAATTCCTATTAATAATTATAGTTTTACAGAAGATGTTTTCACTTTTAATTTTAATATACCTAAACCAATAACATTTTATAAAAACATACCCAATCAATTAATTTCTCTACAAAATGTAAATGTTTCTTATGATGAAAATCACATTTTAAATAATATTAATTGGACCATTAGTAAAAACGAATTTTGGCAATTAATAGGTCCTAATGGTTCTGGAAAAAGCACCATTTTATCAATGATTTATGGCAATAATATAAAAGCTTTTGGGCAAGAAGTTTATTTATTTGGCAAAAAAAAGGGTTCTGGAGAAAGTATTTGGGAAATAAAAGAGAAAATTGGGTATTTTAACCCTTCAATGTTAGAATTATTTAAGAGAAATACTACTGTAAAAGAGATGGTAATTTCTGGCTTTTTTGATAGTATTGGTTTATATAAAACTCCTTCTATTCTCAAAGAAAAATTAGCAATTGAATGGTTAAAATTACTCGATTTAGAAAGTGAATCAAAAGAACTTTTTCAAAATTTATCTAATGTAAATCAAAGATTAGTTTTAATTGCAAGAGCAATGATTAAACATCCACCTTTATTAATTTTAGACGAACCTTTAATAAATTTAGATGATAAAAGTACAGCAATAATTATAGCTTTAATTAATAAAATTAACCAAGAAAGTAACACAGCTATAATTTTTGTGTCTCATAAATCTATAAAAAACTTACAACCAAATTCTATTTACAAACTAATTCCTTCACAAAAAGGCTCTATAGGAAAAATAATAAAAAGCAATTAATTTCTCTCTTCTAACATTGGTACAAAAGCAAAATCACCTAATTCGTGTTTTTCGAATTCTTTGGGAGATTTTCTGATAAACAAAGTCATAATTTGAGTTTTATCACCAACAGGAATCAATAGCATACCTCCTACTTTTAGTTGTGATAGTAAAGGTTTTGGCACAAAAGGAGCACCAGCAGTTACAATAATTTTATCGAAAGGTGCTTTTTCTGGTAAACCTTTATAACCATCACCAAAAATAAATTTCTTTGGTTTGTAACCTAATTTTGGTAAAAACAAAGAGGTTTTTTTAAATAATTCGTGTTGCCTTTCTATTGAATACACTTCTGCTTTTAACTCTAACAAAACTGCAGTTTGATATCCTGAACCTGTACCAATTTCTAAAACTTTATCACCTCTATTAACCTTTAAAGTTTGTGATTGAAAAGCTACAGTGTAAGGCTGAGAAATTGTTTGATCTGCAGCAATAGGAAAAGCCTTGTCTTGATAAGCATGAGACTCAAAACTAGAGTCAATAAATAAATGTCGTGGAATTTTACGTACTGCATTTAATACATTATTATCTGTAATGCCTTTTGCTTGTAAAACGTTAGCTAATTGGTTTCGAAGACCTTGGTGTTTTGCTGTATCTCTCAATTTTGGTTTAGTTTCAAGAGTCTAAAAATAGTAATAAATTAAATTAAACTCTTATAAAATTGTATCTTTGTTTTTAGCTGATTTTTTAAAAATCATTAATTAAAAACTAACGTCTTTTTCAAAACAATTAACAAACTAAACTTATTATTAATGTTTGTTTTTATCCTTTTGCAAAGACAAAAACAATAATATATATGCTTAAAGTAGGGGTTTTAGGAGCAGGTCATTTAGGGAAAATTCATCTAAAATTATTAAAACAATCTTCAAAATACGAATTAGTTGGTTTTTACGATCCTTCTATAGAAAATGCGAAAAAAGTAGTCGAAGATTTTGGTTACACTTCTTTTAATTCTATTGATGAATTAATTGATGCAGTAGAAGTTGTTGATATTGTAACACCTACTTTATCTCATTTTGATTGTGCTAAAAAAGCAATAGAAAAAGGGCGTCATATATTTATTGAAAAACCAATAGCAAAAACAATGTTAGAAGCTGAAGCGATTAGAACATTAGCTAGCCAACATCACGTAAAAGGTCAAGTTGGTCACGTAGAGCGTTTTAACCCAGCTTTTACTGCTGTTAAAGACAAAATAAACAACCCAATGTTTATTGAAACGCATAGATTGGCCGAGTTTAATCCGAGAGGAACTGATGTGCCTGTTGTGTTAGATTTAATGATTCACGATATTGATATTATACTTTCTTGTGTAAACTCTAAGGTAAAAGACGTGCACGCAAGCGGAATATCTGTAATTTCTGAAACTCCAGATATAGCAAATGCTAGAATTGAGTTTGAAAATGGCTGTGTTGCTAATTTAACATCCAGCAGAATTTCTATGAAAAATATGCGTAAAACTCGCTTTTTTCAGAAAGATGCTTATATTTCTGTAAACTTTCTAAGTAAAGAATCAGAAATTGTTAGAATACAAGATGCACCAGATAATTTAGATGAATTCGCAATGGTTTTAAAGAATGATGAAGGCGTAGAAAAACAAATATATTTCGAAAACCCAGAAGTTACAAACAATAACGCAATTTTAGACGAGCTAGAAACTTTTGCTGATGCCATTTTAAATGATACAAGACCAATTGTAACTTTAGCAAATGGTTCTGAAGCTTTACGAATTGCACAATGGGTAATAGATTGTTTTAAAACACAAGCCGTTGTTTAAATTTTACCCTTTGTTAGCAAACAATTGCGTTAGGGATTGAATGGCCTGTTTAAGCTCTTTTTGTTTTTACAAAAAAGCGAGTAATGAAAGCCTGTTAAAACGCCCAAAACATTAACTTTTAAATTTATTTTTTGATGAAAAACATAGCTGTAATTGGAGCTGGAACTATGGGAAATGGAATTGCCCATACTTTTGCTCAATTTAATTATAATGTACATTTAATTGATATTTCTGAAGCTGCTTTGCAAAAAGGTGTAACCACAATTACCAAAAATTTGGATAGAATGTTGGCTAAAGAAAAAATTTCTGAAGCTGATAAAACTACTACTTTAAATAACATTACCACATTTACCGCCATTAAAGATAGTGTTAAAAATATGGATTTAGTTGTTGAAGCTGCTACAGAAAATGTTGCTTTAAAGTCGAAAATTTTTAAAGAATTAGATGCTATTTGTGATGCAAAAACCATTTTAGCTACAAATACATCGTCTATTTCTATTACTCAAATTGCTGCTGTTACAAAAAGGCCAGAAAAAGTTATTGGAATGCATTTTATGAATCCTGTACCAATTATGAAATTGGTTGAAATTATTAGAGGTTACAATACAACTGATGAAGTGATGAGTGAGATTGTAGCATTGTCTAAGAAAATTAGTAAAATTCCAGTTGAAGTAAATGATTATCCTGGATTTGTAGCCAACCGAATTTTAATGCCAATGATTAACGAATCTATTGAAACTTTATACAATGGAGTTGCTGGTGTTACTGAGATTGATACTGTTATGAAATTAGGAATGGCTCACCCAATGGGACCTTTACAATTGGCAGATTTTATTGGTTTAGATGTTTGTTTATCTATTTTAAATGTGATGTATGATGGTTTTAAAAATCCAAAATATGCTCCTTGCCCACTGTTGGTTAATATGGTAAATGCTGGTAAATTAGGCGTAAAATCTGGTGAAGGTTTTTACGATTATACTGTAAGTAGAAAAGCTGAAACTGTTGCAAAAATGTTTGTTTAATTAATGAAAAATAGCCTAATCGTTTTATTATTTTTTATAAATTTTTCTATTGTTTCTCAAGATGTAAAAAAGGAATCAAAACTAAAACCTTATAAGGTTGGTTTTTTATATAATTCTGCAACAAACGAGAATTTTTTAAATGATGATCCTGATTATGATTATTCTACAAATACCTATAAAGCACAGGCTTTTTACAAATTAACACAGTGGAGAAAATTTGATATTGAATTAATTGTACAACCTCAAATTCAATATATAAAACATCAATTAATTAACGAGCAATATGTTACACCAGATGTAGGAAATTATCTTGAAAAAAGAGAAGAATTTACGCAACAAAAAGAAATGAATTTATATGGGGTTGAATTTGGTTTTGCTGCAAAAAGACAACTTTTAAATAAATTAGCTTTACAAGCTACTTTAAGTTTAGGTTTTAATTACATTGATACTAGAACAGAGCGTGTTGCAAAGGGCTTTACATTTATCGAAAATTTTTCTTTCGGTTTTTCTTACCAAACTTTTGCTAATTCTTATTTATATATAGGTACAAATTTGTTTGGCCACGTTTCTAATTTAGATTTTAATCAACCAAATGCAGGTTATAATATTTTAGGTTTTGAAATTGGTTATTCTTTTCAGATATAAAAAAAACTTATTTAAACTTCTAATAAACAGAAACTTAAACAAGCTTTTTAAAAAGTAAAATCATTTCTTGTTTTACAACAGCCTAAATTATTTACCTAACCAAGAATTTAACATCCAAATTGTTTTTTCTTGCTCAGCAATAAAATCGCTCATCATAGAATTTGTACCTTCATCATTAGCTTCATCTGCAGCCTCTAAAATAGTTCTTTCTATTTTTAATAACTCTGATAATGAATTTACAACTAACTCTACTCCATCTACATCATTAGAAATGTCTTTACCAACTGGCACAGAAGAATTATCTATATAATCTGTAAAAGTATGCAAAGGTTTACCTTGTAATGTTAAAATACGTTCTGCAATTTCATCTATCTTAATTTGCGAGTCTGTATAAAACTCTTCAAATTTTACGTGTAATTCAAAAAAGTTTTTCCCTTTAATATTCCAATGTAAACCTCTTAAATTCTGGTAATAAATTTGAAAATTTGCTAACAAACCATTTAATTCTGTAACTAAATTTGCTGTTTCTTTTTTGTCTAATCCTAATATTGTTTTGGTCATTTTATTTGTTTTATTTTTGATAATTCAAATTTATGTGAAATTTATGACTATAAATAATAGTTATAATTGATTGATTTAATATCTTTATCAAAAAATTTTATTACATGACAATTACCCAACTAAAATATGTTTTATCTGTAGCAGAATATCAAAATTTTACGGTTGCTGCAGAACATAGTTTTGTAACTCAGCCAACTTTGAGTATGCAAATTCAAAAGCTAGAAGACGAATTATCTGTACAAATTTTTAACAGATCTAAAAAACCAATTGAATTAACAGAAGTTGGTAAAAAAATTGTAGAACAAGCAAAAGTTATTGTAGATGAGAGCAATAGGATTTTAGATATTGTACATCAACAAAAAGGTTATATAGGTGGCGAATTTAGATTAGGAATTATACCTACAATTATGCCTACTCTATTACCAATGTTTTTAAATAACTTTACAAAAAAATACCCTAAAGTAAAGTTGATTATAGAAGAATTAACTACAGAAGAAATTACTAGAAAATTAACTGATGGCCATATAGATGCTGCAATTGCTGCAACACCTTTAGAAAACGAAGCTATTAAAGAAAGACCTTTGTACTATGAGCCTTTTGTTGGTTTGGTGCCAGAAAATCATCGATTATTTAACAACAAAAACATTTCTTCTAATGAATTAGAAATGGAAGATATTTTATTATTAGAAGATGGTCATTGTTTTAAAGACAGTGTTATAAATTTATGTAGAACTCATAAAATTGATAATAAAAAAGGTTTTCAGTTAGAAAGTGGAAGTTTTGATACACTAATAAAACTATCTAAAGAAGGTTTAGGGATGACTTTGTTACCATATTTACATACTTTAGATTTAAATGATAAAGACAAGAAACATTTACGTGAATTTACATCTCCTCCACCTGCTAGAGAAGTAAGTTTAATTTATCATAAATCGCAATTAAAAATGCAATTGATAGAAGCTTTAAAGAAAACTATTGATGGTGTTGTAAGAGGTGCAATTTCTTTTTCTGATGTTAAAATTATTAGTCCTTTACAGAAAAAATAAAATAAGTTAAATATAATGAGATTTCATTAATATAAACTCATAATATTTAATTTTAAAAATCTAATTTACAGCAAATTAAAAAACCTAATCTAAAGTATTAATTTAGATTAGGTTTTTTATTATAATTTATAAAATTAATGCCTCAAATATATTTTAAGCATACATAGAATCACGTAATTCTTTAATTTTTTTATCAGATAAATATTCATCAAAAGTAGTGTATCTATCAATAACACCTTTTGGTGTTAATTCTATAATTCTGTTAGCAACTGTTTGTGCAAATTCATGATCGTGAGTAGATAATAAAACTGTACCTTTAAAGTTAATTAAAGAGTTGTTTAATGCCTGAATTGATTCTAAATCTAAGTGGTTTGTTGGTTCATCTAACAGTAAAATGTTAGCTCTTTTCATCATCATTCTAGATAACATACAACGTACTTTTTCTCCACCAGATAAAACGTTACTTTTCTTTAAAGCTTCTTCACCAGAAAAAATCATTTTACCTAAAAATCCTCTTAAAAAAACTTCTTCACGCTCTTCTTCTGTTTGTGCATATTGTCTTAACCAATCTACTAAATTTAACTCTCCATTCTGGAAAAATGATGAGTTATCTAATGGTAAATAAGATTGTGTTGTGGTAACTCCCCAAGAAAATTTACCTCCATCTTGTTCAGAATTACCACTAATAATTTGATAAAAAGCAGTAACAGCTCTAGAGTTTCTAGAAATTACAGCAACTTTATCTCCTTTATTTAAATTGATGTGAACATTATCAAATAATTTTTCACCTTCAAATTCTTTACTTAAACCTTCTACATTTAAAATTTGGTCTCCTGCTTCTCTATCTCTTTCAAAAATAATAGCTGGGTAACGTCTACTTGATGGCTTTATATCTTCTACATTTAACTTCTCAATCATTTTTTTACGAGAAGTTGCTTGCTTCGATTTTGCAACATTTGCAGAAAATCTTCTAATAAATTCTTCTAATTCTTTCTTTTTATCTTCTGCTTTTTTGTTTTGTTGCGCTCTTTGTTTAGCTGCTAACTGACTAGATTCGTACCAAAAAGTATAATTACCTGAATAATGGTTTATTTTACCAAAATCAATATCAGAAATATGTGTACAAACTGCATCTAAAAAGTGTCTGTCATGCGAAACCACAATTACACAATTGTCATAATTTGCTAAAAAGTTTTCTAACCAATTAATTGTTTCGAAATCTAAATCATTGGTAGGCTCATCCATAATTAGCACATCAGGATTACCAAAAAGTGCTTGTGCAATTAACACACGTACTTTTTGTTTACCATCTAAATCTTTCATTAAAGTATAATGTAAATCTTCAGTTATGCCTAAGTTAGATAACATTGCTGCTGCATCAGAATCTGCATTCCAACCATTCATTTCTTCAAAAACTATTTGAAGTTCACCAATTTTTTCTGCATTTTCATCAGTATAATCAGCATATAAAGCATCTATTTGTTTTTTAATTTCAAACAATTCTTTGTTACCCATTACAACTGATTCTAGTACAGGGAAATCATCAAACTCATTATGATTTTGAGATAATACAGACATTCTTTTGCCTGGCTCTAAATGTACTTGACCTGATGTAGCATCTTGTTTACCAGAAAGAATCTTTAAAAAAGTTGATTTTCCTGCACCATTTGCTCCTATAATTCCATAACAGTTACCTGTTTGAAATTTAGTATTTACTTCATCAAACAAAATACGTTTTCCAAATTGTACTGATAAGTTAGAAACTGATAACATAATTGTATTTTAAATTTCTGCAAAAGTAATAAATTGATTTCTCTTAAGTACTTAGTTTTATTACCCTTTTCTGAAAAAAATAGAATTATTCTATATTAAAGTATTGCACTTATTTTTAACAACGTATTAACAGACACAACACTTATGTATGATTAAATTTGTTGTGCTTAATTTGCTAGAAAATTTTATGACAAAAAAAATAATCCTCTTAGTTCAAATTTCATTTTTACTTGCCCTAATTAGTTGTAATACTATAGATAAAAATACGATTACATATTTTGGAGGTAAAATTATAAATCCGAAAACTAACTATATTGTTTTATATTCAATGGATAAAGTGATAGACACTTTTTTATTAGATTCTAAAAATAAATTTTTAGGAGAGATAAAAAATGCAAATGAAGGTTTATATTATTTTAACCATGGTAATGAAAATCAACATATTTATTTAGAAGTAGCAGATAGTGTTATGATACGTTTAAATACTTGGGACTTTGATGAATCTTTAGTTTTTGCAGGTAAAGGAGCAGAAAGAAATAATATTTTAATAGATTGTTTTTTAGAAGGCGAAAACGATAAAAAACAATTTTACCAATACAATAAACTTTTGCCTATTAAATTTAAACAAAAAACAGATTCATTAATAAAATTAAAATTAAATACTTACCAAGATTATATAGACAAACACCCAGATGAAACCTTAGGTTTTAAACAAACTTTAAAAACTGCATTAACTTTTCCTATTTATTTAAAAATAGAAAGGTACCCTATTATTAATGCTAAATATTCTTCGGATGGTAATTTCCCTACTTTAAACAACACTTTTTACGATTACAGAAAAAACATCACTATAGATAAGGATTCTTTAATGTACTACCCTCCTTATTCTCAATATGTAAGGAATTTTCTATACAATAAAACATACGCTTTAGGTCATGCACCTATGAAAAATAAATATTCTTCTGAATTTACAGTAGATTTATTAAATACAATTGATAAAGAAATTTCTACAACCAAATCTAAAAATGCTTTTTTAAGACAAACAATTATTAGTCATTTTTACAATAAATCTAGTTGTGATATTAATACAAAAGCATTTGATACGTTCTTTAACTTAACTACAAATGAAGAAGACAATTCTTTAATGAAAAAATTGGTTAACGACACTAAATTTATAACTGCAGATACACGTTTACCTAATTTTAGCTTTAATAATTATTCTGATTTTAAACTGCGAGTTTTTGATGTAGTTAAAGGTAAAAACACTTTATTATTCTTTTGGAGTCCAGAGTATGTTTCTTATTCTTATGTGGAATCTAGGATGACTTATTTAACTAAAAATTACCCAAACATACAATTTTTACAAATAATGATTGATGGTAAAAACGGACAAAGAATTAAAAATTTAGATATTAAAAAACAATTTTATTTAGATGATAGTAGTGATGCTCATCGTTTTTTAACAAGTAAAATGCCGCGTTCTGTACTTATAAATAAACAAGGTAAAGTTATTAATGGTTATGGTTCTATTGCATCTAAAAACTTAAATCCTTATTTAGAAGAATTAAGCAATAACTAATTTTTAACTTAAAAGCCAGTTATCTATTTAAATTACAGTATCTTTGCACGATTTTAATTTTGAGTATAATTTAACTCAATAAAAAATCAAGTCGAAAATTTATAATTTGATTTGCAGGTGGGCGTTCTGTGAATCTACAAAAACACAGACATGTCAACATTTTTAGAATTAGGCCTAAAAGAGCCTATAAATAGAGCATTAACAGATTTAGGTTACGAAAAACCAACTG
Source organism: Polaribacter vadi (assembly GCF_018861005.1). GTDB lineage: Bacteria > Bacteroidota > Bacteroidia > Flavobacteriales > Flavobacteriaceae > Polaribacter > Polaribacter vadi_A. Next base: position 156,697 of record NZ_JAHKQL010000031.1, read on the forward strand.
TTATTCAAGAAAAAGCAATACCTCAAATAATTTCTTCTACAGAAGATTTAAAAGCTTTTGCACAAACTGGTACAGGTAAAACTGCAGCCTTTAGTTTACCCATTTTAGAGCTTATAGATGAAAACAACAGCAATGTTCAAGCTATTATTTTATCACCAACAAGAGAATTAGCAGTTCAAATTGGTAACAATATTAAAGACTTTTCTAAATATCAAAAAAACGTAAAAGTTACTACAGTTTATGGTGGTTCTAGTATGGAAGAACAGATTCGTTCTTTAAAAAGAGGATCTCAGATTGTAGTAGGTACTCCAGGTAGAACTGTAGATTTAATTAACAGAAGAGCTTTAAAATTAGGAAACGTTCAATGGCTTGTATTAGATGAAGCTGATGAAATGTTAAATATGGGGTTTAAAGAAGAACTTGATAAAGTTTTAGAAGCAACTCCAGAAACAAAACAAACTTTACTGTTTTCTGCAACTTTTCCTAGAGAAGTAGAAGCTATAGCAAGAAACTACATGACTAAACCTGTAGAAGTTACTTCTGGTGAAAAAAATTCAGGTTCAGAAAATGTAGAGCACGAATATTATGCTGTTACAGAAAGAACACGTTACCCAGCTTTAAAAAGAATAGCAGATTTAAATCCTGATATTTATGCAATTATATTTTGTAGAACTCGTAGAGAAACACAAGAAGTTGCAGATAATTTAATAAAAGACGGTTACAACGCAGATTCTTTACATGGAGATTTATCTCAAGCACAGAGAGATTCTGTAATGGGTAAATTCCGTAAAAAAACAATTCAAATTTTAGTCGCTACAGATGTTGCAGCTCGTGGTTTAGATGTAACTGAATTAACACACGTTATCAATCATAAATTACCAGATCAGATAGAAAACTATACACATAGAAGTGGTAGAACAGGTAGAGCTGGTAACAAAGGAATTTCAATAGTATTAGTTAACGGAAAAGAAAAAGGTAAACTACGTGTTATTGAAAGAATCATTAAAAAGAAATTTGTAGAGGGTAAAGTACCTACAGGTAAAGAAATTGTACAAAATCAATTAATGAATTTAATTGATAAGGTTCAGAAAACTGAAGTTAACGAATCTGAAATCAATGAATTTTTACCAAGCATTTACGAAAAATTAGAAGATTTAAACAGAGAAGAATTAATTCAAAAATTTGTTTCTTTAGAGTTTAACACAATGTTAGCTTACTATGAAAATGCTAAAGATTTAAATGATTTAGGTAGAGATAATTCTAGAAGAAGAGAAACTGCAGATAATATGACTCGATTTTTTATCAATATTGGTAGAAAAGACAGCTTAAATCCTGCAAAATTGATCGGATTAATTAATGATCAAGAAATTGGAGACAAAATTGAAATTGGTGCCATTGATATTTTAGATACTTTTTCTTTCTTTGAGATTGATAAAAATTTCGAAGACAAAACATTAGAAGCTTTTTCAAGCAATCAACCAGATTTTGACGGACGCTCAGTAAACGTAGAAATTACGAAAAAAGAACGTTCTGGAGGAGGAAGAAGAGGTGGTAAAAAACCTTTTGGTAAAAAAGATGGTGGTTTTGGTAGACGTAGAAGTTCTGAAAATTCATCTAGAGGAAGTAGTGATGATGGAGGTAGAAAAAGATCTGACAGACGTTCTTCTGATAGATCAAAAAATTCTGGCGATAGAAAATCTGGTGGTTTTGGTCGTAGACGTAGAGAAAGATAGAATCTTATAAAAATAAAAAAAGCCTTACTTATTAAGTAAGGCTTTTTTTATAGAAAATTATTAAAATTCTAATTATATAATTAGTGCTTAAAAACCTCTAAGGCTTTATTATATGCACTTTCAAAACTCATTGGTTTTATATTTGTATTAACTTTTTCTACTGTAAAATAACTTAATAATTTTTCAGTTGGCATATTACCTGTTAATTCATCTTTAGCCATTGGGCAACCTCCATAACCTTTAATAGCTCCATCAAAACGTAAACAACCAGCTTTGTAAGCTGCATTTACTTTTTCAAACCATTTCTCTGGAGTTGTATGCAAGTGTGCACCAAATTCTATTTCAGGATATTTTTTTATTAAATTAGAAAATAAATAATCTATAACTTCTGGTGTAGAGCTACCAATAGTATCTGAAAGTGATAAAATTTTTACACCCATCTTAGAAAGTTTTTCAGTCCACTCTCCTACTATTTCTACATTCCAAGGATCTCCATAAGGATTCCCAAAACCCATAGATAAATACGCTACAACTTCTTTATTTGATTTATCAGCAATATTTAAAATTTCACTTAAAGTATCTATAGATTCTGCAATTGTTTTGTGCGTATTACGCATCTGAAAATTTTCTGATATTGAAAAAGGATATCCTAAATAATCGATTTCTTCAAATTTAGAAGCATCATTTGCACCTCTAACATTAGCAATTATGGCTAATAATTTACTACTTGTTTTCGATAAATCTAATTTAGATAAAACTGCAGCTGTATCTCGCATTTGCGGAATTGCCTTTGGTGATACAAAACTGCCAAAATCTATAGTATCAAAACCAACCTTTAATAAAGAATTAATATACAATGCCTTTTTATCTGTAGAAATAAAATGCGATTTTATTCCTTGCATTGCATCTCTCGGACATTCTATAATTTTCACTTTTTTCATTAAATCAAATATACAATTGATATTTGATTTAATATCTTAAAGAATTAATATTCATAAATTAACTAAGTTAAAATAGTTTTAAAATTAAATATTAATAATATAATTTACTTAAGTATTCTCTTCTACTCTTTAAATTTTATTTTTTACGATTAAAAAAAATCAGCTAATTATAAATTGTTCAATAACAAATAAATATTGCTTGAATTTGGAATTGTATGAAAAAGCACAAAGAAAAATGAATAGACATTTCTAATGCAGGGATAATCTATTATTTATTTACTAGAGTGAAGATGTAAATCCTTATAAATTCTAAAAATTTTTAGGAGTCCATATTTGATTTTAAGTTATATTAGTTGTCAAACTAATATAACAATGAATAACAAAAAAACTTATTTTATATTCTTTTCTATTTTATTATTTTTAAACTCTTGTGGTGAATTAATAAAAAGAACAACACCAACAAAAAAAGAAACAACTTGGGTTTATATAGAACTTGAAACCATTATGAAAAAAGATACAACTCTTAACTATTTATATGGTAAAATTAATAAATCGATCTTAGATAATTTAGAAAACAAAAATAGAAATGATATTTTTAAAGTAAGTGATATAAGATATTTTAATGATGATGATAAATTTCAATTATATAAAGATGATGATGAATCTGGAACACTTTTTTTTAGTGTGCAAAGTATAAAAAAAATATCTGTATATGAAAGGGATCCTATTTACTCATTTGATAAAGAAGATTTACATCTTAGTACATTAGAACTCTTAAAATAAAGAGTATAATGAAAATATCAAAACACATTTTATTTGTTATTGTAATTTCTCAGTTTTGCTGCACATCTTTATGGTTTGCAGGCAATGGAGTAATGAATAGCCTTGTAGAAACCTTTAATTTACAAGAAAACGCATTAGGCTATTTAACATCTGCTGTTCAGTTTGGCTTTATTGGTGGTACTTTAGTCTTTGCTTTATTTACAATTGCAGATCGTTTTTCACCATCTAAAGTATTTTTTATAAGTGCTATTTTAGGTTCTGTTTTTAACCTTACTTGTATTTTTAGTCATCAAACTTTATTTAGTTTAATGAGCTTACGTTTTCTTACAGGTTTTTTCTTGGCAGGAATATATCCTGTTGGTATGAAAATAGCTACAGATTATTACAACAAAGGTTTAGGTAAATCTCTTGGGTATTTAGTTGGAGCTTTAGTTATAGGTACTGCTTTACCACATTTATTAAAAGATGTTTTAGTTGATTATTCTTGGAAAAGTGTTTTAATTTCTACTTCTGTATTGGCAATTTTTGGAGGATTAATTATGCTGTTATTTGTTAAAAATGGCCCTTATAGAAAGGCTAGTAAAACTTTAAATTTATCCGTTTGTTATACTGTTTTTAAAAATGTGAATTTTAAGAAAGCAGCATTTGGTTATTTTGGTCATATGTGGGAATTGTATACTTTTTGGGCTTTTGTACCTATTTTATTAAGTATTTATAAAGATTTACATCCAGAAATAAATTTTAATATTCCAATATTATCTTTTATAATTATAGCTTTTGGTGGATTTTCTTGTGTTTTTGGAGGTTATATATCAGAAAAAATAGGAGTCCAAAAAACAGCTTATAATTTTCTTTTTCTTTCCTGTATTTGTTGTTTGATTTCTCCTTTTGCTTTTCAAATTTCAAATGAATATCTATTTATTACTTTTTTAATTTTTTGGGGAATGGTTGTGATTGCAGATTCACCTTTATTTTCAACTTTAGTTGCTCAAAATGCACCTGTTAAAGACAAAGGAACTGCTTTAACAATTGTAAATTGTATTGGTTATTCTATAACAATCATTAGTATTCTTATTATTGATAGTTTAAAAACGATAACAAATTCAAATTATATTTTTATGGTTTTAGCAATTGGTCCTATTTTAGGATTGATCGCCTTAAAAACTAAAAGATCTTTTTAAGCATAAAAAAAGGAAGCATAATAGCTTCCTCTTTATAATTGATTAATTATTAGATTTATCTTGAAACAGTACCTGTTAATACTAATATAGGCCCAGCATCTAATGTTAAAACACTATGATTCATTGCATCTGAAGGAACTATATTTGCTAAAGGTTTTAAGGTAAAAGGTGCAGCACTATTATCTGGATAAGGTTCTACAGAAATTACAATTGTAGCATCTTTTAAATCCGTAGGAAAATCAACCCCAGCAGCTGAACCCACTACATAATCTTCTCCTGGATAAGCAGGCCCATCATTTAAAGTACCCTTATAAGGTGAGGTTGATGCATTATCATCTGCATTCGCAGGATCTAAAAATGTACCAGTACTCACAGGAGTTCCGTTTAAAACAACCCAACCTTCATATTTCCATCCATCTGATAAAGTTGGTAAACCTAAACCTGTTACAGCAGTTCCTGAAGAATTATCTAAAAACCAAACACCACTTGCTTCATTAGAAGCATCATCATCTGTTGGAGTTGCCAAGATATATTTTCCCCAAGAAGTAGAAAAATCAGCTACAATTCCTGTTGAAGTTACATTTGCAGAATTACCAGAAAAATCGCCAGCTAATAATTTAGTTGCTGCTGGTGCTGGATCTGAATCTATAGCTGGTTCTATAGAAAGCACAAAAGTACTTGCTGAATTTAAATCACTATTATTTACAGTATAAGTTTGAGGAAAAATTACACTTGTAAATGTTCCTGTACTTACAGGGTTACCATCTACTATCAACCAACCTTCGTATACAAAATCAGAACCTAATTCTTCTAATCCTGTTAAATCTATAACTAACTCTCCTGTTGTTGATACTTCCTCATTATTTTCGCACGAAGCAAACAAAACAAACGCTGCACATAAATATGCTAATTTTAAAATTTTTTTCATCTTATTGTTATTTAATATTATTTGATAACAAAATTATAGCGATGAATTATCTTTAAATGTTAGCCAACGAACATTTATGCAATTTTTTGTATTAATCTTATTTCTTTTCTATTAAAATTGATAATGCTTTCTTCTTTTAACTCATTCATTAATACATTTAAATTAGATCTAGAAGTGCCAATTAATGATGCTATATCTTTTTGTGTATATGGATGTTGAATAACTTTATCTCCAGATTTTTCACAATCGTAACCATATTCTTCACATAATTCTTTCATAAATTCTAAAAAACGTGTTCTAGTATCTTTAAATAAAATCAATTGTAATCTTCTTTCTAATTTCTTAAAACGCAAGCCTAAAAACTTATAAATTTTTAAACTAAAGGTTTTATTATCACGCATTAAATCGTGCATTGTCTCAATTCCAATTGGACATATTGAAGTTGAATTATCAACAGACTGTGCAAATTCATTTCTTATTTCTTCACCTAAAATGGCTTTCTCTCCAAATAATTCACCTTTTGTTAGAATTGCCTTTACAACTTCATTCCCATCTTCTGTATAATAGCCTAATTTAATTTTACCTTTTTCTATAAGGTATATTTTATTTGCTACATCTTCTTCAAAATAAACATAATCACTTTTTTTATAAATGTCAAAAGTATGACAGGCTTTATATTCTTTAAATTTGTGAGGACAAAGAAGATTAAATAAATTTACATTATCAAAAAACCAAAGATTATTCATTTTTAAAACTTTTTTGGATGATTGTTAAAAAAGTCTTAAAACAATACAATTACTTACAAAAAAACTCTTGAATTTCTTCAAGAGTTTTAAATTTATCTCATTTTTAATAAAAATTAAGCATTTTGCTTTTTAATCAAATTTAAAGCAGAACCTTCATTATACCAATCAATTTGAGCTTTGTTATAAGTATGATTCAATTTAATAGTATCAGTAGTTCCATCAGTATGAACAATTTCTAAAGTTAATTGTTTGTCTGGTGCGAACTCATTTAAGTCTATAAAGTTAAATGTATCATCCTCTAAAATTAAATTGTAATCAGCTTCATTATTAAAAGTTAAGCCTAACATTCCTTGTTTTTTTAGGTTTGTTTCATGAATTCTTGCAAAAGATTTTACAATTACAGCAGCAACACCTAAATGTCTTGGTTGCATAGCTGCATGTTCTCTAGAAGATCCCTCACCATAATTATGATCTCCAACAACTATTGTTTTAATTCCGGCTTTTTTATATTCTCTTTGTACAGCAGGTACAGCATCATACTCACCTGTTAATTGATTTTTTACAAAATTTGTTTTCTTATTGTATGCATTAATAGCACCTATTAAAGTGTTGTTTGCAATATTGTCTAAATGCCCTCTAAAACGTAACCAAGGCCCAGCCATAGAAATATGATCTGTTGTACATTTACCAAATGCTTTTATTAACAATTTGGCACCTGTAATAGAATCTCCTAAAGGAGTAAAAGGCGTTAATAACTGTAATCTTTCAGAATCGTCTTTTACAGAAACTACTACTCCACTTCCATCTTTATCTGGAGCTAAATATCCATTTTCTTTAACCTCAAAACCTTTTGGTGGTAATTCCCATCCAGTTGGTTCATCAAACATAACTTCTTCTCCATCTTCATTTATTAATTTATCAGTTAATGGATTAAAATCTAAACGACCTGCAATAGCTATTGCTGCTGTAATTTCTGGTGATGCAACAAAAGCGTGTGTATTTGGATTACCATCTGCTCTTTTAGCAAAGTTTCTATTAAATGAATGTACTATACTGTTTTTAGGTGCATTTTTAGGATCTGAATATCTAGCCCATTGACCAATACAAGGTCCACAAGCATTTGTAAATATTTTTGCATCTAAATTTTCGAAAATATCAAGAATACCATCTCTTTCTGCTGTATATCTTACCTTTTCTGAACCTGGATTAATACCAAACTCTGCTTTAGTTTTTAAACCTTTATCAATGGCTTGTTGTGCTATAGACGATGCTCTTGATAAATCTTCGTAAGATGAATTTGTACAAGAACCAATTAAACCCCATTCAACAGTTAAAGGCCAATCATTAGAATTTGCTTTTTCTGTCATAGCAGAACCCACAGTTGTAGATAAATCTGGTGTAAAAGGTCCGTTCAATAATGGCCCTAATTTTGATAAATCAATTTCGATAACTTGATCAAAATATTCTTCAGGATTTTCATAAACTTCTGTATCCGCAGTTAAATATTCTTTTACTTTATTTGCAGCATCAGCCACATCTTCTCTATCTGTTGCACGTAAATAACGCTCCATAGAATCATCATAACCAAAGGTTGATGTAGTTGCACCAATTTCTGCGCCCATATTACAAATTGTACCTTTACCTGTACAAGACATTGATGTTGCTCCTGGTCCAAAATATTCTACAATAGCTCCTGTACCACCTTTAACAGTTAAAATTTCTGCAACTTTAAGAATTACATCTTTAGGAGATGTCCATCCAGAAAGTTTACCCGTTAATTTTACACCAATTAACTTTGGGAATTTTAATTCCCAAGCCATACCTGCCATAACATCAACAGCATCTGCACCACCAACACCAATTGCAACCATTCCTAAACCACCAGCGTTAACAGTATGTGAATCTGTACCAATCATCATTCCTCCAGGAAATGCATAGTTTTCTAATACAACTTGATGAATAATACCTGCACCTGGTTTCCAGAAACCAATTCCGTATTTATTAGAAACTGATTCTAAAAAGTTAAAAACTTCACTACTTGTACTATTTGCGTGTTTTAAATCTTTTGCTGCTCCTTCTTTAGCTTGAATTAAGTGATCACAATGTACAGTTGTTGGTACAGCAACTTTTGCCTTACCAGCCTGCATAAATTGTAATAATGCCATCTGTGCAGTTGCATCTTGACAAGCAATTCTATCTGGAGCAAAATCTACATAATCTTTACCTCTAGTAAATGCACTAGTGGGTTTACCTTCCCATAAATGAGAGTATAATATTTTTTCTGACAAGGTTAATGGTTTTCCTGTAATTTTACGTGCAGCATCTACTTTTTCTGTCATGCTTTCATAAACCTGCTTAATCATATCAATATCAAATGCCATAGATTTTCTTCTTTTTGTTTGTTAAAAATCTAATATACTAAATATTGAGTTTTTATAAAAAAGATAGTTATAAAATAGAATGATTATGATATAGGATAGTTTTATACAAAAAAAGCCTAAATCATAGATTTAGGCTTTAAAATATTTAAGTTTAGCAACTTATTAGTTTACTAATTGCTTCTCAGAAGGCTTAAATTTAGTAAGTACAATTCCATCTACAGCAGCTTCATATTCTTCCATTGTTGGAGTTCTACCTAAAACTGTTGATAAAACTACAACAGGAGTAGATGACAATAAAGACTCTCCTTTTTTCTCACCAGAATCTTTTACAACTCTACCTTGAAATAAACGAGTTGATGTTGCCATAACTGTATCTCCTGGTTCTGCTTTTTCTTGATTACCCATACATAAATTACAACCTGGGCGTTCTAAATATAACATATTTTCATATTTAGTACGTGCTAGACCTTTTGGTGCACTATCATCGAACTCAAAACCTGAATATTTCTTTAAAACATCCCAATCTCCTTCTGCTTTTAATTCATCAACAATATTATATGTTGGTGGTGCAACTACTAAAGGAGCTTTAAACTCTACTTTACCTTGTTGTGCTTCAATGTTTTTTAACATCTGAGCTAATATTTTCATATCACCTTTATGAACCATACAAGATCCTACAAATCCTAAATCTACTTTTTTAGTTCCACCATAATAAGATAATGGTCTAATATTATCATGTGTATAACGTTTAGAAACATCTTCGTTATTTACATCTGGATCAGCAATCATTGGTTCAGCAATTTCATCTAAATCAATAACAACTTCTGCATAATAATTTGCATTAGCATCTGGTCTTAAAGCTGGTTTAATACCTGTTTTAAGCTCGGTAATTCTTGTGTTTGCTTTATCTACTAAACCTTGTAAAACTTGTTTAGTATTATCCATTCCTTTATCAATCATAATCTGGATTCTACCTTTTGCAATCTCTAAAGATTCAATTAAAGTATCATCCTCAGAAATACAAATAGAAGCCTTAGCTTTCATTTCTGCTGTCCAATCTGTAAATGTAAATGCTTCATCTGAAGTAAGAGTTCCAATATGAACTTCTATAATTCTTCCTTGAAAAACATTTTCTCCACCAAATTGCTTTAACATTTGCTGTTGAGTAGCATGCACAACATCTCTAAAATCCATATAAGATTTCATAGCTCCTTTAAATGTAACTTTAACAGATTGTGGAATTGGCATTGTAGCCTCACCAGTTGCTAAAGCTAATGCTACTGTACCTGAATCTGCACCAAAAGCAACACCTTTAGACATACGTGTATGAGAATCTCCACCAATGATGATGTCCCAATCTCCTACTGTAATATCATTTAAAACTTTATGAATAACATCTGTCATCGGAAAATATTTCCCTTTAGGATCACGACCAGTAATTAAACCAAAATCGTTCATAAAGCTCATTAATCTAGGAATATTTGCTTTAGATTTATCATCCCAAACAGAAGCTGTATGACAACCTGATTGATATGCACCATCAACAATTGGAGAAATTGTTGTTGCAGCCATCATTTCTAATTCTTGAGAAGTCATTAACCCAGTAGTATCTTGAGAACCTACAATATTAACTTCTACACGAACATCAGAACCTGCATGTAAAACTTTTCCTGGAGTTGTACCTACTGCATTTTTATTGAAAATCTTTTCAACAGCAGTTAATCCTTGCCCTTCAATAGAAATTTCTTTTGAAGTTGCATATACTTGTGGAGCTTCGATTCCTAAAACTTTAGCTGCAAATGTTTGTAATTTTTTACCAAAAACTACTGCATAAGAACCTCCTGCTTTAATGAATTCTTGTTTTTGTGGAGTTAATGCTGTAGAAATATCTTTTAGTTCAACATTACCACTATATAATTTCTTTTCTTTTGTATTAATTGTTAAAACAGTACCTGTTTCTACAGAATACATTTGTTTTAAAATTGGTTCACCATCTTCATCTACAATTGTATTACCTTCTGCATCTTTCTGTTTTACCCAGTTTTGTAAATCAACACCAATACCACCTGTTACACCAACTGTTGTTAAGAAAATTGGAGATATACCATTAGTACCAGCAATTACAGGAGCTATATTAATAAATGGTACATAAGGGCTAGATTTTACACCTGTCCATAAAGCAACATTATTTACACCAGACATTCTAGAAGAACCAACACCCATTGTTCCTTTTTCTGCAATTAACATTACACGTTTATTAGGATGTTTTTCTTGTAAAGCTAATAATTCATTTTGCATATCTTTATTATGCTCAAATAAACATTGTCCATGTAATTCACGATCAGATCTTGAGTGTGCATCACCTCCAGGAGAAAGTAAATCTGTAGAAATATCACCAACACCAGCAATATATGTTACTACTTCTATTTCTTCATCAATTTCTGGTAGTTTAGTAAAAAACTCTGCATTTGCATAACTTTCTATAAGTTCTCTAGCAATTTTACTACCATTATTAAATGCTTCTTCTAAACGAGAAGTATCTGCATCATATAAAAAAACTTGTGTTTTTAAAACATCTGCAGCTTGTTTAGATTTTGTTTCATCATTACCTAAGGCAATATCAAATAAAACTTCTACAGATGGGCCACCTTTCATGTGCGATAATTGCTCAAATGCAAAAGATGGTGTAATTTCTTTAACAACTTCTTCTTCTAAAATAATTTCTTTTAAGAATTTTGCTTTTACAACTGCAGCACTCGTAGTTCCTGGTAAAACATTATAAATAAAGAAATTAAGAGAATCTTCTCTATGTTCGTTATTTAAATCTTTAATCTGCGTAATAATTGCGCTTAGCAATTCAGCACCATCAATAGGTTTAGGGTGAAGGGCTAGTTGTTTTCTTTCTTCAATCTCCTTTAAGTAATCGTTGTAAATGCTCATAAATAATATAGAATTCTTTTTGGTTATTTTTTGTAAACTTTTTGATTATTAATAAAACTAACATTTAAATATGATAAACATTACAAAATGAAGCTAAACTACATAAATCTAATTCGTCTACTAAAGCAAAATTACAGCAATAAAATTGAATTTGAAAGATAAATAATAGATTGCCTTAATTAATGAATAAAAAAAAACTATTTTTTAAAAAAGTAGATATAATTCAACAAAATTAAAGGAATTATGAGATTTAATGAAAAAAATATAAAGCAGACTAATAAGCCGAATTCTGTTCCTTTAAAAAATAAAGGTTCTTATCATTTATCTAGTTCTAAAATTACTCTTAGAATCTATCTGCCTACCCTTTAGAATCGAGCGAGTAGCTCTCAAGCTCTAATTTACATGACATTGCACCTCATAGAGTTTACCTGGTTTCACTACAGCCTAACTGTACTTGCTTTCTGTTGCACTTGTCCTCAACTTACGTTGGACGGATGTTATCCGCTATAATTACTCTTTGGTGTCCGGACTTTCCTCCCTGAAATAAATTCAGGACGATAAGATAAGTCTGCTAAATATTTTTCAAATTTATTTCTTTTAAATTAAAAAAAACCCACTCAAATAAAATTTGAGTGGGAAAAATTGCTATGAAAAAGAAAAAGTGTTGTTGAATACACAACAACAATACAAATATATATTAAAAAGTATTATAAAAAAACATTTTTAATAAAATTTATACTATTTTTTTTCATTTTTAATACTTTTTTAAGAAAACATGTCTTTTACTTTCTCAAAAAAGGACTTATCAGATTTATTTGGGTTTGGAGAAAAATTATCATCATCTAACATTTTTTCAAAAAACTGTTTCTGTTCTTTATTTAATTCTTGAGGTGTCCAAACATTTGTATGAATTAAGAAATCTCCTGTTCCATAACGTTCTATACTTGGTAAACCTTTACCTTTTAATCTTAAAATTTTCCCTGATTGTGTACCTGGTTCAATTTTAATTTTCACTTTACCTGTAACTGTTTCTACTTCTTTACTAGTACCTAAAACAGCTTCTGAAAAGTTTACATATAAATCATAATGTATATTAGTTCCTTCTCTTTTTAAAGTTTCGTGTGGTACTTCTTCTATTAAAACTAATAAATCTCCAGAAATTGAGTTTTTACCAGGAGCATCATTTCCTTTACCTCCTACTTTTAATTGTACACCTTCTGTAACACCTGCAGGAATATTAATTGGCACAGTTTCTTCTTTAACAACCATACCTTGTGCATCTGCTCCATTTGGTTTAGAGCTAATAATTTCTCCTGCTCCAGAACAAGTACTACATGTAGTTGCAGTTTGCATTCTACCTAAAATAGTATTGGTAACTCTCATTACTTGACCAGAACCATTACAAGTTGTACATGTTTTATATTTTACACCACTTGCTTGTACTTTTCTACGAACTTTTACTTTTTTCTCAACTCCTTTTGCAATTTCTTCTAAAGTAAGCTTAACACGAATACGCATATTGCTACCTTTAACTCTGGCTTGCCTATGGCCTCCACCACTACCAAAACCACCAAAGCCACCACCTCCAAAGATGTCTCCAAATTGACTGAATATGTCATCCATATTCATGCCACCACCTCCAAAGCCTCCTCCACCTTGAGGACCATCAAAAGCTGCATGACCATATTGATCATATCTTGCCTTTTTATTTTCGTCGCTCAAAATTTCGTAAGCTTCTGCAGCTTTTTTAAAGTTTTCTTCTGCTGTAGTATCTCCAGGATTTTTATCTGGATGATATTTTATTGCCATTTTTCTGTAAGCTTTCTTAATTTCTGCTTTTGTAGCAGATTTAGAAATGCCTAATATTTCGTAAAAATCTTGTTTTGCCATTATTTTTAGTTTGCAGTTTGCAGTTTTCAGTGAGCAGTCAGTAATTTACTGGCTACTGCTTACTGTGTACTGAATACTAATTACTGTCCTATTACTACTTTTGGGTAACGAATTACTTTATCACCTAACTTGTATCCTTTTTCTACACAATCAATTATTTTTCCTTTTAAATCTTCTGACGGAGCAGGAATTTGCGTAATTGCTTCATGTATTTCAGCATCAAAAGTATCACCAGCTTTAGTTTCTATTTTTGCTAATCCTTTTTGTTCTAAAGTATTGTAGAATTTATTATAGATTAATAATACGCCTTTTCTTAACTCTTCAGCTTCTTTATCTTCTTCTATATGTGTCAAAGCACGTTCAAAATCATCTACAACTGGCAGTAAAGATGTCATTAATTCTTGTCCTGCAGTTTTAAATAATTCTATTCTTTCTCTAGTTGTTCTTTTTTTATAGTTTTCGAATTCAGCAAAAAGACGTAAAAACTTATCTTTTTCTGCTTGAACTAACTGCTCAGCAGTTGGTTCTTCTTTAGTTTCTTCAACTTCAACCTCTTGATTTTCTTCCACTTGAACAGATTCTTGCTCGTTGATGATTTCTTCTTCTTTTATATTTTCTTTCTTACTCATTTCTTTGTAATCGTTAAATTGTACACAATTTATTGTCAAAAATGTTGCCAACAAAAAAATAGTGTCATAATGACACTATTTAATATTAAATTTTAATATGAGACCAATTTTCACCGGTCTTTATTCTATGAATTTGCATATCTGAAACACCAAAACGTTTGGCTATCATAGTAATTCTTGTTCTATTATTTTTAAGCTGTCTTTTAATAATTTTAACCTTTCCTTCAGTTAATTTACCAATTTTTTTACCTCGTTTTTTAACAATATCATCCCAATCTGGATGATTAAATTGATGCAATTCTTTTTCTCTTTTTGTAGCCCATTTTAAATTTTCTAAAACATTATTTGTTTTATCATAATCTAAATGAATTACATAAATTTGTTCATCATTTTCTTTAGGTAAAAAATGTTGTGCCACAAGTTTATGAACATACCTACTTGTAGATTTTTTGTTCACTACTTGTATTACAGAAATGGTTTCGTATCCATTAATATAAGTTTGTCTTTTAAGAATTTCCTTTCCATTACTAGATTTAATGATTCGTCCATAATTAGAAATTTTAAACTTCTTCTTCGTCGAAATCTTTTCATCAAATTGAATGTCTTTCCATTCTTCTTTCCATAAGTTTCTAATCATTTTTTTTAAAGTTTAATTATGTTAATAATAAAACTTTTTCACTTTCATTTTTTTTGAAACTTTTTCTAGCAATTAAAGTTTTTATTTCAATTTTTAAATTCTTTCAATTTTAGCTCCTATTGATTTTAAACGAGCTTCAATGTTTTCATAACCTCTATCAATTTGTTCGATATTATGAATTATTGATGTTCCTTTTGCAGATAAGGCAGCAATTAATAATGAGATACCTGCTCTAATATCTGGAGAGGTCATCGTTGTTGCTTTTAAAGTACTTTCAAAATTCTGACCAATAACTGTTGCTCTATGAGGATCGCAAAGAATAACTTTTGCCCCCATATCAATTAATTTATCAACAAAGAACAAACGACTTTCAAACATTTTTTGATGAATTAAAACTGTACCTTTTGCTTGAGTTGCAATAACCAAAACAATACTCAATAAATCTGGAGTAAAACCAGGCCAAGGAGCATCTGAAACTGTTAAAACAGAGCCATCTATATAGTTCTGAATTTCGTAAGATTCTTGTTCTGGAATAAAAATATCATCTCCAATTTTCTCGAATTCTATGCCTAATTTAGCAAAAATATTTGGTATTTGTCCTAAATTTTCCCAACTAACATTCTTTATTGTTAATTCTGAACGTGTCATAACTGCAACACCAATCCAAGAACCAATTTCAATCATATCTGGTAACACTCTATGCTCACATCCTCCTAAAGAATCTACACCTGTTATGGTTAATAAATTAGAACCAACACCTGTAATATTTGCGCCCATAGAATTCAACATTTTACATAATTGTTGAATGTAAGGTTCACAAGCTGCATTGTAAATTGTTGTTGTTCCGTTTGCTAAAACAGCCGCCATTAAAATATTTGCAGTACCAGTTACAGAAGCTTCGTCTAATAACATATCTGTACCTACTAATTTTTCTGCTTCAACTCCGTAAAAAGATTCTTCTTTATTATATCTAAAGATTGCACCTAAATTGGTAAAACCCTCAAAATGTGTATCTAATCTTCTACGTCCAATTTTATCTCCACCAGGTTTTGGAATATATCCTTTACCAAAACGTGCTAGCATTGGCCCTACAAGCATAATAGAACCACGTAAAGAACTACCATCTCTTTTAAATTCTGGAGATTCTAAATACTCTAATTTTATTTCATCCGCTTGAAAAGCGTAAGAATTACTACTTAATTTTTCTACTTTAACGCCTAATTCTCCTAAAATAAAAATTAGTTTGTTAACATCTATAATATCTGGAACATTATGAACAGTAACTTTTTCTGGAGTTAATAGAACTGCACAAAGTATCTGTAAAACTTCATTTTTAGCTCCTTGTGGAGTGATGGTTCCATTTAATTTGTGACCACCTTCAATTTTAAACGATGCCATTGCTTAATATCTTTTTCTGTTTTTATGATTGTGGTGTTGTTTCTTATGATTACTCTTAGAGTGATTTTGCCCTTGAGAATTTCTTTTTTTCAATAGATTTTTACTCTCTGTTAATTCTTCTTCTGTGTTTCTTAAATCTATTTTACCATCAGATAAATCATATAAATGTTTAAAAATAACAGCATCATCTACTGTATCTTTATTCCAGTTTAAATAACATTTTTTCATATGATTTGCAATGGTAAAGACCAAAGCTTCCTTTTTCTCTCCTTCTTCCCAACTTAAAGCAACATCTATCATTGTTTGTATATTGTTACCATAATAACGATATCTTGATGCTGATTTTGGATAAGCTAACCCTTCTGGTTTTTCTTGTAATTCTTCTTTTGATGGCTGAGGATAAGGAGACTCTACATCTAACTTAAATTCAGACATTATATATAATTGATCCCATAATTTATGTTTAAAATCTGGAACGTCTCGTAAATGTGGTTGTAAATTACCCATAACATCTACAATGGCTTTTGCCATTTTATCTCTTTCTTCTTTGGTTTCTAAAGCTATACAATGATTTACTAATTTCTGAATATGTCTACCATATTCTGGAATTATCATTAATGTTCTTTCTGAATTATATTCTAAATCGAATGTCATTTATTTATTTTTGTGAAGTGTGTTCTTGGTTTATCCGAAGTAAATTCGATACACTTGAACTGACAATTTATAATTTGTAGTTATTTAACGTTGCAAAATAACACTTTATTTTTGTTTTCTAATTGGATTTTTTATCCAATCACTTTTAATTTAGCAAATTGTAGCAATAATTTCTTTTTACCTACTGTACTAAACTTAATTTCTGCTTTTTTATTTGGCCCCTTACCTTCTAATGCAATAACTTCTCCTGCACCAAATCTATTATGCTCTACAATATTACCCACTGCAACTTCAGTATCAAATAAATTGGTTTTTGGTGTAGCTTGAGATACTTTTTTTAAGTTTTTAGGAATTATTACTTCTTTCTTTTTAGCCAAATCACGTTCCATTTTTTTACGTTGAATTGGTTTTTGAAAGCGTATACCTTTTGGTGCATCATCAAAAATACTTTTATCAACAAAACGATTTATACTTGGTTCTGGTACCTTTGGAGTAATATAATGTAAGTATTGGTCGTCTATTTCTTCTAAAAAACGACTTGGTTCTGCATCTACTAATTTACCCCATCTGTAACGTGTTTGGGCATAACTTAAATAGGCAACTTTTTCTGCTCTTGTTAATGCTACATAAAATAATCTGCGTTCTTCTTCTAGCTCACTTCTGGTATTCATGCTCATTGCAGAAGGAAATAAATTTTCTTCTAACCCAACAATATATACGTATAAATACTCTAAACCTTTAGATTGATGAATGGTCATTAAAGAAACGCTTGGTTTTTCTTCATCTTTTTTAGCATCGAAATCTGTAGCCAAAGCAACATCTTCTAAAAATGTAGTTAAAGAAGCATCTGCACCTTCTTCTATTTTATCTGTAATAAAATCTTTAATTCCGTTTAAAAGTTCTTGAACATTTTCTACTTTACTTACAGCTTCTGGTGTACCATCTTTTTCTAAATCTTTAATTAATCTGGTTTCTTTTACAACAGTTTCTGCAATTTCGAAAGCATTTTTTGTTTGCGATTCTATTTGCAAACGTAAAATCATATTCATAAAATTCTGTAACTTATTTTTAGTTCCAGAATTTATTTTGACATCAATTTTATCGATATATTTTATGATTTCGAAAATTGATTTTTTATAATAATTTGCAGCTATAGTAAGTCTATCTATAGTGGTAGCACCAATTCCTCTTGCAGGATAATTGATAATTCTTTTTAGTGCTTCTTCATCATTTGGATTAATTAGAATTCTTAAATATGATAAAATATCTTTAATCTCTTTTCTTTGATAAAATGAAATTCCACCATAAATTTTATAATCAATATTTTTCTTTCTTAATGCATCTTCAATAGCTCTAGATTGAGAGTTTGTTCTATATAAAACACAAAAATTATCTGATGTTAATTGATGATTCATCTGGTTTTCCCAAATGGATTGTGCTACAAAACGCCCTTCTTCTCCATCAGAAATAGTTCGCATTACGTTTATAGAATCTCCTGAATCATTAGAGGTCCAAACTTCTTTATCTAATTTAGTTTTATTTCTTGCTATTACAGAATTTGCTGCGTTTACAATATTTTTTGTTGATCTATAATTTTGTTCTAATTTAAAAGTTTTTACATCAGGATAATCTTTTTGAAAATTTAAGATATTCTGAATATTAGCACCCCTAAAACTATAAATACTCTGTGAATCATCACCAACTACACAAATATTACCAAATTTATCTGCTAAAGCTCTTACAATAATATATTGTGAATGGTTTGTATCTTGATACTCATCAACCATAATATATCTGAACCTGTCTTGATATTTTGCCAAAACATCTGGAAAACGCGCCAATAATTCATTGGTTCTTAACAATAAATCATCAAAATCCATAGCACCAGATTTAAAACATCTGTCTACATATTCTTTATAAATATCACCAACTTTTGGTCTGCTTGCATGCATATCTGCTTCCTGCAAATCAGAATTATTAAAGTACGCTCTAACTGTTATTAAACTATTTTTGAATGATGAAATTCGTCCTAAAATTTGCTTTGGTTTGTAGCGTTCTTTATCTAAATTCATTTCTTTAATAATTGTAGATATTAATCGAACTGAATCTTGTGAATCGTAAATTGTAAAATTGCTAGGAAAACCCAACTTGTCTGCTTCTGATCGTAAAATTCTTGCAAAAACCGAGTGAAAAGTTCCCATCCAAAGGTTTTTGGCTTCACTTTGACCTACAACTCCTGCAATTCTTTCTTTCATTTCACGAGCTGCTTTATTGGTAAAAGTTAGCGATAAAATGTTAAAAGAATCTACTCCAGATTGCATTAAATGTGCTATTCTGTAGGTTAAAACACGTGTTTTACCAGAACCTGCTCCTGCAATAATTATCATTGGGCCATCTTTTTGTAAGACAGCCTGTTTTTGTGCTTCGTTTAAAGTATTTAAATAGGTATTCAATAGTAAATTTTGAAAGAATTTAAAAACGTGAAATTAGCCAAACTATTCGTTTTTATAAAGTAACCTTGTTAGTTTTTATTCACAAATTATTATACACAATATTCGTTCTAAAACCCGAATTAATGAGAATTCGTCTTAAAACCCGAATTTGTTAAAATTCGTCTTAAAACCCGAATAATTTTGAAATTGACGATAAAAAAAGTATTTTTACTAAAAATTTACAATGACAAGTATTTTAACAGGCGATATTATAAACTCTAGAAATGTAGCTACGCATCTGTGGTTACCTATTTTAAAAGATACATTTAATACTGTTGGAGCATCACCAAAAACTTGGGAAATTTATAGAGGAGATAGTTTTCAAATTGAAATTAATTCGATAGAAAAAGCGCTATTATTTGCTATAAAATTAAAAACAGCCTTAAAGAAAATTAAAAATTTAGATGTTAGAATTGCAATTGGAATTGGAGCTAAAAACGAAGCTTTTAAAAACATTACAGAAGGTAATGGAGAAGCTTTTATAAACAGCGGATTTGCTTTTGACAACATTCTAAAAAAACAAAATTTAGCTTTTAAAACACCTTGGTCTGACTTTGATAACATCTTAAACACATCTTTGTCTTTAGCTTTATTAACAATGGATAACTGGACCATAAACTCAGCTACTTTTGTAGAAATGTACTTAAACAAGCCAACAGTAACTCAAAAAATAATTGCAAAAGAATTAAACATATCAGAAAGTAGCGCTAGCGAACGTAGAAAAAGAGCTGGTTTAGATGAAATTATGCAATTAGAGCAGTTGTACAGAGATTTAATCAACAAAAAAACAACGAATTAATGTTACTCTTTTTAAAATTCTTATTGGCTCATATTTTGGGTGATTTTGTTTTTCAGCCAGAAAAATGGGTAACAGATAAAGAAAAAAAGAAAGTAAAATCTTTACGTTTATATTTTCATATAGGTGTACACGCTTTATCTTTATTAATCATTCTTTTTTTTGATATACAAAAATACTGGTTAGGTTTTCTGTTTATAATTACAACTCATTACAGTATAGATCTACTAAAATTATATCTTCAGAAGAAAAAAACGAAGCGAATTTGTTTTTTTATAGATCAGGTTTTACACATTTTAATGCTGATGATTGCTGCTTCTTTTTATGAAGATTTTAAATTATCCACAGAAAATATCATCACCAAAAAAACGTTATTACTATTAATTTTTATATTGATGGTTGTTTTTGTGTCAGCCATTATCATAAAAATAATAATTACACAATGGAATCCTGAAAAGAAAAAAGAAAACGATGATTCACTTGCCAAAGCTGGTAGATATATAGGTATTTTAGAGCGCTTATTTGTTTTTACTTTTGTAATTACAAATCATTGGGAAGGCATTGGTTTTTTATTAGCAGCAAAATCTGTTTTTAGATTTGGAGATTTAACATCATCTGAAGACAGAAAACTTACAGAATACATATTAATTGGTACTTTATTAAGTTTTGCCTTTGCTGTCTTTTTAGGAATTTTATATTTGTACCTCTTAAATTTTATATAAATAATGGAAGATAAAATCTTAGAAAGTATTGCTTATATTTTACCTGCTGCAGTTACAGGTTTTGTTGCATATTATATGTTTAACGGTTTTTTAAAACAACAAAATACCGAAAAAAAATTAGCAATAATGGCAGAGAAAAAGAAAGAATCTTTACCTATTAAATTGCAAGCTTACGAAAGAATGTTGCTGTTTTGTGAACGCATTAATCCTGTAAAAATGCTGGTAAGAATTAAACCCATATCAGAAAACACTTCTGATTATTTACAGTTATTAATTGCCAATATAGATCAGGAATTTGAGCATAATTTAGTACAACAAATTTATATTTCTGATGAAGCTTGGACAGCAATTATTGCTACAAAAAGAGCCATAATTAATAAATTACAACAAGCAGCAGAAACATCAAATTCTGCAAATGATTTTAGAGAAAATGTATTAATAGATTATTCTAAAACGCTACCACCAACTGATACTGCAATTAGTTTTATAAAAAGTGAAGTAAAAAAACTTTTATAATCAAAAAAAATATCCTTCTTAATTAAAAGAAGGATAGTTATTATGAAACCTAAGCCTCATAAAATTCGAGGGAATTATTTATTAATTGAAATAAACTTTACCTGGTACTAAACCAACTGTAAACTCATTCAATTCAACAAAAGAAGAAGCATCAAATATTTTTAATGTTCCATTTGAAACATAATCTTTAGCATCAGTTATATAAATTTTACCATCATTTACAGAGATACCGTAAACTGTAGTAGAAATAATTGAAGAAGTAGGAATTACTGACGCACTTTCACTCATTTGATAAACATCAGAAGAAGTAGAAAGATAAATATTCGAGTTACTAAAAACGAAGTTTCCTGGGTGAAAACCTGAAGCAAAATCTATAGTAGAACTAACAGTATTTGTACTTGTGTTTATAGTAACCAAACTCCCCAAAAGTTCTGGAGTACTCCAAGCACTTCCTTCGCAAGAAACTACTAGATTTCCACTATTATCAATAATCATTTCATCTGGCACATTACCAACAGTAATTGTAGATGTTACTGTATCTGAAGTTGTATCAATTACAGAAATTGTATTACCAGAACCCCAACCACCTTTATGAGAAACGTAAATAGTATTACCATCTGCAATAACTTGTTCAGGACCTTCTGCCACAGAAATTGTTGTAGAAATGGTGTTAGAAGCTAAATCTACAACAGCAATATAATCGTCTGTGGCATCACCACCTTCTCCCCAATTTGTAACATATCCTTTGCCATTTGCAAAAGCAATGTATCTTGGGTTACTTAAACCTTGAGAAATCTCTGTAATTTTTTCCATAGTATATCTATCTGCTATTGAAATTTTATTACCAACATTTGCTACTAAATAAGCATCATCTCCATTAAAACCTATAGATTGTAAAATTGTTCCAATATTTTCTCCATTTACAGCACTGTAAATACCAGATTCTTCTGTTAAATAGTCATCAGAAATAAAACTAACTGTTCCTGTTCCTCCAGAAAAAGCGCCTTCGTTGGCAATTAAAATTCCATTTTCATAATCTCCTTTAGGTAAATCTTCACCATCATCATTATTATTATTACAGGAAGAAAGTAATACACCTGATAATACTGTTAATAAAATTGCTTTTTTGATATTCATCATTTTAAAAATTTAAATTTGTTGTTAATTGAAAATTGACTCCAGGCATTGGCCTGCTTAAAGTATTTTGATAATAAGAATTGTAAATATTATTGATTTTAAAACCAATATTTGGTTTATTTTTTATTTTTAATAATTGATAATTTACCCCAACATTAGAAACTGAATAAGCAGGAATTGTATCAATTAAAAAAGTTACTTTATCATTTATTAAAGTTTGATAATAGAACTTAAAGTTTTTGTAATTATAATTTGCTAAAAAATTTGCTCTATTTTTTGGAACATAAATTAACTGAGTATTTGTATCTAAATCTTTTGCACTTGTATAAGAATAATTAGCATTTATTGAAAAAGAATGATTTTTGAAAGATCTTTTATAGTTTGTAGAAAACTCTAAACCAATATTTTTTGTTTGATTTATATTTATAGGACTCCAAATACCTGAATCATTTGGTGTCCATTGAATTAAATCTTTAGATTTGATATAAAATCCGTTTAACTGAATTTGAAATTTCTTAAATTTAATGGCATTACCAATTTCAAATTGATAAGAATTTTCTGATTTTAAATCAGGATTTCCTCCAGGATTCCAATACAAATCATTAAAAGTTGGTGTTCTAAAATTTTTAGAAGTATTAAAAGATAAAGTATAATTTTTACTGATTTTCTGTTCAATTCCTAAAGAATATAAAAAAGGAGCTTCAAAATCTTTTTGAAATTCTTTTCTAAACTGTAAACCATAACTTAAACTATTTGTAATTTGATGATTTAAAGAAAAAACTGCCGAAAAAATATTTCTTTGATGTGTTAAAAAGCTTGTACCTTCTGCTTTCGTAGATTCAAAACCAATAATTCCATTAATTTTTACTTTTCTAGTAAGAGAATTATTATAATCTACTTGTGTAATTTTTCTTTTGGTACTTCCAATAGAAAAGATATCTGAATTTTCTTTATTATCATAATATTTAAACTCATCAAAAAGATATGCAACTCTAGTTGTAATATTCTCTTTTGCTGATAAAAAACGATTCCATTCTAACAAGTTTTTTAAACTTATATCTTTATAAGAATCATTTGAAGGTGCATTTAAAGTTCTAGACAAATCTCTTTTAGAAAAGAAAGAAGAACCGTAAAACTTTAGCTGATTTTTAGGGTCAATTTTATACCCATAATTAACATCAAAATTGTAATTGTTAAAAGCACCATTGTCATTCTTTAAATTAGAATTTAAATATTTGAAATCGTTATCAGAAGCATTATACCCCAAACCAATATTTAAGTGATTTTTTTTATCAGATTTTACAAAATCGTAGCTTAAATGTTGCGTATTAATACTCCCATATTTTAAAAGAAGATTATTTTTAGTTATATTTTTAAAAGAAATAGTATTGTTTAAATGAACTGTACCTCCAATTGCACCACTTCCATACAAAACACCTCCACCTCCACTTCTTACACTTATATTATTGTAAGAATTTGCAGAAACTATATTAAAATCTGTTTGGCCATTTAATTGAGAATTAATGTTTATTCCGTTCCAAATAACAGCTGTTTGCGAAGCGTTTGTGCCTCTAAAAGATGGTGAAGAAACCATGCCCAAACCATTCTCTTTAAAATAAATAAATGAGTTAAATCGTAAAACATCTGTTAACGATTTAATGTTTTTAGTCACTAAACTATCAGAAATTAAAATACGACTATATCCCTTAGAAAAATCTTTCACTTTTAAAATTGATAGTGAAAAAGCATCTAATTTTACAGCAACTGAATCTTTTTGAGCGTGTAAATTACAAGCAACAAAAAACCACAAAACAATAAACAATACCTGTTTTAACTTCATATTTTTATCAAATCTTTATCCCGAAGATTAAATTAAAATTATGATTAAGGCAGGTCTCCTGACTCGTTTTAATGTTATTAGACCTTCCCAACTTAAAATGTCAGTGGCATAAGAATTAACAACATCCTTTAAAAAAAGTACTGAAACAAGTTCAGTATAAACTTACAGTTGCGGGTACAGTTCTGGCTTTAAACCAGATTCCCTTTTAATTTAATGTAAGACTATTCTTACATCAAAACCAAAATCTTTTGCAAATGTATAAGTATTCTTATCAAGAATCTAATAAAATCGTTTTGAAATTTAATATCTTTAAACTTTAATAATATTTAGATTTATGAGAATTGAAAATGATTTAAAATTGGGATTTAAAGATGTTATGATTCGTCCTAAACGATCTACATTAAAATCGAGATCTCAAGTTACTTTAGAAAGAGAATTTAAGTTTTTACATAGTAATATCGTTTGGAAAGGCATACCAATAATGGCAGCAAATATGGATACTGTTGGTACTTTTGAAATGGCAAAAGAATTGGCAAAACACAAATTATTTACAGCTGTACACAAACATTATTCTTTAGACGAATGGCGGGATTTTGCCACAAATTCATCCGAAGAAGTTTTAAAAAATATCGCTGTAAGTACAGGAACTGGAAAAGACGATTCTGAAAAAGTAAAAACTATTTTAAATGAATTTCCTCAAATAAATTTTATCTGTATTGATGTTGCAAACGGATATTCTGAACATTTTGTCAATTTTGTTCAAAAAATGCGCAAAAATCATCCGAATAAAATAATTATTGCTGGTAACGTTGTTACAGGAGAAATGGTAGAAGAATTACTTTTATCTGGTGCAGATATTGTAAAAGTTGGTATTGGGCCTGGTTCTGTTTGCACAACTCGTGTAAAAACCGGAGTTGGTTATCCACAATTATCTGCTATTATAGAATGTGCAGATGCTGCTCATGGAATGGGAGGACAAATTATTTCTGATGGAGGTTGTAAAATTCCTGGTGATATTGCCAAAGCTTTTGGTGGTAGTGCAGATTTTGTAATGTTGGGAGGTATGTTTGCTGGGCACACAGAAAGTGGTGGAGAATTGATAGAAAAAAATGGAGAAAAATTTAGAGCTTTTTACGGAATGAGCTCAGAAACTGCCATGAATAAACATTCTGGAGGCGTTGCTAATTATAGAGCTTCTGAAGGTAAAACAGTAGAAGTACCTTTTAAAGGTGATGTTGAAAACACAGTTATTGATATTTTAGGCGGAATAAGATCTACTTGTACCTATGTTGGCGCTAGCAGATTAAAGGAATTAACAAAAAGAACTACATTTATAAGAGTTCAGGAACAGGAAAATCAAATATATTCTTAATGAAGAGCGTAAATATCATCTATTTATTATTCTTGATTACTTTTCTTTCTTGCAAAAAAGAAATTGTAAAAGTTGATAAAAAAACACAAAGTAAAAGCACTATTAAATATGCTAAAGGTTTTGATATTCTTAATGAGAATGGCATTAAAAAGTTAATAATAAAATCTGCTTACAAAGGATCTGATGAAATTGCAAAATACATTATTAAAGCAAAAAAAGATAAAAATTCAAAAGCAGAAAATACCATCTTTACTCCTATTCAGCAAATTGTTGTGACATCTACAACACATATACCAATGGTTGAATTGTTAAACGAAGAAACCGCTATTATTGGTTTTCCATATTCTAAATATGTTTCATCAGAAAAAACAAGAAACTTAATTGATGCTGGAAAAATAAAAGAAATAGGTAAAGAAAGTTCGTTAAATACAGAGATTTTATTGGATTTAAAGCCTGAATTAGTGGTTGGTTATAGTGTTTCTTCTGCTGATAAATCTTTAACAACCATAAAAAAAGCCGGAATAAATGTTATTTATAATGGAGATTGGTTAGAAGAAACTCCTTTAGGAAGAGCAGAATGGATTAAGTTTTTTGGCGTTTTGTTTGATAAAGAACAACAGGCTGATAGTATTTTTAAGGTGATAGAAGCCAATTATAATGATGCAAAACAAATCGCTTTAAAATCGACTAAAAAACCTACAATTTTATCGGGTGCTATAATGAGCAAAGATATTTGGAATTTACCAGCTGGTGATAGTTTTGTTGCTCAATATTTAAAAGATGCCAATTGTAATTATTTATGGCAAAGCACAAAAGGAAAAGGAAGTTTGTCTTTAAGTTTTGAGAGTGTTTTTGATAAAGGTGCAGGTGCAGATTTTTGGATTGCTCCAGGCTACTTTTCATCAAAAGACCAATTATTAAACAGTAATGAATTATACTCAAAATTTAATGCTTTTAAAAAGGGAAATATTTTTACACCATCAACTAAAAAAGGAAAAACTGGGGGAGTTATATATTATGAGTTAGCACCAACAAGACCAGATTTAGTTTTAAAAGATGTCATAAAAATCACTAATCCTGATTTATTACTAAAGTACAAAATGACATTTTTTGAGAAAATGAAATAATATAAATAAAAAAAAACTCCAGATAAATTCTGGAGTTTTTCTATTTATAAAAGTCGGGGAATAATGACCTTATTTATAACTAAAGCTAAATTAAGACAATATTCACAATTTACATATATAATCAAGGGTAGTAAAGGGGTAGTATAAGGGTGGTAGTCGTTTTGTAGTATTTAAAATTCTATTTTACAGATAAATTTAAAGCTTCTTTTCTATTTTTTATATGTAATTTATCATAGATGTTTTTAATATGAAATTTTACAGTATTAATAGAAACATTCGCTATTGTAGCAATTTCTTTGTTCGATTTACCTTGTAATATTAAATCGAATATTTCTCTTTCTCTTATACTTAAAGTTGCTAATTTTTCTTTGTTTAAATGTTTATTGCCTTTTGCTTTTTTATCTTTTAATATTTTAGAGAAATTTCTAATCTCTTTTTTCATATAATTATTTTTCTTCCTTAATAATTTTTCTCTAGACAAAATAGCAAATCCAAATATTATAATTTGTATAAGACCACCAAGTTTTATATTAAAACCATCTGTATAAAATATAGAAATACCTAAATTTCGAAAAACAAAAGAATCTAAACCAGAAAACAATAAAATAGCAAACCCGAAAACAAATAACTTTGTAAAATTATTATTATTAATCAATACAAGTGCAGTTAGCCAGTAGGTTAATAACAATAAAAAAACCAATACATTTAATACAATAAATATATTATGGTTATTATAAAAATAGAAAATCAGAACAGATAAAATTACTAGACAACCTAAAGAATAAGTATAATATTTTAGTTTAGGATATACCTCTTTTAAATTTAGAAAATAATTAACAAATTTTGAAGAATAAAATGAAATTAAAATATAATTTAATAGAATTAAAATATTTATTTGACTAGAATTTAAACCAAATAAAACTAGAGTTCCATCTAATAAAAGAAACATTAAAGTAATGCTCATTAAAAAAAAACCATAATAAAAAAATGTTTTATCTTTAAAGAAAGAGTAGTAAAATAGCGAGTAAATTATAATTAAAAAAATGAATCCATAAAAAAATCCATTTAAATTAATGATCAGTTTTTCTCTAAAATCTGAATCCAATTCTTTATTTAATTCAAAAGGAAAATAAGAAACAAAATCTGAATTAACTTTAATATATAAATCATTTGTTCTTAAAAACTCAAAAGCTAAAAACCTTTCTTTTTCTAAAGGTTTTATTTCTTTAAAATTTTGAAATGCCTTAGAAAATTTAACTCTATTGGTCTTAACTTTAAAAATATAGGTTTCTTTTACATCTGACTTAGGAATTTTAAACCAAAAAGATGCATCTGAATGTGGTTCTAAAATTAGTTTTTCAATAGGTGTAAATTCTTTTTTTACAATGGTTTTAGAATTTAAACTATTATCAGAATCTTTAAAGTATAAAACATCAGTTTGAGCAAAACCCAAACCAGATATAAAGCATAAATAAATAAATATTTTAAATTTCCTTAACAATTTCGACTAATTTTCTGAAAAACCTATGGATAAAAAACCAATCAAATATAATAAAACTATTGCTGTTGTTGCTCTTGTTGCTGTTGTTTTAATTTATTAGAAAAATTAAATGCAGCTGTAGCATGAATTTTTGTGGTATCAAAAACAGGTACAGAAACATCTTCTTGCTTTATTAATAACGGAATTTCTGTACAACCTAAAATAACACCTTCTGCTCCATTTTCTAGTAATTTATTTATAATTTTAAGATAATTATCTTTAGACGTTTGTTTTATTACACCATCAGCTAATTCATTATAAATAACTCCATGAATTAAGTTTCTATCTTCTAAACCAGGGATAACAGCTTCTATACCAAATGAATTTAAAATATCAATAAAAAAATCTTTTTCCATTGTATATTTTGTACCTAACAAAATCACTTTTTTTAACTTTTTTTCTATAATTTTTTTTGATGTTGCTTCTGCAATATGAATAACTGGAATATTAACAGATTTTTGAACTGCCTCTATACATAAATGCATTGTATTTGCACAAATTAAAATACAAGTTGCCCCTGCTTTTTCTAGGTTTTTACCAGTATCAGCCATTTTTTCATCTAACAAATCCCACCTATTATTTTTCTGAAGGTTTGCAATCTCACCAAAATCAAAAGAATTGATTATAACATCTGCAGAATGTGGTTTACCTAAAGCTTTCGAATTTAATTCATTTAAAATTCTATAGTATAAAATAGTAGATTCTGGAGTTATACCTCCTATTAAACCAATTTTTTTCATAGTTTATTTTTTTTAAAACAAACTCTGTTGATTTTCATCATCAGAATTATCTTTTTTCTTTTGAATTGCTTTCTTTAAAAGCGCTTTCCTTTTTTCTTCTTTATCATCAGTATCTAAAGTTGCAGGTTTTTCTACAACAGGCACATCAATTGGTAATTTATTTTCTACAATTTCTTCACCTTCATCATTAACATCCTCAATAATTTCTTCATTTGGTTCTACAAAAGGCAACGACTTTAATAAATTTACATTTTTAATACGCTCTGTTGTTAATTGATTTCCAAGAGCTTTTATACCTTTTACAGCAATAAATTCTTCGAAATTAACTTCTTCATTTTCTAAACTTCTTTTAGAATATTGAACTTCTGCAATAGGTCTGTAATCTGTAGCAACAATTTCTAATTTAGATTTAGGGTGTTCTGAAATAAAAAGCTCTTCTTTTTCAAGAGTTTCTATCAAAAAGCGTTTTACATAATATTTTGCTTTTTCTCCATCAAAATAAATTGCAGATATTGGTTTATTAGGTTTCCATTTTTCTAAAACTATCATATCATCTTCAAAATGCATTGCTAAGTCTGGTTTAACAGCTTTGGCTTTTCCACTTTGTGATACAATTAGCAATTTATCTTCTGCTCTAAATTCACCCAACAAATCTCCTCTTTCATCAACATTTAAACGTTGTACAGTTTCATCAAACCAAATTTTACGAGGTTTTAAAGTTGATACTCCTGCTGATTTAAAATCGATACTTTTAATAGCAAATTTAGTAATTGTATTACCACGAACACTTCTTCCTTTTACTGATAAATCAGCAAAATCAATATCCCATTTTAGTTTTTTAATGCTACCAACAGCTCTTAAATTTATAGTAACCACTTCTGCTTCTCCATTAGGATTTGCTGTAAAATATAAAATTTTAGATCCTTTACTACCATTGGTTAAATCGTATTCTTTATCACGAGTTACAGCAGTAACTGCAAAACGTTTCATATAACTTGGTCCTCTTGCACCATCTTTATACATAAAATTGTACACAGTTCGTTTATCTTTCTTTTTAAAGACAGCAATGTGTATAATATCTTTACCTACAAAGGTTTTAGAATCAATTTTGGTAACCATCATTTTACCATCTCTTCTAAAAACGATAATATCATCAATATCAGAACAATCAGCTACAAATTCGTCTCTTTTTAGAGAAGTACCAATAAAACCTTCTTCTCTGTTTACGTACAATTTAGCGTTTTTCATTGCTACTTTTGATGCAACTATATCATCAAAAATTCTGATTTCTGTTTTACGCTCTTTTCCTTTTCCATAGGTTTCTTTTAAACGTTTAAAATAATCAATGGCAAACTCAATTAGGTTTGCTAAATGATCTTTAACAACTGCAATTTTATCTTCTAAACTTTCTATATGTTGTTTGGCCTTGTCAATATCAAATTTTGATATTTTCTTAATTCTAATTTCTGTTAAACGAACAATATCTTCTTCTGTTACTGCTCTTTTTAAATGAGTAATATGTGGTTGTAAACCTTTATCAATAGCTTCAATTACACCTTCCCAAGTTTCTTCTTCTTCAATATCTCTATAAATTCTGTTTTCAATAAATATTCTTTCTAAAGATGAAAAATGCCATTGTTCTTCTAGTTCATTTAACTGAATTTCTAATTCTCTTTTTAATAAATCTACTGTTAAATCTGTTGAGTGTTTTAGCATTTCAGAAACTCCTACAAAAACAGGTTTGTTATCTTCTATTGTACACGCTAAAGGCGATATTGAAGTTTCGCAATTAGTAAATGCATACAAAGCATCAATAGATTTATCTGGTGATACGTTTGGAGGTAAATGCACCAAAATTTCTACTTCTGCTGCAGTATTATCTTCAATCTTTTTTATCTTGATTTTACCTTTATCATTCGCTTTTAAAATACTATCAATTAAAGAAGATGTTGTTGTAGAAAACGGAATTTCATTAATCACCAACGTTTTTTTATCAAGCTGAGAAATTTTAGCTCTTACTCTAACCTTTCCTCCTCTTTTCCCATCATTATAATTCGAAAAATCGGCAATTCCACCTGTTAAAAAATCAGGCACAATTTTAAAACTTCTACCTTTTAAGTATTTTATAGAAGCGTCAATCAATTCATTAAAATTGTGTGGTAATATTTTGGTTGATAAACCAACTGCAATTCCTTCTGCTCCTTGAGCTAGCAATAATGGGAATTTTACTGGTAAATCTATAGGTTCTTTTCTACGACCATCGTAAGACAATTTCCATTCTGTTGTCTTCGGATTAAAAACGACTTCTAAAGCAAATTTAGACAAACGTGCCTCAATATATCTAGATGCTGCAGCTCTATCTCCTGTTAAGATATTACCCCAGTTTCCTTGCATATCAATCAGTAATTCTTTCTGACCAATTTGAACCATAGCATCAGCAATAGAGGCATCTCCATGAGGATGATATTGCATTGTATGCCCAACAATATTGGCTACTTTATTGTAACGCCCATCATCTAAATCTTTCATAGAATGCATAATTCTACGTTGCACAGGTTTTAACCCATCTTCTAAAGATGGTACTGCTCTTTCTAAAATTACATAAGAAGCATAATCTAAAAACCATTCTTTGTACATTCCTGTAACTTTGGTAATGGTTTCTTCTTGAGGTGAATCTAACTGTTCGCCTTCGTTGGTTAATTCTTCTTCGTGTTCGTTATCGTTTATTTCTTCACTCATTTAAAAAACGTTTATTCGTTTAAGAGTTTAATTGTTTATTCTTTGGGCGTTTTAACAGGCTTTACGTTATATCTTTTTATGAAAAATAAAAAGGATGCCACTTCAATCCCTAACACAAGCTTGTTTAACAACTTTTATCTTATTCTTTATCTTTTTTATAACCTATTTGTGTTCTTTCCTTTTTCTCTTCTTTTCGCTCAACTAATTCGTCCAAATAAGAAAATACGAGTTCTATATTTTTATCGTGATTATTCATTTTCTTTTTAATGTCTTCAATTTCTAATCGTAAACTCAAATTATCATTTAATAAATCACGCATTTTTGTAAATATTCTAATAATCTTAATATTCACTGATATTGCTCTATCACTATTTAAAACACTAGATAACATTGCAACTCCTTGTTCTGAAAAAACCATTGGAGCATATCGTAAACCCATTTTATCAGAATTGGAGGTCACAAATTGTGATCTCCAATTCTCAAACTCAATTTTAGTTAGTTCAAACATAAAATCTTCTGGAAAACGGTTTAGTTTTCTTTTTACTGCTTGTTTTAAAACTCTTGTTTCTACTTGGTACAATTCCGCTAAATCTCTATCTAACATTACTTTTTGATTACGGATCAAATAAATCTTATTAGAAATAATTTCATCAGGAACGATTAAATTCTCTTTTTTCATTTAGTTTTCTTTTATCGTAATCGTCAACTTCGCCTACAAGCTTTTAACTTTTTCAAATTGGAAATAAGTTTTTAAGCTTCATCTTCAACATAATCTAACTCAACTTTTAAATTTTGGATGATAAACTTCTGTCTGTCAGGTGTATTTTTACCCATATAAAACTGTAACATTTGCTCAATAGACATTTCTTTATCTAACATTACAGGATCTAAACGAATGTCATCACCAATAAAATGTACAAATTCATTTGGTGAAATCTCACCCAAACCTTTAAATCGAGTTATTTCTGGTTTTCCTCTTAATTTTGCAATTGCATCTCGTTTTTCTTCATCAGAATAACAATAAAACGTTTGTTTTTTGTTTCTAACTCTAAATAAAGGTGTTTCTAAAATATACAAATGCCCTTCTTTAATCAACTCTGGAAAAAACTGTAAGAAAAAAGTAATCAATAACAAGCGAATGTGCATACCATCAACATCAGCATCAGTTGC
This sequence comes from Polaribacter vadi, assembly GCF_018861005.1. Lineage (GTDB taxonomy): Bacteria > Bacteroidota > Bacteroidia > Flavobacteriales > Flavobacteriaceae > Polaribacter > Polaribacter vadi_A. The sequence continues at coordinate 189,729 of NZ_JAHKQL010000031.1, forward strand.
AATTACAATATTATTATATCTTAAATCTTCTAAACCATCTTCTATATTTAAAGCCGCTTGTAAAAGGTTAAACTCTTCATTTTCATACACTATTTTTTTACTCAGACCATAAGAATTTAAAGGTTTCCCTTTTAAACTAAAAACGGCTTGTGTATTTACATTTCTAGATTTTGTAATAGAACCAGAAGCAGAGTCTCCCTCTGTAATAAACAAAGTAGTTTCTAAATAATTTTCCTTTTTAATATCTCCCAAATGGATTCTACAATCACGTAATTTCTTGTTATGTAAACTGGCTTTTTTAGCTCTATCTCTTGCTAACTTACGAATTCCAGAAAGCTCTTTTCGCTCTTTTTCGGCTTGTAAAATTTTCCTTTGAAGTTTGTCTGCAATTTCTGTATTTCTGTGTAAAAAGTTATCTAATTTGGTTTTTACAAAATCGTTGATATACGTTCTTACAGTTGGCAACTCACCTCCCATTTCTGTAGACCCCAATTTTGTTTTTGTCTGACTCTCAAAAACAGGTTCCATAACCTTAATTGCAATTGCTGCAATTACTGATTTTCTAACATCAGAAGCTTCAAAATTCTTACCAAAAAAATCACGAATGGTTTTAACAATCGCTTCTCTAAAAGCAGATTGATGTGTTCCCCCTTGAGTTGTATGTTGCCCATTTACAAAAGAATAATATTCTTCTGAATATTGTGTTTTACTATGTGTAATCGCAACTTCAATATCATTGCCCTTTAAATGGATAATAGGATACAACATGTCTTCTGTATTGTTATTATCCTCTAACAAATCCTTTAATCCATTTTTAGAAAAGAACTTTTCTCCGTTAAAAATAATGGTTAAACCAGGATTTAAATACACATAGTTTTTAAGCATTTTTGCTACATATTCATTTCTGAACTTGTAGTTTTTAAAAATACTTTCATCAGGAATAAAAGAAACTTTGGTACCTTTTCTACGAGAACTTTCTTCTAAAAACTCTTCGTTTTCTAAATTTCCTTGGCTAAATTCTGCGGATGCTGATTTTCCTTCACGTGAAGATTCTACTCTAAAAAAGGATGATAATGCATTCACTGCTTTTGTACCTACACCATTTAAACCTACAGATTTTTTAAAGGCTTTAGAATCATATTTACCTCCAGTATTCATTTTAGAAACTACATCAACCACCTTTCCTAAAGGAATTCCACGTCCATAATCACGCACTGTAACTTTGCTTCCTTGTATAGAAATTTCGATGGTTTTCCCTGCACCCATCACATATTCATCAATAGAATTATCAAGAACTTCTTTAACTAGAATGTAAATTCCATCGTCTGCAGAAGAGCCATCACCTAATTTACCAATATACATTCCTGGACGCATTCTAATGTGTTCTTTCCAGTCTAAAGACCTGATATTATCTTCTGTATATTTTGTTTCTTGACTCATAAAATCGTTACTATGATTAGGTTTGATGTATTTGACAATATAGCATTATCATCATTTAAATAAAATAGCAAAATCAATTAGTTATTAACAGGATTTCAACGTTTTTTTAGCTTCTACCTTTTAGCTTATTACTGTTCAATAATAGGAAAAATCAAACTACCAAAAACTACTAATAATCACAAAAAAAAACAATATGTTATATTTTTAAACAAATCATTAAATACTCAACATTTTAATTACTTTTGATGCGTAAATCAAATTAAAATAAAGTGGAAAACACACAACTTTTAGCGTTAGCAAATAAATACGGAAGTCCTTTATATGTTTACGATACAGATAAAATAGAATCGCAATACAATAGATTAACAAACGCTTTTAGTAGTGTTAAAAATTTGAAATTGAATTATGCTGTTAAGGCACTTTCAAATATAAATATTTTAAAATTCTTTAAAAATTTAGGTTCAGGTTTAGACACTGTTTCTTATCAAGAAGTGCAATTGTGTTTAACAACTGGTATTGAGCCTCATGATATTATTTTTACACCAAATGGCGTTTCTTTAAAAGAAATTGAAGAAGTTGCAAAATTAGGGGTACAGATTAATATTGATAATCTTTCTATTTTAGAACAATTTGGCCAAAAACATCCAGAAATCCCAGTTTGTGTGCGTATAAATCCACACATTATGGCTGGTGGAAATTCTAAAATTTCTGTAGGTCATATCGATTCTAAATTCGGAATTTCAATTCATCAAGTACCACATATTAAACGTGTTGTAGAAAACACAGGAATGAATATTAACGGAATTCACATGCACACAGGTTCTGATATTTTAGATATCGACACTTTTTTACGTGCCTCTGATATTTTGTTTGATGTTGCTCGTCAATTTGAAAACATCGATTTTATCGATTTTGGAAGCGGATTTAAAGTCCCTTATAAAGAAGGTGATATTTCTACAGATATTGAGCAATTAGGTGTTCAATTATCAGAAAGATTCAACGAATTTTGTACAGAATATGGTAAAGACATTACTTTAATGTTTGAGCCAGGTAAATTCTTAGTTTCTGAAGCAGGTTCTTTTTTAGCAAAAGTAAATGTGGTAAAACAAACTACTTCTACTGTTTTTGCACACGTAGATTCTGGTTTTAATCACTTAGTAAGACCAATGATGTATGATTCTTACCATCACATAACAAACATTTCTAATCAAGAAGGAAGAGACAGATACTACTCTGTTGTAGGTTATATTTGTGAAACAGATACATTTGCATCTAACAGAAGAATTGCAGAAATATCTGAAGAAGATATTTTATGTTTCCATAATGCAGGGGCTTACTGTTTTTCAATGGCTTCTAACTATAACTCTCGTTATTTACCAGCTGAAGTTATGGTACATAAAGGAAAAGATTATGTTATTAGAAAGAGACAAACCATAGAAGATATTTTAAACAACCAAGAAGTTGTTGAATTTTCATCAAAAAAAAAGACAACTAAAGCAGAAGTTACTGCTTAAAATTAGATAATATTTTTATATAAATCCACTAGAGAATTCTTTTTTTTAGTGGATATTTTTTTATTTTTACTAAACAATAGAAAACCAAAAACACAAATGAAAATTTTAGGAATAGGTAGTAATTATGTGACTGATTTAAAGGATATTGAAGAAAAAAAGAAAGGTAAGAAATTCATTTTTTCAAAACCAGAATCTAGTTTAGCAGTAAACTGCGATGTTGAATACCCAAGTAAAATTACCAGCGAATTAATTTACGAAGTAGAATTAGTTGTAAAAATTGGTAAAGTAGGTAAAAACATCAGCAAAGAAGAAGCAAATTCTTACATTTCAGAAATTGCTGTGGGTATAGATTATACTGCAACTGATATTCTTAAAAACGCAAGAGAAACAAAACACCCATGGGAATTTGCAAAAGGTTTTGATGGTGCTGCACCAATTTCTAGCTTTAAACCGGTTTCTGATTATAATTTAGGTGATATTGATTTCGACTTAAAAATTAATGGAGAAGAAAAACAAAAAAGTAATACAGCATACATGATTAACGATTTTGCTGACATTATTTCTTTTATTTCTGAATACATGACTTTACAACCTGGCGATTTAATTTTTACTGGAACACCTGCTTTAGGTAAAGGAGAAATTTTTAAAGGAGATCAATTACAATGTTCTGTAAACGGAGAATTATTGTTGGATTTTAAAATGATATAATTGTTAGTTTTAAACCTTAAAATTTTTTTGATTGATGAAAATTAGACTTTCTAAACTTGAGGATGTTCCACAAATTGCAACAATAATTAATGATGCAAAAGAACTTTTAGCATCTCTAAATATTGATCAATGGCAAAATGGATACCCAAATGCAGCACAAGTTGAGAATGATATTTTAAAAAGAGAAAGTTATGTGGTTGTAAATGATGAAAATCAAATTATAGCAACTTCTATGTTTACTTTAAGAAAAGAACCAACTTACAAAGAAGTTATTGATGGAAATTGGCTAATTTCTGAAGATGAAGTTTATGGCGTAATTCATAGAATGGCCATTAAAAAAGAATACAGAAAATTAGGTTTAGCAACTTTTCTTTTTGATGAATTTCATCAACAATTAAAAGACAAAAACATACAAAGTTTAAAGATTGATACCCATGAAGACAATCTTGGAATGCAATCTTTAATCAAAAAATTGGGTTACAAATATTGTGGAATTATTTACACAAGTTACAACGCAAAAAGATTGGCTTTTGAGAAAGTAATTTCTTAATAATTCAATTTTAAAACTATATTTACAACCTCATAAATTTATTTTTATGAGGTTTCTTTTTTAGGATAAATTTTAAATAAATAATGCAATTACTCCAATATATAATTCAGCAAACGCAACTAACTTCTAAATCTGTAGAAAACACAATTTCTCTTTTAAATGAAGATGCTACAATTCCTTTTATATCAAGATATAGAAAGGAAATGACAGGTAATTTAGATGAAGTTCAAATTGGAGAAATTGTAAAATTTAAAGAAACTTTTGAAGCTTTAGAAAAACGTAAAAAAGCGATTTTAAAAGCCTTAGAAGAGCAAAATGTTTTAACACAAGAACTTACTCAAAAAGTAACTAATTCTAGAGATTTAATTGAGCTAGAAGATTTGTACTTACCTTTTAAGAAAAAGCGAAAAACCAAGGCAGAAAATGCACGTTTACAAGGTTTAGAACCTTTAGCTAAAATGATAATGAGTCAACGTGTAAATGACTTAGAATATACAGCTTCAAAATATATTAAAAATGATGTTGAAACATTAGAAAATGCCTTAGAAGGCGCGCGTTATATAATTGCAGAATGGATTAACGAAAGAACTGATATCAGAAACAACATCAGGAGAGAATTAGAACGTTTTGCTACTATTTCATCTAAAGTAATTAAAGCTAAAAAAGAAGATGAGAAAGCACAAAAATTTAAAGATTATTTTGATTGGAGCGAATCTTTAAATCGAATTCCCTCTCATAGATTATTGGCGATTTTAAGATCTGAAAACGAAGGTTTTATCAGAATTAAAATAGAAATTGATTCAGAACGATTATTACAAAGAATCGAAAATAGAATTATTCGCACTCAAAATGAATGTGCAGCACAAATTGAATTGGCTATAAAAGACGCTTTTAAACGTTTGTTATTTCCTTCTTTATCAAATGAAGCTTTATCAAATGCAAAAGAAAAAGCAGATGAAAACGCCATTTTAGTATTTGCTAAAAACTTAAAACAATTACTTTTAGGAGCTCCTTTAGGAGAAAAAAGAGTGTTGGCAATAGATCCTGGATTTAGATCTGGTTGTAAAATTGTTTGTTTAAATGAACAAGGTGATTTAGAACACAATGAAACTATATTTCCTCACGAACCTCAAAATCAAAAGATTGAAGCCATTAAAAAAATTAGTTTTTTAGTAGATGCTCATAAAATTGAAGCCATTGCTATTGGAAATGGAACAGCATCTAGAGAAACAGAACAGTTAGTTAAAAAGATTCAGTTTAAAAATGCTGTGGATGTTTTTGTAGTTAGTGAAGCTGGTGCATCAATTTATTCTGCTTCTAAAATTGCTAGAGACGAATTCCCTAATTACGATGTTACTGTACGTGGTTCAGTTTCAATTGGTAGGCGTTTGCAAGATCCACTAGCTGAATTGGTTAAGATTGATGCAAAATCTATTGGAGTTGGCCAATATCAGCATGATGTAGATCAAACAAAATTGAAAAAATCTTTAGATTCAACTGTAGAAAGTTGTGTAAATACAGTTGGCGTAAACATAAATACTGCAAGTGAATCTCTATTAAGTTATGTTTCTGGAATTGGACCAAAATTAGCAGAAAACATTGTTAAATACAGAAATAAAAATGGTTCTTTTCTTTCTAGAAATGAAATAAAAAAAGTACCAAGATTAGGTGGAAAAGCTTTTGAACAAGCTGCTGGTTTTTTAAGAATTAAAAATGGTAAAAACCCTTTGGATGATTCTGCTGTGCATCCAGAAAGTTATAATCTAGTTGATAAAATTGCCAAAGAAGCAAAACGAAATGTGTCTGAAATTATTGGTAATAAAGAAATTTTAAAACAAATTGATTTAAAAAATTACATCACTAAAAACATTGGTTTACCTACTTTAAAAGATATTATCAGTGAGTTAGAAAAACCAGGTTTAGACCCAAGAGCAACAGCAAAAGTATTTTCTTTTGATGCAACCATTAAAACCATTTCTGATTTAAGAATTGGTCAAATCTTACCAGGAATTGTAAATAATATCACCAATTTTGGTTGTTTTGTTGATGTTGGTATCAAAGAAAGTGGATTAATTCATGTTTCAAATTTATCAGATACTTTTGTAAAAGATGTAAATACAATCGTAGCTTTACAACAACAAATTACTGTAAAAGTTTTAGAAGTTGATGTGATTAGAAAACGTATTCAATTAGCTTTGGTGAAGTAAAAATTTAATACCTTTAAATTATGACTAAAAAAGAAAAAACAGACTCTTGGGATGACTTAAGTGATTTTCAAAAAAATGAAATTCAACAAGAGGTTAACGAATTAAATAAAAAGAAAAAAGTCTCTTGGGATGATGTTAAACAAAAGCTTTCAAAATTGAAATAAAACACATTATCTTAAGTTTTAAAAACAAAAATATTTCAATGTAATTGTTAATTTACAACAACAAATTATTGTAAAAGTTTTAGAACTTGATGTTGCTAGAAAAAAGAATTCAATTGGCTTTAGTGCAATAAACTTGGCAAACAAGTTTAGCCCTGATTGAAATGACATCCTTTTTGCATTTTTAGCAAAAAGATAAAATGGAAAGCAGGAAATAGCTTCAAAAAAAATTACCAATCAATAGGAAAATAGTCTTTCAAGAATTTTCCAGACCAATGTTTACCAGTATTTATACCATCAATTAAAGGATCCATAACTCTTGCTGCACCATCTACAATATCTAAAGGTGGTTGAAAATCGTGTACTTCTTGTTTCTTTTTAGACAATTCTGCAGGATCTTCATCTGTAACCCAACCAGTATCTACAGCATTCATATAAATACCTTTTTTTGCAAAAGTTGCAGAAGATGTATGCGTTAACATATTTAAAGCTGCTTTTGCCATATTAGTATGTGGATGTCTGTCTACTTTTTTAAATCGATGAAACTTACCTTCCATTGCAGAAACATTTATAATGTGTTTTTTACCAGTATTTTCTTTCATCATTAAATTAGATAAACGATTACACAATACAAAAGGAGCAACAGCATTTACCAATTGAACTTCTACCATTTCTGTAGTTTCGATTTCACCTAATTTTAATCGCCAACTATTGGTTTTTCTTAAATCTACTTGTTGTAAATCTGCATCTAATTTTCCTTCAGGAAAAACTTCTGATGTTTGTAAAGAGTTATCAAAACTATAAGGAATTTGAGATAATTCAGCAGAGTTTCTTAAACCAATTCCTGGTTCTGGCCCATGCCAAGTTACAGGCAACACATTATTTTTATTTGTTTTTGTTGATGAAATACTTAAATCTGATATTTCTTGTAAACATTCTTGATGATTTTCTAATAATTTTTGCGCCAATTTTGGAAGTTCTGTAATCGGTTTTTTCTCATTTTCCATCAAATGAAAATAAAATCCTGATGGTCTTCTTACAGTTTGTGCTGCATTATTGATAAGAATATCTAATCTATCATATTTCTGCTCTATATAATTACAGAAAATTTCTACACTTGGTATATGTCTTAAATCTAAACCATGAATGTGCAAACGATGACTCCAATCTTTATAATCTTCTTCTTTTGCAAAACGAATTGCAGAATCTGCAGGAAAACGAGTTGTAGCAATAACAGTTGCTCCAGATCTTAAAGACATTAAAGTAATATGATAACCTATTTTTAAACGAGAACCTGTAATAACAGCAACTTGCCCTTTTAAATCTGTAGTTTGAAAACGTTTTGCATAATTCAAATCTCCACATTCAGTACACATTGTATCATAAAAATGATGTAATTTGGTAAAAACAGCTTTACAGACATAACAATTTCTTGGCGATTCTAATTCTGGAGTATCTTCTGAAATTGCTGCTGCAGCTAATAATTTTGGCGCAACAAATAATGTAGCTTCTCTAGCAGAACGAATTCCTGTAGATTTTCTTGCATGTTTATCACTTTCTATTTGCTTACGTTTTGCAGCTTTTTTGGCATCTTTTCTTCTTCGTTGAAATTCATCACGATTTGGTCTAGACAATTCGCCTGCAACTTTAAAAAGTGCTATTCTTTGTTCTTCAGGAATTTCAAATAACTGATTTGTATCGTCTAACAAACTTTGTATTGTTTTAATACAAGATGTAATTTCAGGATTTTCTTTATGCTCGCTCATTTTAAAATCAAAAATATTATTTTCTCTTTTTCTTTTTTGAATTTTCCTCTTTAGAAACTTTAGTTGTAGTTCTAGCTAAATAATCTGCCAAGACTTTTTCTACTAATTCTTCTTTTGTTAGGTGATGAAAAACAGTCCTAACTTTTCGTTTAAAATCTTCTGAAACTGTTTTATTAGGTTTTGTTTTAAAGATCTTTTTTGCCCACAACAAACCATTATTTTCTACTATACTTTGAGCATCAGCTTTTTTGTATTCTTGAAATTTAATACCTAAATCTTCTTCAAATTCTGGAATTTCTTCTAACTCTTCTTTTTGTATAACACTTAAAGAAAGCCCCTTAGCTCCTGCTCTTGCAGTTCGTCCACTTCTATGCACATAAGCATCATAAGTATCTGGCAAATGATAATTTACAACATATTCAACTTCTTTTACATCAATTCCTCTTGCTGCTAAATCTGTAGCTATTAAAATTTTTATATGTCCTTCACGAAATTGCCCCATAATTCTGTCACGAATTCCTTGGGTTAAACTTCCATGAATAGCACCAGATGAAAATTTATTAATTGCTAAGTTTTTGGCTAATTTGTTAACAGCAGCTTTTGTTTTACAAAAAATAATTCCTCTTTTACATTCTTTAGAATTTAAAAAATGCAATAAAACTTCTAATTTTTCAATTGGTTCTACAACTACGTATTTATGTTCAATTCCTTGATGACCAACAGTTTTCATATTAGCTTCAATCTGAATAACATCTTTAGCCATATAGTTGTTAACCAGTTGCCTAATTGCACCAGACATTGTTGCTGTAAATAATAAAGTTCTTCTTTTTTTAGGAATTTCTTTTATAATACTATCTAATCCTTCTTTTAAAGCACTAACCATTTCATCAGCTTCATCTAAAATAAAATAAGAAATATTTTTGATGTTGATGGCTTCACGTTTCACCAAATCTGCCAATCTTCCTGGAGTTGCAACTACAATATGTGTTGGTTCTTTTAATCTTTCAATTTGAGGTTTTATAGGTATTCCTCCACAAACAACTGCAATTGATATTTCTGGAATGTAAGATGCAAAAGATTCTAAATTGTTATGAATTTGTTGCCCTAATTCTCTAGTTGGTGCTAAAATTACTGTCTGAATATTAGTGTTTTCTGTATCAATCAATTGTAATAAAGGTAAACCAAAAGCGGCTGTTTTACCTGTTCCTGTTTTTGCTAAAGCAACAACATCATCTTTTTTATTTAAAATTACAGGAATTACTTTTTCTTGAATATCTGTAGGTACAGCTATTTTTAAATCAGTTAAACTTTTTTGTATTTGTTGATGAATTCCTAAATCAGAAAACGTTTTTGACATATTATAAATTTGTGCAAAGATAAACACACTTTCTCTTGATACTATTCTTTTCTCTATTTCATTTTAATCTTTAAAAACTTAAAAAAAAGCTAATAAGTAAAAAAAGGTTTTATAAAACTTCTCAAATAATTTATTACTTTCGAAAACCTAAAAATAATTAATGAAAGTCTGTATTGCAGAGAAACCAAGTGTAGCAAGAGAAATAGCTAACATTCTAGGAGCCAACACAAAACGTGATGGTTTTTACGAAGGAAATGGTTATGCAGTAACTTATACTTTTGGCCATTTATGCACACTTTTAGAACCTAAAGATTATAAACCTCATTGGAAAAGTTGGGATTTAAATAACCTACCAATGTTACCTGAACGTTTTGATACCAAAGTTACAGGCGATTCTGGAATTAAAAAACAATTTAATATTGTAAAATCTTTATTCGAAAAAGCAGATGTAATTATAAATTGTGGGGATGCAGGAACTGAAGGAGAACTCATTCAAAGATGGGTAATAAATCAATGTAATTACAAAGGAAAAGTACAACGTTTATGGATTTCATCGTTAACTGAAGAAGCTATTAAAGACGGATTCAACAATTTAGAATCCTCAGAAAAATACGATAATTTATATTATGCAGGTTATTCTAGAGCTATTGGAGATTGGCTTTTAGGTTTAAATGCAACACGTTTATACACTGTAAAATTTGGTGGTTACAAACAAGTTTTATCTGTTGGTAGAGTGCAAACTCCTACTCTAGCAATGTTGGTGAATCGTTATTTTGAAATTCAGAATTTTAAGCCACAACCTTATTGGGAATTACAAACTACGTACAGAAATACACTTTTTAATTACGAAGATGGTCGTTTTTTAAAAAAGGAAGATGGACAAGTTTTAGCTGATAAAGTTGCACAATCTGATTTTGAAATTGTTTCTGTTACCAAAAAGAAAGGTAAAGAATACGCACCTAAACTTTTTGATTTAACAGGGTTACAGGTATATTGCAACAATAAATTCGGATTTTCTGCGGATGAAACTTTAAAAATTGTTCAGAAATTATACGAAATGAAAGTGGTTACTTACCCAAGAGTAGACACCACTTTTTTACCTAATGATTTATATCCTAAAATTCACGGAATTTTATCGAAATTGACAAATTTTAGTGAATTAACACAACCACTATTAGGCAAAAAAATAAAGAAAACAAAGCGTGTTTTCGATGATAAAAAAGTCACAGATCACCACGCAATTATTCCTACAGGAATTCAAGGGAATTTACAATACAATCAACAACAAGTTTACGATATTATTACTCGCAGATTTATTGCAGTTTTTTATCCAGATTCTGATGTTTCTAACACTTCCGTAATTGGTAAAGCTGCAGAAGTCCCTTTTAAAACTACAGGAAAAGAAATCATCAATAAAGGTTGGCGTATTGTTTTTGAGAAGAAAGAATCTTCAATTAAAAAAGAGATAAATGCAGCAGCAACTCTACCCTCTTTTGTTAAAGGAGAAAAAGGAACTCATGAACCTTCGTTTTTAGAAAAAGAAACAAAACCACCAAGAAACTATACAGAAGCCAGTTTACTAAGAGCTATGGAAACTGCAGGTAAACAAGTAGATGATGATGAAATGCGAGAGTTGATGAAAGAAAATGGAATTGGAAGACCATCAACTAGAGCAAGTATTATTGAAACTTTATTTAGAAGAAAATATATAGAGCGTAAGAAAAAACTGGTTTTACCAACGCAAACAGGTATTGATTTAATCAATATTATTGATAATGAACTTTTAAAATCTGCTGAATTAACTGGAAGATGGGAAAAACGTTTAAAAGAAATTGAACGTGGCGAATTTAACGCAGGTACTTTCATTAATAATATGAAAAAAATGGTAGATCAATTGGTTTATGAAGTACGTTCTAATACTTCTAAAAAACGAATTTCTGCTGTTATTGCTAATGAAACAAAACAATCTCAAGCTAAAAAAGGAATTACTTCTTCTTTAAATACTTCTAAAAACAAACAAGTTGCTGGTAAAACTTGCCCTAAATGTAAAACAGGTAAACTCTTAAAAGGCTCTTCTGCTTTTGGTTGTTCTGAGTATAAAAATAATTGCGATTTAAAAATTCCTTTTAAAATTTATGATAAAAAAGTTTCTGAAAATCAAATTATTAGATTATTAGATAAAGGATGCACTACCAATTTAAAAGGTTTTGTTTTAAATGATGAAAAAGTAGAAGGTTTAATTCGTTTTGATGATAATTTTAATTTAAAACTAGAGCCAAAAATCATTTCGAAAGAAGTAAAGGAAAAACAAAAAGTTTCTACACAAGGTAAAAATGACAATGATAAAATAGCATGCCCAAAATGTAAAAAAGGAACCATTTTAAAAGGAAAAACTGCCTATGGTTGTTCTGAATATAAAACTGGCTGTGATTTTGTTTTTACATTTGAAAACATCAAAAAAATGGCTAATGGTAGACCTTTAACTAAAGAACTGGTTTTGGATATATTAAATCAATAATAATTTGTGCTTTTATTTAAATATAAAGTAATTATCAAAATATATTGTTTAAAAGCTTGGCCTTTAACTTATATTAGTGATTTCAACTATCAATAAACCAAAACTAAGCCAAACTTTTAATGGATTTTACTAACCCACTAGTATATGGTGTTCCTTGTTTTTTAGCTCTAATTTTAGTAGAACTTACTTACAGTAAACATCACAAGAAAAAGAAAAACAAAGACCTTTATAAATGGAAAGATCTAGCAGCAAGTTTAACTATGGGTATTGGTTCTACAATTATAGCTCCACTTACTAAAACCATTGCTGCCATTGTTCTTTTTAATTTTGTTTACGAACTTTTTAATCCTTTAGTAGATGGTGTTAGAACCAATATTATGGGGTATGCTTCTTTTGGTTATGCCTGGTATATTTGGGTAATTTGTCAGCTTTTAGACGATTTTAGTTATTACTGGTTTCATAGACAAAACCATAATGTTCGTTTTTTATGGGCTGCACACATTGTACATCATTCTTCTGATAATTTTAATTTAGGAACTGCTGTTAGAAATGGTTGGTTTACTATTTTTTACAAACCTTTTTTTTATATGTGGATTCCTGCCATTGGTTTTCCTCCAGAAATGGTAGTGGTTTGTTTAGGAATTGAAGCTTTATGGCAATTTCAATTGCATAGTGTTTATATTCCGAAGTTAGGTTTTATAGAAAAATTTATGAATACACATACCATGCATCAAGTGCATCATGCACAAAACATTGAATATATGGATAAAAATCATGGTGGATTTTTAAATATTTTTGATAAAATGTTTGGTACTTGGAAAGAACTAGATGAATCTATTGATATAAAATATGGAGTTACAAAACCACCTAATTCTTACAATCCGTTAGTGATTTTAACACACGAATACAAAGACATTTGGTTAGATATGAAAAAGTCTAAAAATTGGTATCATAAATTTATGTACGCTTTTGCTGCTCCTGGTTGGTCTCATGATGGAAGTACACTAACTATTAAACAGGTTCAAAAATTACTTAAAGAAGAAAATAAATAGTTCTTTTTTTAAGCAAGTTTGTTGGCAAACAAGTTTAGCCCAGATTGAAACGACATCCTTTTTTTGTTTTTCACAAAAAAAGATATAGTGTAAAGCTGGAAATAGCTTCTAAAAAAATTAATCAATCATATTTTTTAGGTAAAAATTTTCTACTTTTTCTCTAGCCCAAGGTGTAGTTCTTAAAAATTTTAAGGATGATTTATAAGTTGGGTTATTTTTAAAAGCATTGATATTTAAGGCATAACCCAATTCTTCCCAACCGTATTCTAAATATAATTCTTCTAAAATTGTGGCTAATTTTATACCATGTAATGGATTGTTTGGTTGTTCTTTACTCATTGTTTTCTTATAATTTTTAAAGACTTAAAATCATTCTGTTTGTTTGGCAACTACAAAATAATTATCATCAATTTTTAATTGAATGTTAGACGTTTTTACTTTTTTAATTTTCCAGTCTGTAGTTGGTTTTAAATCTTTAGCAACTCCGTTAATATAGATTTTAACAGGCATATTAAAACCAGATACAACATTAGTCCATTTGTATTTTAACTCATTATTTTTAATACTATAAGTAAATTCTGGAATGCGAATATCTCTTAAATATTGATCGAAAACTTTAGACAAATCTATTTTAGTTTTTTTTGACAAGTAATTTTCTATCTGTTGTGTTGTTACTGTTTTATGCCAAAACTTTTTATTAATACCTCGTAAAATTGTTCGCCATTTTTTATCATTATCTATTAAATAACGAATTGTATGCAACATGTTAGCACCTTTATAATACATATCTCCAGATCCTGTATTATTAACACCATAAACACCTATTATTGGTTTATCGTTTTTCACACTTTTTCTAGTACCTATTACATATTCTGAAGCTGCTTTTTTACCAAAATAATAGTTTAAATATAAACTTTCTGAATAAGCTGTAAAACTTTCATGAATCCACATATCTGCAGCATCTTTATAAGTAATATTGTTGGCAAACCACTCATGACCAGATTCGTGAATTATAATAAAATCGAACTTTAACCCCCAACCTGTACCTGATAAATCTCTACCTAAATAACCGTTTTTAAATTTATTACCATAAGTTACAGAACTTTGGTGCTCCATACCTAAATAAGGTACTTCTACCAATTTAAAACCATCTTCATAAAAAGGATATTTACCAAACCAATGCTCAAAAGCTTTCATCATTTTTGGTGCTTGTTTAAACTGCTTTTTGGCTTTGTCTAAATTATAAGAAAGCACATAATAATTCATATTTAATAGACCACCTTCTCCTTTAAATTCTTCATTAAAATGTACATAATCGCCTATATTTAAATTAACTCCATAATTATTAATAGGGTTTTTAACAGACCAATGATAAGTGGTTGTATTGTCTTTATGAATTTCAGTTTCTACTAACTCTCCATTAGAAATATTCATTAAGTTTGATGGAACTCGTACACTTATATCCATATTTTCAACCTCATCATACATATGGTCTTTGTTAGGCCACCAAACACTTGCACCTAAACCTTGACAAGATGTTGCTATAAAATCATTTCCGTTTTTATCTTTTTTCCATGAAAAACCACCATCCCAAGGTGCATTTTTTGCTTCTTGTGGTTTACCTTCATAATAAATATCAATAGAATTAACGCTACCTTTTTTTTGTTCATCAAGTAAATGAATATGATGCGCATTACCTTCTGAAACTACTTTTAACTGTTTATTGTTTTGTACAACTTTTGTGATTTTTAAAGGTGCTTGTAAATCAATTTGTAAAGTATTATAAGGCTTTAAAACCGTATATTTTACGGTATTTTTACCTTTAATAAATTTTGTTTTAGGAAAAACTTGAATGTCTAAATGATAGTATTTTAAATTCCACCAAACACGTTCTGGAGTTATAGATCCTCTAAGTGTATCCTGTTTTGTAAACTTATCATTTTGTGCAATTAATGAAATATTATTAAAAAATAACGCAAATAATAAAAGGTAAAAGAATTTATAAATCTTCATTTAAACAGGTTTATTAATTATAATTTCAAAAGTAATACTATTTATTTTTGATAGAAAATATTAACAAATTATTAGTAATTGTTTATTCTGAATTTTTCAATAATTTAGCCTTTTAATAAAGAAATCTATAAATGAAAAATATTGCATTACATAAAGTTCACGAAAATTTAGGCGCAAAAATGGTACCTTTTGCTGGTTATAACATGCCAGTTTCTTACGAAGGTGTTACAGCAGAACATCTTACAGTTAGAAATGGAGTTGGTGTTTTTGATGTAAGTCATATGGGTGAATTTCTAGTTTCTGGTGATAATGCTTTGGCACTAATTCAGAAAGTTACTTCTAATGATGCTTCTAAGTTAGCTATTGGAGATGCACAATATAGCTGTTTCCCAAACACAGAAAACGGAATTGTAGACGATTTAATTTGTTACAGAATTAAAGAAAACACCTATTTATTAGTTGTAAATGCTTCTAATATTGAAAAAGATTGGAACTGGATTAGTAAATATAATGAAGAGTTTGGTGCAGAATTAAGAGATTTATCAGAAGAATATTCATTATTAGCCATTCAAGGTCCAAAAGCAGTTGAAGCTATGCAATCTTTATCTTCTTTAGATTTAGCTGCAATTCCTTTTTATAAGTTTAAAGTTGGTGATTTTGCTGGAATTGAGCACGTTATTATTTCTGCAACTGGTTATACAGGTTCTGGTGGATTTGAAATTTACTGTAAAAACAACGAAGTTGAACAAATCTGGAAAAAAGTTTTTGAAGCGGGTGCCGATTTTGACATAAAACCAATTGGCTTAGCTGCTAGAGATACTTTACGTTTAGAAATGGGGTATTGTTTATATGGTAATGATATAGATGACAAAACCTCGCCAATTGAAGCTGGTTTAAGTTGGATTACAAAGTTTACCAAAGATTTTGTAAATGCAGGTTTCTTAGCCAAACAAAAAGAACAAAAACCTACAAAACGTTTGGTTGCTTTTGAGTTAAATGATAGAGGAATTCCAAGACAAGGTTATGATATTGTAGATGGTGAAGGAAATATTATTGGTAATGTAACTTCTGGTACAATGAGTCCTAGTTTAAGTAAAGGAATTGGTTTAGGGTATGTACCTACTCAATTTGCTAAATCTGGAACAGAAATAAATATTAAAGTTCGTAAAAAAGCAATACCAGCAACTATTGTAAAATTACCTTTTTATAAAAATTAACAACTATTTTGTAAGGAATATAATTATAAATCGATTACACAAAGATTGTATCATTCAACTAAACAAATAAAAAAATGAAAAAAATAATCATTACAATATTCGCTAGTTTATTATTTATAATTAGCTGTAAAAAAAACTCAGCAACAACTGAAACATCAGAAAAAACTGAAATAATTAAAACAGAGAAAACATTTGCTGAAAAAATTGAAATTGCACACAACAAAAAAGATTTCTTAAAACAAGAAGCAATACAATTTGATGCTTTAATAGAATTTGGTGGTAATGAAATTTTTGATGCAAATATTACTATTTCTACAACTTCTGATTTAGCTAAGATTGCTTACAAAAACGGAGATTTTATTTATGTAGATAAACAAAATGTATTTGTGTCTCCTAGTTTAAAAGACAACCCAGGAGTTCGTTTTCATGCCTATACTTGGAGTTATTTTTTCTTATATCCTTATAAATTAAGTGATAATGGAACAAAATGGGATGATAATTTTAAAACTCCTGAAGCAAATAATACCTTTAATACTGCAAAATTATCTTTTGAGGCTAATACAGGTGATGCACCTGATGATTGGTATATAATTTATGCTAATAAAAACAATAATATGTTAGATCATGTTGCTTATATTGTTACTGCTGGTAAAACTAAAGCAGAAGCAGAAGCAGATCCTCATGCTATAAAATATTTAGACTACAATCAAATAGATGGTATCCCTTTTGCTACAAATTGGGAGTTTTTAGAATGGGGATTAGAGAAAGGATTAACAAAGAAAATTGGTAGTGCTAAAATTACTAATATAAAATTTGTGAACGGTTTTAGAGATTCTTTTTCCATACCAAAAGATTTTATAAAAAAATAAAAATATACTTAAATTAAATAAAACCTCAGACTTTCTGGGGTTTTTGTTTTTTTATAAAGTAAATTCGTCCGCTATTATTTCAATGTAAAGATGTATATGAATTGTTTATTAACTGGAGGAACAGGAATTGTTGGTAGTCATATTATTTTTGAATGGTTGCACAAAGCAATTGTAGAAAAAAAAGTAAACCATCTTTTTGTTGTTATTAGAGACACAAACAGAACTGCAACACAACGTTTGCTAGATATTTTACAAGATGAATCTCGTCCTGATTTTTTAAATCAATTTTCTTTAGAAGAATGTTTAGAGAGAATTACAGTTATTTCTAGTGATTTATCAACCTTAAAAAAAGAAACTTTACATCAATATAATTTTACCACAGTTATACATTGTGCAGGCTCTACAAATTTGTTAAACACCAACGATTCTAAAGAGACTGTACATACTCAAAACTATTTAGTAACTAAACACCTTTTAGAGGTAATTCCTAATTTTGTAAATCGTTTTTTGTACATCAGCACAGCATATTCTTTCGGAATTCAAGATGATAAAGTAAATGATACTATTGCAGATTATAAGGTTACTAATTTTAGAAATCCTTATGAAAAATCAAAATATGAAAGCGAACGTTTTGTAAGAGAAACCTGTAATCTAAAAAATATTGAAGCTCAAATTTTAAGACCAAGTATAATTTGTGGGCGTTTAATTGATAAACCTTTTTTCGAAACTCCTAAATATGATGTTTTTTATTCTTGGGCCATATTTTTAGATAAATATGCAAAAAAAGCAAAAGATAATTTTAGGATTTGGGTTGATAAAAAAAGTGGATTAAATATAATACCTGTTGATTTTGCTGCCAAAGCAATTTTATACGCGTTTTTAACACCAAGTATAAAAGAAATGAATATTGTAAACCCCAAACAAATACTACATAATAATTATGTAGGTGATGTTTTAGAGGCTTTTAATATTCAATCTTATGAATATGTAGACCAGAAACCAGAAAACTTAAACGGTTTTGAACAATTGTATTATAAAAGTATTGGTAGTTTATTCGAAAAATATATTTCTATACCCGATTTACAATTTAAATCTGAACAAATATTAATTCTGATAAATCAGTTGCAATTAGATGTTACTTTAGGTGTACACGAAAACTTTATGAATTTGATTAATTTTTCCGTAGAAAAAAAGTTTAAGAAAAGTTATTAATTAATAAAAAATAAAAAAATTGGATTCGTTAACGCAAATTGTATTAGGTGCAGCAGTTGGAGAAGCCGTTTTAGGAAAAAAAATTGGCAATAAAGCTATGCTATATGGTGCTATTGCTGGTACAATTCCTGATTTAGATGTGCTTTCTTCTTTTTTTACTGATAAAGTAACTGCCTTAGAAATGCACAGAGGTTTTACACACTCTATCCTATTTTCTATACTCTTTGCTCCTATTTTTTCTCTTATAGTTAACAAATACGAAAAATATAAATCCTTTAAAAATTGGTCTTGGCTTTTCTTTTGGGCTTTTATTACTCATCCCATTTTAGATGCACAAACCACTTGGGGAACACAACTTTTTTGGCCTTTTGATATTCGATTGGCTTTTAAAAATGTTTTTGTTGTAGATCCTTTATACACGCTTCCGTTTTTAGTTTTTTTGATTTTAGCTATGATTCAAAAGAGAGCATCTAAAAAAAGAAGGTTATATAATAATTCAGGATTAATTATTAGCAGTACTTATTTAATAATTACATTGATTTTAAAAGGAGTTTCTTATCAAAAATTTACCAAAGAACTTGCATTACAAAACATAACCTATTCTGATATTAAAACAAAACCAACTCCATTAAACACAATTTTATGGACAGCAAATATTGATACCCAAAATGCTTTTTTAATTGGTAATTCATCATTTTTTGATAAAAACCCAATTCATTTTTCTAGCTATCCTAAAAATCATCATTTGTTAGGAGATTTAAAGCATCATGAAAAAGTAAAACGAATGATTGCTATTTCTAAAGGATGGTATACAATCAACAAAAAAGAAGGTGTTTTATATTTTAATGATCTTAGATTTGGCACATTAAGTATAAAACCAAACGCAACCAATTTTGTTTTTAAATATAAGATTATTGTTGATGAAAATGGAACTCCATTTTTTAAAGAAGTACCAAAAAATAAGAGTGATGCTAAAAAATTAGTATCTGAATTATGGCAAAGAATTAAAGGGAATTAACAAATTCTATAAAGACTAGGTTATAATTAATTTTAAATCTTTATAATCAAATAATTTTGTTAAAAAAGTATTAGTAGTTTATTCGAGAAATATGTTTCTATACCCGTTTTTCAATTTAAATCTGTATAAAACTATTAATAATTGTAAATCAATTAGAATTAGATGTTATACTGGTAGTTCAAGAAAACTTTATGAGCCTCAATAACTTCTGTAGAACATAAGTTTAAGGCAAGTTATTAATTTTATAATTTTGTTTTGTAAAATTAATCTTTTTTAGGATAACTATATTTTCACTTTTGCTAAAGCTCTTTGGCTTTCATTTATTTTTAATGCTCCTATTATGTTATTCATTAAGACAAAAAATGCAAAACAAGCAACAGTTAAAAGTGCATAATCTATAAATAAAGAAGTAAATGCTTTTAAAGAAACTAAGTTTAAGATTTGAGAAAACATAATATTTATTTTTAAGGTTACTCAAAAGTAATATTTATCTAAAAGGCAATATTATTTATTATACCAATGGTAATCTTTTATAGACGAATGGAAATATTTATGGGTTTGTTGAAAAGCTAAACTTTATAAAAACTCTGGTTCAACACATAAACTCAACAAAAATTTACTCAATAAACTACTATTAAAATGTCAAGAGACATCTAAAATCTAGTTAACTCTAGTTTTTGGTAAACTACAAGTTATTTAATCAAGATAGAAAAAAAACTATTAAAAATGAAGTTAACTATATTTTTACTTTTACTAAAGCTCTTTGACTTTCGTTAATTTTTATCGCTTTAATTATGTTATTCACTAACACAAAAAATGCAAAAAAAGCAACAGTTAAAAGTGTATAATCTATAAATAAAGAAGTAAATTCTTTTAAAGAAACTAAATTTAAGATTTGAGAAAACATAATATTTATTTTTTAAGGTTACTCAAAAATAATATTAATCTAAAAGGCATTATTTTTTATTATACGAATGGTATTTATTAATAGTTGAATGGAAATATTTAAAAGTTTAAAAAAATTAGTTTCAGTTAAAGTAGCCTACACATTAAATCTAAAGTGCATTACATCTCCATCTTTAACAATATACTCCTTACCCTCTACTCTCATTTTACCAGCTTCTTTTACTTTAGCTTCTCAATTAAAAATATAAGTAGTGCTTTAAAAAAAATCTATACCTGATTTACAATTTCAACTAGGTTTTATTTAAAATAACTTTATCTACCAATTAAACTACAAAAATTTTCTTGGTCAATTTTATCTTTCAAAAATTTAATCTCGTTACCTTTTATTGCTATTTGTTCTCCAGTTAATTCAAAAACTACATAACTTGTCTCATCTTCTAATAATGGTACTACACTTGTTAATCTTCCTTCGTTTATTAAACCATAAAGAAAAAGTCTTGATGGATTATTTGAATTTAATTTATAATAAAAAATAGAATGACTATCTAATGAATAACTTTCGTTTCTACATTCTAAATTCATATCTAAATCTACAAATTCAGATGGCTGATTTGGTAAAGTAACATCTATTTCTGTTTCATTTAAACTACAATTATTATAATTTTGATCTAACACAACTACAGAAGTTCCATCAATTAGCTGTGCAGTAATTTTTAACCTTGCCTCTGTTGGAAATTGTTGAAAAGAAAATTGACGATTAAATCCTGTAAAATTTTCATCTCCTAAAGCATCTCCTGTAATTTCAAAAAAATTATTATGAGCTATAAAAACTTCTTCATAATCTAGTAATCTTTCTGGTGCTAATGTACTTGCAACCTGTATTAAATATTTAGTAGCTATACTTGTGTTTTTAAACTTTACATTTAAATTACATGAAGGTATACTTACACCTAATACCCAAAAACTCGATGTTAAATTAGAACCTATGATAGAATCCCCTCCTTCAACAATAACTCTATTGGGTTTATTCGAATCAATATTAGGAATAAATTCTCCATGTAAATCAAATTCATCATTAAAAACAAACATACTAAGGTCTTCCTCTATTTGAGATTTTCTGTTTTCTGAAGATATTTTTGAAGAATTACTAATTTCTTCTGTAGGATTTGGAACTGAAATTTTAAAGGATTTGCTTAAAAACACATCTTCTCCATTTGCTTTTAAATCTATTTTAAAAGTTGAAAAAGGAACTAATTGTTCTCCTTTTTTAGGGTTTAAAAAAGGAGTTATTTCTGAAACAGCACTAAAATTATCATTTTCTAAACCTGAAGCATTAGTATCAAAAGTCTGTAAACTAATAGAAAGATTATTTGTTGAGATAGTATTACCTTCTTTATCTTTTATTAATGTACCCTTTTCTAAAGTAATTTCTAATAAATTTTCAATTTCATTTGGATTTTCTACTTCTATAAGTACTTCTTCTTTTATAACGCCGTTCTCTAAAACAATATCTTTCTCTATAATTTGAATACTTTCTGGAAGGTTTGCTTTTTCTAAAATAGGGATGATAATATTTTGTTCATCCTCTCCATTAAAAAGTAAAGGAATTTCTTTAGTTATAAAACCATCTGCTTCAATTTTCATAATAACAGATTCAGGATTATCAATACTAACTAAAATCCCTCTTTTTAAACCAATTATTACAGAATTATTTTCTAATGAAGATACTCTTTTACCTAAATTAGAAAAAATATCATCTTTTACATTTCCTGAAAAACTTAAATTTATGTTTTTGGGTGATGTCCCTTGAGAATTAGCATTTACAAAAAACAATTGCTTTTTATTTTGAACAACATCTAAGGATAATACAGTATTAAATTCCCCTAAATTTTCAGAGAAATTACAACTAATTGTTAAAACAAATATTACAGAAATAATTAATGAATAAAAAAAATATTTTGAATTCTTCATATTTTAAAATTTATAAGCAAGTTTTAAATTAAGATTAGGGATAAATTTAGCGTCTTGAAAAGTATCTCTAACTAATTGTGCGTTTTCTTCTCCAGATGGGGTTAGTAAACCTCTAGCTGTAAAATTAACCTCTGGGTCAGCTAGATAAAAAGCACCTAATTCTACAGAAATTCCCAATCTTTTTTTAGGGATAGCTCTACCAAAACCAATTCCTAAATACGGTGCTATTCCAGACCATTTTGCATCGGTTATAAAGCCACCTAATTCGTCTTTAGTAAAAGTAATCTCGCCTATAATAATTTCATCATCATAAGCAATATCTAAGTTGATATGTGTTTCAGAAATATAACCTAAACCACCAACTAGCTTAAATGAATATTTCTTAAAAGGGAAATATTCTACAACTACATCGAAAATTTGAGATTCAATATTTGTAGTGACATCAAAATTTTCATCATCTAGAGTAACATCATCAATAACAAAATCTGATATTTTTAAAAAATTACCACCAAATATTAACGTGAAATTTTCGGAGATATTTCTTGCATATTCCACACCATAACCAAGTGAACCAATTTGAATACCTACAGCGTTTTTACTTTCTTTTAAAGGTTCTTGAGCATAAAAAAAAGATGCTATTAAGATAAAAGTGGATAGTAGAAATGATTTTTTTATCATAAATGTAGTTTATAAAACACCAAAATAAAAAAAAACAATGAGATAGTTATATCAATTTCTTACAAAATTAAAAAGGAATTTAACCTACACATTAAACCTAAAGTGCATTACATCTCCATCTTTAACAATATACTCCTTACCTTCTACTCTCATTTTACCAGCTTCTTTTACTTTAGCTTCGCTACCAAAAGTTACATAATCTTCGTAAGCAATAGTTTCTGCTCTAATAAAACCTTTTTCAAAATCTGTATGTATAACTCCTGCAGCTTGTGGTGCAGTAGAACCTATAGGAATTGTCCATGCTCTTACTTCTTTTACACCAGCTGTAAAATAAGTTTGTAAGTTTAATAATTTATAAGCAGAACGTACTAATCTAGAAACACCAGCTTCTTCTAAACCAATATCTTCTAAAAACATTTGGCGTTCTTCATAGTCTTCTAATTCTGTAATATCTGCTTCTGTACCTACTGCTAAAACAATAACCTCGGCATTTTCATCTTTTACAGCTTCTTTTACTTTATCTACATAATCATTACCAGAAACTGCTGAATTTTCATCAACATTACAAACGTATAAAACAGGTTTTGCTGTAATAAATTGCAAAGATTGTACAAACTCAATCTCTTTTTCGTTAAAATCTAAAGCTCTTACAGAAATACCTTGTAATAAAGTTTCTTCTATTTTCAAGAGAACAACTAATTCAGCTTGTGCTTCTTTATTTCCTGTTTTGGCAGTTCTTTTTACTCTTTCTAAACGTTTTTGAACCGTTTCTAAATCTTTTAATTGTAGTTCAATATCAATCGTTTCTTTATCTCTAACAGGATCAATAGAATTATCTACGTGAATAATATTATCATTATCAAAACAACGTAAAACGTGTAAAATAGCATCTGTTTCACGAATATTTGCTAAAAACTGATTTCCTAAACCTTCTCCTTTACTTGCTCCTTTTACCAAACCAGCAATGTCTACAATCTCTACAGTTGCAGGCAATACTCTTTCTGGATTTACCAATTCTTCTAACTTTTCTAAACGTGTATCAGGTACATTCACAACACCTAAATTTGGTTCAATAGTACAAAAAGGAAAGTTTGCACTTTGCGCTTTTGCATTAGATAAACAGTTAAATAAAGTTGATTTTCCTACGTTTGGTAATCCTACAATTCCAGCTTTCATTTAATAATAATTTTGCGAGTGCAAATATAAACGAAGTTTCATAAAACAATGAGTATTAGAAAAAAAACTGATAAATGAATTTGATAAAAACGAAGCTCTGTAAATTACATTATATGTAACAAAATTCAAATATAAAGCAATTTACAATGTAGTTACCAAACAATCTATTACATAAAATTCATCGATTATCACTTTTTTGTAAAAAAAATTAAATTTTAAAGAGTATAATTTTAATCTACAAGTCTTATTAAAAATAAGAAAGGCTAAGTTTTATTTAAAATTTAGTTTAAAACAATTCATTTTCTAATTAAAGTTAATTTTTATGAAACAAAATCAAACATTAAAATTATTTACTATTTTCTTATTTATGATTCCTTTATCATTCTTAGCACAAAATATTAAAGGAAAGGTTACAGACATTTCTGGTGCTAGTTTACCTTTTATAAATATTATAGAAAAAGGCACGTCTAATGGTGTTGTTACAGATGATAATGGAGAATTCTCTATTACAGTAAAAAGTTTACCTACAACATTTGTAGTATCATCTATGGGGTTTGAAACTAAAAACATCAAGGTGAATAGCAATACTTTTTTATCTATTGTTATGAGTGAAGACAATGCTTTAGATGAAGTTGTAGTTGTTGGCTCTAGAAATTCTAAAAGAACTGCAGTAGATACTCCTGTACCTGTAGACATTATTGACGTTCAAGAATTAGCAACAAAAAATGGTAAAGTAGAAGTAAATGATATTTTACAATTTGCTGCTCCTTCTTTTAATGCTACAAAACAATCTGGTTCTGATGGTGCAGACCATATTGTACCAGCTTCATTAAGAGGTTTAGGTCCAGATCAAACTTTAGTTTTAATTAATGGTAAAAGAAGACATCAATCTTCTTTAGTTAATATTTTTGGTACAAGAGGTCGTGGTAATTCTGGTACAGATTTAAATGCAATACCTGCAGCTTCAATTAAAAGAATAGAAGTTTTAAGAGATGGTGCTTCTGCACAATATGGTTCTGATGCAATTGCAGGGGTTATTAATATTGTTTTAAATGATAATACTGATGGTATTTCTGCAGGTATTACATATGGAGCTTACAGTACTGCTGTAGGTGGTGATTATGCACAAGAAATATTTGACACACAAGATGGCTGGGAACCAGAACTTTATAATATAGAAGGAAAAAACAGATTAGATGGTAAAGACAAAAGTTTTGATGGTGAAACCGTTAAAATTGATTTAAACTATGGTGCAAAAATTAATGATTTAGGTGGTTTTGTAAACTTTACAACAGAGTTTTTAACTAAAAATAAAACTTTAAGACCTGGTTTTACTTGGCGTCAAGGTTATGGTAGTGCAGGTTTAGATGGTTTTAATTTTATGGTTAACTCTATTATTCCTGTTTCTGATAAAACTGAAGTTTATGTGTTTGGTGGTAGAAATTATAGAGATACAGACGCTTATGCTTTTTCTAGAAGTAGTTTTGATGATGGTGATAATAGATCTGTACCAAGTATTTATCCTGATGGATTTACACCTAGAATTACATCAATCATTGTAGATAATTCAATCTCTGGAGGTTTAAAACATACTTTAGATAATGGTTGGGAAGTTGATTTTAATAATACTTTTGGTATGAATAAGTTTCATTATTTTATTAAAGATTCTAATAATGCATCTTTAGGTGATGCTTCTCCTACAGATTTTGATGCTGGTGGACACAGTTTATCTCAAAATACAACAGGAGTAGATTTTAGTAAATATTTTGAAGATTATGCTGATGGTATAAACTTTGCATTTGGTTTAGAATACAGAACAGAAAACTTTCAAATTTTTGCAGGTGAAGAATCCTCTTATGGTTTATATGATGATAATGGGGTACTTTTAACAAACCCAGCTATACAAACTGTAGCTACAGATTCTAATGGCGATGTTTTATCTGGTGGTTCACAAGGTTTTCCTGGTTATAGTCCAGATAATGAAGTAGACAGAAGTAGAACAAATTTAGGTGTGTATTTTGATACAGAAATAAACCTAAGTGAAGCTTTTTTATTAAGTGCTGCTTTACGTTATGAAAATTATAGTGATTTTGGTAGTACATTTAACTACAAACTTGCAACAAGATACAAAGTAAATGACAATCTTTCTTTTAGAGGTTCTGTTTCTAGTGGTTTTAGAGCACCATCTTTAGCTCAAATTTATTACAACTTAAAATTCACAAATATTGTAGCAGGTACTTCTGTTCCTTCTTTATTATCAGCAAATAATAGTACAGTTACAAGAGCATTTGGTATTGGAGACTTACAAGAAGAAAAAGCAATTAATACTAGTATTGGTTTTACCTATAAGAAAAACGGTTTTACAGCAACAATAGATGCTTACTCTATTGCTGTTGATGATAGAATTATTTTAACAGATAACTTTACAGATCAAACTATATTAGGTCCTTTAAATGTAGATGCTGCCCAGTTTTTTGCAAATGGTGTAGATACTAAAACAAGCGGAGTTGATATTGTATTAAATTACAAAACTACTTTTGGTAATGACCATAAAATAAACATAGGTTTAATTGGTAATTTAAACGATTTAGAAATTAAAGAAATACATAATGGAGATTTGAATCCGTTTACTTTTTTTAGCGGATTTTCTCAAGCGTATTTAGAAGCTGCTGCACCAGATTATAAGTTTGGTTTAAACTTAGGATATTCTAAAAACAAATTCAATGCAAATGTTACTTTAACTAAATTTAGCGAAGTTCAATTACAAGATTTTCAATGGGTAGATGCTCCACCAACTACACAAGCAGAAGCAGATGCTTTGTATACAGTTGCAACAGATACTTATGAGTCTTTAATTACAACAGATTTAAGTTTAGGATACAAAATTTCTGATAAAGTGAACATTACATTAGGTGCAAATAACCTTTTTAACATCTACCCTACTTCTCAGTTTGATGGTTGGACAGATCAAGGTGGTTTAGCAGATTCTGTTCAAATGGGATCTGATGGAGCTTATTATTTTACAAGAATTAACTTT
Source organism: Polaribacter vadi (assembly GCF_018861005.1). GTDB lineage: Bacteria > Bacteroidota > Bacteroidia > Flavobacteriales > Flavobacteriaceae > Polaribacter > Polaribacter vadi_A. Next base: position 217,099 of record NZ_JAHKQL010000031.1, read on the forward strand.
CGCCTATAAGCATTTAAATAGTCTCCCCAAAAAAGCCTGAACATAAAATGTTCAGGCTTTTTTATTTTAATACTTGCAAATTAAATTTTCAAGCAAGTTCTTTATTTAAAAGATAAATAGTGATAGCTATTTTGAATATATTATTTCATGTAAATCTAAATAAGAAGAAATAATAAAACTCAAGATAGAAAACCGCTTATTAAGATTAAGTTTTTAATTAGTTATAATGAAAACTTAATAGTCATAAAATAATACGTTTCTAATTTATGATTGCAATTTGAAAATCTAACAGTTGTTTTTTTATCAAGAAATAACCTCTAGAAACTAAGTATTGATATTGACTAACTGCTCTAAAAAGCAATTGTAAATTTTCATCAAAATAAGCTTGATTACCAAAATATGACCATTTTTTTGAAAGGTAATTTTCTAAATCATTTTTAATTTCTAACGTAATTACATATTCATAATGCGGATTTTTTAAAATTTCTTTAATTTGTTCTTTCAATATCTTTTCAAGAGGTTCAATACTCGCAAAATTGGATTTAATTTTATCATAAGGCATATTTTCTGAAACAAATTGTAACTTATCTATAATTTCATTACTAATTTCAGTTTTCTTATCAAATTTTTTATCGTACTCAAAGAAATCTCTATACTTGTTTCTAAGCATTAGCTTATCTATTTCTAATTTACAATTGTTATGAAAAAAATTAAAGATATTTATATCATGCTGTTTTTCTTGTGCTATTTTTTCTTTTAGTTCTAAATCTAAATTTGTTAATAATTGTTCTGCTTCTTTCTTTTTATATTTTATTCCATCATAATCGAAAGTCTTTATTTCTGACTCTTTAGTATTAATAAACTTTAAAGTTTCTATATCCGTTTTTAAAGCTAACAATTCATAATTTTTATTTACTTTTTCAATTGAAAACAACTCATCAAAAGTAAAATTAATCTCATTTTCATCTTCTCTTATATCAAATAATATTGGATTTTTATTATCATAAAATTTATTATACCTCTCAGAAAAAGACTCTTCAGAAAAATCTTTTAGCATATTTTCTTTGAACTTATCTAAGGTATTTACTGTTGGTTGTTGTGAATATGTGATAGCTCCAAATATTTTCTGTGTAATGCTTTCTTGCAATTGGTTAATATTATGAAACAAGTTAGATGCTGGATTGTTATTTTCTTCTTTATTTAAAGTATTTACAGTTTCTAAACGCTCTATTCTTTGTTCTATACTTGGGTGTGAAGCCCACTGATTTTCAACATTTAATTTTGACTTGTTGTATTTTGTATACTCTTCTAAAGTAATATCTGGTAGATCATTTTTTAATGGTACTTTATCGTGTTCAGCAATTAAACTCATCAAATAATGATGCTCAAGGTATATATTATTACTTCTAATACTTTCTACAATCTTACCATCATAAAAAGATAAGACATTGTTAAAAGCAACTTCGGCCAATTCTAACCTTAGTAAAGAAGTTTTTAAAGGTATATAACCCGTTATTTGAGCAGCAATTGAATCAGCATGAAACTCCATTTCTTTTGATAGTCCTAAATAATTCTTGTTAAGAAAATTATACAATTGTTTTAGTAGCCACTGAATGCCTTTAATTATTTGAATAGCTATCATTACAAAAATTACGAAATAACCACTAGTCTCCCCAAATTTTCTTACTGATGCATCATAACTATCATTATCATACAACAAGTTAAAAATAATTTGATTTAAGTTGTGAACATAACTACCAACTTTCATTGTTTTCTGACTAAAATGCCCCATTTCATGAGCAATAATTGCTTTTAATTCACTTTCTGTAGTAGCATTAACTAATCCTAGACCAATAAGTAGATTTTTTTTTACAGGAAAAAACATACTCCAAAAACTTGAATCATAAAACACTGCTGCAGTTACATCAGGAGCCAAGTAAACTTTTTTAGGAAAAGACGTATCTACTTCATTAACAAGTTTTTCTATTAACTCAAATAATTTAGGGTGTTGTTTTCTTGTGATTTCTGTAAGATTAGATTTATCTGTCTTATTAGACTTAAACATAAACTTTATTAAAAAAAACAAGACTAATAAGCCTAAACTCCCCAAGCCTAAACCTAAAGCTAAAGTTATTAGACTTGGCCTTAGCATTACAAGTCCTAAAGCTCCATATCCACATGCAATTGTTAGACCAATAGCAAATAAAAAAATAAGAGCATAAACAATTATGAAAATAATAATTGAAATTACAGCTTTTCGGGCATTTGATTTAAATTCTTGAGATAATTCGATTTCTTTATTCATCAATTTTTTTTTTGCAATATATTAAATGTAAATAAAATTTTAGAAAAGGAATCGTATAACTATAAATTTTAATCCATTAATAAATTAACAAAAGCAAACTTTTTGAGTTATAAATAAAAAAAATCCCGAGTTTTAAGCTCGGGATTAATAATTAAAAATAATAATTTAATTTATTCATTATGCATAAAAGCTTGTTTTTCTAATAAAAACTCTTCTGTTTCTACAACATCTTCATCTGGCACACAACAATCTACAGGACATACTGCTGCACATTGTGGCTCATCATGAAAACCTTTACACTCTGTACATTTATCTGGAACAATGTAGTAAATTTCATCCGAAACTGGTTCTTGATCTTCGTCTGCATTTGCTGCTTTTCCTCCTGGCAAAACAACATCACCACTTAAATCTGTACCATCAGAATATTTCCAATCGTCTGCACCTTCGTAAATTGCTGTATTAGGACATTCTGGTTCGCAAGCCCCACAATTTATGCATTCATCTGTTATTATAATTGCCATAATTTTCTTTTCTGTTTTTGTACCTTTGCTTTTGCAAAAATAAAGCCAAAATTATAGACAACCAAAATAAATGAATAGTATTCAAAATAGAATTACTGCATTTGCAAAATTAGGCCACTTTTTAAGTCAATTTTCTGTTGATAAAATAGAAAAACAAGATAATATTGAATATAATGAAATCTTTTTTGATGGATTTTTACATCAAATTAAATTAGCACAAGAAAAAAACTCTTGGTTTACTAAAGATAATATTTTATTCAGTTTAAATAGTTGGTCTAAAAGCTTAACAAAAAACAATTTAATTGATTTTTCTAAAAGCACAAATTTAGATAAAATTCAACCTAAAAAAGTAGCCATAATAATGGCAGGAAATATTCCCTTAGTTGGTTTTCACGATTTTTTATCTGTGTTAATTTCTGGGCATGCTGTGTTAGTTAAACAATCTTCAAATGACAAACATTTATTACCATTCTTAGCTAAGTATTTAGAATATGTAGATGAAACTTTTAAAGGTAAAATTACATTTACAGAAGAAAAATTATCCAATTTCGATGCTGTAATTGCAACAGGTAGTAACAATACTGCTCGTTATTTTGAGTATTATTTTAAAAATAAATCAAATATTATTCGAAAAAGCAGAAATTCTGTAGCTGTTATTACAGGCGATGAAACAATTGAGGATTTTACAAACTTATCTAATGATGTTTTTCAATACTTTGGTCTTGGTTGCAGAAGTGTTTCTAAATTATTTGTCCCTAAAAATTACAATTTTGAAACATTTTTTAACGGAATGTATGCAAAAAAAGAAATTATCAATAATGCAAAGTATGCTAATAATTACGACTATAACAAAGCTGTTTATTTAATGAGTGAATTTGATTTGTTAGAAAATGGTTTTTTAATGATAAAAGAAGATGAGAGTTACGCCTCACCTATTGCTACCATTTTTTATGAATATTATAACAATGAAATCGATCTTAAAATAAAATTACATCAAGATAGAGAAAAAATTCAGTGTATTGTTGCCAAAAACTTTATCGAAAATGAAGTTGGTTTTGGGCAAACTCAACATCCGCAGTTAACAGATTATGCAGATGGAGTGAATACTTTAGATTTTTTAGCTACCATTTAACAATGATAAATACAAAGTTGTAAGATCTTCAACTTTGAAAATTGAATATATAATATTGAACATAAGAGTATGAAAAAACATAATTTTAGTGCAGGACCTTGTATTTTACCACAAGAAGTATTACAAAAAGCATCTGAAGCTATACTAAATTTTAATGATGATAATTTATCGTTAATAGAAATATCTCATAGAAGTAAACCTTTTGTTGCTGTAATGGAAAAAGCGCGTTCTTTAGCTTTAGAATTATTAGGCTTAGAAAACAAAGGTTACAAAGCTTTGTTTTTACAAGGAGGAGCAAGTACTGAATTTTTAATGGTTGCTTACAACTTATTAAATAAAAAAGCTGCCTATTTAAACACAGGTGCATGGTCTGACAAATCTATAAAAGAAGCAAAATTATTTGGTGAGGTTGTAGAAGTTGCCTCATCTAAAGATAAAAAATTCTCATACATTCCTAAAGGGTTTAACATTCCAGAAGATGCAGATTATTTTCACTGTACAAGTAACAATACTGTAGCTGGTACTCAAATACACGAGTTTCCAGAAACGAATGTTCCTTTGGTTTGCGATATGAGTTCAGATATTTTTTCTCGTCAATTAGATTTTGAAAAGTTCGATTTAATTTATGCTGGTGCTCAAAAAAATATGGGTCCTGCAGGTACAACTTTAGTAATTATTAAAGAAGATATATTAGGTAAAGTAGAAAGAGAAATTCCTTCTATGTTAAACTACCAAATTCATATAGACAAAGACTCAATGTTTAATACACCTTCTGTTTTTGCTGTATACGTTTCTATGCTAACATTAGAATGGTTAAAAGATTTAGGTGGAATTAAATTTATAGAAGAAGTAAACAACAAAAAGGCAGCTTTATTATATTCTGAAATAGATAGAAACCCTTTGTTTAAAGGAATTGTAGCAAAAGAAGATCGTAGTACAATGAATGCTACTTTTAATTTAGTTGATGAAAGCCAGAAAGAAACTTTCGATAAACTTTGTGCAGAAGCTGGTATTAACGGAATTAATGGCCATAGAAGTGTAGGTGGTTACAGAGCAAGTATGTATAATGCTTTACCTCTTTATAGTGTACAAGCTTTGGTTGATGTAATGCAAGAGTTAGAAAGAATTTCTTAAGTATTACAAAACAAAAGAAGCTCTTGATTAAAACATAATAATAAAAACAATAAATAAAACTCCTTCCCTTTGGAAGGTTGGGATGGGCCAATGAAAATATTAGCAAATGATGGAATTTCTAAAAGCGGAATAGACGCTTTAGAAAAAGGAGGTTTTGAAGTAATAACAACAAAAGTAGCTCAAAGTCAGTTAGAAAATTATATAAACGATAATAATATAGATGCAATTTTAGTTAGAAGTGCAACACAAGTTCGTCAAGAATTAATAGAAGCTTGCCCTTCTTTAAAATTAATTGGAAGAGGTGGTGTTGGTATGGATAATATTGATGTAGAATATGCTATAGACAATGGTTTACATGTTATAAACACACCAGCTGCATCTTCTAGTTCTGTTGCAGAATTAGTTTTTTCTCACTTATTTGGTATGGTTCGTTTCTTACATTCATCTAACAGAGAAATGCCTTTAGAAGGCGATACTCGTTTTAAAGAATTAAAAAAGGCTTATGCTCAAGGTATTGAATTGAGAGGCAAAACTTTAGGTATTATAGGTTTTGGTAGAATTGGTCAAGAAGTAGCAAAAATTGGATTAGGTTTAGGTATGAATATTATTGCTACTGATGAGTTAGTAGAAAGTGCACCAATTACCTTAGATTTTTTTAACGGACAAAAAATTAGTTTTCAGATTGATACTATTGATAAAAATGAATTACTAAAAGAGGCAGATTTTATTACATTACACGTACCTGCTCAAGATGATTACATAATTACTGAAACAGAATTCGATAAAATGAAAGATGGAGTAGGTATTGTAAATGCTGCTAGAGGTGGAATTTTAAACGAAGTAGATTTAGTAAAAGCCATAGAAAGTGGCAAAGTACAATTTGCTGGTTTAGACGTTTTTGAAACAGAACCTACACCTGCAGTACAACTTTTAATGAATACAGAAATTTCTTTAACACCACATATTGGTGCAGCAACTAAAGAAGCACAAGACAGAATTGGTATAGAATTAGCCAAACAAATCATTGAATTATTAAGATAATTATAAAAATTCTCGATACAATTTTTGGATCAAATCATTATTTAAATGATAATATAAAATTGTATCGAGATTAATTTTAAAGTTTTAAATGATAAAAGAAAATTTAGAGAATATAAAAGCAACTTTACCAGAAAATGTAACTCTAGTTGCAGTTTCTAAAACCAAGCCTATAGAAGATTTACAAGAAGCTTATAACACTGGTCAGCGTATTTTTGGAGAAAATAAAATTCAAGAAATGGTTGATAAATATGATGCTTTGCCAAAAGACATTAAATGGCATATGATTGGCCATTTACAAAGTAATAAGGTAAAATATATGGCTCATTTTGTTGATTTAATTCACGGAGTTGATAAATTAAAGACGCTAAATGTAATTAACAAAGAAGCTAAAAAACACAATAGAATTATAAATTGTTTATTACAAGCTAAAATTGCCAAAGAAGACAGTAAATTCGGTTTATCATTTAATGAAATCGAAACAATTTTATCAGCAAAGGAAACAGAAGCACTAGAAAATATTAAGATTGTTGGTTTAATGGGTATGGCTACTTTTACTGATAACAAAAATCAATTAAAAGAAGAATTTTTATCACTCAAAAACTTATTTAATCAACTAAAAACCAAATACTCAAGTTTAGAAATTCTTTCTATGGGAATGAGTGGAGATTATAAACTAGCAATCGAAAATGGAAGCACGATGATAAGAGTTGGTAGCTCAATATTTGGTCATCGTAATTATAATCAGTAAATTTAAAAAAAATTAAAGAAAAAGAATTTGTACGCTATTTTAGATATTGAAACCACAGGTGGTAAATTTAATGAAGAAGGCATAACTGAAATTGCAATTTATAAATTTGATGGTCACGAAGTTGTAGACCAATTTATATCTTTAGTAAACCCAGAAAGAGAAATACAACAATTTGTAGTAAAACTTACAGGCATCAACAGTAAAATGTTGAAAAACGCTCCGAAATTTTTTGAAGTAGCTAAAAGAATCGTAGAAATTACAAAAGATTGTATTTTAGTTGCTCATAATTCTGCTTTTGATTACCGAATTTTAAAAACTGAATTTCAACGTTTAAGTTTCGACTATCAAAGAAACACTTTATGTACAGTAGAATTAAGTCAAGAATTAATTAAAGACCAACCTTCTTATAGTTTAGGTAAATTAACTAGGTCTTTAGGAATACCAATTGCTGACAGACACAGAGCAAATGGAGATGCTTTAGCTACAATTCAATTATTTAAATTATTATTAGAAAAAGATACTAAGAAAGAAATTATTCAAAACTCTATTAAATATTTTGATAAAAGAGTTGAGAAAGAAAAATTAAAAACTTTAATAGAAGAAATTCCAAGAGTTTTAGGTATTTATTTCATTCATGATACTAATGGAAAAGTAATTTTTATTGGTAGAGGAAAAAATATAAAATCAGAAATAAATAAACTTTTTCTAAAAACTACGAGACGTGCTGTAAAAATTCAAGAAAGAGCCACTTCTGTTTCTTACAATAAAACTGGTAACGAATTATTTACACGTTTAAAATACTACATAGCTTTAGAGTCTATATCTCCAAAATTTAATTTTAAAAAGAAGTTTAAGCTTACCCAAGATAACTTTAATAATGATAATTTTTTAATTATTGAAAAAGGTAGAGAGCTAGAAGAAAATGCTGTTATTCTTATTGAAGATAATACAATTTGTTGTTATGGCTATACAAATTTAGCTTATCAAGAGAATAATGTCGATATTTTAAAATCTGTACTTACAAATATCGATTATAAAGAAATTGCTAAAACTATTGTTAAAAATTACTTAGATAAAAATAAAGTTCAGAAAATTATCAGGCAATAAAAAATGAAAAAACTACCTCTAATTCTATTATTACTTGTTACAATAATAGTAAATGCGCAATCAGAAAAATCATCTAAAATGGGACAAACAACCATAGGTGAATTACAAATGAAGGTTTATGATAAAGATTCTACTGCAGCAGCTGTAGTTTTATATGAACATGCCAATGTTTATTTAGATCCAAAAAACGATTACAAAACAAGAACAGATTATTATTATAGAATAAAAATATTAGATAAATCTGCTTTTGATTTGGCTAACATTACTTTAGAACTCTACAAAGAAAAAAAAGTTTCAGATATAAAGGCAATTACATACAATAGTTCTGAAATTGGTTCTTTAAAAAGAACATATTTAGCTAAAGATAAAATTTTTAAGGTAAATGAAACCGAAAATTGGACTACACATCGTTTTACTTTACCAAACATAAAAGAAGGTTCAGTTATTGAATATTCTTACAGTATTATTTCTCCTTATTTTGGTATTTCTGATTGGAATTTTCAATCTGATATTCCAAAAATAAAAAGCGAATTTGATGCTGCAATTCTTGGAAACTATAAATATAACATTAGAATTATCGGTTTTTTAGAACTAGATAAAAACGATTCTTCTATCAAAAAAAATTGTGTAGATATAGAAGGTTTAGGTCCTGGTGCTTGTAGAGTTTATTCTTATGGTATTAACAACATACCTGCTTTTAAAGAAGAAGATTATATGTTAAGCAAAAAAAACTACGTATCTCGCTTATCATTTGATTTAGAATCTTATACTAGCCCAAGAGGAGTTATAGAAAAATACACAACCACTTGGAAAGAGGCTGACAAAAAATTAAAGAAAATATTTTTAAACAATCAAACTTCTAAAAAAAGTTTTTTTAAAAAGAGAATTCCAGAAGAAATTTTATCTATGAATAATAATTTAGATAAAGCAAAAGGTATTTATAAATTTATACAAAATCATTATACTTGGAATGAGAAATACTGGAATAATGAAGATGAAAAAGTAAAAAAAGCTTTTGATAATAAAATTGGTAGTGCAGGCGAAATTAATATGTCTTTATACAACGCTTTAAGTGCTGCAGAAATTCAAGCAGATTTAGTAATTTTATCAACGAGAGAAAACGGAATTCCTACAAAACTTTACCCTGTAATTTTTGATTACAATTATGTAATTGTTAAAGCAACCATAAATGAAAAAGAATATTTTTTAGATGCAACTGATCAATTTTTACCTTTTGGTGAGGTTCCTGTAAGAACTTTAAATGGAGAAGCAAGAGTTATCAATTATAAAAAAGAAAGCAGTTGGGTAACCTTAAAACCTAAATACAAATCTTATAAAAATGTAACTGCTAAATTAACTTTGAGTGAAGATGGTGAATTTTCAGGTAATCTTTTAATTAGAAAGCAAGGATATTCAGCAAAAAAACAAAGAGAAAAATTAAGTTCTTTAACAGAAGAAGATTATTTAGAAGAATTTGAAGACGACAACCCAGATGTAGAAGTAGATGATTATAAAGCTAGTTTTCTAGACGAATTAGATAAACCATTACAAGAAATTTACACTGTAAGTATTATGATGGATGAAGATTTAAGCAGAAAAACAAGAATAAACCCTTTCTTTTTTGAAAGAATGAAAGAGAATCCATTTACTTTAAAAGATAGATATTATCCTGTTGATTTTGGTTATGCAAGTAAAAATAATTTTGCATTGAGTTTAAAGATTCCTGAAACTTACAAAATTACTCAACTACCTAAAGAAGTTGCAATTTCTTTGCCAAATAAAGGTGGTATGTTTGTTTTAAAAATAGTTAAAAAAGAAAATATTATAACTATTTATACTCGCATTAACATCAGTAGAAGTTCTTTTAGCTCTAATGAATATTTTGCTTTAAAAGAATTTTTTAATCAAATAGTAATTGCAGAGAGCTCTTACATCATTCTAGAAAAAAAATAATTTTATTTTTATTAATATAATAAGGCTATTTCTATTTTTATAGTATTTTAGCTACATATAATTTATGAGTCAAGAACAATTAATCTTACAATTTCAGCAAAAGGACGTAAAGGCCTATGAAAAACTATACAATATGTATTGTGATAGTATTTCTGGAGTTGTAAATAATATTGTTAAAAATGATGATGTTACTCAAGAAATTACTCAAGATGTTTTTATAAAAGCCTGGAATAAAGCTGATACTTATTCTTCTAAAAAAGGCCGTTTTTTTACTTGGTTATTAAACATAGCAAGAAATGCAGCTATAGATTATACCCGTTCTAAAAAATTTAAACAATCTAAACAAAACCTTAATGCAGATTTTTTCGTAGATATATTAGAAACCAGTAGTAACTTAGATAAATCTACAAATACAATTGGTTTAAAAGAATTTGTAACAAAATTAGGTGAAAAATGTAAAGCTGTAATTGAGTTGATATACTTTAAAGGTTTTACACAAAAAGAAGCATCAGAAGAATTAGATATGCCTCTTGGTACCATAAAAACAAGAAATAGAACTTGCATTGGCGAATTACGTACAATGTTAGGAGAATAAAAATGGATAGTAAAGACTACATAGCATCTGGAATTTTGGAACTTTATGTTGCAGGATCACTTTCTGAAAAAGAAAATCAGGAAGTATACGAAGCTATGCAAAAATATCCTGAAGTTTTAGCAGAAGTACAATCCATAGAAAATGCGATTGTTAAATTAACTGCTTTTTCTAAAAAGGATAGTGCTTATTCATTTGATAGTATTAAAAATCAATTAAAAGTTGAACAACCTAAAGTAATTCCGATTTCGAAACCAAAAACAAATTGGTTACAATATTCTGGTTGGGCAGCATCTCTATTAATTGGTAGTATTTTAATTTTTACACTTTCTAAAAACAATCAATTAAAACAACAAGTTGCATCTGAAAAAGAAGTATTAGAAGCACAAATTGATAGTGCATCTACTAATTTAGCTGCTGCAGAAAAATTAATTGAAGTATTTAGAGACAAAGACATAATTTCTGTACCATTAGCTGGGCAAACAGTTTCACCTACGTCTTATGCTAAAGTATACTGGGACAAAAAAACAAACTCTATTTATTTAGATGCTAAAGGTTTACCAGAACCACCAAAAGGAAAAGTTTACCAAGTTTGGTCTTTAAAACTAAGTCCATTAACACCAACAAGTTTAGGTACTTTAGACAGTTTTACTGCGGATAATAATAAAATATTTACCATTACTAATGCAAACGAATCTGAAGCATTTGGTATTACTTTAGAGCCAGCAGGTGGTAGCCTCTCTCCTACTTTAGAGCAATTGTACACATTAGGTGCAGTTTCATCTTAAAACCTTTTTCACTTTTTTTATTGTTGATTATAGCTTCATCTTTAAAATGATTTTATAATACAAGTAAATCAATTATTATTTCTTAACATCTATATATCAAAAGATTCAATCTGTATTATTTAATATTTTAACTATAGATTTTATGATCTGATACATCACAAACCATTAACGCAACTTAGTTGCATTAAATAATTTTTAGATATATTTGTTCCTTAAAATTAGAATCAAATAAATTGAAAATAAATATGGAAAAAAGAAAAGTATTTGATGTTGTAATCATTGGGGGTAGTTATGCTGGTTTATCAGCTGCAATGGCTTTAGGTAGGTCTTTAAGAAATGTATTAATTATTGATAGTGGAAAACCTTGTAACAGACAAACACCTAACTCACATAATTTTATTACTCAAGATGGCGTAAAACCGATAGAAATATTTCAAAAAGCAAAAAGTCAGGTTTTAGAATATGATACAGTACAATTTTTAAATGATTTGGTAATTTCTACTACTAAAATTTCTGACGGATTTGAAATAGAAACCAAACTAAAAGAAAAAATTAAGGCAAAAAAAGTCCTTTTTTCTACTGGTGTTAAAGATATTATGCCAAATATTAAAGGCTTTTCAGATTGCTGGGGAATAAGTATTCTACACTGCCCTTATTGCCATGGTTATGAAGTAGCTAACAAAGATTTAGGAATTATCGCCAATGGTAAAACTGCATTTGAACTTTGTACACTTATCCAAAATTGGTCTAAGAATTTAACATTATTTACCAATGGAAAATCAGAATTAACAGAAAAACAAATCGAAATTATATCAAAATTAAAAATTACAATTGTTGAAAAAGAGATTGAAGAATTAATGCATTTAAATGGTAACATAGAAAAAATTTCTTTTAAAGATGGTGCTAAAACTAAAATAGATGCAATATTTTCTAGAGTCCCTTTTAATCAGCATTGTAAAATACCAACAGAAATAGGATGTAAAACTAATGATTCTGGACATTTTAAAGTTGATTTTTTTCAGAAAACAAATATTGAAGGTGTTTATGCTGCTGGTGATAATACATCTCCTTTTAGAGCAGTTTCTTTAGCTACATCTTCTGGCACAATTGCTGGTGCTGCAATAAATATGGAATTGATAAAAGAAAGTTTGCCTTTATAAAAAATAGATTTATAAATTAAAAATGCCTATTACAAATTGTAATAGGCATTTCATCTAAAATCAAACTAACCAAACTTAATTTAAATTTTTATAATTTAAAAAAATGCCCATTACAATGAAGTAACAGGCACTTCCATCCAACTAAACTAACCAAACAACAGGTTAACTTTTTTATAATATTTCACTATTTTTATTTTGATAACTTTTCAATTCTTGAGTTATTTATACTAAAATTGATATGTAATTGTTGCTTTTGCAAAAAATGGTGTACCAGGTGTAAAATGTATTTCTTCTACTGAATTTACTTCATTTTGTAATCTACTTTCTGTTGCAAATTGTGTCTCATTCCAAGCTACATCAAAAAGGTTTTCTACTGCAACACCAAAAGTTATATCATTTACTTTGTAATTAACATTTAAATCACTCACAAAATAACCTTCTGCAATTATACTATTGTCTTCATTTGCAGCTCTATCTCCTAAATATCTATATCTTAAACCTCCTGAAAAATTACCAAGATTCGAAAAAGATATTCCTCCAGACATCGTAAAATTCGGTGCTAGAGGAATGTAATCTTCTCCAACTATGTTTTCTAAGCTTTTTGCTTTTGTATAAGTTGCATCTGTATCAAAATAAATATTATTAGTTAACTGATATCTTATTCCTAAATCTACTCCAAAACGTTCAGATTTTCCTGATGGTTCTACAATACCAGCATCACCTACGTACACAAATTCTTCTTCAGAAAACAAATACCACAAAGCAGTATTTAAAACCAAATTTTTAGTAGGTTTCCATATATTACCTAAATCTACACCATAAGCTCTTGGTAAAACTTTATCTGCATTTTGCTGTAAAACAACTCTTGCATCATTAGAATGAAATCCAATTCCTGATTTTAAAAACCATTGTAAATTATCGTTTTGAGTGTATAAAAAATTTAACTTCGGATTTACAATTGCCTTGGTTTTACTCAATGTTTCGTAAGTTGTACTTAAATTATCATTGTATAAAAACTTAAAATAATCGAACCTTAATGCTGGTGATATTTTAAATTTACCAATTTCAAATTCTGAATTAAAAAAAGCATAAGCATTAGTTTGTTGTACATCTCCAAACTGAATTCTATTTAGTAATTCACTTCTATTTTTGGTATGTGATAATTCATTGTCTTTAATATTATCAAAACGTAAACCTAAACCTTTGGTAAATTTTGCATCTACATTTCCATATTTTTTTTCTGTGATGATTTTTGCATTCATTCCGTAGATATTTCTATCCTCAAATTGTTTTATTTGATCTCCATTTATAGGATCTTCCAAGAAAAATGTAAAGTTAGAATACAACTCAAAATTATAATTTGAATAAAATGCATTGGCTTTAAAAATTGATGTATCATCTAAAGTTTTTTGCAACTGTACATTTATATTAGATCTAGAAGTATAACCACCTTCAGTATCATCAATCGAACCAAAACGTGTAATGTTACCATTTGCAACTTCTCTTTCTGGTATTTGCCCAGAAGCATCCCAAGCACTTGTAAAATGAGATGCTGTTAAAGTCAGCTTGTCTTTTCCGTTTAAATACGTATTGTATTTTGCAAATAAATTTAGTCTGTTAAAATTTTGTGGCGATTCAAATGGGCCATCAAACTCAATATATTCTACAGCTACATAAGCATCATCATTTTTTGCATTTTCTAATAAATTGAACATTGCAACAGTTCTTAATGAGTTAAAATCTCCATAACCTACAGAAACCATATTTTTGTTGATGGCAGTTTTTGTAGTAAAATTTACATAACCTGCTGTATTAAAATCACCTTGATTTGCATAATAAGGTCCTTTACCAAAATCGATATTTTTAATGGTTTCTGGAATTACAAAATGCAAATCTGAATAACCTTGACCATGTGCATGCGAAACCATATTTATAGGCATACCATCTACAGAAAGGGTAATATCTGTTCCATGATCTATATCAAAACCTCTTAAAAAAATCTGTTCAGCTTTTCCTCCTCCTGCATGTTGCCCAATAAATAAACCTGGCACTTTTCTTAATATTTCTTGCGAATTATTTACAGGGTTTAGCTGTAAATCTACTCTTGCAATAGTTTGTAAAGCATTTATTTCTTTACGCAAAACCAATTCTTCTAATTGAAAAATTTTGGTTTTTAAAGTGATTGTTATTCCATTTTTTAAATGCTTTGGCATCACTTTAATTGTCATTTTTTCGTACCCAAGAATACTTACTTGAATGCTACTATTAATCTGTGTTTTGTCTAACGTAAAATTTCCATTTTCGTTGGTATGTGTATGTGTATTAGATGCTTCGTTTACCACATAAACATTTTCTAAAGGCTCATTAAACGGATTTATTATTTTTCCTTTTAAAGTTTGTCCTATAGTTTGCAAACTGAAGATAAAAACCACGAATAATATGAATCTATTTTTCATTTTTTATAAATTTTTCGCGAATTTAAATGTTTTTTACCTCAATTTCTGTTAAAGGACCTAACTCATAAACACTTTCTAATAACTCGTTTTTTATCTCTTTAGCTTCAAGTATTTTATCATTATGTTTTAAAATAAAAGCAGTGTGCAACAAAGCTTCTGGCTCATAAGTTTTACCAATTACATGTTTTTCTGAAATCTGTAATGCTTTTTTAGTTTCACCATTTTTATAATAAGCCCAAGCCAATAAATCGTAAGATTGTGCTGTAGGTCTTTCTTTAACCTCTTTTTTTGCAATTTCTATGGCTTCCTTCTTTTTATCATTACTATCTGCAAATAAAATAACGTTGTATTTGGCATACATTGCACCATATTTTTCGTTAGAAACAGCTTCTAAATATTTTTTGGTTTGCTTTTCTTTTTCAGCAATATTCCCCATAAAATCTGCAATTTCTAGCTTTAATAAAAAGTAATCTGGAGAAGTATTTTCTTTTTGAATTTCATTTAAAATTCTTAAAGCTTCTTCTGGATTTCTCTCATAAGAATACACAATCCATGCAATTCCTTTTTTTGCATAAGTATTGTTTGGGTTAATTTTTAATGCATTTATATAAGCATTATAAGAATCTTTAATTCTACCTGCATGACCATAATAATCTGCAAGATTTGTGTAGTTCCACTGAATTAAAGTTTTATTTTTAGTAGTCTTTGCAATCTTTAAAGCACTTTCTAAATATTTAATGGCATTATCTAAATTACCTAAATGATCATTGTATTTAGATAACCTTATTAAATAATCGAAATTATTAAAGTTTTTTACTTTGGATAAATATGCTGTAACTTCTTTGTAACTACCCAATTCTAAATAAACATCAACCAACATAAAATGGGTCTGCTTTAAGTTTTCTCCATTTTTTTCTGCTTTTAACAACAACTCTAAAGCTTCTTGAAAACGATGTTGAGAAATGTAATTTCTTGCTAAACTTCTTAAATAACCAGCGTTATTAAAATTAGTTTTTTTGTTTGCTACTAATAAATTTTCTTCGGCTTTTTTTAATTGAGTAATATTACCTGTTAATTTAAAAATTTGAGAATTTGCACTAGCTATTTTTGAATGATATGGATATTGATTAGGTGATTTTTCTAACTTGTTTGCCCAAAAATTTAATTCTTTATTTACACTTTCTAAAGCACTGTTTTTATTTAATTCTAAATACGCTTGATATTCGTATGGATTTGTTATTTGTTTGGTTTGTTCTTTATTGCAACTGATTGTTATAGAAAAAGTTACAAATACTAAAATAAGTTGGATGTATTTCATGATTTGTAGTTTAAAGTTGTTTTATAAATAACTGGCGTAGTAAAATACGCCAGTATTTTTTTTAGGGGTTGATTTTAAATATTACCGAATTTGGGGGGAATTCTTTTAGGTAAATTTTAGATTATTAATCTACCAAGGTGAAGCCAAATAAGGGAAAGAATCTGAAAATTCTTTATCATTTGCATCTACATTATCATTAGATAAACTAGGGTTTTCAGAAAAATCTTCTCCACCAAAAATCAATAATAATTCAACAGTAATTACATCATCTGCTAAAGCTCTACCTGTTAAAACGTTAGTACCATCATAAAAA
Organism: Polaribacter vadi; assembly: GCF_018861005.1. Classification (GTDB taxonomy): domain Bacteria; phylum Bacteroidota; class Bacteroidia; order Flavobacteriales; family Flavobacteriaceae; genus Polaribacter; species Polaribacter vadi_A. The sequence continues at coordinate 233,667 of NZ_JAHKQL010000031.1, forward strand.
GTTGTAGTACCATCTAAAGACACATTTAAAACGTCTGTAGCTAATAAACCTGTAAAAGTAGCAGCGTCTAAACCTAATGCATTTGCATCACCATCATTTGCATAAGCAGGACTTAAACCTGTTAAATTAGCCTGAAACATTGACTGAAACATTGCTCCTTGTTGAGAAGGTATTGTAGTATTAAAAGCATCTTTACTATCAGAAGAAACAAAAACTGTATTTACTGCTGGTCTACCCATTTGATCTTCTTGAACAAAAGTTCCAGAAAAATCAATTGAAGTTTCTTCCATCATGTTATCATCATTATTACAGCTTACCATAAGAAGTGATGCAACTGCTATTGCTATATATTTTATTTTAAAAATTTTCATAATTCTATATTTTAAATTGTTAGTTAGTTTATTATTGTTTTGATTTTGCCTCTACCCAAGTATTAATTGTACCAGAACCACCAATTTCACTTTTTGGCACTTCTACAACTATAGACATTACATTTGTACCCGCAAAAGTATCTGAACCAGGGCTGTTAAAACCAGATGCATTACCACCTATAATTTCTCCATATTGTGCAAAATCCATAAAGAAAGGATCATCTCTTGGTCCTGCAAAAAATTTCATTCCATTTTGATTAGCAACAATTGCAGAAGAAGATGAAATTGCTACTTCAGATTTTGTAGCCAATTCATTAATCATACTATTTAGTCCTGTTGTTGTTGGTGCATAAGGACCAAAGAAATACATTTTACCATCTCTTGGTATTGCTTGTATAACCAAATCTTCTACTTTGTCATCATTGGTATCAATATTAAATTCTACCATAACATTTTCACTAAAAGAAGCTGCAGTAGTTGCATCCGGACTTAATAATCCTTGTACGTTTGCTACAAATACTAAATTGTTTGTGTCTTCTCCTTGAAAAGCATAGAAGTCAGTAATGTCTGCTGATGTTCCACTTACTGCAGGAGCATCAATATGATCTGCTGCAATTGTAATTAAACCGATAATTGCTGCGAAAACAGTTGCAGCTAAAATTTTTGTTTTTTTCATTGTGTGAGTTTTTTAAGTTATTTTAATTGAATCTCACATATACTTACGAGGTAATTGTAAGTACGGTTTTAAAAAAGTTTGTTTTTTTTCAAAAAAAAATCAAATTCCTTATAAACAAAGAGAAAATGAGGTAAAAAAAATTATAAATCCACTAAATATTTGTAGTATTGTAATAGAAATTTAGACAAAATTTGAAGAATTCTACTAAAAAAACTTCTTGGAAATTTCGCCTTCATGAAATAATTTATGAAGCAGATACCCCAGAAGGAAAGTTATTTGATGTTATTTTATTGATTGCCATTATTGCTAGTATACTATTAGTAATGCTAGAAAGTGTTGTAAGTTTTGATGCAAAATACCATGATGCTTTATATATTGGTGAATGGATTATTACCATTTTATTTAGTATTGAGTATATTTTAAGAATTATTTCTATAAAAAAACCACTTAAATATGTTTTTAGTTTTTATGGAATTATAGATTTTTTATCAACTATACCAATTTACCTATCATTTATTTTTGTAGGCTCGCAAGGTTTAGTAGCTTTAAGAGCTTTACGTTTGCTTAGAGTTTTTAGAATTTTAAAATTAGCCAGATATATAGGTGCATCTAACAAATTGCTTTTAGCATTAAAAGCGAGTAGAGCTAAAATTGCTGTTTTTTTATTTTTTGTTTTAATTGTTTGTATCATTTTAGGAACAGTAATGTATATGATAGAAGGTGCTGAAAATGGTTTTACAAATATTCCGAAAAGTATTTATTGGGCAATTGTAACATTAACTACTGTTGGTTTTGGAGATATTGCTCCACAAACAGCTTTAGGACAATTAATTGCAAGTGTAATTATGATTTTAGGATATTCTATTATTGCAATACCAACAGGAATTGTAAGTTCTGAAATGACAAAAACGGCTAACGAACATCATACAAATACGCAATCTTGCCCAAATTGTTTAAAAGATAATCATAAAGAAAATGCCACTTTTTGTTATCATTGTGGTAGTATTTTAAACGAATGACACAACACAAAAACACCTTAATTACAATTGTTGGACCTACAGCAATTGGTAAAACTGCTTTAAGTATACAATTGGCAAATCATTTTAAAAGTGATATTATTTCTTGCGATTCTAGACAGTTTTATAAAGAAATGACCATAGGAACTGCTGTACCAGAACCAGAAGAACTAGCAGCAGCAAATCATCACTTTATACAAGACAGAAGTATTTTTGACGACTATAATGTTGGGCAATTTGAAAGAGATGCTTTAGCCAAGTTAAATGATTTATTTTCAGAGAACCATGTACAGATTATGGTTGGTGGTAGTGGTTTATATGTAGATGCTGTTTTAAAAGGGTTAGATTATTTTCCTGAAGTGGATAAACAAATCAGAATAGATTTAACCAAAGAACTAGAAGAAAAAGGAATTGAGTATCTACAAGAAAAACTAAAGAAATTAGACATAGAAACTTACAACACCATTGCAATCGATAATCCTCATAGAATAATGAGAGCTTTAGAAATTTGTATTGGTACAAATACACCCTACTCTACTTTTAGAAATAAGCCAAAAGTACCTAGAAATTTTAATAGTATTAAAGTAGGTTTAACTGCAGATAGAGAAATTATTTATAGCAGAATTAACCAAAGAGTAGATCTAATGATTAAAAATGGTTTATTAGAAGAAGCAAAAGCATTACATAAACATAAAAACCTAAATGCCTTGCAAACTGTTGGTTACAGAGAATTATTTTCTTATTTTGATGATGAGTTTACCAAAGAATTTGCAATTTCTGAAATCAAAAAAAATACAAGACGATTTGCAAAAAGACAAATAACTTGGTTTAAAAAAGATGAAAAAACTTTAAGGTTTGATTATAAAACGGACATCAACACTATTATTAAAACCATAGAAGACACCACTGTTTCAGAAAGTTAAATTTTTAACTTTTTTTATGAACAACTCACTTTCATAAATCATTCGCTTTTATATCTTTGTTACTCACAAAATTAAAATCATGAAATTAAAAATTACAATTCTTTTTATTGCTTTTATTAGTACATTATCTATTGCGCAAACAAAAACTGGTACCATAAATAGCGATTATATTATAAATATAATGCCAGAGGCAAAAATTGTTATTAAAAAAACGCAAGAATATGGAGTAAGATTAGATTCTTCTTTTTCAATTAAAATGAAAGAATATCAAGATAAAGTTGCTGATTATAAAGAAAAAGAGAAAGAAATGGGTGATTTAATGAAAAAAACAATCATTAAAGAATTAACTGAACTAGAGCAAAATCTTAATCAATATCAGGCAAATGGTAAAAAATTAATGCAGTTAAAACAAAACGAATTAATGAGACCATTGTATAAAAAATTAAGCGACGCAATTAAAGTAGTCGTAAAAGAAAATGGCTATACTCATATTTTAACAGTAGCAGGTAATGAATTTGCTTATGTAGATGAAAAGTATGATATCACTAAATTAGTTATGGCTAAATTAGGTGTTAAAGAACCAGAAGTAAAAGAATAATTTATTCTTTAAACAATATTTAAAAGTCTCATTTTTATGAGGCTTTTTTTTATTTTTATATATTACCTTCTAGTTTTAATTACACTCTAATTATATGAACCTTGATACATCTATACTATCACAAATTTTTAAAAATGTTTCTTTTTCTAAGGATGAAAAAATATGTATTGAAAATAAGCTAGAGAAACTTACCTTAAAAAAAGGAACTACAATTCTAAAAGCTGGTGATACAGTTTTTAATCAATATTATGTTTTTGATGGATGTTTAAGAACCTATTATATAGATAATTCTGGTAAAGAACATACTTTGCAATTTGCCATAAATGATTGGTGGATTAGTGATTACACTGCTTTTTTTACATCTTCAAAAGCAATAATGCATATAGAAACCATCCAAAATGCTACGCTATATAAAATATCAAAAGAAAATATGGAGATTCTTTACAAAGAGATTCCTCAATTAGAAACTTTTTTCAGAAAAAAAATGGAAAGAGCTTTTACTAGTTTTCAAAAAAGAATTTTGGCTAGTTTATCTCAATCTGCCAAAGAAAGATACCTTTCATTTATAACTACTTATCCTAATATAGAACAGAATGTAAAAAACTTTCATATAGCTTCATATTTAGGAATTACTACAGAAAGTTTAAGTAGAATTAGAAAAGAAATAGCGCAAAATTAATTTATTACCATACATCAATTTTTAGTGTTTCGTTTGTTAATAATTTTGTTGTCATAAAAACAAAACTACATTCACAAATGAAAAAAATATCAATAATTATTACAGCTATAGTTTTATTGTCTGCTTGTGCAAAAAGTATAAAAGAAAATAAATCTGTAGATAATAACTTAAATAATAACACAGAAAAAAACACTAAAATGAAAAACGTATTATTTGTACTAACAAGTCACGATAAATTAGGTACAACAGGAGAAAAAACAGGATTTTGGATTGAAGAATTTGCTGCACCTTATTATTTATTAAAAGATAAAGGTATAGCAATTACAATTGCATCTCCTAAAGGTAGTCAGCCTCCTATTGACCCTAAAAGTAATGAAGCAGATTTTCAAACTCCTGCAACTATAAGGTTTAATAATGATGCAGAAACGAAAGAAATTTTATCTAAAACCTTAAAATTAGAAACCATAAATCAAGAAGATTTTGATGCTATTTTTTATCCTGGTGGTCATGGTCCTTTATGGGATTTAGCTGAAGATAAAAATTCAATTAACTTAATAGAAAGCTTTTACAATAACAATAAACCTGTTGCAGCTGTTTGTCATGCTCCTGCAATTTTTAAAAACACTAAAAAAACTGATGGAACTTATTTAGTTGATGGTAAAAAAGTAACTGGTTTTACAAATACAGAAGAAGAAGCTGTACAATTAACAACTGTAGTTCCGTTTTTAGTAGAAGATATGCTAAAAGAAAATGGTGGAATTTACTCAAAAAAAGCAGATTGGACTTCTTATGCTGTGGAGGATGGATTGTTGATTACAGGTCAAAACCCAGCTTCTTCAGAATTAGTTGCAGAACTTTTATTGGAAAAATTAAAATAAGAATTATTAAATTTATTAAAAAAGCCTCATGCAATTATGAGGCTTTTTTATGCAATTATTTCTCTTTATTTCATTGAAGTTTATTAAGAAACCAAAAAAAAGAAAATTAAAATATTATTCAATAATTTTCTTTAAAATACTAAAAACCTTTTTTTCAATTACATCTACAGAACCATCAGCAAAAAACACATTTTTAATATCTCTAATTAAATCGTCTTTTTCGTTTTGACTAAATTTATTTTCTGATAAATATTGCTGAATTTTGTTTAAGTTTTGTTCATCAGAATCTACAACTACTTCTGTATGAATTTTATGATATGTAATTTTATCTACTCTAGATAAAATATATTTTTCTTCTTCTTCTGACTCAAAAAAATTACAATGTGCAGCATACAAAAGCACATAGGCTTCAAATTCCTTTTTTGTCCAATCTAATTTTTCCATTATTTTTCTATTGGTAAATTATTTGTAGAACCCCATTCTGTCCAAGAACCATCATAAACAGCACAATTTTTATTACCTGCAATTTCTGCACCTAAAGCCAAAACTGAAGCTGTTATTCCTGTTCCACAAGAAAATATTAACTCTTTATTTTCTGGGTTTATTTTTTTAAAAATTAATTTTAATTCCTTTTCAGATTTTAGTTTTCCACCAGTTAATATATCATTAAAAGGCAAACTCACTGAATTTGGTATATGCCCACCTTTTACATCTTCTCTTGGTTCTGGAGCAGTTGCGTAAAATCGTCCTTTAGATCTTGCATCAGCAATTAAAAGTTTATTATTGTTGATAGCAGCTAAAACATCATTAGTGAATTTTAATTTTTCAGGTTTAAAATTGGCTGTAAAATCACCTTTATCTCGCTGCTTTTCTTTTGGTTTTTCTATAGCATATTCTTTTGATACCCAATCTGGAAAACCACCATCTAAAACAGCAATGTTTGTAAAGCCCATCAATTGAAACAACCACCAAACTCTTGGTGATGAATAAATGCCTAAATCGTCATAAACAACAATACAGCTATCTTTATAAATACCTAAGTTTTGAGCTTTATGTTCAAATTCTTTAGCTGATAAAACTGTATTCGGAAAAGGAGCATTTACATCAGAAAACACCTTTTTAATATCAAAAAAAACAGCATTTTTAATTTGATATTTTTCTTGAATAACCTCTTTTTTTAGAGCAGTTACTTTTGGTAAAGTTGCATCTAAAACAATTAAGTTTTTATCTTCTAAATGATTAAATAACCATTCTGAAGAAACTACAGGTTTTTCTATTTTTAAAGACATTTTACTTTACAGCTTCGTAATTATCATCCCAATTTTTAGGTTTAGGATCGTGTAATTTATCTAGAGATTTTGCTACAATCATTGCTACAGTTGCATCTCCAGTAACATTTACTGTTGTTCTACACATATCTAAAGGTCTATCTACTGCAAAAATTAATGCAATACCAATTGGTAGTAATTCTGCAGGAAAACCAATCGTTTCTAAAACAATAACCAACATTACAATACCAGCACTTGGCACAGCAGCACTACCAATAGAAGCTAAAACTGAAGTTCCTATAATTACCAATTGATTGGTTAACGTTAATCCTTCTGGCCATAAAACCTGCATAATAAATACAGCTGCAATACCTTGATACAAACTAGTTCCATCCATATTTACGGTTGCTCCTACAGGTAAAACAAAGCCAGAAACTTCTTTATCTACACCTAAATGTTCTTCTACACGTTCCATAGTTACTGGTAAAGTTGCAGCACTTGAACTTGTAGAAAAGGCAAGTAATTGAGCAGGACTTATTTGTTTTAAAAACCAAGCTGGCGATTTTTTGGTATACACATAAACTAATAAAACATAGAAACCTATCATTATTGCTAAACCTCCAACCACACACAATGCATAAGCTAATAATTTTACTAAAATTTCTGTATCATCGAAAGCAATAATAACATTTGCTAGTAAAGCAAAAACAGCATATGGTGCAAAAAGCATAATTAAGTCTACCATTTTCATTACCACTTCATTTAAAGAATCAAAGAAGCTTGTTAATGGTTTTGCTTTTTCTTCTGGTATTAAGAGTAAACTAATCCCTACAAATAAGGCAAAAAAGATAATTTGCAACATACTTGCTTCTGTAAAAGCTTTAAAAATATTACTCGGAAAAATATCTACCAAAGCTTGTAATGGTCCAGAATCTTTTTGAACAGAAGCTTTTGCTAACTTATCAGAAACATCGCTAGAAGTTTCATACTTTGCTTTAATTTTTTCTATGGTATCTGCAGGCATTCCATTACCTGGTTTAACAGTATTTACAATACCTAAACCTATAATAACTGCAACTAAAGTTGTAAATATATAAATTGAAATGGTTCTAAATCCCATTGTTTTAATTTTAGAAATATCTTTTAAGTCAGATATTCCTTTAATTAAAGAAGCTAAAATAAGTGGTACTGCAATTAATTTTAAAAGATTGATAAAAATTGTTCCAAATGGTTTAATCCAATCTGTTACAAAATCTTTACCTCCATCAACAGTATTCATAATAAAACCAAAAATGATTCCTAGTACCATTCCTATTAAAATTTTCCAATGTAAAGCGAGTTTCTTCATTAAGTTGTTTAAAATTTAAAAAATAAGCTGAAAGATAAAAAAATATTTAAAATTAAAGTGACTTTATTGTTATATTGTGTCATATTTTTAGTGAACTTATATATTAATTATTAAAAACATAAAATGTCAGGAATATTAGATTTATTAAATAGCGATTTAGGTAAACAAATAGTATCAGGTGTAGCTGGTTCTACAGGTAACGATTCTAGCAAAACAAGTAGTGTTTTAACTATGGCTTTACCTCTGTTGATGAAAGGAATGGAAAGAAATGCAGCTACTCCAGAAGGTGCTGCAGGTTTAATGAATGCATTAAACAATAAACATGATGGTAGTATTTTAAATAACCTTAGTGGTTTATTTGATGGTGGAGTTGATGAAACAGTAAAACAAGATGGTGCAGGGATTTTAGGTCATATTCTAGGTGCTAAACAAAGTGGTGTAGAACAAGTAATTGGTCAAAAATCTGGATTGGATGCAAGTTCTGTTAGTAATATTTTAAAAATTGCAGCACCATTAGTAATGGGTTATTTAGGTAAAGAAAAACAATCTAAAGATTTATCTAATTCTGGTGGCTTAACAAGTCTTTTAGGAGGAATGTTAGGTGGTAATGATACTAAAAGCGAACAAAATTTCTTAGAACAAATTTTAGATTCTGATGGTGATGGAAGTGTTGTAGATGATGTTGCTGGTATGCTTTTAGGTGGCAGTAAAAATAGTTCTGGTAGTGGAATTGGTGGAATGATTGGTGGTCTTTTTGGAAAATAAGGAAACCATTTATTTTTTAAATAAAAAAAAACTCAAAATCTAAGATTTTGAGTTTTTTTTATGTTTTATTGAACTTCACTTTTATAACAAGACTTATAAATGTATTCATAAACTGGTAATATGTTTTGCAAAGAAAAACGTTTGGTAAATTCTCTTGCGTTTAACTTAAAACATTCTAACACATCATCATCTTTTAATATAGAAATGGCATTTTTAGCCATATCTTCTATATCACCTAAATTGCTTAAAAAACCAGTCTCTCCATGTAAATTTACTTCTGGTAAACCTCCTGTATTAGTAGAAATAACTGCATTTTTTGCAGCCATTGCTTCTAAAGCTGCTAAACCAAAACTTTCGGTTTCAGATGGTAATAAAAAGACATCTGAATAACATAAAATTTTATCGATTTCTGTACTATTCCCTAAAAAGAATACTTTGTTTTTTATGCCTAATTTTTTAGTTAAGAGTTCCGCTTTTTTTCTTTCTGGCCCTTCACCAATCATTAATAATTTAGCAGGGATTTCTTTTTGAACCTCATAAAAAACCTTAATTACATCTTCTACCCTTTTTACTGGTCTAAAATTACTAATGTGTGTTAAAATTCTTTCATTAGATGTTGCTAAAGCTCCTCTTTGACATTCATCTTCTTCTGCTTTACTATATTTTTCTACATCAATAAAATTATAAACAACTTGAATTTTTTTATTAATATTAAAAAGTTCATTGGTAGTTTTTTTTAAGTTATTTGATACTGCTGTAACAACATCAGAATTATTTATGCTAAACTCAACTGCAGCTTTATAAATAGGATGACTACCCACCAAAGTTATATCTGTACCATGTAAAGTAGTTACAACTTTAACATAAACACCTTTTTCTTTAAGCATTTGTTTAGCCATATAAGCTGCATATGCATGGGGTATTGCATAATGTACATGCAACACTTCTAAATCATACTTTTTTACAACCTCTACCATTTTGGTTGATAATGCCAACTCATAAGGCTGGTATTCAAATAAAGGGTATTCTTCTACTACAACCCTATGAAAATGTAATTTATGTGATAAATAATCTAAACGAACTGGCTGATTATAAGTTATAAAATGAACTTCATGACCTTTATCTGCCAAAGCCATTCCTAATTCTGTTGCTACTACTCCACTTCCTCCAAAGGTTGGATAACAAACAATACCTATTTTCATTTATTATATTTTATTAAGAAAGTCGTAAATATAAGTTTAATATTACATTTCGTTTCTAAATGAAATCACAAAAAAAGCTTCTCAAATAATTTGAAAAGCTTTTTAAATATTTAAAAAAAGTTTTTTTTTAATAATCGCCTAAAGTTGTAGGATTTTGAGCCAAAGCATTTTCTAATTGCTCATCACTTGGTGCTTTACCATGCCAAGCATGGGTGTGCATCATAAAATCTACTCCATTACCCATCATTGTTTCTAATAAGATACAAACTGGTTTTCCTTTACCTGTTAATGATTTTGCCTCGGCTAAACCTGCTAAAATAGCATCAATATCATTACCTTCTTTAACTTCAATTACATCCCAACCAAAAGCTTCGAATTTTGCTTTAATGCTTCCCATAGGTAAAACATCATCTGTAGCACCATCAATTTGTTTTCCATTTAAATCGATAGTTGCAATTAAATTATCTACTTTTTTTGCAGATGCATACATAATTGCTTCCCAGTTTTGCCCTTCTTGCAACTCACCATCTCCATGTAAAGAATAAATTAATTTATCATCTCCATTTAACTTTTTTGCTTCTGCAGCACCTAAAGCAACAGACATTCCTTGTCCTAAAGAACCAGAAGCAATTCTAATACCTTCTAAACCTTCATGCGTTGTTGGGTGCCCTTGTAAACGAGAATCAATTAATCTAAACGTATTTAATTCTTCTACAGGGAAAAAGCCACTATGTGCCAATACACTATAATAAACTGGAGAAATATGACCATTAGAAAGAAAAAACAAATCTTCGTTTTTTCCATCCATTGTAAAATCTGTAGAATAATCCATTACTTCTTGATACAAACAAGTAAAAAACTCTGCACAGCCCAAAGAACCTCCTGGATGACCAGAACTTACTTTATGAACCATTCTTAATATATCTCTACGTACTTGTTGTGTAAAATCTTGTAATTGTTGTGTTGTAGGCATTGTATTCTTTTAATTTAACGACAAAAATACAAAAGTGATTGAATTAGTAGAGGATTAAATTTAATATTTATTTAAAATTTATGAAATAGATATTATAAATGTAAATCTTGTTATTTTAATGAAACAAATTTTAAGTAAAGCCTCTGTTTTTTAAATAAAATAGAATCGTTTTTTAAATTTAAAACCTATTTGATTTATAAATCAAATAGGTTTTAAACATTTGCCTACTTTAATAGCTTTTCGGCTTTTTTTAATTAAAAATTAATGCAATATTTAAATAAGAATTTGATACTCTGCACAAACTCTACATTAAATAATGATAATTATAATTATCTTATTGAGGGATATTCTTTTTCACTTAACTTTCCCATTGTTTACATAAAATGTAAACATTTTCTGATAGCACGAAAGTAGAGTTCGTCTTTAGAAAACACTAATATATACACACGATATTTATGAAAATCGAGTGATTTAAGAAATTATTCTTTAATTTTGGAGTTCATAAATACTATATGAATAAGAAATATCTTTATCTGCAATTTATTTTTATATATTTTTTGTTAAATGGTCTAAATGCGCAAACTAAAAACACGTTAATAGACTCTAGTTTTAACTTTTTATCTAATAAATATTATGAATATAAATTCGTAGATTCTATAAAAGCAAAATCATTTGCAGATATTTATTTATACAAAGCTAAAAAAGAAAAAGACACTATAAATAGTATAGATGGATACTACTATTTAGGTGAGGTTTTTAAAAATGATTCAATTTATTTAAATTATTTAGATGATTTAATCTTAAAAACAGAAAAGAAACCTACAAAAATGTTTCCTGCATATGCTTATATGAATAAAGGTTGGTATTATATTGTAGCTAGAAAAAACAATAAATCTTTAAAAAATTATCTTTTAGCTCTAAAATATTCCAATAAAAACGATAGTCTTAAATTTATTATTAAACAAAGAATTGGAGTTTTAAAAATAAAAAATAAAGAATTATCGGCAGCTAAAAAACTTTTTTTAAAATCTTACAATTATTACAACCAAAACAAACAAAAAATTGATGATGATAACTATTTTTCTTTACTAGAGAATTTATCTACACTTTACATTAAAACAAAGCAGTATGATTCTGCTCTTTACTTCAATAAAAAGGTTCAAGAATTTGGGGCAAAAATTAATAATTCTATAATTATTGGTTACTCATATCGTACACAAGGACATATAAGTTATAAACAAAAGAATTATAAATCTGCTATTAACAGTTATAAAAAAGTCGCACCTTTATTTATAGACAATGAAGATTACCCAAACTTATCTTCCATTTATAATTTTATAGCTAAATCTTATTCAAAATTAAATCAGCCAGAAAATACTTTGTTATACAATCTAAAAATAGATTCTTTATATCAAAAAACAAATATTACACTATCATCTCAAAAAAACAGTTACAATTTTTTAATAAATTATTATAAGAATAAAAACGACTTAAAAAATCAATTAAAATACATAGAAAAATTAATAAAAGTTGATAGCATTCTGCATATTAGAAGTAAAAATCTTGCTAAAACATTTACAGAAGAATACGATAACCCCAAATTAATAGCTGAAAAAGAAGCGGCTATTAAAAAACTTAAAGCAGAAGCTCATACTTCTAACATTATTAAAATTATTTTAACAAGTATTGCTTTATTTGCTCTAATTTTAATGGTTTATCAATATCAAAAAAGAAAAGGCTTAAAAAAACGTTTTTACCAATTACAAAAAGAACTATCCATTAAAAAAGAAAATACAGCAGAGAAAATTATTAAAATAAAAAAAATAGCTGTTCCTGAAGAAGTTGTTACCAAAACTTTAAAACAATTAAAGATTTTTGAAACCAAAAAAGAGTTTACAAATATTTCGATTACCTTAAATTCTTTAGCTAAAGGTTTAGGAACTAATTCTAATTATCTATCAAAAATAATTAATCATTATAAAGGTAAAAGCTTTTCTGCTTATTTAAATGAGTTGAGAATTAATCATACTCTAGACATCTTACAAAGAGATTCAACCATACAAAAATATACGATTAAAGCAATTGCAAATGAAGTTGGTTTTAAAAATGCAGAGTCTTTTTCTAATGCTTTTCATAAAAAAACAGGTTTAAAACCTTCTTATTACATTAAAGAGTTGAATAAAAAAGAAGCTGTTTAAATCTTTTTCCTAGTTGCATATAAAAGTTGGCTTAAGTTTTTTGCTTCTTCTTTTTAGCTGCAGGAAATAATACATTGTTTAAAATTAAACGATAACCAGGTGATGTAGGATGCAAATCTAATTCCGTTTTTGGATCTCCTACTCTATGCGTATAATCTTCTGGATCATGACCTCCATAAAAGGTAAACATTCCTTTTCCTTTTGTACCATGAATGTATCTTGCCTCTCTATTTGTTTTATTTTCACCTAAAACCAAAACATTCGATTTTACAGTATTTCTATCAAAAGAAGTGGTTTGCCCCATAAAACCTTTTACCAATATTGTATGATTTTGTGTTAACATTGTTGGTACAGGATCCCATTTTGCAGAGAATTCTATCAAAGAAAAATAATCTGAAGTTTTTGGTATTCTGCGTTTACGTGTCATATCTATAGAAGAAAACTCGTATTTAGTTGGACTTCTTTCTAATTCGAAATTGGTAAAAGCAAAAGTTTTATTGTAATTTATTTTAGATTGATAATTAGGTGTTGTAGCATCACCATCAAACATAGCTTCTGCAATATCTACACCTTCTGCAGCCAAGGAAATATCAAAACTATCTGTTGCAGAACACATTGCAAACATAAAACCACCACCAACTACATAATCTCTAATTTTTTTTGCAACTGCTAATTTTTCTTCGGATACTTTATTGTAACCTAATTCTTTGGCTAATTTTTCTGCATTTTGTTTGCCTTTTACATACCAAGGTGCAACTCTAAAAGAACCATAAAATTTACCATATTGCCCTGTAAAATCTTCATGATGCAAATGGAGCCACTCATAAATCAATAACTTATCTGCCAAAACATCTTTATCATAAATAACATCAAAAGGAATTTCTGCGTAGGTTAACACCATTGTTACTGCATCATCCCAAGGCATTTTATCCAAAGGTGAATACACTGCAATTTTTGGTGCTTTTTCTAAAGAAACTGCTTCTTGGTTTGATGATGGTGAAGAAATTTCTTGCAAAATTAATTGTGCTTTCGCATCAGAAATAATTTGATAAGAAACTCCTCTAATTTTACATTCATTTTCTATGGCTTTGTTATTTTCTATCAAAAATGCACCTCCATCATAATTTAATAACCATTTCGATTTTAAACCTGCTTCTAAACCAAAATAAACAATTCCATAAGCTTTTAAATGATTTTTCTGATTATCATGATTCATAGGCACATAAATAAAAGATGCCCAAATAGAGTTTGTGATGATTAAGAAAAATAGTATAGTAAAAAGCTTCTTCATATTCCAAATGTAATGATATCCTTATAAAATTTATATTTTATGGATAGATATTTTTATCTTACAAACATAATAAAGTCTTTATCTTAGATTTTGTTAATGACTACTTAATTTTTAATCTTTTACTGTTATAAATGGATAAAATAAACTGGGGTATTATTGGTTGTGGAGATGTTGCAGAACTAAAAAGCGGACCTGCTTTTCAAAAAGTTAACAACTCTAATTTAGTAGCTGTTATGCGTAGAAATGCAGAAAAATCAAAAGATTTTGCAGAAAGACATCAAGTTGAATTTTGGTATAATTCTGTAGATGACTTATTAGCAAACACTAAAATTAATGCAGTTTATATTGCTACACCACCATCCACTCATTTAGAAATTATAAAAAAATGTTTAGACGCAAAAATGTTGGTGTATTTAGAAAAACCCATCACTATAAATTATAATGAAGCTTTAATTTTAAATAAAATTTTAAAACCTAATGATAAAGTGGTTGTTGCTCATTACAGAAGAGAATTGCCTAATTTTAAAAAAGTTAAAGAATTGATAGATACAAATAGTATTGGAAAAATTTTATTTGCTGATATCCAAATTCTACAATCTAAAAGCAACAAAGTTATAAATACTAGTAGTGATTGGAGGTTAAAACCCGAAATTTCTGGTGGTGGTTATTTTTATGATATTGCTCCTCATCAATTAGATTTGATGTATCATTATTTTGGTGATTTTAAAAATGCAAAAGGTTTTGCAACATCATCAGAAAAAAATGGTGTAAATGAAATTGTTAACGGAATTATCGAATTTAAAAACGGAATTCATTTTAGAGGAATCTGGAATTTTAACGCATCAGAGAAAAACACAAAAGACGAATGTAAAATTTACGGAGAAAAAGGTGTTATTACGTTTTCTTTTTATGGCGAAAATGTTTACTTAAAAACAGATGATTCTGAAAGTGAATTCTATTTTTCGAATCCTGTAAACATTCAAGAACCAATGATTCATAAAACTGTAAACTATTTTTTAGGTGAAGGAGAAAATCCATGTACTGTAAAAGAAGCTACTAAAGTGATAGAAATTATGGATATTTTTGCAGGTAAAAGATGAGCCAAGTAATTTCTAAAATACCTTTAATCAAAAAGTAGTTTTTATTAAAATTTCTTAAATAAATTTATTGTTTTTTTTCCAATTAATAAATTTTTTATTAATGTAGATAAACAACTAGAAAGGCACATCATCTCCATCATCACCAAAAGCATCTTTTGGCTCAATTCTTTGGTTTATAGTGTTATCATCATCAAAAGGATTGTTCATAGACGATTGAAATTCTGAACTAAAACCTTCTTCTAAATCAGAGAATTTTGCTAAATGCCCAGTAAATTTTAAACGTATATTATCTAAACCACCATTTCTGTGTTTTGCTACAATAAATTCTCCTTGACCTTCACAAGGTGTGTGTTCATCATCATCCCATTCTGTCATTCCATAATATTCTGGTCTAAAAATGAAACTTACAATATCTGCATCTTGCTCAATGGCTCCAGATTCACGTAAATCTGATAAAAGTGGTCTTTTAGATCCTCCACGAGTTTCTACTGCCCTAGATAACTGCGATAATGCAATTACAGGCACAGATAATTCTTTTGCTAAGGCTTTTAAGTTTCTAGAAATCATCGAAATTTCTTGCTCACGATTTCCTCCTGCTTTTCCTCCTGCTGTCATTAATTGTAAATAATCAATCACTAAAATTCTAACATTGTGTTGCGATACTAAACGTCTTGCTTTTGCACGTAAATCAAAAACAGAAAGAGATGGAGTATCATCTATAAAAATAGGCGCATCAGATAAACGTTTTACTTTAACATTTAATTGTTCCCATTCATGTGGTTCTAAATTACCTTTTCTTAATTTTTCTGATGTTAAACCTGTCTCTGAAGAAATCATACGAGTTATCAACTGAACAGAAGACATTTCCAACGAGAAAACAGCAACTCCATGATTAAAATCTATAGCCATATTTTTTGCCATAGAGATTACAAATGCAGTTTTTCCCATACCTGGTCTTGCTGCAATAATTACTAAATCTGAAGGTTGCCAACCAGAAGTTAAAGCATCTAATTTAGTAAAACCAGTTGCTAAACCAGACATACCTTCTTGATTACCAATTTCTTGAATTTTCTGTAATGCTTGTTTTACAAGTGAACCTGCATCTTCTGAACTTTTCTTTAAATTACCTTGAGTAACTTCAAAAAGTTTAGCTTCAGCTTCATCCAATAATTCAAAAACATCTGAACCTTCGTCATAAGCATTTTCAATAATTTCGCTAGAAATTGTAATTAATCTTCGCTGAATAAATTTTTGTAAAATAATTCTAGCATGGAACTCAATATGCGCAGAAGAGGCAACTTTTTGGGTTAATTTAATCAGATAAAAATCGCCACCTACAAATTCAAGTTTACCATTTTTTCTTAATAAATTAGAAACTGTTAAAATATCAATTGGTTCAGAATTTTGAAACAATTCATATATTGCAGCATATATTTCTTGATGTTTAGATTCATAAAAAGCTTCTGCACTTAGCACATCAATTACATCATCAATCCCTTTTTTATCAATCATCATTGCACCTAAAACAGCTTCTTCTAATTCTACTGCCTGTGGTGGAATTTTACCTTTTTCAAGGCTAATGATTTTGGACTTGTCAATCTTTTTCCCTGCTATCGTGTTCGTTTTTTCCATTATCACAAATGTACTTTTTTAGGTTGATGTTAACCATAAATATTAAACTTTAATTTGTTGACAATTATTGTAAACAAAATTGTTATTATCTTGTTAATAACCAGTCAACTTCTATTTTGATTCCCTATTTTTACACAAATGAAATGGAATAAAAGACACATTTTCTTAGCAATATTATTGCCTATTCAAATGCTTTTAATGCAAATTATAAGCAATAATCCTGCTATTATTGAAAGATATTATTCCAATGGAATTTATCCATACATTTCATCATTTTTCAGAATACTTTTAGGCTGGATTCCTTTTTCTGTGGGCGATTTATTAATAGCTTTTGCACTCTTTATTTTCGTCCGTTTTATTTTTATATTGATAAAATCTAAATTCAGAAATTTTATTCCAAAAATTGTTCACTTTCTAGCAGTTTTATCTGTAATTTATTTTTGTTTTTATCTTTTCTGGGGATTAAATTATTACAGAGAACCTTTGGCAAAAAACTTAAATTATCAGCAGCAAAAATATACTACAGATCAACTTACAAAAGTTACCAAACATATTATTGAAAAGCTTAATTATTATCAATTAAAAATTACAAAAAGCGATACTTTAAAAGTAGTTAACCCCTATCAACAAAAAGAAATGTATAAAATAGCAATTTCTGGTTATGATAATTTAGCAAAAGATTTTCCGCAATTAAAATATCAATTTTCATCGGTAAAGAGTTCTTCAATGAGTTTATTACAAACTTATAATGGTACTTCTGGTTATCTAAATCCGTTAACAGGAGAAGCTCAGATAAATGATAAAATACCTAAAACCAGTTATCCAACTACAACATGTCATGAAATGGCGCATCAAATTGGTTTTGCTGCAGAAAATGAAGCTAATTTTGTAGGTTTTTTAGCTGCCAATTATAATGATGATATTTATTTTAAATATGCAAGCTATAGAATGGCTTTTGGGTATTGTATTTCAGAAATTCGAAAACGAGACAGTAATTTATCAAAAGAGCTTTGGTTAACAGTAAATAAAGGTATTGCCAAAGATTTTAACAATAGTTATTTATT
Organism: Polaribacter vadi; assembly: GCF_018861005.1. Lineage (GTDB taxonomy): Bacteria > Bacteroidota > Bacteroidia > Flavobacteriales > Flavobacteriaceae > Polaribacter > Polaribacter vadi_A. The sequence continues at coordinate 251,649 of NZ_JAHKQL010000031.1, forward strand.
TTGGCAAGCCTATAAAAATCCTTTTGAGCCTCTTGTAAAAAAAGGCTACAATGCTTATTTAAAAGCAAATAAACAAACCAAAGGTGTAGCATCTTATAATTATGTGGTAGATTTATTAATCTCTTATTTTGAAGTTTCTAATAAATTCTAAGTTTAATATTGATACTAAGTAATTCAAAATTCTATTCCATTTATATATTATTAACTACTATTTTCAATCAGTTTTTATAGTATTTATTTCTTTGTTTAAAATACTGAATTTCAAAAACCTAGACTCCTTCGTATTTGTCAATTTTCTTAAAAATTTGTTAAAAATAACATCCTTTAACATTTTACAAAATGCTTATCAATAAATTTATAGTTAATTCAAATTATTAAAAACACATGAAAAAACTATTATCCTTACTCTTTTTCTTGTCGCTTTCGGTCATACATGCGCAAGATTATTTTCCTACGGATGCTGGAGTAAAAACAACTGAAAACACAACCTATGCATTTACCAATGCAACCATTTATGTAACTCCAACAGAAGTTATAAAAAAAGGTACTTTATTAATTAAAGATGGTAAAGTAGTTGATGTAGGTAAATCTGTAAAAATTCCTAATGGCACACAAACCACAGATTTAAAAGGTAAAACAATTTACCCTTCGTTTATTGATGTATATTCTGATTTTGGAATAACAAAACCTACTAGAGAAAGAGGTAGATTTGGTGGCTCTCAATATGCTTCTGAAAGAGAAGGCTATTATTGGAACGACCATATTAGACCAGAAACAAACCCAATTAATGGATTTAAATTCGATGCTAAAAAAGCAAAAGGTTTTATTGATGCTGGTTTTGGAGTTGTAAACACACACTTACAAGATGGTATTGTTCGTGGAAATGGTTTACTTGTAGCTTTAAACCCTAATTCTACAAATGCTTACAGAATTTTAGATACAAAATCTGCACAGTATTTATCTTTTCAAAAAAGTGCAAAATCTAAACAAATGTACCCAAGTTCTAGAATGGGTGCAATGGCTTTATTACGCCAAGTTTATAATGATGCAGATTGGTATGCAAAAGGTAATATGAAAAATAAAGATTTGGCTTTAGAAGCTTTTAATAGTAATAAAAAACTTGTACAAATCTTTGAAACTGATAACCATTTAGATGCTATAAGAGCAGATAAAGTTGGTGATGAATTCTCTGTACAATATACTATTGTTGGTTCTGGAGATGAGTACGAACGTGTTGCAGACATCAAAGCTACTAATGCAAATTTTATTATTCCCATAGATTTTAGTGTTGCTTATGATGTTTCTAATCCGCTTTTGGCAGAACAAATTTCTTTACAAGATATGCGTAAATGGAATCAAGAGCCATCAAATTTAAGTGTACTTGCTAAAAACGGAGTGAATTTTGCTTTAACAACGCATAAATTAAAATCAGTAAAATCTTTCCATAAAAATTTACAAAAAGCCATTAAATATGGTTTTGATAAAGAAAAAGCCTTAGCTGCATTAACAACAATTCCTGCAAGTATTATTGGTAATTCTTCTATTGGAAACTTAAAAACAGGTAGTTATGCAAACTTTATTATTACTTCTGGTGATGTTTTTGATGCAAAAACTACAATGTATGAAAACTGGGTACAAGGTGCTAAAAATGTAATTAATGATATGAATATCAAAGATATTACAGGTACTTATATGCTTTCTGTAAACGATAAGAATTACGATTTAACAATTTCTGGTAAAGGTGCTAAACAAACTGGAACCGTTAAAATGGGTGACGAAAAAGTAAAAGCTAAATTTTCTTTTAAAGATGATTGGGTAGCTATCACCTTAACCGAAAAAAATAGTTATACTAGAATGATGGGTAAAATTGTAAATCCATCTAACGTAATGCAAGGTATTGCTTACGATACTAAAGGAAATGAAACTACTTGGTCTGCAAGTAAAAAAGTGGTAAAAGTAGATAAGAAAAAAAGTGGCAAGAAAAAGAAAGCTGATGAAGCTGTTGCAGTAATGCCTGTAAGTTATCCTAATATTGGTTTTGGAAATTTCGCCCAACCAAAATCAGAAATACTTTTAATTAAAAACACTACTGTTTGGACTAGTGAAGCTGATGGAATTCTAGAAAACACAGATGTTCTTTTAGTTGATGGTAAAATATCTAAAATTGGTAAAAACTTAAAATCAAGCAAAGCAACTGTTATTGATGGTACAGGTAAACACTTAACAGCTGGTATTGTAGATGAACATTCTCATATTGCAGCATCTGCTATTAATGAAGGTGCACAAAACTCATCAGCAGAAGTTACTATAGAAGATGTTGTAGATCCTACAGACATTAACATTTACAGAAATATTTCTGGAGGTACAACATCTGCTCAAATTTTACACGGTTCTGCAAATCCTATTGGTGGTCGCTCTGCAATCATCAAACTAAAATGGGGAGAAAATGCTGAGTCTATGATTTATGATGATTCGCCTAAGTTTATAAAATTTGCTTTGGGTGAAAACGTAAAACAATCTAGAAGTAGAAATGGTACTCGTTTTCCACAAACAAGAATGGGTGTTGAGCAAATGTTTATCGATTATTTTACAAGAGCAAAAGAATATGATGCTTTAAAGAAAAGTGGTAAACCTTATAGAAAAGATGACGAAATGGAAACTTTAGCCGAAATTTTAAACGGAGAACGTTTTATTTCTTGTCATTCTTATGTACAATCAGAAATTAATATGTTAATGAAAGTTGCAGATAAATTCGATTTTACTATAAACACTTTCACACATATTTTAGAAGGATATAAAGTTGCAGATAAAATGGCAGAACATGGAGTTGGTGGTTCAACTTTTTCTGATTGGTGGGCTTACAAATACGAAGTTAATGATGCAATACCTTACAATGCTGCAATTATGCACAATGCTGGTGTTACAGTTGCTATAAATTCTGATGATAGAGAAATGTCTAGACGTTTAAATCAAGAAGCTGCCAAAACTATTAAATATGGTGGAATGTCTGAATTAGAAGCTTGGAAAACAGTAACTATTAATCCTGCAAAATTATTACATATAGATAATAAAGTAGGTAGTATTAAAGTAGGTAAAGATGCTGATGTAGTTTTATGGAACAATCATCCAATGTCTATTTATGCTAAAGTAGAAAAAACAATTATCGACGGAAAAGTATTTTTTGATAGAGCTATAGATGCTAAAAAACGTGAAGCGATTAAAGAAGAAAAAAGTACTTTAATAAAGATGATGTTAAAAGAAAAAACAAGTGGTGGACAAACTAAGGCCCCAATGAAAAGAGGTGATAGAGATTTTCACTGTGATACTTTAGAAGAACATAAAAGCTAGAAATGATGAAAAAAATAATATATAGTTTACTGTTATTCTTAGCATTAGGAAACATAAACGCACAACAAACACCTGCAGATAAACAAAGTACAGCTATTTCTATAGAAGGTGCAACTGCACATTTAGGTAATGGTAAAGTAATAGAAAACTCATTAATTATCTTTAATGATGGTAAAATTACTTTTGTAGGTTCTGCAATGATGAAAATTGCAAGACAAGGAACAGTAATAAAAGCAGAAGGTAAACACGTTTACCCTGGGTTTATTGCTGCAAACTCAACTTTAGGTTTAGTAGAAATTGATGCTGTAAAAGCAAGTGATGATCAAAGAGAAATTGGTATTTCTAATCCACATATTAGAAGTTTAATCGCTTACAATGCCGAAAGTAAAGTTGTTGAGTCTATGAGACCAAATGGAGTTTTAATGGCACAAATTACACCAAGAGGTGGTACAATTTCTGGTACTTCTTCTATTGTACAATTAGATGCTTGGAATTGGGAAGATGCTGCTCTTAAAGTAGATGATGCAATTCATATGAATTGGCCAGGTAGTTTTACAAGTGGTAGATGGTGGTTAGGAGAAGACCCAGCATTAAAACCTAATCCTAAATATGCAGCTAGTACTACTGAAATTAAAGATTATTTTACAGATGCTAAAACTTATTTAGCTAGTAAAAAAGAGAAAATGCATTTACCATACCAAGCAATGGAAGGTCTTTTTAATGGTTCTCAAAAATTGTTTATCCACGTTAGTGGAGCAAGAGAAATTACAGATGCTGTAACAATTGCAAAAGCATCAGGAATTGATAATATTGTTATTGTTCGTGGTGAAGGTTCTGAAAGTGTTACAGATTTGTTAGTTAATAATAATATTCCTGTGGTATTGAATAGACCTCACAGAAACCCGAATTCAGAAGATGATGCTTACGATTATACGTATACTATTGCAAAAACTTTAACAGATAAAGGTGTTGTGGTTAGTATTGGTATGGAAGGGCAAATGGAACGTATGAATACTAGAAACCTTCCTTTTTATGCAGGTACTTTTTCTGCACATGGTTTAGATAAAGAAGTTGCTTTGCAATTAATTACATCTAACTCAGCTAAAGTTTTAGGTATAGATGATACTACTGGAACTTTAGAAGTTGGTAAAGACGCAACATTATTTATTTCTGAAGGTGATGCTTTAGATATGAGAACTAACCAATTAACAAAAGCTTATATACAAGGTAGAGATATTAGCTTAGAATCTCATCAAACAAAACTTTGGAAACGCTATTCTAATAAATACAAAACTGAATAATAGTTTTATTAAATTTGATAAAAAGCTCTGATGAAAATCAGGGCTTTTTTAATATGTATTACATTTAATAATCAAACATTTATCTTATTTCACACATTTTATTAAGAAAAGAAAAACTATTCTATTAAATTCTTATAAATTAAGAATAAAAAAGACTCGAAAAATTCGAGCCTCTTTTATCAAAACAAATTAAAATTTTCTTTTTCTTTATAACAACCTTCCTTTAAAATTATGCAAACATTAACTTGGTTCCTATGCATCAAATATTATATTTATTTTGCTTTAGAACAATACCTACATATAGGTATTTTACAATAATAAAAGAATCATAATTTATTTTAATATCGTGTTAAAAGGTATATTTGCAACAATGAAAGAAATTACTAGCATTCATAATTCTTATATTAAAAACCTTATAAAACTTCAAGAGAAATCTAGAGAACGTAAAAAACAAGGTTTATTTATTATTGAAGGCAAACGTGAAATTAGCTTGGCAATTGAGTCTAATTATAATTTTGAAACTATCCTTTTTGATGAAGATCTCATATCAGAAAAAGAAATTTTAACACTATTTAATTCAAATATTAATCGAATAAGAATATCAAAAGAAGTTTATCAAAAATTAGCCTATAGAGAATCTACAGAAGGTATTATTGCTGTTACTAAATCTAAAAGTTTTTCTTTGGATAATATTGAATTTAAAAATGAAAAACCTTTAATTCTAGTTGCAGAAAGTATAGAAAAACCAGGCAATATTGGTGCTTTGTTAAGAACTGCTGATGCAGCTAATATTGATGCTGTTTTTATTGCAGATCCAAAAAGCGATTTATACAACTCAAATATAATTAGATCTAGTGTTGGCTGTTTGTTTACAAATCAAATTGCAACAGCAACATCCGAAGAAATTATAAGTTATTTAAAGAATAATAAAATTGATATTTATGCTGCTACCTTGCAGAATTCTAATGAATATCATAAAGAAAATTACACAAAAGGATCAGCAATTGTTGTGGGTACAGAAGCAACAGGTTTATCAGAAATATGGAGAGAAAAAGCGACTCAAAATATAAACATACCAATGCAAGGTAAAATCGATTCTATGAATGTTTCTGTTGCAGCTGCAATTGTTATATTTGAAGCTAAAAGACAAAGAAAATTTAAATAAAACCTAACAATTCAGCTTTTATATTACTTTAATTTTAAAAAAATAATATATTTTAGAAGGATAAAACAATAAGTAATATTCACAAATTCGCTGGATAATAAATCATAAATTTAAAATATTAAGAATGAAAATATTAGGATTTGATATTGGAGGATCAGGAATAAAAGCAGCAATTGTAGATACTAAAACAGGAGAATTAATTTCTGAAAGACATAGAATAGATACACCAAAACCTGCTACTCCAGAGGCTGTTGCAAAGGTTGTTAAAGAAATGGTAGAACATTTTAATTGGAAAAAAGGTGTAGGTTGTAGTTTTCCTACCACAATTGTAGATGGGCAATGTATTCATTCTGGTAATTTAAGCGAAAAATGGTTAAATGTTAAAGTAGATAAACTTTTTAAAAAAGCTACTAAACTTCCTTTTTATGTAAGTAATGATGCTGATTTAGCAGGGTTAGCAGAGGTGAGTTTAGGAGCTGGTAAAGACCAAAAAGGTGTTACAATTGTAATTACAATTGGTACAGGTATTGGCTCTGGTTTGTTTTATAACGGAACTTTAATTCCTAATTTAGAATTAGGTAAAATGCTACATACTAATGGAAAAATCATTGAATTTTACACTGCAGATTCTATCAGAAAAAAAGAAGATTTAACGCTAAAACAATGGGCTTTACGTTTTGATGAATTACTAAATTATGTTAGAATTGTTTATTCGCCAAGTTTAATAATTTTAGGAGGTGGAATTAGTAAAAAATACGACCAGTTTAAAGAATATTTAGAAACTGATGTTAAAATAAAAGTTGCTGAATTTAGAAACAATGCAGGTATTATTGGTGCTGCAATGCATGCGCATAAAAATCTAAAAGATTAATGCAACCCACTACTCTATTTTATGTACTTATTTCGATAATTATCATCAGTTTTATTATTGATAAAATTTTAGATGCCTTAAATGCTAAACATTTTGATGATAAAATACCAGAAAAATTAGCTGATGTTTATGATGATGACGAATATAAAAAATCGCAAGCCTACAAAAAAGAAAACGAAAGATTCTCTAACTTAACATCATCATTTTCAATAATTTTAACTTTAGTATTCTTTTTTGCTGATGGTTTTAAATTAGTAGATGATTTTGCAAGAAGTTATACAAATCATCCAATTTTGGTGGCTTTAATTTTCTTCGGCATAATAATGTTAGGTTCAGATATTTTAACAACACCTTTTTCGTATTACAAAACATTTGTAATCGAAGAAAAATTCGGATTTAACAAATCAACCAAAAAAACATTTTGGTTAGATAAAATCAAAGGTTGGTTAATGTCTTCGATAATTGGAGGAGGAATTTTAGCACTCATCATTTGGTTTTATCAATTTTCAGGAGAAAATTTCTGGATTTACGCCTGGGTTTTAGTAGCCGTTTTTTCTTTGTTTATGAATATGTTTTATGCAAAATTGATTGTTCCTTTATTTAACAAACAAACTCCTTTAGAAGATGGAGAATTAAAATCAGCCATAGAAAAATACGCAGCAAAAGTTGGTTTTACACTTAATAATATCTTTGTAATTGATGGTTCTAAAAGATCTACAAAAGCAAACGCTTATTTTTCTGGTTTTGGTGCACAAAAAAGAATAACACTTTTTGATACCTTAATTAATGATTTAGAAACTGATGAAATTGTGGCTGTATTAGCACACGAAGTTGGGCATTACAAAAAAAAACATATCATTTTCAATTTAGTTTCTTCTATCCTACTAACAGGATTCACTTTATTTATTTTATCTCTTTTTATAAATTCATCTGTTTTATCAGAAGCATTAGGTGTTTCAATTCCTAGTTTTCATATTGGTTTAATTGCTTTCGGAATTTTATATTCGCCAATATCAGAAATTACAGGTTTATTCATGAATTATATGTCGCGTAAATTCGAATATCAAGCAGATAATTATGCTAAAGAAACTTTTGCTGGCTTACCATTAATTACATCTCTTAAAAAATTATCAAAAAATAGTTTGAGTAATTTAACGCCTCATCCTGCTTATGTTTTTATGCATTATTCACATCCAACTTTGTTGCAAAGAATTATAAATTTAGAAAAGTAATTCTTTGGCTGTTAAAATTAATTTGCTAACTTCACTTAAGTTTTAAACTAAGCCTTTAATTGAGTTTATGGAGTATAACGCAACACCAGAAGAAGAAAATAAGGAAATAGCAAATCGTTACAAAGATTTGCTAAAAGGTACTTATGAGGTGTTATCTAAAGAAGATAAGGAACTCATAAGAAAAGCCTTTGAAATTGCAGTAGATGCACATTCTAGTCAGCGAAGAAAAACAGGAGAACCTTATATTTTCCATCCAATTGCAGTAGCAAAAATTGTTGCTATGGAAATTGGTTTGGGTGCAACTTCTATTGCAGCAGCTTTATTGCATGATGTTGTAGAAGACACAGATTATACCTTAAATGATATGGAGCAGTTGTTTGGAGAAACAATTGCAAGAATTGTAAACGGACTCACAAAAATTTCTCGTTTAAATAAAGAACAAGACGCTTCTATACAAGCAGAAAATTTTAGAAAAATGCTCTTAACATTACATGATGATGTTAGAGTTATTTTGATAAAAATTGCAGACAGATTGCATAATATGCAAACTATGGACGCAATGCCAGCTCATAAACAAGTAAAAATTGCATCAGAAACTATTTACATCTATGCTCCTTTAGCACACAGATTAGGTTTATATAATATTAAACAAGAATTAGAAGATTTAGGCTTAAAATATACTGAACCAGAAGTTTACAATAGTATAATAACAAAAATAAAAGAAAGTAAAGAAGAACAACAAGGTTACTTAAATCGTTTTGCTGAAACATTAGAAAATGGATTAGATAAAGAAAACTTTACCTATGAAATAAAAGGTAGATTTAAATCTATTTTTTCTATCCGTAGAAAAATGCACAAGCAAAATGTTACTTTTGATGAAGTTTTTGATAAATATGCAATTAGAATTGTATTTAAACCTATTTCTGAGGATGAAAAACACGATGCTTGGAAAATCTATTCTATTGTTACTGATAATTTTAGACCAAACCCTGCACGATTACGAGATTGGATTTCGCAACCAAAAACTACAGGTTATGAAGCCTTACATATAACAGTTATTGGTCCTAATGCAAAATGGGTAGAAGTTCAAATTCGTTCTGAAAGAATGAACGAAATTGCAGAAAAAGGTTATGCTGCACATTTTAAATACAAACAAAACCTAAAAAACGAAAGTGGTTTAGAAAGTTGGCTAAATAAATTAAAAGAAACTTTAGAAAACCATAACTTAAATGCAGTTGATTTTGTAGAAGATTTTAAACTAAATTTATATGCAAAAGAAATTTATGTTTTTACACCTAAAGGTGATTTAAAATCCCTACCAAAAGATGCTTCTGCTTTAGATTTTGCATTTTCTATACATACAGATATTGGTTTAAAATGTAGAGGAGCAAAAGTAAATGGAAAATTAGTACCATTAAGCCATATTTTAAAAAGTGGAGATCAGATAGAAGTAATAACTAGTTCTACAAACAAACCTAATGCAAGATGGTTAGATTTTGTAATAACTGCCAGAGCAAAAACAAAAATTAGAGCTGCATTAAAAGATGAAGAAAAAGGAATTGCAGAAGAAGGTAAAGCTATTTTAACCAGAAAACTACGTCATTTAAAAATACCTTTTAACGATAAAACTATTAATGAATTAGTTGTTTATTTTAAATTAAGAACAAGTTTCGATTTGTTTTATAGAATTGGTAATGGTGCTTTAGACAACACACAATTAAAAGCATTTGTAAACCAAAGAAATAGTACAATTTTAAATTTCTTTAAAACAAAATTAAGAAGAGTTCCAAATACTCACGAAGAAATAAAAGAGAATTTAGACGAAGTTACTAACAAATACGATGCATTAGTTTTTGGTAAAGAAGAAGAGAAATTAGATTACACTTTGTCTAAATGTTGCAGCCCAATTCCTGGTGATCAAGTTTTTGGTTTTTTAACAATTAATGATGGTATAAAGGTTCATAAAAAAAACTGTCCCAATGCAATTTCTCTACAATCTAATTATGCATATAGAATTATGCTAGCAAAATGGATAGACTCTACTAAACAAGATTTTAAAGCAGTTTTACAAATGAGTGGTGTAGATCATTCAGGTATTGTTAACAGCGTAACTCGAATTATAACAAATAGTAATGGAGTTAATTTACAGAGAATAAACATCTCTGGAGATGAAGGTATTTTTGATGGAAAAATATCATTAAGCGTTAAAAATAGTTCGCAATTAAACAACTTAATTAAGCGCATTTTAAAAGTAGAAGGCGTTAAAAAAGTAGAACGTGTTAATAGAATGTAAATATCATTCTTAGAAAAGTGTATTTTAATTAAGAAATAACTGTAAATTTGTTTTTTTGTAAAAGTTAATATAATGAGTAATTCTCTTGAAAATCAAGACGTAGTTAAAAAAGTTTTTACCACCTATTTACAAGAGCATAAGCACAGAAAAACTCCTGAACGCTATGCTATACTTCAAGAAATATATGATGCTGAAGAGCATTTTGATATAGAATCTTTATATATCAAAATGAAAAATAAAAACTATAGAGTTAGTAGAGCAACATTATATAACACAATAGATTTGTTGTTAGATTGTGGTTTGGTGCGTAAACACCAATTTGATGGGCAATCTATGGCTCGTTATGAAAAAAGTTATTTTGATAAGAACCATGATCACGTAATTTTTACTGACACAGGTGATGTTAAAGAGTTTTGTGACCCAAGAATTCAAATTATCAAAAAAACGATCGAAGAAATTTTTGAGATTGATATTCATAATCATTCCCTTTATTTTTACGGAACAAAAAAGAAATAAACAGTTTTCAACACACAAATAAAAGATTAAAAATTACACAACTAAATAATTACACAAAAATATAATGGCTGTAGATTTATTACTAGGATTGCAATGGGGAGATGAAGGAAAAGGTAAAATTGTAGATGTTTTAACCACAAACTACGACATCATTGCTCGTTTTCAAGGAGGTCCAAATGCTGGGCATACTTTAATTTTTGATGGTTATAAACACGTTTTACACACAATTCCTTCTGGTATTTTTCATAAAACTGCCTTAAACGTTGTAGGTAATGGAGTAGTTATAGACCCTGTTATCTTTAAAAAAGAACTAGAAAATTTAGACAAACATAATATAGATTATACTTCTAAATTATTAATTTCTAGAAAAGCACATTTAATTTTACCTACGCATAGATTATTAGATGCAGCTTCAGAAACATCTAAAGGTAAAGCAAAAATAGGTTCTACTTTAAAAGGAATTGGCCCAACTTATATGGACAAAACTGGTAGAAATGGAATGCGTGTTGGCGATTTAGAATTAGAAAACTGGAAAGAAAAATACGATGCTTTAACAGAAAAGCACATTAAAATGTTAGAATTCTTTGATGTTCAAATAGAATATAATTTAGAAGAATTAGAAGCAGAGTTTTGTAGAGGAATTGATAAATTAAAAACTTTAGAATTTATTGATAGTGAAGCCTTTTTAAACCAAGCTATAAAAGACAAAAAAACAATCTTAGCAGAAGGTGCTCAAGGATCTTTATTAGATATCGATTTTGGTACTTACCCATTTGTAACATCATCTAACACAACTGCAGCAGGTGCTTGTACAGGTTTAGGTGTTGCTCCAAATAGAATTGGCGATGTTTTTGGTATTTTTAAAGCATACACTACAAGAGTTGGTTCTGGCCCCTTTCCTACAGAATTGTTTGATGAAGATGGAGCAACAATGGCTAAAGTTGGTCATGAATTTGGTGCAACAACTGGTAGACCAAGAAGATGTGGTTGGTTAGATTTAGTAGCTTTAAAATATGCAGTAGATGTAAATGGAGTTACTCAATTAATGATGATGAAAGGAGATGTACTTTCTGGTTTCGATACTTTAAAAGTATGTACTTCTTACAACTATAAAGGCGAAGAAATTACGCATTTACCATACAATATAGAACCAGAAAATGTTTCTGTAAATTATACTGAATTTAAAGGTTGGGAAGATGATTTAACTAAAATGACTTCTGCTGATGAATTACCACAGAACTTAATGGACTATATTTCTTTTATTGAAAAAGAAACAGGTGTACCAGTAAAAATTGTTTCTGTTGGACCTGATAGAAAACAAACTATTAACAGATAGTTTAATCAAATCATAAAATAAAAAAAGCATCTTTAATTTCTTAAAGATGCTTTTTTGTTTCGTTAAATTATAAATTTATTTTAATTTATTAATTTCTTCACCAATTAAAATTAATTTAGATTCTTCAAATTTTAGTGCATTATATAAAACTTCTTTCTGACTGATAAAAGATTCTTTACGCTCTAAAAGAACCTCATTATAATACTGAATTCCTTTGTCTAAATTATTTTTAAACTTAACTAAATAACGAAGTTGCTTTTTATCAAAAGATAATTTTAAATCATTCAATTTTTCTTGTAAATTAGATGTATAAAGAGATAATTCTTTGATAAATACATTAGGTCTATCAATTCTAGAAACCATATTTTTTCTTCCATAAATATGATCTGTAATTCCACCTAAACTCATTATTTTATTAAAATAAGCCATATTAGGACCTGGACATACAGAAACCCCATCTCCTGTTTTATTAGTATCCAATTTATTTAATATTAAAGTAGAAGTACCTAAACCAACACATATACAAGATTTCTCTACAATTTTATCAAATTCTTTCTTTTTATCATCAGCATTTAAATCCAAACTATCTAATTGTTTTAATTTTAAATGTTGATATTCTCTTGATGCAACACACAATCCAGAATCTTTAAACTCTTTATTCAATTGAATAAATTTATTTGGGCAAGATGTACCTGGTCTGTTTTTTTCAATAAGAGCTTGTTTCTGTATATCTTTAGTATTACCTCTAAGTGTATTAAAAGGCACTCCTAAAGGAGAAGTATTGCTTAAATACAAATCCTTTTCTTTAGCATTTGCTAGTTTTTCTATTGTTTTATTGTCTACACTTGTAGCTTCTGGCACTAATAAAAAAGGACTTCCCCAACCAATAGAATCTAAATTATATTCTTCTAATAAAAAAGAATGTTCTTCCTCATTACCTACACCTCCTTGTGCAGTGATTTTTAAATCCAAATTAGTTATTGGTAACACTTTGTTAGCTTCTTTTAAAGCCGCTAACAATAAAGTTTTGGTTTGTTCAACTAAAGTATTTTTATTCTCTTTAAACTCATTTAAAACAGGGCCAATTAAAAAACCATCTGTGGCAAAAGCATGACCACCACAATTTAAACCAGATTCTATTCTGTATTCTGATACCCACAAACCTTTTTTTGCTAAAAATTTACCTTGTATAAATGCAGATCTAAAATCACTAACTTTTAGAATAATTTTCTTTTTAATATATCCTTTTTCATCAGGAAAAAAATCGTTAAACTTACTGATATAAGTATATAATTTAGGATTCATTCCTGCAGAAAGTACTAATGAAGATGCCAATTTACTTTCAGCAAAACCACGCAAAGCAGCATGAGCATCATTATATTCTACAGGTAACATTTCTTTATTTAGGTAGTTCTCTTTATCAACTTTTGTCATGATGTTTACATCAATACTCCCCTTTTTTAAATTTTTATTAGCCCATTCTTTTAATTTGTTAAAATCAACACCATCTTCAGTAAGTTTAAAAAAATCTTTTTTAACTGTAGAATATTCTGGTAACATATTGATGTAAGTTCTTAAAGCTGAACTTTTTTCTGAAGTTATATTTTTTAACTGATTAAATTTTTGCTCAGTTTGCTCATGTAATAAGTTTAAATAAGATGTAATTCTTTTTGCTCTAAAATCATCAACTTTATCCGATATTTCTTGATAAGGAATCTGAAACTTTTCGCTATAAAGTTTACGCATTTTTTCTACTAAAATATCATCAACCAAAGAAATTACAGAGTCAATACCATATTGCGCTACTTTTAAGGGTGAATCTATTGTAAAACCTATTCCCATAACAGGTATGTGAAATGAATGTACGTTTTTCATTTTTTAATTTAATTGTTTAATTAATTTGCAATATATTTCTATTATACACTGTAAAAGATGACTATTATCATAAGAAAATGAAAAATTGGAGTTCATAAAAGGCTTACTTATTAAAATTTAACTTTTACTTTTCTTTAGTAATCAACTATATTCTTTTCATTATTTTTGTGGCAAAACAAATCATTTGAAAAAAATATTTTTTTTATACCTTATCTTTTCTTCTTTAACTTCTATTTCTCAAGAAAAAATTGATGGAAAAGAAAAACCAAAAAGAAAAATTCAATACAAGGCTGAAATTCAAGAAGCTGACGAAGAAAAATACCCTGGAGCTACAGTACTTATAGGTAATGTAGAAATGAATCACGAAGGTATAGATTTAACTTGTCAGCAAGCATTATACTACAGAAAACAGAATTTTTTTAAAGCTATAGGTAATGTATTTATAAAACAAGGAGATACCATTACACAAACTAGTGATTATGCTGATTATGATGCTAATTCTAAACAAGCACTTTCTTGGGGAAATGTAGTGTTAACAGACCCTACAATGACTTTAACTACGGATACTTTACAGTTTGACAGAATAAATCAGAAGTTGTATTACCAAAGTTATGGTACTATTAAAGACGAAACAAATACACTAAAAAGTAAAAATGGAAATTACTATTTAGAAAACAAAAAATTTACTGCCACAACTAGAGTAACAGTTGTAAACCCAGAACATAATTTAGAATCGAACCATTTAGATTATTATACCAATTCTGGTGTAGCTTATTTATATGGACCATCAACCATAACAAATATTCAAAACGAAAATAAATTATATTCAGAAAAAGGTTTTTACAATACTAAAACAGATATTTCTCATTTTACAAAAAATGCAAAACTCTTTTTAAAAGAAAGAACTGTAGAAGGCGATAGTTTGTATTATGATAAAAAAAGAGGCTTTGCTTCTGCAACCAATAATATTCAAGTAATAGACACTGTTCAGAATTTTATTTCTAGAGGACATTATGCTGAATTATTTGAGAAAAAAGATTCACTTTACATTATAAAAAGAGCAGTAGCCATTTCAATTATAGAAAAAGATTCTATGTTTATACATGGAGATACTTTATTAATAACAGGTAAACCAGAAAAGCGAATTGTAAGAACATATCATAATGTAAAAATCTTTAAATCTGATTTACAAGGCAAATGCGATTCTATACATACAAATCAAGTAACTGGTTATACAAAAATGTATAGAAGCCCAGTAATCTGGTCTGAAAAAAATCAAATTACTGGAGACAGTATTTACTTACAATCTAACCTAGAAACTAAAAAATTAGATTCTTTAAAAGTGTTTAACAATGCCTTTATTATTTCTAAAGATTCTTTAGCAGAAGATATTTTTAACCAAATAAAAGGTAGAAATATGTATGGTAAATTTTTAGACGGTAAGCTAAAAACTTTATTAGTAAAAGGGAATGCAGAGTCTGTTTATTATAATAGAAATGAAGAAACTCAAGTTTTAGAAACTATTACAAAAGAAATTTCTAGTAATATTGATTTTATGTTTGAAGATAGTGAAGTTGTATCTATTAAATACCTTAAAGAATCTGATGGAAAAACATATCCGCCATCAAAATTACCAGAAGACATAAAAAAATTAAAAGGTTTTATTTGGAGAGAAGATGAGCAACCCAAAACTAAAAATGATATCTTTATTATAGATAAAAACACACCTAAAAGAGATCCTCTAGGAAAAAAATCTAAAGAAAAATCGAAAGCTATTTTAAAAGATAAAAAGGATAAGAAAAAAAGAAAATCTCCAAATGCATTAAAACAGCAATAAAATGAAAGAAGATTTTTTTAAATATCAAGCACAAACCTCTCCTCACCCACTTGCAATAGAAATTTCTCACGCAAATGGATCATATATTTACGATACTACTAATAAAAAATATTTGGATTTTGTTGCTGGAGTTTCTGCAAATAGTTTGGGTCATAATCATCCAAAAGTATCAGAAGCAATTAAAAATCAGGTTGATACTTACACACACGTAATGGTTTATGGAGAGTTTATTCAAAAACCACAAGTGGGTTTATGTAAACTTTTAGCATCTACTTTACCTAATGAATTACAATCAGTTTATATTACAAACTCAGGTACAGAAGCTACAGAAGGAGCTTTAAAATTAGCAAAAAGAGTTACAAATAGAGCAGAAATTATTGCAGCAAAAAAATCTTATCATGGTAATACTCAAGGATCAATGAGTGTTTCTGGAGTAGAAAAACAAAATGCTGCTTTTAGACCCTTAATACCTGGTATTAAATTTATTGAGTTTAATAATTCTATAGAATTAAATAAAATATCAGAAAAAACTGCAGCCGTAATTTTAGAAACCATTCAAGGTGGAGCTGGTTTTATAGAACCAAAAAATGATTATTTATTAAAAGTTAAACAACGTTGTAAAGAAGTTGGAGCATTATTAATTTTAGATGAAATACAAACTGGAATTGGAAGAACTGGAAAGTTTTGGGGTTTTGAAAATTATAACATAATTCCAGATATTATAATAACTGGTAAAGGTTTAGGTGGTGGAATGCCAATTGGTGCTTTTATTGCTTCTTATGAGCATATGAACTTACTTAAGGACAATCCAAAATTAGGTCATATTTCTACGTTTGCTGGGCATCCTGTAATTGCAGCTGCTGCAAATGCTACTGTTACTGAAATTTTAGATAAAAATTTAATATCAGAAAGTAAAAGAAAAGAAAATATCATCAGAAAAAAACTACAACATTCTGCTATTAAGGAAATTAGAGGTAAAGGTTTAATGTTGGCTGCAATTGTAGAAACTCCGGAATTAGCTTCTAAAATTATTTTTAAATGTTTAGAAAAAGGCTTAATTCTTTTCTTTCTTTTGTTTGAAGGAAAAGCAATTAGAATTACACCTCCTTTAACAATTTCTGATGAAGAACTTGACGCTGGTTGCAATATTTTTTTAGAAGCTATAGAAGAAGTTCTTTAAAAACAAAATTATACTTTTTAATACACCAAACCTTATTTTTACAAATATGGAATCTATAAAACAGACAACAAAAAAATTACAGAAAGCTACAGCACAAGCTATACAACAATTTACAATGATTGCTGAAGGAGATAAAATAATGGTGTGTTTATCTGGTGGTAAAGACAGTTATACTTTGTTAGATATGTTATTATATTTTCAGAAAGTTGCACCTATTTCTTTTGATATAATCGCAGTAAATCTAGATCAAAAACAACCCAATTTTCCAGAAGAAGTATTACCTAATTATCTAACCAATTTACAAGTAGATTACAAAATTATTGAAAAAAATACTTATAAAATTGTGATGGATAAAACTCCAGAAGGCAAAACTACATGTAGCTTATGTTCTCGTTTACGAAGAGGAACTTTATATGAGGCCGCAAAAGATTTAGGTTGTAATAAATTGGCTTTAGGTCATCATAGAAATGATATTTTAGAAACCTTTTTCTTAAACTTCTTTTTTGCAGGTAAAATGGAAACAATGCCACCAAAATTTAAAAATGATGCTGGTGATTTAATCGTTTTAAGACCTTTAGCTTTTTGTAAAGAAAGTGATATAGAAACATACTCAAATCATCAAAATTTTCCTATAATACCTTGTAATTTATGTGGCTCTCAAGAAAATTTACAGCGTAAAAAAGTTAAACAAATGATTACAGATTGGGAGTCTGAATTCCCTAACAGAAATGCAATTATGATGAATGCCTTGCAAAATGTTTTCCCTTCGCATTTGTTAGACCAGAATTTGTATGATTTTGATAATTTAGAGAGTAAAGTTTCTGAAAAATTTTCTATTATTGATTAATTTACTTCTAAAAAGTTTAAATGAATTCGTTAAAAAAGGTATTAAATTGGTTAAAATCGAACAAAAAAGATTCAAGAAGATTAGTTAAAAATGAGGTTTTTGAAATTAAATATAATACTGAATTAACTACGGATGTTTTAGTTCCAAATATTCAAAATAAAAGTTTTAAAATCTCTAAATGGTTTGTAAATGTTGGAGATTTAATCAAAGAAGGGCAAATAATTTGTGAATTAGAAAACAATTCTATGTCTATAGAATTTGAAAGTTTAACAACAGGAAAACTTGTTTACATTACAAAACCTAAAAACAAATTACAGCCTAATGACTTGATTTGCAAGATTGAAGAATTACAATAAAATTAACATAGAGTTTAAATATAAACTCTTAAATTAGCAAAATACTCTAGATTTTTAGAGTAAAAAAGTTCTATTATTAACTTATTCCCCCAAATATGCTTCTAAAAGATTTCAAAAAACTAGGAAATTACTATAAAGTAAATAATAACAATGTCTTTGTTATTGATTTAGGAAATCATAAAAATACTGTAGTTATAATTAGTGGTTATCCTTTAATTTCTTACGATTTTCATAAAATTATCCTTCAATTATCAGAATTTTACAGAGTTGTTATTCACGATCATTTTGGTTTTGGCCTCACAGAGCTGCCTAATTCTTATTGCTATTCAATTATAGATCAAGCAGATGTTTGCATAAAAATTTGGAAAAAATTAAATTTAAAAGAATTTCAAATCATTGCATCTAATTATGGTGATAAAGTTGCAAAAGAAATTTTATATAGAAGCAATGTAAACCTACTACCCTTTAAAATAACAGGAATAACAATATCTAATAGTAGTAACAAAGATTACTTTGTAAAGCTAAAAACAATCAGCAAATTAATTAATAATAGCAAAATTTCTAAATACAAAGAAGTACTTAGAAATTATTCAACTAAAAATTTCTTTAATAATAAACTACTTGAACAAAAAGAAAATGAAAAAATAGAACGCATTTGGCAGAAGTTTAATGAGATGGAAGGCCAAAAAGAAACTTTAGTTTTAAGCAGTTTTAATGAAGAAAACTTTTTGTATTGGCACAGATGGGTTAAAGCTTTGAAAGACTCAAAAATACCGATAAAAATATTTTGGAGAAAAGATGATATAGCAAACATAAAAGACTTACTACTAAATTTAGCAACTACTCAACCTAAAAATGTAGAAATTATTGAAAATAAAAAGTGTTTAGTAATTGAAAACAATCCTCTTAGATGGTTGCTGATGATATTGAAAGAAATAGATTTAAGAAATTATAATTCTTTGAAAACACTGTATATTAACTATTAATTAATTTTTAAAATGATTAATTTAAAAGAGTGGGAAGAGAAACACAAATCTATTATTTTAAGTAACGAAAAATTATCTTTTATAGATACCGAAATTAAAAAAAATACACTTCTAATTATTCATGGTTTTGGATCTAGTTCTTTTGAATTTTATAAAATAATTTCTGATTTAGAAAAACATTACAGAATAGTTATTGTAGATTTAATTGGCTTTGGGTTATCTTCTAAACCAAAGAATTATTACAATTCTATTCTAGATCATGCACAAAATATTTTAGAATTAATTAAATATCTAAACATTACAACTTTTTCGGTTTTATCTCATGGTTTTGGTACATCTATTTTTTGTGAACTATTAAATATCGTAGAATCTTACGCATTAAAAATAAAAATTGAAGAGATCTTTTTACTGAATGGTAGCTTAACAGTTGAAGCTACCAAGAATAAAACTGCTCAAGATATTATTGAGAATGAAATAACAAATAAGTTTATAAAAATTACGATTTCTTATGAGTTCTTTAAAAAATATTATAAAGAATCTTTAGGTAAAGATGATGCTATTTCTGATGAAGATTTTAAAATTTTATGGCTATTGCAAAATAAAAATAATGGTGGTAAAGTTATAAGTTTTATTGATTATAGCATTAAAGAAAGAAAACTTTACAGCGAAAAATGGATTAATATTCTAAAATTACATCATAATAATATTCATATTATTTGGGGAAATAATGATGTTTTAAGCCCTGTTTTATCTGCACAAAAGCTTCAAAAATATTTAAATGTAAATAAAATTAATTTTATTGAAGATTGTGGGCATTTTCCGATGTTAGAAAAACCAAAACAACTCTCCGAATTTATTTTAAGTTTAAAAAAATAATTAAAAAGAGAATTTGTAATTTTTAAACTCTGATAATTCGAAAATCTAAAAATAAGCAAACAAGTCTAGCCCTGATTGTAGCATTTGTTTGAGCTCTTTTTATTCTTTTTCAGAATAAAAAAGCGAGTGCGTAAAGCAGGAAATAGCTTCTAAAAAAATACTCGATAAATCTAAATGACTAAAATTTTGGTTTGTTAACTTGCTTTGGTTTACTCTTCTTCTTCTGAATTGCTTTTTCTTGGCTTAAACTTACGAGTACCTTCGTACAATTCGTACTTTACAAACTTACAATCTAAATCTCCATTTTTTAAGGCAATTCGTTTAGATGTTCTTAACCCAACAGATTTTAAAGCATCTGTATCTGAAGTAATTAACCAAGCTGTAGAACCTGGATAATTGTGCTTTAGAGTATCACCTATTTTTTTATAAAACTCGTGTGTGTCTATGTTTAAACGTTCTCCATAAGGTGGATTGAACAAAATTGTTGTGTTACCAAAAACTTCTTTTGTTGAGTTAAAAAAGTTTACATGATGTACGCCAATAAACTCATCTAAATTTGCATTTTCTACATTGGCTTTTGCTTTTTGTACGGCAGATGGTGCTTTATCAAAACCCATTATTTTAAAATGAGAAGAACGAATTTTCTTTAACAATGAATCTTGAATAGTAAAATATAAATCTTCATCATAATCTTTCCAATGCTCAAAAGCAAAAAGTTTTCTGTTGATGTTGGCAGGAATATTATTGGCAATCATTGCAGCCTCTATTAAAATTGTACCTGAACCACACATTGGATCTATAAAATTTTCATCGCCAGTGTAACCTGATAACAAAATCATACCTGCAGCTAAAACTTCGTTTATAGGTGCAATGTTTGTTGCAGTTCTATAACCTCTTTTATGCAAAGAATCTCCAGAAGAATCTAAAGAAACTGTTAACCAATCTTTTTGAATATGAATGTGTACTTTAACATCTGGGTATTTTAAATCTACATTTGGCCTTTTATGATATTTGTGTCTAAAATAATCTGCAATTGCATCTTTAGATTTTAAAGAAATATAATGCGAGTTGCTTGTAAAATTCTTAGAATTTACAACTGCACCTATAGCAAAAGTACCATCAGCATCTAAATAATTTTCCCATTTTATTTTCTGAATAGCTTCGTATAAATCTTCTTCATCATAAACTTTACACGTTTTTATGGGTTTTAAAATTCTTACAGCAGTTCTTAAAGCAATATTTGCTTTGTACATAAAACCTTTATCACCTCTAAAAGAAACGCTTCTTACTGCTTCTTTAACATCTTGCGCTCCTAATTTCTTCAGTTCATCTGCCAAAACACCTTCTAAACCAAAAAGTGTTGTTGCTGTCATTTTAAAATCTCTATTCATACTGCAAAGTTAAATATTTAAAGTGGGATGTTTAAGGTTTGAAGTTGGAAGTTTAGAGAATATCTATTGTTATTAATTAGCTCTAATAAGTTATCAAAAAAGATTATATAAAAGACAACTCCTTACTCAATATTAAAAACTTGATACTTATATTTTAACATTTCGTTTTATGACTAGTAAGATTTAGTTACTTTTGCAGACTTAACAAAAAGATGAAACAAAAAGATTGGTTTACAGATTGGTTTAACACACCTTATTATTTTATTTTATACAAAAATAGAAATGATAAGGATGCACAGTTATTTATGAAAAATATAACTGAATTTTTAGCTTTGCCAAAATCGACTCATATTCTTGATTTACCTTGTGGTAAAGGACGACATTCTGTTTATTTAAATTCTTTAGGATATAAAGTTACTGGTGGTGATTTGGCTGCCAATAGTATAAAAATTGCTAAAGAATTTGAAAATGAATCATTAAATTTTAAGGTGCATGATATGCGTGAACCTTTTAATAATAAATATGATTCAGTTTTTAATTTGTTTACCAGTTTTGGTTATTTTGAAGATGATAATGAAGATCTTTTAATTTTACAAAATATTAAAAACGGAATTAAAAACAACGGTTATTTTGTTTTTGATTTTTTAAATGCAGATTTAGTAAAAGCTACTTTAGTACCTAAAGAAACTAAGGTTGTAGATGATATTACTTTTCATATAACAAGAGAAATTAAAGATGGTTTTATTTTAAAGAACATCTCTTTTTTTGCTGATAATGCCCAACATTCTTACACTGAAAGAGTAAAATATTTAGATGTAAATAAAATGAAAACCTATTTTGAAAAAGTAGGTTTTACCATTACAAATATTTTTGGAGATTATCATTTAAATGATTTTAATAGCCAAACTTCTAATAGGTTAATTTTAGTTGCCAAGTGAATTACATCTTATTAATTTTATCTGTTTTTGTTGGTTCTTCATTAATATTGATTAAAAAGCCAAGTAAATTAGTTGTTAGATTATTATTAGCATTTAGTGGTGCTTATTTATTATCAGTAACCATTTTACACCTATTACCTGAGGTGTATAAAAACAATACTGATGTAAAAATAGTTGGTATTTTTATTTTAATTGGTATTATTTTACAATCTGTTTTAGAGTCTTTTTCTAAAGGTGCAGAACATGGACATATTCATATTCATTCTGATAGCAAAGAATTCCCAACATTATTATTTGTTAGCTTGTGTTTACATGCTTTTTCTGAAGGGTTACCTATACATCATTCAGGAGACAATTTATTGTGGGCAATTGTTGTGCATAAAATTCCGATAGCAATTGTATTAACTACATTTTTAATCAACACAAAATATTCTAAAAAAATAGTTTTTTCTTTTCTTTTTTTCTTTGGATTAATGAGTCCTTTAGGAGTTTTATTAGGTGATAAAATTCATTTTTTTACAGAATATCAAACAGAAATAACAGCTTTAATAATAGGAGTTTTCTTACATATTTCTACCATCATTCTTTTTGAAAGTACCGAAAATCATAAATTTAACTTACAAAAGTTTATTGCCATTCTTTTAGGGATAATTCTGACTATAATTACTTTGTAGCTTTTTAAATATTATTTAGTAGCCTAAAAATACCTAGCTATAGGTATGCTGATTGATAAACTAAATGTTTAAATTTATGCGAAATTAAATTACTGAAAAATGAAATTATTAAAAATTCTATTTCTAACGCTTTTGTTTTGTTCATGTACTGTAAGCAAACAGAATAGTAATGACGAAGATCCTAAAAAACTTATTGAATATTTTAACACTAGTATTCATTCTAAAAAAAATCAAGTAGTTCATCTTGGTACAATTACAGACAAAACAAATAACGAAATTCCGCATGCATTATTAATTAAGTTTGATGCCAATAGAAATGGTATGTTTTCTAGCCAATTTACGTTAAAAGACATTGAATTTAATCTTGTTAACTTTACTACAAAAGACCCTAAATTAATTATAGAAAAAATAAGGTATTTTAAAGACGAGAAAAAATTTGAACTTGATGTAAAAATCGATGATAAAAAAAGTATGCTAGAAAATAGTCCTATAGATAAAAACTCTGATGATTATTTTTTAAATAACAAAGATTACAAAACTTTCTTTTCGGGTAATATTGTAATTAAAAAAGGAACTGTTTTGGATTTTCATATAAATTTTACAAATGAACTTGCTACAGATTTTGATAAAGAAACTCCAGAAATTGAATGCAAACTCAAGGTGAACTAATTAAAAAATATTTATTTTTAATATTTATCTTATTCATAAACGGTTACTCTTTCTCTCAAAAAAAAGAGGATGACAATCTGTATTATAAACAAGTCTATAACAATTTAAACTATTATAATTTTCTTAAAGCTTCAGATGCTTTATCAAAAATTAATAGTAAAGATTCAATTTATTTAGCTAATTATTATATTACAGATTTTTATCTTAAAGGCTTAAAAAATAAAATTTTAGACAATAAATTTTTAAAAACTACCAAAGATTTAAATCTAAAACTTAATTATACAGATTATCTAAATTATTCTACCAAAAACAACGATTCTATAATCTACAATAATTATTTAGAAGTTTTAAATGTTGCAAAACAACGGAAAGATACTCTACAAATAAATGAATCTTTAAGAAGAATATTATATTATTTTTTTAAAAGAAACAACTCGTTAAACTATAATAAAGTAGACAAATATTTAAGTGAATTTAAAGCATTAAAAAATTCTGATTGGGACAATTTTTGGTACGAATATTTAAACAACGGATTTGAAATTTCTAAAGCCTATTTTAACAAAACTGCATATCCTAAAGCCAAACATTTTAAAAATTGCTTAAGCTTTGCAGAAAAAACTCAAAATAAGTTTGCAAAAATAAAAGCAAATCAAATAATTGGAGCTACCTATACATTACCTGGTAATAAAAATAGTGATAGTGCTTTCTATTATTTTAATAAAAGTAAATTGTTGCTATTAAAAGAAAATAGCTTTTTTTTTAAGGAAATTCTAAGTCAGATTTATTTTAATTTTGGTAGAATTGAATATGATAAAAAGAATTTTGCAAAAGCTGTAAATCTTTTTAAAAAAGCAAAAGAAAATAAACAATATGCAAACCAAAGCAAACTAAAATACTACTTATATATCTCTAAAGGTTTTGAAGAAAACCAACAAAAAGATAGTGCTTTTTACTACTTAAAAATTCATAATAAATTAAAAGATAGTCTTAATTTATTAAATCAATCTATTGCTATATCAGATATTAAAGAAAAGTACAATACTTTAGAAAACGAAAAGCAAATTCTACAATTAGAAAAAGAAAATTTACAAATAGAATCTAAAAGAAAACAAAATTTTAATCTTTTAATAATTGCCTTATTAACTATAATTACTGGTAGTTTTATATATATTCTTTCTTATAAAAACTCGCAACGTAAACGAAAACTGGCAGAACAAGAAAAAGAATTAGAAACAATAAAAAACCTAACACTTTTAAAAGAACAAGAAATTACTACCATAAATGCTATGGTAGATGGTCAAGAAAAAGAACGCAAACGAATTGCAGAAGATTTACACGACAATTTAGGTTCTGTTTTAGCTACTTTAAAATTGCATTTCGAAAACTTAAAAATCAATAGAGAAAAAAAGAAAATTGATCAAAAAGAACTTTTTAATAAAACAGAAAATTTAATTGATGAAGCTTATTTAAAAGTTCGAAGAATTGCACACGCTAAAAACGCAGGTGTTATTGCAAACCAAGGTTTGTTATTAGCTATACAAATGATGGCTGAAAAAATTTCATCTGCAGATAAAATTCAAATTGAAGTTATACATTTTGGTCTAGACAAACGTTTAGAAAATACTTTAGAAATTACACTTTTTAGAATCATTCAAGAGTTGATAACCAATATAATAAAACATGCTGATGCAAAAAATGCAACTATAAATATTTCTTTGTATGATAAAAATCTGAACATAATTATTGAAGATGATGGAAAAGGTTTTGATATTAAAAAAGTGAATTTAAATAACGGAATGGGTATAAGTTCTATAAAAACGAGGGTAGAACATTTAAATGGTAATTTTAAAGTAGATTCCACTTTAGGAAAAGGAAGCTCTATTATTTTAGATATTCCTGTTTCTTAAATCTTTACCTAATATTTTTTGATTATATTTAGCTAACTTAGATATACCTAATTATATGTATGAAATTGCTACAAATATTTTTGATATTTGGAAAATAACTAACCAAATAAAACTTAAAGAATGGAAAATTTAGAAAATTACACAACTACTATTGATTTAACTGGAACTAGAGCAAAACAATTTGTTTTTGCAGGACAACTATATGGAACCTTTTTTGCAATTTTTGCAACTTTTAATTTAAATAAAGAAAAAAGTTCTGACACAAAAAAAATTATCGATTCAATTTTATTGGATATTATCAATTACAAAGGTTTGGTAAATATCGGAATTGTAGGCGCAAAATTAGATACAAGTACTAAATCTTATTCTTCTGTATTACCAAATTCGAATACCATTTCTATTAATTTACAAGCACTCTGTAATAATAAAAAAGATGTAAATGTAACCGGGGTTAAAGATTTGGACTTAACTAAAGGTTCTTGGTTAATCTTTGATAGAAAACTAACTAAAATCGATAGAACAATAAATCCAGATGTTTGGGATCAAGAATTTGATTACAGAGATGGAATTTTTGAGAAAAAAAATATAAAGCGATATGATGATGAAGCTAGAAATTTATACATACAGCAAACTTTATCTTCTCAACAAATAATTGAGTCTAAAACCTCTGGAGGATTAATTGATAAAGGTGAAAATATGATAGATGATGTAAACGGATTAATAGGAAAAGACGAAAACTTAGGTCAAATCAATTCAACAAAAGGTGTAACACAAATTTGTGTTGTAGGTCAATCTAAAATTCTATTTTAATTTGTGATAAGAATAAATATTCTCATCTTTTTATTCAGCATATCTTTATTTTCTCAAAAAAAGAATTTAGACAACACATCTTTACTAAATTCTTTTTTTGATGAAATAGAACAATTAAATATTTCGTCTGCAGCAGGTAAAATGTTTTTTATAAAAGATAGCATTTTACAAAAAAAAGTATCAATCTATTTCGATTTAAAAAAAAATAATGGTTTTAAATTTCATTCTTCCGTAGATTATATTAACAATATAAAACTAGATCGTAGAAAAAAAGATATTTATTATTTATTAGATCTACTCATTATAACAGAAAACGAACGCGTTTATAATAAAAATAGAATTAAAGCATTTGATATTGCCCAAAAAGGATATCATTTATCAGAAGAATTAAACTATAATTTTTTAAAAAGAATTTTCACTTTACAGATATTAAAAATTTATAAATCAGGAATAATTAATCCCGATGATAATGTCAATTTTTATATCGATGAACTTTTTTCGCTTAGTAAAAATAATAACATTTACTTGTTTAAATATTATTTATACAAGATTTACTTGAATGAAATGGGCGTTTTAAAAGGTGATGACAATACTAAAATTGAAACTGTAAATACAATTTCTAACAAACTAATTTTAAAATTAGACAGTTTATCAAATACATTTAATTCTTACAATAAATTAAGAATAGAATATTATCATATTAAAGGTTTAAAATCAATTCTGAAAATAGGTGGAAATTCTATCTATTGTTTTCAAAAGGAATTAGACCTCTTAGAAAAAGAATCTCATGTTTTTTACAACAAATACAAATACGAGTTATATAAAGAGATTGCAAGAAATTATACTATAAATCAACAATATGAATTAGCTGTTGCTAACATAGAAGAAAGTAAAAAATACGAAAGTAAAATTACTCCCTTAAGAAATGACTTTGTATATCATTTATATAAAAGTGATATGTATTATGGTTTAAATAATAAAGACTCAGCCTTTATAGCGTTAAAAAAAGCATTTCAAAACAGTTTCTTAATCAATTTTAAAAATCAAAATAATCTAATTTCTTCATTAGAAATTAAGAATAAAACAGTAGAAAAAGAGAAGCAAATTTTTGAACTAGATTCTAAAAGAAAACAAAATTTAAGCTTTTTAATTGTCACTCTTTCTTCACTTATTTTAATAAGTATTATTGCAGCCCTATCACTAAAAAACTCCAAAAGAAAAAGAAAACTAGCAGAAAAAGAAAAAGAACTAGAAACTATAAAAAACCTTACACTTTTAAAAGAGCAAGAAATTACTACCATAAATGCTATGGTAGATGGTCAAGAAAAAGAACGCAAACGAATTGCAGAAGATTTACACGACAATTTAGGTTCTGTTTTAGCTACTTTAAAATTACATTTCGAAAACTTAAAAATTAACAGAGAAAAAAAGAAAATAGATCAAAAAGAACTTTTTAATAAAACAGAAAATTTAATTGATGAAGCGTATTTAAAAGTACGCAGAATTGCACACGCTAAAAATGCAGGTGTAATTGCAAATCAAGGTTTATTGTTAGCCATTCAAATGATGGCTGAAAAAATTTCATCTGCAGATAAAATACAAATAGATGTTATACATTTTGGTCTAGACAAACGTTTAGAAAACACTTTAGAAATTACACTTTTTAGAATAATTCAAGAGTTGGTAACCAATATTATAAAACATGCTGATGCAAAAAATGCAACCATAAATATTTCTTTATATGATAAAAACCTAAATATAATTATAGAGGATGATGGAAAAGGTTTTGATATTAAAAAAGTGAATTTAAATAACGGAATGGGTATAAACTCTATAAAAACAAGAATAGAACATTTAAATGGTAGTTTTAAAGTAGATTCTACTTTAGGAAAAGGAAGTTCTATTATTTTAGATATTCCTATTTTATAAATCATTACTTGTAGGTATTTTTAAACGTATTAAAAATTGTATTTTTAATAAAAAAAATAAAACTATGATAACAATAATAATGGCAGAAGATCATCAAATGTTAATTGATGGAGTAAAATCGTTTTTTGAGTTTGATGAGAATATAGACATTATTGGTGCTGTAAATAATGGTGAAGAATTAGTAAATTTAGTTGGTTTAAAACAACCTAAACTAGTAATTACAGATATTAGAATGCCAATTATGGACGGTATTCAAGCCACAAGAATAATTAAAAAAAAAATGCCACATATTAATGTTTTAGCAATGACAATGTTCGATCAACCAGATGCTATAAAACAAATGTTAGATGCTGGTGCAACTGGTTATATCTTAAAAAACTCAGGAATAAAAATGTTGTCTAAAGCAATAGCTACAGTTGCAGAAGGTAAAACTTTTTTTGATCCAAATGTAGCCTTCAATTTTATGAATAATTATATTGAAGACAATGTAACCATTGGTAAATCTGATAAAGTTATATTATCTAACAGAGAAAAAGAAATACTTAGTTTAATTGCAAATGGTAAAACATCCAAAGAAATTTCTGAAATATTATTTATTGCTAAAACAACAGTAGATACTCATAGAAAAAACATGATTCGAAAATTAGATTTAGCTTCTGGTAATGAATTGGTTAAATATGCAATTGATATGAAATATCAGTTTTAATTTCCTACTTCATTAATAAACTTAATACGCATTAAACGTAATTCATCATCATCATAATCACCATCAAACTCGTCTAAGGCATCTTGAATTTTATCAGTTTCTGCTTCCATAAAATATTCATGAATTTCTTCTTGCTGATCTTCATCTAACAAATCATCTAAAGCATAATTAATATTTATTTTTGTACCAGAAAAAATAATTCTTTCCATTTCCTTTATCAAATCACTCATTTCCAAACCCTTAGATTTCGCTATATCTTCTAAAGGTAATTTTTTATCAGTATTTTGAATAATAAACAACTTTAATCCGGAGTTAACACCAGTACTTTTTACAATTAAATCATCTGGTCTTAAAACATCATTTTCATCTACATAAGTAGCAATTAATTTTACAAAATCTTTACCAAATTTTCTAGCTTTTCCTTCTCCTACTCCATGTACTTTCGATAATTCTTCTAAAGTAATTGGGTATTTTAAAGCCATATCATCTAAAGACGGGTCTTGAAAAACTGCAAAAGGTGGTACTCCTTGTTTTACTGCTACTCTTTTCCTTAAATCTTTAAGTAACTTCACTAACTTATCATCAGAAACACCTCCAGAAGATTTTGAATTGGTAATAATAGAATTATCATTTCCTTCATGATAAGAATGGTCTTCTGTCATCATAAAAGTGGTTGGTTTTTCTAAATATTTTTCACCATGTTTAGTTAATTTAATAACTCCATATTGTTCAATTTCTTTTTTGATAAAATTAACCACCAATATTTGACGAATTAAAGCCATCCAATAAGAAGGTGCTTTTTCTTTACCAATACCAAAAAATGGCTGTAAGTGAGTTTTATGAGAAGTAAGTAAAGCATTTTCTTTACCTACAATTGTATTTACAACTTCTTTAGCTTTGTATTTTTGTAATGTATCTTTTACAACTTGTAAAACAATAGCAACATGTTCTTTAGCTTCGTGCTTTTTCTTCGGATTTCGAGAATTATCATCCATATCTGCACCTTCTCCATTTACTTCATCAAATTCCTCACCAAAATAATGCAATAAATATTTACGCCTATTCATAGAAGTTTCTGCATAACCAACAACTTCTTGTAATAATGCATGTCCAATTTCTTGTTCTGCAACTGGTTTACTAGACATAAATTTTTCTAATTTTTCTATGTCTTTATATGCGTAAAAAGCCAAACAATATCCTTCTCCATCATCTCTACCAGCTCTTCCTGTTTCTTGGTAATAACTTTCTAAACTTTTAGGAATATCATGATGAATTACAAAACGCACATCAGGTTTGTCTATTCCCATACCAAAAGCAATAGTTGCCACTACAACATCACAATCTTCCATTAAGAACATATCTTGATGTTTAACTCTAGTTTTTGCATCTAAACCTGCATGATAAGGCACAGCTTTTAAACCATTAACTTGTAAAATCTGAGCTACTTCTTCTACTTTTTTTCTACTTAAACAGTAAATAATTCCAGACTTACCTTCTCTTTGCTTAACAAATCTTATAATATCTTTTTCTACTTCTTTAGTTTTAGGTCTAACTTCATAAAATAAATTAGCTCTATTAAAAGAAGCCTTAAAACGATTTGCATCTGTAATACCAAGCGTTTTTAAAATATCTTCTTGTACTTTTTCTGTTGCTGTAGCTGTTAAACAGATTACTGGCACACTATCAATAGCTTTAATAATGTGTTTTAAATTTCTATATTCTGGTCTAAAATCATGACCCCATTCAGAAATACAATGTGCTTCATCTATGGCTACAAAAGATATTTTTTGAGTTCTTAAAAAAGTAACATACTCTTCTTTTATTAAAGATTCTGGTGCAACATATAACAATTTTGTAATTCCGTTTGCAATATCGTCTTTAACTTGTGCTACTTCAGTTTTATTTAATGACGAGTTTAATACATGTGCAACTCCATTATGTTCAGAAATACCTCTAATAGCATCTACCTGATTTTTCATTAAGGCAATTAAAGGCGAAACTACTATTGCAGTACCTTCTGCCATTAAAGCTGGTAGTTGATAACAAAGAGATTTCCCTCCTCCTGTTGGCATTATTACAAAAGTATTATGATTGTTAACAATACTCTTTATTACTTCTTCTTGTAATCCTTTAAATTTATTAAAACCAAAGAATTTTTTAAGAGGACTATGTAAATCCATATAAATATTAAATTATCATTTTAGAAAATGCAAACCAATTACTATATTGTTTGTTGAAACTTATTTTTATAGTAAATTTGCCTGTTTCGTATATCTAAAGATATAACTTTTTTTTATTCTGATAAAAACATAAAGCTTGAAAGATAATACCACCATAATTGCAAATGCAAAAAACACAATTATTGCAGAAAGTAAAGCTATTGCTAACTTAGCGAATTTTATAGATAGTAGTTTTGAAAATGCTGTGAAATATATTCACAATTTTAAAGGTAGAGTTATAATAACTGGCGTAGGTAAAAGCGCCAATATTGCAGCAAAAATTGTTGCTACATTTAACTCTACAGGTACTCCTGCTGTTTTTATGCATGCTGCAGATGCCATTCATGGAGATTTAGGTAATGTTTTAGATGATGATGTAGTAATATGTATTTCCAAAAGTGGAAATACACCAGAAATAAAAGTTTTAATTCCGTTGATAAAAAATTATGGAAATAAAATTATTGCAATTACTGGTAATGTAGATTCATATTTAGGTAAAAATGCAGATTTTACTTTAAATACTTTTGTAGAAAAAGAAGCTTGCCCAAATAATTTAGCACCAACAACAAGTACAACTGCTCAATTAGTAATGGGTGATGCTCTTGCTGTTTGCTTGTTAGATTTAAAAGGATTTACAAGTAAAGACTTTGCAAAATATCATCCTGGAGGTGCTTTAGGCAAACGCCTATATTTAAGAGTTACTGATTTAATCAGTAATAATGAATTACCTCAAGTCACTAAAAATGATACGATTGCAAAAGTAATTATAGAAATGTCTGAAAAGCGTTTGGGAGTTACAGCTGTTGTAGAAGAAAATAAAGTTATAGGTATTATTACTGATGGTGATATTAGAAGAATGCTAAGTAAAACTACAAAAATTGATGATTTTGTAGCTAAAGACATTATGAGTAAAGACCCAAAAACGATTCATAAAGATGCAATGGCTATAGATGCTTTAGATACACTAGAAAATAATAGTATAACTCAAATTTTAGCTGTAGATGATTCAAATAATTATGCAGGAGTTGTACATTTACATGATTTAATTAAAGAAGGGATTTTTTAATGGCAGAACAACAAAAAGAAATGTCTTTTTTAGGACATTTAGAGGAATTAAGATGGCATTTAGTAAGAAGTGTAGCCGCAATTTTTATTTTGGCAATTACATTTTTTGCATTTGCTCAGCAAGTTTACGATCATTTTTTACTAGCACATATAAAGCCTGATTTTATCACCTATCAGTTATTTTGTGATTTATTTCAGTTATTTGGTATTGATAGTGCGTTTTGTAATGTTAGTTTTGCTGATAAAAAATTACAAAGTATAAAAGTAACATCGCAATTAATGAATTCTATTTGGTCTTCATTAATTTTAGGTTTAATCATTTCTTTCCCTTATTTATTATGGGAAATATGGCGATTTGTAGCTCCTGGATTAACAGATCAAGAAATTAAAAAATCTAGAGGTTTTATTTTTATAGCATCCTTTTTATTTTTTATTGGTGTACTGTTTAGCTTTTATGTAATTGCACCTATATCAATTCATTTTTTATACAATTACCAAATTACAGATGCTATTGAAAATAGTTTTACCCTAGAATCTCATATTGGTTTGGTTACAAATATGTTATTAGGTGTTTCTATTTTATTTGAATTACCTGTACTCATCTATTTTCTTACCAAAATTGGATTAATTACACCAGAATTTCTAAAAAAATATAGAAAACATGCTTTGGTTGTTGTATTAATTTTAGCAGCTATTATTACACCACCAGATGTTGCAAGCCAAGTTATAGTTGCAATTCCTATCTTAATATTATATGAAATAGGAATTAGCGTATCAAGAAGAGTTATTAAAAAACAAGAAAAGAATGCCAACAAAAGTTAAAGAATTTAATGATTATCGTGCAAAAATGAACGATAAAATCTTAGCTTCAGATAATAAAGTTATCAAAAGAATATTTAATTTAGACACTAATGCTTTTAAAGAAGGACATTTACCTGTTAAAACAAAAGAACTATTAGGTTTAGTAGCATCTATGGTTTTAAGATGTGATGATTGTGTACAATATCATTTAGAAGCCGCCATGAAAAATGGTGTTAGCAAAGAAGAAATGATGGAAACTATGTCTATTGCCAATTTAATTGGTGGTACAATTGTTATTCCACATTTAAGAAGAGCTGTAGAATATTGGGAAGCTCTAGAAGAAGAAAAAAGTTTAACTGAATAATGGTTTAAGAGTGTTTTAAGAACTTTCTAAATTAAGTTAAATACATTTACATAATTAAACAGTTCAAACAATTATATATTTTTGATAAAATGATTTTAAAAGCAGAAAATATTCAAAAACTTTATGGAAGTAGAAAAGTTGTAAAAGGCATTTCTTTAGAAGTTCAGCAAGGTGAAATTATTGGACTTTTAGGACCAAATGGAGCTGGTAAAACAACTTCTTTTTATATGATTGTTGGTATGGTTAAACCTAATGAAGGCCATATTTACTTAAATGATGAAGAAATAACCAAAGATGCCATGTACCAACGTGCACAAAAAGGTATTGGTTATTTAGCACAAGAAGCTTCTGTTTTTAGAAAATTGTCTGTAGAAGATAACATTATGTCTGTATTGCAATTTACAGGTTTGTCTAAAAAAGAACAGAAAATTAAGTTAGAATCTTTAATCGAAGAATTTAATATTGGTCATGTTCGTAAGAATAGAGGCGATTTACTTTCTGGTGGTGAAAGACGAAGAACAGAAATTGCACGTTGTTTAGCTTCTGATCCAAATTTTATTTTGTTAGATGAACCTTTTGCAGGTGTAGACCCAATTGCTGTAGAAGATATACAAAGTATTGTTGCACAATTAAAAAACAAAAATATAGGTATTTTAATTACAGATCATGATGTGCAAGCAACGTTAGCCATTACAGACAAAACCTATTTAATGTATAATGGTAGTATCTTAAAAGAAGGTACTCCAGAAGAATTAGCTGCAGATGAAATGGTTCGTAAAGTGTATTTAGGTAAAGACTTTGAGTTAAAAAAGAAGAAAATCTTTCAATAGAAATTCTTTTAAATTTGGTTTTTCTATTTATTGAAACATCCTATATGCCAAAGAATACCAGAAGGATCGTGTAAAAAAAATTCTTGTCCCCAATCATTTTTAACAATTTCAGAAAGTTTAACCTTTGGATACTTTTTTGTAAGATTTTTATTTTTTATTTCAGCTAAATAAAGCTCTAAATCCTCTACTTCTAAAAAGAGCATTGAATTATCTACCCAATCTTTTACATATGCTTTTTGTAAATAAAAACTTAACTTTTCATCAACCTTAAAAACAGATAAATTAGTAGATAATTTTATTTCTGAAAAACCTAAATCTTTATAGAAGTTACTAGAAGATTCAAAATCTTTAGCTCCAATAAATGTTCTTATAGATTTAAACATTATTTTTAAATAATATTATTGTTCAATTACTTCTTTTTTAGAAAAATGAAAAAAGAAACACACTCCTTTTTTACCATCTTCTCTATTTTGCAAGAAAATTTCTCCTCCTAGTCTTTTAATTATAGATTTTACTGTAGCCAAACCAATACCCGTATTTTGACTATTGGTGTTGTTTAAAGTTTCAAACATTTCAAAAACTTTACTCCAGTATTTTTGTGCTATACCTGGTCCATTATCTCTGTAAATAAAATGATAATGCTCTGCAGTTTCTTTAAAATCAATTTCTAGTTCTACTTTTTCTTCATCAGAATATTTTCTAGAATTTGATATTAAGTTCTGAAAAACTTGTACAAAACCAATTTTAGAACTTTTTATAGAAGTATCTAAAGCATTAGAATTTAAATATATTTTGTTTTCAAAATCTATATTTTTAATGATACTATCTAAATACATTTTAATATTAATATCTTCATAAACAATATTTTCTGTGTTAACTTTAGTATATTCTAAAATATCATCTATTAAAGTACCCATATAAACCATTCTATTAGAAATTAAACTTATATGTGATTCAGCTTCAGTATTTTTAAACAAATTTCCATGATCTTCATTTAAAACATCTAATAAAAAGTTAACTCCATTTATTGGCGATTTTAAATCATGTGTTAAACGATAAGCAAAATCATTTAAGCGTTCGTTTAGCTTTTCTGTTTTATTACTTGCTTTTTTAAGTTCGTTATTTTTTTTTCTTAACTCTAAAAGGCTAATTACTTGTTTTGCTAAAAGTTGTAAAGCTTCTTTTTGAGAATCATTTAAATTGTTGGGCTTATTATCAATTACACATAAAGTTCCTAAAGGATAACCTTCTGGCGATTTTAATGGTGCCCCAGCATAAAAAATTACATTCGGATCTTTAGTAGTTAAAGGATTATCATAAAAACGTTCATCTTTTGTAGCATCATTAACAATAAATAACTCATCTGGGTTTAAAATACTATGTGCACAAAATGCCAGTTCTCTTGGTGTTTCTGTTGCATCTACTCCATGATGAGATTTAAACCATTGTCTTTTTTCATCAATTAAAGAAATTAATGCTATTGGTGTATTACAAATACTAGATGCAATTTTAGAAAGTGCATCATAATCGTCTTCTGGTAAGGTATCTATTATTTTATAATCTTCTAAAGCTTGTAATCTATCTACTTCATTTTTAGGAATTTCTGCTGACTCCATAATATTAAATTTTGGGGGTTAAATTTTTTATTATTGATAAAAGAATGTACAAGGTAATAATAATAGGTATTGACAAGTAATTTATTAACAAAATTAACACTAAAGAAAATGTTAAAAATAAATAGGTTACCCAATTATTTTTTAAAGAATAGTCTTTAAATTTTAATGAAAATAGAGGTATATCTGCATTCATTAAATAAGTTAAAACCCATGTTATAGCAATTAAAAAATAATTATTATGAATTAAATTATTAATAAATTCTATATCAGAATATTCTTGAATTAAAGGTAATGATATTACAAATAAACACATTGCAGGTGTTGGTAAACCAATAAAGGAATCTGTTTGTCTAGTATCAATATTAAATTTACCAAGCCTATAACAGGCTCCTAAAGTTAATATTAAACCTATTAAAGAAACATCAAAAAACGAATTATCAATAGTATTAAAGTCTTTAAGCAAATTATTCTGAATTAATTTTAACATAATAATACCAGGTACAACACCACTTGTAACCATGTCTGCCAAAGAATCTAGTTGCTTACCTAACTCTCCTGTTACTTTTAATAAACGTGCAGCAAAACCATCAAAAAAATCAAATAAAATTCCAGTTAATACAAATATACTAGCGTTAACAAAATCTTCTTCTACAGCATAAATAGCTGCAACTGTACCACAAAAAAGATTACCTAGTGTTAATAAATTAGGTATATACTCTATAATTTTCATCTAAAAAAGCTTCAATTAAAAGCTAAAATAAGAAATCATAATTAGTCTATTTTCTAAATTGTTATTTATTTAAGATATTTGTAAGACTACAGAAAATATATGCCAATATTATCATCTAACTTTTTACCTACAATTCCTTTTAGAAATGGTCATTTTAACACAATGTACAGACCACTTTTTATGAAGGATAAAGCAATTTATACTAGAAAAAGAGTTGTTACTTGGGATAACGATTTTATAGATTTAGATTTTTCTTTTGTAGGTTCTAACACTTTAGTTTTACTAATACATGGTTTGGAAGGTAGTTCTGAATCAAAATATATTGCATCTAACACTAATAACCTAAATAATAATAAAATAGATACTGTTTGTTTTAATTTAAGAGGTTGTAGTGGAGAAGATAATTTACTATTAAGTACTTATCATAGTGGAAAAACGGAAGATGTAGATTTTGTAATTAATCATCTTTTAGAAAACTATAATTACAAAAATATAATAATTGTTGGTTTTAGTTTAGGTGGTAATTTAACGCTTAAATATATAGGAGAAAAAAGTGATGGAATATCTGCAAAAATTAAAGGCGGAATTGCAGTTTCTGTTCCTATTGATATTGAAAGTTCTGAAAAAGAGCTAGATAAATTAAAAAACAAGTTATATATGGAAGTGTTTTTTAAAACCATGAAAAATAAGATTTTAGAAAAATCTCATAAATTTCCAGATTATAAATTAGATAAGGACAAGTTATTTAAAGCAACAAAATTTAAAGATTTAGAATATTTATATACTGTGCCTGTTTTTGGTTTTGATAGTCCAGAAGATTATTGGCAAAAAGCAAGCTCAAAACCTTATTTACCCAAAATTAAAAAGCCAACTTTACTAATTAACGCTAAAGACGACACTTTTTTATCAACTGAATGTTATCCTTACCAAGAAGCAGAAAATTCTGATTATTTCTTTTTAGAAGAAACAAAATATGGTGGTCATTGTGGTTTTATGACATCATTTAAACCCAATGAAAATAATTGGTTAGAGCACAGAATTTATCGTTTTATAAAAGAAAATATACAGATTGATATTTAATAAACAATATCTACCAAAAACAATAGTTAATTTAATAGGATTTAAGATATTTGTTATTGATAAATTATAAGCTATTGAAATATAAATTTTTACTTATTTTAATTATTTTTCCACTGTTTTTAAATGCACAAGTATTTAGAAACTACTCCAATGAATTTTTAAATATTGGGGTTGATGCTGCTGCTCTAGGGATGAGTAAAGCTGTTGTTGCAACCACAAATAATGTAAACGCAACTTACTGGAACCCTGCTGGTTTGGTGGGTATAGAAGATTATCAAGGTTCATTAATGCACGCTTCTTATTTTGCAGGCATTGCTAATTACAATCACGCTGCTTTTGCAATGCCAATAGATTACGAAAGTGCTTTGGGAATTTCTGTAATTCGTTTTGGGGTTGATGATATTTTGAACACTACACAATTGATTGATAGTGAAGGTAATATCGATTTTAATAGAATTAGCCTTTTTTCTGCAGCAGATTATGCATTTAATATTGCTTATGCTAGAAATTTAATTTTTAAGGATGTAAAATTTGGAGTAAATGCTAAAATAGTTCGTAGAATTATTGGTGAATTTGCTAGTTCTTGGGGTTTTGGTTTTGATGCAGGTTTACAATTCGAAAGAAATTCTTGGAAATTTGGTTTAATGGCCAGAGATATTACCACAACTTTTAATAGTTGGGCTATTAATGAAGACGAATTTGATAAAATTAAAAATGCAATTCCTGGTCAAAATCAAGAATTAC
The DNA here is from genome assembly GCF_018861005.1 of Polaribacter vadi. Lineage (GTDB taxonomy): Bacteria > Bacteroidota > Bacteroidia > Flavobacteriales > Flavobacteriaceae > Polaribacter > Polaribacter vadi_A. The sequence continues at coordinate 290,141 of NZ_JAHKQL010000031.1, forward strand.
CAGAAACTACTGAAGTTACTAAACCAAAAATACAAGTTGGTGTTGCCAAAGAATGGAGAGTTGGTCGTTATTTAAACTTACTTTCAGAAGTAGACTTAAACATTCGTTTTGAACAATCTAATGATATTTTTTCATCAAAAATTGGTAGTATAGATCCTGCTGTTGGTTTTCAATTAGATTACGACAAGCTGGTTTATTTACGTTTAGGTGTAGGTAATTTTCAATACATTACAGAGTTTAACGATGGTAAATCACTTTCTGTACAGCCAAATTTTGGAGTTGGTTTTAACTACAAAGGCATTCAAGTAGATTATGCTTTAACCAATATTGGTAGTGTTGGTAATGCATTATTTTCTAATATTTTCTCTATTACTTTCGATTATAGTTTCTTTAGAAATTAAAACTGATGAAAAAAAAACACTTACTATTACTCTTTTTTTTATTGCTGATAAAACCTATAAATGCGCAAGTTAACCTTTCTGTATATTCTGAAGTAAGTATAATAACTGCTGGGCCAGGAACAGAATTATATGAAGCTTTTGGGCATTCTGCTATTCGAATTAAAGATCCTGTTTTGCAGTTGGATTTAATTTATAATTATGGAATGTTCGATTTTAATCAACCTAATTTTTATGCAAACTTTACAAAAGGTAAATTACTGTATAAATTGGCTCGATACAATTTTAAATACTTTTTGGCGAGTTATAAAAGAGATAAACGTTGGGTAAAACAACAAGTTTTAAATTTAACGCAACAAGAAAAACAAGCCTTTTTCAAATATTTAGAAAATAACGCATTACCTAAAAATGCAAATTATTATTATGACCCTTTTTATAATAACTGTGCTTCTAAATTAAGAGATATTACAACTTCTGTTTTAGGAGATCGAGTTGCTTTTAATGATGATAAAATTGAAAAAAACCTATCCTTTAGACAATTGATGAACAAAGAAATTTACTGGAACACTTGGGGTAATTTCGGAATTAATTTAGCTTTAGGTAGTAAATTAGATAAAAAAGCAACATCAGAAGAATATATGTATCTACCTGATTATATATATAAAATATTTAAAAACAGTTCTTTATTTATTGATAATCAACCAAAAAAACTAGTTAAAAAAGAAATTATATTATTAGATTACGAAGAAATAGAACAAAAAGTTTCCATATTAAATCCATTTGTAATTTTTAGTATTATTGCTTTTATTGGTCTTTTTATTACTTACAAAGATTTTAAAAATTATAAAAGAACTAGATTATTAGATTTCACCTTACTTTTTATATCAGGAATTGTTGGAGTATTAATTCTATTTTTATGGTTTTTTACAGATCATTCTACAACACCAAATAACTTTAATTTTTTATGGGCCTTTGCTCCTAATTTAATTATTGCTTTTCTATTATTCAAAAAAAATCAGCCTAAATGGATACATACTTACTTTAAAATATTGTTAGGTTTATTGCTTTTAATTCCATTTTTATGGGTAATAAAAATTCAATTATTTCCATTAGCTGTAATTCCTTTATTAGTTTTACTTTTTATTAGATATTTGTTTTTAACATCATTTTATAAAAAATAAAAAGTTTTTTTAGATGAATTATAAGTTAGAAATTATTCCTTTTGAAGAAAAATATGCCACTCATTTTTATGATTTAAATGTAGAATGGCTAAAGAAATATTTTTATGTAGAACCTTATGATGAAAAGGTTTTAAGCAATCCTAGAAAATATGTTTTAGACCCAGGAGGTTTTATCTTTTTTGCAAAATACAATAATAAAATTGTGGGTGTAGTTTCAATCATCAACCAAAGATCTTTTTATGAATTGAGTAAAATGGCAGTTGACCCTAAATTTCAAGGTTTAAAAATTGGCTTAAAACTAATGGAGTTTTCTATAGATTTTGCAAAAAAGCAAAACTGGAAAAACATTATATTATATTCACATAGAAGTTTAGTACCTGCAATTAATTTGTACAAAAAAATGGGTTTTAAAGAAATACCTGTAGAAGAAAACTCACATTACGAACGTTCTGACATTAAAATGATTTTAGAATTATAGTAAAAAAAATCAGTATTAAATAAAACTTTGTATCGCTAATTCATAGCCTTTTAAACCAAAACCAAACAAAACACCTTTTGCAGCAGATGCAATAAAACTTTTATGTCTAAATTCTTCGCGAGCGTGCGTATTAGAAATATGTAATTCTATAACAGGAGCATTTATTGCTTTTACAGCATCTCCTATTGCTACAGACGTATGAGTATAAGCAGCAGCGTTTAAAATAATTCCATCGTAATCGAAACCAACTTCATGTAATTTATCAATTAGTTTACCTTCTATATTAGATTGAAAATAAGACAATTCTACGTTTGTAAACTTTAATTGTAAGTCTCTAAAAAAATCTTCGAAAGTTTCAGATCCGTAAATTTCTGGTTCACGTTTTCCTAAAAGGTTTAAGTTTGGTCCGTTTATAATTATAAGTTTCATAAAAACACTTTAAGTTGTAAATATAAACTTTATTTTTAGCAAATGAAATGGCAAAACGCAATTAGAGATTATCAATTATTCTTAAAAATTGAGAGAGGTTTATCTCAAAATACAATTGATAGTTATACTAGAGATTTAGAAAAATTGACATTATTTTTAAATGATAATGAAATTGACTCCTCTCCTATTTCTGTAGATCAAAGCCTTGTACAACAATTTATTTATGAAGTTGCTAAAAAAGTAAATCCTAGAAGTCAGGCAAGAATTATTTCTGGTTTACGTAGTTTTTTTGATTATTTGATTTTTGAAGATTATAGAAAAACAAACCCAACTGATTTAATTGAAGCTCCTAAAATTGGTAGAAAATTACCAGATACTTTATCCGAAGATGAAATAAACCAACTAATTTCTGCAATAGATTTAAGTCATCCCCAAGGAGAAAGAAATAGAACAATTATAGAAACAATGTACAGTTGTGGTTTAAGAGTAAGCGAACTTATCACCTTAAAAATTTCTGATTTATTTTTTGAAGAGGGTTTTATAAAAGTTACTGGTAAAGGAAATAAAGAACGTTTTATACCCATACATTATAATGCACAAAAATATATTTCTTTTTATATAAACGATATTAGAAGTCATTTAAATCCTAAAAAAGGTTTTGAAGATACTTTATTTTTAAATAGAAGGGGAAATGGCTTAACCAGACAAATGATTTTTACAATTTTAAAAAACCTAGCTGTAGAAATCAATTTAAATAAAAAAATTAGTCCACATACTTTACGCCATTCTTTTGCGACTCATTTACTTAAAAACGGTGCAGATTTAAGAGCAATTCAGCAAATGTTAGGTCATGAAAGTATTACAACTACAGAAGTCTATGTGCATTTAGATAGAAGTTATTTAAGAGAAGTTGTAGAAACTTATCATCCTAGAAAATAAAAAAGCCCTTAAATAAACATCTTTCTTTTAATAAAATTGATTCTATTATACCATAAAATATTTTAGAACCCATTTAAGTGTTAAGTTACTTAACTGTTTTAAAATGTTTTACAACAGACCAATCACTCCAATTTAAAAACTGATCTCTATAACGAACTCTTACATAATATATAGTTTCGTTACTTAATTTTCTATCAATAATCTCATCTGTTAAATCATCATTTTTTTGTCTGTTTTCTTTATAATACCAGTTTTCATGTTGTTTCCAAGAATTGTAAATAATTTTAGAAAAATCTGCTGTTGTTGATACTTGCCAATTAGAAGCTGCATGAAAAGCATCTTTTTTATCACTTTTAAAATCATTGGCTTTAATAAACATTTTATGAATTGGATGATTTTTTAAATCTAAATCTACCAAAATTGGAGTTTTAGGCTGAATTGTTTTCTTAAAAACAGTTATGCTATCTCTTAATTCATTATCTCTAAATTTTACATTATTTCCTCTACTTATTCTTTTTAAAGTAAAAGAAGGGTTTTCTTTATCTGTATCTATAGTTGCTAAAACAAAACCATATTCATCTTGAGTAACTGTAAACTCATCATAATCTCTACCTTCAAACTCTCCCCAATTGTCAATGGCACCACCAGCAGAAGCTACATTTACCCAAAGATGTTTGTGTTCTTTAGATTGCCCTCTAGAATAACCATGTGTATGACCAAAAAAATGCAAACTTGGCTTGTTAGATACCTTGCTAAATGTTTCTAATAACTTTACTACTTTACCAGAAAAATCTTCTTCTCCAGGAATCCATAGTTCAGATTTATGAGGATGATGCAATTGTGCAAAAACAAAATCAATTTTATCATTTTTGGCAGTTTTATCTAGCAATTCTTTTAACCATTCTAGTTGTTCTTTAATATCTCTATAACCATTATTTGAATCTAAACCAATAATTCTTGTATTTGCGTAATCTTTAAACCACCAATGTTCTGCATATTCTGGGCTTCCGTTTTTTGGCAAACTGAAATATTTAAAATAAAAGTCTGAATTTCTTTCATGATTTCCTGGCACTGGATAAACTGGTACATTAGAAAATAATTTTTCTGATTGTTTAAAGAAATGTTCTTGCCATTGACTAAAAACAGAACCAGTAACCACCAAATCTCCAGGAATTACAACCATTGCTAAATTGTCTGAAATATCGCCTTTATAATTTTTATCAAAATAAGCCAATACTCCTTCTTCTACAATCTCTGTAAATTTAGTTGGATACTGCGAATCGTATTGCATATCACTCATTGCAACTAAATTTATTTTTTTAGATTCACCTGCAAATGGTGGAGTTTTAAATTGATAAATTTTTGATACAGCTTTGCCAGTTTGAACTTTATAATAATAAGTTGTAAATCTTTTTAAACCAGTAATAGTAACTTCATGTACTCTTTTATCAGTAAAATTTATATCGAAAGCAGTACCAATAGTTTTATTTTTTAATTTATTTTCTGTTAAACCCCAGTAAACAATAGATTCTTCACCAAAATCTGTTTGCCACATAATTTTGATTGATGTTGGTTCTGCATCTTGTAAATAAGGTCTTATTTCTATTTTTTGAGCTATTAAAAACTGAACTATAAATAAAAAGAAGAGACTTAAAACTCTATTTTTTTTCATCATTTTATAAAATTAAAAATAAGACTGCAATAAAATTACGGTCTTATAAATTATTATTTTAGCCACTAATTTCAGCTTCATAAATAATTATATTCTTTTCCTGTAATAATTTATTTACCTATATATCAATTGTAAAGAAATTTTACCAATGTTATAAAAGTAATAACTACAAAAGAAGAATTTAAAAGTGAAATCAATGTTTTTTAAAAGTTAACGAATTGGTTGTAAAACTTTATTATAGTCTTAATTTATTATTAGCAAAAAAAATATCTATTCTTTTTATATCATAAAATTAATCTAAAAACACAAAAAAACCTTGAGTATATACTCAAGGTTTTATATTTATAATGTAAATAAAAAAATTATTTAGCTACATTTACAGCTCTAGTTTCTCTAATTACAGTAACTTTTACTTGACCTGGATAAGTCATATCATTCTGTATTTTTTGCGAAATACTAAAAGATAATTCAGAGGCTTTTGCATCATTTACTTTGGTGCTTTCTACCATAACTCTTAATTCACGACCAGCTTGAATGGCATACGCTTTTTGTACTCCATTAAAACCAAAAGCAATTGCTTCTAAATCTTTTAAACGTTGTATATAAGAATCTAATACCTGACGTCTAGCACCTGGTCTTGCCCCAGAAATTGCATCACAAACTTGTACAATTGGTGATAATAAACTCTTCATTTCTATTTCATCATGGTGAGCACCAATAGCATTACAAACTTCACCTTTTTCACCATATTTCTCAGCCCATTGCATACCTAATAATGCGTGAGGTAATTCGCTTTCTGCATCTGGTACTTTACCAATATCATGCAATAAACCTGCTCTTTTAGCCAACTTAGCATTAATACCCATTTCAGAAGCCATAATTCCACAAAGATTGGATACTTCACGTGAGTGTTGTAATAAGTTCTGCCCATAAGAAGAACGATATTTCATTCTACCTACAGCTTTAATAAGCTCTGGATGCAAACCGTGAATACCTAAATCGATTACAGTTCTTTTACCAACTTCTATAATTTCTTGGTTAATTTGCTTTTCTGTTTTCTTTACAACTTCTTCAATTCTTGCTGGGTGTATTCTACCATCTGTCACCAATTTGTGCATTGCCAAACGTGCAATTTCTCTACGTACAGGATCAAAACAAGATAAAATAATTGCTTCAGGCGTATCATCAACAATAATTTCTACACCAGTTGCAGACTCTAAAGCTCTAATATTACGTCCTTCTCTACCAATAATTCTACCTTTAACATCATCAGACTCTAAGTTAAAAACAGATACACAATTTTCTACAGCTTGCTCTACACCTACTCTTTGTATAGTACCTAAAACAACTTTTCTTGCTTCTTGTTCTGCTGTTAATTTTGCTTCTTCTATAGAAGTTTGTACAAATGCCATTGCTTCTGTTTTAGCTTCATCTTTTAACGATGCAACCAATTCTTTTTTAGCTTCTTCTGCAGATAAACCAGAAATTTGCTCTAGCATGTCTACATGACGTTTATGCATTTTTTCTAAATCACCTTCTTTCTTTTCTAAGAAATCTAATTTAAAATTATAATCTTTTTCTTTACTTTCTAAAGATTGATTTAAACGCTTATTTTTATCTACCTCTGATGCTACTTTAGATTCTCTATCTCTAATTCTTTTTTCTACATCAGAAATCTTTTTCTCTCTTGTTAAGATTACTTTTTCATGCTCAGATTTTAACTCAATAAATTTTTCTTTAGCTTGTAAAATTTTATCTTTTTTTACTGATTCTGCATCAATTTTAGCTTCTTTTAAAATTGTTGCAGCTTCTTTTCTTGTACCATCAAGAATTTTCTTTCCTCTTGATTTTTCTAGGGCCTTAAAAATTAAAAAGCCTACTGCTATCCCTACTAAAACTCCCATAATAGTGGGTAGTACCATTCCATCCATAATTTAAAATTTATATATAAAAAAAGCCTACATTAGATTAGGTTTTTAAACTCCAAAATGACATTTATAGGACTAACTAACTGTTCAAGGATCCAACTTGGTACTGAAATAAATTCAGCAACTATGGCATGCTATAGTAGTTAAGACTCATCCTTCATAATAGAATAGTGTTGAGTTTAATAAACAATTACTAACGTAGGCAGTGTGTTGTTAATGTATTTTAAAGAACTTATTCTAAATGAGTATTTACCAAATTGGTAAGTTCATTTAGCTTTTGTATTTCTTCCTCTTTATTATCGGTCTTTTGCAAAGATAGCATTTCTAATTTTGATGCAAATTGTAATGCAGACATTGCTAAAACATCTTGTTTATCGCTAACTGCATAATTTTGCTCATACATAGAAATTAACTTATTAATTGCGTTAGCAGCTTTACGCATACCCTCTTCTTCTTTAATGTTATTTACACTTAAAGGATAAGTTCTACCAGCAATTACAATATTAATCTTTAGTTTATGACTCACAATAAAAAGAACTTTATTCTTGTAACTGAATTATACATTTATCAATTTCTCTAATCAATGAATTTATTTTCAGTTTTGTATCTTTTGTATTTGTACTACTGCCTTCAATAGTTTTTGCAATTTTAAGCAAATCGAATTCTTTGGTTTGATTAGTATAAACTTGCTTTAATTCTATTAGCTGATGTTGTAATTGTGTATTATTTTGAAGCAATATTTCATTTTCTTGTTTTAAAAACTCGTAATTAGAAAGTAAGTTTTTCAACGTTTTTTCTAGTAATTCAATTGCTTCTAATGTATTACTCATTTCACTTATTAGAATAAACTATTCTTACAAAGTTAACATTCTGTTTTAAATTTTACAACATTTTATTACTTTTTTACTAATACATTGAAGCTAAACAAATTACCAAAAGAATGTTTTTTATTATTTTTACGTAAAATTTTGCCTTTTGAAACAATTCATATTATTCTCATTTTTAGTATTTAATTTAATTACATTTTCTCAAGAGAAATATCCAACAGATTATTTTAGAAATCCTTTAGATATACCTATTTTTCTTTCTGGTTCTTTTGGTGAATTAAGAAGCAACCATTTTCACGCAGGTTTAGATATTAAAACCCAAGGTAAAGAAGGTTTAAAAGTTTTTGCAGCAGCAGATGGTTATGTGTCTAGAATTAAAGTACAACAATTTGGTTATGGCAAAGCTATTTATGTAACTCACCCAAATGGATTTACAACCGTTTATGGGCATTTAAGTAAATTTAATGATGAAATAGAAGCTTACGTTAAAAGTGTACAATACAAAAAAGAAGATTATAATACAGGAAACCTTTTTTTTAAAGAAGATAAATTTCCTTTACAAAAAGGAGATCTTTTAGCTTATTCTGGTGATACAGGTGGTTCTGGTGGACCGCATTTACATTTCGAAATTAGAGATACAGCATCAGAAAAAATTATAAACCCTTTGTTGTTTGGTATAAAAGTACAAGATACTAAAACACCTACCTTCCAGTCTTTAAAAGGATATACTTTAAGTACAGACGCTAGAATTAATCAACAAAAAAAGAGTTTTCAAATTCCCATAAAAAGTATTGGAAATGGAAATTATATTGCTGATAAAATTACAGCAAGTGGTTATATAAGTTTTGGTGTAAGCGTTTTTGATCGTTTTAATGGTGTGCCTAATAAAAACGGAATTTTCAGTTTAGAAATGTTCGTAAATGGCAAACGTTTTTATTATCATGATGTAGAAACTTTTTCTTTTGCAGAAAGCAAATACTTAAATTTACATATTGATTACGAGCATTATAAAAAATACAAAAGACGTTATCAAAAAACTCATAAAGAAACTGCTAATAAATTATCAACCTATGAAAAGTTGATTAATAATGGTAAAATAAACATACAAAAAGGTTTTAATTATACTATAGAAATTATTGCTAAAGATTTTGCAGGCAATAAAAGTTCTATAAAAATACCTGTTTCTGGTAAAGAGAGTAATGCTATTTTTAGTTCTAAAGCTGACACTACGAATTATAAAGTTGTAGCTAAAAACTTTCATAAATTTAGTAAAGATGATGTTACTATTGCATTTCCTAAAAACACTTTTTATAACGATTTGTACTTAGATTTTAAGGTTGATAAAAACATTGCCAAAATTCATAACCCAACTGTACCACTAAATAAAAGTTTTACGCTTACTTTTAACGTCTCTAAATATTCTAAAAAAGAAAAACAGCAAATGTATATTGCCAATTTAGAGTATCCTAAATATCCAAGATATAATTATACCAGAAAAAAAGATAGTACGTTTTATACAACAACTAAAATTTTAGGCAATTATACCTTAGCAATAGATTCTATAAAACCTAAAATTAAATTGCTATATTTTAAAGACCAACAATGGATAAGTAACTCTAAGACAATAAAAGTGAAAATTAGCGATATTGGTTCTGGTATTAAAAACTGGAGGGCTACTATTGATGGTGAATGGGTTTTAATGCAATACAATCATAAAAAAAGAATTTTAACCTATAATTTTAGTGATAAAAAATTGGTAGGTAGCAAACATATCTTTAAACTTGTAGTATCAGACAATGTTGGAAATACGAATGAGTTATCTGCAACGTTCTTTAAGAAACAAATAAACTAATTTTTGTGAAAAAAACATTCTTATTTCTACTCTTTATCCCAAGTTTTTTAATTGCTCAAAAAACTACTATTTTAAAAGGTACTATTAAAAACAGTAAAAAAGAACCTATAGAAAATGTATCAATAAAATTTAATAATACAGGAACATCAACAGATATAAATGGTAATTATTCTGTTAGAATTCCTTTAGATAAAGAAATAACAATTATTTACAGTCACGTTTCTTATAGAACAATCACAAAATTAATTACTGCAAAAAATAGAAATATAATTAGATACTCACCTACTCTAATTTTAAAAACAGAAAAATTAAACGAAATAGTTGTAAAAGATATTAGAAAAGAAGCATCAGGCATTGAATCTATAGACATAAAAACTGTTAAAAATACGATTGGACCAAATGCTGGTGTAGAAAATACTTTAATGACGTTTGCAGGTGTAAATAACAATAATGAGTTAAGTACGCAATACAATGTTAGAGGTGGTAATTTTGATGAAAATCTAGTTTACGTTAATGGTATTGAAGTTTACAGACCTTTTTTAATTAGATCTGGCCAACAAGAAGGTTTAAGTTTTATCAACACAAATATGGTGCAGAATATTAATTTTTCTGCTGGTGGCTTTCAAGCAAAATATGGTGATAAATTATCTTCTGTTTTAGACATTACTTACAGAAAACCAAAAGAAACTGCAACTACAATAGATGCAAGTTTATTAGGTGGAAGTGCTACTTTCGAAGGTCAGTTTTTAAACAAAAAACTAAGTACAATTACAGGAGTTCGTTATAGAGATAACAGTTTATTTGTAAATAGTAAACAAATTGAAACTAATTTTAGACCCAAATTTACAGACGTACAAACGTATTTAACCTATGATTTTTCTGATAAATTTGAATTAAGTTTTCTAGGTAATTTTTCTTTAAATGATTACAATTATCAACCTTTATCTAGAAGAACACGTTTTGGTACAGTTGCAGATCCTTTAGAATTAGTTGTTTTTTATTCTGGTCAAGAACAAGACAAATATTTAACTCTATTTGGTGCTTTATCCGCAGATTATAAAGTTAATGATAATTTTACTTTAAAAACTACAGCTTCTAGATACAACACTCAAGAAGAAGAACATTTTGACATTGCTGCACAATATAATTTAGGTGAAGTAGATTCTAATATCGGTTCTGAAAATTTTGGAGAAGTAGAATTTTCTCAGGGAATTGGTTCTCAATTAAATCACGCACGTAATGATTTAGATGCTTTAATTACAAATATTCAAGTTAGAGGAACAATAAAAAATAATGACAAACAATGGGATTTTGGAGTTAAATATCAAAAAGAAGATATACAAGATAGAATTAGAGAATGGGAAGTAATTGATTCTTTAGGGTTTTCTATTAGACCTCCACATCATACAGGAAACAATCAACCTTACGAAGCTTTTGAAGGTGAAATTACTCCTTATCAATCCATCAGAAAAGACAATAATGTTGCTATAACAAGATTCTCGGGTTTTGTACAATTTAACCAACGTTCTTTCTGGAATGATCATGAAGTGTTTTATAATTTAGGAATTAGAGCTCAAAGTTGGGCTGTTACTGGTAATGGTATTGATTCTAAAAATCAAACAATAATTAGTCCAAGATTACAATTTGCTATAAAACCTGATTGGGAAAAAGATATGCTATTTAGAATATCTGGAGGTTTATATGCACAACCACCTTCTTACAGAGAATTAAGAGATTTTAATGGTGATTTAAACGTTGATGTAAAAGCCCAAAAATCTATACATTTTGTAACAGGTATGGATTACAGTTTTGCAATGTGGGACAGACCTTTTAAGTTAACTACTGAAATGTATTACAAAGATTTATCTGATGTTAATGCTTACTCTATAGATAATGTAAGAATAAGATATAGAGCAGATAATGCTGCAACAGCTTATGCTTATGGATTAGATATGCGTTTAAATGGTGAGTTTGTTCCTGGAAGTGAAAGTTGGGTAAGTTTGGGATATTTAAAAACAGAAGAAAATATTAATAACCAAGGCAATATTGCAAGACCTTCTGATCAGCGAATTAAATTCGGAATTCTGTTTCAAGATTATGTACCTAATCTACCAGATTTAAAAGCATATTTAAATTTAGTTTATAATTCTGGAGTTCCTGGTGGATCTCCTGCATACTCAGATCCTTACGATTTTCAAAGTCGTTTAAGAGACTATAGACGTGCAGATTTAGGTGTTTCTTATGTTTTTGCTGATGCCAATAAACAATATACTACTGGTTGGTTATCTAAATTTAAAGAACTAACAGCTGGATTAGAGCTTTTTAACATGTTCGATATTCAGAATGCAATTACCAATACCTGGGTTAGAGATGTGTATTCTAAAACACAATATGGAATCCCTAATTATATGACTGGTAGAGTTTTAAATTTTAAAGTATCTATGAAGTTTTAAAGTATCTTCTTAGATTCTATTAAAGCACCAAATTCTTTTTTGTAAATTCTAACTACAACTAAAAATAAACTAATTAAAAGTGGTCCGAAAATAAGGCCAATAAAACCAAATAAAGGTACACCAACAATAACACCTATTAGTGTAATTAGTGGGTGAACATTATCTAATTTTTTTAACACAAAAAGTCTGATAATATTATCTGTAGAACCTACTACTACTAAACCATAAACTAAGATTCCCCAACCTGCAAAACTATTGCCTGTAGACATTGTTAAGATAAAAACTGGCAAAATACCAACTAAAGTACCTATAAAGGGAATCATAGAACCCACTGTTACAATTATAAACCAGAAAAAAGGATCTTTAATGCCGAATATTAAAAAACCTATAAGAGCAATAATACCCTGTGCAATAGCTACTAAAGGAATACCAATAGCATTAGAACGTACCATAGCTTGAGATTCTGAACCAATAATTTTTAAGTTTTTCTCACTAATAGGTATGTATTCATATAAAGAAACACGTAATTCTTTTCTATTCGTTAACATATAGTACAAAATAAAATACATTAAACCAATAGCTATAAAAATGTCGAAAGTACCACCAGCAAAAGTTTCCCAGTTATCAGAAATCCATGTGGAAATTTCTTTTGTGTTTATTCTTGAGCTTAAATCATAATTATACTTATCTTTTATTGTGTTCATTTGAGTTTGAACAACCTTTGCAATTTTTTCTGAATTATCTACTGCTTCACCAACTTTATTACCTAACATAAAAACGATTCCAGCAACTGGTAGCAGAATACAGATAAACGAAAAAATCATTAAAAAAATTGCGGCGAAATGCGGATTCCAATTTTTCTTTACTAAATAAACCATCCATCTTCTAAGAATAACGTAGATGGTTATAGCTCCTAAAACTCCTGATAAATAAGGTATAAGCTCTCTAAAAATTAGAAAAGCAAATAAAATTATTAATAATAAAACAAAAACTTGTCTTATGGTTTTTGGTGGAATTACATTTTCATCATTCATATAGCAAATTTATAAGTATTTAATACTAAATTTTATTGCTATCAATTTTAAAATTAATGCAAATACAATTTACAGAAAATTATTCCTCTTCCCTATTTACTAAATCAATAGAAAAAGCAGGTAAACAAATGGCCAAATATTCGCATTCTAAATCAAAAGGATTTGAATATTGTACTCTAGTGTTTTTTTCTATTTTTATAGATTGGCCAGCTTCTAAAACAACAATATCATCATCAATAATAAATTGTTTTTTACCTTTAATGATGTAAGTATATTCGTCAAATTTTGGAGTTTGAAAAGGTTCTTTCCAATTAGGAGGCGCAATCATGTGTGCAATACTAACATTAGAATTTTTATCTGTTGCGTTTCCAAAATGCTCTTCAATTAATTTGCCATCTGTTGTTGGTACAACAAATGGCACTTTTTGAATTGTATATTTTTTATTCATAAAGATTGGTTTTGCATAAGCGATTGAAATGGCATCCTTTTTTGAGGTACGAAAAAAAGATATAATGAAAAGCGCGGTTTTTTACCTTTCTTAAAAAAGGTAAAAAATATGCCCTAATTAAACCAAACTACAAAAGATTTCATTTTAGCCAAATCTGGTATTTGCTCTAAAGACACTTTTTGAGGTCTAAAATTTCTTAAACCTAATTCTTGTTTATCTATTGTAATCGTTACATTTAACTCATCTAAAAATAAAGTTACTGATTGTAATGTAGATTCTGGTCTTAAAATATTTGTTGAATTTATTTCTGAAAAAGTAGATTTTAGATTAATGCCATCGTTTGTTTTAAAACGCGGATCATGAATTTCGATACTTTTTATGGTTGATGTAGAATCTAACTGCTCTTGTGGTATAATTGTTAGTAAATGTTTACCTCCTTTTTCGTAAATTAAATACTCATCATCATCTTGAAAATAGTTGTCTCCTAAAGCACCTTCACTTAAATTTCTAACAATAGAGTCTTTTTTAAAAATTTCATTTAAGTCTTTAACAGTAGTGGTTTGATCTACTAAACCTACTTTACCTTTTTCTATTTTAAACTTATTATTATTACTACAACTTATTATAAATAATGATACTATAATTAATGGTAAGAAACTCTTTTTTATCATTTGGTTTGTTTTTTATAAAATATAAAACGTGCGTTTTTTAATTTTGTTATTTAATTACTTTTTTTAAAATTCCAAAAACGGCTCTTATAAATGTGGCACTTGTTAATACTTTTACTAAAGGGTCTTGTCTTGTGCTTCTTCTTCTAGTAGAAACTCTAGATTGCTTTTCTTTTTCTTTGGCTATTCTTTCTCTCTCCTTTTGGTCTGCTGCATCTTTAATAGCTTTTTCTTCTGCTTTATTTATCTTATCTATTTTTGTGTTTAATAATTCGTAAGCACTTTCTCTGTCTAAATTCTCATTGTATTTATAGAAAAGTATAGAATTATTTATCACATTTTTAAGTTCTTTATCTGATAAAATATCCATTCTGCTCATTGGTGCACGTAACATAGTTCTTGCTAAAGGTGTTGGAATTCCTTTTTCGTTTAAAACGGATACAAATGCTTCTCCAATTCCTAATTGCGTTAAAACTTCTTTTGTATCATAATACTCAGAATCAGGGTAATTTTCAGCCGCCAATTTAATGGCTTTTCTATCTTTTGCAGTAAATGCTCTTAAAGCGTGTTGAATTTTTAAACCCAATTGAGCTAAAATATCTTCTGGTACATCTTTAGGATTTTGAGTAACAAAATACAAACCAATTCCTTTAGAACGAATTAGTTTTACAATACTTTCTATTTGATTTAAAAGTGCTTTTGATGCTTCATCAAAAACCAAATGTGCTTCGTCTATAAATATTATAAGTTCTGGAGTACCAGAATCTCCTTGTTCTGGAAAAGTTTCGTAAACCTCTGCCAATAATTGCAACATAAATGTTGAAAACAGCTTTGGTTTATCTTGAATATCTGTTAAACGTAAAACAGAAATAATTCCTTTTCCATCTTCGTTTACTCTAGTTAAGTCTTCTACATCAAAAGATTTTTCTCCAAAAAACAGATCTCCTCCTTGTTGTTCTATTTCTATAATTTTACGAAGAATTGCACCTGTAGAAGCTGTAGAAATTCGCCCATATTCTGCTTTAATTTCTTCTTTACCTTCGTTTGTTACAAATTGTAAAACCTTTTTAAAGTCTTTAATATCTAAAAGCGGAAGTTTATTATCATCACAATATTTAAAAATGATGGCAACAATTCCGCTTTGTGTTTCTGTTAAATCTAAAATTCTTGATAAAAGAATTGGACCAAATTCTGACATTGTAGCACGTAATCTGGTACCATCTTGTTCAGAAATTGTTAGTACTTCTATAGGGAATTTTTTAGCCTCGAAAGGAAAACCTATTTTTTGATGACGTTCATCAATCTTTGCATGACCAGGACTTGCTTTTGCCAAACCAGAAAGATCTCCTTTAATGTCCATTAACAAAACAGGAATCCCTTTATCTGATAAATTTTCGGCTAAAACTTGTAATGTTTTTGTTTTACCTGTACCTGTAGCACCAGCAATTAATCCATGTCTATTTAAGGTTTTTAAAGGAACTTTTACAATTGCATTTGTTACAGTTTCTTCACCAAGCATTGCTGCTCCCAGCTCTATAAAATCTCCTTTAGTGGAGTATCCTGAATTTATATATTCAAAGAATTCCTCTTTTTGACTCATTATCTAAAATTTCCATAAAAATAAGTAAAATTGAGATTCTAAGAAGATATTAGTTAATCATTTTTAGTAAAATATTCTTGATTAGAAATTGAATTAGGACTTACATAGATTTTTGCTTTATTAAACCAAACCTCTGCATAGTTACCAGTTTCATACTGTTTTTTAAGATCGCCATCATAAGTATCTGCACCTGAGCACCAATTCTTATTTACTTCAGGAGATTTTCCATTTGTTTGATTATAACAACCTAATTTAAAAAAACAACCTTCATCAGCATAAGCATTTGCTCTTTCTACTCCATCTTGACCAACAGGAAAAAACATATCTTTAGTTTGTTGAGAAATGTCTGCTTTTGAAGCGTAATCTGTTTTTATTAAGTTTTTAGTAAATGTTTTCGTTTCATGACCTTCGCTTGTAAAAACTAATGTCATTATTCCTTCTTTTATATCTACTGAATAACTAAACTCTTCACCTAATTCAATACCTTCTGTTGGTTCTTCTGGATATGTATTTGCATCTGGACCTACAGTAGAAAAATCGTTACCCCAAACAGCAGAAGAATAATCCCATCTTTTAGAATTATCATCACCTAAAGTATTAATTTCATAATGCCAAAAAACAGAACCCTTTGTATGACCAGGAAATTTCTTATAAAAAATTTTTAAAGGTTCATTCTCATGCTTATCTGCACTATGAATTTGCCCAACAACTACAGCATATGATGCTGCAACTGTTGCATCTCCTGTTTTAGAAACACTCATTACCTTTAAATTAGCAGTTAGTTTAGCATCCGTCATTGGGTACCATTTTTTAGATTGTGCTAATTCTGTTCTTGTATTGTTAGAAGTACCATGTGTATCACCAGCATTTGGCGATTTAAAAACTACCCAAGTATCTTTTTCATCTTTTGTTGTATAAAAGTAATCTTTGTTTTCGAAGTTTATAGCTTGCCCAACATTAGATCCATCACCTAAAATTAAACTCCAATCGTTAAAAAAAGGAATTACATCACTTGCAAAAACAGGTTTTGGAGCTTCTTCTTTTTTAGTTGATTTTTTACAACTTATTGCAATAACAGAAAGTATTACAAATGCTAAAACTATTTTTATTGAACTTTTTTTCATTTTAAATATTTTTAAAAATTAGAACTTTTACATATTATAAACACCACCATTAATGTCTAGTGTTGCACCTGCAATAAAACCATCATATTCTGATGCTAAAAACAAAACAGCCCTTGCTACATCTGCAGCATTACCAGGTTTTTGAATTGGAATACCTGCAATAGTTTCTTTTGCAGATTCTTCTGTTGTGTGTGTATTATGGAAAGATGTTCCTAAAATAAGACCAGGAGCAACAGCATTTACTTTTATACCTTGTGCACCTAATTCTGTAGATAATGCTCTTGTAAATGTTAAAATTGCACCTTTACTTGTTGCATATACTAAAGAACCTGGATGCCCTCCTTTACGACCTGCTAATGATGCTAAATTTACAATACTACTACATTCATTTTTAGCTAAATGAGGTGCTGCAGCTCGTGTTACAAACATCATAGAAGTTAAATTGATATCCATTACTTTATGCCAGAAGTTAGTTTCCATTTCACCTAACAATCTTCTAGCTACTAAAGAGCCAGCATTATTTATTAAAATATCTAAACCTCCTAAAGCTTCTACAGTTTTATCAACTAAAATATTGGCATCTTCTTCTTTGGTTAAGTCACCATTTATTACAACTGCTTTCTGTCCTTTAGATTTTGCATATTCTTTTAACTCATTAGCTGTTGCATCACTAGAAAAGTAATGAATTGACACATTAGCCCCACTATCTATAAAATGTTTTGTAATTGATTCTCCAATTCCTTGAGCACCTGCAGTAATTAATACATTTTTATTTTTTAACTTATTATTCATTTGTTGTTGTTTTATATTTTTTAAATACTACTAATTATATTGTTTTATAAAATACTCTAAAAGTATTTTGTTATAAGACCTACTACTCCTGTATAAGATATAATACAAGAGAAAAATAAAGCCGCAAATAAACCTATATTAATACCTAAACTTGTTTTATAACCTTTCATTAATTTTTTATTATTTACTAAAAGAATAATACCGAGAACAACTAATGGTAATATAAATACATTAAAAACTTGCGATAAAATTTGAACTAAAATTGGTTTACCTCCAAAAAATGCAGGACCAATTAACGCTACTAAAGAAGCAATTGCTGTTATTATTCTAAATTGTTTTGAGTTAGTATCTAAAGTTCCTGATTGGTAATCTGCTATTAAAAGAGGTGCTATTAATAAACACGGAAAAATTGATGACAAACCAGCACTCAGTGTACCAAAAAAGAAAATGGCTACTGCAAAACTTCCTGCAATTGGCTCTAAAGGCTTTGCCATATCTAAGACATTATTTACAGGATTACCTTGATGATATAAAGCTCCACTAGCAACTGCCATAATTGCACCACTAATTATAAAAACTAAAATTGCTGCTGTAATTGCATCTTTACGTTGTCTTCCTAAATCTTTTAGGCTCCAATTTTTTCCTTTAACAAATAAAGGTCTAGATAAAAAAGTTGCTGCAGCCATTGTAGTACCTACAAATGCTGCAACCATCATTCTTCCTGAAACCATTGGGTCTTTAGAATCTGGTATATTAGGTATTAATCCTTCTAAAACTTCTGATGGATGTGGATAAACAAAAAATAAAGAAATTATAAAAGATAGCCCCATAAACGACACAAATATGACCAGTATCTTTTCGAAAAAAGTATATTTACCTACCAACATAACTGCATAAAATACACTAACTATGATAATAGAAATAATTAAAACGGTTTCATATTCATAGGCTTTTAGGCTTTCGAAATTTATTGCAAAAATCTCATAAAGCATATTAGAAGAAATTGTTAATATCCCCATAAGTGAACCCCATTGCCCAACAGAAACTCCGATAATAATTAAAATAGCAAGAAATTTACCTCCTTTTAAATATTTTTTAAAGCTATATAATGCTGTTTCTCCAGTAATTAATGTGTAATTACCATAAACAAACATTAGAATTCCAGAAAATAAACAACTTAATAAAAGCACCCAAGTCAATTGCATGCCATATGCACTACCTGCTTTAATCATAGATGTTACACTACCTGTTCCAATTGTATAACCGATTGCAAAAATACCTGGTCCAAAACTTAAAATTAAGGCAAGTATTCTTTTAAAAAGAGTTTTTTTCTGTTTTGTATTTTCCATGTATATCTTTAAATTTTACTTATTCTTGCCAGTTTGTGTGATAGAATTTCCCAGAAGCATCATCATTTCTTTGATAAGTGTGGGCTCCAAAATAATCTCTTTGTGCTTGTATAATATTTGCTGTAGAAGCTGCTTTAGAAAAGCTATTTAAAAAACTAATTGCGTCTGTTAATGCAGGAACTGGTTGTTCTTTTAAAATACTTTCTGCAACTACGTTTTTAATATTAGGTTTTAAAACATTTAATTCTTCTACTATTTTTTTACTTAATAATAAGTTATCTGTAGTTTTAAATTCTTCGACTAAATCTTCCATTAAATCAGATCTAATAATGCAACCATTTGTCCAAATTCTAGCAAGTTCGCTTAAATTCAAATTCCAAGAATGTTTTTTAGAAGCTTCATTTATTAACTTAAAACCTTGGTAATGATTTACCATTCTTGCAAATTGATATGCTTTATGAATATCATCTTCATTTAAAGCTAGCACATCAAAATTATTAGTATCAAAACTTTTGCTGGTTGTTACTCTTTCATCCTTAAAAAAGGAAGCATATCTAGCGAATAAAGATGTAGTTATCATAGAACTTGGTATACCCAATTCTGCAGTTGCAATAGTTGTCCAGTTTCCTGTACCTTTATTACCAGCTTTATCCATAATTTTATGAATTAACCAATCATCACCTTCTTTTTTTCTTAGAATATCAACAGTAATTTCTAATAAATAACTGTTTGTCGTAATTTTCCATGATTCTAAAATAGCAGCTATTTCATCAGGATTTTTACCTAGATTTTTCAATAATATATATGCTTCTGCCAATAATTGCATTTCTACATATTCAATACCATTATGCACCATTTTCACAAAATGACCACTACCTTCTGTACCAATATATGTACAACAAGCGTTTCCGTTTTTATCTTTGGCAGCTATGGCTTCTAAATAATCTTTTATTTTATCATAAGAATCTTTGCTACCTCCAGGCATAATAGAAGGTCCTTTTAAGGCTCCTTCTTCTCCACCAGAAACTCCAGTTCCTATAAATTCGATTTCTTTGGATTTTAAATAATCGAAACGTTCTAAAGTTTTTTTGTAGTTCGAGTTTCCTCCATCAATTAAAATATCTCCTTTAGATAAATAGGGTAACAAATCGTTAATAACGTAATCTGTAGTTTTACCAGCATTTACCATTAACATGATCTTTCTTGGTTTTTGCAAGGAATTTACAAAAGCACCTAAATCATCAAAAGCTTGTGCTTCTGATAATTCTGAAAACTGGTTTTTAAAATTCTTAGCAACATCTACTTCTAAACCATCTACATGTCTATTAAACAATGACATTTTAAAACCGTTATTCGCTAAATTTCTACTTAAGCTTTTACCCATTACTCCTAAGCCAAAAAGACCAAATTCTGACTTGTTTTCTAAATTTTCTTTTATGCTTTTCACAATATCTTTTTGTGTTGATTTTACATCTATATGCAGTGCATTCTTTGGTTCTTCTAAAGTATTAAACTGAGATTCTAAAAGCTTAGACCCCATAAAATGCCCTTTTCTATTATCTAGCCTTTCTTTAATTAATTTAAAAGTACCTTTAAGAAAAACCCATTCAGAGTTTTCTTCTATTGTATTTTCTAATATGTTTCTATAAGATTGTTTTAATGCAGAACAAACAATAACACAATCTTTGTTATCATCAATTTGTGTTTTTGCTAATTTGTTTAAATTTTGAAGCCAACTATATCTATCCTCATCAACCAAAGAAATACCATTAGACATTTTTTTAACGTTGCTTTCTGGGTGAAAATCATCACCATCAAAAAAAGAAATTTTTAGTTCTTCTGATAAAAGTTTACCAATGGTACTTTTACCCACTCCTGAAACTCCGATAACAAAAATTACTCTTGGATGCATCTTAAAATATTTGGACAGCCAGATTGGTTTACCAGTTTGGCTGTCCAAATATAAATTAATTTATTCAATTAATTGTATTAATAATAATTCAATTTAATAAAAAAATGATAATTGATAATAAAAGTTAATAAAATGTCTGAAATAGTCAATAATATAGACTAATTAATAATCAATCCAATTTTTAAAATCTTTAACTCTTTCTCTACTTACAATTATTTCTGAGTCTTTGTAAGCATGTAAAATCAATTTTAAACGACTATTTGAATAAGTAATAATATCTTTTACAGCATTAATGTGCACTATAAACGTTCTATTAACTCTAAAAAAATGTGCTGGATTCAAATCTTGCTCTAAGCGTGTTAAAGATTGATTTATAACGTAATTATTTTCTTTAGAGTTTAAAAAAGTTGCATTATCAAAACTGTAAAAACAAGTTATATCATCAGATTTAAATATTTTAATTTTTTTGCCAATTTTTACCGTAAAAGATTCTTTGTAATGTACAGCTTTATAATTACTCACTAATTTTTTAAATTCTTTTAAATCAGTTTCTTTTTGATACACTTCTTTTGCTTTACGAATAGCATTAGTAAGTTTGTTTTTATTAATGGGTTTTAACAAATACGAAATGCTGTTATAGTCAAATGCTTTAATACTGTAATTACTAAATGCGGTTGTAAAAATTATTTTTGATGTTATTTCTACTCGATCAAAAATATCAAAACATAATCCGTCTGAAAGCTGAATATCTAAAAAAATTAAATCGGGTTGTTGGTTTTTCTGAAACCATAAAATAGTTGATTTTACAGAAGTCAATTTATCTAAAACTTCTATTTCAAAATCGTACAACAAACGCTCTAATCTTCTTGCTGATGGTAACTCGTCTTCTATAATTAATACCTTCATTAAACAGTTTCTAAAGTTGGCAATTTAATTATATAATGGGTTGCAGTGTCTTCTATAATTACATTTTTATCTGTAAAAAAAGCAATTCTTTGTTTAATATTTTCTATTCCTTTTTTAGATTCTGAAGTTGTATTTTGTTTTAAATTCTTATTATTCTTTATCACTAAATAATTTTCTTCGGATGAAATTTTTACGCTAACAATCGTATTGCTACTAATTTCATTATGTTTTACAACATTCTCTAAAACTTGCTGTAAAATAGTTGACACAATATATTTTTCTTTGGTTTTTTCATCAACAGAAATTGTAAAATTTAAACCGACTTCAAATCTATCTTTTAATAATTCTAGATAACTCTTAGCGAATTCAATTTCATTTTTTACTAAAACTACATCTTGCTTTTCTTGTTCTAAAAAATAACGATAAATATGTGATAAATTCTCAGAAAACAAAACTGCTTTTTTAGAGTTTTCTTCAATTAAACTAGTTAAAACGTTAATATTATTGAACAAAAAATGCGGACTGATTTGATTTTTTAATTGTTGATAGTTTAGTTGAGATTCTAGTGATTGTTGGGTTAAGAAAGTTTTCTCTTGTTTATTTAAAAGTTGAATAAAATACAAGTGAGTTACTATTAAAACATAAATAAAAAAAGGGGCATACAATAATATACTTGAAATTAAAAATACTTCATCAAAAGTTATATTGAATCCACTTTTTACAATTCTGAAATTATTTACTGAAATAATAATCCAAAATACCAATATAGATATTGATACCATATAATAAATTGCAACATAAATCTTTCTTTTTGAAAAATGAAACTGTTGATAAACATAGTTAAAAAAATGAATACTAATTAATGAAAAAATGAAACCTACAGGTAAAAAATTATAAATGATTTGAACAGATTCACTAAATGAAAATTTCTCAAATGCAATAATTAATATATATAATAAGACTCCAGAAAATGATATTAAAAATAACTGTAAATAAGAAAATTTCACCTCCCTAGATAGAAATTCAGTTTTAGTTTCTTTAATTTTATGAAAAAACGCAAAAAACATACAGATTAAAGATGAAATGAATGCAGATGTAAAGTTTTCATAACTTAATACACTATGGCTCTCACGTATTATAATGAATTTAAAAAAGCAATAAGTAAAGAAGAAAATGATAACAAAATTATACAAAAAAACCTTTAACAATAATTTTGTGAATTTTTGATTTACATCATAAAAATAAAATAATAAAAAACAAGGGGTAAATAATATCGGTATTGTTAAGCTTATAATCTCTAATAACAAATTATAATTAAACGTATTAATTACCAATAAAATTATAATTGCTATTGAATGAATTAAAGTTGTAATTATAAATGACTGTAAAAATGATTTATAGATTTTCTTCATAATTTCTAATTTTCATCAAAAATGAAATTTATCACTTTTAATAAAAAAAGAAATATAGTGAATTGTTAATTTATCTAAGTGAATTGTATTAAAATAAGTTTTAATACAAAAAAAGAAATTTAAAATCCGATTACGTTAGTCAATCCAATTTTTAAAATCTTTAACACGCTCTCTACTTACAATAATTTCTGAGCCTTTATAAGAATGCAAAACTAATTTTAAACGAGAATTTGAATACGCAATAATATCTTTTATAGCATTAATATGCACTATAAACGTTCTGTTTACTCTAAAAAAATGTTCTGGATCTAATTGTTCTTGCCAGTTTTCTAGAGAATTATCTAACAAAAAATTTCTATTTTCTTTGGTATGAATATAGGTAGATTTGTTTTCGCTATAAAAACATTCAATTTCATCTATATGAATAATTTTTATGTGTTGCCCCACTTTTATAGACAATCGTTTTTTGAATTTACGATCTACAGGGTTTATCAATAATTTTCGAATATCATCTAAATTTACTTGAACATCTGATTGCTTTGGCTGTTGTTCTTTAAATTGATTTACTGCGGATGTTAACTCATCATCATCTATTGGTTTTAAAAGATAATCGATGCTATTTAGCTTAAATGCTTTAAGTGCATATTCATCATAAGCTGTTGTAAAAATAATGGCTGATTTTACTTCAATTTCTTCGAAAATTTCGAAAGATAATCCGTCTGATAATTGAATATCTAAAAATATTAAATCTGGGTGTTTATTGTTTTGCAACCAATTTAAAGATTCTTCTACAGAATGCAACATTTGCTGAACTTCGATATCTAATTCTGATAACATTCTGTTTAGCCTTCTTGCTGCTGGCTTTTCATCTTCAATTATTAATACGTTCATAAAATTATAATTCGTTTTAAGTTGTTGGTTTTTGTTGAAAATTTTAAGGTTTTTAGAAATTTTACTTGTAAACTATTCCATAAATTCTTTAATTTTTCTTTCTTCCCAGTTTTTATCAAAAAAAGTAAAAAAACCGAATGTTCTTAAGGCATCAAAAAGTAAGAAAATTCCACCTACTAACCAAAAAGGAATGTGTTTAAATCCTTCTGAATTGTATTGATTGCTAAATATTAAATCACCAAAAATTTTAAATTTAAAAGACCAAACAAACGTTAAAAATAAATTGACTAGTACATAGGTTATTACATGTTTGTAAAAATTCTTAATAGCTTCTACTTTCTGTTTTGCTTTTTGTAGTTTTATTTTTTGTGAATTATCCATAATTAAAACTTATTTCTTCTTTTATCGTCTTTATCCATCAGTTCTTTTATCTTCTTTTCTTCCCAATCTTTACTAAAACCTAAAGATTTAAAACCAAAAACCCCCATCCAATGAAAAAACATTCCAATCCCCCAAAAAAGCCAAGTAGAATAGACTCCGAAATTTGTAATTGCTTCTATAAAAGAATAACCACTTGTCATTAATCCGAAGATTATTACACCACTTATAAATAGGTTTACAATTACATACACTACTAAATGAATGTAAAATGCTTTAATGTCTTTTACCCTTTTCTTAGCTCTAATATAATTCTGTTCTTGTGTAAAATCTCTTTCCATTTTTATTTAAAATTCTTTATAATTTCTTTTGTTTTTCTTTCTTCCCAATTTTTGCCTAATCCTAGAAAATTAAATCCAAAAACACCAAACCAATGCAAAAATATGGCAATACACATTCCACCAACTGCAAACCAAAAAAAGTGAAATTGAGGTACAAATTTTAAGTTTACAAAAACTATAATTGGCAAAGTAAAAAGGGTTACAATTAAGTGCATATAAAACCCTTTAATTTCTTCTGTTTGTTTTTTTGCTTTTAAATAATACTTCTCATTTATATAAGTAATATCTTCTTCTATTTCTTTTTTATGGACGCTATTTGCAATAATTTCTTTTAATTTTTTGTCTTCCCAATCCTTTTTAAAACTTAGTTTAGAAAAAGCAAAAACACTTATATAATGGACCACTAAACCCAAACACCAAGCTAAAATTGCATACCAATACCATTCAAATTGTGGAAACGTTTTTAGGTTGATAAACACTAGAAAAGGCAATATTAAAAAGGTGGCAGAAAAGTGCGTATAAAACCCTTTAATATCTTTTATTCTTTTCTGTGCTATTAATTTTAGTTGATAATTTACTTGCTCTTGCTGGTTCATCTTACTGATTCTCGTTCATAAATTCTTTTATTTTTCTTTCTTCCCAGTTGTTACCTAAGCCTAATAACTTAAAACCAAAAACGCCTAACCAATGAAAAAACAAACCTAAACCCCAACCTAAAACTGAAAACCAAAACCAATGAAAATGTGGTACAAATTTTAAATTAACAAAAATAATTACGGGAATAATTGTACAATAAACGGTTAAATGCGTGTAAAACCCTTTTATTTCTTTCACTTTTTTTTGAGCTTTATAATAACGTTGCTGATTGCTAAATTCTGTTTCCATTTTTATCTTCTATAATTTTGTTCTTCCATGTATTTTTTAATCTTTCTTTTTTCCCAATCTTTGTTAAAAAAGAAACTTACACCAAATGTATTTAATGCTTGAAAAGCAATACCAATTCCCCAAAACAACCATATTTTATAATTGTTGTTATAAAAAACAGCTTGTGTAAAAGAATCTCCATCATTCATATCCCCAGTAATAAAAATGATACTTAAAAAGGTATTTACTACAACATAAACAGCTAAATGCTTATAAAACTTGCTAATTTTTTCTACTCTTTTACGAGCTAAAATATATTTCTGTTCCTCTGTAAATTCCCTTTCCATTATCTGTATTCTTTATGTTTATTTTCTTTATCCATTAACTCTTTTATCTTTTTATCTTCCCAATTACTACCTAAGAAAATATTGTAATTATTTACTTCTAAAAAGTGGAAAGCTAAGCCCATTCCCCACCCGAAAATCGGGAACCAAAACCAGTGAAACCCTGGAGAGAATCTTAAATTGATAAATATTAAAAAAGGAATTACAATACAGTATGATGCTAAATTCTGATAAAATTCTTTCAGTTTTTCTACTCTTTCTACTGCTTTTACATATTTGTTATTTTCTAAATCGTCTGTGTACATAATGTCGTTCATTTTATATAAGAGAGGTAAACTCACCTTAAAAGTTTTGTTATTATTTTCTATTTTCACTCCTCTTTGAGTGATTAATCCATATCTATCAGCAATATTTTGCAGCCCCACTTTTGTGCTTTTACCTATTGCTTCTTTAGGATTGATGTTGTTTTCTATTATTAAATAATTATTCTCCTCATAAATATTAATAGTTAGTGGTTTAGAGGATGACACCACATTGTGTTTCACTGCATTTTCTAATAATAATTGCAAAGAAAGTGGCACAACTTTTAAATCTTTGTTACTAACAGTATCTGGTATATTAAATTCTACAGCATCTTCAAAACGCATTCCTAAAAGTTGCATATAGGTTTTAGCAAAAGTCAATTCTTCTAAAATTGGTACTAAATCTTTATTTCTTTGCTCTAAAACATATCTATATACTTTAGATAATTTTGTCGTAAATTTTTCTGCCTGGTTTGGGTTTTCGCCAATTAAACTGGTTAATACATTTAAACTATTAAACAAAAAATGCGGGTCTAACTGACTTTTTAAGGATTCAAATTTTGCAGTTTCTGTTTTTGCTACTATTTCTTGTTTTGTGGTTTCTTGGGTCATTGCAGATTTCCAATTGATCATAAAACCTCTTGCATGAAAAAACGCTGCAACTCCTAAAGAAAAAATAATTGCAAATAAATGCACCCAAATTAAATAACCACTAAAAAAATCTTCGAAAGAATTATTAAAAATTACAATATATTGTACATAATGTATAATTAAAACTGCTATAACAGTGTAAATTGTAGTGGTAATTATACCTGCCCAGACTCTTTCGTTTGTTTCTTTAACCCAATCCCATTTTGTATTTAAAAACTCATTTATTAACCCATTACCTAACCCTAAAGTAAAAGAATACATAGCAGAGATTAAAAATACTAACGCCATTCCTTTTAAAGTAAATTGCTGATTTGCAACTACAAATATTACAGCCATTATTACAGTTAACTTTAAGCAAGCAATAATATCTTTTTTAAGCTTTGTAAAAAATGTTGGGTCAGATTTTGTCATTTTCTAAGTTTAATAGGGTAATTAAGTTGATTAAAATTTGATATCTAAAGATACATCTTTATCAGTAACCACAAACTTTGCACTCTCGTAATTAGGTGGTCCAAAATTCATCACATTATTAGAAGCACCATAATCTTCTTTTGGCATTCCATTTGGATGAAAATCCATTGAATCATTTTCATTTTTATCATGATAACAAATAATAGCATATTCACCTGCATCTAAATTATCAAAAGTTATTGTGCTTTTACCGTCTACAATTTTTGCGTTTTTAGCTTGAATTGGTGCTTTCATAAAAGTTACTTTATTATATAAAGCAAAACTTACTTTGCCAGAATCTGATGTTACATTTACAACTGTTGCAGTAATTTTTTTATTTTGAGCAGTTATTGTTGTTGAAATAAAGAAAGCTGTTGCTACTAAAAGTGATACTATAAGTTTCATAATGTTATTTTTTATTGATTAATTATGGTACAAATATGCAACTGAACAGTAGTTTTTAAAAGTAAACTATACCCAACTGTATTTTTTTTAGGACGAATTGTATTTTTTAATATCAAAATTTGATTTAAACCTAAAATATAGCTTACACAAAACAAGCTTTTACTTATATAATGATTATTGAATAATTATATTTTTAGAAATTGGATATTGAAATCTTAACGAAAATAAAGAATTGGTTAATTTTTAATAAAAATTACTAAAAAGTATTCTTATACTATTCAGAAAAATAAAAAATACATACATTTACACCAATGATTACTTCAAGAGAAAATAAAACATGTACTACAATAGCTCCCAGTTTGCGCTTTCGCAATATTCGTCGCTAAGATTTTGTATTAGTAAAAGACAAATCTATATAAGTACCTAACCATTTTTTATTTTTTTTATCGTGAAACTTTCTAAACAACCATATTTTAAAACACAAGTTATTTTAAAAAATAACCAAAACAATATGCGTCGCAGTTTTCCTTTTCGCCCTTTGGGGTAATTAATCATTTTCAGAATTTAGGTGTGTCCAATTCTACATCAAAAAAAACAAAACAAATAACATTTTATTAAATTAAAAACAATGCAATGGAAATTGTAATTGCAAATGAATCACATAAGGTATATGCAGAAATTATCTGTAAAACCATAGAGGATGCTGCTCAAGTTAGAGGTACAGGTATTGCCAAAAGAAAACCTGAATATATTGCCACCAAAATGGATAATGGTAATGCAGTAATTGCTTTAGATGGAGGTATGTTTGCCGGCTTTTGTTATATAGAACAATGGGGTCATGGTAAATTTGTTGCAAATTCTGGTTTAATTGTACACCCAGATTATAGAAATATTGGGCTTGCAAAAGAAATAAAAAAAGTAATTTTTAAACATTCTAGAACCAAGTTTCCTGATGCTAAAGTATTTAGTATTACTACTGGTTTAGCTGTTATGAAACTAAATAGCGATTTGGGTTACAAACCTGTTACTTTTTCTGAATTAACAGATGATCAAACTTTTTGGGATGGTTGCCAAACCTGTAAGAATTACGATATCTTAACCAGAACTAGTAGAAAAATGTGCCTTTGTACAGGAATGTTATTTGACCCAAAAAACAACAATAAAGAAGAACCTATTGAAGTAAAAGAAAACGTTTATAAGAGATTAAAAACGATGAAACAAAATTTATTTCTAAAAAAAGATAAAAAATAAAAAAATGAAAAAATTAGTAATTGCATATAGTGGTGGTTTAGATACCTCTTATTGTGCTGTAAGTTTATCAAAAGAATATGATGTACATGCTGTTAGCGTAAATACAGGTGGTTTTACATCCGAAGAAATTAAAAACATAGAAAGTAACGCTTATAAAATGGGGGTTACAACTTATAAAAATATTGATGCAGTTGCTACTTTTTACAACAAAGTAGTTAAGTATTTAATTTTTGGAAACGTATTAAAAAATGCCACTTACCCACTTTCAGTAAGTGCAGAAAGAATTATACAAGCTATAGAAATTATTGAATACGCAAAAAGTATTGATGCAGAATATATTGCTCATGGTAGCACTGGTGCAGGAAATGACCAAGTTCGTTTTGATATGATTTTTCAAACCTTAGCTCCAGGAATTAAAATTATTACTCCTATTAGAGATCAAAAATTAGCAAGACAAGAAGAAATCGATTACCTAAAATCTGAAGGAATTGATATGAATTGGGAAAAATCTAAATATTCTGTAAACAAAGGTCTTTGGGGAACTAGTGTTGGTGGAGTTGAAACTTTAAAATCAGAATTACCATTACCTAGTGAAGCTTATCCTTCTCAATTAGAAAAAGAAGGTGAAGAAAAAGTAACGTTAACTTTTAAAAATGGTGAGTTTGTTGCTTTAAACGGACAAGAAAATGCACCAGAAGTAAACATCGAGAACTTAAATACTATTGCTTCAAAATTCGCAATTGGTAGAGATATTCATGTTGGTGATACTATTGTAGGTACAAAAGGTAGAGTTGGTTTTGAAGCTGCTGCTGCTTTAATTACTGTAAAAGCACATCATTTATTAGAAAAACATACCTTAACTAAATGGCAATTACAACACAAAGAATATTTATCTAGTTTTTACGGAATGCATTTACACGAAGGGCAATATTTAGATCCTGTAATGAGAGATACAGAAGCTTTTTTACAGAGTTCTCAAAAAATGGTTTCTGGTAATGTTGTGGTTTCTTTAAAACCTTATCACTTTTCTTTAGACGGAATTATTTCTGATCACGATTTAATGTCTAGTGCATTTAGTACTTATGGTGAAGAAAATAAAGCTTGGACAGCAGATGATGCTAAAGGTTTTATCAAAATTATAGGTAATCAAAACAAAATTTATCAACAAGTAAATAAATAGTTATGTTAGAAGTAGGAATTATTGGTGGTGCAGGTTACACAGCAGGAGAATTGATTCGATTGTTATTAAATCATCCTGAAACAAATATCAATTTTGTGTACAGTACTTCTAATGCTGGTAACAAATTATATAAAGTTCATCAAGATTTAGTTGGTTCTACAGAAATTAGTTTTACAAATAAAATTAATGCTGATGTTGATGTTTTATTTTTATGTTTAGGACATGGTAATTCAACCGCTTTTTTACAAAAAAACACTTTTTCTGATAACACAAAAATTATAGATTTAAGTAACGATTTTAGATTACTTGCTGATAAGAATTTCGAAGGAAAAGATTTTGTGTATGGTTTGCCAGAATTAAATAAAACCGATATTATATCAGCAAAATACATTGCAAACCCTGGTTGTTTTGCTACTGCTTTACAATTAGCAATTTTACCTTTAGCTGCAAATTGTTTATTAAAAAATGATGTTCATATTAATGCTGTAACTGGTGCAACTGGTGCTGGCACATCATTATCTGCAACAACACATTTTACGTGGAGAGATAATAATTTTTCGCATTACAAAGCTTTTAATCATCAACATTTAGGTGAAATTAATCAGACAGTAAATCAATTACAAACCGATTTTAATTCTGAAATAAACTTTATGCCAAACAGAGGTGATTTTTCTAGAGGGATTTTTGCAACTACTTACACAAAATTTAATGGTACTTTAGAAGAAGCAACAACAATGTATAAAGAATATTACAAAAACGCAGCTTTTACTTTTGTTGCTGATCAAAGTATATTTTTAAAACAAGTTGTAAACACAAATAAATGTTTGGTGCAATTAGAAAAACACGGTAATAAATTATTAATTACAAGTACTATTGATAATTTATTAAAAGGTGCTTCTGGGCAAGCCATTCAGAATATGAATTTAATGTATGGTTTTGAAGAAAGTTTAGGTTTAAATTTAAAGGCAAATTACTTTTAAATTTTACTGCAAGGTTTTAAAATCTTGTAGAGATATTCAAGAATAAAACAATACCTACAAAATCTAAAAAGAATTTGTAGTTAATCAAAAAAATTATGAAAGTAGCAATTATTGGAGCAGGAAGTTTAGGGCAATCTATAGGAAAAGGGTTATTAAAAAGTAAAACTGTAGAAACCTTGTATTTAACCAAGCGAAATTTAGAATCTTTAAACGATTTTAATGCTTATACTGAAGTTGTTTTAACTTCTGATAATGAAAAAGCAGTTAAAAATGCTGATGTTTTAATATTTGCAGTACAACCAAGACATTTTGATGGTATTTTAGAAAATCTAAAACCTCTTATTAAAGAAAATCATGTTATAATTTCGGTTATCACTGGTTTTTCTATTGATAAAATTGAAGCTATTGTTGGTAATGATAAAAATATTATTCGTTCTATGCCAAATACAGCAGCTTCTGTTGGGCAATCTATGACTTGTATTTCTTCTAATACAAAAGGAAAAGAAAAAGTTGCCATAGCTAAAACTATATTTAACAGTTTGGGTACTTCTTTAGAAATTCCTGAAGAGCAATTACAAGCTGCAACTGTTATATGCGCAAGTGGTATTGCTTTTTGGATGCGTCTAATTCGTGCAACAACACAAGGTGCAATTCAATTAGGTTTTGAACCAGATGAAGCACATGAATTGGCAATGCAAACCTGTTTTGGAGCAGCCACTTTGTTAAAAGAATCTGGTAAACACCCAGAAGCAGAAATAGATAGAGTTACTACTCCAGGAGGTTGTACAATAGAAGGATTAAACGAAATGGAACACCAAGGTTTAAGCTCTTCATTAATTAAAGGTATTAACGCTTCTTTCGAAAAGATTAACCAAATAAAAAAATAAAACTATGCCACTATTTAATGTTTACCCTCTTTATAATGTAACCCCAGTTTCTGGTAAAGGAGTTTATGTTTACGATGAAAACAACACAGAATATTTAGATTTATATGGTGGTCATGCAGTAATTTCTATTGGCCATGCACATCCAAAATATGTAGAAGCAATTACAAACCAAGTTAATCAATTAGGTTTTTATTCTAATGCAATTCAAAATCCGCTACAAACACAATTAGCAGATAGATTAGAAACACTTTCTGGTTGTAAAGATTACGAATTATTTTTATGTAATTCTGGGGCAGAAGCCAACGAAAATGCTTTAAAACTAGCTTCTTTTAAAACAGAAAAAAGTAGAGTTATTGCTTTTAAAAATGGTTTTCATGGTCGTACTTCTGCTGCTGTTGCTGCCACTGACAATAAAAATATTATTGCACCAATTAACGCACAGCAAAAAGTTACTATTTTAAATTTAAATGATATTGATGCTGTAAAAATTGAACTAGAAAAAGGTGATGTTTGTGCTGTTATTGTAGAATTTATTCAAGGTGTAGGTGGTTTAGATGAAGCAACTGCAGATTTTTACGAACAATTAGATCTTTTATGTAAAGAAAATAACACCATGCTTATTGCTGATGAAGTTCAGTCTGGTTATGGAAGATCTGGTAAATTCTTTGCTTTTCAACATTATAAAGTAACTCCAGAAATTATTTCTATTGCAAAAGGAATGGGAAATGGTTTTCCTATTGGCGGAATTTTAATTCACCCAAGTATTAAAGCTAAATTCGGAATGTTAGGTACTACTTTTGGTGGTAATCATTTGGCTTGTGCTGCTGGTTTATCTGTTCTAAATGTTATTGAAGAACAAAAACTAATAGATAATGTAAATGAAATTTCTTGTTATTTTTTAAAGTTGGCAAAAACAATACCTCAAATAAAAAAAATAAAAGGAAAAGGTTTAATGTTAGGTTTAGAATTTGATTTTGAAGTTGGCGATTTACGTAAGAAATTAATTTACGATTATCATATTTTTACTGGTGGTGCAATGAATAAAAAATTGTTAAGAATTTTACCTCCTTTAACCGTTAGAAAAGATCATATCAATCAATTTTTTGAAGCTTTAGTTGATGCTTTAGAAGAAGAATAAATTCAACTAAACACAGAATATAAAAAGATGAATACTTTACTATCTATAGAAACTAGAAATGCAGTTTTACGAACAATGGCAACTCTTTTGGATGAAAATAGAGAAGCAATTATCAACATCAACAAAAAAGATTTAGAAGCTTATAAAGGTGATGATATTTCTATGTTCGATCGCTTAAAAGCGGATGATACAAAGGTTGATGAAATGATAAAAGCAGCCAAAAATTTGGCTTCTCAAGCAGATCCTGTTGGTGTGGAGCGTTTTGGTTTTAAGCATGATAATGGAATGCAAGTTTATAATAAAACTGCATCTTTTGGTACAGTTTTAATCATCTATGAATCTAGACCAGATGTTACAGTAGAAGCTGCAGGAATTGCTTTTAAATCGGGTAATAAAATCCTTTTAAAAGGTGGAAAAGAGTCTTTAAATTCTAATTTAAAAATTGTAGAACTTTGGCATCAGGCACTAAAAAAGCACAATGCTTCAACAGATTGGGTAGAATATTTACAATTTAACAGAACAGAAACGCAAGCATTTTTAGAAAAACCAACGCAAAAAGTTGATTTAATTGTGCCAAGAGGTGGAGAACGATTAATTGCTTTTGTAAAAGAACACGCCACTTGTCCTGTTATTATTAGTGGTCGTGGAAACAATTTTGTGTACGTTTCTAAAGAAGCAAATTTAGAGATTGCTATTGATATTATTTTAAACGGAAAATCGAAAATTTCTGCTTGTAATGCTGTTGATAAAGTTTTAATTGATGAAAATCTTGAAGAAAAAGAAGCTTTTATCAGTAAACTAATATCAAAATTAAATGAAGCTAAAATTCAGGTTTTAGGTGATGAAATTGTGGCTAAAAATCATCAATTAGAACAGATTTCATCAAACGAAGTTTGGTATGAAGAATTTTTAGATTACAAAATTGTAATTGGAGAAATTACATCAAATGAAGCTGCAATTGCTATGATTAATAAATATGCAGGTGGACATTCTGCAGCAATAATCAGCAAAAATGAAACTGAAGCAAAACTTTTTATGGAAAACGTAGATACAGCTGCTGTTTATCACAATGCTTCTACTCGTTTTACTGATGGTGGTCAATTAGGTTTAGGTGGAGAATTAGCAATTAGTACAGACAAATTACATCAACGTGGACCAATTGGCTTACAACATTTGGTCACCAACAAATGGTATATTCATGGAAATGGACAAATAAGATAAGATGCAAAAAAAGAAACGCATATTACTAAAAATAGGTTCTAATACCCTTACTAAAGAAACCAATAATATATCAAGAGGGAAAATTGAAGATATTGCAAATCAGATTGCAAAACTCAAGAACACTTGCGAGTTTATTATTGTAAGTTCTGGTGCAATTGCTGTAGCTAAACAGTTTGTAAAATTAGAGAGTAAACAAGAAGAAGTCTTTGTAAAACAAGCTTTAGCTTCTATTGGTCAGCCTCATTTAATAAGAATTTATCAAGAAATTTTTAGAGAATATGGTTTATTGAGTTCTCAGTGTCTACTCTCCTATTCAGATTTTGAAAAACAAGAAAGCAAAACCAATATTGTAAACACCATAAATGTTTTGGTAAACAATAATTACATTCCTATCATCAACGAAAATGATACTGTTGCCACAGACGAAATTAAATTTGGTGATAATGATAAACTAGCAGCGTTAACTGCTACTTTATTAGATGTAGATTTATTGGTAATTGCCACAAATACAAATGGAATTTACACAAAAGAATCTTTCAAAAATAATGCTCCTAAAACCATTTTAGAGGTTGATAATTTTGAGGATTTAAGAAAGGAAGTTGTGAGTTCTAAATCAACTCATGGAAGTGGAGGAATGGAATCTAAAATTGAAGCTGCTTCTTTAACTAAAAAAGAAAATATAGAAACTTGGATTGTTAACGGCTTAGAAGACAATTTTATTACAAATGCATTTGAAAATAAAGTTCCGTTTACAAAAATAAAATAGAGCAATACTACAAGGTTTAAAAATCCTTATGAGTATATAAAATTACGAATTAATACCTACAAGGTTTTTGAAACCTAATAGGAAAATAGAATAGAATGAAACATTATACATCCATTAACGACATTGAAAACATCAATTCTTGGATTGATGAAGCTAAAGAAATTAAAGCAAATCCGCTTGCAAACAAAGAATTAGGCAAAAACAAAACACTTGGATTGTTATTCTTTAATTCAAGTTTACGTACACGTTTAAGTACTCAAAAAGCAGCTTTAAATTTAGGAATGGACCCTATTGTTATGAATGTTTCTGGTGATGCTTGGGGAATTGAATTTGGTGATGGAACTGTAATGAATGGTAATACTGCAGAACATATTAAAGAAGCTGCAGCTGTAGTTTCTCAATATTGTGATATTATTGCTGTAAGAGCTTTCCCAAGTTTAACAGACAAAGAAAAAGACGAATCTGAGCAAATTTTAAATTCGTTTGTAGAATTTGCTTCTGTACCAATTATAAGCATGGAAAGTGCAACTGGGCATCCTTTACAAGGTTTAACAGATGCAATTACAATTTCTGAAAATGCAACAAAAAAGAAACCAAAAGTTGTTTTAAGTTGGGCTCCTCATGTTAAAACGTTGCCACACGCAGTTGCTAATAGTTTTACACAAGCAATGCAAAAAATGGATGTTGAGTTTGTAATTGCAAATCCAGAAGGATATAATTTAAGCAAAGAAATATCAAAAGATACACCTATTTATCACAACCAAGAAGAAGCTTTTAAAGATGCTGATTTTGTATACACTAAAAACTGGAGTTCTTATGAAACTTATGGTCAACTTTTAGAAGTTAATGAAAATTGGACCATTACAAAAGATAAGATTGGTGATGCTAAATTTATGCACTGTTTACCTGTTAGAAGAAATGTTGTTGTTGAAGATGCTGTTTTAGATTCTGAT
Organism: Polaribacter vadi; assembly: GCF_018861005.1. Classification (GTDB taxonomy): domain Bacteria; phylum Bacteroidota; class Bacteroidia; order Flavobacteriales; family Flavobacteriaceae; genus Polaribacter; species Polaribacter vadi_A. The sequence goes on from NZ_JAHKQL010000031.1 coordinate 326,545, forward strand.
AGTTCTTTGGTTATTAAACAAGCAAATAACAGAACTTATGCAGCACAATTGGTATTGAAAAAAATATTAGAAAACAACTAAAATCATTGAGATGTTCGAAGCAATTTGTCAATTAATAAAGAGATTGCTTCATTCTTCGCAATGACAGATACTTGAAAAATGGAAAAACTATCAATCATAAAAATTGGGGGAAATATTATAGAAGATGAAACTTCTTTAAATGCTTTCTTACAACTATTTTCTAACCTTGAAGGACATAAAATTTTAGTTCACGGAGGTGGAAAACGTGCAACTCACATTGCATCAAAATTAGGTATTGAGTCTAAAATGATAAATGGTAGACGTATTACTGATGCTGAAACTTTAGAAGTAATTACAATGGTTTATGGAGGTTTAGTCAACAAAAATGTGGTGGCTAAATTACAAGCTTTACAAGTGGATGCGATTGGTTTAACTGGTGCAGACATCAATAGTATAAAATCAGATAAAAGACCCGTAAAAGATATTGATTTTGGTTTTGTGGGCGATGTAAAAAAAGTAGCTTCAAATTCTATTGATAAATTAATTCAAGCTGATTTTACACCTGTTTTTTGTGCAATTACGCACGATGGAAATGGGCAATTACTAAACACAAATGCTGATACAATTGCAAGTACAATTGGAGTTGGAATGAGTGAAATTTATGATACATCAATTTATTATTGCTTTGAATTAAATGGTGTTTTACAAGATTTTTCTGATAAAAATTCGGTAATAAAAAACATCAATTCTGAAACTTATAAAGAGTTATTAGAAAACGGAATTATTTCTGATGGAATGATTCCAAAGCTAGATAATTGTATTGATGCTTTAAACAACGGAGTTAAAAAAGTTCATATTGGTAATACAGCAATGCTAACAAAAGAAAACGATAATTTTACAACAATTACATTATAATGATGACTATTGAAAAATTAACAGAAAAAGCAATTTCACTTTTAAAAAGTTTAATTGAAACCCAATCTTTTTCTACGGAAGAAGACCAAACTGCAGCTTTAATTGAAGCTTGGTTTGTAGAATTTAAAATTCCGTTTAAAAGATCTAAAAACAATGTTTGGGCAACCAACAAACATTTTGATGAAAGCAAACCAACCTTATTACTAAACTCGCATCACGATACTGTAAAACCAAACTCAGCTTACACAAACGCCCCTTTAAATGCATTTGTAGAAAATGGTAAATTATTTGGTTTAGGTTCTAATGATGCTGGTGGATGTTTGGTGTCTTTAATGGCAACTTTTACCAATTTTTACGCTCAAGAAAACTTAAAATACAATTTGGTTATTGTAGCCTCTGCAGAAGAAGAAAACTCAGGGCCTGATGGATTAAATAGTATGTTGCCAATAATTCCGCATATAGATGTTGCTATTGTTGGTGAGCCAACTTTAATGAATTTAGCTGTTGCAGAAAAAGGTTTGGTAGTTTTTGATGCTGTTGTAAAAGGAACTCCAAGTCATGCTGCACATCCAAATGATAACAATTCAATTTATAATACTATTGAAGTTTTACAGTGGTTTAAAGATTTTAAATTCGAGAAATCTTCTGATGCTTTAGGTGATGTAAAAATGACAGTTACTCAAATAAATGCTGGTAAACAGCACAATGTGGTTCCTGCTCACGTAGATTTGGTTGTTGATGTTCGTGTAAATGATGCCTATTCTAATCAAGAAATTGCAGATATTTTACAAAAGCAATCTCCTTGCACAACTATAACACCTAGAAGTTTACGATTAAATTCATCGTCAATTTCTACAAATCACGATTTAGTAAAAGCAGGAATTGAAATAGGAAGAGAAACTTATGGCTCTCCTACCCTTTCTGATCAATCTGTGTTGAGTTGTCAATCTTTAAAATTAGGACCTGGAGATAGTACACGTTCTCATTCTGCAAACGAATTTATATATTTGGCAGAAATTGAAGAAGGAATACAAATTTATGTTGAATTATTGAATAGAGTAATTGTTTAATAAAGTTTGTCATTCCTGCGAAGGCAGGAATCTCAAAATAAAAAAGTAAGAAATAAAAATAGATTCCTGCATGCACAGGAATGACAAAATATAGAAAATATGAAACTTTGGGATAAAGGATTTTCAATAGACAAACAAATAGAAAACTTTACAGTTGGTAATGATAGAGAAATTGACATTCACATTGCAAAATATGATGTTCAAGCTTCTCTAGCTCACGCAATAATGCTAGAATCCATTGGAATTATTACTGCTGATGAATTATCTGACTTAAAAAAAGGCTTAAACGAATTAGCATCAGACATCGAAAACGAAACATTCGTAATTGAACCTTCTTTTGAAGATGTACATTCTAAAATTGAATGGGAATTGACCAACAAATTAGGCGAAGTTGGTAAAAAAATTCATACTGCTCGTTCTAGAAATGATCAAGTTTTAGTGGCTTTACAGTTGTATTACAAAGAAAATTTAGCAGTTGTCAATGATAAAGTAAAATCACTTTTTGATACTTTATTAAATTTAGCAGATACTCACAAAGATTCATTATTGCCTGGTTATACGCATTTACAAGTTGCAATGCCATCATCATTTGGATTGTGGTTTTCTGCTTATGCTGAATTACTAATTGATGATGTTTATGTATTAAATGCCGTTTCTAAAGTTGTAGACCAAAACCCTTTAGGTTCTGCTGCTGGTTATGGTTCTTCTTTCCCTATTGATAGAGAATTAACTACCAAAGAATTAGAATTTGCAACTATGAAATACAATGTAGTGGCTGCACAATTGAGTCGTGGAAAAAGCGAACGTTCTATAGCTGCTGCTTTAGGAGGTTTATGTAATACAATGGCTCGTTTTGCTATGGACGTTTGTTTGTATATGAGTCAGAATTTTGGTTTTATTACGTTTCCTGATGAATTAACTACAGGTAGTAGTATTATGCCACATAAAAAAAACCCTGATGTTTTTGAATTAATCCGTGGAAAATGTAATAAAATTCAGGCTTTACATTCAGAAATGTTATTGATTACTAATAATTTACCAACAGGATATCATAGAGATTTTCAGTTATTAAAAGAAAACATCATTGCTGCTTTTGAAGATGTAAAAGATATTTTAGATATTCTTAATTATTCAATTCAGCAAGTAATTGTAAAAGATATTGATTTGAATGATGAAAAATATCAATATTTATTTACGGTTGATAGCATTAATAATTTAGTGGTTGAAGGCATGTCTTTTAGAGAAGCCTATCAAAAAATTGGTGGACAAGTGCAAGAAGGAACTTACAAACCAGATTTAGGTAAACAACATACACATGTTGGTAGTATTCATAATTTATCCTTAGAAAAAATTAGAGAAAAATTCCCAAAATAACAGCCTCTTAAAATATCAACAAAAACAAAAAATCCTAGTCTACATTATGTAAACTAGGATTTTTTATTTCTGGATTTTATCAATCTTAAAAATAAAAATTGAAACCAATACTTGCACTAAAAACATCGTTTACTTTAACTTCACTAGATGTAATTGTATACCATAAATAGGTTTCAACTGTACTTGCTTCCACATAAAAATCTACTCCACTAAAAATCTTTTTATTTTTAAAATCCTTATGCAATAAAGCACCTCCAAAAACCGTAAAGTGAAAAGCATTAGGTACATAATACCCTTCTGGATAAATTTCTGGCAATGTTGTAAATGAATTTGTACCAATTTCATAAGAAGTTGTAAAACCTGCAATTGGTGTAATTATTAAATCTTTTCCAATTTCTTTTCTGTAAATAGGAAACGTATTTTTAATAGTTAATAAATGTATTCTGTCTGCTTTAGAAGCAGATTCTGGCACATAACCATATAATAACTCAGAATATAACACCTTATTAAACAACTGATAACCAACACCAAGAGAAACAAAACCAATATTTCCTGCAAATTGAACTTTTGCATAATCTGGTACATACCAAGCTTTTTCTTTGTCTAAATTAACTTCTTGACCATAAGATTTTGAAAACAACAATACCAATAATACTAATAGGTAAATACTTTTATTTTTCATTCTAATTATAATTCTATAAGTTCTACATTAAAATCTTTATCCTTAATTTGAACTGTTGCATAAACTGGATCTTTTAATGATGGTACAATTAAATAATCTACATCTCCTTCTTCATAAAAATAACTGTGTGTGTGACCATGTAATGAAAGAGAAACATTATTGTCTTCCATTAAACTTTGATAAGTTTCTATCATTTCTGGGGTTAAATCTCTACTTACATAAGTTGGTATATGCGCAAACGAAAAAACTTGATTATAATTTAAATTATCACTCAAATTATCTGCTAACCAATCAAAATCTGGGTCTTTACCACTTTCCCAAATAATATCATCAAAAAGCACAAATTTGTTATTATTAAACACAAAAGAATAATTGAAATCACCAAACATATCATTATAAATAATACTTCCGTTTGAATTGTAATCATGATTCCCTATTACAGTAAAATAAGGTTTGTTTAAGTTTTTCATAATATCATAAAAAATCTCAAACTCTTTTAACAAAGCCTGATCTGCAATATCACCTCCAAAAACAACAAATAAAATATCGTCATTTTTGTTAATATCCTCAATAACAGTTCTTAAATTATTATAAGAATAATGTACATCTGTAACAAAGGCAAACTTAAAGTCTTGAGAACTAATCGTAATATCTTTAAGAAGTGCTAAATTTTTAGCTGTTGTATTCTTTTGTTCTGATTTAACACTGGCAACATAAACACTATACTCAAAAAAATTATCGCAAGTAGTTAGTGTAAATGCTATTGCAATAAATAATAGATTTCTAATAAATTTCATTAAATAATTAATTTAATATTTTATAATAAATTTCTCCTAAAGGACTAATAGACGTAATAAAAATATAACCTTACATATTTTTGAAATGAGTAATAAATTTAACATTATATCTATTTACGATAGAATTAAAACAGGCGCAAAAGTATAATCTATATGGATATTTCATTAAATGAATACACTTTAATTTTAAAATTTTATATTTGCAAACTAATTTTTAAAAAATACTACATAAAATGTTTTGGTACCATGATGATGTTGAACGTTTAGGAAATGAGATAGATAAGTTAGAGTATAAACCAAAAATGATTTTTTATGGTAGTTCAACATTTACTTTATGGAATGATTTAACAACAATTTTTAAAGATTACAGTCCTATAAATTTAGGTTTTGGGGGTTCTACTTTAGCTGCTTGTACTTGGTATTTTGATCGTGTTTTTAAAGATTTAGACGATATAGATTCAATTGTGATTTATGCAGGTGATAATGATTTAGGTGATGGTAGACACCCAGAAGAAGTTTATCTATATTTAGAAAATTTAATAACTAAAATTAGAACTAAATATGGTAATATTAAATGCTCTGTTATTTCAATAAAGCCTAGTATTGCTCGTTTTCATTTGTTAAATAGTATTCGTTATACAAACACAATTATTAAAAACTTAACAACTAAAGATGATAATTTATACTTTATAGATATTTATGATAAATTCTTAGACCAAAATGGAAACCCAGATAGTATCTTTTTCGAAGCAGATGGTTTACATTTTAATGCTTTAGGTTACGAATTGATAGTAAATGCTTTAAAAGCAAACTCAGAAATATTTCCTGTAAAAATTCTTGAAGAAATATAGATTAGGTACTATCTTTACTACAAAAATTTCTTCATGAAAAGAGAATATCATAAGTGGTTTAGTCCAAATCTAGAAAAAGAAATGGAATTACTTGTTTTTGGTGATTCTGGTGCTAAAGTACTTTTTTTTCCACCTAGAATGGGTCGTTTTTATGATTACGAAAACTGGAGAGTTATTAAATCTTTAGAAGATAAAATTAATAATGGAGATCTACAAATATTCTGTGTAGATAGCGTAGATTTAGAATCTTTTTACAATAGTTTTTCTCATCCTGGTTACAGAATTTACAGACACATACAATATGAAAAATATGTGTTAGAAGAAGTTTTACCTCTTGCCAATTTAATAAACAACAATCCTAATATAATTTCTGCTGGTTGTAGTTTAGGCGCTTATCATGCAGTTAATGTTGCCATGCGTCATCCGCATTTATTTTGCAAAGTTGTGGGTATGAGTGGACGTTATGATTTAACACAATCTAAAGGATACTTTAGAGATTTATTAAGCGGTTTTCATAATGATTTTGTGTATTTTAATATGCCAAATCAATATTTAAAAAATCTCGATGATTCAAATTTAATTGAACAATTAAATAAAATGGATATAATTTTACCTATTGGTAAAGAAGATTCGTTTTTAGAAAGTAACTATACTTTGTCTAATATTTTAAATGAAAAAGGAATTTCTCATCAATTATTTGAATGGGAAGAAGAAGCTCACAAAGCCAGATATTGGAGAGAAATGGTTAAAATTTACCTTTAGAAAAAATAAAGTATATATTTATCCATCAGTAGGCCATGGCTATTCTTTTACAATTGGTAAAGGAAGACTAGCAACATGGCCAGATAGATTTTATGATTGGTTACAAAGTTTGTAGCATCATCTAAATTTTAAGGATTGGTAGACCATAAAGAAGCACCTTTTAACATTGCTCTTCTTGGTAATTTTAAACCTGCTAAAATTAATTCTGCAAAATCAACAGGTTGTAAAACATGGTCAGAACCTTTTTCTAACATTCCTAAATCGATTGTTAAATCAGATTCTATTGTACTTGGTGTTAATGTATTTACTCTAATATTATGTTTACGTACTTCTTTCATTAAAGATTCTGATAAACCAATTACTGCAAATTTAGATGCACTATAAGCAGAAATATTTGCATTACCATTTAACCCTGCTGTAGATGAAACATTAATAATATCACCTTCGTTTTTTTCAATTAAATGTGGTAAAACTTCTTTGGTAACATAGTACATACCCATAACATTGGTTTGTATAATTTTGCTCCAAACGTCAACTTCCATATCCATAAAAGAACCTATTGCTGCAATACCTGCATTGTTTACCAAAATATCTACACCTCCTAAAGTATCAATAACCTTTTTAATATTAGTTTTTACTTCTTCATAATTACCAACATCAAAAACTGCGTAAGTTGCTTTGACTCCATAAGTTTCTAATTCTGTCACAGTTTCTTTTAAAACACTTTCTGTTCTACCAGTAATTGCTACATCAATACCTTCTTTTGCAAAGGCAATAGCAGTTGCTTTTCCTAAACCTCTACTACCTCCAGTAATTATTGCTTTTTTACTTTTTAAAGTACTCATATCTTTTTATTTTAATTTTATTTTGTCCAATTATCCAAAACTAAAACATCTAAAATAATTGAACCTATTTTTTTACATTTTTTTTTGATTCGCCTTATAAAAAAGATATACTTCATTCGGATTTTCATCTTTAAAAATTAACGTAAAATAATGTGTTACTCCTTATAATGGTCTTCTGAACTATCATATAAACCTCTTTCTAAATCTACAATTTTAGGAATTAATATTTAAGGAATATAAAATATTTTACAAACTCATTAACATATTTATAACTAGCTATTTTTTGTTTACTTTAATTAAAAAGTACTGACAATTAAGAAATTTTCATCATTAATTTTGTGAGTAAACATTACTATAATTCAATTTGTAGGTTTGAATTATAAAAATTCTATTGATTAAATTGCTGTACAAGTTCAACTTGAAAGAGATTTCTATTTTAAGATTTTTTCTTAAACTTTTCTATCAGAAAAACATTACCAAAAAGCATAGTAAAAGCATAACCAATATCTTCTATTGGTATGGTTAAAAGTCGAATACCTAAATTTTCTGCATTGTTATACCAAACTACAGGCTCTTCTAAGCCTGTACCTGTTAGAATTCCGTTTACAATAAAAAAAGGAACTAAAATTATTAAGAAAGCGATATAAAATCTCTGTAAATATTTTAATCCGAAGAAAAAACCCATCAGCAAAACAAATTCTAAAAATGCATAATTTACAAATGTGTAGGCTTTGTCTGTATTCATAAATATTACCGGAATTAATATCAATATAAAAAAAAGTGTAATTCCTTTTGTAATTTTTTCTGATATTAATAAATCTGGTTTAAAATAAGCTAATGAATAATGAATAAAAACACTTGCATAAGGAATGCAAAAAAAGAAAAGCCACTCTTCTATTGGCATTCCAAAAAGTAATAAATTAATATGATAATCAGGATTAAAACCCCAAACTCCATTTGCAGTAAAAATAGCATCCCAAATTAGAAAAATGGTTGCTACTATGGTTAATGATAAGAAAACTGCTTTCCAATGTTTTATGAATCGCATATTTTTTTCGAAAGAATATGCAAAAGGGATACTAAAAGACCCAAGATTTAAAAGCAGGTATAAAAACACTAAGCTTTAGGTTTTTTAAAATATTTAAATGGTACAAACAACATTCCAAAACATTGGCTGTCTTCTTTTCCCATATTTTTATGATGAATTTTATGTGCTTTTCTTAATCCTTTTAAATAACGACTATTGGTTTTTTTAAACCATTTAAATCGTTGATGAATTAAAACATCATGTACCAAAAAATAAGCAATTCCGTAAAACAAAATTCCTAAACCAATAAAAAATAAATACGTATGAGTTGTATACGTACCAAAATAAAATAATGCCATACTTGGTATTGCAAATACAATAAAAAAAGCATCGTTTTTTTCGAATACGTGAGGATAACCAGGTTCATGATGATCTTCGTGGAGAAACCATCCAAAACCATGCATCACATATTTGTGTGTACACCAGGTTATGCCTTCCATCAATAAAAAAACTCCTAAAGTGATTAAAAAAAACATTTTTAAATAATATTCAATTTATATTTTACATAACTTCTAGCCAACAAATTTATTTTCATTGGGTCTGAAATACGAATTCTTGTATCCATAATTTTTTCTGAAGGTACTGCTTTTAATTTCTTTAGCAACCTTCTATAATATCTAAAAGCCATATAAACTCCGAATTTAGCTTCTACTGGTAATTTTAAAATTCCGTTTGTAAAGGCATAATCAAAATCAGCCTCAATTTCATCAATAATAATTTGCTTAGAAATTGCATTTAATTGTCCTAAATCTACATTAGGAAAATAAGAACGATTTAAAACTTCATAATCATCTTTTAAATCTCTTAAGAAATTTACTTTTTGAAAAGCAGAACCCAAACGCATTGCTGCATCTTTTAATTGTTCATACTGTTCTTCATTACCATCAACAAAAACTTTTAAGCACATTAAACCAACAACATCTGCAGAACCATAAATATACTCATCGTATTCAGCTTTGGTTTGATATTGTGTTTTATGCAGATCTGCTTTCATACTTTTTAAGAAAGCTTGCACCATTTCATCAGGAATATTATAACGTTTAACAGTTTGCTGAAAAGAATTTAAAATAGGGTTTAAACTAATACCTTGTTTTTTTGCCATATAATAATCACGCTCAAAATGCGTCATTAATTCTTCTTTATTGTAATTATGGAAGGTATCTACAATTTCATCAGCAAAACGTACAAAACCATAAATATTATAAATATCTACCCTAATTTTGGGTGATAACATATTTACCGCTAATGAAAATGAAGTACTATAACTTTTGGTAACAATTTTGCTGCACTTGTTAGAAACGTTGTCAAATAATTCTTTCATTCTACTTTTGATTTTTAATGATTAAATCTGTTGCTATTTTTCCTGATATTAATGCAGGAGGCACTCCTGGACCTGGCACAGTTAACTGTCCTGTAAAATACAAATTTTTTACTTTACTACTTTTAATTTTTGGTCTTAAAAATGCAGTTTGTAATAATGTATTTGCCATACCATAAGCATTACCTTTATATGAATTGTATTCTTTCTCGAAATCTTTTACACAAAAGGATCTACTAAATAATACGTATTTTTTAATCTCTTGGTTTGTTAATTGTTCAAATCTATCTAATATTTTATGAAAATATTTTTCTCTTAATTCTTCTGTATCTTCTATTCCTGGGGCTAAAGGTATTAAGAAAAAGCCAGCTTCTTTGCCTTCTGGAGCAGATGTAGTATCTGTCATAGAAGTAAAATTAGCATAAAATAAAGGATTTGTTGGCCATTTAGGATTATCGTAAATCTCTTCTGCATGAGCGTCAAAATCAGAATCAAAAAATAATGTATGATGGCTTGCTCTTTCTATTTTCTTATCAAAACCTACATAAAAAAGCAATGATGATGGCGCAAATGTTTTTTTAGACCAATAAGATTCTGAGTATTGCTTAAAATTACTATCTAATAATGTTTCTGTATGATGGTAGTCTGCGCCACTTAACACCAAGTTTGTATCAATCTGTTTTCCGTTAACTAATAAACCTTTTACCTTTTTTTGATCATCAACCAAAATCTTTTCTACATTGGCATTTACTTCAAAATGTACACCTAAACTTCTTGCTAAGGTTACCATTCCTTCTATAACTTTGTACATTCCTCCTCTTGGATGCCAAGTTCCTAAACCAAAATCAGCATAATTCATAAAATTGTAAAATGCTGGAGTATTACTTGGTTTTGCGCCTAAAAATAAAACTGGGAATTCTAAAATTTGAATTAACTTTTTATTTTTGATATTCTTTCTTACTTGTTTTCTGATCGTAGAAAAAAACTGAGTTACTCTAGCAATTGTAGTTGTATTTACTAGCTCTAAAGGCGAAACTCCTGGTTTATAAACTAAATCTTTTATTGCAGTATCATAATTTGCTTTGGCAGAATCTAAAAAACTTTTTAAATGTTTACTACTTCCTTTTTCTTCTTTTTCGAATAAATCATATATTTCTTCTAAACGATCTGAAATTGTTATAGAATCGTTTTTACCAAAATAAACTTCATAACCAGGACTTAGTTTATCTAAAGTGTAATAGTCTGATGTTTTTTTACCAAAGTCTGCAAAAAATCGTTCAAATACATCTGGCATCCAATACCAAGATGGGCCCAAGTCAAAAGTAAAACCGTCTTTTTTATATTGTCTTGCTCTACCTCCTAAAGTTTCGTTTTTTTCTAAAACTTGTACTTTGTAACCTTGTTTAGCTAAATAACAGGATGCAGCAAGTGCTGAAAAACCTGAACCAATAATGTGAACACTTTTACTCATTTAAAAAATTTGTTGAACAAATATAGTTATTTATTAAACAATAATTACAAAAGAAGCAGAAATTATAAGACCTTTAACAAATCTGATATAGAATTATGCAATTTAATATTATCAATTAATTCTAAATGTTTTACTTTTTCTACCTTTCTACCTACAGCAATAAACTGGTTATTAGTATTTTCCATAACCCTCTCTATTTGATTAAAATACCCTTCTATTTTATCATCATAAGGTTGAATAGTAAATGATGAAATAAAGCAAATTTCACGATCACTTTCTAAAAAATAGTTCAAATTATTTAGTGGTAAACTTTGTCCTAAATAAATAGTATGATGCCCTCTAAGAACTAACTCGTAATTTAAATAAAGTAAACCTAACTCGTGAATTTCATTTTCTGGTAGAAATAAAACATACGTTTTATTGGTATTACTAATACTGTATTGTAATTTTTCTGTATTTGTCTGTATTTTTTGAGCAATTAAATTAGAGATAAAGTGCTCATGTGCTGGTAAAAGTGTTTCTGTTTGCCACAATAAACCAATATGATCTAAAAAAGGGATAAAAATATCTTTAAAGATTTCTCTAAACGTTTTTTTATGTAACAGCTTGTTGTAGGTATTATTAAAGAGAATTTTATCAAACTGAAACATAGAAACCTTTAAAGAATTGATAGCTTCATCATTAATGGCAATATTAAAAGCTAATTCTCTAGATTTAGTGGTTATGTCATCATCAGACATTGCAGCAATCTTAGAAATTTTAAAATTATTGTTGTTTAACAAAACTATGTTTAAAAGCTTTGTTAAGTTTTCTGGAGAATAAAAACGAATATTGGTATTTGTTCTTTTTGGCTCTAATAAACTGTAACGCTTTTCCCAAATTCTTATGGTATGTGCTTTTATACCAGAAATATTTTCAAGGTCTTTAATTGTAAAATCTTGCTTTATATTGTTCAATTTAATCTGCTTTTTATTCAACAAATTTATGAATTTTATTTTAAATTAAAATTTATTTAAAAATAATGTAACATTTTGTGCTATTTTGGTACTAATAAATAAACCAACTAACTACAAGTGCAGAAAGATTTAGAGATTAAATTTTTATCGGACTTTGAAACAAACCAAAATATAGCACATAAAATTTGTAGAGTATATACTACAAATAGAGATGCCCATAATGACTTGTTTCAAGAAATAACAATTCAACTTTGGAAAAACTATCCGAAGTTTAGAGGAGATGCAAAATTTAGTACTTGGATGTATAGAGTGGCTTTAAACACCGCTATTTCTTTGTATAGAAAATCAACCAGAACAGTAAAGACACAAGATATTAGCGATTTTGCATATAAAATTAAAGCTACAGATTATGATGATACAGAAGAAAAACAACTAGGTGCTTTGTATAAAGCCATACATAGATTAAATGATATTGATAAAGCACTTATTTTTTTATACTTAGAAGATAAACCTTATAAAGAAATATCAGAAACATTAGGAATTACCTCTGTAAATGCAAGAGTAAAGATGAACAGAGCTAAAGAAAAATTAAAAAATATACTAAACCCATAGTTTATGGATGTATTAGAAAATTATAAAAAAGCCTGGGTAAATCAACCAGAAGAACAAAGTAAACACTCTACAAAAGAGATTTACAAATTAGCACATTCAAAATCATCTTCTATTGTAAAATGGATTTTTATTATTGGTATTTTAGAATTTTTATTCTGGGGAGCTTTAAGTTTTGTGGTTCCAGATAGTTTTTATAAAGTATATGAAGAACTAAATTTAACAGGTTTCCTGAAGATATTTACAGTTTTACATTATATTATTATTACTATATTTTTATATTTATTCTACAACAATCATCAAAGAGTTTCTTTAACTGATAGTACAAGAAAATTAATGAAAAATATTCTACGAATTAGAAAAACAGTTAAATACTATGTTTTTTACAACTTAGCAACTGTTTTTTTAGTAAGTATTGTTTTAAATGTTGTATTATTTTCTGACTCAGAAAAATTAATGCAAACAATGAATCCTAATAATTTAGCTATAGATATGAGTCAAATTATAACTATAACCATTGTTAGTCAAGTTATTGCATTGATTATTATTTTAGTACTTCTTTGGTTATTTTACAAATTAGTTTACGGAATTCTTTTGCGAAAATTGAACAAAAATTATAAAGAATTAGCTAGATTAGATGCGTTAAATTAAATTGTATTATGAAAAAGTTATTCTTATTATTATTTTTAGGTTTATCTATATCTTTTGCTGCACAACAAAAATCTGACTTTTGGGACAATGTGCAATTTGGTGGTGGTTTTACAGCTAGTTTTGGTAACCAAACAACTATTGGTATTTCACCAAGTGCAATCTATAATTTTGATAACGGTTTTGCTTTAGGTGCAGGACTTGGTTATCTATACAGTGAAATTAATGATTTTACTACAAACGTATACAGTACTAGCATTATTGGTTTGTATCAAACCAATTTTGGATTTCAGTTTTCTACAGATTTTGATTACTATTTTGCAAACCAATCTACTTTTAACGGTAATTCTGTAAATACAAATTTCCCAGCCTTACATTTTGGTATTGCATATAACCAAGGAAGATTTGCTTTAGGAATTCGTTATGATGTTTTGTATGATGAAAATAAAAGTATTTTTGCATCACCAATATCGCCAGTAGTTCGTTTCTATTTTTAAAAAGCTTTTAGTTCTTTTAATAAAATTTCGTGCATATCATCTGTATAATCCAAATGTGTAACAATTCTAATTTTTCCTTCGCCCATAGGTGTTAACAAAATATTCTTTGCTGCCATTTTATCAATAAAATCATCTGCACCTATTTTATCATCTACATAAAAAATAAGAATATTAGTTTCTACAGGTTCTATTTTAGTAATGTAACTACAGGTTTCTAAAACAGCCGCAATTTCTTTAGCTTTTTTATGATCTTCTGCCAACCTTTCTACATTATTATCTAAAGCATAAATACCTGCTGCAGCTAAAAAACCAACTTGTCTCATTCCTCCACCTAACAATTTTCGAAGTCTTAAAGCGTAAGCGATGTCTTTTTTTGAACCTAACAACAAAGAACCAATTGGTGCTCCTAAACCTTTTGACAAACAAATAGAAATCGTATCAAAAAGTCCTCCATACTGTTTTGGAGTTTCGTTTTTGGCAACCATTGCATTAAACAATCTTGCACCATCTAGATGATAAGCCAAGTTGTTTTTTTGTGCCACTTGCTTAATTTTTTCTAATTCAGAAAAATCCCAACAAGCTCCACCACCTTTATTTGTGGTATTTTCTACACAAATCATTTTAGTAAAAGGTAAATAAATTTGTGGTTTTACAGCTGCAATTTCTTCAATTTGATCTGCTGTAAACATACCTCTTTTACCATCTATTAACTTACAAGTTACTCCAGAATTAAATGCTGCTCCTCCACTCTCATAATTATAAATATGTGCATATTTATCAGCAATAATTAAATCTCCTGGTTGAGTGTGCAATTTTATAGCTGTTTGGTTTGCCATTGTTCCTGAAGGAAAAAAAAGAGCATCTTCCATACCAAACATTTTTGCAGCTTTTTGTTCTAAAGCATTTACTGTAGGGTCCATTTTAAAAACATCATCACCTACTTTTGCATTCATCATTGCAGCTAACATCTCTGATGTTGGCTTAGTTACTGTATCTGAAATTAAGTCTATAAACATTGTTCTAAACTATAGAATAAAATGTAATTATGCGTTATTTTTTTTTAAAATATTTATTTTGATTCTACATTTGCTAAGCATCAAAAATTACCAAAACAGGAATTCCGATTTATGGTACAAGTAAAATTACTGTGGAGTAAAAATTCACTTATTTGATAAAAGATATTTTAGCTGATATATATCTCTTGGAGATTTTAAAATCAACCATTTTTTATGCGCAAAAAGTGTAGTTTGCCACTGATGCATTCTTCTTTTTCTGTGCCAATAGGTTTTAAAAATCCAAAGAAATAAACTTTCTTTAGAAAAGGTTCTGCTTAATGTTTCATAGTTTTCGCCACAACATTTTTCTTTTAGAAAAACTCTTTTGTAAGTTCTTATAAAATAACGTCTTAAAATTAAGTGTAAAGGATAATCTAACCAAACAATTAACGTGGCTTTTTGCCAAACTGAGTCTTTTAAAAGCGTTTGGTAACTGCCAGTAACAATCCATTCTTGATGTTTAGCAAGCTTAAAATTTACATCATTTACAAAAACATCATTTTCTTTCTCTACCCAATTTGGTAAAAAATGAAGGTCGTCTAAATCTATCTGTGGAATTAAAAATTCTTTAGACAATTTTTTACCCAAAGTAGTTTTTCCTGTACAAGTTGTGCCAGTAATAATTATTTTTCTGTGCATTGTAGGTTTTGTAAATCAACAAAAATAAAACACAAAAATTAACTGTTTTTTCTATAAGCAAAACCTTGTAAATCTTTGTGTTTCGTATGTTTTAAAAAAGCTGTTTTTAATGCATATCACTACCAATAGGCGAACCATCAGGAATTTTTGGAGCCGCTATTTTTTTAAACGAAGTAGGATTTTTTAGATAACCGTCTATCATTTTTAATAATGCAGCATCATAAATTTTCTGAATTCCTGAAGCATTTTCACTTTTTATAATTGACTTTATTTCATCCAACTTGTATAAAACAATGGCATTTACTTGATTGTACTGATTTTTATAAGTACCTAAATAAAACAATTGCTCTAAAACTTTAATATTTATTACGTTTTGCAATTCTTGATGATAAGTATCTTTATGTGTGTTTTTGATAGATGCATCAATTAATTCATCTATTAATTCATCTAATCCCAATTGATTTTTATCCAAACTTTTATGTGCAATTAAACGAGACATTCTTTGCGGATTTAAAAGTAAATCCAATGTCATTTCAGAAGCAGTTTCTACTGCAGAAAAAGCATCAAAAGCAACACCTAACTTGCTTTTAAAAGATTCTCTAGATCTGTAATAACCTATTGCTCTTGGTGGAAATAAATCTAATTTTTCTTTAGGAATTGCAATTTCATCCACAGAAATTGTTTTTAAAATTGCGTCTAAAGCTTTTCTTTCTACATCTCCAGAAACTCTTTTTACAACAGTTTGGTTACCACCTTTAACAGCATAACTATAATCTAAACCTCCAATTAACTTGGTAGTTGCTTCTGTTTGAAAACGATGTAAGAAGTACAAAGGCACAAACACATCTTCTAAAACAGAATAAGGCTGACCCGATTTTATATTATCCGTAGAAAATTTTGAAATTGCTGTTTTTCTAACCTTTAAAAGATTGTTTAATTCGTCGTAAATATTACCTCCATTATCCCATAAATGAGCTGTTGCACTTGCACTTCCTTGAGGTCTAGCATCAGAATCTGATAAATATTTTAAACCACTTGCATAAGCATCAACTAAAATTTTATCTAACGCCTCACTTTCATTGGTTCCTTTTGTAAAGTCTTGATAAGAATAGGTAACAGTAACTTTATCCCAAGCACCAATTTTAGCATCATAAGCATCAGAAAAATCTATTTTTCCGTTTTTTTGAGTAAACTTAGGATGTGGATAATCCATCACAGAAGTTCTACCATTTGTACTTGCTGCAAAGTTGTGACTAAAGCCTAAAGTGTGCCCAATTTCGTGAGCCGATAATTGTCTTATTCTAGCAATTGCCATTTGCATTGCAAAATCATCATCAGCAATATTATTTTTAAAAGGTGCTTGTAAGGCTTGCGCAATTAAATAATCTTGACGAATTCGTAAACTTCCCAAACTTACATGTCCTTTAATAATTTCTCCAGTTCTTGGATCAGAAATATTAGAACCATAACTCCAACCTCTTGTAGATCTGTGCACCCATTGTACAACATTATAACGTACATCTAACATATCTGCGCCTTCTGGCAACATTTTAAACTGAAAAGCATCTTTATAACCTGCAGCTTCAAAAGCTTGATTCCACCAACGACCTCCATCTAATAAAGCAGATCTTACAGGTTCTGGAGTACCTCTATCTAAATAATAAATAATTGGTTCTACAGCTTCTGAAATTGCAGCTTCTGGATTCTTTTTTTCTAAACGATGTCTGTAAATAAAACGCTTTGTAATCGATTCATTTACGGGTGTAGAATAATCTAAATAACTCATTTGCCATGAACCAGAACGCGGATCGTATTTTCTTGGTTTGTATTTATTGTCTGGCAATTCTACAAAAGAATGATGTTGATTTACAGTAACTGCACTTGCATCTGGCACAACACTTCTAATATTTCTTCCTTTTGGAGTTCCTTTGAATGTTAGCAAAACATCGAACTCAATATTTTTAGGAAATGCTTTTGTTCTTTTTAAATTAAAAGCACTTCTACTTTTGTCTAAACTGTAATTCCCTTCTTTACTTCTTGCCAATCTTGCAGCAACTCCATGTGCATCTCTCATAAAAAATGATGTTGCATCTACTAAATACGTATCATTTTTAGTTTCTTTAACTACAAATCCGTGTAAAACTGATTTTGCGAAAGCTTCTCTTACTGAGTTTTTTTCTTCTTCATTATCAGTAATGGCTCTGTAATCTAAATTAGGTTGCACCATTAAAATCTTATTCCCAGCTTTTTTAAAGTGAACTACTACTCCACCTCCTAATTGACCTCTATCTAAACCAATATCATTAGAACCCAAACCTTCAGAAAGCGAACGTACATAAAGAAATTCTTGGTTTAATTTGTCAATTTGCAAATAAACTTTATCCTGATTTTCATCATAATAAAAAGTAAAATAGCCATCGTATTTTGTGATTCCTTTTTTAAGGTTTTTACCAGATTTCTCTGTAAAAAATTGCGAAAATCCGTTAAAATAAAGCGATAAGAATAGTAAAAGAAGTAGTGTTTTTTTCATTGTAAAATTAATTTTTATAAAACTATAAAATAAGTATTAGCTATAAAAACCTAAAATCTTAAAATTTCATTTATTTTTGTTTTTCGAATTTATACAATCTACACTGTATAAAAATTAGCTACTTTTTTTCTCATTATTTTTATTGATGAAATTACGTAGCAAAACAAAATTTATGATTACACAAGACCAACTTAAAGATATAGCTACAAGAATTGAGAAATTAAAATCTTATTTAGAGATTGATAAAAAACTCATAGAAATAGCCAATGAAGAAGAAAAAACAGCAAATCCTGATTTCTGGAACGACCCAAAAGCTGCAGAAGTTGTTATGAAAGAATTACGTTTTAAAAAGAAATGGGTAGAAGATTACAATAAAGCCATTTCTTTAAATGAAGATGTAAATGTCTTATATGAATTTTACAAAGAAGATGAAGTTGATGAAAGCGAAGTAATTGAACAATTTGAAAAAGTAAGTACTTTTCTAGAAGATATTGAATTTAAAAATATGCTTTCTGAAGAAGGAGATTCTTTATCTGCTGTAATACAAATTACGGCTGGTGCAGGTGGAACAGAATCTTGTGATTGGGCAGAAATGTTATTTAGAATGTACACAATGTGGTCTGAAAAACAAGGTTTTAAATTAAAAACACTCAATTACCAAGCAGGAGATGCTGCAGGAATAAAAACAGTTACTGTAGAAGTTACTGGCGATTATGCTTTTGGTTGGCTAAAAGGCGAAAATGGAGTACACAGATTAGTGCGTATTTCTCCTTTTGATTCTAATGCAAAACGTCATACTTCTTTTGCTTCTGTATATGTATATCCTGTTGCTGATGATTCTATTGAAATTGATATAAATCCAGCAGATATAGAAATTACAACTGCAAGATCTAGTGGTGCTGGAGGTCAGAATGTAAATAAAGTAGAAACTAAAGTTCAGTTGACGCATAAACCATCAGGGATTCAGATTTCTTGTTCTAATTCACGTTCGCAACACGACAATAGAGCAACAGCTATGCAGATGTTAAAATCTCAATTGTATGAAATTGAATTGCAAAAACAACAAGCTGCCAGAGATGATATTGAAGCGAATAAAATGAAAAATGAATGGGGAAGCCAAATTAGAAATTATGTAATGCATCCATATAAGTTAGTGAAAGATGTAAGAACTGCTCACGAAACTGGTAATGTAGATGCAGTTATGGATGGCAATATCAATTCCTTTTTAAAAGCATTCTTAATGTTGAATGGACAGAAAAAATAGTATTCAGTATTTAAACTGAAAATAAATTTCAATTCAAACGAAGTTGATCAGTTTCAACTTTAAAAACTAAAAAAACATGATAAAAATATACCACAATCCAAGATGTAGAAAATCTAGAGAAGGATTACAATTATTAGAAAACTCAGGTAAAGAATTCGAGATTATTAAATATTTAGAAACTGTACCAAGTGAAGCTGAGTTAACAGAAATCATCAATTTATTAGGGATCTCTCCTATTCAATTGGTTCGTAAAACCGAGAAAATCTGGAAAGAAAATTATAAAGGCAAAGATTTATCAGATGTAGCAATTATAAAAGCTATGATAGAAAATCCGAAGTTAATTGAACGCCCAATAGTTATCAATAAAAACAAGGCTGTAATTGGTAGACCAACAGAAGCTATAACCACTGTTCTATAAAGCTTAACTTTTTCAAAAACTTGTTTAACTTTTTTTTAACTAATATAAACTAAACTTAAATAGAACTTTGCAGTCTAAAACTAAAAACCAACAAGTCTTGATTAAAAAAATTATTTTATTTAGCTTTTTATTATCATCAGCAATTTTATTCGCACAAAAAGGTTCAACTTCAAATGAAATTTCTATTTCTGGTAAAGTTATTGACAACAACTCTAATCAACCTTTAGAATATGCCACAATTGTTATAAAAAACACGAAAACCAATAAAGTTTCTGGAGGAATTACAGATCTTGATGGTAATTTTAATATTAAAACACCAAAAGGAACTTACGTAATTAGTATAGAATATATTTCCTTTAAATCTAAAAATTACCCTGCACAAGAAATTATCAAAAACCTAAATTTAGGTACTATTAAACTTTCTGAAGATTTAAGTTCTTTAGATGAAGTAGTAATTATTGCAGAAAAAACAACTGTAGACATTCGTTTAGATAAAAAAGTATTTAATATTGGTAAAGATTTATCAATTCGTGGAGGAAATGCAAGTGATGTTTTAGGCAATGTACCTTCTGTTCAAGTTGATGTTGAAGGTGCTGTAAGTTTAAGAGGTAATGAGAATGTTACTATTTTGATTGATGGTAGACCAAGTGCTTTAGTTGGTTTAAATGGTGCAGATGCTTTAAGACAAATACCTGCAGAGGCCATAGAAAAAGTAGAAGTTATTACATCTCCATCTGCAAGATATGATGCAGAAGGTACAGCAGGAATCTTAAATATTATTTTAAGAAAAAATAAATTAACAGGGTTTAATGGTTCTTTACAGTTAGATTTAGGATACCCTGCAAGAGTGGGTACTGCTTTTAACGCAAACTGGAGAACAGAAAAATGGAACTTATTTACAAATACAGGTTTCAGATATAATGAAACACCAGGTAATGCATTAAGTGATACTGATTACTTTTTAGATAGTGCACCAAATGCAAGAGTTGCTGAACAAAGAAATTTTGATAGATTAGGTAGATCTGTTTTTACAAGTTTTGGTGCTGAATACTATTTAAGTCAAAACTCAAGTATTATTGGTAACATTATTTATAATTCTGGTAATGATGATGATGTAAACTCAAATGAAATTAACAGATATGATGCTAATGGAGGAATAAATGAAGCTACTTTTAGAACTGAAAACGAAGCTGAAGATGAAACTAGAATTCAGTACACTTTAGATTATGTAAATAATTTTGATGGTAATGGAAAAAAACTTTCTATCAACACACAATACTCTACAGAAACTGAAGATATTTTAAATAATATTACAGAAATAGATACTCAAACTAACTTATTAAACGATTTAGAACAAGTAATTGAAGATCAAGATGAAGATCGTTTTCTTTTACAAGCAGATTATGTACATCCTGTAGGAGAAACTATTCAGTACGAAGCTGGTTATAGAGGTAATTACAGAGATATTTATAATAAATTTTATTTAGCTGAAAGACAAGTTTTTCCTGATGGTCCATTAGTAGCAGATACTGGTTTAAACAATTCATTTGGTTATAAAGAATTTGTAAATGCAGCTTATTTTCAATACGGACAAAAATTTAATAAAATTTCTTTATTAGCTGGTTTACGTTACGAAAATACATCCGTAGAAATTGAACAAGAAACAGATAACAGCAGTAGTAAAAAGAGTTATGACAACCTTTTCCCAACTTTTAATATTGGTTTAGAATTCGAAGATGGTGATAATATGACTTTAGGTTACAATAGAAGAATTAGAAGACCTAGAGGTAGAAGCTTAAACCCTTTTCCAAGTAGATCTAGTGAGAGTAATATTTATAGTGGTAACGTAGATTTAAACCCTGTAATTACAGATGCTATTGATTTAGGTTATTTAAAAAGATGGGAAAAATTTACCTTAAGTACTTCTATCTATTATAACAGAAGTAATGACAATTGGGAAACAATTCAAGAAAATACTGGTGATTTTACTGATAATGGAGACCCTGTTATTAGAAGGTTTCCTATAAACTTATCTTTAGAAGAAAGAATTGGTTTTGAGTTTACTTTAAATTACAGACCATTCAAAATTTGGAATATTAATAGTGATTTTAATTTATACAATGTTTCTACAGAAGGAGATTATTTAAACCCAAATACAAATATTACTCAAAATTTCGATTTTGAAAACACAGCATTTTTTATCAGATTAAATCAAAAAATAACTTTACCTGGTAAAACTGATTTACAGATTAATTCTAATTATAGAGGAGCAACACAAGATGCACAATCTACAAGCAATGGAATTTTTACCATGGATATTGCTGCAAGTAAAGATTTATGGAACGAAAAAGCATCTGTAAGCTTAAACATAAGTGATGCTTTTAATGGACGTAGAAGACAAAGTACAACAACAGTTCCTGATGTTTTTGAACAATACAGTGAGTTTCAATGGAGAGAACGTCAAATACGTGTAAGTTTCGTTTATAGGTTCAATCAGAAAAAGAAAAACGAAAGAAATAATTATAAAGAAGAAATGGGTGGTGAAGAATTTGAAGGATAAACCATTTTCATCAACATAAAATTTAAAACAGAGTTTACAAATAAAAAGTAAGCTCTGTTTTTTTTTAATAAATAATTAAGAGTGTTAAAATCTTTATTTTACAAAAAGATACTAATATTTTTTCCAATTTAAATTTAGAACAAAAAAAATGCTCGCAAATTGCGAGCATTCTAATTATATATTTTAATTACAAAACTACTTACCTTCAGCAGCTTTTTTAGCTTCTCTTTTTAACTTCATATTCTCCCAAATTGTTCCTCCAATCCAGTAAGGTACTACAAATGTCAATAAAAAGATTAACAACCAAAAACCAGCTGTAAAAATGAACATAAATAAAACTAATCCTGAAAATTCTGAAAAATCTAACATCTGTATACTTTGAAATTTTAATTGTTCAAAAATAAGATTATTTTTTAAAAATTCATATCAAAAAAATATTTTTTTTTACAATCTAAAAATGACATTTATCAACATTCTGTGCTAATAGTTTTTTGTAAATTTGTTGTATCATAAATTACACTAAAAATGACAAAATACAGAGTAGAAAAAGACACAATGGGTAAAGTAAATGTTCCTGCAGATAAATATTGGGGAGCACAAACCGAACGTTCTAGAAATAACTTTAAAATTGGTCCTGCTGCCTCAATGCCTTTAGAGGTTGTTTATGGTTTTGCTTATCTTAAAAAAGCGGCTGCATATACAAACACAGAATTAGGTGTTTTAGCTGCAGAAAAAAGAGATTTAATCGCAAAAGTTTGTGATGAAATTTTAGAAGGTAAACACAATGATCAATTTCCGTTAGTAATTTGGCAAACAGGTTCTGGTACACAATCTAACATGAATGTGAACGAAGTTATTGCAAACAGAGCTCATGAAATTGCTGGTAAAGTTATTGGTGAAGGCGAAAAAACTATTCAACCAAATGATGATGTAAATAAATCGCAATCATCTAATGATACTTTTCCAACAGGTATGCACATTGCTGCTTATAAAAAAATTGTAGAAAATACAATTCCTGGAATTACGCAACTTAGAGATACTTTAAAAGCAAAATCAGAAGCTTTTAATGATGTTGTAAAAATTGGTAGAACTCATTTAATGGATGCTACTCCTCTTACATTAGGTCAAGAATTTTCTGGTTATGTAGCGCAATTAAACTTTGGTTTAAAAGCATTAAAAAATACATTAGAACATTTATCACAATTAGCTTTAGGAGGTACAGCTGTTGGAACAGGCTTAAATACACCTGCTGGTTATGATGTTTTAGTAGCAAAATATATTGCAGAATTTACAGAATTACCTTTTGTAACTGCAGAAAATAAATTCGAAGCTTTAGCTGCACACGACGCTTTAGTAGAAACACATGGAGCCTTAAAACAAGTTGCTGTTTCTTTAAATAAAATTGCAAATGATATTCGTTTAATGGCTTCTGGTCCAAGATCTGGAATTGGAGAAATTATTATACCTGCAAACGAGCCAGGTTCTTCTATTATGCCAGGTAAAGTAAACCCAACTCAGTGTGAAGCTATGACAATGGTTTGTGCACAAGTTATGGGTAATGATGTTGCTGTTACTGTTGGTGGTACTCAAGGACATTATGAATTAAACGTTTTTAAACCTATGATGGCTGCAAATGTTTTACAATCTGCTCAATTAATTGGTGATGCTTGTGTTTCTTTTGATGTAAATTGTGCTGCTGGTATAGAACCAAATCACTCAAGAATTACAGAATTAGTAAACAATTCTTTAATGTTGGTTACAGCATTAAATACTAAAATAGGATACTATAAAGCTGCAGAAATTGCAAACACAGCTCACGCAAATGGAACAACTTTAAAAGAAGAAGCTGTACGTTTGGGTTATGTAACTCCAGAGCAATATGATGAGTGGGTTAATCCTGCTGCTATGACTGGTAGTTTAAAATAAAAATATTAATTTTACCAAATATTAAAAGCTGCATTATAATGCAGCTTTTTTTTGGCTTAAATAATTAATCATAATAATAGAAAATGAAGATGAATAATCACGAAGAATTTATGAGTGAAGCTGTAAAAGCAGCTTTAAAAGGAATGAACAATAACGAAGGTGGCCCTTTTGGATGTATAGTAGTAAAAGACGGAGAAATTATTGGGCGTGGAAACAATAAAGTAACCTCTACAAACGACCCAACTGCACACGCAGAAGTTACTGCAATTAGAGATGCTTGTAAAAAAGTAGGTTCTTTTCAGTTAGATGGTTGTATTATTTATACATCTTGCGAACCTTGTCCTATGTGTTTAGGTGCAATTTATTGGGCAAGACCAGATAAAGTTTATTATGGAAGTAATCAACAAGATGCTGCAAATATTGGTTTTGATGATGAATTTATTTACAAAGAAATAGCATTACCTTACGAAAAAAGAAGTATCAAATTTGAGCAAGTCAGTAGAGAAATTGCTTTAGAACCATTTCAAAAATGGAGCGAAAAACAAGATAAAATTGAATATTAAATTCTGAAAAACCTGATTGATACATTCAGGATTTTTTTTTGAATAAAAATTTAAGCATTAAACTTAAATATATTAACGAAATACATCAATTATTTTAACAACCTTATGCTCGTTATTGTTTTATATTTGCATCAAATTTGAATTTATAAAATGAAAAAAATTAGCACAATACTTTTTGGTTTATTAATGATGGTGGCTTGTAGCCAGGAACAACCAAAAGAGTATCTAACAATATCTGGAACATTAGAAAACAGTAAAGACTCTATTATTTCTATAGCAGACAGAGAAGGAATTATCAAAGAAATAAAAATTAATAAAGATGGTAGTTTTAAAGATACATTAAAACTAAAAGACAATAAAGGAGAAATTTATACTTTACTTACCAATTCTAATAACAGAGCTCCTATTTATTTAAAAAACGGATATAATATTTCTTTAAATACGGATGCTAATACTTTTTTAGAAAGTCTAAAATTTTCTGGAGAAGGCGCATCTAACAGTAACTTTATTTTGGCTCAGATAGAAAGAAGTCAAAAAATGGGAAATCCGCAGTTAATTTTAGAATTAGAACAAAAAGCATACAGGAAAAAAGTAGATAAAATAAAAGCTGATTTTGATAGTATTTTAGAATCTTATAATAATATTGATAGTACTTTATACACTTCTATGAAGCAACAAAATCAACAAATTGTTACTTATTTTGATAATGCTTACGCACAAAATCAATTAATGGGTAAAGGAAAACCATCTCCAAAATTCGAAAATTATGTTGATATAAAGGGCGGTACTAAATCTTTAAGTTCTTTTAAAGGCAAATATGTTTATATAGATGTTTGGGCAACTTGGTGTGGCCCTTGTATTCAACAAATTCCTTATTTACAAGCTTTAGAAAAAGAATATCACAATAAAAATATTGTTTTTGTAAGTATTTCTACTGATGAATCTAGAAGAAGTGGTGGTTCTTGGGAAGCTGCAGAAAAAAAATGGCGCGATTTTGTTAAAAAGAGAAATATGTCTGGAGTTCAATTATGGTCAGGACAAGATTATGCTTTTCAACAAGATTATCAAATTAACGGTATTCCAAGATTTATCTTAATAGATCCACAAGGTAATATTGTTGATGCTAATGCACCAAGACCTTCAGACCCAAATTTAAAATCATTATTTACTTCTTTAGGTATTTAGAAATTTAGTTTAAAAGCTAAATCCTCTAAAAATTTTGTTTGATAATCTTACAAAGTAATTCATAAATAGGATAAACGAAAAAAAGAATACAGCAATTACACCAAAATCTAAAAAGGAAGTAATATCATTTAATTTAACCATATACTTACCTGTTTTATAGATTAATGCAGATGATATTAAGAAAAGAAAGATTTGTTGTAAAGTGCTCTTATACATAATTAAAGATTTAAGGGTTAATGAATTAATTTGTAATAATTCTAAGTATTCTTACAACAAAGTTCTTCTTTTCTTTTGATTAAAATTTACAATCATAGCTGAAAAGTAATTTTCTTTAGTTGAATGATAAATGAGTTAAGATTAGATAATAAATCATAAAAAAAGCGAAAT
>NZ_JAHKQL010000031.1:353180-409133 GCF_018861005.1 Polaribacter vadi
ATTTCGCTTTTTTTATGATTAAATCTAGAATACTTTACTCTTTATATACACCCATATCTGCATATTTATCCATTCTTTGTATTACCAAATCAGTATCAGATAAATCTTTTAATTCATCAAAAGCAATAACTATTTGCTCTTTTACTTTAGCAAAAGCACCAGCTCTATCTGCATGTGCACCACCAACAGGTTCTTTAATTATACCATCAATTAACTTTAACTTTTTCATATCAGTTCCTGTTAATTTTAAAGCAGCTGCAGCTTGTTCTTTATACTCCCAACTACGCCATAAAATAGAAGAACAAGATTCTGGAGAAATAACTGTATACCAAGTATTTTCCATCATGTAAACTCTATCTCCTACTCCAATACCAACTGCACCACCAGAAGCACCTTCACCAATAACAATAGTAATAATTGGTGTTTTTAAACGTGTCATTTCTAAAATATTTCTGGCAATAGCCTCACCTTGTCCACGTTCTTCTGCTTCTAAACCTGGGTAAGCACCAGGAGTATCTAACAATGTAACCACAGGAATACCAAACTTCTCTGCCATTTTCATTAAACGCAAAGCCTTTCTATAACCTTCTGGGTTAGCCATACCAAAGTTTCTATATTGGCGTGTTTTGGTATTATAACCTTTTTGCTGACCAATAAACATAAACGATTGATCGCCTATTTTACCTAGACCACCAATCATGGCTTTATCATCTTTTACATTTCTATCTCCATGCAGCTCCATAAAAGTATCTCCACAAATTGCTTCTATATAATCTAATGTATAAGGTCTGCTTGGATGTCTAGACAGTTGGACTCTTTGCCAAGGAGTTAAATTTTTATAAATATCTTTTTTAGCTGTAGCTAATTTTTTTTCTATTTTTTTACAAGTAGCTGTAACATCTACATCGCTTTCTTCACCAATAATTTGACATTTCTGAAGTTGATCTTCAAGTTCTTTTATTGGCATTTCAAAATCTAAATATTCCATTTTGTAATTACTTTGATTAAGTTATTTGGATTAACAAACATACTATAAAATTTACTTTTATAACAAATTCATTTTACTTTTTTGGCTTTAATCTTAATTTTGCTTTCTGTTTAATTGCAGATTTATTCTTAATAAATCCGTTTAACAAAACAACACCTAAAACAATTGTGGCTCCTAGATAAAACTCAGGATTCATTTTTTCTTTATCACCAAAAATAAATAAGGCTAAAACAATAGCATAAATAGGCTCTAAATTATTGGTTATAATAACTGTATAAGGAGATAAATATTTCATTACTTGAACAGAAATTATAAATGCATAAGCTGTACAAACACTACTTAAAATAAAAAGACAAATCCAATCTGAAACTGGTAAATTAAAAAAAGCTAAAGAAAAACTGTTATTAATTATTAAATATATTGTTACGAATAAAGTACCAAATAAAAGTTGGTAAAAAGATATTCTGTTTGCATCATATTTTTTGATAAACAAACCATTTAAAACAGAAAATAATGATCCTAAGAAAGAAGCTATTAGTGCATAAATTATACCTAATTTATATTGACTTTCGAAATTAAAAATGATGTAAAGCCCAAGAATAACTAATAATCCTAAAACAATTTCTAAGGTTTTAATTCTTCTTTTAAAAAAAATGGGTTCTATTAATGATGTAAAAAAGGCTGCTGTACTCATTGTTACTAATGCAACAGAAACATTAGATACTTTTATGGCTTTAAAGAAAAAAATCCAATGTGTAGCAATAATAATTCCTGTAAATAAAAATTTAGTTAACCCTTTTTTATCAATCTTAAAAGATTTCTTTTTTATTAGAAAATAAAGTGCAATAAATAGTACTGCTAATAACATTCTAAAAAAAACTAACGGAATAGCATCAATAGTAATTAGGGCTCCAAGAATTGCTGTAAACCCCCAAATAAAAACAATTAAGTGTAAGAGTAAATAATTTTTTAACCTACTTTCTTGCATTTATGTATAAATATAGGGCAATACAACCAAAAAAGATATTTGGCATCCAAACATATAAAAGCGGATTAACACCTGCAACTCCTCCTAAAACTTCTGATACTTTAAGTAGAAAAACATAGAAAAACATCATACCAAAACCTATAGCTAAATTCACACCTGTACCTCCTCTTCTTTTTCTGTAAGAAAGTGCTACTGCAATAATTGTTAAAATATAAGACGCTATTGGCAAACTGGTTCTTTTATAGAATTCTACTAAATATGCATTAAGGTTTTTTACACCTCTTTTTTCTGAAACTTTTATAAATCTATACAATTCATCTGATGGCATTTCTTGAGATAATGCAGATTTATATATTAAATCTTTAGGTGTAAAGTTAAAAACAGTATCAATTTTATCACCAGAAAAAATACTATCTTTTTCTAAGTATAATTTTCTTAAACGCCAGTTCTGTAATCTGAAACTAGAGTCTTTTTCAGAATATTTTATATTATCTGCAACTAGTTTGGTTTTTAGTTCTATACCATCATATAATTCTGAAGAAAAATCATAGCCTCTATTATTTTCGGTATTAAAATTTCTGATAAAAATGTAAGTACTATCTGTAAGTTGTAAACTAAAGTCGTTTATATATTTAAACTCATGTTTTTGCCTATTACCTTGTATGTATTCTTTTTCGAACTTTTTTCTTGTAGAACTACTGTTAGGAACCACAAAATGATTCATTAATAATGATAAAATTGTAATTAATGTTGCACCAATAAAGTAAGGATATAAAAAACGAGTAAATGAAATTTTAGCATTATTAATTGCAATAACTTCTGTATTGTTAGACAGTTTAGAAGTAAATAAAATAACGGCTATAAATAATGCCAATGGCATAAAAGTATTCGTATAGTATATGGTAAAATTTTTATAATACTCATCTACAATTTGATAAAAACTTAAATCTGCATGTTCGAGAAAATTATCAATTTTTTCAGAAATATCTATAGCTATGGCAATAGGAATTAAGATTAATAAGGTAAAGAAAAAAGTTACCAAAAATCGTTTTAATATGTACCAATCAATTATTTTCAAAATTATTTTTATTATTGGTTTGTGATTGATAGTTTATGCTTGTGACTAAAACTAACAACCAAGAACTATTATCTATAATCTTTTATCCATTTGTTTAACCATCATATCTTTCCACTCTCTAAAATCACCTGCCAAAATATGTTTTCTTGCTTCACGAGTTAACCACACGTAAAATCCTAAATTGTGAATCGATGCAATCTGTTTACCCAACATTTCTTTTGCCGCAAATAAATGACGTAAATATGCTTTAGTGTAATAAGTATCTACACCTGTAATACCCATTTCATCAATTGGAGAAAAATCATCTTCCCACTTTTTATTTTTAATGTTTATAGTTCCGTGAGCTGTAAATAACATTCCATTTCTGGCATTTCTAGTTGGCATTACACAATCGAACATATCTATACCTAAAGCAATGTTTTCTAGAATATTTATTGGTGTACCTACACCCATTAAATAACGAGGTTTATCTTCTGGTAAAATTTCGGTTACAACCTCTGTCATAGCATACATTTCTTCTGCTGGTTCACCTACAGAAAGACCGCCAATTGCATTTGCTTTTTGGTTAGAATTGGCTATATATTCAGCAGATTGTCTTCGTAAATCTTTGTAAGTACTACCTTGAACAATTGGCATAAAGGTTTGCTCAAAACCGTATTTGTATGGTAATTTTTCTAAATGGTTTATACATCTATCCAACCATCTATGTGTCATGTGCATAGAACGTTTTGCATAATTATAATCACAAGGATAAGGTGTACATTCATCAAAAGCCATAATAATATCTGCCCCAATTGTACGTTGCGTTTCCATAACATTTTCTGGCGTAAAAAAGTGCATAGAACCATCTATATGACTTTTAAATTTTACCCCTTGTTCGTTAATTTTTCTTCTACCTGATAAAGAATATACTTGGTAACCACCAGAATCTGTAAGAATATTTCTATCCCAATTCATAAACTTGTGTAAACCACCAGCTTTTTCTAGAATCTCTAAACCTGGTCTTAAATATAAATGATAGGTATTACCCAAAATAATATCTGGATTTACCTCTGTTTTAAGTTCTGTTTGATGTACGCCTTTTACAGTACCCACAGTACCTACAGGCATAAAAATAGGAGTTTCTATAACTCCATGATCTGTTGTAATTGAACCTGCTCTAGCTTTGCTTTTGGGGTCAGTAAGTTTTAAATCGAATTTCATTGGGCGCAAAGATAAGACTATTTAAGAATTGAAAAATTAAAAGATTCTTAAACCTTTGTCTTTGCTTTAATTGACTACTATTTTAAAATCTTCTTTTCTTTTTTGATGAAGAACCAACATTCCTCTTTTTATTTTTAGGTGATGATTTTCTAAAAGAAGCACTTTTTTTATTAAAATCGTTTTTTGCAGGAGCCGATTTTCTTTTCGGTTTTGTAGTTTTTGGCTTTTCTTTAACCACAGAAGCTTCTTCTGTTTTAGATGATGAAGCAATCATTGTATTTATCTCTTTTAACTCATCTTCAGTAAGTTCTCGCCAATCGCCTTGTTTTAGGTTACCCAATTCTACACTCATAATTCTTGTGCGTTTTAGTTTGGTAACTTCGTACCCTAAATACTCGCACATTCTTCTAATCTGTCTGTTTAAACCTTGAACAAGAATAATTTTAAAAACCTTTTCTGATACTTTTTCTACTTTACACTTTTTAGTAATTGTACCTAAAATCGGAATTCCATTACTCATTTTTCTGATAAAATCATCGTCAATCCTTTTATCAACAGAAACAATATATTCTTTTTCGTGGTTGTTACCTGCTCTTAAAATTTTATTTACAATATCACCATCATTGGTTAAAAAGATTAATCCTTCAGAAGGTTTATCTAAACGTCCTATTGGAAATAATCTTTCTGGATGATTAATATGTTTTACAATATTATCTCTTTCTCTAGAATCTGTTGTAGAAACAATACCTATTGGTTTATTTAAGGCTATGTAAAGTGTTTTTGGTTTTGGTTTTAAAAGTCTACCATCAACCTTAACTACATCATTTTTTAAAACTCGATTTCCTAATTGTGTAGGTTTACCGTTAATAGTTACTCTACCTTCTACAATTAATTTTTCGGCTTCTCTACGTGAACAAATCCCAGTAGAACTAATGAATTTATTAAGATTTGTTGATTGTTGATTTTTATTATCCAAAGAAAAATATTTTCAACAAAAGTAAATATAAGATTATAATTTATGGCTTTAAAGATTGTTTTCTTGTGTATTTAATCTATTCTTTTTTGACTAAACCAACTACCAACAAAGTTTAAATTAAGTGTTATTTTATGAAAATTCTCCTGAATTAAACCGTTATTTAAAGTACCTTCTTTACCATAAGAATAAGAAATATTAAAATTATTTAAACTATTCTTTTTCATTGGTAAACCTAAACCAGCAGAAATAAAATAGCTATCTATTTGTTGATTCGATATTTTTAAAAACCCAGTGTTGTAGTTTAAACCAAATCTATACTTTACGTTAGACCAATAGTTGTATTTGTTTTTATTTGGCAAAAACTCTACTCCAAATGCATAAATAGATTCATCTGTATAACGTTCGCTATTAGACTGTTGGTTTGTATCATTCCACATTAATTTTCTATAATCTAAACTAGTTGTAATGGTATTATTAAATTTTGATGTTAAACCTAAACCAAAACTTTTTGGTAACTCAAAATTATCTAAATCATTTTCAACCTCATCTTCAATACTTATTTCTGTACCAGCACTTGTTGTTTTATAAGAAGTTCTTGTTTGTTTACCAGATAAAGATGTTGGCAACTCAAATGTACCACCAATGGTTGTTTCTATGTTTTTTATATTAGGTAATTTGTACTGAAAACCTGTTTTCAATTTTACTCCATTGTAATAATTTTGATCTAAAATTGAAACAAATGAATCTGTAAATACTTGACTTTCTTGTTCTATAGAACCAAATAAAAATGAGAAATCCACACCTATTGATAAATTTTTTACAGGCTGAAAACCAGCTGCTATAAAAAATTTATTTAACCCTCCAGAGCCTGTTATTCTTGTTGTAAAAGTATCCAAAGTCCCTTCTATTGGGCTTTCAATATCAATATTATAACCTGTTTTAGTATATGGTAAAAGACCTATACTTAATCCTAAATTTTTACGTACAGGAAAAGCAATAGCAATGTGAGAAATATTTCCATTATTGCTGGTTTCACTAATGTTATCTGTTTCTAAGGTTGAGTATGTACCATTTAAACCAAATTCGTACAAAAATGATTTTGATAGTAAATTACCTAAACTAGCAGGATTAAAAATATTTATTTCATAAGGTGTAGATTGTGCTATACCTGTATTACCTAAACCTGTTAAACCACCTGTTGCTGTTTTATTTTCTACACCTAAACCAAATAAAGAATAAGGTGTATTTGCATTATTCTGCCCAAAAATTGATTGTGTAGCAACTATAAGTACTATTAATAATATATTTTTTTGCATCTTAATAGTTTAAATATTTTACGGTTAATTTTACCTGATTGTCTGTTGCAGGATTATCTTCTATTATTAAATTACTCACATTTTGATCGTAAGTTTCATACAAAACCATTAGTGCATAATTTAAATCGCTTTCGGTTAATAAGATTTCTTCTACATAACCACTTAAATCAACAGAATAAGAAACGTTTTGACTAAATTCATCTTGATTATCGTTTAAATAAGCGTAAGCTGAAGTTTCATTTATATCTACAAGTTGTTTTACAAATCTATTTTTATGATCTACTACATAAACTAATAAAGATTCTGGCAAAGGGTTCTCACTACTATAACTACCATTTAAAGGTGAAAAAGTAAGTGTTGCACTTAAAGTAGTAGCTTCATTAGAAAACTCTAAAAGTTTTTTTATTGATGGTATTTCTATTCTTGTACATAGTCCTGTACCAGATTGAATATAAGTTGCATAATTGGTATCTTCACTAGACCTAATTTCTTCTACATCTGCAAAATCTCCAACAACAGAAGTAGAATAATCTGTTTCTATTTGATTAAATTGTTGCGTTGAACTAGATATTAAAAAATCTACGTAATAATTATTATCTTCACTATCATCATCTTTAATTGTATAATAAAGACGCATACTAGAATTTTCTTCTGTTGATGTTGATGGGTAAGAACCAAAACCAAGCATATGACTGTCTAAACTTGCATCTGGCACAATTGCTAAACCTTTAAAATATTGCAAAAAATCATCAGAATTATTAATATCATTATCAACAATTTTATCAAAAATTTCTTCACCTAAAACATCATCCATTTTAATAAAAAGAGAATCTGTTTCTTTGTTTGGTTTTGGTATAAAAGAAATTTCACCTAATGATTGAGAATCGTAATCTAAAAAAGAGCTATTGTAAAAATCATCACTATCTTCTGGCTCAAAGGTTTCTGTTATTCTATGTAAATTATATGTTTGTAATTTAGTTGTATCTCCATAATAATAGGTATCGTAATTTAAAATCATACCAATAGAATCGTAAATAGCATCATTACTTATAGAGTAAGCAGAAGCTACTAACTCTAGATAAGACTTGGCAGTTGTATTACCAAAATCATCATCTTTAATACTACCCAATAAAATTCTTCCTGTACCAGAAGTTATTAAAGAGTCTAGTTTAAAGGTTCCTGTTTTTACAGTAAAAGTGTCTATAACTCTAATCTGTATATCATTCTCAATAAAATCACTCCCTACTTCATAAGTTGCACCATCTGCTGTACAAGATGTTAGATATACAATACTTAAAAAGCCAATAATTAAATACCTCATTTTACTTTTTAGAGCAAAAGTATTAGAGGTATTATCACAAAAAATCATAAAATATATAAACTACCTTATTTTATAGATTTACCACTAAAAAACACCTCTTAACCCTATAATTAACAGCTTTTAAGAAAATTAACACTTGTTTTACACGTTCATCTATAAAATCAGCTTGTTTGTCTATTTCATAGTTACCCACAAATATTTGCTTCTAATTTTGCCATTAAATACTGAAATGAATAAACTAAAACGAATGAAAAAAACAAAATTTACACAAAAAAGAAGTTTTCTTTTTATGTTAGCAATTCTTCTTACCTCTACACTTTTTATAGGGTGTAGTGATGATGAGGATGATGATGAATATGGAAACTGGGTAGAAAGTTCTACTTTTGATGGTGATTCTAGAGCAAACGCAGTAAGCTTTACAATTGGTGATAAAGGATACTTAGTTACAGGTTATGATGGTGATGATTACTTGTCTGATACTTGGGAGTATAATTCTGAAGGAGATTATTGGATACAAAGAGCCTCTTTTCCTGGAACTGCAAGAAGTGGTGCTGTAGGTTTTTCTATTGGTACTAAAGGATATATAGGAACTGGTTATGATGGTAATGATGAATTAAAAGACTTTTGGGCTTACGATTCTACAACAGATACTTGGGAACAAAAAGCAGATTTTGGTGGTACAGCAAGATATGGTGCTATTGGTTTTGCAATTGGTAATACTGGTTACATTGGTACTGGTTATGATGGTAGTGAGCAAAAAGATTTTTGGAAATATGATGTTGATACAGATACTTGGGAACAGTCTGTTGGTTTTGGTGGAGAAAAACGCCAAAATGCTTCTGTATTTACCATAAACGATGTTGCTTATTTAGGTTTAGGAATTCATAATGGTACTTACGAAGAAGATTTTTATTCGTTTGATGGTACAAACTGGACAAGATTAACTGATTTAGATGACGATGATGATGATGATGATGATTACGAAATCTTAGTAAGTTCTGCTGTTGCTTTTTCTTTGGATGGTTTAGGTTATGTAAGTACAGGAGTTTATGGAGCAGTAACTTCTACTACCTATTCTTACGATCCTTCTACAGATACTTGGGATGAAATTCCTGATTTTGAAGGGACAGCAAGACAAGATGCTTCTGCTTTTTCTTTTGGATCAAGTGCATACGTATTAATGGGAAGAAGTGGTAGTTATTATTTTGATGATGTTTGGGAGTTTAAACCTTACGAATTAGAAAATGAAGATGATTAATCTTACACAACTTATTATATAAATTTAAAGTGCAGAAAAATTAATAAAAATTGATTGTTCTGCACTTTTTTATGATAAAAACAACAACCATTTGTAAGTTTTTAAGACCAATCTTACATAAATTTGCAAATTAAACTCACATTAAATTGAACTTTATTAAACAAAAATCCTTTACCACAGTAATTATACATATATTACTATGGCTGTTTTTTATCTTAATAACTGCCATTCAATTTTTTTATAGGTTTAATGCAATACCTAAAATGTTTTACATTTTAAATGGTGTATTAATTACTGTTTTTTATGTTAACTACTCTTTTTTAGTACCAAAACTATTACTAAATAAAAAAATTGGGTTGTACTTAATTACGTTTGTAGTTTTCTTTTTATTTTTTATGTATGTTTTAGAGCCTTTAATTTTAATTTCTAAAGATTTTCAACCACCAAATGAAACTTTTGAAGATAGAATTCTTAATCGTAAAGAAAATGGTCCTAGATTTGAATTTAGACCACCAATTATGGTTATTTTATTTTTTGGTTTAAGTACATCAATAAAATTAGTTTCTGAATGGTATAAAGCAGAAAAAGAGAGAGCCTTAGTTGCATCGCAAAAAGTAAATTCTGAATTATCTTTTTTAAAGGCGCAGTTAAATCCGCATTTTTTATTCAATACTTTAAATAGTATTTATTCTCTTGCAAATAAAAAATCTGAAGACACTACTATTGCAATTGTTACACTTTCAGAATTAATGAGATATATGATCTACGAAACTAATCAAGAATATATTTCATTAACAAAAGAAGTAGAATACATTAAAAATTATATTTCTTTACATCTATTAAGGTTAAAAGATTCGAGTGGAGTTCGTGTTAATGTTCACGGAGATTTAAATTACAAAATAGAGCCACTTTTATTGATTTCATTTATAGAAAATGCGTTTAAATATGGTACAAATTATAAGGGTGATACCAATATTAGAATTAAAATAAATGTTGAAAATGATGAGCTGCACCTTTATGTTTTTAATGCTTGCTATATTACAAAAGTTAGTGATAAAAATTCTGGAATTGGCTTAGAAAACATTAAAAATAGGCTAAATTTATTATATCCTAAACAACATACTTTAGAGATAAATAATGAAAAAAAATCGTTTGAAGTCAATTTAACCATTAAACTAAAAAAATAGATGAAATGTATTATTATAGATGATGAGCCTTTAGCATTAGAGTTATTAGAAGATTTTATCTCTAAAATCGATTTTTTAGAATTAGTGGCCTCTTGTTCTAGTGGTATAGAAGCAATGTCTGCTCTACAAAAAGAACAAGTAGATCTTATTTTTACTGATATAGAAATGCCAGATTTTTCTGGTATAGATTTTATTAAAACTTTAGAACAAAAACCTATGTTTATTTTTACAACAGCCTATTCTCATTATGCTGTAGAGGGTTTTAACCTAAATGCTATTGATTATTTAGTAAAGCCTATTCCTTTTCATCGATTTTTAAAAGCTGCTACAAGAGCCAATAATTTACTATTATCTAAAAGTAAACCTGCACCTGTAGAAGTACAAAAAGAAGCATGTGATTTTATTTTTGTAAAATCAGAATACGAGAACATAAAAATTAACTTATCAGAAATAAAATATATAGAATCTTTAAAAGATTATATTAAAATTTACACCAATAAAGAAAAACCAATTTTAACCTTAAGTAGCCTAAAAAGTTTTGAAGAAAGATTAGGGAAAACAAATTTTTTAAGAGTACATAAATCTTTTATAGTTGGTTTAAAACACATTTATTCTGTGCAAAGAAATAGAATTATTATAGATGATAAATGGATACCAATTGGTTTAAATTATAGAGAAGATTTCATTAAAAAGATTGATAACTAACCTACAATTCTATAGTTCTAAACGTTAAATTAATTCTGGGCGAATGTACTTTTTTAGTAGGTGGTAATCTGTGTAACCAATGGGTTTGAGTCCCTTCTTTCATTACTAACAAACTACCTCTTTCTAAAACAATATCTATTCTTTGTTTGTTTTCTTTATGTTTAAAAGAAAATTTACGTTCAGCACCCAAAGATAAAGAGGCAATTGCTCCATTTTTTTTCATCATTTTTTCACCATCAGAATGATAAGCCATGCCTTCATCACCTGAATGATATAAATTTAACAAACAAGAATTATACGTTTCATTAGATTCTTGCTCTACAATTTCTTTAAGTGCTAACAATTCTGGAATCCAGAGATTTGCTGTTTTTGTAACTTTAGAATACGTATAAGAATATTCTGATGCCCCATACCAAGCCACTTTTCTTTTAGTGATTATCTTTTTACCAAAAATTATAGCTTCATCATTTTTCCAATTTATTTTATTGAATAACTCCTGATAGTAAAAATCAGATTGTTGCTTGCTTAATACAATTCCATGATAATTTGTAACGCCATCAAAAGGCAAAATATTAGTGATTTTATCCGAAGAAAATAAATCCATACTATAAAAATAATCAAAATTAAATAATACCAGTTCTAGTGATTTAGATTTAGAAAAAAAATATCGAGAACTATTTACAATTGCCAAAATAATTATCTTTCGTAAAATCGAAAGACTTAATGCAAATTTCACTTATTTTCAGTCGTAAAATTCATTCGAATTAATAGAATTTTTGATTAGGTTGTGTATTTTTACAAGATGGAATTTAAACTTGTATCCGATTTTTTACCAACAGGAGATCAACCTAATGCTATTAAAGAACTTTCTGCAGGTATTTTAGCAGGAGAAAAATATCAAACTTTATTAGGAGTAACTGGCTCAGGTAAAACTTTTTCTGTTGCAAATGTTGTAAAGGAAGTGAAAAAACCAACATTGGTTTTGGCACATAATAAAACTTTAGCAGCTCAATTATACTCAGAGTTCAAACAGTTTTTTCCAGAAAATGCTGTAGAATATTTTGTTTCATATTACGATTATTATCAACCAGAGGCTTATATACCTGTTACTGGAACCTATATAGAAAAAGATTTATCTATAAATGATGATATAGAAAGATTGCGTTTAAGCACAACCTCTTCCCTACTTTCTGGCAGACGAGATGTTTTGGTTGTGGCTTCAGTTTCTTGTTTGTATGGTATTGGAAATCCGATAGAATTTAAGAAAAACGTAATTCCAATTCATAGAGATCAGCAAATTTCTAGAACTAAATTTTTACATCAATTAGTACAAAGTTTATATTCTAGAACTGAAATAGAAATAAAAAGCGGAACATTTAAAGTTAAGGGTGATGTTGTAACCATTTATCCATCTTATGGTGATAATGGGTATAGAGTTCATTTTTTTGGTGATGAAATTGAAGAAATCGAATCTTTTGATTTAGAGAGTCAGACAGTTTTAGAAAACTTTGATGAGCTGAATATTTATCCTGCAAACTTGTTTGTAACCTCTCCAGATGTTTTACAAAATGCCATTCATCAAATTCAAGATGATATGATGAAACAGGTAGATTATTTTAAAGAAATAGGGAAACATTTAGAAGCCAAACGTTTAAAAGAACGAACAGAATTCGATTTAGAAATGATTCGTGAGCTAGGTTATTGTTCTGGTATTGAGAACTATTCAAGATATTTAGATGGTAGAGAACCAGGAACAAGACCTTTCTGTTTGTTAGATTATTTCCCTGATGATTATTTAATGGTGATTGATGAAAGTCATGTAACTGTGCCACAAACTCACGCAATGTATGGTGGAGATAGAAGTAGAAAAGAGAACTTAGTTGAATATGGTTTTCGATTGCCAGCTGCAATGGATAATCGTCCTTTAAAGTTCGATGAATTCGAAGCCTTACAAAATCAAACCATTTTTGTTTCTGCAACTCCTGCAGATTACGAATTAGAAAAAACAGAAGGAGTTTTTGTAGAGCAAGTAATAAGGCCAACAGGTTTATTAGATCCTATAATTGAAATTAGACCTAGCATTAATCAAATTGATGATTTAATTGAGGAAATTCAGGTTCGAGTAGAAAAAGACGAACGTACTTTAGTAACTACTTTAACCAAAAGAATGGCAGAGGAATTGACCAAATATTTAACAAGAGTTGATATTCGTTGTAGATACATACATTCTGATGTAGATACTTTAGAACGTGTAGAAATTATGCAAGATTTGCGTAAAGGTTTGTTTGATGTTTTAATTGGTGTAAACCTATTAAGAGAAGGTTTAGATTTACCAGAAGTGTCTTTAGTTGCCATTTTAGATGCTGATAAAGAAGGTTTTTTAAGAAGTCACAGATCTATAACCCAAACTGTAGGTAGAGCTGCAAGAAACGTAAATGGTTTAGCTATTCTATATGCAGATAAAATGACAAACAGTATGCAAAAAACCATTGATGAAACTGAACGTAGACGTGAAAAACAGATTGCTTACAATACTGCAAATAACATAACCCCTACTCAAATTAATAAAAAGATTGATAATACTTTATCTAAATCTGCTATTTCTAGTTATCATTATGACAATGCAAAGCAAGTTGCTGCAGAACAAGATTTACAATATTTACCAAAAGAAGAAATAGAAAAACGCATAAGAGAGAAACGCAAAGCAATGGAAGCTGCAGCTAAAAATTTAGACTTTATTGTAGCTGCAAAATTACGTGATGAAATTGCTGTTTTAAAAGAGAAGATTTAGATAAATTAACACTATAATAAAATAAAAATTAATAAAAAATTATGCTTAAAACATCAGTAATACACCCAACAATAATGGAAGTTCTTGCACGTTCAGGACACTTTGCTCAAGTAGTAATTGCAGATGGTAATTTGCCTGTAGGTGCTATGAATGGACCAAATTCTACAACTGTTCATCTTAACTTTAAACCTGGTTTATTAGATGCGTTAACAGTTTTAGAAGGCATTTTAGAGGTTTGTCCAATACAAGGTGCAATTGTTATGCAAAAACCAGCAGAAGCAAACGCAGAAATACATGATTCTTATAAAAAACTTTTAGGTGATGTTTCTTGGGATGAAATGGAACGTTGGGCTTTTTATGATAAAATTAGAGACCCTTTAACTACCTTAATTATTCAAACAGGAGAACAAAGAAGATTCGCTAACTTAATATTGACTGTTGGTGTAGTTAAAATGGCTGAAGAAAGTAATTTTTAATTTTTATATTTATATGTGAAAATTAAATTTATAAAAACTGCTATGAAACTTTTATTGACCTTAAACCTATTTCTATTACTCTCATTTAGTCTATTTTCACAAGAATATTCATTTAAAAAGAATGGCTATTATTTTACTAAAAACAAAACAGCTACAAAAGATTTTATAAATACTAATTATCATAAAAATTTAGATAGCAAAGGATATATTTTTAGCGTTAAAGCTATACTTTTTAAGGAACAAAATAAAATAAGTGTTAGTGATGATTTTTACGGATTATTTGAATCCAATAAAAATAATTACGAAGCTTCTATCGATTATTTAGAAACGTATTTAAACTATTATTCCAAATTTAAATCCAACTCTTTTTATACCATAAAAGATAGTGTGTTTACATTTAAAATAGTTCCATATATAAATGAACCTATCAAAAAAAATAACATAAAGTCAATTCGTTATAAAGGAGTTTTTAATGATGAAAATAGTTTTACTTTAACAGAAAAAAACACCTACAATCATAAAAATGAAATCATTAAAAGTTATAAAATAAATAAAACTTATATTTTTAAACCTTTTATAATTAAAACAGAAAAATTTTATAATGATGATTTAAAAGAAATTAGCTTTGAAGATTATAAAAAGTTAGCAGAAGATGATTCAAATATTTTATTTGATGAAACTAATGATAGCATCATTTTTAAAATGGCTTTAAAGAAAATTAAAACTAGTAGATTTAATATAAATGAATTTGATAAAATAAAAAATAATATTGAAAATATTACTAAAAAATCTATTGATGAAGACAAAACTATAATACTAAATTTTATTAATTTAAGTTGTGATTGTCCTAATAATGAACATTCAATTTACTTTAAGAAAAGGTACAAGAAGTATTTAAAAAAGGTCGATAAAAAAGATAATATTCAACAACTTTTTATAGCTGTTAATCCAAGTGAAATTAAAATTGGTTTAGATTACTTTAATGATAATGATTCTTATTTAACTAAAACTTTGTTTAAAAAAATTCGTTTAAATGGATTTGTAATCATAAAACCAAATGGAAATTATTACCTTGAAAGAGAAGGCTATAATTTTAATTTAAATAAAATATTAGAAAAAATTTAGGCTGAACTACAAAACCCCAATCTCATTAATCATATCAGAAGATGGGTTTTTCTGTTCTTTAATATCAAAATAAATAAAGACTGTAACCACTACTGAAAATATATAAAGTATAAATTTAGCTAAATATGCAAAGCCCAGAAAACCTAAATATACTGGATCTGAAAATATACTAATCAATTCAGTAGCTTCTTGATTTTGTATCATAGCTGCCATATCTGTTCCCATATACAAAGTAGCTGGTAGATTAATAATATAACCTGCTACACCAATTAATATTTGTACAACAATTAAAATTCCAAAAGTTTCCCACCAGTGTTCTTTAATAAAACCAAATGAATCATTAATTGCATCGAAAACACCTTTGTTTTGAAAAATAAGTAAACATATAGATAAGGATAAAACAACACCTAAATAAATACCAGGTACAAAACAAAATAATAACCCAAAACCAACTATTATACCAACTAAAAAAAACAAACCAACATAAGACCAAAAATTTTCTTTAGATAGATTTTGTATTTCTTTATAATTAACAACCCCTTTATTTTCTACGTAAGATTTTATGTAAGATAAAGAAGCTACTGTTACTAATGCATAAGCCACTAAATAAGCAAAAATAAAACCTATAAAAGGTATTAATAATTGTGAAAAATTAAAATTAATGTCGTTCTCATATTGATTAAATTGCAACAAATCTGCATATAATGGCATAAAACTCATTACAAAATATAAGGCAAAACCAATAGCTATTAAAACAGGAATTATAGAAATTTTAATTATTGTACCAAAAAAAGGTTTCCATTCTACACTTAAAAACTTAAAAGTATCAGAAAGCATATCACCTAAACCTCTAACTTTTTTAAAATTTACAAAATTCTGTTCTTCCATAATTTCTGTTTTCAAAGCAATTTTTAAACAATTTTATCTTCTACTGTAATTTGGTGATTCTTTTGTAATAGCTACATCATGAGGATGACTTTCATTAATTCCACTTGCTGTAATTCTTATAAACTGACCAGTTTCTTTTAAAGTTTCAACGTCTTTTGCTCCACAATATCCCATACCTGCACGTAAACCACCAACAAATTGATGAATACTTTCAAACAATTCTCCTTTATATGGCACACGACCTACAATACCTTCTGGAACTAATTTTTTAATATCATCTTCTACATCTTGAAAGTATCTGTCTTTAGAACCTTGTTTCATAGCTTCTACAGACCCCATACCTCTATAAGATTTAAACTTTCTACCTTCGTAAATAATTGTTTCTCCTGGAGATTCTTTTGTACCCGCCAATAAAGAACCTAACATAACAGTATCTGCACCAGCAGCAATTGCTTTAGGTATATCTCCTGTATAACGAATTCCTCCATCAGCAATTACAGGAACTCCACTACCTTTTATAGCATTTGCAACTTCTAATACTGCAGAAAATTGAGGAAAACCTACACCTGCAACAACTCTTGTTGTACAAATAGAACCTGGTCCAATACCTACTTTTACTGCATCTGCACCAGCTGCAACTAAATATTGTGCTGCTTCTGGAGTAGCAATATTACCAACAACAACATCTAATTCTGGAAATTTTTCTTTTAAACTTCTCAATACTTTTACAACTCCTTCTGTATGACCATGAGCAGTATCTATAAT
Source organism: Polaribacter vadi (assembly GCF_018861005.1). Classification (GTDB taxonomy): domain Bacteria; phylum Bacteroidota; class Bacteroidia; order Flavobacteriales; family Flavobacteriaceae; genus Polaribacter; species Polaribacter vadi_A. Next base: position 370,246 of record NZ_JAHKQL010000031.1, read on the forward strand.
TACAGCATCTACACCAGCATTTACCAAAGCTGCTGCTCTATCTACAGCATCTTTTGTTACACCTAATGCTGCTGCAACTCTTAATCTACCATAAGTATCTTTGTTTGCAATTGGTTTTTGAGTAACTTTAGTAATATCTCTAAATGTAATTAATCCTTTTAAAATATAATCTTCATCAACAATTAAAAGTTTTTCAATTTTATAATTCTGAAGAATTTTTTCTGCATCTTTTAAAGAAGTACCAACTGCAGCAGTTATTAGATTTTCGCTTGTCATAACCTCTACAATAGGTCTACTATTATTATGCTCAAAACGTAAATCTCTGTTGGTTACAATACCTTCTAATTTTCCATCTTTATCAACAACAGGTATACCACCAATACTATGCTCTCGCATATTATTTTTTGCATCTGCAACAACAGCTGTTAAAGGCAAAGTAACAGGATCTAAAATCATACCACTTTCTGCTCTTTTTACTTTTCTAACTTCTTGAGCTTGCTGCTCAATCGTCATATTTTTATGTAAAACACCTATACCACCTTCTCTAGCCATAGCAATAGCTAATGAAGATTCTGTAACAGTATCCATAGCTGCAGAAACTATTGGTACATTAATAGTTATGTTTCTAGTAAATTTTGTTTGTATACTAACTTCTCTTGGAAGAACTTGAGAAAAAGCTGGAACTAAAAGAACGTCATCATAAGTAAGACCTTCTCCTAAAATTTTGTTTTCGTGTGCTATCATTTGCAATTAAGATATAATTGCGTACAAATTTACAACTAATAATTGAATACTAACAATTTAAATTCATTTTGAAAATTTAATAAATTTTTATTTATAATTAATCTTAATAAAGATTGTTTTGTTGGTAAAAAATTATTTTATTTGCACATAATTTAAAATAAGTCTAAATAAAAACAATATGAAATTTAAAATTACAAGTTTACTTTTTTTATCAATCTTAACTCTATCATTTATATCCTGTTCTAATGATAATAATGATGTTGAAGATACAGATACAGCAGAAGTATCAGAATTTTTAGAAACTTATGCAGATATAGTATCTCAAAACTATGCAGACACTTATAATACTGCTGTTTCTATGCAAACAAAAATAGATGCCTTTATTGCTGCTCCTAGTGAAACTACTTTAGAAGAAGCACAAGATGCATGGTTATATGCTAGAGATTTCTATGGACAAACTGAAGCTTATAGAGAAGCAAATGGACCAATTGACAATGAAGATTTGTTAGGTACAGAAGGACAAATTAATGCTTGGCCATTAGATGAATCTTATATCGACTATGTATTTAATACTACAGGAGGTGTAGAGCAAAATGGTTTAATTGGTGATACTTCGTTTGAACTAACTGAAGCAAATATTATCTCAAAAAATGAAGAAGGAAAAGATGACAATATTTCTACTGGATGGCATGCAATTGAATTTTTACTTTGGGGACAAGATTTAAACTACGATCCTATTAACCATACAACAGATAATTATTCTGTTTCTGGAGATAGATCATATACTGATTATTCAACAGCAGATTTTGCAGATAGAAGAGCAACATACTTAAAAATTGTTACAGATTTATTAGTTAATGATTTAAATGATTTAAAAACTACTTGGGCTGTTGGTGGGTCTTACAGAACTACTTTTGAAGCTTTAGATGAAAATGAAGCATTAGTAAACATTTTAAATGGTATTGGTTTTATTTCTAATGGTGAAGTAGCTTTAGAGAGAATTGATCCTGCAATTGATGAAGGTCAAGAAAATGAGCATTCTTGTTTTTCTGATAACACAAATCAAGACATGTGGGCAAATGTAAATGGTATAAATAATATTATAGTTGGTAGCTATACTTCAGAAAGTGGTACTACAATTTCAGGAACTTCTTTAATTGATATTGTAAAAGTAGAAAACACAGAAATTTCTAGTGATTTAGAAACAAAAGCCACAGATACACTTACAAAACTTGCTACTTTATTAAGTTTAGGTAAAAATTTTGATGAAATTATTAGCGAAGAAACTTTAGGTTCTAATGGACCTGCAGGTCAATTATCTTCTGCTTTAAAAGCACAAGGTATTGCAATATCTGATGCAGCAAATGCTTTAGGAGTAAATATTACAATTAACTAATAACCAAGTTAATTAAAATACTTTTTTACTGAAGTCTCAATAATGAGACTTCAGTTTTTTAGTTTAATTATGTAAAAAAATATAATGAATAAAAATCTTTTTTATCTATTGCTTTTTCTTTTAATCTCATGTAACACTAATGAGTTTACTGAAGATGATTATATAGAAATTAATTATGAATTAGATGAAGAAAACTTGGTTTCTCATCTATCTATTGAAGCTTTTACTGCAGACAAAGCATTTGGTAGAGGGATCCCTGAATTGTCTGACTTAGAACTTTCTTTTTTTGGAGTTGGTAATGCCATGTTCGATCAAAGTTGGGTTTCTGCTCCTGCTTCAACAACATCTAGAGACGGTTTAGGACCTATATTTAATGCAAGAGCTTGTAGCGCATGTCATTTAAGAGATGGTAGAGGAATACCTCTTTTAGAAAGTGGAGATGGTTCTGAAGGCTTTTTAATTCGTTTAAGTTCTGGCAATAATCCAATAACAGGACCTATTCCATTTCCCAATTATGGTAATCAATTACAAGATGATTCTAATAATGGAATATTAAAAGAAGCAGACATCAATGTAAGTTACGAAATTATAACTGGTAATTATCCTGATGGAACATCTTATGAATTAAAAAAACCTATTTACAGTTTAGTAAATGGTAATTATGGAAATTTAGCTGGTGCACATCAATCTCCTAGAGTTGGTCAGCAAGTTATAGGTTTAGGTTTTATTGATGCTTTAAGTGAACAAAGTATTATAGAAAATGAAGATATAAATGACATTAATGGTGATGGAATTTCTGGTAAAGCAAACTATGTTTGGAATATAAAAGAAAACAAAAGCACAATTGGTAAATTTGGTTGGAAAGCCAATCAACCTACTTTAGAACAACAAATATCTGCTGCTTTTAATGGTGATATGGGTTTAACAACTACACTTTTCCCTGAAGAAAATTGTCCTAAAGGTGTAGATTGTTCCTCTATAACAAATGGTATAAATCCTGGAGAAATTGTAGAAGTTACAGACACTCAAATGAGTAGAATGATGGTTTACATGAGTAGTATATCTGTTCCTATTAGAAGAGATTTCAAAACATATAATGTGCAAAAAGGTAAAGAATTATTTAACGAACTAGCTTGTGTAAAATGCCATATAAACAATTTTACAACAAGTAATTTTGACTTATTACCACAAATGAGTAATATAACAATTCGTCCTTATTCTGATTTTTTATTACATGATATGGGTGATGCTCTTTCTGATAATAGTGCAGATTTTTTAGCATCTGGTAATGAATGGAGAACCCAACCTCTTTGGGGTTTAGGTATGATAGAATTTGTGAATGATCATACATTTCTTTTACATGATGGTAGAGCTAGAAACGTAGAAGAAGCTATTTTGTGGCATGGAGGTGAAGCAGAAACTTCAAAAAATAATTATATGAACTTAAGTGCAGAAGAACGCGAACAAGTACTTAGTTTTTTAAATTCTTTATAAATGAAAAAGTATTTTATATTTTTAATAATTACAACAATAATTGTTTTAGCTTGTAATAAAAGTGATGAAAACACATCTACAATAGACACTTTTCATCAAGAATATTACAATGTTAATATCTATCCAGCTTTAATTAATTTTAAAACAGAAATTGAAGAACAAGTTAATTTAACAGCACAATTTAAATCTTCTAAAACAGAAGAAAACTTTAATAATTTAAAAGAGCAATGGTTAGTTACTGCAAAATCTTATGCTAAAATAAGTGCATATAATCTGGTTGCTATAAAAACACTTTTTTACGATATTCTCATTTATAATTTTTCTATAAATACAACTACCATAGAAAATAACATTTTAGAAAACGTTACTTTTAATTCTGATTATTTTAATACAAAAAGTACAGCTTCTAAAGGTTTAGGAACCTTAGAATATCTCTTATACAACAATCAAGATAGTCACAAAGCATTTAAATTATTACAAGAAAACCCTAATAGAATAAATTATTTAGAAGGTGTTTCTAATGAAGTTTTAGTGCAAAGCAATTTATTAATCGAATTTTGGGAAACCGAGTATAAAGAAGATTTTATAAATTCTACAAGTATTTCTTGTACCCAAAACGCACGTTGTTTAGCATTTAATCAATTAATTAATGTTTTAGATGTAATTAGAGTTACTAAAGTTGGTAAACCTGCAGGTCTAGAAAACTCATCAAATTCATCTGTTGAATCTTTAGAAGCCTTTAGAAGCGAAAGTTCTTTAGAATTGATAAAAAGTGCTATTGAAGAAGTAGAAAATGCCTACTCTAATAGTAGCGTTAATTTTGCTGATTTAGTTGATGAAATAGCTGATTCATCAGAAATATCTACTGCAATTGATGCTAGTTTTAACGATGTTTATATACATATAAATGCTATTAACACTAGCTTATATACTGCTATAATAAACGATAATTCTAATGTAGATGCTCTGTATACTTCTTTATTTGACTTGGTAAAATATTTTTCTGTTGATGCAGCTAGTACATTATCTGTTAATGTATTACCCACAGATAATGATGGTGATTAAAATTTAAACTCTAAAGTAACATAATAATTTCTTGGTGATGAAGGTATTATACCTGGACCAGGATAACCTGTTGCTCTTCTTGTAAAATAAGTTTTATCTAATAGATTATTTACACCTGTTTCTATTTTCATGAATTTATAGGTATAAGATGCAGAAAAATCTAAAATGCTATATGCAGGTATTAAACCTCTAACTGCATTAGCTTCATCAGAAATTATAGTATTATTGGCATCATTAAATTGTTCTGATAAATAACTGTATTGCAAGCTTGTTAAGAAATTATCAATTCCAAAACGTATACCTGATTTAATATTAACATCTGGCACAAACTCAACTTTATTACCTTCAATTCCGTTTTCTTTTGCTTCTGTGTATTTTGAGTTAATGAAAGACGAATTTAAAAACACATTAAAACTATAATTATTATTCATCTTAAATATTTTTTTCAGGTTAAAATCAATTAAAGATTCTATACCTAAAATTCTAGCTTTACCCACATTTGTTCTTAATAAACCAACATTATTTACAGGCGGAATTGTTGTAAAAACATCACCAATTCTGTTGTTGTAGAATAATGAAAACACATTTGCATCAAAAGAAATTAAGTTTTTATAATTGCCTCTAAAACCAACATCCGAAGTAAAACCTTTTTCATCTTCTAAATCAGTATCTACTGCATTTGCAGGGTTTACAATATTTACATCAGAAAAAGTGATAGATCTATAATTCTGAGAAACATTGGCATAAAACTCTAAAGATTTAGCTTTTTTATAGCTAAAACCAATACCAAATAAACCAAAAGAACGCTCTTTTGTTATATTATCAGATTCTTCTATGGCACCAATAGGATTTCCTGCACCATCAAAATTAGTTCGCTTTTTTGTTCCATTACTACCTGTGTTTATATACTCGAAACGAAAACCTGGAGTTACAGAAAATTTATCGTTTACATAAAAAATATTTTCACCAAAGATGGCAACATTTTCATTAGGGTTTTCAAAATCGGATTGATATTGATAATTAGGAAATTGATCTATTGCTGATGTAAAATTAGCATCACTACCATCTGTTCCTGGTCCTTGAAAAGAACTATTGTCTGCTTTATAATACTTGGCTCCTATTAAATATGTTGCCTTTTTATTAAAAATGGTATAATTATTTACAAAACGAGTTTCAAATCCGAAGTTATTAAAATCACCAATAATTAATTCTCTTGCACCAAAATCGTCTGAGTTTGCAACTCTTGCAATTCTATAACCTACTGCTTTTCTAGACGCATTTAATCCGAAGAAATTAAAGCTGAATTTAGTGTTTTCAGTAAAATCATAATTATATTTTAAATTATATAATAACCAATCTACTTTAAAAAAATTACGTGTTCTATTGCTCTGAAAAGGATCTTCTGCAAACATATTATCTGTTAAACCTCCTGCTTGCTGTGCTAAATAATCTAAGTAAGAAATTTCTAAAGCAACATTACTTTTTGTATTTATTTTATACCCTAAGTGTAAAAATGCATTTTTAGAATCGAAGTTAGAATTTGGTCTAAAACCATCTCCTTTTTTATAATTGAAATACGCATAGTAACTCAACTTATTTTTAGTACCACTTACACTCGTAAAATTGGTGTACAACCCAAAACTCCCCACAGTATTTCTGGTAATAATTTCTAATTCTTTATTTGGATTTGGCTGTTTCATTACAAAGTTGATTAACCCTCCAAACTGCGTTCCATACTGCAAAGAAGCTGCACCTCTAATTACTTGAATTTCTTGCAAACCTTCAGAAGCTGGTGTGTAATAACTTTCTGGATACCCCAAAACATCTGCGCTAATATCATAACCATTTTGACGTGTGTTAAAATTCGTTGTTCTATTGGGGTCTAAACCTCTACCACCAATATTTAACTGTAAACCTGCATCATCATTTTCAAAAATATTTAACCCAGCAATTTGATTGTAAATTTGTCTTGCATTGTTACTTGCCAAGTTTGCTGTAGATTGATTTACCAAAATAACCTCAGTTTTTTTACCTGCATAAATAGAAGTACCAACAACATCTTTTAAGCGCTTTAATTCAAACACTTTCTTTTTATTGGCTTGAATTTGAATTTCTGATAATTCTTGGGATAAAACTTCTAAAACAACAGTTAAATCTTTATACTGATTAGATGTTATTGTTACGTTCTTCACACTATAATTATCAAGATAAAAAAGTAATGACAAACTTTCTTTTTCTGTAGAAAAACTAAAGTTACCATTAGTATTTGTTTGCGCTAATAAACCACCATTTTCATTATAAATCTGTACTTTATTCAGTATTTTTTTTTCTTGATTAACAACTGTACCTGTAACTTTAAACTGACTAAAAGCAACAAAACTAGTTAAGAAAATTAGTGCTGTAATTAAGTTTTTAAATATCATATTAAATACCTTTAATTTTTACTTTTGATGAAAATGGAACAATCCAATCTTTTTGCTTAAAACTTTCTTTTTGCTGATATAAATCTACTTTTGGATTGATAAAAACAGTACTCATTCTACCATTCAAAGCCACATAACTATTTACAAAAACTTGTACATTTTTATGTCCTTGACTTGTAAAATGATCTCCTAAATAGTGTGCATACTCCAAAATAAAATCGGGCTGAAAACTCATTTGTTTTTCTTGATAAAGTGATAAAAAATCAGAATTATCAATATAAAAGAAAGCTTTTGTTTTAGCATCTACAATTTTAAAATTGGCATAACCTGCTTTTTCCATTAACATAACTCTCCAAGAAAAACGATAGCCTTCTTCTGTCCAAAATAATTCTCCAGGGTATAAAATATTTCGAAAAGGAAATGTAATTTGAATCAATAAAAACAAGCCTAAAATAGGATAAATGAATTGTTTTTTTGTTTTTGAAAAAGTAAAGTTATTTTTGATAATAGAAGAAGTTTTCGACTTCGCTTTAAATGACAGTTTTAACAAGAAATATTCTATTTTATCAATTATCTTTTGATGAAAATTAGCATCAAAAAATATCAAGGTAGAAACTATCATTATAAAGGGAAACATGCCAATTGGGAATAAAACTCTTGTAAAAACATGAAAAAACACCACCAAAACAAAGGCTAACATTCTTGTTCTTTTGTATAATAATAAAAATGGAATGAATAAATCATACAACAAACCTCCATAACTCATTGTGTAATGAAACCAGTCTTGTTGCATAAAACTATTGCCAATTAAAGGTAAATCGTATTTAGAAGGTAACCAGATTTTTAAAGGCATTGCCCTAAATAACCAATCTGAATTTAATTTGGCTAAACCAGCATAAAAATAGACAATACCTAAAACTAGTTTTATACTATCTATTGTCCATTTTGGAATGTTCTTATATATTACTTTCTTTTTTAAAGAATCTAAAGAAAAATATGCGTTTGCTGGTAAAAAAATCATTAAGAAACTTAAAACACTTATAAAATAATAGTGGTTTAAATAGGTAGTTTTGTCCATCAATTCAATGTATGTAAAAGACAGAAAAAATGTAATAATTGCAATTCTATATTTATAACCAATTGCTACAAATATTGCTGATAAGCCACAAATTACAAATACTAAATAAGTATAAATTCCTAAAGGTTTTATCCAACTAAAACCATAATAAGAAAAATGAAATTTTGGTTCTAAATAGAGGGTTTCTATCCAACCATTTGCCCAAAACCTTATGATACTTGCCAACATCATTAAACCAAAAAACAAACGAAAAACAGCTAAAGGAGCTGCATTTGTTTGCTTTTGTAAGTAATGTTCTAATTTTTTTATCATTCTAAAAAAACGAAAAGTTATTCTTAATTATAAGAATAACTTTTCGTTAAATTTTATATTTAAATTCTGTTGTTAATCTCCATCACTATCAACAAAAATAATGCTAATATTTAATGCAGAAGCCATGTCTACTTTTAGAAAAACTACTAGTTTTTGTAATTCGTCATAAGCCAATGTCATTTGTGTATTGTCTGTATTTACTTGCTCAAAGAAATTAGCATTTAAACTTTGTATTTGTGTTTCTGCAGTACTTAATTGATTTGTAATACTAGTTACTAAATCTTGCCTATCTAAAGCTTGTAAATACTGTTGAAAACTAGATTTACCAGAAATAGAAGTTCCTTTAAAATTACCAACAAATAAGTTTTGAAACCCGTCTAAAGCTTGTAAAGCTAATTCTTTAGAAATATCTTTTCTATAAAAAGCTTCTACTTTTTCTGGTAAAGTTGTTGATGAGAAAACACCTGCAGGAATTCCGAATTTATTAGCTCTTATATTTTTTTCATAGAACTCAATATAATCATTCAAAAATTTATTTAGCGCACTTGTTGCTGTGTTTCCTGTGCTTGCAACAAACTCATCTCTATAAGAAGTTGTCCAATCATTTAAAACCTGAGTTGTTAAACTACTCATTTGATTTAAAACATTAGTAACATAATCCTTATAACCTTCTGCATTTGCATCTGTTGTAAATTTAGCTAATATATTTGCATCAGTATCTGCAATACCATATAGCAAATAATCTAAAGCTGGGAAACCTTGTGCATCTTGATAGTTTACATTGTCTAAATCGTAACTTCCGTTAGCAATATTAGTCTCTACATCTGCAACAGTAAGCGGATAAATGTTCATGTAAAATTTATATTGCAACTCTTCTGCTTTACCAATATTATACATTTCTATATTTTGGTATTCTTTATAAGCAGTAAACCAAGAAGTTCTTAAAGCTTCTAAATTTGTTTGATTAGGAGTTGTTACAAAAACATTTCCAGCAGCTTTTAAACTACTCATTTCAGTATCAAAATCTTGTAAAGAAGGGATAATAATATTATCAGCAATATGTGTTAACATTACACCTCTATCAAAATTATCTGTTACCTCTGGTTCATTTTCTGTTGATGAACTACAAGCGTAAATGACTGTAATTAAAAAGGCAAGAATTGTTATTTTTTTGAACATTTTATTTCTATTTATTCTAAATAAAGAAACAAAAGTAGTAAAATGTAAAAAAACTTTTACCTTTTACCACTTTTAATTTTAATATTATTAATTAGCTGCTTGTTCTAATGTAAAATTAAATTTAGCTGAAATAGTTGTAGAAATATCATCTAAAGTAGCATCTGTAAGATCCCAAAAACCATTACCTTCTAATAAAGTAGCAACAAAAGTATCTACTTCTGTTTTAGTAAAATAAGGTAAATCAGAATTTGGTTGTCTTGTAAATTGTAAACTGTAAACAAAACCTAAACCTTCTGATAAATCGTGAAATGCAGATGCATTATCTGTACCTAAAGTAGCTTTAGCTTGTTGTAAATAATATACTGCTCTAATACCAACAATTTCAGAGATTTTTTCTTTTAAAATTTCTGCTTGTGCATCTCTAGTTGTATAATCTTTAGCTACAATTGCAGCTCTACCTAATTTAAAAGCGTCATAAATATCAGAAGCAATACCTGCAAAATCATCATCTCCTTCTACTCTACTTAAATACTTATTTAAAAAAGAATCTATATTTAAAACTGGCGCAGTTACATCTACTTCATTACCATATAAATAACCAAAGGCTTCATCCCATTTATGCTCCATGTTTGTATATACTTTATCAGTAGCAACTACATCATTATCATTATCTGCTCTATTTGTACCTTCATCTAAAACTGCAGTACTCAAATAATTATTTAAAATTTGATCTACCATTAAACCACCAATTAAACTTTTATTTATCATTTGGTTTAACTCTAAACCTTGTGCAGTTACAAATCTTTCAGAACCACCACCTGCTTCTTGAATTTTACCAGCTACACCTGTACTTGCATTTACACTCCAATTAGGAAAAACATCATTTACCTGAGCTGAAATCCAAGAATCAAATTGAGTTTTAATAGCTGTAGCATCTGTTGTATTTGCAGCATAAAAATCTGTAGAAGCAGCTGTTTTACTTCTTAAGTTTTTAGAAGATGCATTTAAATCTGTATCAGAAAAGTCATTATCTCCTTCTGCATGAGCAAATTTAGCATTTAAAGAAGCTGTTGTTTCTGTTGTTACTGTCAATGCTGAAACAAACTCATTACCCATCTGAATTCTAGTAGTTTGCCCATTAAAATCTACTGTAGACTCTCCATTTCTTTCGAATGTATAAGTTGCTGGTGCCTCTGTCATTGTTGTTTCATTTTCATTGTTATTACAAGAAAATAATAGTGTTGAAACTAAAGCGAGTGATAAAATTACTTTTTTCATTTTTATTTAGATTAACTTAAAATAGTATATTAATTGCGTGCAAATATACTATCCAAAGTTAATTTCATCAAACTTTATTAAGAATAAATAAAAATAATTTATAATAATTAATGTTTTACGACTTTAAGTAATTGAGGATACTTATTCTTGAATTTGTTAAGCCTTGGAATTGAAACCGCTTTTACATAACTTTGACTAGGGTTTCTTTTTTCAAAATCTTGGTGATAATCTTCTGCTTTATAAAACTTAGTATGTTTGGTAACTTCTGTAACTATATTACCATCATAAACTTCTTTATTTAATTCAGCAATTTTATTTTCTATAATCTTTTTCTCATTTTCTGTTTGATAAAATGCAATAGATCTATATTGAGTTCCATAATCTGGATGCTGACCATTTCTAGTAGTAGGATTATGAGAGCCAAAAAAAACAGTTACTAAAGTTTCAAAACTTACTTTTTTAGGATTATAATATACAGCAACAGTTTCTGCATGACCTGTTCTACCTGTACCTATTGATTGATATGTAGGGTTTTTAGTATTTCCTCCTGCATAACCAGAAACAGCTTCTTCTACTCCTTTTACACTTTCAAAAATAGCTTCTACACACCAAAAACATCCGCTTGCGAAATAAGCTATTTTAGTATTTTCATTTGGTATGTAAGTTTTTGTTGACAATTCAGCTTCCTCTTTTTTAGTAAAACTAAAACATGATATTAATAGTAATGAAAATGTAATTATAGATACTGACTTTAATAACTTCATAAATATTTTTTTATATTTTTTAATGTAAAGTGAAATTGGTTAAGATTATTTATAACAATCAAAATTTTACAAATAAAATTTGCACCAAGAACATAAATAATTCTTGGTACAAATTTCTGAACTTTTAATCCGATAAAAAAATTCGAATTACTTTATATGTCGTACTTTAATTAAACTTCGTACAATTTGTTTACAACTTTAGCATTTTGTTAAGAAACCCAGTTGCTAAAAATAGTTGTTATCCCTATTTTTGTGCGATAAATTAAAAGTTTTAATGGAGCACTTTATAGTTTCTGCACGTAAATACAGACCACAAAATTTTGAGGATGTTGTTGGGCAACAAGCCATAACAAACACGCTAGAGAATGCTATAAAAAACAACCATTTAGCACAAGCTTTGTTATTTACTGGGCCAAGAGGTGTTGGTAAAACTTCTTGTGCTCGTATTTTGGCTAAGAAAATAAATCAGCAAGATGTAGAAGTTTCTGATGATGAAGATTTTGCTTTTAATATTTTTGAGTTAGATGCTGCTTCTAACAATTCTGTTGATGATATTAGAAACTTAACAGACCAGGTTCGTATACCACCACAAACTGGTAAATACAAAGTTTATATTATTGATGAGGTACATATGTTATCTCAAGCTGCATTTAATGCTTTTTTAAAGACTTTAGAAGAACCACCTGCACATGCTATTTTTATTTTAGCTACTACAGAAAAACACAAAATAATTCCGACTATTTTATCTCGTTGTCAAATATTTGATTTTAAAAGAATTGGTGTTTTAGATGCTAAAAATTACCTAAAAACCATTTGCGAAAAAGAAAATATTACAGCAGAAGATGATGCTTTGCATATTATTGCTCAAAAAGCTGATGGTGCAATGCGTGATGCTTTATCTATTTTTGATAGAGTTGTTAGTTTTTCTGGTAAAGAATTAACTCGAGAAGCTGTAACCGAAAATTTAAATGTTTTAGATTACGATACCTATTTTAATATGACAGATTTGTTGTTAAACAACAAAATACCTGATGTATTAAATGCATTTAATTCTATCTTAGGAAAAGGTTTTGAAGGACATCATTTTATAAATGGTTTGGCGAGTCATTTTAGAGATTTATTAGTAGCTAAAGACAAAATAACTTTAGATTTATTAGAAGTTGGTGATGCTGCCAAAAAGAAATATTTAGAGCAATCTACCAAAGCAAGTATTCCTTTTTTAATGCAAGCCATTAACAAAGCCAATGATTGTGATTTAAATTACAGAACTAGTAAAAATCAGCGATTGCTGGTGGAATTAACTTTAATGCAGATTGCCTCTATCACTTTTGATGGAGAAAAAAAAAAGCCAGCTAACTACATAATTCCTGCTACATTTTTTCAAGCGCTTTCTCCAGCTCCCAAAAAAGCAGTACAACCTATTGTAAATAAAGTAGATGTTTCTGCACCAAAAACATCCGAAGAAATAAAATCGAAATCAGTAAAACCAATTTTAAAATCGGTTAAAAGACGTACTTCTTCACTTACTTTAAAAAGTATTCATGAGAAAAAAGTAGTAAAAAAGTCTATAGCTGAAGAGAATTACGACAATCATCCAAAAGACCTTTTTACAGAAGAAACTTTACAAAATCATTGGAAAGAATATCCTGTATTATTACGTAAAAAAGGCGAAAATAATTTAGCTTCTATTATTGCTTCTGGCATACCAAAATTATCTGAAAATTTTGAAGTTATTTATGCTGTACCTAGTAATTTAATGAAAGATGAATTCTTAAAAGGTAGACCAAAATTATTGGCTTATTTAAGAGAGAAACTCAACAATTATGGTATTAATATAAATGCTGTTGTAAACGAAACCATTCAAAAGAAATTTGCTTACACCAGTCAAGAAAAATTTAATAAATTAAAAGAGAAAAATCCTTTACTAGAAAAATTACGTCAAACTTTTGAATTAGACTTTTAATTTTTCTTCTTCAGTTTTATAAGTATCACCAATATCTTTACCTAAATAAGAAATTACTAAATCTTTCTTTTCATGTTTCGCTTTTTCGAATTCAGCAATTAAGTAAATTCCTTTTTTGTTTTGTATAAATAAAGGAACTGCCTTTTCTTCGTTTTCTAAAATTTTAAGAATATTATTATATTCTGTATCTCCATTTACCTTAACCTCAGTAATATTTGGGTTTTCTCTATATGCTTCACTTAAATTAATATAATCGTCTTTAGGTGTTACAAAACCATATTTTTCTTCTTCTGTTGCATTATTCGCTTCTGAAGAAGAAGCCAGTCTAAAAGAACCATGTTCACCAAAAGCTTTAGAAAAGTTATTTAATGCATACTTATTTACAGAATCATTACCAGTTAAAGCAATTAAATAACCTACATCATTTAACTCAATATTATCTGTCAATTCATCATCATAAATATTTACATTAAAAGCTTCTAAATCATTTTCTGTTGCTTTTTCTATAAAGTTTTTATTAGAATCTATAAGTACAACTCTTTTACCTTTTTTAGTTAAAAATGCTGCTATTAATCTTGCTGGTTTAGAAGCACCTACAATTAAAATACCATTAGATCTTTTTAGAAAAACACCAACCATTTTAGCAAATAATCTTGCTGTAGTTGCATTTAAAAGTACAGTACCTAAAACAATCATAAATACAAGAGGTGTTATATATTCTGCACCCTCTACACCTTGTTTTAATAATTTACTACCAAATAAAGAAGCAATACCTGCTGCAACAATACCTCTTGGTCCAACCCAACTTATAAATAATTTTTCATTTAATTTTAATTTGGATTTATATGTACTTGCAAAAACCGCTAACGGTCTTATAATAAAAACTACAATGGCAAATAAAGAAGCAGTTTTCCAGGTATATAACAACAACAAATCTTTCATGTTGATATTAGCTGCCAATAAAATGAATAAAATTGAAATTAATAAAACACTTAAAGATTCTTTAAAATAAAGTAATTCTTTTAAGTTTTTTAATTTACCATTACCTAAAACCATCCCCATAACAACAACAGCTAAAAGTCCTGATTCGTGCGCAAATATTTCTGATTCTACAAAAACCAAAAGCACAGTAGATAAAGAAACCACATTCAACAAGTAATGTGGAATTAACTTTTTATTTACAGCATAAGCTAAAGCATGTGCAAAAGTGAATCCGAAAGTAGTACCAAATAATAAAATTTTACCAAATTCAATTAAGGCTGTTTTGGTAAAACCTCCACCTCCACCAACACTTATAAACTCAAAAACCAATACTGCAACTAAAGCACCTATTGGATCTATTAAAATTCCTTCCCACTTTAAAACAGTAGATATATCTTTTTTTAATGGAATATTTCGTAAAATCGGTGTAATAACTGTTGGCCCAGTAACTATAATTAAACCTGCAAAGAGGTAAGAAAGATCCCAACCTAAACCAAAAACATAGTGTGCAACTACACCTGCACCAAAGAAAGTAATTGCAGAACCTAAAGTGATTAATTTTGTAATAACTGGCCCTACATTTTTAATTTCACTTCTTTTAAGAGTTAAACCACCTTCAAAAAGAATGATACTGATTGCTAGTGAAACAAAGTAATACAAACTCTCTCCAGGAAATAATCCTTTTTCGCCATTCCAAATGGGTTCTATCCATTTAGAACCATCTTCACTTAAATATTCTGCAGCAATTGGCCCAACTAATAAACCTATTAAGATTAAAGGTAAAATTGCTGGAATTTTAAACTTCCAAGCAACCCATTGTGCCAATATTCCTAAAATGATTATTCCTGCTAACTCTAACATATTTTGTGCCTAAGATTAATTAGTAAATTTAAGAATGTTTATTTATCTTAAAAATAAATTCTTTAGTTTTTTTCATTCTTTTAAAGTTTGCTATATTGTGCCAATAACTTCAAAACAAAATATTCTTTTTGCAAAAATTTGATAAAATCCTAATAGGGATTGCTTTTTCACCCAACTTAAAACCAAATTTATTTGAAGCTGTAAGATTAGCTAATATGTTTAATGCAGAATTAGTTGGTGTACATGTGGGAGAAAAATCCGAAGAAAAAGAGAAAAACATTCAAGCTATTTTACAAGAAGCTGATTTTTTAAAAACCAAATTTACAGCAATTTGGCAACAAGGAGAACCAGTAGATGTAATTTTAAAAACTTGTAAAAATGAACAAATAGATTTACTTATTTTAGGTGCATTACAAAAAGAAAATATATATAAATATTATGTAGGTTCTATTGCTAGAAAAATTACAAGAAAAGCACCTTGTTCTGTACTATTATTAATAAAACCATCTATTGTAAGACAGGCATGTAAACACATTGTTGTAAATGGTTTAGAAGATAAAAAAACAGAGGAAACTATAAAAACTTCTTTTCTTATTTCTAATTATTTAAACTGTAAAAAAATAACAATAGTCGAAGAAATTAAGCAAGAAGAATTACATGTTAAAGTAAATGATGACAGATCTTTACGTAGAGCAAACATTGCCAAAGAAAGACTAGAGACGAGAGAAAACAGACGTGTAAATAAAATTTTAAATGAAATTGAATGTCAAAATTTCATTGTTAATACACAAAGTATTTTTGGCAAAAGAGGTTATTCTATTGGGCATTATGCTAAAGTAAAAAGAGCAGATTTATTGGTGATGAATGGACCAAGAAAATCAGGAATTATAGATCGTATTTTTCCTCATGACATTGAGTACATTTTATCTGAATTACCAACAGATGTTTTAATTGTAAAATAGATGAAAAAACAAAGTACTTTTAAAACATTTTTATCAGAAATACCCCAAAATTTATTTTCAGGATTTGTTGTTTCATTAATTGCACTTCCATTAGGTTTAGGTTTGGCCTTGGCTTCTGGCGCACCACCAATTTCAGGAATTATAGCAGCCATTGTTGGTGGAACAGTTGTTGCCATCATTGGTGGTTCTAATGTTACTATTACAGGGCCAGGAAATGGTTTAGTAGTTGTAATTTTAGCTGCAATTACTACTTTAGGTGAAGGAGATATGCAGCAAGGTTTTCTTTATACTTTGGCTGCAATTGTAGTTTCTGGAGTTATTATGATAATTCTTGGGTTTTTAAGAATGGGATCTTTAGGAGATTTCTTTCCATCATCTGCAATACAAGGAATGTTGGCTGCAATTGGTATAGGTATTTTTGCCAAACAAATACATGTAATGTTTGGTAACATTTATGCTAAAGGAAGTATTATAGAGTTACTTTTAAAAATTCCAGAAGGGATTATCAACTTTATAAAAACAGACAGTACAAGTATTTTTTATGCAGGTTTAGTAGGTATTATTAGTCTGTTAATAATGATTTTTTACGGCAAAATTAGAAACCGATATTTAAAATTGATTCCTGCACCTATGTGGATTGTAATTTTAAGTATTAGCTTTTATGCTTATTTCGAATATTTTTCTACTGCTGATTATCCTATTGAAAAAAGTTTACTAATTAGTTTACCTAACGATATTTTATCAAACTTTGCTTTCCCAGATTTTGGGAAAATTTATAAAATGGAATTTATAAGTGCTGTAATTAGTATTACTCTAATTGCAAGTATAGAAAGTTTATTAAGCATAAAAGCTGTTGATAAATTAGATTCTTTAAAAAGACGATCTAATGTAAATAAAGACATAAGAGCCTTAGGAATTGCAACTGTAATTAGTGGTTTTTTAGGTGGCTTAAATGTGGTTACTGTAATTGCAAGGAGTTCTGTAAACGTTAATAATAAAGGTAGTAACAGATCTGCAAACTTTTTTCACGCCAGTTTTTTAATAGTATTCATTTTATTATTTGCGACTCAATTACGTAAAATTCCATTACCTGCTTTAGCTGCAATTTTAGTTTTTACAGGTTACAAATTAGCATCACCAGACAACATTGTTAAAGTATTTAAAGTTGGTAAAGAGCAATTAATTATATTTTTAATAACCTTACTAACAACTATTTCCACTAGTTTAATTACTGGTATTTTAGTAGGTATTTTTGCGACACTAATAATGCATATTATTATCAATAAAAATGCAAAACTATTCTTTAAAAACATTATTAAACCTAATGTTTTAATGTTTAAAGAAGATGATATTTATTACGTAAGCGTTAAGAATTTTTCTAGCTTTTTAAATTACACAAAACTAAAAACCAAGCTAAATCAAATTCCGGAAACTGAAGAAGCCATCATCGATTTTTCTTTGTGCGATTTTGTTGATGATTCAGTGATGGAAAACATGAGTAATTATGCAGAAAGTTTTACCAGAAAAGGAGGCCATTTTGAGGTTATTGGTTTAGATGATGCAGAACCTAAAAGTAATCATCCTTTTGCATTGCGTAAAATTATGCCAAAGCAAATAAATAATTTAAATAAGGTTTTTACAAAAAGACAAGGGTCTATAGAGAATATTAGTAAAGAAATGCATTGGCAATACGATCCTTTTTCTGATATAGAAATGGAAGAATTACCAACGTTTGGTTATTTTAAAACTCGTAAAATACAGAAAGTATCTAATGTACTTTCTAATGACTCATGCACCATTTTTGATGTTCATTTCTCTGAAGGAGAACTAATTGCAAAACAAATTGTTAAAACAACAATGTTGCATATACATCCTAAAAAGAATATACCCGATTTTACTCTAGATAAAGAAGGTTTATTTGAGCATATTTTGCACTTTGTTGGTTACACTGATATTGATTTAGACAATCATCCAGATTTTAGCAAACGTTTTTATTTATCAGGAAAAAATGAAAAACAAATAATAGAATTCTTTACAGACGAATTAATTTTGTTTTTTGAAAGCAATAAACAATACCATATTTCAGCTACCAAAAAAGGTCTCTTAATATTTGGCAATGAACGTTTGGCTAGTGTTAAAGAAATTAAAGCACTTGCCTATTTTGGTATAGCTTTACAAAAAATTATTGGGTAAATATTAGATTGTAAAAACCCTAACTTTTTTATTTTTTAAACGAACATTATTTAAATCCTCTACCAATCTTTTTGTTTCAGAAACTGGTACAGCAACAAAAGCACAGTCTTGTTTTAATTCAATAATACCTAATTGATCTTTGTTTAAATTTCCTTTTTTAAAGAATAAACCTGCAAGATCTCCTTTAGAAATTTTGTCTTTTCTACCTCCAGAAACAAACAAAGTTTCCCAAAAAACAGGTTTTAATTTTTGCTTATCAGAAATATTAGCATTTGTAGCACCTTTTATAAAATCTGGTAAAATTTCTTTTTGCCATTTTAAAACATAGGCAGTTCCTTTTGCATCTACCCTAGCAGTTCGTCCATTTCTGTGTGTAAACTCTTCTATCCTTTGTGGTAATTCATAATGAATAATATATTTCATTTCTGGAATATCTATACCTCTTGCAGCTAAATCTGTAGCTAATAAAATTTGACTTGACCCATTTCTAAACTTTATTAAAGAACGCTCACGATCTCTTTGCTCCATTCCTCCAGAAAAGGATGAATGCGCTATTTTATTTTTACTTAAAAATTCACTTACGTGCTCTATACTGCTTTTAAGGTTACAAAAAATAATTCCGGGTTTATTACCTATATGTTTTAGTAAGTTTAAAAGTGTTTCATTTTTATTTTTTGCCTCTGATGCAACAATCTTAATATCTAATTTTTTAGATTTTTTACCTGTTAAGTAATTTATAATAGTTGGCTTATTCAATTTTACAAAATCAGGAATTTCGGCATCTTGTGTTGCTGATGTTAAAATTCGCTTATTAATATTTGGTAATTGATTGATAATACCTCTCATTTCATATTCAAAACCAACTTCTAAAGATTTATCAAACTCATCTAAAATTAAAGTTTTAATGCTTTCTTTAGAAAAACGATCATTTGCAAAATGATCAGAAATTCTACCTGGAGTACCAATTAAAATACTTGGTGTATGTTTTATTTCTATTTTATCTTTGGCCATAGAACGACCTCCATAAACTGCATTTACTTTAAATCCTGTACCCATTTCTCTAATTACTTGCTCAATTTGAATGGCTAATTCTCTAGAAGGCACTAAAACTAAAACTTGAATATCTTTATTTTCAGGATCTATCAACTTTAAAGTTGGCAAAAGAAAAGCTAAAGTTTTACCTGTACCTGTAGGCGAAAGAATAATTGTATTTGTAGTTTTTTCAATTACAGAAATTGCTTCATCCTGCATTTCATTCAACTTATAAATATTTAATTTTGCTAAAATATCTTCTTGATTTTTAATGTTATTTGCCATACTATTTATCTCTAAAAAATTAAATAAAATTGATTGAATTTAAATTCGGTTCAAAGATAGTTAGTCTTTTACCAAAAAAGGGTTTATATTCTTTACTTTTGTATTTTCAAATTAAAACAATGTTAGGCTTACAATTCGAAACAGAAACTTCTTGGGCAGAAATTGCAAAAGTAAATTTGCAACAAATATTAACAGACCATGCATTTTTAGAGCAAAAAGCAGCTTCTAATGCAGTATCAATTATCATTAATTATTCTGAAGAAACAGAATTGGTTAAAGAAATGAGCAATATTGCTATAGAAGAAATGCAACATTTTAAAATGGTGCATTTATTAATGGTAAAAAGAGGAATGGTTTTAGGGCGTGAACAGAAAAACGATTATGCTGTTCGTTTACAGAAATTTTTTCCAAAAACCAAAGACAGAACCAATGCTTTAATTCAACGTTTGTTAGTGGCAGCTTTAATTGAAGCTAGAAGTTGTGAGCGTTTTAAGGTTTTTTCTGAAAATATGGAAGATGAAGAATTACAGAAATTCTATAAAAATCTAATGATTTCAGAAGCCAATCATTATACTACTTTTTTACATTTTGCAAGAGAATATCAAGATAGAGCAATCGTTGATGAAAAATGGAATGCTTTATTAAAATTTGAAGCAGAATTAATGAAAGAAAGAGGAAACTTAGCCAAAATTCACGGGTAATTCAATTCTGAGTTGTGAGTTCTTAATTCAAAATTACTGAACTCGAAACCTTAAACTTTAAACTATTAAATGTTCTCTAAAGAAGAAGCTGCACAAATACGTAAATTATTCTGGACAAGTTTTGGAAAATCTTTTCCAAGAAAATGGCTTTTATACAATACTAAAATAAAAGGGTTTTCTTTTAAATTTGTTGCTGATAGAAAAAAGGCAATGGTATGTTTGGATATCGAAAATCCTGATGAATTGGTAAATCTTTTATATTACGACCAACTACTTTCTTTAAAAACGCTGTTAGAAACTGAACTACCAGAAGTAATTTTTGATGATGATTACCTTTTAGAAAGTGGTAAAACCATTCACAGAATTTATGTTCCTTTTGATAAAAAATTTAGTATCTACAACAAAAATACTTGGCGAGATTGCTATGAATTTTATGTAGCAACAATGGAGAAGTTTGAACTCTTCTTTTATGAATATGAAGATGTTATTAAAAATATTTAAAATTTAATTAAAAAAAAATCGCCCAAAAAGGCGATTTTTAATTTTACTTTTTCTCTTCACTATTTTATAATATTTATCGAAAACGGATAATTTGGTTCTTCTCCATTACTTGCTTTTATGGCATTTGTTATCGGAAAAATTAAATAGAAAATTCCGATAGCTATTAATCCTAAAACTCCTAAACCTAATAATAAAATTAAAGGAATACATATTAAAATGTAAATAAACATAGATATTCTAAAATTAATAATTGCTTTACCATGAGCATCCATATTTATAATTTCATCCTTCTTGGTTAGCCATAACACTAATGGTACAATAAAACCACCAATACCAGTTACAAAATCTAATAACTGACTTAAATGTGTTAATACTAATAACTGTTTATCTTCTTTCATCTTTATAATTGTTGTTTGGTTTGTATCTATTTGTCGCTAAAATTCTGGTTTTGTTACAACTTATTGTGTTATCAGAAAACACTTTAACTAAAAACACATAAAAATACTAACTTAATTTAATGAAATAGGATTGAATTAAGAAAATAAATCTAAAAAAGAAAAAAACAAATGTATATAGGTTAATATCTCATTTATTTGAGCAAAGAAATAATTCTCTTTAAAAATATCTTTGTGTCAATATTAATTAAAAAACCTTAACATTATGGATTACCTTAACATAGACAACCAAAAAGTATTACCAGTAGTATCAGAATTAAATGTATTATTAGCAGATTTTCATGTGTATTATCAAAAACTAAGAAATTTTCATTGGAACATTCTTGGAAAAAACTTTTTTGATTTGCACAATAAATTCGAAGAAATGTATAATGATACAAGAGTTAAAATTGATGAAATTGCAGAAAGAATTGTAACCCTAAAATACCATCCTATAAGTAAATTATCAGATTATATAGAGGTTTCTAAAATTAAAGAATCTTCACCTTTGTTATCTGATGATGAAATGGTTAAAGAAATCATAGAAGACCACAGAATTATCTTAGAACAGTTTGGTAAAGTAATTGATAGAGCTGAAAAAGCCAAAGATGAAGGTACTTTAGATTTAATTGGAGCATACATTAGAGAATTAGAAAAATCTACTTGGATGTTAAATGCTTGGTCAAAAGATACTAAAGAAGAATATAATACCAGCTTTGTTAAGTAGTTAATTCTAAAACATCAGAAAAAACTACAATAACAAATTTTAACAACAATCATGGATAAAATAATAGAGAAACTAGAAACTTGGAAAGACATATTTTTAAAAAACATACCCAATATTGCAATTGCAATTGTTGTAGTAATAATAGCATATTTTGCTTCGAGAGCAATAAATAGCTTTATTTCTAAAAACTTAAAAAATAGAATTAAGCAAGAATCTGTCAGAAATTTAGTATCAAGAGTGGCATCTGCCGTTATTTTTCTATTAGGTTTATACATTGCAATGACTGTTTTAAAATTTGATGGTACTTTAAAAACCATTGTTTCTGCTGCTGGTGTTTCTGGTATTGTAGTTGGTTTAGCTTTACAAGGCACACTTTCTAACACAATTTCTGGTGTTGTATTATCTTTTAGACACAATCTAAATATTGGTAATTGGGTAGAAACCAATGGTTATGCAGGTGAGGTTATAGACATAAATCTTAATTATTTTGTAATTAGAGAAGCTGATAATAATACTGTTGTAATACCCAATAAAACCATTTTAGAAAATCCGTTTAAGAATTACTCCTTAACAACAAAAATGAGAATTGCTATAGAGTGTGGTATAGAATATGGTGCTGATTTAGAATTGGTAGAAAAGCTAACAAAACAAACCATTCAAGATAATTTTAATCAAAAAGAAATTGGTAAAAATGTTGAATTCTACTACACAGAATTTGGTGATAGTTCAATTAATTTTTTATGTAGATTTTGGGTAGATTCTCAGAACGCATTACAAAAATTAAAAGCCAAGAGTAATGCTATTATACAAATTAAAAAAGCTTTTGATAAAGAAAACATTAATATTCCTTTCCCTATAAGAACTTTAGAATTTACAAATAAATTAAATGTTAAGAATGATATTTCAAAACAACAAATATCATCTAATTAATTTCCTGAAATAGGTTGACTAAAAATGAAAAATAGCAAAGAATAATTTATCAAAAAGCAACTTTAGAGACCGAAATTTTAGTTGTTTATCAATTATTAAATGGTCAGTTATTAAACAAAAAAGTTTCTAAAAAACACTAAATTACTAGAACAGCTATTTCCTATTGTGTAAGTAAACACATAACCTTAGCACAACAAATTAAGGGTAAGAATAAAAACGATAAAATTAAAAAACAATAAGAAAAAGTTAGTAATAGTATATTAAATCCAAGAAATCAGGCATAATATTAGTTCTGTCTAATGATTAAGAAACATCAACTTCTTAATAATTTCATAAAATTTTATATTTGTGTACAATTAAAAAGATTACTCTTATATTTAGTGTGATAAAATTTTTAATATCACCAATCAATAGTTCATTGATAATCGAAAGACTAACAGGTGATTATAACAAAAAAAAACTTTAAAAATATAAAATGAAATTAAATACAAAAACCACTATCAAAAACAGTATTATTAATTTTTCTAAATATTTTTTACTTATATCTGCCTTCATCGTTTTTTGCAGTCATGATTTATACTTAAAAATGGGTACCTATTTTTTACAAGAAAATCAAGAAGCTACTTTAAGTCTATATAATGGTACTTTTGAAACCAGCGAAAATATTATTACAAGAGATCGTATTATTGATGCTTCTGTAGTTTCTCAAGGAGAAAGAAAAGCCATAAACACAAATGATTGGCAAGATAAAGACAGTACCATAACTCAATTAAAATTTAAAACTGGTAATTCTGGTACTTATGTTGCAGCTGTCTCTACCAAAGCTAGAAATATAGAATTAACCGCAGATAAATTTAATGCTTACCTAAAAAGTGATGGTGTTTATGACATGCTTGATTATAGAACAAAAAATAATTTACTTAATCAAAATGCTGTAGAAAATTATCAAAAACACGTAAAAGCAATCTATCAAGTTGGTAAGGTAAAAACAGATGATTGGAAAACTGTTTTAGGCTACCCAATTGAATTTGTTCCTCAAGCCAATCCTTATAAAAAATATAGTGGAGACAGCATAGATGTTTTATTATTATTAGATGGTAAACCTGTAGCTAATCAATTAGTTTTTGCTGATAATATAAAAAGTGCTAATGCTCACTCTCATGATAATGAGAATGATAAACATACTCATGATGGAGAAATGCATTCACATGACAATCCTGAAAATAACGAAGAGCATACACATACAAATGGACAACAATTACGTACAAATGATAAAGGGATAGTTACTGTAAATTTACAAGAAGAAGGCATTTATTATATGCGTACTATAAGTATGGTTAATGTTACTGATTCTGATGAATTAACACATAAATCTAAATGGGCTACTCTTACTTTTGAAATAGGTCACTCACATAATAATAACGAACATGCACATGATGATCATCATGATAATGAAATACCTACTTGGGTATTTATTCTAGGAAGTATATTTGCTGTTGGAGTGCTATTTTTAATCTTTAGAAACAAGGATAAATAATGAAATTTAATTTAAAAAGAGTATTACTATTACTCCTATTATTTATACCCTTTATAAGTTTTGCCCACGATGTAACAAGTGCAGACCAAGAATTACTGCGTAATGGAGGTTTATGGGCTTACATACAAGTTGGTGCAACACACATGCTAACTGGTTACGATCATTTACTTTTTTTAGCTGGTGTAGTATTTTACTTAAAAAGCTTTAAAGATATTTTAAAGTTTATAACTGTTTTTACTATTGGTCATTGTATAACTTTAATTGGAGCGACTTATGCTGGTATTACTGCAAACGAACATATTGTAGATGCTGTTATCGCTTTAAGTGTATTTTATAAAGGATTTGAGAATTTACACGGATTTAAAAAATTAAAAGTCAAAGCACCCAATTTACTATTAATGGTTGGCCTTTTTGGCTTGATACACGGTTTTGGTTTATCAACAAGATTACAGTCTTTTGATATTGGTAATGACCAATTTTTAGCAAAGATATTATGTTTTAATCTTGGTGTAGAATTAGGACAAGTCTTAGCATTAATACCAATAGTAGGCATAATTACTTTTTTTAGAAACAACAAACAATTCCCTGCCTTTTATAAAGCTGTTAATTGGTACTTAATCTTTATAGGTATTGCTTTATTTACATATCAAATTTATAACTATAATACAATTTAGAAAACAGTAAAAAACATTTAATTATTTTTGATTTAAAATGAATTACAGGAAGTAAAATCAAATATAAATCTTTGCCTTATAAAAATATTTTTAGATTTTCTACAGAAACCTTTGCAACTTTTGATTTAGACTCCAAATATAATTTCGGTTTTTAAAATGAAGAAATACATTCTGTAAGAAAAAATATAATAAGTATAAGAATGTAAAAAATACAGAAATATTTAGCTGAAAAAGTAATATAACTTAAAACAGTTGTTTTTAGATGATAAATCTAGCCACTTACCTACTTTTAATTTATACTAAAACCACTTACCAAAAAGTACGTCGTTTATTCAGTTTTTCTTCTTGTTTTAAATATTCTTCAGCATCTTTAGGCGAAAGTACTTTTAAAAATGAAGGATGTTGCTCAATAGCATATTCTATTTTAGTAACAATTTCTGCTACATCTTCGTTATCGTAATCAATTTCTAATGGTTCTTTTATCACCATAGATTGTAATACATTTTTCCTTTTTATACTTAGTCCTTTTTTATCAAAAGAACGTCTAAAACCATCAATAACAATTGGTACAACTACTGGTTTAAAAGTTTTAATAATGTGTGCTGTTCCTCTTCTAATTGGCTTAAAAGGAGTTGTAGTTCCTTGAGGAAAAGTAATTACCCAACCATCTTCTATAGCTTTACCAATATTAGAAATATCAGAATTTTTAACTTGTCTGTTTACATTTTTACCAGCACTTCTCCAAGTTCTATCAATAGAAACAGAACCAGCATAAGCAAATATTTTTGGCAATAAACCAGCTTTCATAGTTTCGCCAGCAGCCACAAAATAGATATTTAATTTAGGATTCCAGATGTAACCAATATTTTTAATAGAATCATCTCTACCACTTAAAGAGGCATTAAAAACATGAAACATAGCTGCAACATCTGCAAAATAAGTTTGATGATTAGAGATAAACAAAACATTTTTATCTGGTAAGTTTCTTAAAATTTCTGAACCTTCTATATTAAGATTGTTAAACTTTCTGTAGCGCCCATGAGATATAATTCCGAAAAGACGGATAATGAACTTTTTTATGAACAAATAATGTCCAAAAGGATTCCTTTTAAATAAAGGCATTTATATTTTTTTTACTTGGTTTATAGCAAAACTACAAAACAATTTAACAATTAGCTATTTTAGGAGTTCTTTAATTTCTGAAAGCATCATACCTGTAGCTCCCCAAATAATATGGTTATTAATTTTAAAACAAGGTACATCAATATTTTTCATGTAAGACGTAGATAAATTTACTGAAGTTAAATGCTTATCATCTAATAAATCTGTAAGTAAAATTTCAATGGTATTTGCAACTTCGTGATTTAAGATAAAGCTAGGTCTTTCAGCTACATAACCAATAAATGGAGTAGCTAAAAAATTACTTGGTGGTATGTAAACATCTGTTAATTCTCTTATTATTTCTACGGATGTTGAGCAAACTCCAACTTCTTCCCAAGTTTCTCTTAAAGCAGTATCTTCTAGATTTACATCACTTTTTTCAATTTTACCTCCTGGAAAACTGATTTGAGCAGAATGTGTGCCTTTATAACTTGCTCTTTTTGTTAATAGTAAAGTAGTTTGTTTTTTATCATTTGGATAAAATAATGCCAAAACTGCAGCTTTTCTAGGATTACTTGCAGCTATCTTTTCTTTATCAAATTTTAATCGAAGTTTAGGTGCCATTATAAATTGAGCTTCTAAACCACCTAATTTTGTTGACTTTATCTCATCAATTTTATCAGTAAAATCTTTAAAATTCATTTTGATTAATTACTTTTAGCAAACTTATAGCATTCTATTTCAAAAAAATATTTTTTGGCAAGAATTTTGAATTGATATTAAATATGAATATAAAATATAAAAAATTAATCTATAGCATAGCTTTAGATGCAGTTGGTTTAATTCCTGTTCCTTTTTTAGATTTTGCTTGGGCACCAATTTCTAGTTACGTAATGACGAGAATGTATAAAGGTACAAAAGGTAAAATTGGTGGTGTTATAAGTTTTTTTGAAGAAATATTTCCTTTTTCTGATATTATACCAACATTTACATTAATGTGGATTTACACTTACATCATTAAAAAAGGTGATGAAGAAAATGAAGAAAAAGAAATAACGACAATAGATGTTTAACTATTTTCTTTAAATAAAAAGCCTAAACCTAATCTGCTTAAAAACTTTTTTTCGAAAGCCCAAAAGAATTTAAACTGACCAAATAACCAACCTACTAATGGCAATGTTAATTGATAAATAGGAAAAATAAGTAAAATTCTAAGTGGCCAATACAACCATGGGTTTAGTGTTTCTGGTGATAAACCCAAAAAACCTGTAACTGGCTTAGCAACCCAAGCTGCAAAAGAACCATTTACTGCAAAAGCACAAAAAATAAAGAAAATAGACCAGTTACTTTCTATTCCCCATCTTTCTTTTAATTTATCCATTACACTTTTTCTTTTACTGTTTTTGTTTTTCTAAACATTAACCAAACTCCTATTAAAACAAGAGGAATACTTAACACTTGACCTGTATTTAAAGAATTGAAAACCCAATCTTCTCGTCCATCTACTTGTGCTTCTTTTAAGAATTCTATAAAAAAACGTAAAGACCATAAAACAATCATAAATAAGCCAAATAAATACCCTAATTTTTGTTTTTTATCGGTTTTCCAATATATAAACCACATCACAAAAAATAAAGCTAAATAACTAAATGCTTCATATAATTGAGTTGGGTGTCTTGCAGTTGTTTCTCCTGCTACTTTAAAAATTACTCCAAAATCAGAACTAGTTTCTTTACCGTAAATTTCTGAATTAAAGAAATTACCAAGTCTAATAAAAAAACCAGCTAAAGCCACCATTATTGCCAATCTATCTAAAATAAAAAGCCAAGGTTTTTGTAAATGTTTTTTAGAATAAAAATATAACGCAATAGGAATACCAATAGCAGCTCCATGACTAGCAAAACCAGTATAACCAGTAAACTCCCAGCTTCCATTTATTTTTTTCATTGGTAAAAATATTTCTAATAAATGATCTTGATAATAATCCCAACTATAAAAGAGAACATCACCTAAACGCATACCAACTAACATTGATATAAAAACATACATAAAAAGTGTATCTAGTTTTTCAGCCGGAATTTCATCTTTTACAAATATTTTTTTCATTAAGAATAAACCCAATAAAAAAGCGGCAACAAACATTAAACTATACCATCTAACAGTAAAAAAACCTAGGTTTATACCTAATGATGGATCCCACTCTATTGCTAAAAAATTCATAAACTATAATTCAATATTTAAAATTAAAGATGCAAGTAAAATTACTTTTCTCTTTTTTCGGGTACAGGATCATATCCACTTCCTCCCCAAGGATGACAACTAAAAATTCGCTTCAAAGATAACCAACCTCCATAAAATAAACCGTGTTTTTGCAAAGCTTCTATGGTATAATGCGAACAAGTTGGTGAATACCTACAAGTTGATGGTGTGTATGGAGATATTGCTGCTTGATAAAAACGAACCAGAAATATAAATGGATATGAAAGTATTTTTTTCAACGATTAAAGAATTGAGGAATTACAAATTAGTTCTCGATACAATTTCGATGAAAAATCGAAATCACTCGAACTGACATATTTATAATTTAATTAATTGAAAAAGTTGTGCCTTCTTTACCATCTTTTAATTGAATTCCTAATTCAATTAACTCGTCTCTAATTTGGTCTGATAAAGCCCAATCTTTATTTTCTCTGGCTTCTTTTCTTAGTTTTATTAACAACTCTACTACTCCTTTTACTTTTTCAGAATTGTCTTGACTGGCTTCATTCATTAAACCTAAAACATCAAAAACAAAAGCGTTAATTGTTGTTTTAAATTCTGCTAAATCATCCGCAGTTAAAATTGCTTTCTTTTCTTTTATTTGATTGATAACTTTTACAGCTTCAAATAAATTTGATATTAAAATAGGTGTATTAAAATCATCATTCATTGCTGCATAACAATCTTTTTTCCATTGCTGAACATCGAAAGTAGATGATTTACCAGCTTCTATTTTATCTAAATAAGAAACAGCTTCCATTAATTTAGAATGTCCTTTTTCTGAAGCTTCTAAAGCATCACCAGAAAAATCTAAAATACTTCTATAATTGGCTTGCATATTAAAGAAACGAACTACAGATGCTGAAAATGCTTTTGGTAAAATATCGTTTTCTCCTGTTAAAATTTCATTTGGTAAAATAAAATTTCCTGTAGATTTAGACATTCGTTGTCCGTTTAAAGAAAGCATATTTGTATGCATCCAATAGTTTACAGGTTTTACACCAGAACAAGTTTGAGATTGCGCAATTTCACATTCGTGATGTGGAAATTTTAAATCCATTCCTCCTCCATGAATATCAAAACTTTCGCCTAAATATTTTGTACTCATTACAGAACATTCTAAATGCCAACCAGGAAAACCATCAGACCAAGGAGAGGGCCAACGCATAATATGCTTTTCATCGGCTTTTTTCCAAAGTGCAAAATCTTGTGGATTTTTCTTATCAGATTGCCCATCTAAAGTTCTAGTATTATTTAATAAGTCTTCTACTTTTCTACCAGAAAGAATTCCGTAATTTTCTTTTTTGTTGTACTCATGTACATCAAAATAAACAGAACCATTTACCTCATAAGCAAAACCTTTTTCTATAATTTCTTTAATCATTTCTATTTGCTCAACAATATGACCTGTGGCAGTTGGCTCTATACTTGGTGGTAAAAAATTGTAATTTTTTAAAACATCATGAAAATCTACAGTGTAACGTTGTACAACTTCCATAGGTTCTATTTGCTCTAAACGTGCTTTTCTGGCAATTTTATCTTCGCCTTCATCTGCATCATTTTCTAAATGACCTGCGTCTGTAATATTACGTACATAACGTACTTTATAACCTAAATGTAATAAATATCTGTACACAACATCAAAAAACATAAAGGTTCTTACATTACCTAAATGTGCGTTGCTATAAACTGTTGGCCCACAAACATACATACCTACATAACCATCTGTTATGGATTTAAAATCTTCTTTAGATTTTGATAACGAATTGTAAATTTTAAGCTGATTTTCTTTGTAGAGTTCCATTAAAAAAGTGACTATTTATAAGGTTCAAATATAGACACTTTAAGAAGAATAACGAAATGGAAATTGTTAGAAGTTTGGTAAAAATATTAAATCAAATTACTTGATTAATATAGAACTATATTCAGATTTCAATACAAAAGTATTTTTAAGCATACTATTTATAATACCTGATTTAGTTATAAACGTATCAGAAGGTGTAATCAATTTATCAAAACTATTTGATATATTATCTAATTTACTTTTAACCAAATCAAAACCAAGTGAAGTTTTTACTTTATTAAGATTAATAATTACATTAGAATGACTTGTATTTAAAATAAGTTTACCAAAATTTAAATCTAATTCATTGA
Source organism: Polaribacter vadi (assembly GCF_018861005.1). Classification (GTDB taxonomy): domain Bacteria; phylum Bacteroidota; class Bacteroidia; order Flavobacteriales; family Flavobacteriaceae; genus Polaribacter; species Polaribacter vadi_A. Next base: position 401,274 of record NZ_JAHKQL010000031.1, read on the forward strand.
TAAGTAACTCACCTAATTTATCTGTAATATTAGTATTTCTATCTATAACTTGAATTTCTACATTCGAAGAATTATTATTTAAAATTGAATTTTGAACAAAAGCTATTTTTGCATCTACAACATTATTTAAAGATAAATCACTAAAAAACAAACCATTAATAATTACTGGGGAATAACTAATTGTTAATTCCCCACCTTTTAAATTATTTGCAAAAAAAGAACCATATTTTACGTTACCACAGGCAACTGTATTTGGCAATTTCACTTTACAATGGCGTGTATTTAAATTAAAAGTAGCATCTTTTGGAACTTTTATTTCTAATCTTTTTTTAATGTTTATTTTCTTACCATTAATAATTAAATCTTCATCTTCTGAGTTAAAATGAAATTTCATTTTTTTAAGCTCTTTTTTTGCTTTTTCTAATTGCTTTTTAATTTCCTCTTTATCAACTTTTTGAAATTCCTCTTTTACCTTCTTTAATTCCACTCTCATTTTTTCTTTAGATTCCGCTAATTCTTTGCGCATTTTCTCTTTGTCTAAAGAAAGTTTCTTTTTAAGTTTTTCATATTCTTTAGTTTTCTTAAAAGCTTCCCATTCTTCTTTCGAGTTAATTTCTATGTCATAATCATCGTCTTTCCATCTGAATTCATATTTACCATCTTTACCCATATTTTTATCTAAATCATCAAAAATATTATCAAAACCTAGATCTAAATCAAAGTCGAAATCAAAATCCATATCAGGTAAAACTATAGTTTTCATTCCTGAAAAATCCACTTCTGGCATTTCAAAATCGAAATTCATATTATCAAAAAAAACAAAGTCGTTTTTAAAGTTAAAAGTATTATTTCCTTTAGAAGTAATTTTTACTTTTTTAGAATTTCCTAAAGCTTCAAAATTCCAGTCTTTAAAATACTTTTCTGCTTCTTCTTTAGAGATTCCTTCAATTTCTATAAAAGCCTCTACTTGAACTTCATTTTTGTTCCAAATTGTTACATTAATATCTGTATTCGATGCATTTATAGCAACTTCTACATCTTTATTAGTTTTAAAATTTTCTGTAAACTTTTTATCAAACTTTTGTGCAAATGTGGTTCCTAAAAAACCAATAGCAATAAAGGTGATAATATGTTTATATAAGCTGTGTTTCATTTTGTGTAGTATTTAAATTTTTAAGTTCTTTTAATTGCTTTTTTAAACGTTGTAAAAGCTGTAAGCGTAATTGTAAATTACGAATTAGTGCATCTATAGTTGCTTCATTAACCCCATTTGTATTGAGCTCTTTGGTTAATGTTTTGTATTCTTTTGTTAGTTCTGCAATCTTTAATAAATAGCCATCTACGATATCTTTATTTTCTTCGGATAAATCTAGTTGACTAATTTCTAGATTAATACTATTAATATAATAAGTTTCTATAGTATTAAATTCTGGTGATATATTACCTAAAGTTATCTCTTTAGTATTATTTTTTGTAGGAACTTCTTCCATATTTTCTGATGGATAAAACTGAATACCCAAACTAACCAACAATAAAATTGAAGCTGCTATTGATAGCCATAAAAAAGTTTTGTTTTTAGGTTTTGTTTGATGTAATTCTTGTTGTAATAAAGCTTCAAATTTATTACTATGTTTTTTTGATAATTCAATATTATCTCCTTTAAAATCTTTTAGTTTTTCTCTAATATCCTGCTGCATAATTCGTGTTTTTTAACTGTTCTTTCAATAACTTTTTACCTCTTAGTAAATGAGTTCTAGATGTATTTTCTGTTATATTTAAAACTTGTGATATTTCTTGATGATCATAACCTTCTAACAAATACAAGGTTAAAACCAATCTATATTTATCCTTTAAATTATTTATTTTTTCTACAACACCATCAATAGAAATACTGGAATCAACCTTCCAATCTTCCTCATCCTCTTTAGTGGTAACTTCATCATTTATTGATACTAATTCTAACTTCTTTTTCTTTAAATAATCGATACTTTGATTAATTACAATTCTTTTTAACCAAGCCCCAAAAGGCACTTCATTTTTATAACTATTTATATTTTTAAAAGCTTTTAAAAACGCTTCTTGCATTACATCTTCTGCCACACATTTATCGTTTACATATCTGTAAGATATTATAAACATTGCCTTACAATACAAATTATACAATTGCATTTGCGCTTTTGCATTATTGTCTTTGCATTGATCAATAATAGATTGATGTAGTTGTTTGGTTGAACTCATTAATACTTTCTTGCCTTATAGACGATACTTTTTTAGCTGTGTTGCAAAAAACATAAATTATTTTTTAATCGTTTAAAATTTACACAAAGTAAGTGGTTAGAAAAAATTTATTTACTTCACTAAAAATCGTAACCTCTTTGCATTTATTTTTTTTAAATTTACATAATACCTTTTACAATGAATAAAAAAAAATCTGCTTTGCAAGAAAAAAAAGGAGTTTCTCAACCAGAAACTACCAATTCTATAAGTGCAGAAAAAATAAAACTGAATAGAGCCAAGCAAAATTCTGTAGACGAATTTGTTTCCAAAATTTTAGAAGGCAATATTCCTTTTTTAAGCAGAGCCATTACTTTGGTAGAAAGCACAAATGCAAAACATCAAAAAAAAGCAAATGAGATTCTTAAACACTGTTTGCCTTACGCAAATAATTCTGTTAGAATAGGAATTACAGGAGTGCCTGGAGTTGGAAAAAGTACATTTATTGAAGTTTATGGAAAGTATTTAACCAATAAAGGCAAAAAAGTTGCTGTTTTAGCTGTAGACCCAAGTAGTTCTGTAAATAAAGGTGCAATTTTAGGTGATAAAACTAGAATGGAACAATTAGTTACTGATAAAAATGCTTTTATAAGACCTTCTGCTTCTGGTTCTTCTTTAGGTGGAGTTGCGCAAAAAACTAGAGAAACAATTATTTTATGCGAAGCTGCTGGTTTTGATACCATTTTGATAGAAACTGTTGGTGTTGGTCAATCTGAGACTTTGGTACATTCTATGGTCGATTTCTTTTTGCTTTTAAAATTATCTGGTGCAGGTGATGAATTGCAAGGTATAAAACGTGGAATTATAGAAATGGCAGATGCAATTGTAATCAATAAAGCTGATGGTGATAATGAAAAAAATGCCAAAATTGCAAAAGTAGAATTCAATAGAGCTTTGCATTTATATCCTTTAAAAGAAAACGATTGGCAACCCAAAGTACTTACTGCAAGTGCCTTAAATAATTTAGGAATTGATAAGGTTGATGAAATGATAACTAATTATATTTCTCTTATAAGAGAGAATAACCATTTTAACATCAAAAGAAAAAATCAAAATAAATATTGGCTTTTGGCTACAATTGAACAACAATTAAAAGATAATTTTTATAATAATGCCACAATAAAATTGGCTTTAGAAAAAGAAATAAAAAATTTAGAAGAAGGAAAAACCACACCTTTTAATGCTGCAAAAAATTTGATTAATTTGTCGAATTCAAAAGAAGAAACCCCATAAATATTTTTGATATTGTGAGTGAATTTTTCTTTTTAAGAAATTTTTGAGAGCTGATTAAACCTCTAAGTTTTTAGAAACAATCTCCTTAATTTTTCGGTTTAGATATTTTAAAGAATTGTAACTTGTATGTTCTAAAACAATAACTACTAAATCGTCTTCTAAATAATTGGTAAGTGCAGTACTAAAACCATTCCATTTGCCATAATGATAAATGTTTTTATCGTTATTTCTATCCAATCTAAAGCCAAATCCATAAGGTATTTTTTTTCCATAAATGGTTTCTCCTTTGGTATACATTAAATCTAAAGATTCTTTAGAAAGTAGTTGATTAGTATTTAAAGCATACGTCCATTTAAATAAATCTTCTGGAGTAGAATACACATTTTTATCGCCAACAATGGCATCATTTATCGTATTTCCAATTTTTAAATGTCGCCAACCTCTGTACAAACGATAGCCAATTAATTGGTTTTTTCTTATAGTATCATTCTGATAACTATACACATAGGTGTTTTTCATTTCTAAAGGATCGAAAATATTCTCTTTTAAAAATTTATTAAAAGGAACTCCAGAAACTTTTTCTACTATCGATGCTAAAACAAAATAACCTGTATTAGAATAATCGAAATTTCGACCAGGTTTAAAAAAACGTTGTGCTTTAGAAGTGGGTAATAATTGCATCAACTCTGTGTTTGTTGGTGGTCTATTTTCTTTCCATTCATGTTCTGCAACCCAAAAATATTTTGGTACCCCAGAAGTATGATTTAGTAAGTTTTTTATGGTGATATTTTTATAAGGAAAATTTGGAAAAAAAGTATTCACAGTATCAGTTAATTGAATTTTACCTCTTTCTTTTAAAAGCATTATTGCTGCTGCAGTAAACTGTTTGCTAACAGATGCTAATTGAAAAACAGACTCTTCTTTTAGTGGAATTTTCTTTCTAAAATCTGTATACCCAACTTGATTTTTATAGACTATTTTCTTGTTTTTAGCTACTAAAACAGAACCATGAAAATCGTGCCTTTTGTTAATTCGTTTTAATAAAGAATCTAATTTAAGGTTTACTTTTTTGGTAATTTCCTTTGGATAATAAGAAACAGGAACTGCAATTTTCTTTGCTACTTTTTCTACAACAAGCTTTTTAGGTACATGTTTATCCTTTTTTGGTGCATAAATTCCGTAAGCAAAAAAGCTAATGCTTAAAATTAATCCTAATAAAATTGATATTTTGATACCATATTCTCTCACAAATGCAAACTTAACTGATATTACTCCAAATTTTAGAAGATTTAGACATTTTAACAAAAGCTTTGTAAATAGGTTCATTTTCTTTACGAGAAAGATTAGCATCTTCTTGTAAAACATCAATAGCTGTATTTCTAGCTGAAACTAAAATTTGAGAATCTTTTACAACATCAGCAATTTTTAAATTTAAGACACCACTTTGTTGTGTACCCATTATATTTCCTGGTCCACGTAGTTTTAAATCAACTTCAGCAATTTTAAATCCGTCAGAAGTTTCTACCATTGTTTTTAAACGTGTTTTTGCTTCTGCAGAAAGTTTAAAACTCGATAATAAAATACAGTAACTTTGGTCTGCACCTCTACCTACTCTACCTCTTAATTGATGCAATTGACTTAACCCAAAACGTTCTGAACTCTCAATTATCATTACACTTGCATTAGGCACATTTACACCAACTTCTATTACAGTTGTTGCAACCATTATTTGTGTTTCTCCATTTACAAAACGCTGCATTTCATAATCTTTATCTGCAGGTTTCATTTTTCCATGAACAATACTTATTTGATATTTTGGTAACGGAAATTCTCGAGAAACACTTTCATAACCATCCATCAAATCTTTATAATCCATTGCTTCAGATTCTTGAATTAAAGGATAAACAATATATACCTGTCTACCTTTTGCAATTTCATCTTTCATAAATTTAAAAACAGATAATCTATTACTATCATATCTATGAACTGTCTTTACTTCTTTTCTTCCTGGTGGTAATTCATCTATCACAGAAATATCTAAATCTCCATATACAGACATGGCTAAAGTTCTTGGTATTGGTGTAGCTGTCATCACTAAAATGTGGGGTGGAAGAATAGCCCCTCCAACCTCCCCAGAAGGGAGGTTTTCCAATTCTTGCGTAATCTTCTTAATAGTAGAATCTACATTTCCAATTACTTCTTCATTTGTAAATCTGATTACCTTAAAACCTAATTCTTGTAGAATTTTTGTTCTTAAATTATCTGCTTCTTGTTGTTCTTTTGTATTATGATATTTACCATCAACTTCAATTATTAAGTTTTTTTCGATGCAAATAAAATCGACAATAAACTCATCAACAATATGTTGTCTTCTAAATTTAGAATCTAATTTTTTAATTCTCAATTGTTCCCAAAGAATTTGTTCAGCCTCAGTAGTTTTCTTTTTACGTTCCAATTGCAATTCTTTCATCAATTTATAAACTGATGGACGAGCAGTCATATATTTTTTGCGCAAAGATTGGACTCCTTCTCTTAGGGAAGGTTGGGATGGGCCTCCTTTAGACCAAAGTTTTGCTCTTTGTTTTACACCAAACCTATGTTGTTCATCTATAATGGCAATTCCTAAATTTTTAAATTTTACTTTATCTTCTAATATAGCGTGTGTACCTATTAAAATATGCAAAGTTCCGTCTTCTAATTTTTGATGGATTTCTCTTCGTTTCTTAGTTTTTACAGATCCTGTTAAAATATCTACATTAATATCCATTCCTTCTAACAGTTCAGAAACTGCCATAAAATGTTGATTTGCCAATATTTCTGTTGGTGCCATAATTGTAGCCTGAAACCCATTATCTAAAGCCAACAACATCGTTAATAAAGCTACAATAGTTTTTCCAGAACCAACATCACCTTGTAAAAGACGATTCATATGTGCACCAGAAGCTACATCTTTTCGAATTTCTTTAAGTACTCTTTTTTGTGCATTTGTTAAATTAAAAGGTAAATTATTTTTATAAAAACCATTAAAATAGTCACTCACATTTTCAAAAACAAAACCTTTTATTTTAGTTTTATTCACTAGTTTTTTTCGGACTAATTGCAATTGAATAAAAAATAACTCTTCAAATTTTAAACGATATTGTGCTTTAGCTAAATGCTCTTGATTTTTAGGAAAATGTAAATTTAAGAGTGCATCACGTTTTTGCATCAACTTAAAATCGTTAATAATTTCAACGGATAAACTTTCTTGAATTCCATCGTAAAATTGTTGTAATAAACTCTGAATATAATTTCGTATCAATTTATTTGATACTCCTGAATTGGTTAATTTTTCTGTGGATGGATATACAGGTTGCATTTTAGTTTGCAACTTTTTCTTGTATTCCTCAACCAATTCCATTTCTGGATGTGGAATACTAAAATTACCATTATAATGATTCAATTTACCATAAACCACATAAGGCACTCCAACTTTTAAGGAATCTTTTATCCATTTTTGACCTTTAAACCAAACCAATTCCATAGTTCCAGAAGTATCTTGAAAAGTAGCTACTAACCTACTTCCTCTTTTTTGTGCTACAGATTTTACATTAGTAATTTTACCTACAATTTGTACTTCAGATGAGTTAGGTTGCAAATCTTTTATTGCATAAAAAGCAGTTTTATCTATATATCGAAAAGGAAAAAAGTTAAGTAAATCATTGCAAGTTTTTACACCCAATTCTGTGTAAAACAAAGTTGCTCTTTGTACACTAACTCCTTTTATATATGTAATTGGATAATCTAAATTCAAGCTGATAAATATATGAATAACGAAAATACGTAAATCATTACATATTTTTATATTTCAAAAATTTTAAACAAAAAAAGAGAGCTGATAAATCAGCTCTCTTGGAATCAATAGTGTTAATTAATACCCCTAAAAATTATTCATACTATTGACTATTTTATAATTCATTATCTAAAAATAATTTTAGATGTTCCGTAATCAGTTTCTGGTGAAGTTACTTGTAATAACATAACACCTGTTTTAACTTTAAAGTTATAATCTAATTCATTTTTACCAGTATTTAACTGAGTTTTACTACTATAAATCACTTTACCAGTAATATCTGTTAGAGTTACAGTAGCTTCTGTATCAATTTCACTGAATAATAATAAGTTTACATTTCCTTTAGAAGGATTAGGATAAGCCATAAACTCATTTTCAAAGGTATCAATTTTTTCGATAACTTGACCCTCTTCAGCAACTTTTGTAAACTTTACATCAGAAATTTCTAAATCTAACTCAGTTGTGTTTGCTTCAACAGGTAAAAAAGTAAAGGTTAACATTGTTAAATCTTCTGCAGTTAA
>NZ_JAHKQL010000006.1 GCF_018861005.1 Polaribacter vadi
TCTTCCGACCATGACTAGCTAAAAAGATGGATTTTTATTTTTACAAATACTTTTTAATTAATAAACAATTTTAATTATTGCTACAAAAAACAAAGCAACTCTTAATATAGTACCTGTTTGGCTTTGTACATGATCTTGATGACTTTCTATTATAGATTTAAAATTAGATAATGTAGCTCTTTTAGAGACTGAAATACTTTGTTTAATTTCTCTTTTATAAGTTGATGTTAAAATTCCTCTTTCTGTTGTGTTTGTGTATATTGATTTCATAAGGTTTGGTTAAATTGATTACATACTTAAGACGAGATATAATTTATTTTGTTACAATCTAAACAACAAGAAATCAGCCCTAAAAATCATTTTTTATAGCATTGATGGTTTACGAGCATCAGAAAAAAAATCAAAATAAAACAAAAAAACCACCAAAAAGATAAACTTTTTGATGGTTAAATTTAATATTAACTATTTATTAAACTAATCTACTACCAATTTACTTGCAGTATAATTTCTATAATCATTAGAGACTTTTACTAAATATAAACCTCTTTTTAAGCCTTGTCTAAACAATTCTATACTATTATTCCCTATTTGAGTTTCTACTTCTACTCTTCTAATTAAAGCACCTGTTAAAGAATACACTTCAATTTTAGTTTTAGTATCTATTTCTGAATAAAAACGAATATTAGTTTTTGTACTTAAAGGATTAGGATAAATGATGCTTTCATTTTCAGCAATAACCTCAGATCCTACACTTAAAGCTTGTTGTGTAAACTCAATGTTTTTTAGTTCCAATTCTTTATCAACCGCTGTTTGTCCATCAGAAGACATCGTAAAGACCATATTTACAGCATCACTTAAATCTATATCACCTTCTGTTGTTGATTTAAAATAAGAATAAGGTATTGCATAATGCGTTTCTCCTTCTGTTAATGTAACTGTTGTTCTAAATTGGCTTTCCCAAGCATCTACACTTTCTTTAAGTATTGTAATTTCTATATCTCCTGTACCACTTGCATCAAACTCTAAAACATCGTATTCTGATAAATCTAATGCTGTAAATCTTGGTGTAAAAGATCTAAAGACTGCAACATACTCACTTGTATTTGCTTTTAAAGAAATATTTCTTTCTACTCTATAGCCACTTCCTGTATAAACATTATCGTTTTGAGATATTGTAAACTCAGTTACAGTTGTACCTGCAGGTGAATCGTCTTTACCCCAAACACCATCAGACATAAACAAATCATCAGGAGTTAAATTAAACTCATTTTCAATTCTAAAACCGATATCAAAAATGTTTCCTGTTTCTATTGTTACGTGTTCTATATAGTTACCATTTAATTGAATTGTATTATTAAAGTATTCTGTATCTGAAGTTTCTGTTCTTTTAAAACCAGCATCTATTACTGCAGAAGAACTTCTTCTAACATTAATTAATTCTAACTCTAATTTTCCGTTTACATATTCACCTTTTTTAACAAATATTGGTGGTGGAGATGATGTATCGTAATTTGTAATTGGCTTTTGTACTTCGAACAACTCTAATGCTTCATGACCAAGTGTTAATAAATCATCTATACTACTTGCCCAAATTTGGAAGTTGTAATATGTTGCACCTGCTTCGTATTTATCTATATTCCAATGGCTATCAATTTGAAAGTTTTCGTCATTATTAATTAATCTACCAGAAAAACTTAAAACAAATTCTTTACTACCATTACTATTTTTTATAATTGATTTTATAAAATGAACCCCTTCTCCTTCTCCATTTTCATCACTTTCTTGAAATAACTCAATTGTAGAGACAGATAATAATTCTGCACCTAATAAACGATCACAAATAAACTTAGTGTGTTCATAAACACCATCTTCTGTTTTTGTTGCTAATACTACTGCTATAGTTTCGTTATTTTTTACATAATCTAAAGAATATAATTCTGTAGCATTTGTAATATCAACTAAATCTGTAGCAGAAGATTCTACTGCTGTTGCACCTTCTATTACATCTAAAGGAATTAAATCTTGTAAAGCAATATTTTCATTTTTTGCTACTGATGTTTTATATTTTTTAGTCTTTACTACTTTTTTAGCAGTTTGAATATCAAATTTATGATTGTCTTTTACTCTTAAATAATTTCTCTGATTAATTTTTTGTGATAAACGATCGTTACTTTCTAAACCACCATCATTACCACTAGAAACTTCTGGTACAATAACTGGGCATTCTGCAACACCAGAACAAGAAGGGTCATCACAATCTGTTAAACCATCTCCATCATCATCTAAACCATTAATACAATCTTCTTGTGGTACAGGAGCTGTAGGACATCTTGCACCATCATTAGAACTACTAGAAGGTCCGAATGCAAAAAGATTAGAATCCATTGTATCTCCTGATTCTAAAGACTGTACGTCTTTAATTACATACACTGTACCTGTTTGATTTGCAGACACATAAAAACGACCAGAAGCATCAAAATAAACGGCTCCAAAATGATAATTTAATCCTTTTAAAATTGGCACTTCACCTAAATCTACAATTTCACTTGTTATTCCATTTATTCTGTATAAATGATTTGTACCTTTTTCTACAGTATATAAATACCCATCTACAGCATTAAATGCCCAATCATGAATACTTAAATTTATAGAAAATGTTCCTTGACTTATAAATTTTGTATAATTTTCAGAATTTGGATTTAAATCAATTGTATAATAAGTTGTTCCTCCTCCTTTTAAATAATAGATTCCTTCTGAATTAACATCACCAATATAAATGCTAGAAGTAGGCAGTTCATCTACATAAAAACTTTCTACATTAAAACTCTTTCCAATTCTTACAATTGTTTGAGAGCCATCAGTTAATGCTCCCCAAATATACCCATCTGTAGGATTGTAACCTACAGCATTAACATTACCTTCTGTAACATTTTCTTTTACTAAATAAGAACTTCCTGAAGCTAAATCTAATGCATAAATATCATTTCTTTGAAATAAATATGCATTATAATCGCAACTAAAAGGTTCGTCTTGTGCATACCCGAAAAATCCTACTAAAAGAATTAATAAGAATAGTTTAAATGTTTTGTTTTTTTTTTGTGTTGTTTTCATTGTCCTAGATTTTGGTCAAAGATACAGAGTGGACTAACTATAAAACTTTAAAAAAAGTTGCTTTACTTTAAAGTGTCGACTAACGGTATAATTGGGGGTTATTACTTGTTTGATAACAATTTACAAAAAAAAGTCACATCAAAACGATGTGACTTTTATAATTTAATGAAAACTTAAAAATTAATCTACATTATCATGTAAAAAAGAGTTATTTGATTTAAAATCAATACCTTCTTCATCTTTTTTTAACGCTGTTTTAGTTTTACTTGTAGTCATATTCTTATCTAAATCTACTCCTAGTCTTTTATAAGCTGGCTGGCGTTCTATTTCATCTATGTTTTTATTTAAGTTCTCTTTAAAGTCGTAATTGAATTTTTTCATATTCTTACGTCTTTCTTCTGCTCTTTTTTGCAACTCATTTATAGTTAAATCCATAGGAGAAACTTCTTCACTTAAAGTTTCTATATTATTAACTTCATTTGGAGTAGCTGATTTTAGCTCAAACTTAATTTCTTCTTCTGCAATTTTTCTTTCTTCAGTAATTCTAGAACTCTTACCAATTGTTGGTTCTGCTGCAAAATCTTCTAAAACGTAACGTGTTTCTTTTTTTGCTACAATTTCTGTTGCTCCAAACACTTCAATATTATTAACATTTACTTCCTTTTCTTCGTTTGTAATGCTAAATTTTATTTCATCGTCTTTTGTAACTTCTGTGTAAGAATTTAAAGGCAAATCAAACAACAAATCAGTTTGTATAGGTTTTGGCTCTTCTTCTATTTTTTCTTCTTTAACAATATCAGTAATAATAAAGTCATCCTCAGAAATTATAGTATTAGAAACTTCTTCGAATTCTACTGGCATACTTGCAATAATAGCATTCGTTTTTACTAAATCCATTTTAGGTTTAGTATCCTCAACTTCTTCAACTAAAGTGTGTACTATTTTTTCTTCGGCTCTATTTGTAGCTAAAGGTGTATTTATTGTTGGTTGCTTTGTAATTGTTTTTTCTGTAAAATTATAAGTTGCTTTTTGCTCATCTTCTAAAGTGTGAATTACTTTTTTAACCTCTGTATTTGTAATTGTACTTTGTTGATCTGCTGCAAAACCTGTGGCAACAATGGTAACAGAAATAGCATCTCCTAATTCTTCATCTTCGCCAATACCCATAATAATGTTGGCATCATAACCAGCTTCATCTTGAATATAATCATTAATTTCTCCTATTTCATCTAATGTAACTTCACTAGTACCAGAAACTATTAACAACAATACATTTTTGGCTCCTGTAATTTTATTATCATTTAATAAAGGTGAATCTAAGGCTTTAACAATTGCATTTTTGGCTCTTGTTTCTCCTTCTTCTTTTGCAGAACCCATAATTGCTGTACCACTATTAGATAGTACAGTTTTAGCATCATGTAAATCAATATTTTGTTTATAGTGATGTGTAATAACTTCTGCAATACCTTTAGATGCAGTAGATAAAACCTCATCAGCTTTAGAGAAACCAGCTTTAAAACCTAGATTTCCGTAAACTTCTCTTAATTTATTATTGTTGATAACAATTAAAGAATCTACATTTTGGCGCAGTTGATCAATTCCTAATTGTGCTTGTTTTGTACGTCTTTTACCTTCAAAAGCGAATGGCATTGTTACAATACCAACCGTTAAAATATCCATATCTTTTGCAATTTTTGCAATTATAGGTGCAGCTCCTGTACCTGTACCTCCACCCATACCAGCAGTAATAAATACCATTTTTGTTTGGGTATTTAACATTTGCTGTACTTCTTGCATACTTTCTTTAGCAGCTTGTGCTCCAATTTCTGGATTTGCACCTGCACCCAAACCTGAAGTAAGGTTTGCACCTAATTGAATTTTATTAGGAATAGGACTATTTTCTAGAGCTTGTGCATCTGTATTACAGATTACAAAATCTACTCCGTTAATGTGTTGCTTAAACATGTGGTTTACAGCATTGCTACCTCCACCACCAACACCAATTACTTTTATGGTGTTAGATTGTGTTTTTGGCATATCAAATAAAATGTTATCAAATTCTGCGCTCATAATAACGTTTATCTTTTTAAATTTATATTGTTGTTTGTTCTTTCTATTATTCTTTACTGATCTTACTCAGCATTATCTAAAAAATCTTTTAATCCTTCTGTAAACTTCTCGAAGAAAGATTTCTTTTTTGGCTTTGCCTTAATTTCTACTTTTGGTGTTGTATCTTCTTCTGTTTCTTCTTCAGTTTGTTCATTTACAATTTCTTCTACAACCTCTTCAATTTTTATTTCTTTTTCTAAACCTTCCATTAACAAACCAACTGCTGTTGCATAAGAAGGGCTTGACAGTGCTTCATCAGAATCGCCTGCTAAATGTTCGTTTGGAAACCCAATTCTAGCATCCATACCAGTAATATATTCTACTAACTGACGTAAGTGTTTTAATTGAGAACCACCACCAGTTAACACAATACCTGCAATAAGTTTTCCTTTTGCAGTTTCATGTCCGTAATTTTTTATTTCTAAATACACATGCTCTATAATTTCTTGAACCCTAGCATGTATAATTTTTGATAGATTTTTTAAGGTAATTTCTTTTGGTTCTCTACCTCTTAAACCAGGAATTGATACAATTTCTGTTTCTTTATTTTCTCCTGGCCAAGCAGAACCGAACTTAATTTTTAACAATTCAGCTTGTTTTTCTATAATTGAACAGCCTTCTTTAATATCATCAGTTATAACATTACCACCAAAAGGAATTACAGCTGTGTGTCTAATAATACCATCTTTAAAAATGGCTAAATCTGTTGTACCACCACCAATATCAATTAAAGCAACACCTGCTTCTTTTTCTTCTTGACTTAATACTGCAGATGCTGATGCCAAAGGTTCTAAAGTAATTTCACTTAAATCTAAACCTGCACTTTTTACACACCTTCCAATATTTCTGATAGATGAAACTTGCCCAACAACTACATGAAAATTAGCTTCTAAACGACCTCCATACATACCTATTGGTTCTTTAATATCAGCTTGAGAATCTACCTTAAATTCTTGTGGCAACACATGAATAATTTCTTCCCCTGGCAACATTACCAATTTATGTACTTGGTTTACCAAATCATCTATATCTACATCTTCAATTACTTCATCTGCATTATTTCTTGTGATATAATCGCTATGATGTAAACTTCTAATATGCTGACCTGCAATACCTACTACAACTTCTTCAATTTTAACACCAGATACACTTTCTGCTTCATCTACTGCTTGTTGTATAGATTGTATAGTTTGTGTAATATTACTTACTACACCACGTTTAACGCCTAAACTTTTTGCTTTACCTATACCAACAACCTCAATTTTTCCATATTCGTTTTTACGACCAATCATGGCAACTATTTTGGTTGTACCAATATCTAAACCAACAGCTATTTTATTATCTTCCATTTTAGTTTATTTAGTGCACACAACTTGGTTGTGATATTTTACATTTATTGTTTTATAATTTTGAATAGTTTTATCCAAAAATGTTTTATTATAAAACGCTTTTAATTTTTTAAATTTTACGTCAACTTCTTCTAATTTTCCGAAATCGATTTTATAATTACCACTTCTTACAGAAAATTTATACTCAGAAACGTCAGATTTCTGAATTCCAACAACTTCTTTTCGCAAAAAATCATCCCCTAGAATTTTAGATATTAAAGGCAATATTTCTTTAATATCTTCCTCTTTTTCTATACCAGAAACCAAGATAACTCTTGCTGAATAATTCTCTGACAAAGGTACTTTTACTCCTTGTTTATCAACATAATAAGAACTACCATCAGCAATAATTCTTGCTACAGGAGTTCTTTGTTTTATGATAGATTTAAGTGTACCATTTATGGTTAAAAATACAGATGCTTTTTCTACATAAGGGTTCTTTGCTACCTGTTTTTCTAAACCGTATAAATTTATCACAGATTTTGCTTGGTTTATCACACTCGAGTCATTTTGTATTAACAATTTATTAACCATCGAATGTGTTAAGAAATTATTGTCTCCATCTTCAAATTCTATTACTATTTCTGATACTTTTTTTTCTTGATTTCTTATAGATGAAAAACTATACAAAAACCCTAAACTAGCTATTAATAAAAGAAATAGAGCGTATTTTAAAACCTTTTTAAACTTCATTTTCTTGGGGTTTTAAAAATTGTTCTGTAACCTCATTTATCATTACTCCAATATCACCTGCACCTAACATTACTACTATTTTTGATGCTGAATTCTTAATATCTTTAACCAAATGTATTCTTTGGGTCAACTTTTTGTTGCTATTCTCAATTTTATTTAATAACCACTCAGAGGTTACTCCTTTTATTGGTTCTTCTCTAGCAGGATAAATATCTAATAACAATATTTCATCAAACTTTGATAAGGCATTTGCAAAATCATCTATAAAATCTTTTGTTCTAGAAAACAAATGCGGCTGAAAAACAACCAACACTTTTTCATTTGGATACATTTCTCTAACTGCACTTTCTACTGCATTTATTTCTGTTGGATGATGTGCATAATCATCAATCAAAACAAAATCATTGGTTTTAATCTTATAAGAAAACCTACGTTTAACACCTTTAAATGTTGCTAAACTTTTTCTGATATTCTCTAAAGAAACTCCATATACATCTGCCATAGCTAAAGCTGCCAAAGCATTCATTATATTATGATTACCAGGTAAAAGAAACGTTATATCATATATTTTTTCTGATGGTGTTTGTACATCAAAAATATACTTTCCGTTTTTAACCCTTAAGTTAAATGCCTTATAATCTGCATCTTCATTTATAGCATAAGTTAATCCTTCTATAGGTAAGCCTTTGGCAACTATTAAAGTATCTGACACTTTTTGTGAGAATGCAAAAAACGATTCTCGTAAAGCTTCTGGGGCTCCATAAATATCTAAATGATCTGCATCCATAGAAGTTATGCAAGCAATGTTAGGACTTAATTGTAAAAAAGATCTATCAAATTCATCTGCTTCTACTACAGAAATTTTATCTTCTCCTAAAATTAAGTTTGAATTGTAGTTTTCTGCAATTCCGCCTAAAAAAGAAGTTGCATTTACATCTGCCATAATATGACCTAAAATTGAAGATGTTGTTGTTTTACCATGCGTACCTGCAACACCTAAACAAAAGGTAGATTTTGTAATTTCTCCTAAAATTTCTGATCTTTTATAAACCTTAAAATCATTCTGTATAAAATAATTTAATTGCTTATGATTCTTAGAAATTGCAGGCGTATAAACAACCAAAGTTTTATCCTTATTTAAAAATGAAATTGGAATGTTTTTAACAACATCATTAAAATGAATTTCTACTCCTGATTTCTCTAAATCATTTATAATTTGAGAAGGAGTTTTATCATAACCAGCCACAGCTTTATTATTAGCTGTAAAATAGCGTGCAATTGCACTCATACCTATACCTCCAATACCTATGAAAAAAACGTTATGTATATTTTTTAAATTCACTTATTTAATAACTTTTCTATTTCGTTTACAATATTCGTTGTTGCACTTGGCAAAGCCAATTCTTTAATGTTTTCTGATAAGTTTTCTTGTTTCCCTTTATCTTTTAATAAGGTTTCAAAAACAATTGGAAATGTGTCTATTTCTTTTTCAGGTAATAAAATTGCTCCATGATTATCTGCAATTGCTTTTGCATTTTTTGTTTGATGATCTTCTGCCACATTTGGAGAAGGAATAAAAATTACAGGCTTACCTACAATACATAATTCAGAAACTGAACTTGCACCTGATCTAGAAATCACAAAATCTGCAGCTGCATATGCCAAATCCATTCTATTGATAAATTGATGTACTTGAGTATGCTCTAAATCACCGTATTTCTTATAATCATCAATATAAAATTTACCACATTGCCAAATTACTTGAACTTCTTGTTTTTTAAAAAACTCTAAATTACTTTCTATTAACTGATTTATTTTTCTTGCACCTAAACTACCTCCTAAAACTAAAACTGTTTTCTTTGTTTTATCTAACTTAAAAAACTGTTTTCCCTCATCAACTTTTGTATAAATATTTAACAAATCTTGACGAACAGGGTTACCCGTTTTTACAATTTTATCCGAAGAAAAAAAACGTTCTAAATTATTGTACGCTACACATATTTTATGAGCTTTTTTACTTAATAACTTATTCGTTATTCCTGGAAAAGAATTTTGCTCTTGTATTAATGTTGGCACTCCATTTCTACTTGCCATTATTAATGTTGGCCCACTTGCAAAACCTCCTGTACCAATAGCAATATCTGGCTGAAACTGTCTTATTATACTTGATGCTTTAATTAAACTGCTAATGAATTTAATTGGAAACATTAAATTACTGAATGTTATTTTTCTTTGAATACCAGAAATCCACAAGCCTTTAATTTTGTAACCTGCTTGTGGCACCTTTTCCATTTCCATTTTATCTTTTGCACCTACAAACAAAAAGTTTGCTTCTGGATATCGCAATTTTATTTCATTTGCGATTGCAATTGCAGGATAGATATGACCTCCTGTTCCTCCTCCAGAAATAAGTATGTTATATCGTTTCATGCAAAATATCTAAAGGGTTATCATCTAAAATATCTTCTTCTGTTTCTTCTTTTGATGCACTTACACTTAAAATCATTCCAAGTGCAAAACAAGTCATCCAGATAGAAGTACCTCCACTACTAATTAATGGTAATGTTTGTCCAGTTACAGGAAACAAATTTGTAGCAACTGCCATATTTATGGTTGCCTGAAAAATTATGGGACAACCTACACCAACCACCAATAAAGTTCCGAAAATTGTGGTCGTTTTTCTAATAACCACAAAAATCCTAAACAACAATAGAAAGTATATAAATATTACCATAAGTCCGCCAGCCAAACCATATTCTTCTATAATTATTGCAAAAATAAAATCTGATGATGATTGTGGTAAAAAATTTTTCTGTACACTTTTTCCTGGACCTCTACCAATTGGACCTCCTGTTGCTATTGCTATTTTCGCTTTTTCTACTTGATAGGCTTCTTTACTTTCTTTATCAGAAAAATTTTCTATTCTATTTTGCCAGGTTTGCACTCTGTTTGGCATTGCTTCTGGAAATGCTTTTGCTATTAAAACAAAAAATGCTAATGCTAAAATACCTGCTCCTAAAATGATCCCTATATATTTTATTGGGTATCCACCTATAAAAACAACCATTAAAATCATTACAAAAATAATAGCTGTTGTAGAAAAGTTTGCGGGTAAAATCAATATTAAAACTATAGCTACAGGCAACCAAAGTTGAAAAATACTTTCTTTAAATTTTATTTCTTTCTCTTTATTCTTTGCCAAATATCTTGCTACATAAACCATTAATACCAAACCAGCTAAAGTTGATGTTTGAAAACCAACACCAACAAACGGAATACGAATCCATCTACTCGCGTTTGCACCTTCTATTACTGTACCTTGCATTAAAGTAAAAATCAATAGAATAATTACGATTGGCAGCATTAAAACTGAGCCTCCGGAAAAATATCTGTATGGTATTTTATGTACTCCATAAATAATAGCGAAACCCATAATTAATAAAACCATATGTTTTATTAGATACCCAAAAGTAGAACCAGAGCCTACAACATATACCAAGTTCGTGCTTGCACTATACACTGGCATAAATGAGAAAACCGCCAAAATAGCAACAATTGCCCAAATGGTTTTATCTCCTTTTATATGTTGAAAAACGGTTTTCATTTCCTATTTATCTCTTTTTAAAAACTAGGATTTTATTTATTATAAATTTCTAACTGCATTTTTAAATTGACGGCCTCTATCTTCATAACTTTCGAATAAATCGAAACTTGCACAAGCTGGTGATAACAAAACTGCATCTCCTTTTTCTGCCAATTTATGAGATACTTTTACTGCTTCTTCTGCACCTGCAGTTTCTACAATAAAATCTACAACATTGCCAAACATGTTTTTAATTTTGGTATTGTCTAAACCTAAACAAACAATAGCCTTAACTTTTTCTCTAACTAATGGCAACAAATCTGCATAATCATTTCCTTTATCTACACCACCTACAATCCAAACTGTTGTTTTTTCCATACATTCTAATGCATAAAAAGTTGCGTTAACATTAGTCGCTTTAGAGTCGTTTATGTATTCTACACCCATTATTTTACCAACATTTTCTAAACGATGCTCTGCACCCTCAAACTCTGCCAAACTTTCTTTAATAAACTCTTTCCTTACACTCAACAATTGTGCAGCCATAGCAGAAGCCATAGCATTTTTTGTATTGTGTTTTCCTTTCACTGATAATGTTGAAATTGGCATGTTTATTTTTTCTTTATTTATATTGATCATTATTGTATTTTCTTTGATGTAAGCTCCATATTCTAATTCTTTATCAAGCGAAAAAGGAACCAATTTTGCGCTTGTTTTATTAACTTTTAACCAATTATTTATTGCTTCATCATCTGCATCATAAATTAAATAATCAGTTGGTTTTTGATTTTTAGTAATTCTAAATTTTGAGGCTATATATTTATCAAAATCATATTCATATCTATCTAAATGATCTGGTGTAATATTGGTTATAATTGCAATGTGTGGGCAGAAATCTATAATACCATCTAACTGAAAACTACTGATTTCTAAAACATAGTTTTTAAAATCGTTTTCTACCACTTGCTTTGCAAAACTGTCACCTATATTACCTGCAATACCAACATTTAAACCTGCGTTTTTTAAAATATGATGCGTTAATAATGTGGTCGTTGTTTTACCATTAGAACCTGTAATACCAATAATTTTTGCATCCGTAAATTGTGCTGCAAATTCAATTTCAGAAATTACTGGAATCGAATTTTTAATCAATTTTTGAATTAAGGCAACTTTATCAGGTATACCAGGACTTTTCATTACAACATCAGCATTTAAAATTTTGCTTTCTGTATGTTGATTTTCCTCAAAATCTATTTCGTTATGTAAAAGAACTTCTTTGTACTTTTTTGATATTAAACCTTTGTCTGAAACAAAAACATCATATCCTTTTTGTTTGCCTAAAATTGCTGTTCCAGCTCCACTTTCTCCTGCTCCAAGAACAACTAGTCTCTTCATTTTTATCTTAATTTTAAAGTAACAATTGTAAAAACTGCTAACAGAATTCCGATAATCCAGAAGCGAACTACAATTTTACTTTCGTGATAATTTAACTTCTGATAATGATGATGCAAAGGCGCCATTTTAAAAATCCTTCGTCCTTCTCCAAATTTCTTTTTGGTGTACTTAAACCAAGAAACTTGCATAATCACAGAAAGGTTTTCTACCACAAAAATTCCTGCTAAAATTGGCAACAACAATTCTTTACGAATCGAAATTGCAATTACTGCTATAATACCACCTATGGTTAAACTACCAGTATCACCCATAAAAACTTGAGCAGGATATGTGTTGTACCATAAAAACCCAATTAAAGCTCCTGCAAAAGCAAGTATAAAAACTGTCATTTCTCCAGAATTTGGTATGTACATTACATCTAAATAATCTGCAAAAATTATATTACCAGAAACCCATGCAAATACTGCTAGTGTAATAACAATAATTGCTGATGATCCTGCAGCTAACCCATCAATTCCGTCTGTTAAATTTGCTCCATTAGAAATACCTGTTACAATAAAAACGGTGATAAAAATGAAAATAACCCAACCATATTTTTGATAACCATCACCTAAAAAACTTAAAGGTTTTACATAATCAAACTCGTTATTTTTAAAGAAAGGAATTGTTGTTTTGGTTGATTTATGTGCCTCTCCAAAAACTTTTCTCTTTCCATTTTCTTGAACAACTTGCTGTTCTACTGGCAATTGTTCTTTTATAGTTACACCATCATTAAAATAAAGCATAGAACCAACAATTACACCTAAACCAACTTGCCCAAGAACTTTAAATTTACCTTTTAAACCTTCTTTGTCTTTTTTAAAGACTTTAATATAATCGTCTAAAAAACCAATAGAACCCATCCAAACTGTAGTTATTATTAGAATTACGATGTAAATATTATCTAATTTTGTTAATAAAATAACAGGGATTAAAGTTGCCAAAATAATGATAACACCTCCCATTGTTGGTGTACCAGATTTTTGTTTTTGCCCCTCTAAACCTAAATCTCTTACAGTTTCACCTATTTGTTGTTTTCTTAAAAAATCGATAATTCTTCTACCATAAATAGAAGAAACTAATAAAGACAAAATAAAAGCTGCTGCAGCTCTAAATGTGATAAATTGAAACACACTTGCGCCTGGAATGCTAAACTGACTTTCTAAATATTCGAATAAATAATACAGCATTTCTACTTCTTTTTTAGTTGATTGAAACAATTAGTAACTTCTTCTAAATCATCAAAATGAGTACGAACTCCATTTATTTCTTGATAATTTTCGTGTCCTTTTCCAGCAATTAAAATAATGTCTCCAGTTTTAGAAATTTTACACGCTGTTTTTATAGCCTGTCTCCTATCTAATACTGTTAATGTTTTTCTATAGTTTTCTGCAGAAACCCCAACTTCCATTTCATCTAAAATGGTTTGTGCATTTTCTGTTCTTGGGTTATCTGAAGTAAAAATGGCTTGGTTACTTAATTGCGATGCAATATTTGCCATTTTTGGTCTTTTTGTTTTATCTCTATCACCACCACAACCTACAACTGTAATTACATTTTCGTTATTGGTTCTTATATCATTAATGGTTTCTAATACATTTTTTAATGCATCTGGAGTGTGTGCATAATCTACAATTGCAGTAATTCCATCTTCTGAAATAGTATACTGAAAACGTCCACTAACACTCTCTAACTGACTTACAATGGTTAATATTTCTAATTTATCTAAGCCTAATAATTCTGCAGTTGCAATAATTGCAGTGAGGTTATAGATATTAAAAACACCTATTAATTTGGTCCAAACTTCTGTACCATCCACAGAAATTAAAGTTCCAGAAAGTTGTTTTTCCAAAATTCTAGTTTTATAATCTGCTAATGTTTTTAAAGCGTAAGTGTATTTTTTAGCTTTGGTGTTTTGCAACATAAAGTTGCCATTTTTATCATCGAAATTTGTTAATGCAAAAGCCGATTTAGGCAAAGCATCAAAAAATTGTTTTTTTACATTTCTGTACTCAGCAAAAGTTGCATGATAATCTAAATGATCGTGAGAAAGGTTTGTAAAAATTCCGCCAGCAAAAGTTAAACCTTCTGTTCTTTTTTGATGAATTCCGTGCGAACTCACTTCCATAAAACAATACTCAACACCAGCCTCTAACATCATATCTAAATACCTGTTAATAGTAACTGAATCTGGAGTGGTATGTGTGGCTTTAAATTCTGTTTCATCAACCAAAATTTTTACGGTTGATAATAAACCCACTTTATAACCAGCTTTATTAAATAATTGATATAAAAGTGATGCAATTGTGGTTTTACCATTTGTACCTGTTACCCCAACAACTTGAAATTTTGTTGATGGATTATCGTAAAAATTAGAAGCCATAATTGCCAAAGCAACATTTGCATCATCAACCTGAATATAAGTTATTCCTTCTTTTTTATCCGAAGGAAAATCTTCGCATACTATTGCAGTTGCACCTAAATCAATAGCTTTATTTATATATAAATGCCCATCTACTTGCACACCTTTTTGCGCAATAAAAACATCGTTCTTTTCAATTTTTCTAGAATCGAAAACAATCTGATTTACATCAATATTGGTAATACCAAACACTTGTTTGATAGCAACCTTATATAATATGTCTTGTAAATTTTTCAGTTTATGATAATTTTAAAATAATGGTACTTCCTTTTACTAACTTTTCTCCTTTTTTAATAGATTGCGATTTTACTTTCCCAACTCCAGAAAATTTTACTTTTAAGCCTATATTTTCTAACATAGAAATGGCATCCATTCCATTCATCCCTTTTACATTTGGTACTTTTGTAAAATCTACACTTAAAAGTTTGTTGTATTTTTTATACTGATCATCTATTGCTGCAAATTCTACTTTATCATCTACAGATTGATTATCAATAGGCGTTGTTGTATAAATTTTCTGAGCAATTTCTTTAAAAACTGGTGCTGCAACAGTTGCTCCATAATACCCTTTCTTTTTATCAGGATTATGCACCACAACTATACACGAGTATTTTGGTTCATCAGCAGGAAAAAAACCTGCAAAAGAAGCCACATATTCTTTTGTAGAATAGTAACCACCTTCCCATTCTCCTTTACTATTTTTTGTTCTTGGTATGTATTTTTTAGCAGTACCAGTTTTACCTGCCATAGAAAAATTTGGAGAATAAATATTATCTGCAGTTCCTTTAATGACTACATTTTCCATCACTTTTTTAATCTTATTTAAAGTTTCTTCGGATGCAATTTGTGGATTAATAATCTCAGTTTCAAAAACCTTTTCTGCTTTATCTTCTCTTCTTAATTCTTTTACAAAACGCGGTTTTACCATAACTCCATTGTTAGCAACAGCATTATAAAACATAAGTGTTTGCATTGGTGTTACAGAAATTCCATATCCCCAAGACATCCATTCTAAAGAAATTTTACTCCAACTTTTGTCTGATGGTTTTGGCACATAAGGTTTTCCTTCACCTTTAATTTGAAAACCAATTGGTTTTGTAAATCCGTATTTTTCTACTTTATCAATAAATTTTTCTGGTTGATGATCGTAATGCTTTTTTATCAACTTAACAATACCCACGTTAGATGAAACCTCAAAAACACGCGCTGCAGAAATTTTACCATAACCACCTCTTCTAGAATCTTCTACTTTTCTTTTATTGATGTAAATCCTACCTTTTTCTGTATCAACCACTGTAGAGGTATCAATAACTTTATCATCTAAAGCTGCCATTAAACTTGCTAGTTTAAAAGTAGATCCAGGTTCATGACTTTCCCAAACTGCATAATTTCTCTTTTCAAAATACTTTCCTTTTGATGTTCTTCCTAAATTAGAAATCGCTTTAATTTCTCCTGTTACAGTTTCCATAACTACTGCACATCCATGATCTGCTTCAAAACGCTCTAACTGACGTAATAATGCGTGATGTGTAATGTCTTGAATATTTACATCTATAGTTGTAATAATATCATGACCATCTATGGGCTCTTTTTCATTTACATCAGAAATTGGTTTCCATTGATTTTTTGCAATTTTCTGTTTCCAACGCAAGCCATTTTCACCTTGCATAAAATCAGCAAAAGCACCCTCAATACCAGCTTCTCCTCTAAAATCATCATAACCAATTGTACGTTCTGCAATTTTACCAATAGGATGCGCACGTACAGTTTTATGCTCTGCAATAAAACCACCTTGATAAACACCTAATTTAAAAATTGGAAATGTTTTCATTTTTAGATAATCATTATACCCAACATTTCGAGCGATTAACAAATACCTATTTTTACGTTTTTTGGCTGTCCTTAATTTATTTTGATAATAACTTGCAGATCTACCAAACATTTTTGACAACTCTTTAGATAAAGCTGCAATATTTTTTTCGAATACGTTACCATTTACAGCCACAACATCCATTCTAATAGTGTATTTAGACATTGAAGTTGCTAACAAATTACCATCTGCAGCATAAACATTTCCTTTATTTGCAGCAATTGTAAATTGCTTAACTGTAAGCTCTGTAGAAAGTTTTTTGTATTTTTCTCCTTGAAAGTATTGAATATCTACAACCCTAAAAATGATTGCAAACAAAATTAGCGTCATAAAAGAAGCTACTATGTAGAATTTGGTAAGTATGCTTTTTTTGTGAGTTGCCAATTTTATTAGTCTTTAATCGTTACTTTTATTTTCTTTGGAGGAGTTTCTGATGGTTTTAATCCTCTTGCTTTTGCTTTTTCTCTAATACTAGATTCCATTTTCATTCTCATTAAAATGGTACCTGTATCTACGTACTCTGCTCTTAATTCTCTTTTTCTTTTATTTAATTCTGATATTTCGAATACTTTCTTTTCAGAACTATGAGCACTATAAATCATAATTAACATCAATAGCACCACAAAAATGATAATTCGCCAATTTTTAAAAGCTGATTCATCTGTAAGGAAACTTCCTCTTAGAAAATCGTAAACCCCTTTTTTAACTTTTGCCATTCTAATTCTTTAAAGTTGCAATTCTTAATTTTGCACTTCTTGCTCTATTATTAATTTTGATTTCTTCAGGTTTTGGAATAATTAATTTCCCCACCTTTTTTAATGGTTCATTAGAAACCCCAAAAACATCTTTTTCAGGTTCACCCTCAAACAAACCTGTTCTTATAAATCTTTTCACCAATCGATCTTCTAGAGAGTGATAAGAAATTACACTTAACCTACCTTCATCATTTAATAAATTTGGCACTTGTTCTAAAAACTCTTTTAAAACATCTAATTCTTCATTCACTTCAATTCTGATGGCCTGAAAAATTTGAGCCAATATTTTATGTTCTTTTGCTTTAGGCAATACTGTTCTTAAAGCCTCTTTTAATTGAAAACTGGTTTCAATTTTTTTATTACTTCTATCATGAACTATAAGTCTCGCTATCTTTCTCGAATTTCTTAACTCACCATAAGCAAATAAAATAGCTGCTAATTGCTCTTCAGAATATTTATTTATAATTTCTTGTGCAGATTTTTTAGATTTCTGATTCATTCGCATATCTAAATCACCTTCAAAACGCGTTGAAAAACCTCTTTCAGCTTCATCAAACTGATGAGAAGAAACTCCTAAATCAGCTAAAATCCCATCAACCTTTTTTATTCTATGAAATCTTAAAAATCTTGAAATGTATCTAAAGTTTTCTGGAATCAAAATAAAACGCTCATCGTCAATCTCATTAGCTAAAGCATCAGGATCTTGATCAAAAGCGAACAATTTTCCGTTTTTGCCAAGTCTGTTTAAAATTTCTTTAGAATGACCTCCACCTCCAAAAGTAACATCAACATAAATACCATCTTCTTTTATGGCTAATGCATCTATACTTTCGTGCAATAAAACAGGACTGTGGTAACTACTCATTATCATTATTATTTGAATCCCCCATTACTTCTTCAGCTAAACTTGCAAAATTATCTCTAGCATCTGCAATTGCTTTTTCGTACTTCTCTTTATCCCAGATTTCTATAATTCCTGCTGATGCAGACATTACGATTTCTTTTTTTACACCAGCGAAATCACATAAATTCTTTGGAATTAAAAACCTACCTGTTGCATCTAATTCAACTAACTTTACACCCGCTGAAAAAATTCTTATGAAATCGTTTGTTTTTTTATTGAACCTATTTTTTTTACTAACCTCTGCCATTGTTACATCCCACTCTTGCATTGGATACAACTCTAAACAAGACTCAAATATAGATTGCTTTAACACAAAACCTTTTTGTAAAACTGGCGCAAGTGCTTTTTTAAAAGCTGATGGTAGCATCACTCTTCCTTTGGCATCTGCCTTGCAATTATGTTCACCAATTAGGTTTATCACTTAAAATCTCGATTTATAGGTCAAAAATATACAAAATATACCACTTTTTACCACTTTTTACCACTTTGTTAATAAAAACAGAGCATCCTCAGTATTTGCAAGAAAAAACAGTTGTTAACAACTCTAACTTACTGATACTGAAATCAATTTTTATATCATAAAAAAGAACTACATTTGCGATTAGTGAATTCAAACAAAAATCAATGACTGACAAGTTAAAAACTGAAGGTAAGTTTACATATGCAGAAGCTGGAGAAGGACCTGCAATCATTGTTTTACACGGTTTAATGGGGGCTCTGAGTAATTTTGGTTCTACATTCGAACACTTTTCTAAAGAGGGCTATACAGTGTTAATTCCAGAATTACCATTGTACACACTTCCATTAATAAAGACTAATGTTAAAAACTTAGCTGCTTACTTAAAAGAATTTCTAGAATATAAAGAAATTGACAGCGCTATTTTATTAGGAAACTCTTTAGGAGGCCATATTGCATTGTATTTTACCAAACATTACCCAGAAAAAGTGAGTGGTCTTGTACTTACTGGTAGTTCTGGTTTGTATGAAAATGCAATGGGAGATAGTTTTCCGAAAAGAGGAAACTATGAATTTATAGAGCAAAAAGCGAAAGATGTTTTTTATGATCCTGCAGTAGCAACTAAAGAATTGGTAGATGATGTTTATGCCACTGTTAACGACAGAATAAAGGCATTAAAAACAATATCTATTGCAAAAAGTGCCATTAGACATAATATGGCCAATGATTTGCCAAACATGCAACAACCAACCTGTTTAATTTGGGGAAAACAAGATGGAGTAACGCCTCCAGAAGTTGCTCACGATTTTCATAAATTGTTACCAAATTCAAACTTGTTTTGGATAGATAAATGTGGACATGCTGCAATGATGGAAAGACCTGAAGAATTTAATGACATTCTTAGTGATTGGTTAAAATCTACAAAATTTTAAATTTTTTACGTTGTGAAAATTAAAACTGCTGAATTTGTAATGAGTAACAGCAATGTTATTAATGCACCTAAAGAAAGGCTACCAGAATATGCTTTTATTGGGCGTTCTAACGTTGGTAAATCTTCATTAATAAATATGTTAATGGAGCGTAAAGCGCTTGCAAAAACTTCAGGAAAACCTGGTAAAACACAATTAATTAATCATTTTAAAATTAATGATGAGTGGTTTTTGGTAGATTTACCTGGTTATGGTTATGCTCAAGTTTCTAAGAAAAAAAGAGTTATTTTTCAGTACTTTATAGAGAACTACTTTAAAGAAAGAGAACAACTAGTTTGTACTTTTGTTTTAATTGATTCTAGACACGACCCACAAAAGATCGATTTAGATTTTATGCGTTTTTTAGGCGAAAACCAAATTCCTTTTTGCTTAATTTTTACAAAATCAGATAAATTACCAAGTTCTAAATTAAACAAACAAATAACATCTTATAAGAAAAAGTTATTGCAACACTGGGAAACTTTACCTACTTCTTTTTTAACCTCATCTACTTCTGGTTTAGGTAGAAAAGAATTTTTAGAATTTATTGATGGTGTTAATAAAGATGTTGCCAAAGATTTTAAATAATCGATAATGCATTCTAATAAAGACAACTTACAGGTTTTGTTTGAAGACAATCACATCATTATTGTTAACAAACGTTCTGGAGATATCACACAAGGTGATAAAACTGGAGACAAACCTTTAAGTGATGTTGTAAAAGAATATATTAAAGTAAAATACAATAAAGCTGGAAATGTTTTTTTAGGTGTTGTACATCGTTTAGACAGACCTACTTCTGGCGTAATTATTTTTGCAAGAACTTCTAAAGCTTTAGAGCGTTTAAACAAAATGTTGCGCGATAAAAAAATCAACAAAACTTATTGGGCAGTCGTTAAAAATCATCCGAAGAAAGAAAAAGACACACTTATTAATTTCTTAAAAAAGAACCCTAAAAACAATAAATCTTCTGTTTTTAATAAAGAAATAGAAGGCTCTAAAAGAGCAATTTTACATTATACCGTTCTTAAAAAATTAGACAATTACTCTTTATTAGAAATTGATTTAGAAACTGGCAGACATCACCAAATTAGAACACAATTATCTTCTATTGGTTTTCCTATTAAGGGCGATTTAAAATACGGTTTTAACAGAAGCAATAAAGATGGCAGCATACATTTGCATGCTAGAAAAATTGAATTTATTCACCCTGTTTCTAAAGAACAGATTTCTGTAATTGCACCTACACCTATTGAAGTAATTTGGAATGCTTGTAGTTAATAATTATCTTTAAATAAAAATTCTAATGAGAAAATTATTAATTCTATTGCTTGTTTTTCCACTGATAATATTTAGTCAAACTAAAGATAATGCAGCCTCTCTAAAAACTGAATTAGATAGCATATATAAAGTTGATCAAAATTTCAGACGCTTTATAAATAATTCTTCAGCTGATTCTTCATTAGAGTTAAATGAATTTCTAAAAGAACAAGGTTATACTCTAAAAGAATTTAGAGCAAACAGTTGGCCAATTATAGACAAACACGATAAGCTAAATCTTGAAAGAATAGAAGAGATTATAAAAAAATATGGTTACCCAGGAAAAAGCTTAGTAGGATACCCAACAAATGAAGTAGTTTGGTATGTGATTCAGCATTCAAAAAAAATAAAAGAATATTTACCTATTATAGAAAATGCTAGTAAAAATGGTGAACTGAAATTTACTTTAGTTGCTATGATGCAAGACAGACAATTAATGTTTGAAAATAAAGAGCAAATTTACGGGACACAAGGATCTTCAAGACTAATAAAGAAAGATACTGGAGAAGAAGAATATAAATGGTTTATTTGGCCAATTAAAAATCCTGAGAAAATTAATGAACTGAGAAAGTCTACAGGATTTACTTCAACAATTGAAGAATATTCTAAACAATTAAGCATTAACTATAAAGTTTATACTCTTGAACAAGTTAAAAATCTTGATTTTAATTAATTCTTGGGTTTTAGAATCAAAACATTCTCACTTTTTTTAATTTCGGTTTCATTCAATTTCATTTTTTCAAATTTACCATCAACATATTTTTGTGCCTGATCTTTATAATAATCGCTAAAAACATTACCAGATTGACCTGTTGGAACAATACCTAAACTATTTTCCACATCAGAAAAATCGATAACTCTTCTAGAAGAGGGACCAGCCGTAATTTTATAAATCCCTGTACTATCTAACTTAAAAATTTGATTGTTAATTACCTCATTACCACCTACTGTTTTAAAAGGCCCAACATTAAAAATTTTACGTAAAAGTCCACCAGCTTTACCAATTGCGTGTTCGTGTTCAACAGAAATCACTCTATCCCAAGTCCAACTTTCTACATTTTGACCCAATTGATTTTGTAAAAAAGAGATTGCATTTTTAAATGATTTTGTAATAATTTCTTCTTTTGTTTCAATTTTATTTTTTGTAGAAACATCATCCCACCAAACAGAATTTTCTCTATCTATTTGATTAACCAAAACCTGATCTTGCAACTGAGAATTGATAAATAAATCAAACCCATTACCTAATTCATCTTTATAGGTATTTTGTAAAAACTCAAACAAAAAACGATTGTAAATTGTAGGTGCAATGGATGATTTTAAATAAACACCTTCCCATTTTTCTAAAATTGAAAATGCTTGTTTTTCTGATGCTCCAAGATTTTTCTTAGAAACAAATTGCAGTAAATCTTTAGCAATATTATGATCTACAGAAGAAGTAACATCGTATAACATTTCTGCAACATCTTGTTTTGTAAAATCGTTTTTAGCTTCTAAAAGGGTAACAATTCTTTTAGATCTATTTTCTGGCTGATAATAACCAGGATACAATTTACCTCTTACAGAATCTGGCTGATGATTTGCAGAATATACATAATTTGATTTCGGATTTATTGATTTCGGGTTTTCGCTAAAATCTAAATATTCTGTAATTTCATCTTTACCAGAAGCACCATTTAAATACATTTTAGATGACAAACTATCTCTTAATTGATACAATTTTGCAGAAGCAAACCAAGCAATATTATCATCAGCATCACCATACATTACATTTAAACCTGGAGCGTGAATTTTAGAAACAGCAACTTTAAAATCATCAATTGAATTAGAATGAGATATTCCATAAGAAACATCTAACATTTCGTTTTTTAATTGTGTATAAATCCAATTCATTGCTATTGGCCTTTTATCTTCTAAATGAGATATAATACCGTTCATAATTGGCCCATGTTTAGAAACTTTAACTGTAAAAGTAGTATCTGTATCTCCTTTTATATTGATAGTTTTTGTTCTAGTTTCATAAAATTTATAACCATTTTCAGTTTTATAAGCTCCCTCATTTTTCGGATTATTTTCTTCGATATAAAAGTTTAAATCGTCATTTGCCAACATTGTTAAACCAAAAGCATAATCTTTATTATGACCCAATAATGGAAAAGGCATTAAGGCAATATTAAATCCATACATTTCAAAATCGGGTGTTTTTATATGATTTTGATACCAAACAGAAGGTTGAGAATACCCAATATGAGGATCGTTTGCAAAAATCACTTTTCCGTTTTTAGTTTTATCTGCACCAATTACCCAAGAATTGCTCCCTATTAAAGGCGATACAGGCATATTATCCATAATTGCGCTCACACTTTTTGAGAAATTTGCGTTTATTTTTGAAACGCTATCCATTTTGTTGATGAATAAATTTTTGGAGTAAGCACCTAAAACTTCATCTAAATAAGGTTTACCTAATTTCTCTTTTATTTCTGTTAAAAGCGGATCTGTTTTATGAGCAACAGCAAAGCTAAAAGACATATAACCAAACACATTATAAATATCTTTTAGGGTATATTTCTCTTTTTCAATACCTATTAATCTAAATTCTAAAGGCGTACTTCCTTCTTCTAAATATTGATTAATTCCATCTAAATAAGCTTTAGATAACATATAAGAATCTGAGTTTTTATCTAAACTAGCAATCGTTTTATCTGCAGCTTCTTCTATTCCTAATCCAGAGAAAAACACATCTGTACTTACTAAATCTTTACCAAAAATTTCCGATAATCTTCCTGGTGCAATTCTTCTGATGAGTTCCATTTGCCACAATCTATCTTGTGCGTGAATATACCCCAAAGCCAAATATGCATCTTTCTGATTTTGTGCATTTATATGTGGCACACCAATTTCATCAAAATAAACAGTTACTTCTTCTGATAGATTTTTAATTTCTAATTCACCTGAATATTTTGGTTCATTTACTTTAGAATACACAAAAATTAAGACAGCAATTAGAATTACAAGAAAAACTACAACTTTTAAACCTTTTTTTAGAAATTTCATTTGAAAATTTTTGAACTTATCAAAGATAAAGGATTTAAATCGTATTTTTGATGTATCAATATATGTAGCTTTTATGAAAAAAATTCAAATGGTTGATTTGCAAAGCCAATATCAACAAATTAAAGAAACTGTTGACACTTCAATTCAAGAAGTCTTAAATTCTTCAGCGTATATAAATGGTCCTTTAGTAAAAGAATTTCAACAAGATTTAGAAGAATATTTAGGCGTAAAACACGTAATTCCTTGCGCAAACGGAACAGATGCCTTGCAAATTGCAATGATGGGTTTAGGTTTAGAACAAGGTGATGAAGTTATTACAGCAGATTTTACTTTTGCAGCAACTGTAGAAGTTATTGCTTTACTAAAATTAACACCTGTTTTGGTTGATGTAGAAGAGGATACTTTTAATATTGATATAGACGCTCTTAAAAAAGCAATTACACCAAAAACGAAAGCCATTGTACCTGTTCATTTATTTGGACAAGTAGCAAATATGGATGCTATTTTAGAAATAGCTAAAGAATACAACTTATTTGTAATCGAAGATAATGCACAAGCTATTGGCGCTGATTACACTTTTAAAGATGGTTCACAGAAAAAAGCAGGAACTATTGGTAATGTGGGTACAACTTCATTTTTTCCATCAAAAAACTTAGGTTGTTATGGAGATGGAGGTGCTATTTTTACAAATGATGACGAACTTGCACACACCATTCGTGGAATTGTAAATCACGGAATGTATACAAGATACTATCATGATGTTGTTGGTGTAAATTCTAGATTAGATTCTGTGCAAGCTGCTGTTTTAAAAGCAAAACTACCTAAGTTAGATAGTTATTGTGATGCTCGTAGAAATGCCGCACGTTTTTACAATAAAGCTTTTGCAAACAACTCTAACATTATTACACCTACTATAAAATCTAATAAAACAGAAAATTGTAATTCTATTTGTGATGTTTGTGACTGCCACGTTTATCATCAATATACATTACAAATTACAAACGGAAAAAGAGATGAATTGCATAAACATTTACTTGCAGAAGGCATACCAAATGCAATTTACTATCCTGTAGCTTTACATTCGCAAAAAGCCTACCAAGATAAAAGATATAATGAAGAAGATTTCCCTGTAACCAACAGTTTAATAAAAACAGTTATTTCTTTACCAATGCACACAGAATTAGATAAAGAACAACTTACTTTTATTACAGAAACTATAATCAATTTTTTAAATTAACTAACCCTAAAAATAACAATCAAAAAAAATGAAAAGAATTTTAGTAACAGGAGGTCTAGGTTTTATAGGATCGCACACAGTAGTAGAATTACAAAATGAAGGTTTTGAAGTAGTAATTATTGATGATTTATCTAACACAACAATTTCTGTTTTAGATAGCATTACAGAAATTACAGGTACAAAACCAGATTTTCATCAAATAGATTTACGTGTTAAAAATGATTTAAAAAACTTTTTTGACAATAATAAAGTAGATGGAATTATACATTTTGCTGCCTTTAAAGCTGTTGGAGAAAGTATGAGCAAGCCTTTAGATTATTACGAAAATAATTTAGGAAGCCTTGTATATTTACTACAAGAAATGAGAGATCGTAAATTAGATAACTTTATCTTCTCTTCTTCTTGTACTGTTTATGGACAAGCAGATGAGTTACCAATTACAGAAAATGCACCTGTAAAAACTGCTGAATCTGTTTATGGAAACACAAAACAAATTGGAGAGGAAATTATTAGAGATGCTAGTACAGCACACAATATAAACACAATTGCTTTACGTTACTTTAATCCTGTTGGTGCTCACCCAACTGTAAAAATTGGAGAATTGCCATTAGGTGTGCCTGCCAATTTAATACCTTTTGTAACACAAACTGCTGCAGGAATTCGTAAAGAATTATCTGTTTTTGGTGATGATTACCCAACTGAAGATGGAACTGCTGTTCGTGATTATATTCACGTTGTAGATTTAGCCAAAGCACATATTGCTGCTCTAAAAAGATTAATTGGTAATAGCAACAAAGAAACTTTTGAATATTTTAATGTTGGTACAGGTAGAGGAACGTCTGTTTTAGAAATTATAAATACTTTCGAAAAAGTAAACAACGTAAAATTAAATTATAAAATTGTTGGTAGACGTGAAGGTGATATTACTGCTGCTTTTGCTGATACTACAATTGCAAACAAAGAATTAAACTGGAAAACAGAAAAAAGCTTAGAAGAAGCTTTAGAATCTGCTTGGAAATGGCAACAGAAACAATCTTAATTCTATATTGAATTCTCATAAAAAAACCTCAAAAGTATATTTACTTTTGAGGTTTTTTATTTTTTATTGTTATCCGTTTTTTACCCTTTAACTGGCAAAGAAACAACTGTTTCTCCCCAAGCTAAATACATTGTTACGTTCTCTTCTTCACCATCAAAAGCAATAGAAAAAGCCTCAACAGATTCCTTTCTTTTAGAAACTTCTGCTGTAACTCTAACTACATCTTCATCTTCATCATAAAAATAAGAACCCCAAACATTTTTTTGATTACTTAAAATTACTGTCCATTTACCATCAGCAGGAATAGTAAATAACGTATAAGTACCTGCTTTTACTTTTTTATCTCCAAAAGTTACATTTTTATAAAATGTAATTTCTGCAGCTTCGTTTGCACCAGTTCTCCAAACTTTATCTTTTGGCGCTAGTTTTTCTAAAGATCTTCCTTTTAATTGCGGTCTACTGTAAATAACTTTTACTAATTTATCTGCATTTCTCCAGTTTACAGGATAAGCAGCTGCATCCATAGGACTTACATCTAATTTAGCAAATTCTTGAGCAAAAGTGTTTTTTGTTGAAATTAAAGCAATTGTAAATATTGCAATTGATAAAATAGCTTTTTTCATTTATTTTAAATTTATATTTTCTGTTTTGTGTTATAAAAGTAAAAAACCTTACAAAGACAATCCTTAAGTTTCTGTTAATATTTAATGACAATTGCAATCTGAACTGCAATTCTTATCTTTTTTTGATGGAAAAACGTACTTTTTTATTAAAAAAACAGCTGCTAAAGCCACTAAAAGATATACAATAACTTGTTGCATTAACTTAAAATTTGATAGGTTAATAATGATGAAACATAAGCCAATAATGCCATTCCAAACAACTGAATTAAAGGCCATTTCCAAGATTTTGTTTCACGTTTTACAATGGCTAAAGTTGCCATACATTGCATTGCAAAAGCATAAAAAACCATTAAAGACATACCCACAGGAAAATTAAATCGTTTTTTACCTGTATCAGGATTTATTTCAGAAGCCATTTTTTGTTTAATAGTTGTAGTATCTTCATCATCTGCTTCTACACTATAAATGGTAGCCAAAGTACCTACAAACACTTCACGAGCTGCAAAAGAGGTAATTAAAGCAATTCCTATTTTCCAATCGTAACCTAAAGGTTTAATAGCTGGTTCAATTGTTTTTCCTAAAACACCTATATACGATTTCTCTAATTTTACTGATGCTATTTTTTGCTGAAGCTCATCATCATTTAAATTCTGATTATCAACATTAGTAATTACACTTTGTTCAGCTTTTTTATAGTCTTCACCTCCATTAGATGCCAAAAACCATAATACAATAGAAAGTGCTAAAATAATTTTACCTGCTCCAAAAACAAATGCTTTAGTTTTTTCTAACACCTCATAAAAAACATTTTTAACTGATGGTATTTTGTAATTTGGCATTTCTACTACAAAAAAAGATTTTGTTTTAATCTTTAATGTTTTGTGTAAAATATAAGCAGCAATAATTGCTGACGCAAAACCTAAGAAATATAACAGTAACAAAACTAAACCTTGTAAGTTTAAAAACCCTAGAATTTTAGTGTCAGGAATTATCAATGCAATTAAAATAGCATAAACAGGTAAACGCGCAGAACAGGTTGTAAAGGGTGTAACTAAAATGGTAATTAAACGTTCTTTCCAACTAGAAATAGTTCTAGTTGCCATTATTGCAGGTATTGCACAAGCTGTACCTGAAATTAGCGGAATTACACTCTTACCATTCATACCAAAACGTCTCATAATTTTATCCATTAAAAAGACGACTCTACTCATATAACCAGTTTCTTCTAAAATAGCTATAAATAAAAATAGAATTGCAATTTGAGGTATAAAAATAATAACACCTCCAATTCCTGGAATTATACCTTCTATTAACAAATCTGTAAAAACACCTGTTGGTAAATTATTTTTTGCAAAGTCTGCCAATTGTGCAAATATGGTATCAATAAAATCCATAGGAATTGATGACCAATCAAAAATAGATTGAAAAATTACAAGTAAAATCAAACTAAAAAACACATATCCAAAAATTTTATGGGTAAAAATTTTATCTAATTTACCTCTTAAGTCTGTAGCTTTAGTTTTATCAATAATATAAGTTTTTTTTAAAATCTTATTTATTTCTTGATAACGATAAATGGTTTCTTTATGCTGATATTTTTTAAGCTTAGAAATATCTTGTTTAAAAGCTAAAAGTTTTTCTTTTTCTTCTTTAGTAATAGATTCTGGAAAATTATTTTGGGTAACCATTAACCACAATTGATACATTGAGAAGTTAGGGCTAATTTCTTTTAATTTTTCAAAATAATCTGGATCAATTTTAGAATCTATACTACATAAAGGAGACGCTTTTGCTGCAACATGACAACGAATTATAGCTTCTTTAACCTCTTTAATCCCTTCATTTTTTCTTGCACTAATAAGAACTATTTCTGTATTTAATTCTTCCTTTAAAAGAGATAAATCTATACTAATTCCTTTTCTATGCATTTGATCAACCATATTTATGACCAAAACTGTAGGAATTTCTAAATCTTTAATCTGCGAAAATAACAGTAAATTTCTTTTTAAATTTTCTATATCTGCAACCACAAGAATAACATCTGGTGAAGCTTTAATATCATTATTTAAAAGGGTTTTTAAAACGATACTTTCATCCAACGAAGTTGGATTTATACTGTAAGTACCAGGTAAATCTGTAATTATTGCATTCTGAGTAGGTGATAATTTACTTACTCCTTGTTTTTTATCTACAGTTACTCCTGGGTAATTCCCTACTTTTTGATTTAAACCAGTAAGTTGATTAAATAAAGAGGTTTTACCTGTATTAGGGTTACCAATTAAAGCAACTTTTATATCATTCTTAGACATTAATTACTTGCTTTAAGAATTTGAATTTTACTTGCTGTTTCTTTTCTAATTGCCAAATGACTGCCATTTACACAAATATAAAGTGGATCTTTTAATGGTGCAATTTGCACTAACTCTACTTCTGCACCTGGCAAACAGCCCATTTCTAATAATTTTAAAGGAATAAAATCTAATGATTCTTCAGAAATATAACCTATTTCACCAATATTTAAAGTTGCAATTGTACTCAATTCGTTTGTTATAAAAAGAATCCCGCAAAAAAAAGCGGGATATATTGTTCTCTACAAAGATAATACTTTAGAATGATTCTAAACAAGTTATTTAGTGCTATATTCTTCTTTTAATAGCGCAACATCTTCTTTTAATTTTACCATATCTTTTTTTTCTGTACCATCGTAAAATCCGCGAATGCGTCTTTCTTTATCAATTAACACAAATTGTTCTGTGTGTATAAAATCGTTTTCTCCTCCATCACCATCTTCAATCACTGCAAAATAACTTTTTCTAGCAAGTTCATAAATGTGCTTTTTAGAGCCAGTTGTAACATTCCATTTATTATCAATAACACCTTTATTAATGGCATATTCTTTTAAAACAGAAACGCTATCAATATTTGGAGTTACAGAATGAGATAAAAACATAATATCATCATCATTTTTATAAAATTCTTGTAATTCACTCATATTGTATGCCATTGCTATACAAATATTCGTACATCGTGTAAAAAAGAAATCTGCAACATAAATCTTATTTTCATAATTTTTATTGGTAATTATTTCTCCATTTTGATTTGTTAATTCAAAATTAGCAATTGTATGATCTTTGGTTATATGCTTTATTGAAGCATCAACTAAACTGGGATTTACATCAGCAGGGCTATAGACTTTTAATTTTTTATCAGATTTTAATAAATGATAAAAAACAGGGAGAGAAACTGCCGAAAAAACAATTAAAAATATTAATGTTGATTTACTTTTTTTGAAGAATTTAAAATCCATTAAACGAGTTATTTCTGCAAATTTACTGCTTAAAAATAGCTTAGAAAAGTGAGGCTAAATAAATTTGTACCAAAATGTTTGTTAAAAATAAAATCAACCTAAAATAGTTCTTTTTATCCAATCTTTAAAAACGTACATTTGTGCGTTTTTTAATTATGATTTAACGCTGAATGGAAATATTAATAAAAGCATCGCAATTTATTTTAAGTTTATCTTTATTAATTGTTTTGCACGAATTGGGGCACTTTATCCCTGCAAAATTATTTAAAACAAGAGTAGAAAAATTCTATCTATTTTTTGATTATAAATTTTCTTTAATTAAGAAAAAAGTTGGTGAAACTGTTTATGGTATTGGTTGGATTCCTTTAGGAGGTTATGTAAAAATCTCTGGAATGATTGATGAAAGTATGGATACTGAACAAATGAAACAACCAGCCCAACCTTGGGAGTTTCGCTCAAAACCAGCTTGGCAACGTTTAATAATTATGTTAGGTGGTGTTTTTGTAAACTTTGTTTTGGGTATTTTTATTTACATTATGTTGATGTATGCTTATGGAGAAAAATATCTGCCTAATGAAAACGTAAAAGATGGTATTTGGGTACAAGACTCTTTAGCTATGAATTTAGGTTTACAAACTGGTGATAAAATTTTAACTATTGATGGACAGAAAATTAAAAAATTCTCTGGTTTAACTTTAGAGTTTATCAACGGAAATAATTTTCAGATTGAAAGAAATGGAGTTGTAATTGATAAGGAAATTCCTACAGATTTTATTTCTCAATTAATGGATCGTGGCAAAGATGCTGGTGCATTTTTATACCCACGTTATCCATTTGCTATTGCAGAAGTTTCTGAAGATTCACCTAATATAGATTCAGAGCTTAAAGCTAAAGATATTATTACTGCTATAAATGGTAATAGTTTAAAATATTATGATGAAGCAGAAGAAGTATTATCTAATTACAAAGGACAAGAAGTAACTGCAACCATAAAAAGAGGAACTGAAACAAAAGATATTCAATTAAAAATTACAGATGAAGGCAAAGTAGGTGTTGCATTTGCAGGATTAAAATATAAAGATTTAGAAAAACTAGGTTACTATGACTTAGCTGATATAGAATATTCTTTTGCAGAAGCTATACCTGCTGGATGGAACAAATCTTGGAAAACATTAACTGATTATGTTAAACAATTAAAGAAAATCTTTAACCCAAGTACAGGTGCTTATAAAGGTTTAGGTGGTTTTATTTCTATTGGTAGTATTTTTCCTGATGAATGGAGTGCAGAATCTTTCTGGAATATTACAGCTTTCTTATCTATTATGTTAGGTTTTATGAACCTTTTACCAATTCCGGCTTTAGATGGTGGTCATGTAGTTTTTACACTTTGGGAAATGATTACAGGTAAAAAACCTGGTGATAAATTTTTAGAATACGCTCAAGTAGTTGGCTTTGTTTTATTAGTTGCACTACTACTCTTTGCAAACGGAAATGATATTTTTAGGCTATTTAAATAAACTATAAAGCATTTATATTATTGAAAAACCTCGCAATTGCGAGGTTTTTTTAGTTTTAAATAGAACGATTTATGATTGGAATCCAAGTATATCTTGTGTTGCATTTATCGCATGCATAAGAATGTGAACCTGGAATTAGCTTTACATACCAATCCCTTTTCATTCTATATCTTGATGTAGATTTACATTTGGGACAAGCTTTCATAATTAGTTATATTTGTTTAGACCCCATTAAAATAACTAATTATCAAAGAGTTAACAAGTTCTAAATTAACCAATATGTAATCTAAATTAATATTTAAGAGCTTATATGAGTTTCTATTAAATAAATAATTTTAACATTAATTCTTAACTAATAACGAAAATTCTTATTAAAAATCAGAAGTTAAAATGATACTAAACCTTCATTTTAATTTATAAATGAAATTAACTCAATACTTTTTATAAATCTTTGAACTATTCATTTTGAAAAATTTTCATATAAAAAAACCAGAACAATTACTTGTTCTGGTTTTAATATCTATTGCAAAACTGTCAGAATAATATATCTGACAATTTAAAAACTAATTATTAGCTTAAATCTTAGTTTTGATCTGCTTCAGTTAAGTTTGGATTTGCATCAATTTCATCTTGTGGAATTTTCCATATCCAAGCATCGTTTACAAAAGGCTTGTCTTGCATAAATCCATCTCTATATAATACTTCAGAAGCTCCAGAATTGGTCATATCAATTCCTTCATCCCAACGAATGTGATCATGGAAACTGAAACCTTCACCATAAAGTTCAATAGCTCTTTGCCATTTAATATGGTCCATTAAATCATCTTGTGTAGCAAATGCTGTAGCATCATAAGCAGAATCTCTGCTAGATCCAAATACTTGTAATACAGCTTGCGCACCAGAAACATCATTTAACATTGCTTTAGCTTCTGCTTCAATTAAATACATTTCAGCAGATCTCATATAGATAACATCATCTGGATCAATACCTCCTGGATTAGATTGTAAAAATTTAACAGCCATATATGGGTGAGTATTATGACCAGTAGTCATACCATATTCATTAATTATATCTTCCCAAGCACCCCAGAAATCGTCTGCATTATCATAATTTGGATCAGTTTCAAAACTACCTCCTAAACCATTAGATGCAGAAGAATTTGTATTTGGCGCTAAAGGTAATGCCATATTAATTCTAAAGTCTGTGTCTGGTATTGCATCATAAGCCTCATTATTAATCATTTTAGGGTTTGTTCTATTCTGACTTCCGTTAAAAGTTGGAGAGATGTAATAGAAATAAGATTGAAAATAATTTGTTTCAGCATCGATTACTGTACCTGCCCAAATTACCTCAGACAAATCTGCAGAATTAAAACCTGATAACCAAGCAGACTCAGATAATAATGGAAAACCATCTCTTGCTGCAGCTGCTGCTGTAGCTGCTGCTGCCCAATTACCTTGAGTTAAATCTATTCTTGCTTTAATACCTTGTGCTGCATTAATAGATAAGTGAGATTTATTATCAGGGCTAGAAGCACCATTAAAAAAACTAATTGAATTAGCAATATCAGAATTAATTTGATCATACACTACTTGTACAGTAGATCTAGCTTCACTAGTATAAGGTGCACCTGCAACTAATAATAATGGTACCCCAGGATCTGTAGATGGAGAACCAATTAAATAACCTTTAGCATAAGTAGCTACTAATTGGTGATAAGCCCAAGCTCTATATGCATATGCTTGACCAAGGATATTTCTAATATCTGGGTCTGTAGTTTCGTAACCATTATCTGCAATTAAGTTTATTAAATTATTTGCAGTAGCTACAAAGTGATAACGCTCATACCAAAAGTTATTTACTGTTGTAAAAGTAGAGTTAGTATGTGTTAACCAACGTAAATCACTTGTCATCCAACCATTACCTGGTGATGAGTGAATCATATCTCCACCCATAGCATCTAATGATGGCATAAAGTGACTCTGACCACTCCTACTTGAAGCTGTACCTGATAATGGGTTTTGAGCATACATTTGTCTATGCAAACCATTAAGTACCAAAAACATATTATTTACACTTGCAAAAGCGTCTCCTTCTGATATAGAATCTGTTGGTGTTGTTTCAAGAAAATCTTCTGAACAACTTGTAACAAAAACTACTAGTATCCCTAAAATTAATAGGTTTATTTTTCGTAACATATTGTAATATTTTATAATTATTATTATTTTTTAGAAAGATAAATTTAACCCCATTGTAATTATCTTAGAAGGATTAAAGTCGTTTCCACCTTGTGTACCTGCTAAGTTATATTGAGGATTAATTCCTTTTCTTTTTGCATTGATAAATAGGTTTTCTCCAGAAAGAGAAAGACGTAAATTAGTTAAACCTAATTTTTCTGCTACACTTTTATCTAAATTATAACCTAAGTTTACGTTTCTTAATGCTAAATAAGAAGCATCAGTTAAAAAACGAGTTGAACCAGCAATACTTTGATTTGGGTTTCCATTTTCTAAACGTGGAACATCAGTAATATCTCCTGGATTTCTCCAAGCATTTTCTGCATCAACGTGTAATGATCTACCATAAGTACCTGCATGCATTGCGTTAGAGTAACCACCATCTAAGATTTTACCTCCAAGACCAAATGTGAATAAGAAATCTAAAGAAAATTGCTTGTAACTAAAAGAGTTAGAAAGTGAACCAATTACATCTGGTATACTACTATCTCCTGTGTAAGCTTCACCTGCTGCTTGATAATCGTTTGTTGTAGCTTGTGTACCATCTGCGTTTAAAACTGGTACTCTAGTTCCTGCTTCTAAATCATCTTCGAACATATAGTAAAGTGCATCACCATTATCTGAATCTACTCCTGCAAAGTGATAAATGTAATAATCATATCTAGATCTACCAACTTCCCAACGTTTAGACCCATTATCTGCAGGGCTATCTAATTTAGTAATTTCATTCTTAAAAGTAGAAGCTTGTACAGTTAAATCCCAATTAAAATCGTTTGATTTAATTAAATGACCTGTTAAACCAACTTCAATACCTTGATTATAAATATCTCCAACATTAGTTGGTGCTTCATTTAATCCTTCAGAAATTGGAATAGGTAAGTTATATAATAAATCTTTATTTGTTTTCTTATAGAATTCTACAGAACCATCAATAAGGTTATTAAATAATCCAAACTCTAAAGCAACATCCCAACTAATTTGGTTTTCCCACTCTAAAAGAGTATTACCTGTTGTACTCCAAAAGATACCAGGAGAACCTGCATTTGGTAAAATTTCATATAATGCTTGAGACGCATAATAACTACCAATTCTTTCGTTACCTATCTCTCCATAAGAAGCTCTTAATTTTAATCTATCTACAAAAGAAACGTTTTCCATAAATTTTTCTTGGTCTATTCTCCAAGAACCACCTACAGAATAAAATGTTCCCCATCTTGCATCTTTAGAAAATCTTGATGTACCATCTCTTCTTACAGAAGCACTTAAATAATATTTACTATCAAAGTTATAGTTTAACCTTGCAAAATATCCTTCAATTTTATGTTCAGTTGTACTACCATCTACATTATCTCCAGCAGCAAAGTTATCAAACTCATAAATACCTGTTGCAGTTTGAGTATTAGCAATACCTCCCATAGCTGAATAGTTTCTATCCATACTTTCATGACCTAAAGTAACATCTAAGTTATGTATGTCATTAAAAGATTTACCATAAGTTAAGATTTGAGTAAAGTTTTCTATAACTCTTCTATATCTGTCTTCACTATATCTACCTGTTGGTGCTCCATCACCTACGATTTCATTTTCGTAACCTTTAATGATATTATCTTGAATATCTCTACCATAAGTTACTTTAGCTTTTAATCCATCTAAAATTCCGATTTCTAAATAGTTTCTAAATCCATAAAGGTTTAATCTATTTACATCTTCATTTAAAATTAACTCTGCAATACCATGTCTACCTGGGTTATATGGTCTTGTTTGAATATTGTAATCTGGGTATCCTTCTCCTAAATCATATAATGGATTACCAGCTGTATCATTGATAATAGCACCATCATTGTCTACCTGATAAACAGGATAAATAGGACCTAAATCTGTTGCCCAACTAAAAGGGTTTACAATAGAACTTGTACCTCCACTTGTTGGCCCATGAGAATCTGTAGTTGTAATATAAACACTACCACCAATAGAAATATTTTCAGTTGGTTGAAAATCTGCATTTATTCTATTTGTAACTCTTTCGTAATCACTTTCTATTACGTAACCTTTTTCTTTTAAAAATGAAGCAGAGTAAAATACATTATAGTTATCACCACCAGAAGCTACATTTACAGAATGGTTTTCTCTAGAACCTGTTCTTTCTAAATAATCGAACCAGTTTAAAGATTGGTATTTAAGATTAGCATCTGGGTTTATCTTACCATCAGTACCAACAATTTGATCATTAGCAACATCAAAAGGATTATAACCTAATTGATTAAAAATTGTAGCAGAAGCTTGAGCCTCTACATCTGTACCACTTAAAGTATTTTTGTAAGCTTCCCACATTAACTCATAGTAAGATTTTGCTCCTACTGTTTCGTAGTTATCAATAGCTCTTGTAATAACACTATATTGAGTAGATGCATTTACAGCTAATTTACCTTTTTTACCTTTTTTAGTAGTAATAATAACAACACCATTTGCTGCTCTAGAACCATATAAAGAAGTAGATGCTGCATCTTTTAATACTGTCATAGAAGCAATATCATCTTGATTGATTGAACTTAAAGAACCATCAAATTGCATACCATCTACGATATATAATGGAGCAGTACTACCATTAAGGGTACCAACACCACGAATTACTATACCTGGAGAAGAACCTGGCTGACCTGAAGCAGAAATAAACTGAACACCAGTTGCTTTACCTTCTATGGCAGCAATTGGAGAAGTAACAGTTCTAAGTGCTAAATCTTTTTCACCAACAACATCTGCAGAACCTGTAAATGCTTCTTTTGTAGTTGTACCATAAGCAACAACAATTACTTCTTCTAAAACACTACTATCTTCTACCATAGAAATATTAATAGTAGTAGAGTTCCCTACAGTTTTCTCAACTGTTTTGTAACCTAAGTAACGAAAAACTAACACATCTCCTTTTGCAGCAGAAATAGTGTATTTTCCATCAAAATCTGTTTCTGCACCTGT
Organism: Polaribacter vadi; assembly: GCF_018861005.1. Lineage (GTDB taxonomy): Bacteria > Bacteroidota > Bacteroidia > Flavobacteriales > Flavobacteriaceae > Polaribacter > Polaribacter vadi_A. The sequence goes on from NZ_JAHKQL010000006.1 coordinate 37,003, forward strand.
AGATGTACCTTTAACTAATACACTTACACCTGGTAAAACGCCTGAATCCTCGGATACAGTACCTGTAACCGACAATTTTTGAGCACTAATTGAAGTGATTACTCCCAAGAGAAATACCAACAACAACGCTTTTTTGTTAATTTGTTTCATAAAAAATTTGAATTGATTTATATTAATATCGAACGAAACTAAAAATTTTGTTAATATAATTCGCAACTATTTCAGATTTTAACAATACTACATGCGCGTATTTAACATTTTGTTAACTTTGTTGTTTTCCTTATCATTTATTAAAAAAGGGTGTTTTAGATGTGATTTTATAAGTATTTAACAGCATATAAGCCTTTTAACTTACACTTTATAAATGGCTATCTCATAAAAAAGCCTCTAAATGCTTTTTAACACTTAGAGGCTTAAATTTATCTTATAAAATAATGTTAATACAATACTCTAAATTTAATAGTACCTTCAACTTCTCTTAATTCGTCTATAACTTCTTTATTATACTCTTTATCTAAATCAGTAATAACATAACCTACTTTAGGGTCTGTAGATAAATATTGCCCACTAATATTCAATTCGTATTTTGCTAAAATCTTATTGATTTCTGCCATTACTCCTGGAACATTTTTATGGATATGCAAAAAACGATGTGCATTCGTTTGTCTTGGTAAACGAATATTTGGAAAATTCACAGCGTCTACAGTATTACCTGAATTAATATAAGCCATAATCTTACTTGGTACAAAATCTGCAATATCTCTTTGTGCTTCTTCTGTACTACCACCAACGTGAGGTGTTAAAATAACATTATCTAAACCTCTTAACTCTGTTTCAAACTCACCATTTTTTCTTGGTTCAGAAGGATATACATCAATTGCAGCACCTGCTATTTTTTTACTTTTTAAAGCAGTTACCAAAGCTGGAATATCGACTACAAAACCACGTGCTAGATTTACCAATACAGCACCATCTTTCATCTGAGAAATTTCTTTTTCTCCAAAGAAGTTTTTATTTGCTGCATTATCATCTACATGTAAACTTACTGCATCAGAAATAGCTAAAAGTTCTTCTAATGAATTCATTTTTGTAGCATTCCCTAAAGAAAGTTTATCTTCTACATCATAATAATGAACATCCATACCTAAAGCTTCAGCTAAAACAGATAATTGCTTACCAATATTACCATAACCAACTATACCTAGTTTTTTACCACGAACTTCTCTAGAACCTGCTGCTGTTTTTTGCCACTGACCATTATGTATTTCTGTACTTCTTTGAAAAACAGAACGCATTAACATAATAATTTCTCCAATAGCTAATTCTACTACAGAACGTGTATTACTGTAAGGTGCATTAAAAACAACAACTCCTCTTTCTTTACAAGCATCTAAGTTAATTTGTTTAGTTCCAATACAAAATGCACTAACTACCATTAACTTTTCTGCTGCATCAACTACTTTTTGAGTTACTTGTGTTTTAGATCGAATACCTAAAACGTGTACGTCTTTTATTTTTTCTATCAATTCATCTTCTGATAAACTTTTAGAAACCGTTTCTACAGAAAACCCATCTCCAGATAACTTTGTAAAAGCATCTTTATGTACGTTTTCTAATAATAAAATTTTAATTCTGTTCTTTGGGTAACTTATATTTCTTGGCAACTTGTTAACGTATAAAAATTCATCTAAATTTGGCGCAATATGGTCTGCGTTTTTTGTTGTTTTATCTCTAGAAACATTTTCTGTATATGCAAAAAACTTATCTGCTACACCTGCTTCTCGAGTTACATAATCGCTGTAACCATCTCCAATTACTTGTATTTCTCCATCAAGGTTCATATCACTTAAACACTTGATTTTTCCATTATGTTGTGATAAAGGATTATTAGCGTCAAAGCTAACAATTTTTCCATCAGTATCAAATTCAAAAGTATTTGCATATACTCTTTCTGATGGTATATTGTATTCTGCAACAATAGGATCTATAAACTCTTTAAATCCGCAGGAAATCACATAAATATCGTCTGCAAAATCTTCAAAAAATTCTTTATTACTTTCTATAGATTTAGATACTTGTTTCTTAAGCGCTTTTATTAAACCTTCTAAATCAGATTTATTCGCATTTAATAACTTAATTCTTCTTTCTAAAGATTCTGTAAAAGAGATTTCACCATCAATTCCTAAATTGGTAATATCTATAATTTGTTGAATAATTTCGTCTTTCTTAGGGTTATTTTGTAGCGTAATTTCGGCTAAAACATCTAAGGCTTCTACACGTGTTAAAGTGCTGTCAAAGTCGAAAATGTAATTTCTTTTTGTAGTAATCATTACTTTAAAATCTTAATTGAATTTAAGTGAGTAAATCTACAAATATAGTGGGGAATTAAGAAGTAAGTTAGCAGTTTTATGATATAAATTTAATTTCTTGGAATTCTTTAAAAAACATTTTAAAAAAAAGGCACTTTCTAATTAAAAATTATCAAATCCTAAAAGTATTAACCACCAAACAATTGGTAAAGATTCTATGTAAAACGAACTGTAGTATTTAGATTGGTCTATTTTGGCTCTCATTAAGAAAATAATCACCAAAAAAAAGAAAATCATAAAAGGAGTTTTTACTGTGTTTGATGTTGAAGTTAAATATTCTAAAATCAACGAAAAAACCATTAACATTAAACCCAATCTTTTTGTTTTTTCTACACCAATTTTCTTTGGTATAGTTTGTAGAGAAATTGCATCATATTTTACATCTCTAATATCAAAAGGTAAAATTAAAACTACTACAATTAAAAAACGCTGCAACATTAACAAAACAATATTAATCGCGGCTTGTTTCTCTTCTTCCATTGCAGGAATTAAAACAGTAAAACCAGCCCAAACTAAGGCTACAACTACAATTTTAAGAGAACTAACTTCTCTTAAAGTTTTATCAAATCCGCTTAAAAAAGGTACACCATATAAAATAGTTAATGCAATAAATGGAAGTGTATAGTATAACGTTTTTATAGGAACTAAATATGCATAATAACACAGCCCTAGAAAACAAAAAAACGAAAAAATTTGAATTACTTTTAAGCTATTTGTTAAACTTCTATGGTGCAATTTTGCGACACCTGCATATTTTACAAAATTATAACCTGTTATTGTGCCAAAAAATACAAAATAATTTAAGTTTGAGTTAAAAGGTAAATCAAAATAAATTTCTGTGATTCTTAAAAAAGCATATACAGCTATAGCAACGTGAATGCTAGCTTTAATATAAAAGTCGAAAATAAATTTTAAGAATCTCATTTTACAAAAGTAAAGTTTATGTTAATAACATTTTAATTTGGTTGATAATTAACAGACTTTTATCATTTTTAATAGAACTTTAGAACTCATTAAATCGCTATTTTTGTTGTTTTTTAAAATCGATAAAATTCGTTAAGAATTTAAACGACTAAATCGATTGAAATAAGACTTTAAAAACTTTATTTAATGAACACAAATTCGTTTCAATTAAGGCATATTGGGCCAAATGCAAATGAGCAAGAAAAGATGTTAAAAGCTATTAAAGCAGATAGTTTAGAGCAACTGATTTATGAAACTGTACCAGATAATATCCGTTTAAAAGATGATTTAGATTTAGATCCTGCAATGAGCGAATATGAATACTTACAGCATATTAACGCCCTTGCTAATAAAAATAAAGTTTTTAAAACCTATATTGGTTTAGGTTACCATGAAGCGATTGTACCTAGTGTAATTCAAAGAAATATTTTAGAAAACCCAGGTTGGTACACAGCTTATACACCTTACCAAGCAGAAATTGCACAAGGTCGTTTAGAAGCCTTGTTAAATTACCAAACAATGGTTTGCGATTTAACAGGAATGGAATTAGCAAATGCTTCTTTGTTAGACGAATCTACTGCTGCTGCAGAAGCTATGGCCTTATTGTTTGATGTTAGAGAACGTGCAAAGAAAAAAGCTGGCGCTAATAAGTTTTTTGTTTCTGATGAAATTCTACCACAAACTTTATCTTTATTACAAACACGCTCCACTCCTATTGGTATAGAACTAGTAATAGGAAGCCATGAAGAATTTGATTTTTCTGATGAATATTTTGGAGCAATTTTACAATATCCTGGAAAATTTGGTCAAATTTTTGATTATGAAAATTTTGTTACAAAAGCCAATGAAAATGATATTAAAGTAGCAGTTGCTGCTGATATATTATCACTAGTAAAACTAAAAGCTCCTGGTGAATTTGGTGCTTCTGTAGTTGTAGGAACCACACAACGTTTTGGAATCCCATTAGGTTATGGAGGACCTCATGCTGCTTATTTTGCTACCAAAGAAAAATATAAAAGAAGTATTCCAGGACGTATTATTGGTGTTACTAAAGACATGAATGGTAAGCGTGCTTTAAGAATGGCATTGCAAACTAGAGAACAACATATTAAAAGAGAAAGAGCAACTTCTAATATTTGTACAGCACAAGTTTTATTGGCAGTTATGGCTGGTATGTATGCAGTTTACCATGGTAAAAATGGTTTACAATATATTGCTGATACAGTTCATAATAAAACAAAATTAGTTGCAGACTTTTTAGAAAAGGCTGGTTTTAAACAACTAAACTCATCTTATTTTGATACGCTTTTAGTAGAAATTGATGCCATTAGATTAAAACCAATTGCAGAATCTTTTAAAGTAAACTTTAATTATGTAGATGATAATTCTGTTTCTATTTCTATAAACGAAGCTACAACTCAAAAAGATTTAATGACTTTGTTTACCATTTTTGGTCAGATGAAAAAAAGACCAAACCCTGTAAATGAAGAAAATTACGATACCTTTTCTCAAATTTTAACTCAAGAACCATTTCATTCAGATTTTGAAGTTATTAATGATTCTGTTTCTAGAAACACATCTTTCTTAGATAACGAAGTGTTTAATACATATCATTCAGAAACAGATATGATGCGTTATATAAAGAAACTAGAACGCAAAGATTTAGCTTTAAATCATTCTATGATTTCTTTAGGTTCTTGTACAATGAAATTGAATGCAGCATCAGAAATGCTGCCTTTAAGTAATCCTAATTGGGGAAATATTCATCCATTTGTACCTTTAAATCAAGCGCAAGGTTATCAAGAAGTTCTTAAAAAGTTAGAACATCAATTGAATATTATTACTGGTTTTGCAGGAACTTCTTTACAACCAAATTCTGGTGCACAAGGTGAGTTTGCTGGTTTAATGACTATAAGAGCTTATCATCAATCTAGAAACGAATCACATAGAAATATTTGTATTATTCCTGCTTCTGCACATGGTACAAACCCTGCTTCTGCTGTTATGGCTGGTATGAAAGTGATTGTAACCAAAACTGCCGAAAATGGTAATATTGATGTTGCTGATTTACTAGAAAAAGCAGAATTACATTCAGATAATTTAGCAGCGTTAATGGTAACTTACCCATCTACACATGGTGTTTTTGAAAGTGAAATTAAAGAAATCACTAAAATTATTCATGATAATGGTGGTCAAGTTTATATGGATGGTGCAAATATGAATGCTCAGGTTGGTTTAACAAACCCTGCAACAATTGGCGCAGATGTTTGTCATTTAAACCTACACAAAACCTTTGCTATTCCTCATGGAGGAGGTGGTCCAGGTGTTGGCCCTATTTGTGTTGCACATCAACTAGTCCCTTTTTTACCTACAAATCCTGTAATAGAAACTGGTGGAGAAAATGCAATTACAGCAATTTCATCTGCTCCTTGGGGCTCTGCTTTAGTTTGCCTAATTTCTTATGGATACATAACCATGCTAGGTTTTAGAGGATTAACCAACTCTACAAAAAATGCAATTTTGAATGCAAATTATATTAAAGAGCGTTTAAATGGTCATTTTGATACTTTGTATACAGGCGAAAAAGGACGTGCAGCTCACGAAATGATTATTGATTGTAGAGACTTTAAACAAAAAGGGATTGAAGTTGTAGACATTGCCAAACGTTTAATGGATTATGGTTTCCATGCTCCAACTGTTTCTTTTCCTGTTGGTGGCACAATGATGATAGAGCCAACAGAATCTGAATCTATTGCTGAACTTGATCGTTTTTGTGATGCAATGATTGCTATTCGTGAAGAAATTAAAAATGCAACGAAAGAGGATGCAAATAATCCTTTAAAAAATGCACCTCATACTCAAGAAATGCTAACTGCAGATGATTGGCAATTGCCATATACCAGAAAACAAGCAGCTTTTCCTTTAGATTATATTGCTGATAATAAATTCTGGCCAACTGTAAGAAGAGTAGATGATGCTTTTGGTGATAGAAATTTAAATTGTTCTTGTACCCCAATTGAAGATTATATGTAGAAGAAATTATGTCTTAAAAAAAATAATTTTAATAAAATTATACAAATAACTATTAAATTATTATTGATAAATAAATAAATTTGATAGCTTTATGAATTATTATAGACATACAATAGAAAACACATAATTAATTGATTGATTATTTAAATGAAGATTAGCTTAATAGATTCTAATGAAAATAGAATTTTACAAAATGATATTATTAGAAAAATTAGAGATTTAATAAACTCTAAAAATTTAGAACGTGGAGAAAAATTACCTTCTGAACGTGTTATTTCTGAAAAAATTAATATCAAAAGAAATCATATTAAAGAGGCAATTAAAAGGTTAGAGTTTTATGGAGTTGTAAAATCAATATCGCAAAGTGGTACATTTTTATCTATTGGCTTAACAGGTTTTAACGGAATTGTAGAAGAAATTTTAACAATAGATTCTCCTTCTTTTATAGAACTCGCAGAAACTAGAATTTCTCTAGAATTAAAAACTGTTGCATTGGCTTCTAAAAGAAGAACAGAAGAGGATTTAATTAGAATTGAAAAAACGCTTAAAGCATTTGAATTAAAAATCACTAATGGGCAAGATTATTTAGAAGAAGATTTATTGTTTCATTTAGCAATTGCTAAAGCAAGTAAAAACAGTACAATGCTTTCTGTTATGCTTTTAATAATACCACCAATTTTAGATACTTACGAAAGAGATGCTGTTTGCGATGGTGATCAAGTTATTTCAGAAATAAATAAACATAAAGATATTTATTTAGCAATAAAAGCAAAAAACACTAAGAAAGCTGAAGAAATGATGCAAAAACATTTCTTTAAATTATCTAAGTTTATAGAAAATAAAAAAGCTTAAAACAGACTTATATTACCAGTAAACTAACATTTAAATTCCTCAGATTTTCTTTTCGGATTCACTTATTATTTATAACAAAAAATAGTCTTCAATTTTTTATAATCAATCCGTTTAAAATAATTTAGACGGATTTTTTTAATCATTAAAAAACTTCAAAACACCAAGTAACAACAATACCTTTACCATCAGCTAAATCAATAGATAATACTTCTTTTTTAGATTTCACCTTAAAATTAAAAGGTGGTTTTAAAATATCCAATCCGCTTTGTTTTTTTATTCTGATACCTTGTCCTGAAATAATATCTTTATTGGGTTCAAAGATTCCATTTGGTAAGTGTTCAGTTAAAATTAAGTATTTATAATTGCTTAATTTATTTAAAATACTTTCTACTTCTGCATTCGATAAATGTTGTAGAACCTGTCTAATTATTACACAGTCTGCTTTAGGCAAATTATCTTTTGCAATATCTAAACATCTAAATTCTAGATTATCCTCTTTATATTTTTCTGTATTATAATTGATTAAATCTTCAACAATATCAATAGCAATATAATTTTTAGAGTATTTATAGAGTTCTTTACCAATATTAAAATCACCACAACCCAAATCTAACACTGTGAGAGGAACATCAAAAGAAGTTAAAAAAGATTTTACCATATCTCTATATGGTTGCACCAATTCTGGATGATGAGAGCCAAAACCAGAATAAAATTCAGTTTTATTTCCTCCCCAAAGATTCAAGTCATAAATCTGCTCCATTGCCTTTTGAGTTAGCCATGGTTTTTTATTTTTTTTGATTTTGTTTTTTATCTTATCCATAAAATCAACAAAATATAAACATCAATTAGAAGCAACTATTTTAATTATTTAGTAAACGAAGATAACTATCTTTGTGTGTTTCTAAATAAAAAAAAGAAAAATCCTTAATACCAAATGACAAACTATTACTCTAATGGAAAATTGCTACTAACAGGAGAATACCTTGTGTTAGATGGTGCAAAATCATTAGCAATTCCTACAAAATTTGGGCAAGATTTAATTATTGAAAAAATTAAAGAACCTCAAATTATTTGGGGAAGTTTCACAAATATAGGTGAATGTTGGTTTGAAGCAGTTTTTGATTTACCAAAGCTACGTTTGGCAAACTGTACTTTTAATTCTGATAAAGAAGGAAGTGCAGAGTTTATTGCAGAGACTTTGTTAGAAATTTTACAGGAAGCCAAAAGAATGAATCCAGAATTTTTGTCTTCAGAAAATGGATTTATTGTAAAAACAAAACTGAGTTTTCCTAGAAATTGGGGATTAGGCAGCTCTTCTACTTTAATAAATTCTATTGCAACCTGGGCAAAGGTTGATGCTTTTCAATTGCTTTGGAATTCCTTTAAAGGCAGTGGATATGACATTGCTTGTGCTCAAAATAATTCTCCTATTTTTTATAAAATTCAGGATAAGAAACCTGTTGTAAAACAAGTTAATTTTAATCCAAGTTTTAAAGAAAACATCTTTTTTGTGTATTTAAATCAGAAACAAGATTCTAAAAAAGGAATTGCAAAATTTAGAGAAAGTAACATTTCTTTTGACAAAGAAATAGCGCGTATTTCTGAGATTTCTGATGCTTTTTTAAAAGTGAATTCAATTACAGAATTTAATAAATTAATAGTAGAACACGAACAGATTATAAGCTCAATCATCAAACTAAAACCAGTAAAAGAACGATTATTTTCTGATTATTTTGGAGAAATTAAAAGTTTAGGAGCTTGGGGTGGAGATTTTGTAATGGCAACAGGAAACGAAAAAACAAAAGCATATTTTAACAACAAAGGATTTGATACAATTCTTACATATCAAGAAATGATTTTATGACTAAAATAATTATAATTGGAGGTGGTGCAGCAGGATATTTTACAGCCATAAATGCCAAAGAAAACAATCCTGATTTAGACATCACCATTCTCGAAAAAGGAAAAGATGTTTTACAAAAAGTTAAAATTTCTGGTGGTGGACGCTGTAATGTAACTCACGCTTGTTTTATTCCTAAAGATTTGGTGCAGTTCTACCCAAGAGGGAAAAAAGAACTTTTAGGTCCTTTTCATCAATTTATGACAGGAGACACTTTTGAATGGTTTGAAGAAAGAGATGTGCCTTTAAAAATTGAAGACGATAATCGTGTTTTTCCTGAAGCAAATACAAGTCAAGCAATTATAGATTGTTTTCAAAATGCTGTTGATAAGCTACAAATTAAAGTGTTAACAAACTGTGGTGTAAATGAAGTTTATCAACAAGAAAATGAGTGGGTTATCAACACAAAAAATAAAATTTTTACAGCTGATAAAGTTGTTTTTGCTGCTGGTAGTTCTAAAAAAGTTTGGGATTTATGTAAATCTTTAAATCATTCTATTGTAGAACCAGTTCCGTCTTTATTTACGTTTAACATTAACGATAAAAGACTTGTAGATTTATTAGGGACTTCTGTGCCCAATGCTACTGTAAATATTGTGGGTACAAAATTAGAAGCTTCTGGGCCGTTATTAATTACACATTGGGGTATGAGTGGTCCAGCTATTTTAAAATTATCTGCTTTTGGTGCAAGAATTTTAGCTGATAAAAATTATCAATATAATGTAAGTGTCAATTGGTTATCTAGACCAACTGATAAGGTTTTAAACGTTTTATTAAATCTAAAAAAGAAAGAACCACGTAAAACTGTAATCTTAAAATCACCTTTTTTTGAAATTTCAAAAAGATTATGGGAACGTTTTGTAATTGCATCAGAAATAAAAAATAATCAAAATTGGGCAGATTTAAAGAATTCTCAATTAGAGAATTTAGCAAATCAATTAACAAAAGGAACTTTTAATGCCAATGGCAGAACTACTTTTAAAGATGAATTTGTAACTGCAGGTGGTGTAGATTTAAAAGAAATTAATTTTAAACGCTTTGAAAGTAAGCAACATAAAAATTTATTCTTTGTAGGTGAAGTTTTAAATATTGATGCTGTTACTGGTGGATTTAACTTTCAGAATGCTTGGACAGGTGGTTATATTTGCGCTAAAGCATTAGCTGAAAATTAATCTTTTTTTGTTATTTTAAATAAAGTGAAACGAAATTGAGAATTCTTGAGATATAAATATTAGAAATTTCTCCATAAAATCGAAATGACAAACGAATACTTAAAAACTAATTTATAATGGCAAGAACAGAATCTAACGAATTTAAAACAGGCACAAAAGCTCCAGATTTTAATCTAATAAATTCTATTGATGATAAAAATTACTCTTTAAATGATTTAAAAGGTGATAAAGGAACTGTTATTATGTTTATCTGTAATCATTGTCCGTTTGTAATTCACGTAAATGCTGAATTAGTAAAAATAGCAAATGAGTATCAGCAAAATGGCATCAATTTTATAGCTATAAGTTCTAATGATGTTGATAATTACCCTCAAGATGCACCTCATCTAATGAAAGAATTGGCTGCAAAAGAAAAGTATACTTTTCCTTATTTATATGATGACACACAAGAAGTTGCTAAAGCTTACGATGCTGCTTGTACTCCAGATTTTTATGTTTTTGATACTGATTTAAAATCAGTTTATCATGGACAATTAGATGATTCTAGACCTGGAAATGGCAAATCTGTTACAGGTTTTGATTTAAGAACTTCTTTAAACAATATATTAACACTTAAAAATCCGTTAGAAAACCAAAAGCCAAGTGTAGGTTGTGGTATTAAATGGAAATAAAATATTACATTTTAACTAGAACTTAGGCGTTAACAAAGAAGATTGCTTTATATTTGTATTCAATTAGTTTAAAACTAATTACACTCTTCCCCCAAGAAAAATTCTACTATGAAAAAATACTTGAATCTTTTTTGGGCTATTTTAGCAACAATAATCATTTTTAACGAGTTAAAAACGAATCAAATTAATTCAATTACTATTTTAGGTAAAGAATTTAAATTTTGGTTTTTAGCATTTGTATGGTTAATAATAGGTGTTAAAAATTATTATTATTTCATACAAAAACTTTTAAAAATTAGTCAAAAGTAATATTTTGATATGCTCCAATATCAGGATTTGTAGTTCTATCTACCCCTAATATATCAAAAGAAAAAGATGTTGTTTTTGCTTTGTTTATAGCATCAGAATCTTGACCAATAATAAAATCTTCATTTTGCGAATCTCTAAAATTTGAAAATCCGTTTAAAATTATATTTTGATAATTGGTATTGTTTTCGAAATCTAACTCATAAAAACCTATGTAAGAACCACTTACATCGTTAAATTGAATCATAGAATTGCTAATATTATAGTTGAATAAGCTACCTTCAACTTTATCTAAAACAAATTCGATATTGTTGTTCCCATTAAAAATACAATTTGTAAAATTAGCCGCTTTTAAGTCTCTAGTTTCTATAATTTCTTGTCCATTTTCATCATTATAAACAAAGAAATTATTTACTAAAACTGCAGGTAATTGTCTAATCCCATTGTTCCAAAAGTTTGCAAAAGTACTGTGAGTAAAATTATAAGTACCACCAATGGTTGCTGCTAAAGAAGCTTCGCCTGCAGAACCAATTACAACATTATGTGCTTCTATATTGGTTTCTCTTGCTAAAATTCCAAAATTAGAATGGTTGTAGATTTCTGTATTTTGCAACTTTAAAGTTGGGTTGGTATCAGAGCCAATACTATCAATTAAAATACCTATAACTCCGTTTTTAATTTGTGCATGATAAACTTCGTTGTCTTTGCTTCCTGCACGCATCCAAATTGTACCCCATTGACCTGGAGTTTGGTTAAATCTATGCTCTAAACGATCTCCTTCAAAAACTACTTTTTCATTTAGAGTTCCATTTACTTTTAAAGTGGCTTTATCATCGATTATTAAACCAGAATTATCATGAAAATAGAGTTTTGCACCAGCTTCTATAGTTAATGTTTTATTAGCAGGCACAGCTGCATAGCCATAAATTACTGTAGGTTTTGTATTTGTAATCGTTAACTCTGTATCTAATAAATATCTTCCTTTTATTGTTGTTGCTTGTCCATCTATGGTTAAACTATCAATTTTCATTGTAATTGGGTCTCTATCAGGAAAAATAAAATTGGCATCTTGTACTAAAGTAACCAAATCTACATCTTGCTGATTTGTTCCTGTATCAAACAAAATACGATCTGTATATAAAGGATCTGAAATTGTACTTTCATCAATGGTAGTTTCAACAAAAACAAAAATACTATCTTTTGCTAAAATATCTATATCGTTAAATTCTTTACCTGGTATACCATCAACATTTAATCTATAGTTAGATGTGGTTCCATTTTCTAAAGAAATTTGCGGAATTGTAATGGCTTCATTACCTCTATTATAAACTTTTAAATTATAAGTTGCAGAACCAATGTTTGTAAAAATAGTATCTAAAAAAACAGTGTCTTTAGAGAATTCTAAACTACCAAAACTAGGTACTGTAGAAAAATCTTTTCTACAAGAACTCATAGAAATTAAAGCAACACAAATTAAAAAAGTAATAAAATAACGCATAAATCAATTTTTATAAAAATAGAACTTTAAAATGAATGGTTTATTATTCAGTTATTAATTTGATTTCAAAAAGTTTACCCCAATTTTTACCCGTAACAAAAAGTCTATCATTAGCAGCATCGTAAGCAATACCATTTAAAACATCATCTTGATCTTTTAATTTTTGAGTTTTCTCCATTTCTTTAACTAAACCTTTTAAATTTATAATACCATCTACAACACCATTTTTAGGGTTTATAATTGCTATTAAAGGTTTTTGCCAATAGTTCGCATATATTTTACCATTAACCCACTCTAATTCGTTTAACTTTTTAAGTGATAATTTATTTGTATACGCTTGTATAGCTCTTTTTTCATTTAATGTTTCTAAATCTAAAAACCATATTTTATTAGAACCATCAGATTTTATAAATTCTCTATCATTATGTGTTAAACCCCAACCTTCTTTACTTTTATTGTACTTAAACTCACTCTCTTGTTTAAACGTTTTTAAATCATACACAAAACCTTTTTTAGCTTCCCAAGTTAGCCAATACACTTTATCATTAACTATGGTCATTCCTTCACCAAAAAATTGTTTATCTAAATCTATTTTTTGTAGCACTTTACCTGATTTAATATCCACTTTTCTCAGCGTAGACTGCCCTCTTCTACCAGTTGTTTCATATAAAAAACCATTGCTGTACTCTAAACCTTGTGTAAATGCATTAGTGTCATGTGGATAAGAATTTACAATTTCAAAGTTGTAAAGCACAGGTTTTTTGTCAGCAAAAATTTCAAAAGAATTGTTTAATTTTTTCGTTTTTCCAGGATAAAAAGCCAATGAAGAAACAGAATGTTTACCTACACCAAAATCTGCAGCATTTAACGTTAACGAATTTCCATCCGAAGAAATTTCTTTTCCGTTTACAAAAAACTGAACACTATTAACTTGTTGGTTATTTTCTTCTTTTAAAGTGATCGTAATTTTATCTTTAATCGTATTTTTTTTGGTTACATTTAAAGTAAACTTGTAATCTTTATCGCAACTTGTAAATAAAAAGAACGATAATAGTAATGTAACAAAAGCAATTTTCTTCATTTTAATATTTATTTTATATGATTTAAAGTAGCTAAAAATAACTTTTAACCACTTATATTTAGTGTTTTAAACCAGAAATTCATTAGAACTACAAAGAAAAGTAATTTATTTATTTGTAAATTAAAAAATATCCTTAAATTTGCATCCTCAAAATAGTAATTTATAGCTATTTAGAGAATTTTGTAAAGCCTTACCAACTTTACTTTGCAAACATAACATTAAAGAATTAAAATATTATAAAATGAAAAAAGGAATTCATCCAGAAAATTATAGAATGGTAGCTTTTAAAGACATGTCTAACGAAGACGTTTTTTTAACACGTTCTACTGTAGACACTAAAGAAACTTTAGAAGTTGATGGTGTAGAGTATCCTTTAGTAAAATTAGAGATTTCTAGAACATCTCACCCATTTTACACTGGTAAATCTAAACTTATTGATGCTGCAGGACGTATTGACAAGTTCAAAAACAAATACGCAAAATTCAAGAAATAATTTTCTTAGAGTTTTAACAATATCAAAAGCCTCAACAATTGTTGAGGCTTTTTCTTTTCAATAAAATTAAAAAATAATTATTTGGGCGTTTCCTTTCAGGTCGGGTTTTACGCTACAATCTTTTTTTAGCTGAAAAAAACAGCTTAAAAAAGGATTTCCACTGCAACCCCTAACGCAATTATTTGCCAACTTTTTTAATTATTTTAAAACAAATAGATTACTTTTAATCTTCTTAAAAACGAAAATTAAAAATGAGAAATACCATACTTTCTATTTTAATAACTGCAACTATTCTTTCTGGAGTTTTAGTCTATTTTTTACCACATATTGGTAATATAATACTGCTCTCAATATCAGGATTATTAACCTTAATAGCCATTTACGATAGTTTACAAACCAAGCACTCATTATTGAGAGCTTTTCCTTTAATAGCTCGTTTACGTTGGTTTTTTGAAGAAGAAAGAGATAAAATTCAGCAATATTTTATAGAAGACAATTTAAATGGCACACCAATAAATAGAGAAAAAAGAAGTATCGTTTACCAAAGAGCAAAATTAGCAAAAGACACTATACCTTTTGGCACACAACATAATGTATATGAAAAAGGATATGAATTTGTAAAACACTCTTTATTTCCTAAAACTCATCATCAAACAAAAGGAGAAAGAGTTCTTTTTGGTTCTGATAAATGCACAAAAAAGTATAGTGGCTCTATTATAAATATTTCTGCAATGTCTTTTGGTTCTTTAAGTAGTCATGCAATTATGGCTTTAAATCAAGGAGCTAAAATGGGCAATTTTGCACACAACACAGGTGAAGGAGGAATATCTCCTTATCATTTACAAGGTGGAGATTTAATTTTTCAAGTGGGTACAGGTTATTTTGGAGCAGGAAAATCTGTAGATGGCAAACGTGTTTTTGATGAATATATTTTTAAACAAAACGTAATAAGACCAGAAGTAAAAATGATTGAAATAAAATTCTCTCAAGGTGCAAAACCTGGTCATGGAGGCATTTTACCAGCCAAGAAAAACACACCTGAAATTGCAAAAATTAGAGCTGTAGAAGCAGGTACTCAAGTAGATTCTCCTCCAGGTCATTCTGCGTTTTCTAATTATTCTGAAATGATTGATTTTATTCAGAAAGTAAGAGATTTATCAGAAGGAAAACCTGTGGGAATTAAGTTCTGTGTAGGTAATAATGATGAAATTGAACAAATGATTAAAGCTTTTGCTGAAGCTAACAATTACCCAGATTTTATTTCTGTTGATGGTGGAGAAGGTGGTACAGGTGCTGCTCCCTTAGAATTTACCAATTATATTGGATCTCCTTTAGTAGAGGGGTTAGTTTTTGTAAATAAACTTTTAATACAATACAATTTAAAACATCATATTAAAATAATTGCTTCTGGTAAAGCTATTGATGCTTTTGATATTGTAAAATATCTTGCTTTAGGTGCAGATGCAATAGGAATGGCAAGAAGCTTTATGCTAAGTTTAGGCTGCATACAAGCTAGAGAGTGTAATTTAGATACTTGCCCAGTTGGAGTAGCTACACAAGATGAAGACTTAGTTGAAGCTTTAGTAGTAGAACAAAAAAACGTTCGTGTTAAAAATTACCATAATAAAACTATTACAGCTGTAAAAGAAATGGTTGCAGCTATTGGTTTAGATTCTATTGAAGATATACAAGCAAATCAAGTATTTAGACGTAGAAAAGACGAAGAGATTGCAAGTTTAGAAGAGATATATTATTAAAATCTTCATAAGTCAAATCAAAAAAAAAATCACCATTAACTTAATAAATTAATGGTGATTTCTTTTTCCTAATAAATAGGAAATAAATAAATTTCTAAAAAGTTTTAACGAGCTTTTTAAACTGCTACTTCTCTGTTCAAATAACGAAATCTATTCAACTTTTCTAAAACTTTCATAGCTTTAAAAGCTGCTAAATCACTTACTGCTTCGTTTATATGTCTATAACTGTTAGACTTTTCAACAAGGTTTTTGTAACGTTTTTGTAATTGCTTTTTAAAATTTGAAAGCTGTACTTTGTAGTGCATAATAATGGGGGTTTTAATATTATATTTCAAATGTAATAAAAAATTATTAACTAGCAATTAATAGTATATCATAAAATCTTCTTAAAAGAAATACATTGTCTTTTATACTTTTTAATCAGTTTAGAAATCAAATTAGTTTTTTACAATTTTTTGTATTTTAATTCCGTTTTCAGTTTCGTATTTTAAAAAGTAAATACCTTTTGATAAATGTGAAAGATTGATTGTTTTATGATTTGAATTCTGATAAAATGATAGTATTTTTTGACCTGATACATTATAAATTTCAGCTTGAAACTTCTCTAAATTAGATGACAATTGAATGTTTAAATTATTTTGAACAGGGTTTGGGTAAAATTTTACTTTACTTAAATCATTTACATGTATTACAGAGGCAACAGCTTCTTGATATACTCTTACATAATCGATTTCCATAGCACTTTTTGTAAAAGAGGAAGCAATACCTGGTTCTATGGCTATATTTAATAAGAGATATTGCTCTTTATCAAAAGGCCAAGTATTTTCATTTTTTACACTTGGATTGTAGGTATAATGTTCTACATCATCGACTTTAAAAACCATTTTTTCAGAAGACCATTCTAAGGAATATATGTGAAATTCACTAGAAACAGTAGCAATGCTTCTACCTCCATGATTTACAGTTCCTCCAAAACTAGAAGGTGTATGCATAGCACTTTGCACAAAATTTTGATTACGTCCCCAATGTTCCATAATATCTATTTCTCCACAAGCAGGCCAATATTCTGAGCCATAAGTATCTGTCCAAAAACCACCAGTTTCAATAATGTTTTTGCCCAACATCCAAATGGCTGGCCAAGTACCTGCACCTGTTGGCAATTTTGCTTTAATTTCTATTTTACCATATTTAAAAGCAAACTTAGAATTTAACCTAGCAGAAGTATAATTTTTAGTGTAACCTTGGTCTGTAAACGTTTCTTTTTGTGCAGTAATGCTTAAAATCCCATCATTTACTGAAGAGTTTTCAACTCGATTTGTATAATGCTGAATTTCTCCATTATACCAACTTCCTCCATTTGGTAATTGTGTTTGATGAAACCATTTATCACCATCAATAGCTCCAGTTCCATCAAATTCATCAGACCAAACCAAATGGTTAAAAACAGGATTTGTTCCTAAATTGAGGGTTCCATCATAAATAAAATCATCAATATAAGCTGTGACAAAACTGTTATTGTTTTCGTCATTTATCTGAATTAATATCCTATTAAAATCAGTTCTGTTTATTGGATTTTGGGAATTTGCATCTAAATTGATAAAGTTATCGCTACTAAAATCAAAAGAAACTGTTTGCCATTGATCTAAAACCAAAGGTTTTATAATTTCGGATTGTGTAGCCCAAGGACTGCCAACTGTCCCATCTTGTAACTTTAAAGAAACTTGGTTTGTTTCGTTACCAGTAATACCAGAAGATGGAACATAAATTTTAACTGAAAACGTACTGTTTGTAGATAAATTAAAGTTTATAGGAACATCAAAACGAACATTTGCATATTGCCCTCCATTATCAGTATATTTTAAAACGGTATCTGATGTATTTGAATCGGTTTTAAAAGGATTTAGAGATGAATTATCAATTACACAATCGTCTCCAAACCAAGAAGAAATTGTTCCATTACCTTCAAAATCGTCTTCGACTTTTTGTTGTGCTAAAATAGAGTTGATAAAAACTAGGGCAATCAGTATAAAAAAATTTTGCATTTTTAAGATTTTGATGTATTACTACAAATATATCTTTAAATACAGGTGTTTCGTAAAAAAACACCTATACAAATACCATACTGATAATAAAAACTTGTTTTATCTATTGTCTTGTAAAGCAAAAACTTGCTTTAATAATGCAGTGTCTCTTAAACCTACTTTTTCTCTAATTCCTTTTTCTTCTACTTCTATCATAGTAAAAACGCCTTTTAAAGCTTGGTTAGTAACATAAGCTGTTAAATCTGGATCTACTTTATTTACAAAAGGAATAGAATTATATTTAGTAATTAAGTTGCTCCAAATTTTATCTGCACCAACTTTAGAGAAAGACTGATTAATTACAGGACTAAAGCTATTATATAAACTTTGATTTGTTTTAGATTGCAAGTAAGATGTTGCCGCGTTTTGATCGCCTAATAAAATATTTTTTGCATCTGCAAAAGTAATTTCTTTTACAGCATCAACAAAAATAGGCGTTGCTGTTTTTACAGCATCTTCTGCAGCTCTATTTAATGCTTTAATTCCTTCATCTGCTAAATTACCTAAACCAATTTTTCTTAAACCATTATCTACAGCTTGTAATTCTTGTGGTAATAAAATTTTAACCAAATCATTTTTATAAAAACCATCTACAGAAGTTAGTTTTGTAACCTGATTTTCAATTCCATGATCTAAAGCTTGTCTTAATCCATTACCAATTTGTTCTTGTGTTAAAACTCCACCTCCACTTGGTAATTGACTAACAACTTTTTGTAACTCTGCACAACCTGCAAACTGAATTGCAACTACTAAAACTAAAATTCTTTTTATCATTATTCCTGATTTATTTTATACTATTATTAGACACTTTTTTTATGAAAAGTCACTCAAATTATTTAAAACTATCTGTTTTTTTATCATAACCATAAGGACAATGTTTACAACCGCTTTTACAACAATAACCACGTTTTAGGTGATATTTTTCTGTAAAAACTTTATAACCTTGTTCGTTTAAATAAAAATCGTCTTTTTCTAGCTCTATTCTTGGTTTAAACATGTTGCAAAAATAGGTAAATTACATGTTAATTAAATTCTATTTTAGTTTCTTTAATCTAAAAATTAAAACTAGCTACACCACCCACAACAGGTATTGTTATAGAGGTATTTTCTAAATCAACAGTTAACTCTGTGCCTGGTTTTGGTAGTAATGTATAATTGTTATCACTAGAAAAAATCATTAAACCTATTTGTTGTCCTTTTTTTATAATTTGATCATCTGGTTGTAAAGTAAAAGTCATTTCGTAAAACTTGCCTGGTGTTAAAGGCTTACTCTTTGTTAAGGATTTATAATTTTGTAAATCTGCCCAACCACGTGTAATAATATTATCAGTTATTTTTGCTCTTCTACCTTTATTCCAAGGTAATGAAACTAAATACACAGATAAATTTACAGCTGGTTTAGAACTTGCTGCTTTTATGGTTATGGTTGATAATCCAGAAATATGAACATCTTCTTCTAAAACCGGAGTTACATATAATAAACGATGATTTGTATAATCAGCTTGCGCTAAAGCTTCCGAAGAAAAAGAATAATTATCAACTAATGTTTCTTTTGTATTTGATGTTGGTTTTTCTGTAGATAAAGTACCTGCTCCTGGTGCACCTGGATTTAAATAAAAAGTAACTGGTTTTGCAGCCGGATTTGGATAATTTTCATAAGAAGTTGGTGCCTCTCTTTTATCATTTTCTCTAACAATCCATGCTTTTGCATCATTCTCAACTCCATTTTCAACTCCATGTAAATAACGTGTAAACCAACGATTCATCATTGATATTGGTGGTGGTCCTCCATGACCATTTTGGTGATAATAAATTTGAGTTGGTAAACCCATTTCTGATGCTTTCTTATAAATTCTATAACTATGCTCTGGCATTACATTCCAATCATTAAATCCGTGAGACATTAATAATGCTGCTTTCATTGGTTGCATTTCATTTAAATAATCACGTCCAGCCCAAAAATCATTATAATCTCCAGTTGCTCTATCCATTCCGTTAACCAATTCTGTATCTCTAACAACTTTGTTGTTTCTTGCACGATTTTCTTCTTTTCCACTGTGAATAAAATCATACAAAACATCAATATCTTCACCTAAATATCCACCAGGTGAACGCACCAAACCATTTGATCGATAATAATGATAATAAGAAGTATTTGGCGCAATTGGAATGATCGCTTCTAAACCTTCTACTCCTGTAGTTGCAGCTGCTAGAGGAATTGTACCATTATAAGAAGTACCTGTCATACCTACTTTTCCTGTAGACCAAAAAGCCTTTATTTCTTCGTTTCCTTCTCTAGAAGCATAACCTTTTGCTTTTCCATTAAGCCACTCTATAACCGCTTTTGGAGCTAAAGACTCATTATCTCCTCCAACTGTTGGTGATCCATCAGACAAACCTGTTCCAGGGGAAGAAGAATGCACTACAATATAACCTCTAGGCACCCAAGTTTTAATTTGAGAATTCGAAATAATTGGTCTTTTTCCTCTTCTTTTAACATCAGAACGTGTTGGTTCTGGAACTTTTTCTCCAAATTCGTGTTTTACATTCCAAAATAATTCTTTCCCTCCACTTGCAACACCTGCATAATAAGGGCTAGATTCGTAAACAACAGGTAATTTTAAACCTTCTGTTTCAGTTTGATTTGGTCTAGTAACATCTACGTGAACTCTGTCTAATTTTCCATCTCCATCTGTATCAAAACTTGTTTCTACCCATAAATCATGACGAATCCAGCTTTTAGAATCATTAAAAGCTTCTACTATCTGTGCTTCACCATCTTTAAAAACAGGAACTGCTTTTTGTGCATTTAATGAAATCGTTAAAAAAAGAAAAAATATAAATTGAATTTTGTTATTGTTTTTCATAATTACTTTGTGTTATTTTAAGACAGAAAACTCTATACTAGAATCTGTAAAAACAGTGTGAGTTTGAGTTTTAAAGTCGGCCTCATCTGCTTTATAAATATTATCTACATAAGTCTGCGGATTTAAATCGATTAAAGGAAACCAAGTACTTTGCACTTGAATCTGTAATTTGTGTCCTTTTTTAAACGTATGAAAAACATCTTGCAATTTAATATTTACATCCGTTTTTTTGTTGGGTTTAAAAGGTTCTGGTTTTGCAAAACTATTTCTAAAACGTCCTCTTAAAACTTCACTCCTAACCATTAAATGATAATTACTCATTTTTAAATGATCTTGTAAGGCTTCATTATCTTCTTTTGTATCTGTTGGATGAACATCAATAACCTTTACAACCCAATCTGCTGCAGTTCCAGTTGTTGCAACTTTCAACTTTGCTAAAATATCACCAGCTAATGTAAAGTCTTCGTCTAAAATATCCGTTTCAAAAACTAAAACATCTGGCCTTCTTGCTGCAAAACGTTGATCGTCTGTCATGTATTTTCTAGGTGTAAAAACGGTTTTAATATCCTCAGAATAAGGCACAGGGTGTTTGATATCACTAATAAACTTTATTTCTTTTGTAAGTTTACCATCATGCTTTTTAGCTAAACTTTGATTTCTATTTAAGAAAAAAGATTGTTTCTCAACATTTTTTGGCGGCCAAGAATCATAAGATTTCCATTCTTTTTTACCTGAATCAAAAACATAAGCTTCTGGTAAACCTGAATTTTTATCCCCTTTACCTTTTAAGAAATGGTTAAAGAATTTTGTTTCTATTTCTGATTGAAATTTTAAGGAAATAGAATCGCCAAAATAATAATTACCAACCGTATTTTTCACAGTATTTCTAGCCCATTTTCCATGATCCCAAGGACCAAAAACCATTGTATTGTAATTTTCTTCTCCGTTTTTTTCTATTCCTTTATAAGTTTCTAAAGGTCCGTATAAATCTTCAGCATCAAACCAACCACCAACAATCATAGTTGCTACTGTGCTTGGCACTTTATCCATATGCTGAATAATTCCTTTACTTTGCCAATTCTCATCATAATTTGGATGTTCTACAATTTCTTTCCAGAAAAAATCATCAATTCTATCTTTAGAAGCTGTTGAATTTACGTCTAATTTATCATATTGAAAATATTCATTCAAGTTTTTTAAAGGACCTTTGTCTAAGAAAAATTGATATTGATCTTGAGAATTCATCTTTGGAAAAGAATACCAAGAAGTATCTGTTGGTGCATCTTTATAAGTACCAAAAAGAGAAATTGCTCTAAAATAACTTAGCAAAAATGCTCCATTATGATGAAAATCATCAAAGAAAAAATCGCCAATACAAGCTTGTGGAGATGCAGCTTTTAATGCAGGATGTGCTTCTATTGCAGAAACTGTTGCATAATGACCAGGATAAGATATACCCCAAGTACCAACATTTCCATTATTATTTTCTACGTTTTTCACTAACCAATCAATCGTGTCATAAGTATCAGAAACCTCATCAGATTCATTTTCTTTTTTATTTGGTTTGTAAGCGCGCATATTATCGTAAACACCTTCGCTCATCCATCTACCTCTAACATCTTGATAAACCACAATATTACCCTCTTTCATTAAATGAACATTTGGGCCAATTTTAGATTTCATTTTTCCTTCTCCATAAGGAGCAGAACTGTAAGGTGTTCTTTGCATTAAAATAGGATATTTTTTAGAAGTATCTTTAGGAGAATAAATTGTAGTATGGAGATTTTTACCATCTCTCATTTCTATATTCACTTCTTTTTTTGTGTAATTATCTACTACAAAAGTATCTTTTTTCACTTCTTTTTCTTCGGATGAATTACAGGAAATGAATATAAAAATACTTACTAAAAATACAATAAATTTTGTTTTCATAATGGTGTTTGATTTGTTGTCATAAACTTACAAAAACTTAAATTAAAAAAATCTGATAAGGGTGCTAAGAGATTTAGATAAATCATAATTATTTCTTAAAATTACTGTTAAAAAAGTTGAACTAATCCACACTTTTATTACTTATTGATAGAATTGTAATTCATATTAAATTACAAAAAGTTTCTATTAAGAAAGTTTTTGTAATGTTTTATATTGTGCTTTTTGAAATACATCCTTATGAAAAATACTGTTTTATTACTTTTAACATTTATACTTTTTAGTTGTTCTAATCACAAAACTGATAAAACTTACCAATCAAAAAAAGAATTTCCTGAGTTAGTAAAAGGTAGATACAATGTCGCTTTTTTAGTAATGGATGGAACTTTTAATACAGAATTAACGGCTCCTTTCGATATTTTTCAGCACACCATTTACAGAGAAAACATAAAAGCAATGAATGTGTTTACAGTTGCAAATACTGATAAACCTATTACTACTTTCGAAGGAATTAGAATGTTACCTGATTTTAATTATCTTAAAGATTCGTTGCCAAAAATTGACATTTTAGTTGTTCCTTCTGCAGAACATCATTTAGATTCTGACTTAGAAAATGAAGCTTTAATTAATTTTGTAAAACAAGTTGACAAAGAAGCAATATATGTAACTTCTCATTGTGATGGTGCTTTTGTTTTAGCGAAAGCTGGATTATTGAACAATAAAGTTTCTACAACTTTTCCTTCGGATATTGATAAAATGAGAACTATGTTTCCTGATTTAGATATTAGAAAAGAGGTTTTATTTGTACACGATCATAAATACATTACTTCTGCAGGTGGTGCAAAATCTTTTGAAGCTGCATTGTATTTATGTGAATTTTTATATGGCAAAGAAATTGCCCAATCTTTAGCTGGTGGATTAGTAATTGACTGGAATTTAGATAATGTTCCTCATTTAATTATCGAATAAAATTTTTCTACTTGGTTTTTTGGCATTCTTTTTGTTAAAGAAATGTTAACGCAATCAACTCAACTTACCTAAACTTTAATAAGCTTCTTGGATTTTATCAAGAGGTAAAAAACCAATTTATTAACTTTTAAAAACTAGGTATTATGAGTAGAAAAGAATCTCCAGAAATTAATGCAGGGTCTATGGCAGACATCGCATTTTTATTATTAATCTTCTTTTTAGTTACTACAACTATGAATGTAGATGCAGGAATTAATCGAAAAATTCCGAAGAAAGATCCATCAGCAGCATCTTTAACCATTAAAGACAAGAACATTTTAGAGGTAAACATCAACCTTAAAAACGAAATTTTTGTTGAGGGGGAAATTGTATCTCCTACAACTTTAAAACAAATTGCTATCGACTTTATAGATAATGGTGGTGGTTTAGATAACCAAAACAAGCCCTGTGATTGGTGTAATGGAAATCAATTAACAACTTCTTCAGATCATCCAACAAAAGCATTTATATCAGTAAAAACAGATAGAAACACAAATTATGAAACTTATATTTTAACACTAGATAACTTGAACTCAGCTTATACACATTTAAGAAATAAATTGTCCGTAAAAATGTATGGTAAAAATTATGTAAGCTTACTAGAAGATTATAAAAAAACAAATCATCTAGATAAATCTCTAGAAGTAAAAATAAAATTAATTCGTGAAAAATACCCGCTATTATTATCTGATGCAGATATAAAAAACTGATATGGTACTCAGAGAATTTATTAGTACTTTTACCTAAAATCAATCTATTGCGTGTTAGATTTTATTGAATTTTCTATTTTAGATGTGTTAGATGTTTTGCTAGTTGCAACATTGCTCTACTATATTTATAAATTACTAAAAGGTACTGTAGCCATTAACATTTTTATTGGTATTGCTCTTATTTTCTTAATATGGAAAATTACACAAGCTTTAAAAATGGAAATGTTAAGTGGTATTTTAGGCTATTTACTTTCTGGTGGTGTTATTGCATTAATTATTGTTTTTCAGCAAGAAATTAGAAAGTTTTTGTTGATGATAGGTACTACAAACTTTTCTAACAAAAGAAGTTTTTTAAAGCAGTTAAAGTTTTTACAGACTGAAATTGGCTCTGAAATTGAAGCTGAAAAAATAGTAAAAGCTTGTAATAATATGTCTAAAAATAAAACTGGTGCTTTAATTGTTATTGAACGTACCAATAGTTTAGATTTTTTAATTAATACTGGAGACCAAATGAATGCCTTAGTAAATGAGGTTATTTTAGAAAGTATATTTTTTAAAAATAGCCCTTTACATGATGGTGCAACAATTATTAGGGATAATTATGTAGTAGCAACTAGAGTTGTTTTACCTATTTCTGATAGCACAAAAATACCTGCAAGATTTGGTTTAAGGCACAGAGCTGCTATTGGTGTTAGTGAAAAAACTGATGCAATTTGCTTATTAGTATCTGAAGAAACTGGCGAAATTTCTTACATAAAAGATGGTGAATTTGTTTTGTACACTACTCAAGACGAATTAATAGAAAAGATTAAAAAAGACAGTATTTAAAATAAAAAAAGCTCCCTAAATTAGAGAGCCTTTACTTTTTTATATTTTAAAAATGATATAAATTAATCTTCAATATCATCCTCAATTTCTTTAACTTTTTCGTTAATTTTTGCCATTGTTGCTCTATAAGATTCTTTTGCTTCAGCACCTAAGTTTTCCATAAATTTCTCACTTTTATCAGCAAACTCGTTAGTTTCTTTTGCAAACTCAGAGTTTTTTATGTTCTCTGCACCTTTATCCATTTGCGATTTTACGTATGCTGCATAAGATCTTAAATTTGCCTCTGCTTCTTCATCATCGAATTCTGGAATTGTAATATCATCAAAAGCAGATTTTACATCTTCTCCAAATTCATTTAACTCTTTTCCTGCTTCGTCTAAACCTTCGTTTATTTCGTTTCCAATTTCAGAAGTTTCTTCTTTAATATCTTTTTTTGTCTCGTTTTTACAAGATGTAATTACTAAGGCTGCCATTATTAATATTGATAATCCAAGTTTTTTCATAATTTCTATTTTGTTTTAATTAATAACTAATTGTGATACAAAAATAGATTTATGATAACTTATTTATTATCTCTAAAAATTCTTTTTTTAACTCGTTTACTAGAGCAGATTTGGTTTTTAAGTACTTAAAAAACTAATTAAGAAGCGACATCTAAACTAAATTGTTTGTCGTAAAGATTTTTATAATAGCCATTTTCTTTTTCTAATAATTCTTGATGAGATCCTTCTTCTACAATTAAACCTTTATCCATAACAATAATTTTATCAGCTTGTTTTATGGTAGCTAATCTGTGTGCAATTACTATAGATGTTCTGTCTTTTGTAATGGTTTCTGTTGCATATTGAATCATTTGTTCTGCGTGAGCATCTACAGAAGAAGTGGCTTCGTCTAAAATTAAGATACTAGGTTTACTTACATAAGCTCTTAAAAATGCAATTAATTGTCTTTGTCCTGAAGATAACATTGCTCCTCTTTCTTTTACATTATATTCATAGCCACCAGGAAGTGTCATAATAAAATCGTGAATACCAATTTGTTTTGCCGCTTTTTCTACCTCTTTTAAAGTGATGTTTTCATCTTTTAAAGTGATATTATTTAGAATAGAATCTGAAAACAAAAAAACGTCTTGTAAAACAATAGCAACCTGACTTCTTAAACTCTCTAAAGTATAGTCATCCAAAGAAATATTGTCTATTTTGATAGTTCCAGAATCTATTTCGTAAAAACGATTTATTAAATTAATGATAGTGGATTTACCTGCACCAGTTGCGCCAACAATTGCAATTGTCTGTCCCGATTTTACATCTAAATTAATCCCTTTTAAAACCTCTTCGTCTTTAATGTAACTAAATCTTACGTTTTCTAAATTAATGTCTCCTTTTAAATTTGTTGCTTTTATTGTTCCGTTTTTAGCAATACTGCTATCTGTATCTATTACTTTAAAAACACGTTCACCAGCAACAATACCCATTTGTAACTGATTGAATTTATCAGCAATTTGACGTAAAGGTCTGAATAACATTTGGGCAAATTGAATAAAACCCATTATCATACCAATAGAAATTCCTGAATCTTGCACAACTTGTCCACCACCAAACCAAACGATTAATCCTATACCTATTGATGATAAAATTTCTGCAATTGGAAAAAATATTGAGAAATACCAAATGGTTTTAATGTTTGCATTTTTATGCTTCTCATTTATATCTTTAAAATTTTGATATTCTATTTTTTCACGATTAAAGAGTTGTACAATCTTCATTCCTGTTACTCGCTCTTGTACAAATCCGTTTAAATTAGCAACTTGATTTCTTACTTCTTGAAAAGTAGCTTTTATAGCAACTTGAAATAATTTTGTTGCATAAATTAAAATTGGTAAAATTGATAAAGTAATCAATGCCAGTTTCCAGTTTAACACTAACATAACTACTGTTACTGCTAACATTTTTAGAATATCACTTAAAATAGTAAAAACTCCGTTACTAAAAAAAGCAGCAATAGTTTCTATATCAGAAACAACTCTTGTTACTAATTTACCCACAGAATTATTATCAAAATAAGACATTTTAAACTGTAAAATATGTCTAAATATTTTAGCTCTAATATCTCTAATAATGTGCTGACCAACCCAATTTGCGAAATAGATAAAAGTAAATTGTAATAAAACTTCTACTAATAAAATACCAAACATTAATAGGGCATAATTTCTTAAACCAACTTTATCGTTAGATAAAATATAATCGTTAACTGTATTTATTAAAACCAAAGGTGATAAAACCGAAAATAGCGCTAATAATATGGTTGATGAAGATGCAATAAAAAAATACAAACGATAGCGTTTTGCAAAAGACATTAGTCTCGAAAAAATTTGCATATCAAAAGCATTTCCTGTTTTTTCTGCCAAAACTTAGTATTTTATTTTTGTTAAAAATAATCCTTTTGCAGGAACTGACAACCCTGCATTACCTCTATTTCTACTTTCTATAATTGTTCTAAAATCATCTACAGACAATTTACCTAAACCTACATCTACTAAAGTACCTACAATTGCTCTTACCATATTTCTTAAAAAACGGTTTGCTGATATATGGAAGGTTAATTCATCTCCTTTTTGTAGCCAGAAAGCTTCTGTAACATCGCAATTAAAAGTGTACACTTCTGTTTTTACTTTAGAAAAAGTTTGAAAATTTGTGTATTCTAAAAGTAATTTAGCTGCTTCATTCATTAAACTAACATTTGGTTTCTGTGAATGAATTTGCCAAGAGAAATCTAACAAAAAAGGATTTCTGCCTAACCAAATTTTGTATTCATAACTTCTAGAACTCGCATCGAATCTTGCATGTTTTTCATCATCAACCAAAAAAACTTGTTGTACAGAAATATCATTTGGTAAAATTGAATTCAGTTTAAAAACAATTCTATCTTTTAAATCTTTATCAATATTAAAATGTGCAAACATTTGAGTTGCATGCACACCTGTATCTGTTCTTCCAGCACCAACAACTTCTATTTTTTCTTGAAAAATAGTACTTAAAGCATAATTTAACTTTTCTTGTACAGAAACTACATCAGGTTGAATTTGCCAACCATGATATTTTTTTCCATTGTAAGAAAGTTCTATAAAATATCTCAAGAAAATGTTTTTTTGAAGATACCAAAATTACATAATTTATTTTGTTATGATTACTTTTGAAATGTGAAAAAAATCTTATTATTATCAGACACGCATAGTTATATTGATGATCAAATTTTAAAGTTTGTAAAACAAGCTGATGAAGTTTGGCACGCAGGCGATATTGGCAATTTAGATGTTACAGATACCATAAAAAAACTAAAACCTCTACGTGCTGTTTATGGTAATATTGACGATAAAAATGCTAGAGCTGAATTTCTTTTAGACAACAAATTTAACGTTGAAAATGTTTCTGTTTGGATGACACATATAGGTGGATATCCTAATAAATATAATTTAAGAATTCGTGATGAAATCAGTAAAAACCCTCCAAAAATATTTATTGCAGGGCATTCTCATATTTTAAAAGTACAATATGATAAAAAATTAAACCTATTGCATTTAAATCCTGGTGCAGCTGGTAATCACGGTTTTCATAAAGTTAGAACTATGCTTCGTTTTGAACTGCAAAAAGGAGAAATAAAAAATTTAGAAATTATTGAATTAGCTAAACGAGGTTAGGTTCTTCTTTTTCTAAAACTGGTAACTCTACAGATATTTGAGTTCCGTTGTTTTTTGAAGAATCAATCTTAAACTTACCTTTCATCATTTGAATTCGAGCATCAATCTGATTTAAACCTAATCCATCTTTTGATGTTATTTTTATTTTATCAAACCCAATACCATCATCAGAAATTGTAATAAATAATGTTTCAGCTTTTTGTTCTAATTCAATAAGAGCGTTATCTGCTTTACTGTGTTTTAGAATATTATTTACAAATTCTTGTATAATATTATAAACTTTAATTTCGAAATTTTGATGATATCTATCAACATTATTAATTTCGGTTTCGATATTTAATTCTGAATTCGAATATTTTTCTGCAATGTCTTTAATTGCAAATGTAAGACCAAACTTTAATAAAACTGATGAGACTAAAGTATGAGAAAGATCTCTTATTTTTTGAGAAGCTTCTAAAATTATTTCTTGAGTTTTGTCAATTTCTACAGGCACATTAGTAAACTGTTTTCTAGTAGCTTGTAAATGAAGGTTTGCAGATGACAGTAATGCACTTACACTATCGTGTAAAGTTTCTGCTATTTGCTTTCTTTCTGATTCTTTACCATCTATAGTAGCATTTAAAACCCTTACTTGAGATTCAGATTTAAGCTTCTCTATATTTTGATCTTGAATTAACTTTGTTTGTGATAAACTTAATGCTAAGTTTTTTTGTTTAAGACTATTTAATGCAAGCCAATAAGCTAGAGAAATAATTACTATGACAGCTATTATTGCTGCATTCCAAAAAAATTTTTGAGATTTTAACCTTTTATTTTCTTCTTCTTGCCTAACTCTACTTTCTGCTACATCTACATCATATTTGGCGCTAATTTCTTCTATAATTCCCCTAAATTCTTTATCCCTTTCATTTTCTTCAATTTCATAAAATTTTTCTTGGAAATCATACGCCTCAAATTCTTCTAGATTTCGCATTGCCCAAGCCAAATTATAATACAAATTAGCTTTTCTTCTAATTGCTGTTGAATTGTTATTATATTTTATTAATTCTATTGCTTCTATATATATTTTTTTTGCTTTTTGATATTTTTTTTGAGATAAAGATATATTTCCCAATTTATTTAAGGATGTAGCAATTTTTAGTTTATCCTTATTTTTTTTATGAATTTCTATTGCTTTTAATGCATAATATTCTGCTTTTGTAAATAATGAATCTTCTTCATAAATATTTGAAATATTATTAAAAGCAGTACCTTTTAAAACTTCAACTTCTCGATTAACACTAGGTAATTTCTCTATTTTCTTATAAATAGCCATTGCACTATCTATATAACTTTTCTTTTTGTAAGCTAATCTAATACTATCTTTTTTTGAATGGTTTTTATTAAAATTAATAGAAACATGCATTGCATGGTATGAAGTACCAAGTTGTAATAATGAATTAAAATAATCAAAATCTGAAAATTTAATATAGTTTTTATCAACTTTAGATAAACGTATTTTCAGTAACGATTGATTAAAATATTCTATAGCTTTTTGAAATCTATTGGTTTTTCTATAAATTTCTGCAATCAAGTAATTACATTTAAAAATCCAATAGTTGCTTTTGAGTTTTTTACTTTCCTCTAAAAGTTTTAATGCTTCTTCTAAAGCTTTAAAATATTCTTGATTTTTATTTAAATCAGATATTTTATCAAATTTTGACTTAATTAATAAAGAATCTTTTTTAATAGAAAAAACTGAAGAGGTCTCAAGTTTTAAGACTTCTCCAATTTTTAATTTTTTTCTCTCTTTAGCATTAATTAGATGCATAGAAAAGAAAAAAAGTATTAATATAAGATATTTTTTTTTCAAATAATTATAATTAAAAACAAGCGTACATCTTGTTAGACAAAGAGAATTATCGTTTTCCTAATTTTTTAACTTAATCATTCGTATCTACAAGAATTCTTGGTTTTCTTATTTGAGATTCTGAAGAAGATTTAGCATTTTCATTTGAAATATGATTTACAAAATCTATTTTTAAAGGAGAACCCTCTTCTTTCTCTAAAGTTCTAGTAAAATCTAAATCTCCACTTTTACCATCTTCTAAATGCACCTCATAAGTAGCAATCTCTTCATTATAGACAAAAGATACTTCTACATTATTTTTTACACTAAAGGCTAAATCATAACTACCATCTTCGTTTGCCAATACACTATAACTTGATAATTTTATATTATCATCTGATTTACTTAAAAAAGTAATATTATCATCTATAATAGAAATAAATTTTCTACCATTTGTATTTGCATCAACAAAACCTACTTTTAAATTATTATTATCGATTAACAATTCTTCTGAAACACTTTTTTGAGTAAATAAATCTGATGATGTTAAATGAAATTCGCTTTTATTTTCTGATAGATCTGTAAATTTGTCAATTTTAGTATTGTCTGAAACATCAAAATTAACAGAATATGCACCTGTAGCATCTCTTTTAACTTCAAAAGTTTTTAATAAGCTAACGTTTTGGTTTTCTACTTGCGTAGTTTCTTCATTTGAACAAGATGTGAATACGAATGCTACTGTTGCAATTAATACTAATAAACTAATTTTTTTCATGGTTAAGGTTTTTAATAATACTTTATTATTGGATTCATAAAAAGTAAGTTTTACAATGCACACAATAAATAGAAATATTGGGGAAATCTTTTTCAAATCTTTTAGGGATTAACCATGAAAATAGCTAAAGAGGTGAAATACGATTAAATTAAACCAATTGGGGGAAGGCTTATACTATTTTATTTTTTACTGCATACATTGCTAGACCTACTGCATTTTTTACTTTTAATTTTCTTAATAAACTTTTTCTATATGTATCTACTGTGCTAATACCCAAATTAAGAGTATCTGCAATTTCTGATGTATTGAATTGTTTTGTAATTAATTTTAATACATCTAATTCTCTGTCTGTTAAGGTATCTATTAGAAAATTTTCTGGTAGAGCACCTTCTTCAACTTGTTGACCTGCTAAAGTTTTTAATAATTGCCTTTGAATGTTAGGACTAAAATATTGCTCTCCATTTGCTACAGTTTTAATAGCTTCTATGATGTGTTCTCCTGCATTGTTTTTTGTAATGTAACCTTTACAACCTAGGCTTAACATTTCTTGAACAATTTTAATATCATCATAGCTAGATAAAATAATAACTTTTTGTCTGATTCTGTTTTTTTTGAAATACTTTAAAACTCCTATACCATCTAAAATAGGCATTGTAATATCGAGTATTAAAACATCTGCTTGGTTTTGATCATTTTCGAACCAGGTTGTTACTTCTTTACCTGTAAGAGAATATCCTCTTATTTCTATATCTTTATCAGTATTTAATACAGCTATAATACCATCAATCACAATTTTATGGTCATCAGCTACATGAACGTATATCTTATTTTTCATTGTTACTTTACAAATTTAAACTAGTTTTTAGCATTACACAATCCCCATTTATGGTGAAATTTTCTTCTCCCTATAAATGGGGAGTCCTTTCCCTATAAATAGGGAGGAAAATATTTTAATAAACTAATTATCAGTAATTTATTAAAACATGTTTTACAACATTTTATTAAGAATTGATAAATATAAACTAAATATTATTTCTTTAAAATGCAAAAAACCGAGAAAATTTCTCGGTTTTTTTCGCACTAAATATACTATTTGTTAGTTTTATCGCAATCTGTCTACAGATTTCACGAGATCTTCATCCTTTTTAATAGCTTTATTTGCCAAAACAACAAGCAAAATAGCCAAAATTGGTAAAAACATCCCAATACCTTTCTCAGAAACATTTGTTTCTCCAGATAAATTTAGAGACAAATAAATCAATAAACCTAATAAAAAAAGATTTATCAAAATTATAATTCTGCCAACTACAAATTGTAGTTTTCTATTCTTAAATAAAAAAATAGTTACTATTGATAAAATAGCAGACAAAATGAACATAAAAGGAATTACATTTAAAGTAATTGCTTCTTTCGAAAACAAATCTACAACAAATATTTTTTCTTTAATTGTATTCCATAAATTAAATACAAAAATTAAGCCTCCAGAAACAACAGATGCTAATAATAAATAAATAGATTGTATTCTTTGTATCATATCATAATATTACTCAACAAAAGTAGAATTTCTTTTTTAAAAAAAGAAAAGTTGTAAGTTAAAAAAAAAGTTTATATTTGTTATTATAATAACCGCACACAAAATATTGTATAGTACTATATACAATAATTAAAAAAATCAAGTAAACAATTTTTAAATATCTTAAAAGTTTAAGATTTATCATAACTTAATAAATACATAAATGTTCGAAATTTCTGAACTAAAAGCAAAAACTATTGCTGATTTGCAAGTAATTGCAAAATCCATTGGGCTTACAAAAACGAGTCAATTAAAAAAATTAGATCTAGTTTATCAAATTTTAGATACGCAAGCCTCTAATCCAGATTCAGCAAAAACCACTACACCTGCTGCAGAAAAGCCTAAAACAGAAAAACCTAAAAGGAAAAGAGTTGTAAAAAAAGCGCCTGCAGTTGCAGCCCAAAAACCTGTTGTTGAAGAAAAAGCTGAAGTTAAAGCTCCTGCTGTTCAAGAAAAGAAAACACCAGTTAAACGAACTGTTAAAAAAGAGGTTTCTAAAGAGAATAAAACTGAAGTTGTAAAAAAGCCAGAAGTTAAAGAAACAAAAGAACAAAAACCTGCGCATAACAACCCACCAAGAGCTGCTAAAAACCAGCCAAGAAACAACAATCAACAGAATAATAAAAACAAGAATAATAACCAAAACAACGCTAAAAATAATTCTAACAGACATAAATCTGGCAATAGATACAGAGACCCAGATTTTGAATTTGATGGAATTATAGAGAGTGAAGGTGTTTTAGAAATGATGCCTGATGGTTATGGTTTTTTACGTTCTTCAGATTATAACTATTTATCATCACCTGATGATATTTATGTATCTCAATCTCAAATTAAATTATTTGGTTTAAAAACTGGAGACACAGTAAGAGGTAATGTTCGCCCACCAAAAGAAGGTGAAAAATATTTCCCATTAATTAGAGTATCAAAAATTAACGGATTAAACCCTAACATTGTTAGAGACCGTGTTTCTTTTGAACATTTAACACCTTTATTTCCTCAAGAAAAATTCAATTTAGCAGAAAAAGGTAGTTCTTTATCTACAAGAATTATAGATTTATTTTCGCCTATTGGAAAAGGACAAAGAGGTATGATTGTTGCCCAACCAAAAACGGGTAAAACAATGCTTTTAAAAGACGTTGCTAATGCAATTGCTAAAAATCATCCAGAAGTTTATCAAATTGTATTATTGATTGATGAACGCCCAGAAGAGGTTACAGATATGCAAAGAAGTGTTCGTGGAGAAGTTGTAGCTTCTACTTTTGATGAACCTGCAGACAAACACGTAAGAGTTGCAAACATTGTTTTAGAAAAAGCAAAACGTTTAGTAGAATGTGGGCATGATGTAGTTATTCTTTTAGATTCTATTACACGTTTAGCTAGAGCTTACAATACTGTTGCTCCTGCATCTGGAAAAATACTTTCTGGTGGTATAGATGCTAATGCTCTACACAAACCAAAACGTTTTTTTGGTGCTGCAAGAAATATTGAAGGTGGTGGTTCTTTAACAATTATTGCTACTGCACTTACTGAAACTGGCTCTAAAATGGACGAAGTAATTTTCGAAGAATTTAAAGGTACAGGTAATATGGAACTTCAGTTAGATAGAAATATTTCTAATAGAAGAATTTACCCTGCTATTGATTTAATTAAATCTTCTACAAGAAGAGACGATTTATTGCTAGATGCCAAAACTGTACAAAGAATGTGGGTTTTACGTAAATATCTTGCTGATATGAACCCTATAGAAGCAATGGAATTTATTAATGATAGAATTAAATTCTCTAAGAATAATGATGAATTTCTAATTTCTATGAATGGATAGGAATTAAATTATTAGACATAAAAAA
>NZ_JAHKQL010000016.1 GCF_018861005.1 Polaribacter vadi
AACTTAAAAATGCAACCTTTTTTGTAGGTATATATAAATTTAATATATACAGTTAAGCTAAGGCTATAACACTCTCTACATCTTTAAAATGTATCAGATTAATTTCAATTCGTTAAAATATAATAGACACATTGTAGTTAGTTGTGCCTAAGAATTCAAGGATAAATGTTGAAAGGTTTTTTTACACTAAAAACCCTGTCTTTTTTTGTTATATAATAAGGTACTTATTTAACCTAATAGTCATTAGTTTTATAGAGCAACATATTTAAAAGGCGAAGGCATATGTTTACAGTTTTATATAACCATTTATAGTAAATTATAATAGAGGCATAAAGTAGTATTTACACCTCTATCCTATTACTTATTACTATTTTTTTCTAAAATCTCTAAAATTACACTATAGTCATAAAATAGAGTTGAACCTATTCTAGTATAGGGTAAATCCCCATTTATCCTCATATTCTGCAGTGTTCCCGCAGATATATTTAATAACTTCCTTACCTCTGCAGATCTAAGGTATTTTTTACTATTACTTATGTTTCCTATTGGTTTTAATGCCTCTAAAACCTCTTGTTTAAAACTATTAAACTCTTCTCTTGATACGATTTCAATATTCATTTCTAAAAATTTATAAAAAACAACACACAATACGCATGCTTCTTATATTATCATACTTTAAAAAATATTAACTATGCTTCTGAGTGGTAAAATTTATTAAAAATAGTTTCTAAGATTAGAATTTAATTGTACAAAAAATCCCTCTACTAAAAATTAAGAGGGATTTAATATGGTTATACTTATTAAATAGCTTTGTTCATATTTCCTTGATCAGAAGATTGATTTCTCTTCTTTAATTTCTTTCTCAAATCTGCAACATCTTCTTCAACCATAACTTTAGAAATTTTTGCGTAGTGTCTTGTTTGTGATGTTGTTTTATGCCCCATAATTCTCATACTCGTTTCTATGGGTGACCTATTGGCAGCTAATATTGTAGTTCCGAAAGTATGTCTTGCCATGTGAAAATGTATTTTTTTATGAATTCCGCATAGATCTCCAATAGTCTTAAGGTATGCATTCATTTTCTGATTTGTTAATGTGGGCAATAACCTACCAGAAACAACTACAGAATTATCATTTTCATATTTTTTAATAATTTCTTCAGCAATAGGAAAGAGAGGAATATCACACAAAACATTAGTTTTTTGTCTTTTTATTCTTATCCATCTATATCCATCCATTCCTTGCACTATATGTGTATCACTAAGTCTTTGTACATCGCAATACGCTAATCCTGTATAACAACAAAAAATGAATATATCTCTAACTCTTTCTAAACTTTTATTACCAAAATCTTTCTTGTAAATAACATCTATTTCCTGCTGAGTTAAAGAAACAACATCTTTAATTACTTTTGTTTTTTTGTAACTTGAAAAAGGATTCGAGTCAAGCCAACCATTTTCCACAAAGGTTTTAAAAATCGCTGCAAGAGTTTTAACATATCTTATAGCGGTATTATTATCTATATTCATTTTAGTTCTTAAATGATAGTCATAGTCGCTTACAAACTGATTATCTACTCTTTTAATATCTATATCACTTAAACCATACTGTTGCATTAAATACTTTTTGACATGTTTGAATGAAGTAATGTATTTTTTGTAGGTACTATTTTTTACTAATGCTTTTTTTCGCAGATTCCAATTTTCAATTGATTCTATTAGCATATGTCCTTTTTCCTCAACATTTAGGTATTTATTCATTAGTGTTTCAATGTTGACCTGAATTTTATTATTTATTAACTCTTGACTTGCCATAAAAACTGAATGTTCTACTGAAATTAAAAACTTATTTAGTTCTCTAATATCCTCTGTATTGCCTTTCCCTCTTTGCTTTACAGTATTCCATCTTTTAGAGCTAATACTCTTGCCTAAGGACTTCTCCTTTCTTCTACCATTTACAGTTATCCTTAAGTAAATTGGGCTTTCTCCTTTCTTATTTTTTCTGCTTTTTAAATAAATTAATGTGTTTACATTTTTCATATTATAATAAATTTTATTGAAATTCTATTTATATAATACCCGAGAAAAATTATAAAATAAAGCGCAAAGCATAAATTTGACCAATTTTAATAATTATTTTCTGGTGTCCATAAAAAAAAGTGTAGAAATGGTCTCTAAATGGACACCTTAATAATGAGTGAAATTGTTTATTTTGACATATAAAACCAAAAAAAAACACTGTAAACGTTATATTTACAGTGTTTTCGTCAAAATTGTTTGTTAATAGTGGTCCCACATGGACTCGAACCATGGACCACCTGATTATGAGTCAGGTGCTCTAACCAACTGAGCTATAGGACCTATAATTTTGGTTTGCAAATGTACTATTTATTTTAAATTATTTGCAATAAAAAATCAAATAATTACACAGTTCTATTCATTAACCATAAACCAAAATCTTTTAAGTTTTGTTTATTGTCTCTAGAAATATCCATTTTAGATAAAGTATCAAAGGCTTTTTCTGTATAATTTGCTATCTGTTCTTTTATTAAATGTGGTATATCATTCAACTCAAAAATTCTAGTAACTTCAGTTATCTTTATTGAATTTTCTTCTAATTTCTGTTTGTAAAAAAATTGAAGCTTTTGTTGATCTTCTTTGTTAGCAATTTCTAAAGCTTTTAAATAAAGAAAAGTTTTTTTATTTTCAATAATATCTCCACCAATTTGTTTTCCAAATGTTTCTGGATTACCAAAAGTATCTAAATAATCGTCTTGTAACTGAAAAGCCAAACCTAAATTTAAACCAAAATCATAAATTAAATCTGCATTTTTATCTTCTGTTTCTGCTACAATTGCACCCATTTTTAAAGCTGCAGCGACTAAAACTGATGTTTTTAAACGAATCATATTAATATATTCATCAATAGTAACATCACTTCTGGTTTCAAAATCTACATCTAATTGCTGGCCATCACAAACTTCTAATGCTGTTTTACTAAATAATTTTGCTAATTTTTGAAAAACAATCGGTTCGTAATTTTCAAAATACTGGTAAGCTAAAATCAACATAGCATCACCAGAAAGAATACCTGTATTAATATCCCATTTTTCATGCACAGTGGCTTTACCTCTTCTTAAAGGTGCATCATCCATAATATCATCATGTACCAAAGTAAAATTGTGGAAAACCTCTATAGATAATGCTGCTGGTAATGCTTTTTTATAGTCTGATGAAAAAATATCAGCAGCCATAAGCGTTAAAACTGGTCGAATTCTTTTACCTCCTAATTGTAGAAT
Source organism: Polaribacter vadi (assembly GCF_018861005.1). Classification (GTDB taxonomy): domain Bacteria; phylum Bacteroidota; class Bacteroidia; order Flavobacteriales; family Flavobacteriaceae; genus Polaribacter; species Polaribacter vadi_A. The sequence continues at coordinate 3,299 of NZ_JAHKQL010000016.1, forward strand.
ATAATCTACAGGTTCATAAAGGTTTTTAGGCTCTTGAATCCAATTTTTTGATTTTAAATATTCTAAAAATTCTTGTTGATAATGTAAAATGTTCAAATCTGTATTTTTTTGTAAAAATAATGTAAAGAAATTTCACTTTTTAATTCGAATGTTAAAAAATCATTAAAACTTTGGAAACTTTTTTTGTTTCTAAAGTTTCCAGGTGTATATTTGCACGCGAATTATGAAAGAAAAAATAATAGAAAAATCTAACGAGCTCTTTTTAAACTTTGGTTTTAAGAGTGTTACTATGGATGAAATAGCCAGTGCTCTTGGTGTATCTAAAAAGACTATTTATAAGTATTTTAATAATAAAACAGCACTTGTAACTTCTGTAACTGAACATATTTTTAACAACATAAGTTCTGGCATCAATCAGATTTGTAGTTTAAAAAAGAATCCAATTGAAGAATTATTTGATATAAAGCGATTTGTTATGTCTAATTTAAAAGACGAAAAATCATCTCCTCAATATCAATTACAAAAATATTACCCAAAGATTTTTGTATCCATCAGAAAAAAACAATTCGAAATTATGCAGGTTTGTGTAATTAAAAATTTAAATGAAGGCATAAAACAAGGGTTATACAGAAAAGAGTTAGACGTAGAATTTATCTCTAGAATTTATTTTACTGGAATGGTAACCATTAAAGACAAAGAACTTTTTCCTTTAGACAACTATTCTATGAACACGCTAATGAACTATTATTTAGAGTATCATTTAAGGGGTATTTGTACAGAAAAAGGATTAGAACAATTAGAAAATCAACTAAAACAGAAATAGAACAAATGAAAAAAACAATTCTGGTATTTTTAAGTACTTGTTTTTTCTTGATTACAAATGCACAAGAAAAAACAATGAATCTATCTCTTAAAGAAGCAATCAATTTTGCTATTGAGAATAGTTACAACACAAAAGCAGCTGAAAATGATATTAAAGTTGCAAAAGAAACTGTTTGGGAAACCACCACAATTGGATTGCCTCAAATTAACGGAGCTGTAGATTATCAAAAATATTTAAAGTTGCCTGTTACTTTATTAGATTTTGATAATGATGGTGTAAATGAAGAGTTTGTTTTTGTACAAAAACAAAATATAAATGCCTCAGTAACTTTAAGTCAACTACTCTTTGATGGCTCTTATTTAGTGGGTTTACAAGCTTCTAAAACTTATTTAAAAATTTCTAAACAAGCCAAAGAAAAAACGGAATTAGTAACTAGAGAAGCTATAATTAATGCTTATGGTAATGTTCTTGTTGCAGAAAAAAGCATCGAAATTTTAAAAAGAAACAATGTTGTAAACGACAGGATTCTAAGAGAAGCAAAAGCAGGTTATGAAAACGGATTAGCTGAGCAAGAAGATGTAGAGCAATTCGAAATTATTAAAGGTAACATAGAAAATAACATTAGAGCCACAGAAAGGTTAAGAGACATAGCATACAAACTTTTAAACATTTCGTTAGGTAACCCTATTGAAACTAATTTGGTTTTAACTGATAGTTTAGAGTCTTTAGTACTTGCAAACACTAATTTAAATTTATTAGTAGAAGAGTTTAAACTAAACAATCACATAGATTTTAAAATTGCAGAAAATGATAGAGAAACGAAACGTTTAACTATGCAATTAGAAAAAAGTAAAAATTTACCAAGTTTAAGTGCTTATATAAATTATGGCACTCAAGCTTTTTCTGAAGAGTTTTCTTTCTTTAAAGGCGAACAAAGATGGTTTCAATCATCATTATTAGGTGTTAGTTTAAACGTACCAATTTTTAGTAGTTTTGGTAGAAAAGCAAAAATAGCACAAACCAAAATTAACCTAGAAACTGCAGACATTCGTTTAGAAGAAACCAAACAAAGATTAAGTTTGGCAGCCCAAAGTGCAAAAAGCGATTATCAATTAAGTATCGATAATTATGAAACTGCAAAGAAAAACTTAAACCTTGCAGAAAGAATTGAAAAGAAACAACAAATTAAGTTTGATGAAGGAATTACTACTAGTTTTGATCTACTTCAGGCTCAAAATCAATTATACACTCAACAAAACAACTATGTACAAGCAATGTTAAACATCATTGCCACAAAAGCAACCTTAGAAAACGCATTAAACTTACCAATCAAATAATCACAACACAATGAGAAAAATATATTCATTATTAGCAATCACTATTATTTTAATTTCTTGTGGAGAAAAGAAAACAACCTCTGTAGCAGATTTAGTTTCTACAGGAACTTTACAAGAATTAACAGCTAAAAAGAAAGAAATATCAGCAAATTTAGAAGCTATTAACCAAGATTTAGAAGCTATTAACAATGCTATTTCAGAAAAAGATACTGTTAAAAAACTTCCGTTAATAACAACTTTAACAGCAAAATCTGAAGTTTTTACACATTACTTAGAAATTCAAGGAAATGTAAAAACTAAACAAAACATTTTGGTTTACCCAGAAATGCCTGGTATTTTAAAAACCATTTTAGTTAAAGAAGGCCAAAGAGTTGCTAAAGGACAATTATTAGCTACTATAGACGATGGTGGAATGAGCAGCCAAGTTGCACAATTAGAAGCAACAACAGCATTAGCAAAGACTACTTTTGAGCGTCAAAAACGTTTATGGGATCAAGAAATTGGTTCAGAAATTCAGTTTTTACAAGCAAAAACAAATTACAAAGCGCAAGAGAATACATTAAAACAACTTAAAAGTCAATTGTCTAAAGCTTCTGTAAGAGCTCCTTTTTCTGGTGTTATTGATGATGTAGTAAAAGAACCTGGTACAGTATTAGTTGGTGGCCAAGGTTCAGAAATTTTTAGAATTGTGAATCTAAACAACATGTATGTAGAAGCAGAAGTGCCAGAAAGATACATTACTAGTATTACTAAAAATAAAGAAGTAAAAGTTTCTTTTCCTGTTTTAGGAGAAACTTTAGAAAGTTCTGTAAAACAAGTGGGTAGTTTTATCAATCCTAATAACAGATCTTTTAAAATAGAAGTGCCTGTAACCAATAAAAGTGGTAATATAAAACCAAATTTAACAGCCAAACTTCAAATAAATGATTATTCGCAAAACGAAGCCATTTTAATTCCACAAAGTATCATATCAGAAAATGCAAATGGTGAGCAATTTGTTTATGCTATTAAAGGTAAAAATGCAGATAACGAAGCTGTTGCAGAACGATTAATTATTAGAACTGGTAAAACACAAGGTAATTATATAGAAGTTTTAGAAAACCTTTCTGTAGGCACAGAAATTATTGATGAAGGTGCACGTAGTGTAAATAATGGACAAACTGTAAAAGTTATCAATATAAAATAATTAATGATGACAGAACAAAAAAAACAAGTAGATAAAGAGTTTAAATTATCATCCTGGGCAATTCAAAATAAAACAACCATTTATGTAATAATGGCTGTATTATTCTTCTATGGTATTTCTGCGTATTTAACCATGGCAAGAGAAAATTTTCCAGAGGTAAAAGAAACTAAAATATACATTAGCACTGCTTATCCTGGTAATACAGCAGAAGATATAGAAAAACTAATTACAGATCCTATAGAAGATCAAGTAAAAACAGTTAGTAATGTTGTAGAAGTTACCTCAACATCGCAAGAAGATTACTCTATTGTTATTGTTGAGTTTGATGAAAACATTTCTGTAGAACTTGCAAAACAAAAAGTTAAAGACGAAATCTCTACAGAAACCTCTAGTGAAGATTGGCCAACTTTTAATGGCGCAAAAATAGAACCTAATGTGTTCGATTTAAGTATGTCTGAAGAAATGCCTATTTCTAACATTAATATTTCTGGTGATTATCCTATTTATAAATTAAAAGAATTTGCAGAATATTTACAAGATGAAATAGAAGATTTATCAGAAATTAAACAAGCAGACATTCGTGGAGCACAAGAAAAAGAAGTAGAAGTTGCTGTAGATATTTATAAAATGATGGCTGCAAAAGTTAGTTTTAACGACATTACTTCTGCCATTAGCAATGGAAATGTAACCATGTCTGCAGGTAATTTTATTACAAGTGGACAAAGAAGAACTGTTAGAATTATTGGTGAAATTGATGAGCCAGATGCGTTAGAAAATTTTGTAATAAAATCAGAATTTAATAATCCTGTTTATTTAAAAGACGTTGCAACTGTATCTTTTAAAGACAAAGACAGAACAACCTTTGCAAGAGAAAGAGGAGAACCTGTTGTAATGTTAGATGTTAAAAAACGTGCAGGAGAAAACATGGTTGCTGCTTCAGAACAAATTAAAGAAATTGTAAACGAAGCCAAAGAAAACTATTTTCCTAAAGATTTAAAAGTTACCATTACTAATGATCAATCAGACAAAACAATTGGTCAAGTAGACGATTTAGTAAACAACATTATTTTTGGTGTTGTTTTAGTAGTAACTGTTTTAATGTTTTTCTTAGGATTTAAAAATGCAGTATTTGTAGGTTTTGCAATACCAATGTCTATGTTTATGTCTTTAATGATATTAAACATGCTAGGTTATACTATGAACACTATGATTCTTTTCGGATTAATCATGGGGCTAGGAATGCTGGTAGATAATGGAATTGTAGTTGTAGAAAACGTATATCGTTTAATGGACGAAGAAGGTATGAACAGAGTAGAAGCTGCCAAAAAAGGTATTAGTGAAATTGCTTTTCCTATTATAATATCTACAGCAACAACAGTTGCCGCTTTTATTCCATTAGGTCTTTGGCCAGGAATTATGGGAGATTTTATGGTATTATTACCAATAACATTATCTACAGTATTAGGATCATCTTTATTAGTCGCAATTTTCTTTAACTCTGTTTTGGTTTCTCAATTTATGAGTGTAGAAGATGTAGATATGCCAATGCAAAAAATTGCCATTTTAACTGGTGTAATGACCGTTTTTGGAATTATCACATTATTAACAGGTGGAGCATATAGTGCTCTTGGAGCATTAATGATTTTTACAGCAATTATGCTTTGGATTTATAGATTGTTTTTAAGAGGATGGTCTAACAGTTTTCAAAATAAAATATTACCAATTTTAGAAGGTTGGTACGAAAAAAGATTAAGAAACTCATTATCTGGTAAAAAACCATACTTCTTAGTAGCCTTAACCTTTATTTTACTAATTGCTTCTTTTATGGCTTTTGGTTGGTCTTTAAAAACACAAAGAACAAAAGTTGAATTTTTTCCTGATAACAAACCCAACCAAATTATTGTTTATATCGAATATCCAGAAGGTACAGATATCAAAAAAACTAATGAAATCACTAAACTTATAGAAAAGAAAGTTGAAGACGTTTTATATAGTGATGAATATATGGATGGTGACCATAACTTTATGGTAGAAAGTTTAGTTTCTCAAGTTGGTGAAGGTGCAGGAAACCCACAAACTGATGGTGGTTCTGCTGCAGAAATGCCTCATAAAGGTAAAATTACAGCTTCTATGAGAGAGTATAAATATAGAAGAGGTTTAGACAGTGAGTTAATGCGTCAAAAGGTGCAAAAAGGCTTGGTTGGTATTTATCCAGGAGTATTAATTTCTGTTGAAAAAGATTTAAACGGACCTCCTGTTGGATCTCCAATTAACATAGAAATTGAAGGTGATGATTATGCTGAGTTAATTCTTACTGCGCAAAGAATGAGAGATTTTATCAACACAAAAAGCATTGTTGGTATAGACGAATTAAAGATTGATGTTAACAAAGACAAACCTGGTATGGAGGTTTTAGTTGATCGTAAAAAAGCAGGTGAATTAGGTGTTTCTTCAGGGCAAGTTGGGCAGCAATTAAGATCATCTATTTTTGGTAGCAAAGCTGGTGTTTATAAAGAAAAGGGAGAAGATTACGATATTTATGTTCGTTTTAATAAAGAAAACAGATACAATACAAGTGCTCTTTTTAATCAGAATATTATTTTTAGAGATATGGCTTCTGGACAAATAAAAGAAATTCCGGTTTCTACTGTTGCCACACAAAGCAATAACTCTAGTTTTAGTGCTATTAAACATAAAGACATAAAAAGAGTTGTTACTGTATATTCTGCTTTAGCTCCTGGAGAAACAGATGCAGCTGCAGTTGTTGGTAAAATTCAGGCAGAAATGAAAAACTTTAAGAATTTACCAGAAGGAATTAAAATTGATTACACAGGGCAAATTGAAGAACAAAACAAACAAATGGCATTTTTAGTAGGTGCATTCTTTACAGGTTTGGCATTAATTTTCTTCATATTAATTTTCCAATTTAACTCGGTTTCTAAACCAACAATTATTATGATTGCTATTTTCTTAAGTTTTATTGGAGTCTTTGGAGGAATCGTTATTTCTGGTAGTTCTTTTGTTATTATGATGACAATGATGGGTATTATATCTCTTGCTGGTATTGTTGTAAATAACGGAGTTGTATTATTAGATTATGCACAATTATTGATTGATAGAAAGAAGCATGAATTAGGTTTAGGCGAAAATGAATATTTAGAAAAAACTGATTTATTCGAATCTATAGTTAGAGCTGGTAGAGCACGTTTAAGACCAGTTTTATTAACTGCAATTACTACAATTTTAGGTTTAATACCGTTAGCAATTGGTTTAAATATTAACTTTTTTACTTTATTTACAGAATACAATCCTCATATTTATTTTGGAGGTGATAACGTTGTTTTCTGGGGTCCTTTAGCTTGGACAGTAATTTATGGTTTGTTGATTGCTACATTTTTAACTTTAATTGTAGTTCCAATTTTATTCTTCTTAGTTACACAATTTAAAATGTGGTTAAAAAGAAAAACAGCACCTAAAGCAATAGCTTCTTAAAAAAGAAGAAAAAATATTTTTTAGTTAGTAGTTAGTTAAAAGGGTTAAAATTATAATGATTTTGGCCCTTTTTTTAAGTCTTATCACCTTTTTAAATACAATTTTGTCTTTTCTTCTAAAATCTGCGCTTCATATTCAAAATCAGAAGTCCAATTAAATTCGAAAACATCAAAACCACCAAAACATTCTGTTGGTTGTAAATCAAAAGCTTTTAAAGTCATTAAAAAACGATCTATACCACCAAAAGGATAATTTCCAGTCGAAAATTTTACGATTCCTTTGTTGTTTTCTGTTTTTTCTAAACTATCTAAATTAACCTCAAAACCATCTTCTAAATAATTAAGTAAAGAAAGGTTGTATTCATTAATTAATTGGCTTTTAGCATTTTCTAAAGAAAAATAGCGTTCTAAAAATTGCTTAGCATACTCAGGAAAAAGAGTAGCAAACAATTTCCTTTTTGGCCTGTCTTCATCGAAATACGCATCAATTTCTTCTTCTGTTGCAGTTTCCCAATCTATTTCTAGTTTTTCCTCTTCATATTCACCAATTCTAAAAGCATCCATATGATTGTAAACTACTTTAAAATCTTTAAATTTTTCTAATTCTGTTATTGTAAACTTAATATAGAGCATCTATTTTAAATTAAATTGATAGTTCGTTTTTATGCATTTTAAGATGAATTTTATTTTGTTCTTTATCTATAAACGTATAAACTGTAAAACACATTTCATTTTTATCTTCATGTAAAACATTCATAGAACTAAAACCTAATTCTAGTTTTGGATTTTTATATTTTTTAGACAAATGTGCTAACAAAACTTTAAAAATTGCTTCATAATTTTCTTCAAAATAATGGATTGCATTTATTTGAATATCACTCATACTATGCAAATAACTCAAACTAATATTGTCTGCATATAAATTGCAATACCCATCAGTTTTTTGATTCTCATCAATTTTACTACCAGAATCATCTACTTTTCTAAAACCTTCTGTAGATGAAATATATACATAATCATCATAATCTCTAGTTTGCATATTTCTAATTTTAGTAAAAGTATAAAATAAATTAACTTCTATTATTTCTTAATAAAAACCTCTAACTCTCAAATTTACTGAATAATAAGTTGTTTATTTTAAACAAATAAATTTTCATTAAATTTAACATCAGAAAAAACAATCTATGAAAAAAATCTTTTTTTTAATTTTCTTGATGTTTGTTTTACCTTTTTTTGCGCAAGAAAACGGATCTAGAGGAACACTTACAACAAGTAATAAAAAAGATACAATTAAGGGAGTTAAAAGAGCTTTGGTAATCGGAATTTCTGATTACAGTTCATCTAATTTAACTCTTAAATATGCAGATGATGATGCTGAACTTTTTAAAAGCTATTTAACTAAAATAGAAAAGGTTAAAGAAGAAAACATTACTCTGCTTACTAATGAAGATGCCAATTCTTTTAATATTTTAACAGGTCTTAAAAACTTAAAAAACAGTGCCAAAAAAAATGATATTATCTATTTGTTTTTTGCTGGCCATGGAGATGTTGTAGATAAAGATAATGTACAAGAACAATTGGGTTTTTTATTGGCTTATGACGTAAATCAGAATAGAGAATTTTATGGCACTCAAGGTGTAATCCCTTTTAATAACATTAGTAATACTGTTAACGAAATTGCGAGTAAAGAAGCTAAAATAACCTTAATTTTAGATGCTTGTAGGTCTGGTTATTTATCTGCAGATGGTACACAAAACAATCTAAAAACATTTAATAAATATCTACAAAATTCCACAAAATTACTTAGCTGTAACCCTAATGAATTGTCTTACGAAGGCGATAATTTAAAAATAAGCGAAGGCAAAATTGGTCATGGTTATTTTACTTATTATTTAGTTTTGGGTTTAATGGGTGCAGCAGACAATTTAGTACAAGATAACAAACTACAATCTTTTGAGTTGCAAATGTTTTTAAATACAACTGTAAATTCTGCAACCAATAACAAACAAACACCTATTGTAAAATCTAAATCTTCTGCAGATATTTTTAAAGAAGTATTTTCTTTAGATAAAAAAGAGGCTTTAGAGCAGGTTCAAAATCCGTCAGGAATAAAAAATATTTTGGCCTCTAGAAGCAATGCTAACACCAACGAAAAAGGTTTAGATTTAAACTCTAAATTGATACAACAATTTAATAATGCTTTAGCTAATAAAAATTATTATGGTAAAACTTCTAGTGCTTACGAAACCATAAAAGAAGCCATAAAAGAAGAAAAAATTGCTGATGGTGTTATTCAATTAATGAAAAATAAGTTGGTTGTAGCTCTCTCTATAAAACCTCAACTTTTAATTAATGATTATATAGGTAATGTAGAAAACTTACCAAATGGAAACGTATTTACAAAGAATGCTAAACACCTTGAAATTTGTTTAGATTTATTAGACAAAGACAATTATAGTTACAACCGAATTTTAACTAGTAAGCTTTTTTTAGAAGCTTATGCTATCATAAAAAATAAACAGTTTAACAAATACCCTGTTGCAAAAAGAAAACTGAATGAAGCTCTGCAAAAAGAAAAAAAAGCGGCTTATATTTATAATGCTTTAGGTATCGTTTTAAATTATGAAGAAGATTATAAAGAATCAGAAAAAAATTATAAAAAAGCTAACCAATTAATACCTACTTGGTATTTTCCTATTAATAATCTTGGTGTAAATTATTATGAACAAACAGATTATACTTTAGCAAATAAATATTTTAATAAGGTTTTATCTAAAGATCTTAAAAATAAAAATGCTAACCATAATTTAGGCGCAGTTGCAGAAAATTTAGGTAGGTATCAAGAAGCCGAATATTACTATCATCAAGTAAAAAAACAAAGTGGAGAATATTTATCAATATCCCTCAGAAATTTAGGGAAACTTTATAAAAGAAAAGGGAATATAAAACAAGCTGAGACGTATTTTTTAAAAGCTCTAGAAAAAGACCCTAAAGATGTAAACGCATTATTTGATTATGCTAATCTTTTAATTGATGAAAGTATAAATCCACAAAAAGCAGTAAAGTTATTAAAGAAAGCAATAGAATTAGAACCTTATTTATCTAAAGGATATGCAGAGTATGCTGGTTTTTTAAGACGTTTTCCCAAAAACGATAATGATTTAATTAAGGCAGATAGTCTTTTTAATATTGCTATAAAAAACAATCCTTTTTATACTTGGTCTTATGCAAGTAGAGGTTGGTTATTTTACAAACAAAAAGAAAATGAAAAAGCCTTGACTTCTTTTAATGATGGTATAAAAAACAATCCTAAAAAAGCAAGTTCATATTACTATTTAGCTAGTTTTTACAATACTGGTTTAAACAAAAAATCTCTTGCAAAACAATATTTCGAAAAATCTTTACAAATAGATTCCTTTTATATGCCTGCTTATAAAGGTTTAATTGAATTGTTAAACTCAGAAAACAAATTTGATGTTTCTATAGATATGCTAAATAAAGTTATTAAAAGAAATAGCAAAGCACCAGATTTATACAATCTTTTAGGGAATACTTATTATGCCCAAAAAGAGTATTTAGAAGCTATAAAATATTATCAAAAAACAATAAGTGTAGATAGCACTTATGCTAATGGTTATTTAAATTTAGCCTACAGTAAACTTGTTACCAAAGATTATAAAAATGCCTCTAAGTACTTTAAATTATCTGCCAAATACAATCCATATAAAAATAAAACAGTCAATTTTTCTAAACTATTTTTACTGCAGGCCAGAAAAGCAAAAAGAAAAAATAATGTAAAGGAAACCAAAAACATCTTAGAACAGGCCAATAATTTAGACAGTAATATAGAAACCGTTTTTATGCAATTAGAATTGGCTTATCTTACAAATGAATTGAAAAATTCATCCAATTTAATTACTGAATTAAACAGCTTTTCTGCATCTAAAAGTTGGCAAATAAAAAAATACGAGTTGTTTATAAAAGCTTATTTAGATCTTAAAAATTTAGAGAAAGCAAAATTTTACTTCGCAGAATATAAGAAAACAAACCCAATACCAAATGCAATGTTGCAGGTCCTTTTGTTATCCTTAGAAAATAAAAATAAAGAAGCAAAAGAACTACTAAATACTATAAACCCTTTACTATTAAGAGATACTTATTTAAAGAGAAAATACAGCAACTCAGCAATTAATATCATTAAAAAATTACAAGAATGAAAAATAAAACAATAATTAATTTACTAATTATAGCACTTATAAGTTTTAGTTTAAATGCTGGGGTTAATCTTAAAAATGGTAATTTCTATATTTCTTATACAGATGTTTTATTAAAAAATTATAACTCTGCTTTTAAAAAAATTACAAGAACTTACAATTCTAAATCTACAGAAATAGGTTTGTTTGGTTTTGGTTGGGGTACAAAATTTGAAACCTCAATTACGGTTTATCCTGATGGAACTTTAAGGGTAAAAGAATATGGTGCAGGAGGAAAAACTGTTTATTCTTCTAATTTTATTTCTGATGATTTAACGCAATTAATGATAGATGATTTAATAGAAATAATGCAAGAAGAAGGTGATTTAGAAATGAATCCGACTGCGATTACAAACCAAATAAATACCTTAAAAAATGACATAAATACGCGTTTAGATAAATGGGATAAATATGTTAAAAAAGGCTTATTAGAATATCCAACAGATTTTCCTATTGGCTCTGAATGGGAAAGTTTTACAAGGGGTAATCAAAAAATTACGCTAACTAAAGAAGGTTTTGTTAGAAATCAAAAAAACAAAAACGAAAGAGAAGTTTTTAATACTAATGGCAAATTAATTAAATACGATTTAGGTGATGGTAATTTTACAATTTTAGAATACACCAACAATACTATTTCTAAAATGATAACTGGTGATGGAACTGAATTAATTTTTGAAACTAATAAAGATGGCTTTGTAACCAAAATTTACTTTAAAAACATAGATTCTGAAAAAAGTTCTAGTTATAAATATGATGATAATACCTTAATTTATAATAAAGACATTGCATACAATCATTATGGCTATACTTATGATGAAAATAAAAATCTAACAAAAATTCTCTATAATCCTGTTAGACAACTTGGACAAAAAGAAGATGTACAGCTAATGTCTTATCACCCAAAAACATCTTATATAAAAAGTATAACAGACAGAAAAGGAGATACTATTTCTTACGAATACCCTATATTTTATAAAGAAGATGGTACAAAAGACGACAATCATTATGCAACCAAGGTTACCAAAAAAGGATACAATGAAAAACTAATAACCAACATTTATGAATACTTTATAGGAGCTAAAGGAAATGGAGAAACCTATTCAAAAAAAATTATTACCACCATAAATGGGATAAAAACAGCCACAGAATATGATGAAATTTGCAGCAAACCTATAGAAATTTCTAGAGGTAAACACACCACCAATTTTAAATATAATAACAGGTGTTTATTAATAGAAAAACATTCTACAAAAGGAGATTCTATTGCTATGAAATACCACCCAACATCAGAAAAATTAACCTATGTAAAAAATGATTCTGGTATTTTTGAGTTTACGTATGATGAAAATTTGAACTTAACAGACGTGCAAAAAAATAAAAATCAGTGGGTTAAATTAGTTTACGATGTTAATAATAAAATTACAACAATGACTGATGGTAATAAAACAACAGGCAAAACTAGAACTCTAACTTTTTTATACAATAAAATAGGAAAGCCTATTAAAATAGAAATGAAAGATGTTGGCGCCATAAATGTTACTTATGATAAATATGGTGAAATAGAACGTGTAGCCAGCGAAGATGGTCATAAAATGGCTTTACAAGTTACGCAAGCTTTCCAGAGCTTATTGCAATTGGTAAAACCATCTGGAGTTAATTTAAATATGTAAAAGAACACTAGTTTACCAAGCTTTTAGAATAACATTTTTATTAATTTCTCTAATATCTGGTATTTGTTTACCCTTAGTTAATTCTATAACTTCTTTTAAAACTTCTGCTATAAAATCTTCAGTTAATGGTATGGTTTTTTGAATACCTTCTTCAGTAACTCTATAAACACCCATTTTACTTTTTAAAATTTTTAAATAAGCAGAGGTAAAAGCACCATTACTTAATTCTTTATTCTCGAAAGCAACATCTGCACCAGAAGAAGCTGATAAAATAGTTACACCAGATTTAGATAAAAAATCATCGAATAAAGTAGATACAATATCAGACATTTTAAACTTAGGTGCTTTTTTGCTGGTTTGTGTTACAGTTCCTCTTTTTCCTTGCTCACTAACAGCTGTTTTGTTATTATTAGAATCAACAATATCTAAAGTATTACCTGCATGACAAGTATCCATCAACAATAATTTATTTATGGCTTTGGTGCTAGATAAACTATTAATAAGCGTTTTAAATGCAACACCATTTTTAGTAACATCATTAAAATCCATATTATGAGGTGCATAGTAATAATTGTTCTTTTTATCTAAAACTCCATGACCTGCAATAAAAATAATTACCTGATCTTCTTGTTTTGTATTCTTTAAAAAGTCAATTATTTCTGATTCAATATTTTCTTTAGTAGCCTCTTTATTTGTTATTTTTTTAACAAAGGTTTTATTAAAAGAGAATGGGGTTGATTCTGATAAAATTTTGTTTGAACTAAAACCTATATAGTTATAATCGCTCACTAAAGAAGGTGAAGATTTTATAAATTTTGGAATAGAATTAACGATATACATTCCTTCAATATTATATTCTTTATCAATAAATGTCTTGGTTTTTAAAATTGTACCTTCTAAATTATAAGTAGTTATTTTAAATCTAAATTCATTTAATTTACTACTTAAAACTGTAATTTTCTTACCATCATCAGAAATAGAAAATTTATCACTGTATGTTGTTTTTATAGGAATTTTTGTTGGAATTTCATCTTTAGATAATTTTTGTAGATATAAAAAATCATCATATCCAGAAAACAATAAATAATTCCCATTATTTGATAATGATTTAAAATTTGCACCTAAAGTATCCCAACTTTCCATTGAAATTACTTCATCAGAAAAAATATACTTATCTGTTTTATAAGTTACTGTGTCTTTTTTATTCGTTTTATCGTTTGCAATAATTGTTTGGAATTCGTTTTTATTAGTAAGTTTTGTAAAATAAAACCAATTACCATTTTTTAAAGGTTGTATTTTACTGAAGTCAACTTCATCTTTTTTAAATGGTAAAAGAACTTCTTCTGGTTTTTTTGAATTAAAATTATATGAATAAATTTTATTATTAGAAGATCTAACATAAAATTCATTTTTATTGGGAGCTATAAAAATTTGTTGATTTGAATAAAGATCTATTTTAAAATCTTTTGGCAGATTTATCTTATCAACCTTTTGAGTTTTAAAATTCCAAATAAAAAAATTTTCATTTCTAATTTCTAACCAAATTTCACCATCTAAATCTACAGAGTACAAATTGCCAAGAGAAGTATATTCACCCAAATATTTATTGATACTAGATAAATTATTGTTTTCTAGATTTTGTAATATGTATTTATCACTCAAAAAATCATCCTTAAAGTTTTTGATAGTAACAGAATCTAACTTGCCATATAAATTGGCAATATCAAAAGCATCTTTATCTGCAAAAGTTAAGTTGTAAGCTTCTTGTTTGTATTTAGAAACACCAATACTTAAAACGTATAAATCTCCTTTTTTATTCGTATTTTTTAATTGATTATTTGGTTTTACTTCAACAAAAGTATTGTTGTTTATTCTTAGTGAAGTTGCCTTTTTTAGCAATGTTAAATATTCTTGATTTGGCTTACCAAAAACATTTAATACTTCTGCTGGCTTATAAAGATTTTGATCTGCATTTTTAAGTGATATTTTTTTATCATCTTTAGTAACAAACAAAAAATCATTAGCATTTGTGTTACTAAAATAATGATTATTAGCATCGTAAAAAACATGTTCTTTTTCTGATGGATGAAACATACCACCAATTTCTTTTAATGTTTCTGTATCTACTACACTAATTTTACCATTAGCATAACTAATCATTAATTTACTAGCGTCTTTGTTAAAGGAAACAGATTTAATAGGTTCTAAATAATCTTTTTCAATTCTTTTTTCACCTACAATAACACCAACATTTTCAATTACCAATGCTATTTTGTTATTCTTGTAATCTAACTCATTAACATAAATAAATGGTTTTTTTTCTGATTTAAAAGTATCATCATCATTAGGTACAAAAAATATACTTTCATTTTCGAACACATATTTTTCTTGTGAAAAATATTTATAACTCACAACAAAACCATTTTCTGCTTTATGTAGAAGAAAGTGTGTGTTTTTAAGTTTTTCTTCTAAAATAATCGTCTTTATATCTACTCTTACCTGAGCTAGGTTTTCATCATTTATGGTTAAAATATGTTTTGCTCCTTCAGAAAATTTTGCGAATTTATACAGCCCAGTAAACTCTTTCACTACATTATTTTCTACTAGAGCCAAAGGTTGAGGCTTTGTATGACCTGTATTAAAGTATTTTTTTGGGCTTAAAAGTAATTTGTTAGAAGTTGCATCAAAATCTATAATACTAAAATATTTATCTTTTATTTTATAGAGTTTGGTTACTTTATCATCTATAAAACTATACTTAAAAATATAACTTTGGTTTGTACTTAAATCAGAACCTCTAAATACTACTAAACCTGTTTTTTTATCAAAAAAAGGATTGTCTGTATAAAATGAAACTTTATGATTTACCTCTAAATAATCTTTAAAACTTAGTGTATTAAAACGATTATTAAATGTGCCAGAAGTAAAATATTTTACCTGTAACTCATAATTACTTAAAAAATTTGATTTTTTTAATACAGAACCTTGTACTAAAAAACTATCATCAGGTAAAAAAATACCTTCATAAAATTTTTGAGGAAAATTTGGGTAAGAATTTACTGTTTTTCTGTTTTTAATGGTAGAAATTGTAAAATTAGCAATTGAATTATAAGTATTAAAAACATTAGAAGTTACCAATTTATTATTGCTAATAAAACCTCCTGAATACGCACCTTCTTTAATATTTATATTACTTAAAGTAAGCTTGTTGTTTTCTAAACTTAAAACAATTGGATTTTTAGGAAAATTACTTTTATCTGTTATAATTATTTTCTTTTTATCTAAAAAATCATCAACAATTGAGGTTGAAAAAACGGTAGAAAACCAAGGAATTGTTACCTCTGGTTTTGCTTCTCTTTTGCCATTTGTATAGCTAAAAACAGATAAAATATTCTCTTTATCGTTTATTGTTATCGTATATAATTTGTTGATTTTTTCATTAAAAAAGGGATATAAAACTTCGTTTATATCTTCTACTTTACTTTGCCAAAGTATTTGGTTGTTTTGTAAATCTCTATAAACTAAATTTTGGCTTTTAAGATTAGTTTGTTCTAAATAAGCAATATGTGTACTATCTTTATTAATGGTTGCAACGTTTACATTTGTATTTGGTTTAAAAGATTTAAATAGTTGAAATTTATCATTTAAAACGCTAACCAAAAAAGACGTTGCTGTTGTGTTACTTTCAGAAATAATTGTAAAAGGGCTTTTTTTATTACTGATAACATTGCCTTTAAATACGTTTTTTACTAAAACTTTACCTTTTGAATCTAGAATCCAGAGTGAATCTTTACTTTTAAAAAACAAACCTTTTCCATCAAAAATTAAACGTGGACTTTCAATTAAACAATTGTTTCTTTTTTTTAAGGTACTATGATAGCTAAAATTGTCTGTGTTGTATTTTAATATTTTTCCAGATTTATCAATTGTTATTATTCTTTCACCATCTTTTGTTACGAGAATATCTGTAATTTGATCTGAATGATGATCTTTTAAATGAAGCTTATATGTGTCTTGAGAATAACTTTTATTTATTAAGCCTAAAAGGATAAATACATAAAAAAATAATGCTCTTTTGTTCTTTTTCATAGCTTTTCATTTTTAGTTTTTTAATAGTAAATCCACCTGTTTTTTAGATTTGTAAAGTGTATCTTTTTCTCTTTTATGAAATTCTTTTTCAGAAACTATTTCAAAAACATTAAAGACTTTGTTACTATCTAAAGAGTTTTCTGTGGTAACTGTCCATTTATAAACACCTTTTTTTAATGGTAATAAAACACCTAAACTATTGGCATAATCTAATCTGTATTTACCTGCAATATTGTTGGTTTCTGTGTTTATAATCCAAAGGTAAAATTCTTTTTCTCCAGTTGAATTCCAATTAAAATTTACAAAAGAATTAGAAGTAAAATAAGCATAGTTTTCTGGTGAATTTAAGAATTCGTTTCCTCTAAAAACAGCTCCATAAATACTCTTTTTTTCTTCTATTTTTAAAAACTTTTTATAGACATAACTCAAATATCTTTTACTAACGGATTTTGAATTATTTGCTATTTTTTTTTGTTTAATTTGATGAAACGAATATGTGCCTTTGTCTAATATTTGATACATATTCGAAGCATTGTCTAATAAAATTACATTTCCGTTTGCAATAGTTAAAGATGATTTTACATCAACTAAAGAACCCACAAATACCTTCTTTTTAGTCTCTTTTAAAGTAGCATTACCTTTTACTTGATAAACTACTAATTGTGATTGTGCAAAAGTGTTAATTGCACAAAATATTAAACAAAAAATGATTATTTTTTTTTGAATGAAAGCCATTTTTTTATGGGTAAATTATTAAAAAATTCAGAATAAGGCATCATTTCTATAGCCAAAACAGGACACAAAATTATGAGTGCTACAGAAAATTTTATCCCTTTTGTAAAAAGTAAAAGTGATATCCAAATCATTAAAATAGAATAGGTTAATTGAAATACTTTTTCTATTAATGTTTCATGTGTAAAACCTTTACTGTAAATTATTACAAACAACCAAGAGGTTAAAAAAGTAACTATAAGGTTAATTATTATTAAAATAAAAGTTGGTGTTTCTTTAATAAAATCTTCCTTAATTAAAGAGTTTATAATATTTGCATGCACTGTAACTCCATACATATCTGGTATTGTTTTACCTGTAAAATTTGTATTTATAGGTGTAAATTTCTTGTCTAAAATATCATTTACGTTTCCTAAAGGCAATCCTAAATAACCTAAAATAACTACTTTGTTTTTTAAATATGGTATGGTTTCTTGTAACATAACATCATTAAAACTCATGTGCAAAAACTGCTGATAATTACCATAATATTTAATAGGCCTAACACCAGAATTCATAGCAATTTCTTTTTTAGAGGCTTTAGAAGCTATTTGATATGAAAATGAAGAAAGACTATCTTTTTGGGTTACAAAATCTCTAATTACATTGTTTTTATCTGCTACCGGATTAAAATTAACAAACCCTTGATTAGAAAAAGCAAACATTTTGTGATTCTGAATATTTGGATACACAAAAGAACCCACCAACAAATCTTGATGTTCTTTTATGGTTAATGCCAAAATTGAATCTTTAAACTGATCTTTTTGTTCTCTAAAAACAGCATCTACTCCAATAACTTTTGGAGATTGATTTGCCAAATGATCTATTAAAAAAGCTAATTCTTCTCTATCTCTGTTTTCTATATTTACAAGAATAATATCAGAATTTACTTTATCATATTTAAATATGTTTTTAGATTGTACTAAATCTAAGTAACTAAAATCATCGAAAGCATCTTCTATAAAGTCAAAAACAGAAATATTAAAAAATATAAAAGACAACAAACCTAGTGCTATATATGTAAATATGGTATGCTTAAATGCTGATTTCATTACCCTTAAAGTTGCTTTTAGGCTAAAATAATCAATAATTTATTAATTTATTGACTTGTTGTATTTTATAAGAAACTTTCTTTATTTTTACAAAAATGATAACTATGACTTTTAGAAAAAATACACTTAAAATTATTACAAGTTTCTTTGTTTTAACCTTATTATTTTCTTCTTGTGCAAGTCATCAAAGATCTAACATACCTTCTAATGAAAATTTTGTTGTTGAGTTAACAAAGCCAAAATCTAGAGGTAGTTTAGTAGATACAGCCATAGAAGGTCTTTTTATGGGGGCTAAATATTTGGTTGATAATTCTACTAAAAAACTAATAAACACCTACACCAACTCAATTTCTATTAACGATTATTACAATAATTTTAGTGGCGAAATTGCAAAAACTTATACTGGTATTCAATTAAAAAAATATGCAAATCCAATTGAGGCTGAGCAAAAAGCGGAGATGAAGTCTATAATGACTAGAGAAATAAAACCTGAACAAAAATCTAGAGGAATTGCAAAATCTTCTTTAATTATGGAAGATATTTTTCCAAAAGAAAATGAAGATTTATTAAACTTTCATGCAGTTATTAATTTTGAAAGTGATAAAGATAACCCTGGTGTAACTCGTTTAAGTTTTAATGAATTAAGAGTGTTTTTCTCTAAAACAAAAGTTTTTAAGGATGAAAACTTAAATGCTCGTGTTTTAATTTCTATAGAAGGCCAATGGAGAAGTACTGATGGCTCACCACAAACAGCAACTTTAATTGAGCAAGAATACGATTTTAAAAATATTAAATATGGTTATGAAAACCAAATTGATGAACCTATTTTAACTAAATGGTATTATGACATTCCTATTTTTTCTGAGCTAGAAGAAAATGCCACTTATGGTGTTATAAAAGTAAATGTACAGTTAGAAGAATATGAAGGCAACAAGAGTAAATACTTAAACAAATTACCTTCTATTTTAAGTGATAATAAAAGTGCTATTATTAAAAATGGGTCTTCAACTATTAATAAAATTGTAGAGTAAATTACTCCTTTACAATTTCATAAATTATTTCGGTTGTATAGCCATCAACTTTATCAGAAACCACAATAACACCTTCTTGCCCTCTAGAATTTAAAAAAGTACTATTCATAAAATTAGCTAAAGGATTGCTTGTACCTCTTTCTCCAGAAACACCTCTATTTTTTATGGTTGATGCAATATTTATAGGGTAAGGAGAAGCAATACATTTTAAAACCAACTTTTCATAAGGTGGACCATAGCTCATTATTTTATCATCAAAAAGTACTGTTTTTCCTTTTTTAATAAGTCTTTCTTGGTTGTTCATTTCAAATCCTTCACTAGGAAAAATACTGTTTATTTCTCCTTTAGAATTCACTTCTATTATAGTAAAATACAAATCTTTTTTTGAGTGATTTGTTACTTCGAAAACTAATCTGTCTTTACCTGGTACAATAGTTAAAACATTATTTTTTATTAACTCTTCTGGCTCACCAATTTCATTTTCTTCAGTAATAATATTTAATTTTACGGGTAATGCTCTAAAGGTAAATTCGTATTTTTTGTTGTTAAAATTTAACTTTTTCATATAAGAACCATGTGCATAGGTAGATAATGATTCTTTTAAGTTTGCAACTTTTTCTAGACTTATATTTTCTTCTATTGGTGTGTATCCATTAGATGTAAACAAATTAAAAGTATTGTTTTTCTCTGTTAAAATAACATCAGATTTTATAGAGTCTACAAGATTACCAAGTTTTGTTTCGTTTAAAAAGTCTTTAATTTCTTTTTTAAATTTGGTGTTCTTAACACTTTTATCAAAAGAAACATTTAAAGAAATTTCTCCATAACTTTTCTTATTGATATAAATATTATAATCTTTTTCGTTTTTGCTTTTAAGATCTTTATCAAACAAAATATTGCTTTCATTAAATTTTGCTAAGACTACTTTTCCTCTCGCTAAAATTTTTGATGAATCCATTTCTTTTAAACCTACAGGCATTAAAAAAACGGTTGTTCCTTTAAATATTCCTTGCAATTTACCTGCCTGAACTTTTACAGCATTACTTGTTAAAATATTCTTTATTTTAAAATATTCTTCTTGTTTTACATATTCATTTTTAAACAGTTTAATATTTTGGTCGCCTTCAATCCCTGGATGCTGATTTGGCGAAAAAGTATTCATTTTAGCACAAATAACATCAAATAATTGTCTGTAGGTAAAGTTAGATCCTAAGTCACTCATGGCTTCTGAAAAAGCGTAACTTAATGCTCCATAACCATCAGGATGTTCGTAATTTAACTCGTCTGCAGATGCACCAGAAATTAAAATATAAGGTGCTGAGTTTTTATTTACTTTAACCTCATCAAACATGTCACTACCTGTTGCTTTTGCATCTTTGCTTGCTTTCCATCCTTCAGGTGCAAAAACTGTTTGTGTTCCTCTTGCTTTACCTCCTCTTGCAGAAGATCCTGAATGACAACTATCTAATAATAGTAATAACTGACCATCTTTACCTAAAGTATTTCTTATACCTGCTGTAATATTTGCCAATTCATCATCTCTAATATGGTTTTGCCCCTTGTAATTGTAAGAATAAGAAGCCATAGCATCTATAGGCACAATGGCTTCATCTTTATCATCTGCTTCATCTAATTTACCTTCAGTTTCACTATCAAAAATTGGTTGTCCATGGCCTGAATAATGTACAACAACAACATCGCCTTTTTTTATTTTATCTTCTTTTAACTCTTTAAATGCTTGTAAAATTCCTTTTTTGGTAGCTTCTCTGTCTATTAAAGTAGTTATATTTTCCTCTTTAAAACCTTGTCTTAATAAGGTTTCTTTAATTAAAGGAACATCGTTAGCAGAACTAATTGCACCCCAACCTGTACTTCTTGGGTAATCTCCAATAGCAATAATTAATGCATGTTTTGTTGTAGTGCTTTCTTGTGCTTTTGTAAAACCAATAACACAGAATAAAAGGAGTAAGAAATAAATCTTTTTCATAATTATTTATTTTAATTCAATTCGAAAAGGCTAAATGAAATTCCGAAATAATATCCAAAATCATACACAGATTTGGTAAATAAATCTATATCCGTAAAAGTAGCAGTATCACCTACTTCTAATCCGTTTTTTAACTTAGTTACTGTACCATAAGCTACTCCACCAGATAAAGACAACCTACTTTTACTACCTAAAAATATTGTTGGACCTAACAAAAAGTTAATACCTCTTGCTTCTCCAGACACAGGAATTGATACTCCAAAAGAACCTCCAATATTAAAACTTTCGCTAATTACTGGATAAAAATTAATCATTGTACTTAGGTTTGGAGTTGAACCATTACCAGTATCTTCTCCAATAATATTATTTTCGTCTATAAAAAACTCTTTAGATTTAGAACCAAAATTATTTAAAGTTAAAGCAACACTTGTGTTAATTTTAAAACCTCCTTTAGAAAATAGATTCAAGCTTCTTGTTTTTATCAAGTTAGCTTCTGCACCTTCTGTTTGTGCCAATTCGCTTTGTATAAATTTAAGTTCTATACCTACTTTATCTGCCTCAATAATATAATCGTAGGTTTGTTCAAAGTTAGAAGCTTCTAAACTTGTATATAGGTTTTTAATTGTATTTAAACTTTCTGAAGTATTAGTTTGTTTGGCATTTAGACTCAATTTTAATGCTTCTAAATTTTTAAATGCATTATTGGTTTGCACTAACTCGCCTCTAGACATTGGTTTTTCGCTATCTAAAGTCTCATCAATTTCAGAACTAATATTGGCAATTTCATTTTGTAATTCTCTAGTATCTTCTTTTACAGCATTGTCTAAGTTATATAAAAATGTATAATAATTTTCTTTAGGATTTGGTATTCTAGCATCCATAAATTTAGAAGATGACTCTTTTAAATTTTTAAGAATTTCTGTTTTATCGAAATTAGGATTTAATAAATTAGACCTAAAAGAAGCTTCTATAGCATCTATATTTGTTGTTAATTTATTTAAATCAGAAAATTGATTGCTAAGTTTATCGCCTCTAGATTTTGCTGCTTGTGGATCTTTACCTCTAGATAAAAAGGAGTTCTCGCCTGCAACACTACCTACATTTAAATTTAAACTTTCGCCAGATAAAGAATTTACATTACCTAAAAGTGAACTAAAATTAAAACCACTCATTTTTGGGTGAATCGTTTCTTCTTTTACGTCTGTTTTTATATTAACAGCAAACGGATTTACATTTGTTAATCTTAATTCTATTAAACTATTTCGCTTAAATTTAGGTGATTTGAGTGTATCTTCTATATTATTAAGTTTATCTAACTTATAATAATTAATAACTTCTGTTTGATAATTGTAAGTAACTCTATATTTTTCTTGTGATATAATTGCGGTTGCAGAAAAAACGAGAAATAAACTTAAAATTTTTTTCATTATAGATTTTTTGATTGATTTAAACGCCTAAAAATAACATTTTTAAAATAAAAAGAAATACTCACTTGTAAGTATAAATAATTTGATGGTTTTACACCTTTTTGTAAGTTTGTTTAATGACAAAAAAAGTTTTTACTGTTGATGAAATAAAACGAAAACTTGAGCAATATTGCATTTATCAAGATAGATGTCATAAAGAAGTAGAACAAAAAATGAGAGAGTTCAATCTTATTTCTGAAGCTAGAGAAATGATTTTACTATCTTTAATGCAAGACAATTTTTTAAACGAAGAGCGTTTTGCAAAAAGTTTTGCAAGAGGTAAGTTTAGAATTAAACATTGGGGAAAACAACGAATTATAAGAGAACTAAAATTTAGAGATATTTCTGCTTACAACATAAAAACTGCCCTAAAAGAAATTGATGAGCAAGAATATTTAAATTCAATTTACAGAATTACAGAAAACAGAAACGAAGTTATATCAGAACCAAATCAATATAAAAGAAAGAAAAAACTAATCGATTTTTTAATGCGCAAAGGTTTTGAATCTGAGTTGATTTATAAAGTGGTAAATGAAGTAATTTCTTAATTATACTTCTTTAAAAAAAGGTTGTCATTTTTTTTCTTTGCAGCAATTACAGCTTGTACGTCATCATTAGGTATAGCTACAGAAAGCACATAATGTTTAATTACCCAAGTATTTTCTTTTTTCTCTAAAACTCCAGAACCTCTACAAGTTCCCATCCAAGTATTTAACAACTCATCAAACCAAACAAAATTTCCTTGTTCGTTTACATAAACATTTCTTTCTAGAGTTTTAAAATCCCAAGCTTTGCCTTTATCAAAATAAGGTTTACTAAAATTGGCAAATTGCTTTTTGGTCCAGTTTTCTGAAGCATCTGTACCTATAAAAACAGAAATACTATCCATTTTTCCAAAATAATTATCATAATTAGCATCTGTTGCTGCCAAATGCCAATTGTTTAAAACTTGATTAATTTCTGTTTTAATAGTAGTTTTATCTGTTTCAGAAATTGCTTTTTGAGCTGTTTTACAAGAAACTATTAAAAACGTAAAAAAGGTTACTATTATAAAATTTCTCATTGTCTTTTCTTTTTTAAATTTTTATTAAGTTTAGGAAGTGTTTTCTTTTTTACATCATTTTCTACAACCCTTTCTCTTACCCTTTTATCTACAGATTTTCTAGAAACACTATCCATTTTTGTAGAATCTAAACCTATAAAAATTACATCTACATCAATTGCTTCTTCAAAACGTTTTTTAGATAAAATAGTATTTATTTTAGCATTAATTGCAGAAAAAGCATCAAGTGTTTTTTCTGTTTGTACGTTAACTTCTTCTGCTTTAATTGCAGGTATAGATGTCATGTCTGCTAATCGTAACGTTTCGTTGTAAAAAATATTAACTCTTACATCAAAAGAAGGGTTTTCATCAAAAAGTATTGGTTTAATACTATCTTTTAAATTTTTAGCCAATCCTTTTAGCTCTGTTGCATTACTTAAAACTTCATAAGGAGATCCTTTTTTAAACCTTCCTAAAAAATCTTCTACTATTCTAAGCTCTTTCCAACCTTCAATATCTTGCTCAAAATTTGGTTTTACTTTTTGTATTGCAGAATATTCGTGAACGATACTTAAAAGTGGTCTTGGCCTATCTTCTCTGTTTTTAGGGTCCTGATTTTTATCACAAGAAAAAATAAAAAGAAGTAATATAAATGAATAAAAATATTTCACAATGTAGAATTAAGATTGTAAAAATAAACATTTTTTAAAGTTGATGCTCTTATGGAATCCTTAAATTTTAGAAACCGTAATTACTAAAAATCAAGTTAAACCTAATGTGTAAGATTTTAAAATTATTTCGTCTATTTAAAAAAACAATTTATTGTAACAATGGTTACAGTTTAAAAAAATAACGAAGTGTATCTTTGTTTTAAAATTTAGAGAAATGAAAAATATAATCGAAAATAGTTTAAAGAACACTTATACATACCAAGAATATAGAAATTTAGTTAGTGATTTACTTTCTGAAGGTAAAGCTACTGGGCCAAACCAATCTGAAGCTTTAACAAATTATAGTTTGTTGAATGATAGAAGAATGAAACGTTTAGACAAAACAATTAAAATTGATGAACAAACTGCTAAAGAAATTAAATTATTAAATGAGCCACAAACTTGGTTAGTAATTACAGAAGGTTGGTGTGGTGATGCTGCACAAAATTTACCAGTTATTAACAAAATGGCTAATTTAAATGATAACATAAATTTAAAAATTGTTTTGCGTGATAACAATTTAGATTTAATGGATTTGTTTTTAACAAATGGTGGTAGGTCTATACCAAAATTAATTGCTTTAGATAAAGAAAATAATGTGATTAATACTTGGGGACCAAGACCAACTGTTGCAACAAAAATGGTTGCAGATTATAAAGCAGAACATGGTGTAATAGATGCCCAATTTAAACAAGATTTACAAGTTTGGTACAACAAAGACAAAGGTAAAAGTACACAAGATGATTTTGTGAAAATGATTCAAAAAACGTCTTTAAAAGAAGTTTAAACTAAAAAAAACAGTTTAAAAAACCGCAAATTTCATTTTAAGATTTGCGGTTTTTCTTTGCGTATATTTGTAGTCTTAAAAACAACTTATGTTTGTAGATTATAAATCGATTTCTGATGATGCAAAAGTTTGGGTATACCCATCTAGCAGAAAGTTTTACAAAACAGAAATTGAAACTTTAGAAAATAAAGTAAAATCGTTTGTTGATAATTGGAAAAAAGGTGATGAAAACTTTACTGCTTCTTATCAATTATTACACAATAGATTTATCGTTTTTATTGCTGATGATGAAAAATCGCCTTTAACAAATGCAGATATTGATGCTTCTGTTGCCTTTATTTTAGAACTACAACAAACTTATGATATAGAGCTTTTAGACAAAATGAATGTTTGTTTTAAACAAGGTGAGTTTGTACAATATAAAGAACTTAAAGACTTTAAAAAGTTACTTAAAAATAAAGCACTTACTGGTAAAACTATCATTTTTGATAATCTAATTGCCAACAATCACGACTTTAAAAACAATTGGGAAATACCAATAGAAGAGAGTTGGTACAATCGTTTCTTATAGATTTTTATGCTTAAAGTTAATCACATTTCTTTTGGTTATTCTAAAAACAAAACTGTTTTAGAAAACTTCAACTTCACTCTAAAAAAAGGGGAGCATTTGTGTGTTATGGGCGAGAGTGGTTGTGGAAAATCGACCTTATTAAAAACAATTTATGGTTTATTAGATTTACAAAAAGGTGATATTTTTTGGGACGATAAGCAAATTTTAGGTCCTTCTTTTCATCTGGTTCCTGGTTTTGAGAAATTTAAGTATGTGGCTCAAGATTTTGATTTAATGCCTTACATTTCTGTTTCTGAAAATATTAAAAAATTCTTATCTCGTTTTTATCCAGAAGAAAGTGAAAAACGAACACAAGAGTTGTTAGATGTAATAGAAATGAAAGCTTTTGCAAATACTAAAGTTAAAAATTTAAGTGGTGGGCAAAAACAAAGAGTAGCCATTGCTAGAGCCTTAGCTAAAGAACCAGAATTATTATTGTTAGATGAGCCTTTTGGACAAATAGACAACTTTAAAAAAAACACTTTAAGAAGAAATTTATTTGGTTATTTAAAAGAAAAAAATATTGCTTGTATTGTTGCTACGCATGATAAAAATGATGCACTTTCTTTTGCAGATCAATTAATAGTTATCAGAAATCATAAAATTATAGCTAACAATAATCCTAAAGAAATTTACAACAACCCTAAAGAAAAATATGTGGCTGCTTTATTTGATGATGTTAATGAAATTACAATTAACAACAAAGTTTGTTTGTTATACCCTCATCAAATAAAAATTACAAATAACGCTAACTTAAAAGCAACTGTTTTAAATTCTTATTTTAAAGGTAATTATTGGTTAATTGAAATAAATTTGAATAATCAGACTGTATTTTTGAGTCATAATTCTTTTTTAAAGAAAAGTGAAATTGTAAATGTTTCAATAAAAAAATCACCAAAATTCTAATGAATAATGGTGATTGGAATTATATGCTTTCTGGAAAATACCCCCTAATGCATTTTCTGAAAGAAAGTTGGGGGATATAATTTTCTTTATTAAAAAGTAAGTACTCTACAAAAATAATAGGATTTCATATTAAAACAGGGTAATTATTAGCATTTAAACTGTAAAAATGAGAAAATTTATTCTCTATATCTTTTTCTAAAAGCTTCTGGCGTAAACTGAGTATGTTTTCTAAAATACTTATATAAATTGGTTGGATCTTTAAAACCCAACTTAAAAGCAACCTCTTTAACAGATAAATTAGAGTGTAAAAGAAAGCTTTTTGCTTTTATAATTACTAAATCATCTATAAAAGCTTTTACAGGTTTATCTGCAATATATTGTACTATTGTATTTAATTTTTTTGTAGAAAAACCTAATTTATTAGCATAGTAATTTACCTTTTTACTCTTATTATAGTCACTCTCTAACAAGTTTTGAAATTTAATAAACTCTTTTAAATAATTACTTAATTGAACTTTATTATAACCCATAGACTTTATTCTATGAATTATAGTTATTAAAATATGTAATAAACTTCTTATTATTTTAAGCGAATATTCGTCTGATTTTTCTGTAAACTCTTTCTCTATTTGTACAAAAAAACAAAGTACCTCATTAAACTGTTCTTCTTTTAATTGTGTTTTAGGCGATGAAAGCACTTCATTAAACATTTGAATTGTTTTAGAAATTTCTCTTTGGTTTAAATAACTATTTAAAAAATCTTCTTTAAAAAGTAAGAAATAGCCTCTAACATTTTTGTTATTATAAAAATGATGCGTTTTATCTTTTCTAATGGCTAAAATTGTACCCTTTGTAAAATAATAATCTTTATAACCTATAGAATGTCTACCTATGTTTTCAGTAATAAAAAGTAAAGAAAAAGTACTTACTTTATGGTTTTTTGTAATGGTTTCTATAATTTCTGATTCTAATAAATCTTCAATTTTTAGAATATTAAAATTAGATATTGAAAAGTTTAAATTGTAATTATTTTGTAATGTAGATGTAGACATTTTTGGGGGAATATTTTAATAGCACCTAAAATTACTAATTATTTTATCAAAATAACTTTATTATTAATTTTATTAAAAGAATACTCCTCGTTTACTTTTTTGCCCAACAAAATTTTACCTATTGGTGATGATACAGAAACTGCATAATAATCCTTACCAAAAGCAGTTAATTTACCTGCTGAAATACTTAAAAAATAATTGGCTTTTTCTGTAATAACTATACTACCTAAATGTGCAATATCTGATGTTTTTGATGCATCTATTTTAGCTAAAATTTGATTCATTACAGAAATGCCAGCCAATTGCTGACTCGCTTTTTCCATTTCTAGCTGCAACATTGCTCTACCTGTTTCGTGCTTATCACCAGCAGAACTTTTAGTTTCTGATTGCAATGCTTTTTGATTAGAAGATATAATTTCTTCTACGGTTTGCGAACGTTTATTTACAAACACAGCACATTGCTTAAAAAGTTCTTGTTTTAAATCTATCAAATAAAGGGTTTTTAATTAACAATAAATTTACTAAAACTATTGTTAGTTTTAATAATGTAAAATCCTTTTGATAAAAAATTTACATCAATAATTGCTTTATTATTATTAAATCTTTTACTGATTATTTTTTTTCCTTTTAAATCAAATATCTCTACCAAACCGATTTTATTAATAGCCTCTAAATTTAATATTTGACTTGTTGGGTTAGGATAAAAAGTAATTTTATTATCATTAAATAAATTATCGTTTACAGAAAGTGAAGCACAGGTATCATCACCAAAAATTTGAACCTCTTCATAACTATTCCATCCACTACCTTCAGAGTTTCCATACCCAAAAATTCTAATAAACTGAACTTCTTGAAAAGGAGAAAAAGGAAAGCTCTCAAAACCAACTGTGTTTCCAGAACTTGAAATAACGTTAGTAACATCTGTGAAATTTGTACCATCAGTAGATGTTGCTATTTTAAATTCTGATGTTCTTGAATCTCCTTTATGGAAATAGATTTTTACCTCAGTTACCAATTTTTTACATTGTAAATCGTACGTTAAATATGCAGAACCATCTGTAGAATTTGCAGACCATCTTGTAGAATCATTACCATCTAAAGTGTTTTCTGGTAAGTTTACACCTCCATCTTGTGTACCAACTCCTGTAACTGTAATACCTGTCAGCTCTACTGCATCATTAAAACCAAAAGAACCATCAGATTGCGTAACGTTTATTGTTTGGCTTAATTCCCCTCCATCTTCAGAAATAGTTATTGTTGCTGTTCTATTTGCTCCAGAATTATTGGTTGTTGCTGTTGCAGAAATGGTTGCACCATTCATTCCGTTATTTACATTTAAAGTTAACCAATCAGCATTATCTGTAATTAACCAATTAATATTTGAACTCACATCAAAATTGATTGTACCTCCAGAAATAATATAACTAATATCCTGTAAAGAAGAATTTAAAAAAGGAGATTGAGAAGACAAAAATCCGATTTTTACACCTACATCTGCAGTTGTAAATGGTAAGTTATCTCCATTTGCACCATATTCTTCTGCACCTGCATCAACATTTGTATCTCTTACACCACCTAAAATATCTTCTGTTACAAATGAATAAGTACCAATTGCAGCATCAACAGCCAAACTTACACTAGTTAATCTATGAAAACTCCCATCATCTAGAATATCTGTATTTGTTAAGTTGGTAATATTACCTTCTGATAAAAAAGTACCTGTTGGATTTGTATTTATTTGATAAGCATTTATACTTGTATTGTACATTATGTTATTCGCAACAGTTAAGTTTACAGGCTCTTCTGTACCTCCTAATGATGTTCCAATTCTTATAGCATAATCACAATTTACCATTGTATTATTAACGATTATAGCGTTTTTTACCTGAGAATACTCATTTAATTCTGGGTCTGTAACTCCATTCATTACATTAATTCCACCTGTAACATTTGATGAAGAACCTGTTGGTTTAAAAGAATTGATACCTTCTATATAATTGTTATACACTTTATGATCTTCACCAATAATTCTTACACCTCCAGTAAAGGTGTTATTATTTGCAAAAAAATAGTTGTTAAAAACCTCACAACCATTTCCATGCCTTAAGGTTAATGTTCCTTGATAATCTCTAAAAGTATTATTGTGATATTTATTTTTTCCACTTTTGTTAGATATGATTTCGACTTCTCCTGACCAATTGTAAAAAAAATTGTCATATACTTCTGAATAAGAATCTGATAAGGAAGTTGTACTTGTACCTATTCTTATGGCATCTTGATCATTTAAACCATTAATATCGTTATCTACAGGAACTCTATCTGCAAAATAATTATGATGAATTTTTAAATAATCTTCATTTGCTAAAGATCGATTATCATTTATAATACTACCTACACCATATTTGCCAATAAAAGAATTGTGCGAAATTTCGTTGTACTTGCCATCAACTATATAAATCCATTTAAATTTTAATGTTTTTTGAGCATCTGTACCATTATAAGCATCAATCTTATTGTTAGTCACTATACAATTATCACATTGGTTTAACTCAAAAATGGGTTCAATTGTAGAATCGTCAGCAATTAAATTGGAAGGGTTTTGAAACACCAAACCAGAAACAGTTATATAATTTCCTCTCATATAAACTCTGGAATTTCCTGTCATAAAAACAGCTCCTGGATTTTGAGCTTTAATTATAATTGGTTGCGCAGCTGTACCATTTTTATTAATCTCTATAAAAACATTATTCCATGTACCATTTGCTAATAAAATTTCTGACCCAGCTGTAGCATTAGAAATTGCTGTTTGAAGTTCTGTACTATTAGATACAGTTTGAGCTTTTGAAGTAATTACAAAAACTAAAATTAATAAAAAGGCACAGGTTTTATGTTTTATAGATCTCATATTTACATTTATTTAAATTGGTTAACCAATTTCTGTAAATATAGTCACAAAATAAATATTCTTCAATACCTTAGGTAAAAAAGTAATGATTGTTTCTTTTAAAGCAATGGTATTCAAGAAATAAATTTGCCAAAGTTGTTTGCAGAATCTATATTTTGCTATTAAAAACTGAATCTGTAAAAATTAATTTAAAAAAATATAATTGTAAACAAAACAACATTTTACTTAACATTACTACTTAGTTCCACTAAAAGCAACTACAATATTTGCAGATTTAGACATTCCTAAACTACCTTCACCAACCTTAAAATCATCTCTATTAATTTTAAAGTTAGATACTATAGAAATGTTTTTATCATCTTCAGAAACTTGTAACGGAATTTGTAATTCTTTAGTAATTCCTTTAATAGTAACATCAGCTAAAAGAATAATTTCTCCATTTTTTCTTTTTTCAATTTTAGAAGATTTTACTTCAATAAATTTGTGCTTTTGTTCGTAGAAAAAGTTTTTGCTTAAAATCTTTTTATCTCTACCTTTTTTACCTGTAGAAATAGATTTTAAACAAATTTTTACATTCACATAACTTTTTTCTAGATCACTAGAATTAAAGTTTGTTTGTATGTTTACATCATTAAAAATACCTTTTACTTTTACTTGAAATTTTTTAGTTGAAAAGATAACTTTGGTTGCTTCATCGTTTTGATTCCATTCTTGAGAATTTATGGAAAATGAAAGCACAAATAGGGCAATAAATAAAGTACGTTTTAACATTTGGGGGAAAATTAAAGCTCTAAGATAGTAAATCTGACAGTTCTTTCCCAATTAAATTTCCAATTGCTATTCCCATTCCTCCTAAACGAACTCCACAAAACACATTATTACTTAGTTGTTTAACAATTGCTTTTTTCTGATTTCCAACACCCATAATTCCACTCCATCTGTGTTCAATTTCAAATTTAGTGTTTGGTAAAATGGTTTCTTTTAAAATTTTTTCAAGTTCGTTTTGTACAATTTTTGTTTGCCCAAATTCTGTTGTTTCTTCTGTTTTAAAATCGAGATTTCTGCCACCACCAAATAAAATTCTATCGTTTATATTTCTAAAATAATAGAAACCTTTATCTAGATGAAAAGTACCTTTAACCTGTAAGTTTTTAATCGGTTTTGTAATTAAAACTTGTGCTCTTGCAGGTTTCACTTTTTCTTCTAATAATTGACTTGCAAAACCATTGGTACAAATAAAAAGTTGGTTGGTTTTAAAGTTGATTTTATCCGTCTTTAGATCTACTTGATTGTTATTTTCCTTAAAACTTTCTAGGGTGATATTATTTAGGATTTTAATTCCGTTTTTCTGTACTTTAAAAAGTAACTTACTAGCCATTTTTCCAGCATCAATCTGACCTTCAAAATGATTAGCAATGTATTTTTGATGAACTTTTTGAAATCCGAAGATATTATCAGAAATAGAAAAAATATCTTCTTTAAAAATGGGTTTTAGCAACTTATTTATTTCGTCTTTTTTTGATAAATAGGTTTCAAATAAAGCCTGATTTTTAAACAATTCAAAACCTTTATTTTGTTGAAAATCGATATTTTTATCACCTAAATTATTACGCAATAATTGTAAACCTTTCCAACGTTTATCAACTAAATTAAAAACCTCTTCTTCTGTATGATTATTTAAATCATCAATAATTTCTGATAAGCTACCAAAACAAGCAAAACCTGCATTTTTAGTACTTGCTCCTTGAGGTAACATTCCTTTTTCTACAATTAAAATCTTAGCTTTTGGATATTTTTTTCTAAGTTCTAAAGCACAAGTTAGGCCTACAATTCCACTACCCACAATTGTAAAATCGAGGTTTGTAAACCATTCTTTAAGTTCCCAATAGCTGTACTTCATTTATAACACTTTTTCAAAACAAATACTATTTTCCATTGCTGCATATTGTCCGTAATTAGGAATTACCTTATACTTACATTTATGATAAAAATTTACGGCTTCAACTTGTCTTTTACCTGTTTCTAAAACACATTTTTTATAGCCCAATTCTTTTGTCCAAACTTCTAATTCAGTGAGTATTTTTTGTGCAATTCCTTTGCCTCTTTTATCCGAAGAAACAAACATTCGTTTTACTTCAACAGCAGAATTATCCATTTTTTTAATTGCTCCACAACCAACAGCAATATCATTTAAATAAACTAAAACCACATATTTTAGAACATCAATATTATTAAATTGATTGTAAAAATCGTGTTCATCTCCATCTGTTATTTTAAGATAGGTATCTAACTTTTTTACTAGATTTATAAAGTCTTGGTTTTCTGAATTTGTTCTTAAAATACGTAGTTTCATAACTTAATTTATTAAGATTCTGAAAGCACCTTTACAACTGAGCTCAAGGTAAAATTTTCAGAAAAGAATTAGTTTAATTATTAAAATTCAAATTTTAATTGAACCCAAACAGGGTCTTTAATTATGGTGTTTAAATTACCAAAAGAAATACCCAATAAACGTACTGAATTTTTTAGTTTTTCTTGATATAATAACTCTTTTACAATAGGAAAAAACTCCTTCTTTTTACTCATAAAATGATGTACAGTTTTACTTCTGGTCTGTTGTGTAAAATCTGAATATTTTATTTTTAAAGTGATGGTTTTCCCTTTGGTTTCCGATTTTAGCATTCGTTTCTCAATCTCATCAGCAATATTTTCTAGTTTTTCTAACATAAAAATTTCTGATGAAATATTCTCAAAAAAAGTACGTTCTGCACCAACTGATTTTCTAATTCTGTTAGGTTTTACTAGACTGTTATGAACACCTCTCACAATATTGTAGTAGTGTTTGCCAGATTTGCCAAAGAGATTTGTAAGTTCTTCTAATGATTTTTGTTTTAAATCATTGCCCACAAAAATGCCTAAATTGTACATTTTTGCAGCAGTAACTTTACCCACTCCATAAAATTTATTGACAGGCAATTCTTCTAAAAATTGAATTACTTCATCAGGATGAACCGTTTTTTGTCCATTTGGCTTGTTAATATCCGAAGCAACTTTTGCAATAAATTTATTGATCGAAATTCCTGCTGATGCTCTTAAACCAGTTTCTTCAAAAATTCGTTGTCTTATTTCTTTGGCAATATCATTTGCAGACGGATTTCCTTTTTTATTTTCGGTAACATCTAAATAAGCTTCATCTAAAGACAAAGGTTCTACCAAATCTGTATAATCGTAAAAAATTTCTCGAATTTTTGAAGAGAGCTCTTTGTACCTAGCAAAATCGGATTTCACAAAAATAATATGTGGGCATTTTTGCTTGGCTAATACATTGCTCATTGCAGATTTTACGCCAAATTTTCGCGCTTCGTAACTTGCAGCAGAAACTACTCCTCTATCTCCTCCTCCACCAACAGCAACTGCTTTTCCTCTCAATTCAGGATTATCTAATTGCGCTACAGATGCATAATACGCATCCATATCTACATGAATAATTTTACGAAAAGGAGGTTGTAATTCCATCTTTCGAAAATACAGAAAGTTCCTGTTAAGAAGAAATTAAATGGACTTTAGAAAAAAGAATAAAAAAACTCAAGTCTAAATTATTTATTGGAATTAGTCATTTTTAAAATTGACTGATTTTTTTCGTTTTAAGAAAAAACCCACAACAGTAATAGAAATTAAAATTAGTAGACCTACAAAAATGCTATTATTTGAATAGAGGAAAGAAGAAGAAGAAGTTTCTAGGTTTTTCCAGATACCGTCTTCTAAAACTAATTTAACTTGTTGGTTATTGTCATTATTTAAAACATATTTTTGTTTAGGAAACCCTTCTATTAACATAATGACGATACTTTTGTTTGATCGCATATCTTTGAACATCCTATTTTTTAAATATAATGATTTAATGTCTTTTGGTACCCCAATAACCTCAGCTAATAATTTGGTTTCATGACCCAAAATTACTGCTGGGTTTACAAGTTTTAATGAATCAACACCATTTATAGAAAATGAAAAGTTTTTTTCAAAATATTGAATAACTAGTCTTTTAAACTCTTCTGGTGTTTTATAAGAATCTTTTGTGTAATGGTATTCTATTTCGCCTTCAAATGCAGTTAATGAGCTATTTATTTGTATTATATACTTACCATCATCAGCTTGCGAAAAAATAACTGTTGATAAATTAGATTGATGAGCATAAGTGGTTATACTCATCAAAACTGATATTATTATTAGGAGTTGTTTCATTAAAAATCTTTAATTTGCGTATACTCCATGAAGACTATTAATGAAGTTATTTGTTCCTGCATAATCTACATGATAGTGATAACCTCTAGTTTCATCATAATGCCCAAGAGATTCATCTAAATCACTGAGTATAGAGCTATCATAGTTATACATTCCATAACCATCAAGAGCATAACCAATCATACCTGTATGACCATCTGTTTGTTCAATCTGAGTGCTTATTCCTGTAGCTGCATGATAATGATAACCTGCTGCTAAGTTTATATGTCCTCCAGCATCATCAAAAGGAGCTAATGTATATGCGCCTAAAATATTACTTACAGGTGCAGGTGCATCAAAAACAACGCCATTAAAAGCCAATCCTCTAACACTTGGTCCTGTTGACATTGGTCCTGATCCAAATGCTGTTGGAGAACTTGCTTCTACAGGTGTAACAGGAATGTAATATGTGTTTGTAATGCTTTCTAAATAAGAAGGTAAGCATTCTACACAATAATTTTTATAATCATCTCCAACATCTGGAATAGCTGCATTTGCACAATCTTCTTTAGATTCAGTTTTTGTTATTTCTCCTGTAGAACTATCGTACATTGACCAAGTACTATCAGAATAAAATGTTGCTAAATTTTCGATAAATGAACCATCTACATCATATTTTTCTCCACCTTCTAACCAGATTCCTCCTGCTGATGCATCATCAGAAATATTACTAGGACACCAAGGACCCATATCATGATCTGTTGCTAAACCAGTAACAACAATTTTATAACAATCTGCAGTTGATCCATCTGACATTGTTCTAGATTCAATAGTTATTGTTTCAGATAACCCTGCTGTTAAAAATAAGGATTCATCAACATCTACAACAACTAAATCGCTTGTTATTTCTTCTTCTATGTCTGTTGTAGAATTGCTTGAACATGCAAAAATCATAAATGATAATGCAAACAATGTTATGTAATTTGATAATTTTTTCATGTTGTTGTTGTTTTATTTAGTTAGATGTCATTTTTAAAAAAAACTTGTGTAAATTATTATTGTTCTTTTATTAAAATTAAAAAGATTACTTAATTACTGTAGCCATGGTTCTAATTTTAATTTCTTCATTTTCTACTTCATAACAAGATTTTGATCTTTGAAGCCCATATCTAATTCCGTTTTTAACTTGAAAATTTCGATATAAACTTCCATTTAATCTCCATGCTTTTTGAAAACCATCTTGTTTATCATTCTTATAATTATAAATAAAAGCGATGTTGCCATTTGAATACCAACTTTTTTGAAAACCTTCTTTTTTATTGTTCTGATAATTATAAGAAAACTTTAATTTCTTTGAATCTTTCCAGTAGCCAAAATGATTTCCTACAGAAACATTTTCTTTATAACTTCTTATTTCAAAAGGGTTACCATTTGCATAAAAACTTCTATAAATTCCGTTTAATTTCCCATTAAAAACAGAGCTATAGGTTTTTACTTTAAACCCTTTTTGTTCTTTGTAAATGATTCCAGAATATTTTTTATCATTTAAATAATAAATACCATTTGTTAGGGATACATTAGGGTTCTTAAAGTCTATAGTATCTTTTGGTATGTTTATAATTTCTGTAAAAGAATCTTCTTTTTTGTCCTCAGCTTTAAGGATGTTATTTTTTTTAGTTTGGCAACTTATCAATATAAAAAAACAAACAGTAATTATATATATAAAATTACTTAATTCATTTTTATTTTGGTGAAAATTTGCCATCTTAAAATAGTATTAATTTACTGTGTAAATGTTCCTTTGGTTCCATGATAAGCTCCTGATTTAATAACAAATAAACCAGAAGTAGAATATTCTTCACTACTTATGTGATAGTGGTAAATTTCATCAGAAAAATCATTTGTTGTACCTGTATGACCTCCATTTTCATCTAAATCATTTGGATAAGAACCATCAGCATCTTTTCTTCCATAAACAGGAAAACCATCTCTAAGAAATCCTATTAAATTGTTTTCATCTACACTTAGATAAGTTCCTTCACAATGGTAATGATAATCTTCTCCTGGACCTGGATGTGCGCCTGTTGAGTCAAAAGTACTCCAAGCAATTTCTGTTAAAACCCCACTTCCTTCATAATCATTATAAATTGGAGCTCCATTTAAAGCCATACCTACAGCACCTAGTTCTGTTTCTTCTTTATTTATTGCCTCTTGAGGATAAATAGGTATTGTCATTGCATAATTATGAGCAACCATACTTGTGTTTGCATTGGCGTGGTTTGTCCCTGGAAAATCTTCATACATTTCATGACCTGAACCCCAATATGGAGTTTTATGATCTGGTAAACCTGTACTAGAAATTGTTATATAATCTCCACTAACAGCAACGCTAACATCGTTAGTATAACTATTAGTAAAGTTAGCTTGAACTACAGATGTAATATCTACTGAAGATTCATCAATAATTGTTGTTGTTTCTGATTCATTATCACTTGAACAAGCAAAAAAAACCAAGAAAAACATTGGAAAAATTAATTTTTTCATTGTTTTTTGTTTTATCTAAAATATTTAGATGTAGAACAAATAAAAAACTTGCGTTAATTTTTATTTTTTTTGAATGTCTTAAAAATTAATCGTTTTTCTATTTAAGAAATTGCAACACTATTTTTAAATCTATTGAATAAGAGTTGTATGTTAATTCAAAAATTTAAAACAAAATTCTACAGTTTCTTTTAGTTCTTTAGATAAATTATTTTGTTTCCAAGGATGAGAAACATTAAACACATGATTTGCGTTTTCTATAACCTTAAATTGTGCATCTGGATTCCATTTTTTTAGATTTTCTCCTTCAGATATAAAAACAGCATCATCTTTATTTCCGTGAATAATTAACTGTGGAATATCTAAATTTTTAACTGCATTCGGAATACTTAAACGAGCTTCATTTAATTTATAATTTTCATAAAACTGATAAAAATGAGGCATTTGCTGATTTGTTCTTCCATTAACAACATATTTAACTCCGTTTTTTTTCCAGTTTTCTAAATCGCCAATAGTTGAGCTTCTTTTGCCAAAATCGCAAACTGCTGCTAGTGTAATTACTTTTTTAACACGATTGTCTTCATTGGCTTTTAATAACACAATTCCTCCTCCTCTACTATGTCCAATCAAAGAAATATCATCAATATTGGCCTCGTTTTTAAAAGTGTTATCATTAGAGATCCAATCAATAATAGACTTTAAATCGTCTAATTCTTTGGTATAATTGTTATTACCAAATGCTTCTAAATCTGGGAAATCTATAGGCTGCTCTATTGTGCCTCCATTATGAGAAAAATTGAATTTTATAAAGAAAAAATCGGCTTTTGCAAAGTGTTCTGCTACTAAATTCCAAGGTCCCCAATCTTTAAAACCTTTATAACCGTGACAAAAAATAACTACTTTTTTAGGTTGATTTGTAGGTTTGTAAAAAACATCTGTAACTATTGGTTTTTGATGATTGCCATCAACAATTATATTTTTAAGTATTTTCATCCGAAGAAATTATATTACAAAATTAATTAAAGTTAAGATACAAAAAGCAAACATTCATCATCTTTAAATTAGACGAACAAACTAATAATTAAGTTGTTGTGCAAAAACTACTTATTAAATAGATAAATTAAGTTACCTATAGCTACAAAACCGGTTAAACATCCTAAGATAAAATCCATCTTAGATGCTATGAAGGTTAGCTTGTGTTCTATATTTTTAGCAACAATAGCATAAATTGTATAGAGCGTAAAAGAACCAATTGTAGAACCAATTGAAAAATAAAATGCATTTAAATAACTGTAGTTAAAATACTCAAAACCAATTAAAAGCGATATAAACGTAAAGTAAAAAGGAATGGCCATCATATTTAGTAACGACATTAAAATTCCGTAGAAATAAGATTTAGATTTTGGTATTTCTTTTTCCTTTTTTTGTTCTTTGGATGAATAATAAACTCGAAAAAAATTAACAGATAATAGAAATAATATACCTGTTCCTATTTGTTGAATTAAGGTGATATATTCTGAATTTTTCATTAAAATGTTTGCCAAATAAGCACCTAAATTTGCCTGAAAAAACAATACTGTTGCGTAACCAGATATTAGGTAGAAAGTAGATTTTTTACCATTTCTTAGGCTATATTTTACAACTGTTAAATTTAAAAAACTAGGTGTAATACTACCTAAAGAAGCAATTACAAAACCTAAAAGTAAGCAGATAAGAAAGTTCATAGTTTGTTATTATATAGCAAAGAAACAAAGAAACGCATCAATAAATTGATGCGTTTACAATATATAATAACTCAAAAAAGATTTTCTTAAATAATACCTTGTGCTAACATTGCATCTGCAACTTTAACAAAACCAGCAATATTTGCGCCTCTAATATAATCTATAGAACCATCTTCATTAGCTCCATATTCTACACAAGAATCGTGAATATCTTCCATAATATCTTTTAATCTATTATCTACCTCTTCTCTAGACCAAGAAATTCTTAAAGAGTTTTGAGACATTTCTAGACCAGAAGTTGCAACACCACCAGCATTAGATGCTTTTCCTGGTGCAAATAAAATCTTAGCATTATTAAACTCGTGAATAGCTTCTGGTGTAGAAGGCATATTTGCACCTTCAGAAACACACATACAACCATTTTCGATTAATGCTTTTGCTTCTTCTCCATTTAACTCGTTTTGAGTTGCACAAGGTAAAGCAATATCACATTTTACAGACCAAGGTCTTTCTCCTGCAACATATTTTGCAGACGGATATTTTTCTATATATTCACTAATTCTACCACGTTTTTCATTTTTAATAAACATAACGTGTTCTAATTTTTCTGTATCTATACCTTCTTCATCGTAAATATAACCTCCAGAATCTGATAAAGTTAAAATTTTAGCTCCTAACTCTATAGCTTTTTCTGCAGCAAATTGTGCAACATTTCCAGAACCAGAAATTACAACTGTTTTACCTTCAAAAGAATCGTTTTTACGTTTTAGCATATTTTGTGCAAAATATACATTTCCATATCCTGTAGCTTCTGGTCTAATTAAAGAACCCCCCCAAGATTGACCTTTACCAGTTAATA
Organism: Polaribacter vadi; assembly: GCF_018861005.1. Classification (GTDB taxonomy): domain Bacteria; phylum Bacteroidota; class Bacteroidia; order Flavobacteriales; family Flavobacteriaceae; genus Polaribacter; species Polaribacter vadi_A. The sequence goes on from NZ_JAHKQL010000016.1 coordinate 43,812, forward strand.
CACCTGTAAATTCATTGTTTAACTTTTTATACATACCAAACATAAAACCAATTTCTCTAGCACCAACTCCAATATCTCCTGCAGGTACATCTGTATTTGGCCCAATATGTCTAAATAATTCGCTCATAAAAGCATGACAAAAACGCATAATTTCGTTGTCTGATTTTCCTTTAGGATCAAAATCAGAACCTCCTTTTCCTCCACCCATAGGTAAAGTTGTTAAAGAGTTTTTAAATACTTGTTCAAAAGCTAAAAACTTTAAAATACTAGCATTTACTGTTGGATGAAAACGCAAACCACCTTTGTAAGGCCCAATTGCAGAATTCATTTGTACTCTATATCCTCTATTTACTTGAATTTCTCCATCATCATCTACCCAAGAAACTCTAAAAGAAATTAATCTTTCAGGTTCTACCATTCTTAATAAAATGTTTTTCCCAAAATAAATATCATTATCAATGATATAAGGAATTACAGTTTCTGCAACTTCTTGTACAGCTTGTAAAAATTCTGGTTCATGACCATTACGTTGTTCTACCAACTTCATAAAGCCATCAATTTTGGATTTCATATTTTCTTCCATACTTTATTATGATATTAATAAAATTTAATGCTGCAAAGATAGTTATTTTTCAATATGATAAAATACAAAAGTTTTCTTAAATATATTTAATTGCCCTTATTTCAATCGATTTCGTTTGAGTTGACTCTTTTATTAATAAAAGCAATCTTAAACTCTCTAAAAAAGTTTAAATTTGCAACATAATTTTATTTAAAAATGTTAGATAAAGTAAAAGAATTAATTGGTGAGGTTGAAGTTTTTAAAGCAACAACTAAAGATGAAGTAGAAACATTTAGAATTAAATATTTGGGTAGCAAAGGTTTACTTAAAGGTTTATTTTCTGAATTTAGAAATGTTGATGCTGCTTTAAAAAAAGATTTAGGACAAGCTTTAAATAGATTAAGAAATGCTGCAGAAGGTAAAGTTGCTGCATTAAACGAATCTTTAGAAAGCGCTGTTGAAGAAAAAGGAGTTTATGGTGATTTAACTAGACCTTCTGAACCAATTGAGTTAGGTTCACGTCATCCAATATCATTGGTAAAAAACCAAATTATTGAAGTTTTTAATAGAATTGGCTTTACAGTTTCTGAAGGACCAGAAATTGAAGATGATTGGCATAACTTTACTGCCTTAAATTTACCAGAATATCATCCTGCAAGAGATATGCAAGACACGTTCTTTATAGAACAAGATCCAGATATTTTATTACGTACACACACATCTTCTGTGCAAGTACGCTACATGGAAAATAACAAACCACCTATTAGAACTATTTCTCCTGGAAGAGTTTTTAGAAACGAAGATATTTCTGCAAGAGCTCATTGTATTTTTCATCAAGTAGAAGGTTTGTATATTGATACTGATGTTTCTTTTGCGGATTTAAAACAAACGCTTTTATACTTTACAAAAGAGATGTTTGGTAAATCTAAAATTAGATTAAGACCTTCTTATTTTCCGTTTACTGAGCCAAGTGCAGAAGTAGATATTTACTGGGGATTAGAAACTGAAACTGATTACAGAATTACAAAAGGTACTGGTTGGTTAGAAATTATGGGTTGTGGAATGGTAGACCCAAATGTGTTAAAAAACGCAAACATAGATCCTACAAAATATTCTGGTTATGCTTTTGGAATGGGTATAGAACGTATTGCAATGTTGTTGTATCAAATACCAGATATTAGAATGTTTTATGAGAATGATAAACGTTTCTTAGAGCAGTTTAAGAGTGTAATTTAAGAGGCCCATCCTAGCCTTCTCAAAGTGAAGGAACTCCAATTTATATGTAAAATTAGATTTTTTAACTATGAATGGTGCTAAATTTTTAAAACTATAATTACCAAATAATTTCTCCCTTTTGGGGAAAGGGGGCTATGAAAAAAGACATAAAAATACCAGAAGTTACAGGTGTAGAAATGGCAGTTGTTTATGAATACAATGATATTTATAAAACTGATGATTGGAACGTGTATATCATCAACAACAAAAATGTTGATTTAGAAATGATGGTAATTGTTACACAAGGATTTTCTGACACCAAAATATCTTCTTTATTCCGTAAAAAGTTAGACAAACTACCAGCAAATTCTTTTGCTAAGATTGAGTTGATTCAGCCAGAATTATTCAAATTAAATAATCGTTTTCAAGTTACTTTTTTTGAGGGGAATACTTTGTATGAAAAAACATATATGTTTAAAGAAAACACGATTAAAGAAGGTTCTTTAAGAATGATTGATGAAATTAAAAAACGTGGGATTTTGGCAAGTTAAAATTTTATTGATTAACTATTTTTAATCAAAATCTGCTTCTATTTTATGAATATTAGCAACCTCTTTATTTAGATATTTAATACTCACTTTTGGCGGAATTGAAATTTCTATACAAGTTTCTGCAAAGACTAAACTTTCTGAAGATAATTTTGATTGAAATTCATTAGACATTAATAATGCTTTCAATATCATCTTAAACATTTTCTTGTCTTTATATTCCTCATATAAAAGATCAATTTCTTCTTTATCAACTTCTTTAAAACGACTAAAATGTATTTCTACAGAAGGTGGAATTGAAACACCAACAATTAATCTGTTGGTTCTAAAACCTGCTTTTTCTAAAAGTGGCAACACATTAAAAACATCTTTTACATAATCGATAAATTTGTTTTTAGTATTTGTTCCTAAATCACCTATTTTGGAAACTCCATTTTTAAATTGCTCAAAAATTTGATCTGCACTATCTGTAATAGATTTTGATGTTTTCTTTATAATATTAACCTTTTTCATTTTAAAAAAATATGCGATTATTAAACAAATTCAGAATCAATTTTCTACCCAAAAAACCCAATAACCAAATACAAAATCACTGTAATTACACCACCAAAAAAAGCATAAGGCAGTTGTGTTTTTACGTGATCTATATGATCACTAGCAGAAGCCATTGATGAAATTATTGAAGTATCTGAAATTGGCGAACAATGGTCTCCAAAAATTCCTCCTCCTAAAGTTGCAGCAACCACAATCGTTAAATCTGCACTATGCATATTAGCCATAGGTACAGAAATTGCCAACATAATCGCAAAAGTTCCCCAAGAAGTACCTGTAGAAAATGCAATAAAAGAACTCACAATAAAAACTACAGCAGGCAGCAATTCTGGAGATAACCAACTTTCTGTAATATTTGCTACGTAATTACCAGTATCTAAAACTTTACAAGCATCACCAATTGCAAAAGCCAATAACATTAATAAAGCCAAAGGCATTAATTCGCTAATTCCTTTTAAAGTTAGGTTTACAGCTTCTTTTGGTTTCATAATTCCTTGTATAAAATACATTATCATTGCTACTAAAATAGCTGTAATTACAGCATATAAAACAGATGATGAACCAGAACCTTCACCAATTGCTTGTGAAGCGTGATTTAAGAATGATGTTGCTTCTTTTACAGCATCCCAACCTGTATAAATTAAGTTAATAGGCATCATTAAAACCATCACCAAAAGTGGCACAATCATATTATATGCTTTAGCTTCTATACCTTCTTTTGGCGGAAAAGAAGTTACCTCATCAGAAACCATTGGTTTAGAACCTTCGTTCATTAACAAACCTGTTTCTTTGGTTCTTTTTTCGGCTTTTTTCATCAATCCAAAATCCTTTTTTGATAAGATGATAAAGAATAAAATTCCGATTGCTAAAAGTGGATAAAAATTATATTTAATAGAAGCTATCATTACAGAAAATGGTTTATCAATTCCCTGTGTTAACAACAAACCCATAATAAATGCACCCCAAGCATTAAAAGGAATTAATATTGATGAAGGCGCAGAACTTGAATCTGCTATGTATGCTAGTTTTTCTCTTGGAATTCCTAATTTATCAAAAATTGGTCTGTATAAAGTACCTACAGTTAAAGAACTAATACTAGTTTCTACAAATAATAACAACCCAGTAAAAGTTGCCAAAATTTGAACCATTACTCTACTATAACCAGATTTCTTGTTTTCTAATTTTACTAGTTTTTTATTAATAATATTAATAAAACCTTCTACACCTCTAGAATATTGAATAAATATCAACAAAGAACCAACCAAAGCACTAAATATAATAGTTCTTGTATTTCCTTTCGATTGAAAAACGTTTACCATTCCTTCAATCATTGCCAAAGTTCCTTCTAAAGGATTCCAGCCTTTAATTATCAACCAAGAAAACCAAATTCCAAATAACAAGGCAATATAAACTTGCTTGGTTCTTAGTGCTAAAATGATTGCAATAATTGGTGGTATTACTGATAAAAATCCATATTCCATAAAAAGAGTTTTTATTTTGCTAAAGGTAATAATTTATATACTTGTTATTTTGTAAATTGTGAATCCGATTTTACCAAAAATGTCAAAAAAATATATTTTAGCTTTAGATCAAGGAACTACAAGTTCACGCTCTGTTATTGTTGATGAAAAAGGTGAGATTATTGCTATTGAACAACAAGAATTTAAACAAATATTTCCAGAATCAAGTTGGGTAGAACATGATGCTTCAGAAATCTTAGAAACACAATTATCAACCTTAAAAAAGGCGATACAAAAAGCCGATATTCAACCTAAAGATATTGTAGGTTTAGGCATTACAAATCAAAGAGAAACTACCGTAATTTGGAATAAAAACACAGGAAAACCAATTTATAATGCTATTGTTTGGCAAGATAAAAGAACCGCAAATATTTGTGAGAATTTAAAGAAAAAAGGATTAGAAAATCACATTAAAAAAACAACAGGTTTAGTGGTTGATGCTTATTTTTCTGGCACAAAAATTCATTGGATTTTAGAAAACGTAAAAGGCGCAAAAGAAGAAGCTAAAAAAGGAAATCTACTTTTTGGTACTATAGATTCTTGGCTTTTATGGAATTTATCTGATAAAAAAATACACGCTACAGATTATAGCAATGCATCTAGAACTATGCTTTTTGATATTAACAATTTGTGTTGGGATGCAACAATTTTATCAGCATTAAAAATTCCGAAAGAAATGTTGCCAGAAGTAAAACCTTCATCATTTCATTTTGGCGATTTTATCTTTGATGGATGTAAAATTCCGATTGCAGGTATTGCTGGCGATCAACAAGCAGCGCTTTTTGGACAAACTTGCTTTAAAAAAGGCGAAGCCAAAAACACTTATGGTACAGGTTGTTTTTTATTGATGAATACAGGCACACAACCTCAATATTCTAAAAACGGTTTACTAACCACAATTGCTTGGGGAATTAACAACAAAGTCTATTATGCTTTAGAAGGCAGTGTTTTTGTTGCTGGTGCTGCAATTCAATGGTTAAGAGATGGATTACAAATTATAGAATCTGCTGAAGAAAGTGAGTTTTTTTCAGAAAAAGTAGCTGAAGAAAACCCTGTAATTGTAGTGCCTGCATTTGCTGGTTTAGGTGCTCCTTATTGGGATATGTATGCAAGAGGTGCAATCTTTGGTTTAACTAGAGATACAGGTAAAAATCATTTAATAAAAGCCACTTTACAATCTTTAGCTTACCAAACCAAAGACTTGTTAATTGCCATGCAAAATGATGCAGAAATTCCTTTAAAAGCTTTAAAAGTTGATGGTGGTGCAAGTGCAAATAATTTGCTAATGCAGTTTCAGGCAGATATTTTAAACACAGCTGTAGACAGACCAAAAAATACAGAAACTACTGTTATGGGTGCTGCATATTTAGCAGGAATTTGTGTAGGTTTATGGCAGTTAGAAGATATTGAAACCGATAAAAAAATAGACCAAGAATTTCTACCAAAAATATCAGAAGAAAAAAGAGAACGTCTTTATAAAAAATGGCTAAAAGCTGTTGAGCGTTCTAAAAATTGGATCGATTAAAAATCTAAAAAAATATGTCAAAATTTTATACTAAAATTACCTCAAGACTTCAAAAATTTATCGAAGCTCAAAAAATATTCTTTGTGGCAACTGCTCCTAATTCTGGTAGAATAAACTTATCACCAAAAGGCATGGATTCTTTTAGAGTGATAAATGAAAACCGAGTTTTATGGCTCAATGTTACAGGAAGTGGCAATGAAACTGCAGCTCATTTACTAGAAAATGAACGCATAACAATTATGTTTTGTGCTTTTGAAGGTGCTCCTAATATTTTGCGTTTGTACGGAAAAGGCAAAGAAATTAAAGAAGGAGATACTTCTTGGGATGAATTAATTCAATTGTTTCCAGAAACTCCAGGAACACGTCAAATTTTTGATATTACTGTAGATTCTGCACAAACTTCTTGTGGAATGTCTATTCCTTTTTTTGATTACAAAGGCGAAAGAAATGAATTGAATGACTGGGCTACAGAACAAGGCAAAGAAGGCATTGCAAACTATTGGAAAGATAAAAATCAAACTAGTATTGATGGTTTACCAACAAACATTTTAGACTAAAATTATGAGCAGTTTTTCTTACTTTAAAAGAGCAGAAATTACATCAAACTTAAAAGAAACAGAGTTTGATATTTTAATTATTGGCGGTGGAATTACAGGTGCAGGAATCGCTTTAGATGCAGCTTCTAGAGGTATGAAAGTTGCCTTAATAGAAAAAGGTGATTTTGCTTCAGGAACTTCGAGCAAATCAACAAAATTAATTCACGGTGGTTTACGTTATTTAAAACAATTCGATTTTTGGTTGGTTAAAGAAGTAGGTACAGAAAGAGCAATTGTGCACAAATTAGCACCTCATTTAGTAGTGCCAGAAAAAATGATTTTACCTTTAATAGAGGGTGGAACTTATGGTTCTTGGCTAACTTCTGTAGGCCTAAAAGTTTATGATATTTTAGCTTCTGTAGAAGGTGAAGATAAAAGACAAATGCTTTCTAAAAAAGATGCTTTAAAGAAAGAACCTTTACTACCTAAAAAGATTTTAAATGGTGCTGGTTTTTATGCAGAATATAGAACAGATGATGCTCGTTTAACAATAGAGGTTTTAAAAACAGCTTTAAATTACGATGCAAAAATCATTAATTATACAGAAGCTACCGATTTTATTTATGAAGATAAAAGAGTTGTTGGTGCTAATGTAAAAGATGTTTTAACTGATGAAAACTACGCTATAAAGGCAAAATATGTAGTAAATGCTTGTGGACCTTGGGTAGATGAATTAAGACAAATTAATCACTCAAAAACAGGCAAACGTTTACACTTAACCAAAGGTGTTCATTTGGTTGTTGCTCACGAAAAGTTACCTGTAAAGCAATCTGTTTATTTCGATATTCCTGATGGTAGAATGATGTTTGCAATTCCTCGTGGAAAAGTAACTTATTTTGGCACTACAGACACCAATTATCAACTAGATAAAGAAAACGTAAACACCAATTTAGTAGATGCAACGTATTTAATTTCTGCTGTAAATAATATGTTTCCAGACATCAATTTAACTTTAGATGATGTTCAATCTTCTTGGGCTGGTTTAAGACCTTTAATTCACGAAGAAGGAAAATCGGCTTCTGAATTGTCTAGAAAAGATGAAATTTTTGTGTCTGACACTGAACTAATTTCTATTGCTGGTGGTAAATTAACTGGCTACAGAAAAATGGCAGAACGTATTGTAGGTTTAGTTGATAAAAAATACAAACGCAGATTTAACAAAGAATTCGAAGAGATTAAAACCAAAGACATTGTGCTTTCTGGTGGTACTTTTAAAAATTACGATGAAGTTAAAAGTTATACTGATGCTATACAGAATAGAATTGCAGAAGTAGATTTTAACAGAAAAGATGCTGAATATTTAGTACATAATTATGGAAAACAGACAGATATTATCCTTCAAAAATTTGATGATTTAATGCATGATAATATGCAAGAAAAAATGATAAATGCAGAAGTTTGGTTTGCTATAAATTATGAAATGGCTTGCAGTCCAACCGATTTTTTTATGCGTAGAACTGGTCGTTTATTTTTTGACACAAAAAGTGTAGATTTTCATAAAGATTATGTAGTACAACTATTTAAAAATCAGTTTCATTGGGATGATAATACCACTGAAAAAAAATTACAAGAATTAGATAAAAATTTAACATTAGCTTGTACATTCAATTAAAAAATAGATTACATTTACTATAGTTATTTTATAATTTTTAGGCCTATGAAAATATAGTTCAATTTACTCCGAAAAAAAGCATGTTCTTTTAAGAAAAAGAATGGCTACTATATTTTAAAAACAACTTAAAAATTATAAATAAATGAAAAAATTATATGTGGTAGCATTCGTGCTACTTATTACTGCGTCTTTCTCTTTTACTACTAACGTTCAAGAAAAATCGAATAAATTAACAGCTACATTTTTAGGCTTAACAGAAGATCAATATTATAAATTTGTTGATGCTGATAAAAATGAATATTTATTTTACGATTACAATGATGATATTGATATCAGTTTAGAAGATGATGAAAACCGAAACAAAAAATTTGCCATAATTTGGGTAGAAAAAGAAATCAATGAAACAGATGATGATGAAGAGGAAATATCTGAAAATGTTATTAAAATTAAGTCGATAATAGCTCTTAAGTTATTAAAATAAGCATTTACTAACCGTTTTTTGAAAAAATCAAAAAGCGGTTTTTTATTTATACAGGAAACATAAATAATTCTCCATAACCCACTGTATACAAACAAACTCCATAAATAGAATGCTCTAAAATAATTAACCAATTAGATTTAGTTTTTAGATAAGTATGTGCAAAAAGTAAACTACCTACAAAAGAAAACGCTAATACTGTAAAGCTCTGAAACCAAATGTGTGCAAAAGAAAATAGTACAGAATTTATAAAAATAAACAACCATTTATTTTTAATTAAGTTTTGATATCGTTTTACAAAGAAAGTTCTGTAAATTAATTCTTGAGGTATCACAGAAAATAAGATATAAACTCCACTAAACTTTAACCATAAATCTGGTTTGTTAAGTATAACATTAAACAATTGTTCTTTATTCTGATAATATAAAACCAACGTTGTTAAAAGAGCAATAATTAAAAATCGAATTCCTATTTCTAAAACAACTTTTTTATTTGATTTTTTATCTGTTTTAATTTTAGAAAATTTTTCTTTAAATATGGAAATTAAAGTAATGTAAACCACACCCAAACCAACATAAATTACTTTAATAATAATAGAAATTGGCAATAAAAGTACTACAGGCGCAACAATAAATAGAAAAAAGATTTCTATAAATTTACACTTCTTTTGCTTTAGTATTTCTAAAAAAGAACTCATTTTAATAATTTAAACAGACTCCCTTAATAAGCTTTTATATGTTTTTCTCAACTTTGTTGGATGTACTCCTAACCTATACTTTAAAAAAACATAACCATTTATTAAATTTACTTTTAACCAAGAGTTATTATTGTATTTTCTTGCACTAACTGTTGCTTTAGATTGAATAATTTTAAACGGAATTTTATGTTTTCGAATTCTGTCCATCATTTCAAAATCTTCCATAATACAAAAGTTTTCATTGTAACCTTTTAAAGCTTTAAATGTTTCTTTTGTAAAAAATTGGCATTGATCTCCACCACCTGCAAACAAACCATCTTTCTTGGTAAACTTACTATTTAAATTTAAAAGAGTAGTACTAACATCAAACTTATAAGCAAAAAACCCGAATTTATTGCCTTTATTAACAGCCGTTTTAACTTGTAAATAAAAATCTTCTGGTAAAACTACATCAGCATGTAAAAACATTAAAACATCACCTTTTGCTAATTTAGCACCAGCATTCATTTGGGCAGCTCTACCTTTTATTTTACAATCTAAATGAATAACTTTAGCATATTTATTGCAAACTAATTGACTTTCATCAATAGATTCAGGAGAATTTGCAATAATAATTTCTATATTGTTTTTGTTAGCTTTTTCACATAAAAACGACAACCTCTTTATAAGGTTTTCTTGTTCATTATAAACAGGAATAATAATACTTAACATCATACTTAAACATACGTATTTTTCTATGAAACAGTTTTTTATAATTACATTTTTTTTATCATCTTTATTTTTAAACGCTCAAAATACTACAAGTTATATTGATGTTTCTCAAACATTATTACAAAATATAATTGATAAAAAACCTTATGATAAAGAAGTAGCTATTTTATCTGAAAGCACACTAAATGAATTAGTTACAGAACTAAAAACAGACAAACATAAACTTGCTTTTTGGATTAATATTTACAATGCTTTTATTCAAATATCTTTAACAGAAAACCCAGCAGAATATGAAAATAGAGGTGCTTTTTTTAAAAAACCTAGAGTAAAAATTGCTGGTGAACTTTTATCTTTTGATGATATTGAGCATGATATTATGAGAAAATCTAGAGTAAAATGGAGTTTAGGTTATTTAAGAAAATGGTTTAGACCAAAATGGGAACGTAAATTACGTGTAGATAATATAGATTGGAGAATACATTTTGCCTTAAACTGTGGCGCAAAAAGTTGTCCTCCTGTTGCTTTGTATACTTATAATAATCTATACAAAGAGCTCGATTTTATGGCCACTGAATATTTAAAAGAACAAACAACTTATAAACCAGTTGAAAAAGAAGCAACTTCTGTAGCTTTAATGTCTTGGTTTCGTGGAGATTTTGGTGGTAAATGCGGTGCTAAAGAAATTCTATTAGAATATGGTATTACACCAGAAAAACCAAAAGACTTAAATTTTAAAGGTTATGACTGGACAATAAGTTTAGGTAATTTTAGAACAATTCCTAAATAATTATTTTATAAATAAAGTATTATTCAGTACTTACTTTTTCTGATTCATTTTCATTTTCTTCAATATCTTCTGTTAAATCTAAGTTTCTTATTGTGGGGCTTACAATTCCTGTGGTAACAGCTGTAATTAAAGTCATTGTACCACCAAAAACAACAGCAGTAACTGGTCCTAATAATTTAGCAGCCAAACCACTTTCAAAAGCACCTAATTCGTTAGAAGAACCTACAAACATAGAATTTACTGAAGATACTCTACCACGCATTTCATCTGGAGTTTTTAATTGTAAAATAGTTTGTCTTATTACCATAGATATTCCGTCTGCAGCACCACTTATAAATAATGCTAAGAGACTTACCCAGAATATAGATGATAATCCAAAAGCGATAATACTAAGTCCAAAAATAAAGACAGAAATCAACATTTTTTTACCTGTGTTTCTGTGAATGGGAATGTAAGTTGTAATAAACATAGTTAAAATACTACCCATAGAAATAGACGCATTTAAAAGACCAAAACCTTCTGGCCCAACCTTTAAAATATCTTGAGCAAATACTGATAAAATAGCTACAGTACCACCAAATAAAACAGCAATCATATCTAAACTTAAAGCTCCTAAAACTGCCTTGTTTTGAAACACAAACTTTACACCTACTTTTAAACTTTGCATCATTGGCTCACCAATTTTAGTATTTAAAATTGGTTTCTTTTTTATTTGAAAAAGGATTATTAAAGATAAAATTACAAGTATAAAGACTAAACAAAGTGTTTTATCAACACCAATCCAACTGATAAAAAAACCTCCAAAAAGAGCTCCAGAAACAGAAGCTGTTTTCCAGGTACTTGTGCTCCAAGTTGCAGCATTATGATATATTTTTTTAGGAACTAAAAGTGCAACTAAAGAAAAAATTGTTGGTCCGAAAAAAGATCTTAGAAATCCACCAAAAAACACCAAACCATATATTGAGTATAAAATTGAATTTGTAGACCAATTGTTAACAAAACTATCAGAAGTTAATAAAAACAAGCCCAAACTTATTAACGAAAAAGCTGCTGTACAAATGGCTAACAAGTTTCTTTTTTCGTTTTGATCTACAATATGACCCGCAAATAATGCCATAGAAAAAGCGGGTATAATTTCCATTAAACCAATTATACCTAAAGAAAGCGGATCTTTAGTAATGGAATATACTTGCCATTCAATAACAATAAATTGCATAGACCACCCAAAAACTAATAGAAATCTTACCAATAAAAAAATATTAAATTCTCTTATTCTTAGTGCTGCATAAGGGTCTTGTTTAGCCATAGTTAGCTTAATTTCATATCCATTAAAATGGCAAAAGTTTGGTTAATATCTTCTTCTTTTACAACAATAGTCATTTCATTTGTTGTAGAAATAATTTCTTGTAAAGGAATGTCTGCCCAAGCCAATTGCTTTAAAATAAAGTAATAAATACCAGATTGTTCTAAGTTTTCTTTTGGCAACTTTATTGTAATAGATGCCAACTCTAACATACTATGTGTTAGTGTTTCATCTTCGAAAATTTCTTCTACGTAAGGTCTTAAGTTTTTACTTGTAACGATATTTGTTTCGAAAATACCTTGAGAAACTGTTAAAAAGTAATCAGAATTCTCTGCAGATTTGGTTAAAATTTTTGCGATCTCTTTGAGTAAAGAAGGTGTATTTTTAAAAGTAAAATCGCATAAATCAGAACGTACAATTACATCACCTAAATCTAAAGCTAAACGTTTTATATTTTTTCTGATACGTAACTCACTTGCAGGTGAAAGTCTATTAATAGCCATCATTACTGCACCAACTTTTACATCCTTTTTTAAAATTTCGGAAACTTCTGGTAAAATAATTCTTGCTAAAGAAGAAACATTTATCAACTTTTCATTTAAAGCTTCCTCTATAAATGGTGTTTTTCTAATTGTACTTTCAACAACTTCTTGTATTGTTTTCATAGTAAAAGTTTAAAATTATAAATAATTGTTCAAAAATAAACAATTTTTATATATTAGAACGATTAGATGAAAATATACACCTTAAATATTCAAATTGTTTAATTTTAAACATCACGTTTAAAACTCTTTTTAAAAACTAGAAACTGTATTAATCTAATTTATTGGTTAACTTATTAAATTCCTTTTTAGGATTTTTATTGCTATATAAAATTTTATAAACTGTATCTATAATTGGTGTATTTGCCTTATTCTCTTCTTTAATTTTATAAGCACTGTTGGTTGCATAGTAACCTTCTGCAATCATACTCATTTCATGTTGCGCAGATCTTACAGTATATCCTTTACCAATCATATTACCAAACATTCTATTTCTACTAAATGTAGAATAGCCTGTTACTAACAAATCGCCTAAATACGCAGAGTTGTTAATGTTACGTTTCATTTTATGTACTTTTTTTATAAAACGTTTCATTTCTCTAATTGCATTACTCATTAATACAGACTGAAAATTATCTCCATAACCCAAGCCATGAGCAATACCAGCTGCAATTGCGTAAATATTTTTTAGCATAGCTGCATATTCTGTACCAATAATATCATCAGAAATTGTAGCTTTTATATACCAACTTTGTATGGCTTTTGCCATTTTTTCGGCTTTATTTTCGTCAATACATGCAATTGTTAGGTATGATAAACGCTCCATTGCTACTTCTTCTGCATGACAAGGCCCTGTAATTACACCAATATTCTCTAGTGGAATATTAAAATGTTGATTAAAGTGCTCGCCAACAATTAAACCTGTTTCTGGCACAATACCTTTTATTGCAGAAAAGATTGTTTTATTATCTAAAGAAGCATTTACTTTATTGAGTTCTATGGTTAAAAAAGCAGACGGAATTGCAAAAATTAAAATATCATAATTAGCAATTGTATAATTAATATCGCTAGATAAATCTAGTTTTTCTACTTGTAATTCAGCAGAACTTAAATATTTAGGATTGTGTTCATTTTCTTTGATATGTTTAATGGTTTGCTCATTACGCATATACCATCCTATACTATCTAAATTTTCCATCAACATTTTAATAATGGCTGTTGCCCAACTTCCACCTCCTAAAACCGCTATTTTTTGATGTTCATCCATTAGTGTTTCATTTTAAAATCAAAAGTAATAAAAGTATTATCTATAGATGAATGCATTTGCGAATTATTATATTTGTGTAACGCTAATTTTTGTTTAAAGTGAAAACAATAGTTTCTTTTTTATTCAGTTTTTTACTTTTAATGATTGCTTGTAAAGGGCAATCTATAAAAAAACCAAAAACTAAACCCAAAATAGTAAATAGTAAATCTACAAGAGCAGAAAACGCATCAATTTTAGATAAAGAATTTGTTATTAATGGTTTAAATGATAAATCTCATAAGGTTTGGGTTTATTTACCTCCTAACTACGATGCTACTTCTAAAAAATTCCCAGTAATTTATATGCACGATGCTCAGAATTTATTTGATATAGAAACTGCTGCTTATGGTAAAGAATGGAGTGTAGATGAAACTCTAAACGAACTTTATAAAAATACTGGAAAAGGTTTTATAGTAGTTGGTATAGAAAATGGTGGTGATAAAAGAATTGAAGAATACACACCTTGGACTCACCCAAAATATGGAGGAGGAAAAGGTGCAATTTATGTAGATTTTTTAGTAAATGAGTTAAAACCTTTTATTGATAAAAATTACAGAACAAAGCCAAAAGCCAAACACACTGCTATAATTGGTAGCTCTTTAGGTGGATTAATTTCTTTTTACGGAGGTTTAAAATATCCTGATGTTTTTGGTAAAATTGGCGCACTTTCTACATCATTTTGGTTTTCTAATAATGTGTATGCTTTTGCAAAACAAAATGGAAATCAGAAAAATACAAAACTCTATCTTTTAATTGGTGGTGATGAAGGCAATACTATGTTACCAGACACCAAAAAAATGGAAAAACTTTTACTAAATACAGGTTTTCCTAGAGAAAATATAAAAACTAAAATTGTTTCTAAAGGACAACATAATGAAACCTTTTGGAGTGCAGAATTTTTAGATACGATTACTTACTTATACAAATTATAACAATGAACGTACAAATTATAAATAAATCAAAACACGCAACACCAAATTACGAAACAGAAGGTGCTGCAGGAATGGATTTAAGAGCAAACATCGATGATTCTATAACTTTAAAACCTTTAGAACGAGCAATTGTAAAAACAGGTTTATTTATTGCTTTACCTGTTGGTTTTGAAGCACAAGTAAGACCAAGAAGTGGTTTGGCTGCAAAAAAAGGAATTACTGTTTTAAATTCTCCTGGTACTGTAGATGCTGATTATCGTGGAGAAATTGGAGTAATATTAGTTAATTTATCAAACGATGATTTTGTGATTAATGATGGCGAAAGAATTGCACAATTAATCATTGCAAAACACGAAAGAGCAATTTGGCAAGAAGTAGAAATACTTAGTGAAACTAAACGTGGTTCTGGAGGTTTTGGTAGTACTGGTGTTTAAAAAATGGATGAAATTGAATTACAACCTTTAAGAATTACTGGTAGTTGGAATGTAGAATGGAATTTATTCTACGAAGTTGATCCTTCTAAAGAAACTATGCATTATTTAGATTCTAGCTCTCTTTTACACCTAAATAATTATAGTTTAATGCGTGCTATAAATTTAGATTTTAGGCCAGAAAATGATATAAATGGTTACTTTTATTTACGTGTAATTAATTTAACTAAAAATGTAAATTCTAGAACTCATAAAATTTCTTTTGATGCAGATTGGGACAATTTATACTTCGAATTAAAATCTAAAAGTAGAATTAAAATTGTAAAAGAAATAGAAAGATTAGTTAGAGAAATTCCTCCTTTTAAAGGATAAAATATAAACAAAATAAATTTAAATTATGATTTTAGGTGTATGTGAATGGCTGAGTACAAAAACACAATTTTCAGCAAAAAATATTAGAATATTATTTGTGTTAACAGTTTTATTGGCTGGTTTTGGTATTGGTGCGTATTTAATTCTTTGGTTGGTAAAAATATTTTCTAAAGAATAATTTAATCTAAATTTTTATAAACTTGACTTATTTTTCTCATTTCTTTAAACATTAAATCAAAAGGTAAAAAGTTGTGAGAATGGTATTTAAAACCTAGCTTTTTATAAAACTCAAAGGCTTGTGGCTGTGCATTCATAGCTTCAAGCCATATTATTTTATAGCCTCTTTTTATTAAATCTTCTTCTAACCAATTAAGTATTTTTTTGCCTAACCCTTTTCCTTGTGTTTTTTGATGCAAGTAAATTCGATGTAATTTAACCTGTTTATCTTCCTCTAAACCTGCTAACTTTTCATTCCAAATAATTCTTAAATTACCAATAATTTCATCATCAAAAATAATAAAATAATAGTCTGAATTTGGCTGAGCTAGCTCTTTTAAAACATTTTCCTTGTTGTATTGAGATTTAACATACCAATCTCCAGAATCTTCCCAAAAATGATGATAAGCAGCAGGATATACTTCTTTCATCAACTTAAAAAGAGTTACTGTATCATTACTAGTAATTGTTCTTAAAAATAAATTTTCTGATATTTTAATCATTTCATAAAAAATAAAAAACTGCTACTGGTTGATTACTCCAATAGCAGTTTAATAATAGTTAGAACTTTTAATACTTAATCTTGATTTTCAATAGCTTCTTTTATTTTCTTTTCTAACTCCTCCATTAAATCTGGATTATCTTTTATTAAGCCTTTTACAGAATCTCTTCCTTGTCCTAATTTAGTTTCTCCATAACTAAACCAAGAACCGCTTTTCTTTACAATACCTAATTCTACACCAATATCTAAAATTTCACCAACTTTAGATATTCCTTGACCATACATAATATCAAATTCTGCAATCTGAAAAGGTGGTGCTACTTTATTTTTAACAACTTTAACTTTGGTGCTGTTACCAATAACTCTATCTCCATCTTTAATTTGCGTTCTTCTTCTAATATCTAAACGTACAGAAGCATAGAATTTTAATGCATTACCACCAGTTGTTGTTTCTGGATTACCAAACATTACTCCAATTTTTTCTCTTAATTGGTTAATAAAGATAACTGTACAATTAGTTTTAGAAATTGTACCTGTTAATTTACGTAATGCCTGACTCATTAAACGTGCATGTAAACCCATTTTAGAGTCACCCATTTCACCTTCAATTTCAGATTTTGGTGTTAACGCTGCAACAGAATCAATTACAACAATATCTATTGCACCAGATCTTATTAAATTGTCTGCTATTTCTAAAGCTTGCTCACCATGATCTGGCTGAGAGATAATTAAATTATCGATATCTACACCTAAATTTTCTGCATAAAACTTATCGAAAGCGTGTTCTGCATCTATAAATGCTGCAATACCACCTGCTTTTTGTGCTTCTGCAATTGCGTGTATAGTTAAAGTTGTTTTACCAGAAGATTCTGGACCATAAATTTCAATAACTCTACCTCTTGGATAACCACCAACTCCTAAAGCTAAATCTAACCCTAAAGAACCAGATGAAATAGCATCTACATCTTCTGTTACTACATCTCCTAATTTCATTACAGAACCTTTACCATACGTTTTATCTAGCTTATCTAGAGTAAGTTGTAGGGCTTTTAGTTTTGCTGCCTTTTCTTTATCTGCTGCCATAAATTATGCTTAATTTTTAAATTTTTCAGTTGCACAAGTTACAAAAAACAACTTCTACTTTCCTAATAAATTTTTGGCTATTTTGTAGTATTTTTACACAAAAAGTAAAAGTATGGATTCTATTGTTTTTTTAAATGATTTAAACAGTTCTGTTAGCATAGAAAAAGGAGAATTAATTAGTTATCAAAAAGATAATCAAGAATATATTCATCAAAAAGGAAATAAAGGTTGGCGAAAATCTGACGATGAAATGTTTCCTGTAATTGGGCCAACTGCTAAAAATAATTTTAGAGTTCACACCAAAAATGGTGATGCTATTCAAGATCAGCATGGTTTGTTAAGAGAAATGGATTATGAATTAATTTCTGCTGATAAAACAAGTGCAAATTTTATCAAAAAATATAAAAAAGATACTGAAATCAAGAACAGTAAGTTTCCTGAAAAATCTACGGAAGAATTTTTAAAATGGCCTTTCAATTTTACTTTCGAAAAGAATTTTAAATTAGAAAACGACGTTTTAACTATCGATTTTATCATTACTTCTGATGAAAATATGCCTTTTATGTTGGGTTATCATCCTGCTTTTTTATTATCAGACACTGGTACTGAAACTTTAGAAACTGGTGATGAAAAAATAACTTTAGCAGATATTTACAAAGCAGGTTCTAATGCATTTCCTGTTTTAGGTACAGATAAAATAATTCTAAAAAATACTATTAAAAACGATGTAGAAATTACAACTGATGGTTTTAACAATTTTATGCTTTGGACCGAAGTTGATAACATGCTTTGTATTGAGCCAATAACTCAATATACTTCTTACACAGATCAGAAATTTTCGGAAGAAAATATGACTTTATCTAAAGGTAAAAATAACTTTTCAGTAACAATAAAGGTTTTATAAATTATCACCTTTGATTCTTTTACGCAACTAAAATTTTTTATTTAGTATGAAAAAGGATCTTTTATTTTTTCTGTTTGCTGTTATACTAATTTGTAAAATTTATTATTGGTTTTTTGTTTTTCCGAATGTAGATGAAGCTTATTATTGGTTTTGGGGGCAATACCCAGATATTTCTTATCACGATCATCCTGCTTTGCAAGCATTGATTCAAGCTGTATTTTCTAAGATTTTTGGCACTTCTTATTTTGCTTTACGATTACCAGTTATTATTTGTTGTTTTATAATTGGTTATATTTTACATCAATTTGCAAAAAAATTAGCGTTCAAAAATAAAAATTTAGCAATAGGTTTATTTTTTGCTTGTCCTTTGTTTTTTCTTTTTACAACCTATGCTTGGAACGATTATCTGTTAATAACAAATTGCATAATTTCTGGATATTTTTTTATCAATTTTTTAAATGATATTTGGTTGGATAAAAAAGGGAAAACTACTGATATTTTTCTAGGAAGTCTCTTTTTTGGTTTGGCTATTTTATCGAAATACAATGCAGTTTTTTTAGGTTTAGGAATCTTTTTTCTGCTCATTTTAAACAAGAAGTTTCACAAAATATTTAAAGATTATCGATTTTATATAAGTTTATTAATTGTTGCTATTTTAAGTTCGCCTATTATTTATTGGAACACAAAAAACAAATTTGGTTCTTTCGAATTTAATATTCAACAAAGAACTTTAGACCCAATTATTAATGAATTTAATTTGTTTGGAGGAAATTATTTGGGCTTTATTTTTGGCAGTATTTTAATGTTATCACCATTTTTTTGTTGGGCAATTTTTAAGGTATTTAAAGATTTTAAAAAGTTAGAAAATAAATCTTCTTATCAAATTGTGTACACCAAATTTGCAATTGCCATTTTTTCTGCATCGTCCATTGTGTTTTTATTCTTTTCGCTTTTTTCTAATGTTTTGTTTTATTGGAACATTGTTGGCTTGTTATTTATCACATTTTTAGCAAGTAATTATATCATCAAAAAAAAGAAAATTATAATCACTTTAAGTTATTCTGCTTTTGGTGTTTTTTGTATTATTTTTCATTTTGGTGTTGTACCCTTAACATCAGTTTTTGGAGGTTCTGACAGAGATAATATTTATCATTATGGATGGAAAAAAATAGGAAATGAAGTTAAAAAACTGCAAACATCTAAAACAATTCCAATTGTAACTTCTAATTACAGAAGTGCATCTTTATTGGCTTTTGAGCTAAATAATCCAAAAATATTTTCATATTCTAAACGATTTGATCAGTTTGATTATTGGAGTAAAAACGTACAATATAAAACCAATACTGAAGGTATTATTTTAACTGATGAAAATGATGGTGTTATGTTAAATGATGAAATTAAGGCATTATTCAACAAAATAACTTTTGTAGATACTTTAAACATAGAAAAATACGGTTATAAAATTAAAGCGTATTATTTGTACAAAGGTGTGTTTAAGTAAACGTATTTTTGCTTTTTAAAAGTTTATTTATCTTGATAAAACATCGTCATTTTATATTGCATAAACCTTATGGTTA
The DNA here is from genome assembly GCF_018861005.1 of Polaribacter vadi. Lineage (GTDB taxonomy): Bacteria > Bacteroidota > Bacteroidia > Flavobacteriales > Flavobacteriaceae > Polaribacter > Polaribacter vadi_A. Next base: position 63,783 of record NZ_JAHKQL010000016.1, read on the forward strand.
TTTGTCTCAATTTATAAACAACCAAACCAAAAGGAAGAAAAAATTGTTAGGAGAATTACACGATTTTCCTGAAGGAACTATGGCAATTGGTCGTTTAGATTTTGCTTCTGAAGGTTTACTTTTATTAACCACAGATGGCAAAGTATCTGCAGAAATTAGAAGTAATAAGTACGAAAAAGAATATTATGTTCAGGTTGATGGGATCATCACTCAAAAAGAAATGGAACAATTAAAAAATGGTGTAGAAATTGGTTTCGAGGGTAAAAAATACACCACAAAACCTGGTAAAGCTTTTTTAATTGATGATCCTAAATTTGCATTAAGAAGTCAAAAAATTCGTGATGAAAGACATGGCCCAACAAGTTGGGTTTCTGTAATAATTACAGAAGGAAAATTTAGACAAGTAAGAAAAATGACAGCCGCTGTTGGGTTTCCTACTTTACGATTAATTCGTGTAAGAATTGGCGAAATTAAGATTGATAATTTAGCAAATGGAAAGGTTTTAGAAGTAGATGGTTTTATGTAACATTTATTACATATTAAGAAAAATCTACTTTCTAATTTTGCGCTATGGAAAACTCTAACACCACTTTATACATTATAGCTACAATTATAATTCTTCATTTTTTAGTTGCTTTTGGCTTCTTAATTTATAAAATGACGAAAAAAAAGAAAGATAAATAAATACTTTTTACCCTAAATTATTTACCTCCATTAGCCTTTAAATCTGCCAAACATTGTGCGTCTAAAGTTGGTACAGAACCTCCAGAAAGCATGTTTCCAATTCCTTGACTAGATTCTGCAGCCCAATACATTAAACAATCTTCTTCATTACAATGCTTTGGATGTTCTTCATCTTCATGATCGCTTTGTAAATCACTTCCTAAATTTGTTAACCCTAAAATATGGCCAAATTCGTGGTTAATTACTGATGATTCTAGCAAACTTCTATCAAGTTCAAAAGTTCCATCACTTAAACCATGAATAGTTTCTTCGTAAATAACAAAAGACGTATTCCAATAAGCTGAGCCTAAAATTGAACCAGAACTTGTGTCATTAGACGATTTTCCGTCAATAAATAAAACCCAAACTGCAATTGTAGCACCTGAATTGTATTGGGTTCTGTATTCTTTTTCTAAATCAACAACTTCATCTAATGTATATTCTGTTTTACCTGTTGTTGGTATTTCTTTGGTAATAAACGTTACTCCTTCTGGTTTGTTAATTCTATTTTCTATAAAACTTTTAAAATTATTTATAGCGGTTGTTGTAGGTTCAAAACCTTCTATGTAAGCCATTTCTACAATCAATTTTTTAAAAGAATCTGCAGAAAGTAAATCGTTTGCAGAAGCACCTGTTGCTTGTCTATTTAAAGCTTCATTAATGATTTCTCCTGTTTCATTATCAGTAATATTTTCTGTTTCTGATGAACAAGAAAAAAAGATACTACAAACTAATACTACTTTTACAAAAATATTTTTCATCTACTTACCTTTTAAAAAAATCTTTACAACCACTAAGTAATTTATAGCAGTTGTAAAGAAAACTAACTAACTATTCTTTTTCAATAATTTTTAATTATAGCTTTTTAAAAGCTAAAGTTACAGAAGCGTCTGTAGTACTTTGTAAAGTAATTAAAGTTGTACTGTAAGTGCTAATAACCCAGTTATTCCCCAAAGCACTTAAAGCTGTATTACTTGCAAAGTTTATATTAACAAACGCTTCTGTTTCTGAACTAACAGAATAAGTTCCTTCTATTTCTCCTAATGCAGAATTCACAAAATTAGTAGCTACAATTTTAAAATCATTAGTAAATTCTATAGACCATTCTGCATAATCGTTTGCAGTATCTACACCATTATTAATAAAAGTTTCTACTTTAAATTTTGTACCACTTAAAACAGCTTCTGCTTCTGCAGCAGTATTTGCAGCATCGTCTTTTTCATCTTCATATTGTACACAATCAGAAATTGCATTTTGAAATTCTGCATCACTAGTAATTTGAATTTCTGTACCATTACTTAAAGTGGTCCTAATAGGATAATTTACTGCAAAAAGTTCGTCAGATCCTAAACTTGTCATGTAACTGTATAGTTGTTGTTCAGATTGTAAAACAACAGAACCTGTTTGTTCTAGACTAATATCGTAAGTTAACATTGTAACCGGAAAATTAATGTCTATACAAGAAATAGCATCTCTACCTTCTTCTTCTGCATTTTCGCATTCTGCATTTAAAGCATCTAATTCTGATTGGTTATTAACAGTTACTTCTGTATAATTACTTGATCTTACTTTAATAGGAAAATTAAATGTTACTGAATCAGAATCATCATTAAATTCACCTAAAATATTTAAAACTGCAGAAAAATCTAAACTACTTAATAAAGTAATTTGTTGATCATTTACAGTAGCTGTTAACGGAAATAATAATTCTGTACAAGCATTACCATCTAAAAAATCATCATTAGAACCATCGTTCATTGCAGCTCTTTCATAATTAGAAGCTGTTGTAGATGTAGAAGAGTTTGCATTAGGGTTTGTACCTACCTCTGTATTATCATCTGATTGACAAGAACTAAAACCTAAAGTTGCTGTTAAAGCAATTGTTGTTATTAATTTTAATGTTTTCATGTTAATTGATTTTATTGTTATGAGTAAAACAACTTTATTTAATTTTACCCTACTTTTTTTTAGAAAAACTAATTTTTTAGATCTTCTGCTAGTAAAACAACTAAACATTTATTTACCCTACCTTTGTATTGAAATTTTTATATTTTTATTACCTAATTTCTATTTATGACTGATAAATCTCTTTGCGATGAAATTTATTTTAATGAGTTTTATACAGCTCATATACAGTCTTCTAGTAATTTTGCATACTACAAATCTGGAAATAAAAACACGGCCTTAGATTTAGCACAAGAAGCTTTTATTAAAATTTGGGAAAACTGTTCTAAAATAGATTTTACCAAAGCAAAATCGTATTTATTTACAGTTGTTAACAACCTTTTTTTAAATAAAGTCAAACACGAAAAAGTAGTATTTGAATATGCTAAAAGCAGTCCTTATTTAGATATTAACAACCAAAGTCCTGAATATTTATTAGAAGAAGAAGAGTTTAAATTAAAACTTAAAAAAGCCATAGAAGATTTAACAGAAGGTGAAAGAGAGGTTTTTTTGATGAACAGAATTGATGGAAAAAAATACAGAGAAATTGCAGAAATACTTTCTATTTCGCAAAAAGCAGTAGAAAAAAGGATGTCATCAGCATTAAAAAAATTAAGAACAAAAATTGATGGAATTTAAGATAGCTTTTAAAGTAGGGTAAAATACTTTTTAATTGTTTTATACATAGAGATATAAATGGAAAATAATAACGACATCTTAAAATGGCTTAACAAAGAATCTTCTGATGAAGAATTGCTGCGCTTACAAGAAACTGAAGATTTTAAAACTTTAGAAAAAATTGCACATTATTCTTCTCAAATAGAGCCACCAAAAGTTGATGTTGATAAAGCCTTAGCAGATTTTAAATTAAGAACGCAAAACAAAGCTAAAAAAGGTAAAGTTGTTGCCTTTAACGTTAAACAATTGTACAAATATGCAGCTGCTATTGTTATTTTATTGATAAGTTCTTATTTTATCTTTTTTAACAAAGAGGCTACTATTAAAACCGAATTTGCACAAACAAAAACATTTAATTTACCAGATAATTCAGAAGTAATTTTAAATTCGAATTCAGAGATTTCTTATGGTAAAAAAAGTTGGGATGAAAACAGAAATTTATCTTTAGATGGTGAAGCTTTTTTTAAAGTTAATAAAGGAAAAAAATTTACAGTAAGTACAGAAATTGGAAACGTAACTGTTTTAGGTACAAAGTTTAATGTAAAAGAAAGAGCTAATTATTTTGAAGTAAAAACTTACGAAGGTTTAGTAAGTGTTGCTTATAAAGATACCCTTGTTAAATTACCTAAAGGAACTCTTTTTAAAGTAGTTAATGGTGTAATTGATACAAATACTACGTTTGATATTGAGGAAAAATCTTGGTTACAAAAAGAGTCTAATTTTAAAAGTACACCACTACAAATTGTATTAGAAGAATTAGAAAATCAGTTTGGTTATACTATAGAAACCCAAGAGGTTAATTTGGCAACATTATACTCAGGTGGTTTTACGCATACAGATGTAAATTTAGCATTACAATCTGTTACAATTCCACTACAATTATCTTATAAAATAGAAGAAAAAACAATTACTATATTTAATTATGGTAAATAAATTTCAGGTTTTTTTTATCAATTTTTTGTTGATAACAAGTATTGCTCTTGCTCAAAATTCTTCTGATAAAGTAGCACTTTCAACCTTATTAATTGAACTCGAAAAAACCTACGAAATTAAGTTTTCTTATTCTGATAATGATGTAAAAGACCTCTTTGTAAATCCCCCAAAAAAAGGAATTTCCATAGATCAGCTTTTAACTTATTTAAATAAAAACACTTTTTTACAATTTAAAACATTAGACAACAGATATGTAACTGTTTCGTTTTTAAATAAATCAATTTCTATTTGCGGAATCATTATAGACGCCAACTTTTTAGAACCACTTTTACTGGCAACTGTTAAAGTAGATGGCTATAAATTAGGTACAACCACCAACCAAAAAGGTGAATTTTATTTACACAATGTACCTGTAAATGCCACATTAAGCTTTTCGTATATCAGTTTTAAAACCAAAACAATTGCTGCAAAAGAATTGTTTTCTACAGGTTGTAAACAAATATTTTTAGAAGAAGAAACAGAGCAATTATCAGAAATTACAATGCCAAGATTTTTAACTTCTGGCTTACAAAAAAGTGCTGATGGTGCCACTGTATTAAACACAGAAAAATTCGGAATTTTACCAGGACTAATAGAACCCGATATTCTAAAAACCATCAAAATTTTACCTGGTATAGAAAGTATAAACGAAAGTGTTTCTAATATTAATGTTAGAGGAGGTACTAACGACCAAAATTTAATGCTTTGGGATGGTATAAAAATGTATCATTCAGGTCATTTTTTTGGGTTAATTTCTGCTTATAATCCGTATTTAACAAAGAAAGTAGCAGTTACTAAAAACGGTACAAGTACTGCGTTTTCAGACGGAGTTTCATCAACCATTAATATGGAAACTGCTAATAGAATTACCAATGAATTTTCTGGAGGTGCAGGTTTTAATTTATTAAGTGCAGATGCTTTTGTACAAGTGCCACTTAAAGACAATATGGAACTACATATTTCTGGTAGAAGATCTTTTACAGATTTAATAAATACACCTACTTATAACAACTATTTTTCTAGAAGTTTTCAAGATAATTCTGTAGCTTCTAATAGTGTAAACAATTCAGAATCAGATTTTTATTTTTACGATTATTCATTTAAATTTTTATATGATATTGATTATAATCATTCTATTAGAGCAAATTTTATCCACATAAAAAACAATTTAGAATACTTAGAAAAATATACAACTAACAACATAACCATTGAAGAGAATAGCACCTTAAAACAAGAAAATTTAGGTGCAAATATTCATTGGAATGCAGATTGGAACACTAAATTTTCTACCACTTTTTCTGCATTTTTTTCTGATTATAAAATAAATTCATCCGATTATAATAAAGATTCAGATCAGTTACAAACACAGTTTAATAATGTTTTAGAAACAGAAATAAAGCTAGATTCTAAATATGAATTTTCTGATGTTTTTCATTTTAAAAATGGTCTTGTTTTTAACGAAATTGGCATCAGAAATACAACTACAGTAAACGCACCTACTTTTTCTACAACAGTAAAAGATGTGTTGTTAAAAAGTGCATTTTATTCTGAATTAGAATATCAGAAAAAGAAAACTTATGCACGTTTTGGGTTAAGAACTAACTATTTTTTTGAATTTCAAAAGTTTGTAATTGAACCTAGAATTAACATCCGACAGAAAATAAATAACGAATTTTCTTTAAAACTTGAGGGTGAATTTAAAAACCAAACTACAGCTCAAAAAATAGATTTTGAAGAAAATTTTTTAGGAATAGAAAAACGAAGATGGATTCTTGCTGATAATGTAAATACACCTATTGTAAAAAGTAAACAAGCATCTTTTGGTATAGAATACACCTTAAATAAATTGTATTTTGATGTTACTGCTTTTTATAAAAAAATTGATGGAATTACTGCAGATAATCAAGGTTTTTATAACAATACACAAACTTTAAATTCTATAGGAAATTACGAAATAAAAGGAATTGAGTTTTTAGTAAACAAGCAAACTAAAAACATAAGTACCTGGTTAAGTTATACTTATTCTAGTAATAATTATACTTTCGATATTTTTAATCCAGAAACTTTTGCAAATACTTTAGATATTAAACATTCTGTAAGTACAGCTTTTAATTACAATTTTACAAAGAAATTTAAACTATCTTTAGGTAGCGTTTTACGTTCTGGTAAACCATTTACAAAACCAATAGATGGTAATGAAACCATACAAGATGGCAATAGAATTATTATAAATTATGATAACCCAAATAAAGAAAGATTAGATAGTTTTTTTAGATTAGATTTTTCTGGAAGCTATAATTTTGATTTTACAAAAGATGTAAAATCTACAATTCGTTTAGGAATTACAAATATTACTGATCGTAAAAATATAATTGATTCTTATTTTATTGTTGATGAAACAAACACAAATAATGTAAAAAGAATCAATAATTATTCATTGCCTTTTACCCCAAATTTAAGTTTTAGAGTACAATTTTAAGAAGCTATTCTATCCATTCTAATATGTGGTATACCATCTTCAAGATACTCCTCTCCTATTTGTTTAAATTGATGCGATTCGTAAAATTTTTTTAAATATTTTTGAGCAGAAATTGTAATTAAATCTACTTTAAAATGCTCTTTAATAGCTAAAATAGATGCTTTCATAATTTGATGTCCATAACCAAATTTTCGTTCTTTTTCAGCAACTACTACTCTACCAATACTAGCATTATTAAAATAATCACCAGGTTTAAAAATACGAGTATAAGCCACAATTTTATCGTCTTTAAAACCGAAAATGTGTACTGCTTTTTGATCTTTAAAATCTACATCTTGATACACACAATCTTGTTCTACCACAAAAACTTCAGATCGTAATTGTAAAATAGAATACAGTTCTGTAGTTGTTAATTCTTGGAAAGATTTTATGATGAAATTCATTTTTATAACATTATAAATGTTCTCGATACAATTTCGATACAATTTCGATAAAAATCGAAATTACTCGAACTGACAACACTTCTTAGTAATATAAATTAACGTACAGTCACTTCGAGTGAAATTTCTTTTTCTGAAATTTTGTATCGAGAAGTTTTTATTAACAAGAAATTTTACCAACTCTATTTGCGTGTCTACCACCTTCAAATTCAGTAGTTAAAAAAATATCTACAAAACCTATAGCTTGTTGTAAAGACACAAAACGCGCAGGAATTGTAAGTACATTTGCATTATTATGTTGTCTTGTTAAAGTAACCAACTCATTATTCCAACACAATGCAGCTCTTACACCTTGGTGTTTATTAGCTGTCATTTGTGCTCCATTACCTGAACCACATAAAATAATACCTAATTCAGCTTTACCAGACTCAACACAATCTGCTGTTGGATGAATAGCATCAGGATAATCCATAGAATCGTTAGTATCTGTACCAAAATTAAGTACAGTATATCCTTTTTTTTCTAAATGTTTTATAATTTCGAACTTATATTCTGTACCTGCGTGATCATTACCAATGGCAATTGTCATAATTTATTTATTTAATTGTTTTTACGAGTTTACAAAGTAATCTGTAATTTTATTTAAAGATTTCTTCATTACATTCGCAATGACTTAGTTAGGCTGGCAAAAATATAGAAATTAACGGTTATCAACAGTTATAAACATTTAAAAATTATCATTTTTTAATAACTGTTTATTTTTAAAGCTTTTAACTGTTTTAAGTAAATGTTAAGAACTTATGATTAAAAATAGGAAACTTTATTTGGTATTCTTATTATTTATAACAATACAAGCTCTTGGTTGACATATGCAAATTTTATTTTAAGTTTTTGATAAAAGTTTATCAACATAAAATTTACAATTTGTTTACATAGATTTTGTTGTTAACTATTAAGAATTTTAAGTTAACTACTGTTTATAACTATTGTTAATAACTCTAAATTTAAATTGATTTATAAGCTTTTAAGTTACTTATAAGTTGTCAATGATTTTTAATAACTCAAAGTAAAAAATAAAAAAGAGATTTTTTATAGTAGCTATTCACATACTATTATAAACATCATTGTTTTTTAAAATTTTTAAAAAGAAAAATAATTATAATATAGAATGTTGATAACTGTTGAAACTTTTAAAAATTGAAAATGTAATTTTTGAAAAAAGAAAGAATACTAAAAAATGTAAAATTGGTTTTTGAATAAAAGCTTAAACCGCTTTTTTTTCAGCTTCTAATAAATAAAGAGTATCTTTCTGAATCTCTACAGTTTCTTTAGGAGGCATGTCTTTTTGTAGTGAACCGTTAATAATCTGTACGCTTATATAAATTCCTGTTAGGAATATAAGTGCAAATAGAGCGATTATTTTACGTAGATTTTTCATCTTAAAACTTTGTTGTTGTTATTATAAAGACGTAGTATTTAAGAAAACGTTACAATTTTTTTAAGAAAATTTTAAGAAAAATGAGAAATTCTTAAATTTTCTTAATTTTAGAGAAAGAAAAGCAATAGTTATATCCGAAGTTTTTATCTATCTTTGCACTGTTATTTTGTAAACTACTTAATTGTAGTGTTCTATCTCTGCTATCCAAAATAATATTTCTAAAACCTTTTAGAATTGCATACGCAACCAATTCAATTTTGTATTTAGAATACTGTATAAAACAAAAGAATACACGAAATTTTTATGTTTTTTAAATAGATAAAATTCTCTTAATTTTTTAGAAAAATTCCGATTTCTAAAAATAGGAATGCTGTTTATAAATCAAGATTTTTTAGTATTAAATGTCTATAAATGAGACATGAAAAAATATAATAAACAAGACTACCTCAATATAAAAATAAATTGATAACTCTTTTTTAATAAACAATGGTTATAAAAAATTGTATTTTGGTATCAAATAAAATAGAAGTAAGAATAAATGAAAAGAAAGAAAAAGAAAATATTTAAGAAAAAAGGAAAAGTTATTAAAGACTTAACTAGAAATATTTTTAAAATTTTAAATGAAGACAGCACAAAGTTTTATAATTATAAACAAATAGCTGGCAAATTAGGGGTTTCTGATACTGATGGAAAAACCCAAATATTAAAAAAACTAGCAGAATTAACTGCAACAAAAAAAATTAAAGAAATAGATAGAGGTAAATATCAAATAAATGAAGACCGTAAATATTCTATAGGAACATTAGATGTAACCTCTAGTGGAAATGGATATTTTATTTCTGATGATTATGAAGACGATATTTTTATACCAAACATAAACTTAGGTAAAGGATTACATGGAGATGTTGTAAGAGCATATGTTTACCAACGTAAAAGAAGTAAAAAGTTAGAAGCAGATGTTGTAGAAGTTATAGAACGTGCAAAAACTGAGTTTGTTGGTGTTTTACAAAAGAGTAAAAACTTTGGTTTTGTAATTTGTGATAATCATAAAATGTATGCAGATATTTTTATTTCTCAAAATAAAATGAATGGAGCAGAACATGGAGATAAAGTGCAAGCTACTATTTCTGATTGGCCAGAAAATTCTAAAAATCCATTTGGTAAAATAACCACTGTTTTAGGTAAACCTGGTGATCATGATACAGAAATGCATTCTATTTTATTAGAATACGATTTACCTTATGAGTTTGAACCAGAAGTAGAAAAAGAAGCACAAAATTTACCCATAGAAATTACTGAAGATGAAATTGCCAAACGTAGAGATATGAGAGGCGATTTAACATTTACCATAGATCCTAAAGATGCAAAAGATTTCGATGATGCATTATCGTTTACCAAACTAGAAAATGGTAATTACGAAATAGGAATCCATATTGCAGATGTTTCGCATTATTTACAACCCAAAACTATTTTAGATGATGAAGCTTATGAAAGAGCAACTTCTGTTTATTTAGTTGATAGAGTAGTACCAATGTTACCAGAAATGTTAAGTAATGGTGTTTGTTCTTTAAGACCAAATGAAGAAAAATTAACTTTTTCTGCTGTTTTTGAAATTAATGAAAAAGCACAAATAGTAGGAGAGTGGTTTGGTAGAACAGTAACCTATTCAGACCAACGTTTTGCTTACGAAGAAGCACAAAGTATTATAGAAAACGTAAAACTTTCAGATAATGTAAAACCTTATACAATGCCTGCAGATATTTCTATTACAGATGTTTCTTATGAGGTAAAACCAGAAGTTGTAGAAGCAACTTTAAAGTTAGATGAATTGGCTAAAATTCTTAGAAAAAAGAGAATGAAAGCTGGTGCAATTTCTTTTGATAGAGTAGAAGTGAAGTTCAATTTAGATGAAGAAGCAAACCCAATAGGAGTTTTCTTTAAAACATCTAAAGACGCTAATAAACTAATTGAAGAATTTATGTTATTAGCCAATAGAAAAGTAGCAGAATTTATTGGTTTTTCTAAAGGAAAAGCAACCAATAAAACTTTTGTTTACAGAGTACATGATGAACCAAACATAGAAAAATTAGCATCATTACAAAACATTATTAGCAAATTTGGATATAAAATTAATACAGATACAAAAGAATCTACTTCAGAATCTTTAAATCAGTTATTAAATGATGTAAATGGTAAAGCAGAATCTAACATGATTGAAACTTTAACTATTAGATCTATGTCTAAAGCTGTATATACCACTCAAAATATTGGCCATTATGGTTTGGCTTTTGATTATTATAGCCATTTTACATCGCCTATTAGACGTTATCCAGATGTAATGACACATAGATTACTGCAGCATTATTTAGATGGTGGAGATAGCCCAAAAGCAGAAATTTATGAAGAAAAGTGTAAACATTCATCAAAAAGAGAAGAATTAGCATCTAAAGCAGAAAGATCATCTATAAAATACATGCAAGTTAAATACATGCAAGATCATAAAGATGAAATTTTTGATGGTGTTATTACTGGAGTTACTGAATGGGGAATTTATGTAGAAATTTCAGCAAACAAATGCGAAGGAATGGTTAGAATTAGAGATATAAAAAGTGATTATTATATTTTTGATGAAGAGCAATATGCAATTGTAGGTCAGTCTACTAAACATTTATATCAATTAGGTGATGATGTAAAAGTACAAGTAAAAAAGACAGATTTAGAACGTAAACATTTAGATTTTAATTTAATTGAAGATTAATAAAATATTATGATTTTAACGACAACAAATAACATAGAAAATTTTAAAATAATAGATTATTTAGGTATTGTAACAGGTTCTGCTTACGATTCTAGTTATACTTCTAATGGTACAAAATTGTCTTTTAAAGATATGTTTAGTATGTCTAAATATTATGAAAAATATACTTTAGGATTAGAGTCTATAAAAGAAAAAGCTTTTCAAAATTTAAAAGATAATGCTACTAAATTAGGTGCAAATGCTGTTGTAGGTATTCAATTAGATGTAGAACCACTTGCAAATTCATCAACTTTATTAGTATCTATAACAGGCACAGCAGTTAAAGTAGATTAAAAATTAACGTGAGAATATAAATAATTCTCACTAAATTTTTAATCTTTACCACAATAAATAAAACAAAATGTCTTTATAGTGGTATGCTTATTGATTTAAGTACATTAATCAAACCTAAATAAAATGAAAAAAATAATATTTATATGTGTTTTAATGATGAGTTTATCATTTGTAGCACAATCTACAGTAAACAAAAAATTAGGAGATTTTTCTACTCTAAAAGTTTATAATGGTATAGAATTAGAATTAATAAAATCTAACGAATCTAAAATAGAAATTACAGGTCTAAAATCTGAAAAAGTTAAAATAAAGAACGTTAACAACACTTTAAAAATTTCTTTACCTTTCTCTTTAAAACCAGAAAATAATGCAGCAAATGGAGAGGTTTTAGTAAAATTATACTATTCTAAAAGTATTGATACTATAGATGCTAATGAAGGGGCTACAATTACTGGTAAAGAAATTAATCAAAATCATTTAGAAGTAAAATCGCAAGAAAGAGCATTTGTAAATTTAGTGGTAAAAGTGAAACATTTAGAAGTTAAAACATCTTCTGGAGGTATTATTAAATTATCTGGTACAACAAAAAACCAAACTGTAGATGTAGATTTATACGGAATTTATAATGGTTTTGATTTAAAAGCTACAGCAAACTCAAACGTAAAAGCGGGTACAGGAGCAAAAGCAGAAATTTTAGCTGGAGAAACTTTAAATGCAAAAGTAAGTTTTGGAGGTTCAATATTTTACAAAGGAAATCCTGAAGTGTTAAAAGACAAAAAAGTAATAGGTGGTATTATACAAAAAAGAGATTAATAGAATCCTTTTTGTATCTTTGTTATATTAAAATTTAGAAAAATGAATACTTTAAATATATATTTATTAGGAATGCCTAGTGGAGGTTCTTGGATTATTATTGCAATTGCAATTTTACTATTGTTTGGTGGTAAAAAAATTCCTGAGCTAATGAAAGGTTTAGGTGGTGGTATAAAAGAGTTTAAAAAGGCTACTAAAGATGAAGAAAAAGAAGAACAACTAGAAGAAAAAAAGTAAAATAACATAGACGTTATATAAAGTAAAAGCTCTGTTTGCATGCAAACAGAGCTTTTTGTTTTAAATTAAAAAAATCCCCCAATATTTTAATTTAATAGTTTTACAAATATAATTTATTATATTGATAAATCTACAAAATGTTCTGAATTATAAGGTTTTAAGTAGTGAAATTGTTTTTTATTATTAAATATTTGTTATTGATTAATTATTAAAATTTTGATATTATAAAATATTTGTAGTAATAATATTATATTCAATAATAAATCATTTATAAAATTATTAACACTGTAATATTTAAGTGTTTTTTTATTTTATTAATAATATACAATCTTAAAAAATAAATGCTCAATTTGAATCATCAAATTGAGCTTTATTTTTCTAATGATAATTGTCCCCCAACAATTACCATTATAATTTCATACTTCAAAAGTAATTTTTTTTATTTATATAATATTAAAAAAAGCCCTTAAAGGGTTGTATAAAGGGGTTTTGGGATAAATGGGAAGGTATTATTCTATTAATTTTTCTAAATCTTTTTTCTTAATACTTCTAGAAACAGGAATTTTAATATCTATTTTATCAGAAATTAAAAAATAACCTCTTGCATTACCAGATATAGATTTAATATGTTTGGTATTTACTATAAAAGATTTATGACATTTAAAAATATTAGGATATTCTTGTATTTGCTTAAGTATTTTAGATAGAGTGTTTCTTAAAACAATTTCTTTTATTCCTTTATTTGTATTTACAAAAAAGCTAGCATAATTACCTGCAATTGTTATGTAAACTAAATTAGCTATTTCAATGCTTATATTTTCTTTATTATTCTCAGAATATATAATTATGCTTTCTTCTTTTTTAGTAAAAACACGCTTCTTTCTTTTAAATCGAATTACTCTTTCGTTTACGATAACAAAAAATAGCATAGATATAAGTGCAAGACTAGACGAATACTTATAAAACAATCCAAAACTTAACTTTATTAAATTAAATTCATCTTTATAAATTCCGCTAAAAAACCACAAAATATAACTGTAAATAAATAAAAAACAAAAAAGTACAATTAGAAAAGTAGCTACAGATAATTTTTTATAATTTGTTTTATCTAAAATTAATAAAAGTAAAAAAGGTACTAGAAAGGTTAAAGAACTTATAACTAAACTATAACCAAATAAAGTTTCTTTTAAAACATCTAAATTAAAAGGTTTAAATAGGTTTAAAAAGATAAAAACAAATACTCCATGTAATGCTGTTATGGCAAGTTTGTTATTAATATAAGGTTCTAGATTAAGCTTTCTTTTGAACAATTTTATAATTGGATTAATCAAAGGGGTAAAATTTTAATTAAAAAGGATAAACTAAGTTATAAAAAAAAGCGCAAAATAATCATTTTGCGCTTTTTTAGTTTTGTTTAAAAGTCTTTTTTAATCAATCTTTTTAGGTTTTGCATTTTTCATAGCCTCACCAATTTGATTACTAGCTGTAAAACTTGCAACCATATCATTTAACATTTGGCTACCAGCTTGTGGCGAGTTTGGTAGTAATATTAAATTACTGTTAGTTTCTTGACCTATAGATTGTAAAGTGTCATAATGCTGTGTTACAACAATTAATGCAGATGCTTCTTGGCTATTGATACCAACTTTGTTTAAAACCTCTACAGACTCTTCTAAACCACGTGCAATTTCACGTCTTTGGTCAGCTATACCTTGCCCTTGTAAACGTTTACTTTCTGCCTCAGCTTTTGCACGTTCTACAATTAAAATACGTTGTGCATCACCTTCAAATTGTGCAGCAATTTTTTCACGCTCAGAAGCATTAATTCTGTTCATAGATTCTTTTACTTGCGCATCTGGATCTATATCAGTTACTAATGTCTTAATAATATCAAAACCATAATCAGACATGGCATCATTTAATTCTGATTTAACAGCAATTGCAATATCATCTTTTTTTACAAATACATCGTCTAATTTCATTTTTGGCACTTCTGCTCTTACTACATCAAAAACATAAGATGTTATTTGATCATGAGGATAATCTAACTTATAAAAAGCATCGTAAACCTTATCATAAATAACTTTGTATTGTACAGAAACTTTAAGTTTTACAAATACATCATCTAAAGTTTTAGTTTCTATAATTACATCTAATTGCTGAATTTTTAAACTTAATCTACCAGCAATTCTATCTATTAAAGGAATTTTAAAACGAAGACCAGATTGTCTTATGGCATTAAATTTACCAAATCGTTCTATAATAGCTGATGTTTGTTGTTTAACTGTAAATATTGATGCGAAAATAACAACTGCAATCAATACAATTATTACTGGAAAAATAGAAATCATAGTTAGTAGTTTTAGTGTTAATAATCAATTTAATGTAAAGATACTTATTAGAGTATTATCTATAAGACGCAATTTTTTAAAATTGTTACATTTTGTAATATTTATCAATAAAAAACCCTAAAAATGATCATTTTAGGGCTATTTTGTTTTAAAAATTGAATTATTCCTTTTTCTCTTTAGGAAACACTTTATAGATTTTTCTATTGTATTTAATCCATTTTTTATATTGTTTTTCTGATAAAAGAGCCTTTATAGATTTATCTAATTCTTTATCTTCTTTTTTTAAAGTATCAGAAATAGGTTTTAAATTACTTGCCATTTCTAATCTAACTTTTGTTTGATTAGAAAAATCACCAGTTTTTGCCACATTTTTTTGATAATTATCTATCATTTCTTTGGTGCTTTTTAAAGTAAAACTGTTAATTCTTCTAATATCTTTTATTTCTTTATTATAAGTAGTTAAAAGGCTAGAAAACTTTTTACCTTCATCAGAAGATAATTTTATGCCAGATTTTTTAGCTGCTTTTTCTATATCATAAATCACAATTCCTAAATATCTTTCTATTTTAAAATCTGGGTCTGCAGGTTTATCAGGTGTTTGCATCATTTGGTTTTGACCCTGATTTCTCATACCATTGTTGTTATACTGGCTATAACTTTGTAGTGTTGTAAAAACAAAAATTGCGATGATATATTTTTTCATTTTTTATAATTTTTCTATTGCATTTTTTAACCTTAAAATAGTTTGGTCTTTACCAATCATTGCAATAATATCGAATAAATGTGGGCCTGCTAATTTACCTACTAAACATAAACGTAAAGGTTGCATTACTTTGCTGTAACCAATTTCTTTGCTAGTAATCCATTCTTTAATTTCTTTTTCTGTATTTTTTGATGAAAAATCTTCAATTTTAGCAACTACAGTAATTAATTCTTTCATTAAATCTGTAGTTCCTTCTTTCCAACTTTTCTTTACAGATTTTGCATCATATTCTTGTGGTGTTTCAAAAAAGAAAATAGCTAATCCTAAAAAATCATCAACAAAAACAGCTCTTTCTTTTACAGTAGAAACTATTTTTTTAACATCTTCTATGTTTTTATTAATCCCTTTTTTCTCTAAAATTGGCATAAATAAATTTGCTAATTCTGCATCATCTTTGGTTTGCATATATTGTTGCTGAAACCACTTTGTTTTATCAAGATTAAATTTTGCACCAGCTTTATTAACACGTTCAAAATCAAATTTTTGAGTTAATTCTTCTAAAGAAAAAATTTCTTGTTGTGTTCCAGGGTTCCATCCTAAAAAGGCCAACATATTTATAAAAGCATCAGCAAAATAACCATCTTCTTTATAGCCTCTAGAAACATCACCTGTTTCTTCATTTGTATATTCTAGAGGAAACACAGGAAAACCTAATTTATCTCCATCCCTTTTACTTAACTTTCCTTTACCAATTGGTTTTAAAATTAATGGCAAATGTGCAAAATCTGGAACTTCCCAATCAAAAGCTCTGTATAATAATACATGTAAAGGCATAGATGGTAACCATTCTTCACCTCTAATTACGTGACTAATTTCCATTAAATGATCATCAACAATATTTGCTAAATGATAGGTTGGCATTCCATCAGATTTAAATAAAACCTTATCATCTAATGTGTTTGTTTTAATAGTAATTCTTCCTCTAATTTCATCTTGCATATACAAAATTTCACTTTCTGGAATTTTAAAACGAATTACATATTTATCACCAGCATCAATTCTTTTTTGTACTTCTTCTTCAGATAATACTAAAGAGTTTACAAGTTTACCTTCTTGTCTATTTTGCCAGTTATAGATAAACATTTTCCCTTTAGAGGCATTAAAATCTCTCTGAGCAGTTAACTCTTCTGGAGTATCAAAAGCATAATAAGCTTTACCCTTTTCTAGTAAAATATCTGCATATTTTTTGTAAATATCTTTACGTTCAGATTGTCTATATGGTCCAAATTTTTCGTTTTTTCCAGGTCCTTCATCAAAAGGAATATTACACCATTTTAAAGCGTCTATTATATATTGCTCTGCATTAGCAACATAACGTGTTTGGTCTGTGTCTTCTATTCTTAAAATAAAAGTACCATTATGTTTTTTGGCAAATAAATAATTATATAAGGCAGTTCTTACACCTCCAATATGTAAAGGTCCTGTAGGACTTGGTGCAAAACGCACACGAACATTAGATTCCATTCTGTTTTAATTTTAAACAGCAAAGATACTTTACTATATGCATAAAAAAAAGCCTTAATAAAAGGCTTTTAATTTATTATTTTAAAGAGTATAAGAAATCTAAAATTTCTTATAAATACCTATGCTTAGTGCAATTTGTTTAGCAACATTGTTGCCAAAAAAAGCAGTTGGTAAACTTGCTGTAATACCAAAATCTTTTGTGAATTCTCCTATTGCTTTTACACCAACAACTCCATATTCTTGATCGTTTACATATAAAGAAGTTACCAAATTTTTATCAGGTAAATTAACATCTCCGTCTTTAAAAGATTTCTCAATATCTAAAAATCCTATTAGCCAAAATTTATTTCCTAGTTTTTTACCATATTCTCCACCAATTTTAAAGTTGTTAGAATAATTATTGGTTCTAATTTTTGCACCAATAAAAGATTGCAAATAAGAATTAGTAAAACTTTTACCTGCTAAAAATAGGGGAGTTAAAGTAAAAGCATCATAGCCAGTTCTTATACCCGAATTTTTATAAAAAGTACTTGTATTTGTTTCTAAAGAAAATTGCCCAGATAACAACCAATCTTTTTTATAGAAATTATGTTTTAGGCTAATTTCAATATTTCCTAAAGCAGTTTTAGTTTCATTTATTGTTTGTGAACAATCTCCAAAACAATCTATTGCAGGATCTAGATATTTTAAATCGTTTATTGAAATTAATTTTAAAGGTGCATTTACAATTAGAGTTGTGTTATTTGTTAAACCATATTCTGTATAGAATTGCAAAGTATTATCAGATATTTCTCCATTTATTGTATAATCAGGATCACCAAAAAAGTTATCATAATTAGCTATAGTTGTAAAAGAAAGTTGTGTGTAAAATTTTCCTTTTTCTTGTGTCCAAGGTCCCTGAGCAAATACAGAAATACTTAAAAGTAGAAATACAATTTTGGTAAGGTTTAGCATAAGTTTAGTTTTTAATATTTAGTTAGTAGAAAACCATTTTAAATACTTACAAGGGTTTCTTTTTATAAGATACATAATTTTGATATTGGTTGCGTAAATAATTGTTTTAACAATTATTTTGTGGATGATCTTGTCAAATACATTATTTTTATTAGTTGATTATGAAAGCATTCGAAAACATACAGCACAAATTAAATCAGTTTACACGAAAATTTTACACAAGTGAATTGATAAAAGGAATAATTCTATTTTTTTCATTAGGTTTTTTATATTTCTTTTTTACGCTTTTTTTAGAATTTTTTTTGTGGCTAAAACCAACTGCTAGAACTATTTTGTTTTGGGTGTTTATAATTGTAGAAGTTTTTTTACTGATAAAATTTATTGCCATTCCTATTTTTAAATTGATTGGTTTTAGAAAAGGAATTTCTTTAGAAGAATCTTCAAAAATTATAGGAGCTCATTTTCCAGAAGTAGGGGATAAGCTGTTAAATGTTTTACAACTTAAAGAAAATGCAAAACAATCTGATTTAATTTTAGCGAGTATTAATCAAAAATCTGAAGAACTAAATCCTATTCCTTTTGTAAAAGCAATAGATTTTAAACAGAATTCTAAATATTTAAAATATGCAATTGTACCTATTTTAATTTATGTAATAAGTTTGTTTACTATTACAAATGGTTCTTTAACTCAGAGTTTAGATCGTGTAGTAAATTACAGAACTGCTTACAATCCTCCAGCACCATTTTTATTCTCAATTGCTAATCAAAGTTTACAAGTTATACAAGGAAAATCAATTACAATTAATGCGAAAACAATAGGAAATGTTAGTCCAAATGAAGCAAAAATAATTTATAATAATCAACAATATTATTTGCAAAATAATGGTAATTCATCTTTCTCATATACTTTTACAGATGTTCAAGAGCCCATTAATTTTTATGTTGAAGCAAATGGAATTCAATCTCAAGATTATAAGATTGAAGTTATAGGCACACCAACAATTCACAACATTTCATTAGACTTAAAATACCCTAAATATTTAGGAAGGAGAAATGAAACCATTCAAAATTCAGGAAATTTAATTGTTCCTGAAGGCACAAATATTACTTGGTTGGTTCAAACAAATCAAACAGATAGTTTGGCTTTCATCAATAAAAATATAAGTGATTCTTTTTCTAAAATATCTACGGATAATTTTGAGTATAAGAAACAAGTTAGAAATGCTTTAATTTATCAAATTTCATCATCAAACAAAAACCTAAAAAATTACGAGAATTTACAATTTTCTGTGGATGTCATTAAGGATGAATTCCCGTTGATTTCTGTAACTTCTAATATTGATAGTATTACAAGAGGTGTTGCTCAATTTGCTGGTCAGATTTCTGATGATTATGGTTTACGTAATTTACAATTGGTTTATTATGATGTAAATAATTCTGATATAAAAGAGTTATTTAACCTTCAAATAAGCAATCAAAATATACAAAATTTCTTTTATCAATTTCCTGACGGATTAAATTTATCGAAAGGAATTAATTATGAATTATATTTTCAAGTTACTGATAATGATTATGTTAATGGAAATAAATCAACCAAAAGTAAGATTTTTAATTACAGACAACATACTGAAGACGAATTAGAAGATCAACTTTTACAAGAACAAAGAAATACGATTAACGATTTAGAAAATTCTGTTCAAAAACAAAAAAAGCAACAAGAACAATTAGAAAATATTCAACAAGAATTACAGAATAAAAAAAGTATTAATTGGAACGATAAAAAGAAAGTAGAAAGTTTTATTAAGCGTCAAGAACAGTATAAAAAAATGATGCAAAGACAAACTGATCAACTTCAAGAAAACTTAGTTGAAAAGGAAGAAAAAAATGAATATTTACAAGAAAAAAAAGAAGATTTAAAAGAACGAATTAAGGAACTTAAAAAGTTAGAAAAGCAACAAAAATTGTTGGACGAAATTCAGAAAATGGCTGATAAACTTAATAAAGAAGATCTTGTAAAAAAGGCCAAAGAATTAGCACAACAAAATAAACAACAACAGCGTAGTTTAGAGAAAACTTTAGAAATGGTGAAACGTTTTTATGTTGAACAAAAAACTATGCAAATTGCAAATAAAATAGAAGAGTTATCTAAAAAGCAAACAGATTTAGAAAAGGAAGAAAATGGTAGTTTACAAGATCAAAAAGACATCAAAAAAGAATTTGACGATATTAAAGAAGAATTGGAAGAACTCAATAAAGACAATGAAAATTTAAAAGATCCAATGGAGTTGCCAGATGTTGATGAAGAGAAAGAAGATATTGATAATGAGCTTAAAAAATCTGAAGAAAATTTAGAACAACAAAACTCAAAACAAGCAAAACAAAGTCAGAAGCAATCATCACAAAAAATGAAAAAGATGAGCGCAAAAATGCAAAAATCTATGATGGATATGCAAAGTGAATCTATGGAAGAAAATATGGAAGACTTGCGTAAAATTTTGGAAAACTTAGTTATTTTTTCTTTTCAACAAGAACAATTAATGGACAAGTTTACAGAAACATCTACAACACATCCAGACTTTGGTAAAGACTTAAAAAAGCAAAATGAAATAAAAAGATATTTTGAACATATAGATGATAGTTTGTATGTTTTAGCAATGCGTGTTCCTAAAATTTCAACTAAAATTCAAGATGATCTTTCTTCTGCACATTACAATTTAGATCAATCTTTATATAATTTTTCTGAAAATAGATTTAATAACGGAATTTCTAATCAACGTTATGTAATGACAGCTACTAATAATTTGGCAGATTATTTGAGTAATATTTTAAATAATATGAAGAACAGTATGTCAATGAAAATGGGCAAAGGAAAACCAGGAAAAGGACAAGGTTTTAGTTTACCAGATTTAATTAAAAAGCAGGAAGGCTTATCTAAGAAGATGAAAGATGGAATGAAAAAGGGTGATGAAAAGGGTAAAGGTAAAGAAGGTAATAAACCAGATGAAAATGGTAAGCCAGGAGAAAAAGGAAAGAAGGGTAGTAGTGGAAAAGGAAGTAAACCAGGTGAAGGTAAAAACGGACAAAAAAATGGAGAAGGAGAAGGTTCTAATGATGATTTAGATGGTGAATTGTATGAAATCTTTAAACAACAATCTCAATTAAGAGAAGAATTGCAGAATGCAATTAAAGAAAGTGAAAACGGAATAGAAGGAGGAAATGGAAATGCAAAAAAAGCATTAAAATCTATGGAAGAATTAGAAAATGATATTCTAGAAAAAGGTTTTAATGAAGCAACACTCCAAAAAATGCAAAATTTAAATTACGAATTATTAAAACTTGATAAAGCTGCTTTAGAACAAGGAAGAGATAAAAAGCGTAAATCAAATACAAATCAAAAAGAAACTCAAAGAAACAAAGTAAAAGCGCTTAAATTTAAACAGCAGTTCTACAATCAAATAGAAATATTAAATAGACAATCCTTACCTTTGCAGCAAAATTATAAAAATAAGGTCAGAGAGTATTTTTCTGACCCTAAAAAGGATTAGTTATGAAAAAAGTAATTATTGTATTTTTCTTTTGTGCTTTTACAAGTTTAGTAAATGCAAATAATAATGTCTTTAACGAAATAACAATACCAAAAGAATTTAAAACAGAAAACACCTTTTCTGGAGATTTATCAGACAAAGATTCTTTTCATTTAATTTTTGCAAAAAACAAAAAAACAAAAAACTATAAAGTTTTCTCATATCTATTTGATGGTAATACCTCTGTTGAATTACCAAGTTTAATAAATGAAAAATCTTATGGAGTGGTTTCTTTTCATCAAAAAAATAATATTTTATCTTTATTGTTAAGTTATAAAATAAAAAAGGAGTCTTTCGTTAAAACAGTACATTATAATCTTAAAAATAAAGAAAAAAAAGAGTTTGAAGCTGTTTCTCATAATGATTTTATGACATCAATTAGAAAAAAAGATCAATCTATTTTAATTTATAAAACAGACGATGCTTTTATAGTTTCTTCTTTTGTTGGTAATAATAAACCAAATTCTAAAGAGTTAGCTTTAGATAAAGATTCTGATGTAAAAAGATTTTTTAAAAATGAATCTGTTACTTCAATAAAAACAGATGAGTTTGTGGCAAATGGTTCTACTAATAAAGTTCGTTTGTATTTTGAAAATAATACACTTTTTTTCACTCGAGATTCAGATGAACCTTTTAACTTTAACGTTGGTGGAATTCCTTTAAACAATAAAAAAGCAAATATTACTGAATTACTAAAATTCAATTTGAGTGAATCAACATTAAAACCTGTTTTTTTTACTTTTGAAAATGCAAATGGAGAGAAGTTTAAAAAAGCAACTTCTTTTTTTACTAAAGATAAACTCTTTCAATTGGCACTTTCTAAAAAAGCTGGGTTTATTAATATTGCTGATGTAAATACTGGTAAATCTTTAAATGTAATTGCTTTTGATGAATTACTTTCTAATAAAATTAAGGGAAATCCAGAATTTCATGGAATAGAAAAATTTTTAAAAAATGCAGGTAAAAATAAATATAATGCTACAATAACTGCCAATAAAACTAAATCAGATAAAATTAGAGTTAGGGTAGATTATGTAGATATTTCATACAACTATAATTACAATTGGTGGTGGCATCATCAACAGTTTATGTGGCATATGCAACAACAACAAATGCAAATGATACAACAGAATATTCAAAGAAATATACCTACAGGTTTTGGCCCAAGAGTTGTAGATGATTATGTGTTTGAAAACGCTATAATTTTAAAAGAAAAACGTTTTTTCGAATTATTAATAGATTTAAATGGAGATCTTATAAATGAAGAATTACCAGAAACTATTTACAAAGAAATTGATAAAAAAGAATATATAGACAAACTAGATGAAATCTCCACTTATTCTAATGAATCTAGTTGTTTCTTAAAAGATAGTTTTCGCTTTATTGCTTATGATAAAAAGAATAAAAAATTTGTAATTCAAACAAATACTATAAAATGATAACGTTTAATTATGAAACAGAATTCAATTTAAAAGACGAGAAAATTTTAGAAAATTGGATTAATAATATTGTTATTGATAAAGGTTTTGAAATTGGTGAAATCAATTATATTTTCTGTGATGATGTTTATCTCCATAAATTAAATGTTGAGTTTTTACAACACGATACTTTAACTGATGTTATCAGTTTTGATAATTCTTTGGGTAAGCTTATTAATGGGGATATTTATATTTCTATAGAGAGAGTAGAAGATAATTCAAAAGATTTTAAGGTTTCTTTTGATGATGAATTACACAGAGTAATGATTCATGGTGTTCTACATTATATGGGTTTCAAAGATAAATCCGAAGACGAAAAAGAAGAAATGAGAAGTGAAGAAAACAAAGCTTTATCATTATTTAATTTAGAAAAAAAGTAAAAAGTTTCACGTGGAACTATTATAAAAAAATGAGTTTATTTTCAACAACATACGATGTTATTGTAGTAGGTGGAGGGCATGCAGGAAGTGAAGCTGCTGCTGCTGCTGCAAATATGGGTGCACACACTTTATTAATTACAATGAACTTGCAAAACATTGCACAAATGAGTTGTAATCCTGCAATGGGTGGAATTGCAAAAGGACAAATAGTAAGAGAAATTGATGCTTTAGGAGGTTATAGTGCAATAGTTACAGATAAGACAGCTATTCAGTTTAAAATGCTAAATAAATCCAAAGGACCTGCTATGTGGAGTCCAAGAGCTCAATCAGATAGAATGCAGTTTGCAGAAGCTTGGAGAACGATGTTAGAGCAAACTGAAAACGTAGATTTTTATCAAGATTCTGTAAATGGTTTATTGTTTGATGATGATAAAATTATAGGTGTAAAAACTGCTCTAGGTTTAGAAATAAAAGCAAAGACGGTTGTAATAACTGCTGGTACTTTTTTAAATGGATTAATCCATATTGGAGAGAAAACATTTGGAGGTGGTAGAGCAGGAGAAGGAGCATCAACAGGAATAACAGAAGATTTAGTTGCAAAAGGTTTTGAATCTGGTAGAATGAAAACAGGAACACCACCAAGAGTAGATGGTAGATCTTTAGATTATTCTAAAATGTTAGAACAACCAGGAGATGAATATACTGAGAAGTTTTCTTATTTACCAGTAACTAAAAATTTGGTAAAACAACGATCTTGCTACTTAACGTATACCAATTTAAAAGTACATGAATTATTAAAAGAAGGTTTTGATAGATCACCAATGTTTAATGGTAGAATCAAATCTACAGGGCCAAGATATTGCCCTTCTGTAGAAGATAAAATTAATCGTTTTGCAACTAAAGAAAGACATCAAATTTTTGTTGAACCAGAAGGATGGACAACTTGCGAAATGTATGTAAATGGGTTTTCAACTTCTTTACCAGAAGATATTCAAGATAAAGCTATAAGAGCTATAGAAGGTTTTGAAAATGTAAAGTTTTTAAGATATGGTTATGCAATAGAATATGACTATTTTCCACCAACGCAATTAAAACATTCTTTAGAAACTAAATTGATTAAAAACTTATTCTTTGCAGGTCAGATTAATGGTACAACAGGTTATGAAGAAGCAGCTGCTCAAGGATTAATGGCAGGTGTAAATGCAGCTTTAAAGGTGCAAGAAAAAGAGCCTTTTATCTTAAAAAGAAATGAAGCTTATATTGGTGTTTTAGTAGATGATTTAATTACAAAAGGTACAGAAGAGCCTTATAGAATGTTTACCTCTAGAGCTGAATATAGAACCTTATTAAGACAAGATAATGCAGATTTAAGATTAACACCTAAAGCTTTTGGACTTGGTTTAGCTTCTAAAGAAAGAATGGATCGTGTTTTAGAAAAGCAAAGAAAAACAGATTTATTAATTCAGTTTTTAGAAAAGACAAGTGTTAAGCAAGAAGAAATAAATCCTATTTTAGAAGCTAAAAATTTGGCTTTAGTTAATCAATCTATGAAGCTTTTTAAAATTGCTGCTAGACCACAATTATGTTTTTCTGATTTTAAGAATGTTGAAAAACTAAGTACTTTTTTAGTAGATAATGCTATAGATAAAGAAGTAATAGAACAAGCTGAAATCCACTTAAAATATTCAGGTTACATAGCTAAAGAAAAGAATAATGCTGATAAGTTAAATCGATTAGAAAATGTAATGATTCCTTCTAGTTTTAATTATCAAAAAGTAAAATCTTTATCTTTTGAAGCTCGAGAAAAATTAAGTAAAATTCAACCAACTTCAATTTCTCAAGCAAGTAGAATTAGTGGAGTTTCACCAAGTGATATTTCAGTTTTATTAGTTTATATGGGTAGGTAATTTATCTGTAATTTTATAGATGTTCCTCGTGGAACAAATTAAAATTTATTAAAAGAATAACACAATATTTAATTCCTGCTTAGGCAGGAATTTCAATTTTAAGATGATTAGAAATGAATAACAAAATTGATTTTTATAAAGATTTAAAACCTTTTTTAGATTGTAAAGATTTCACAGTTTCTGGTGAAGTTTATCAGGTAAAAAAGAATGAGGAGTTTGATATGTTAGTTACAGTTCCTGTTCCTGAAAATTTAGGAGATTATTATAAAAGCGAAGATTATATTTCTCATACAGATTCTAAAAAATCTTTGTTTGATAAAGTTTATCAATCTGTAAAAAACATCACCTTAAAAAGAAAACTAAAATTGATTAATTCTTTTAATACTTCTTCAAAAAATATTTTAGATGTAGGTGCAGGTACAGGAGATTTTTTAAAAGTTTGTGCAACTAATTCTTGGAATGTTTTTGGATCAGAACCAGATCTTGGAGCAAGAAATATTGCTTTAAAAAAAGGGATTTCTCTAGAAGAAGATTTATCAAAATTCAATAATAATCAATTTGATGTAATTACTCTTTGGCATGTTTTAGAACATGTAGAAAATTTAGAAGAGTATATTTCAACTTTAAATAACTTACTTACTAAAAATGGTAAATTGATTATTGCTGTGCCAAATTATAAAAGTTACGATGCAAAACATTATCAACAATTTTGGGCTGCTTTTGATGTACCAAGACATTTATGGCATTTTTCTCAAACATCAATTGCTAAATTATTCTCAAAAGAAAATATGATTGTAGAAAAAAGTTTACCAATGAAGTTTGATGCTTATTATGTTTCTTTGTTAAGTGAAAAATATAAATCTGGTACTATGAAACCAATTTCCGCATTTTTAAAAGGATTCAAATCGAATTTAAGTGCAAAAAGCACAAATGAGTATTCTTCTTTAATATATGTACTTAAAAAGAAGTAAAAACGGGTTTTAAATAGTTTAAAATTTAATTTATTTTTAAAACAGTAGAAATGCCTTAATAAAAAAATAAAAGCCCTTAAAACTTAAGTTTTAAGGGCTTTTTATATAGTTAAAAATTATACTGAATTTATAAATTAATAGATTTTAGTTATTTAATAAATATACACCTAAAAGGTTAATGATAAAATAGACACCTAAGCTCATTGCACCTGGATAATCTTTTGCAAGACGTTGCCCAATGAGCATAAAAATTAAACTGATTGCAGAAAGCTCTAAACCTAGTAAAGCAATTTCTTTTGTTTCAGAATTATAAATTTGATAAATTCCTATCATCATTAAAATAGATGCAATTATTTCTATAACTAAAAGTATCGCTAATAATAAAGGAACACTATTTTTTAAAGGCGAGTTTTTAAAATGATCTTTAATAAAAGAAACATTGCCTTTCCAATCAAACAACTTTTCAACAGAAGATAGAAAAAATGTTATTATTAAAAATAAGAGAATTAAAACTTCTGTTGGATAGTTGGATAAAAACTTCATCTAATTATTTACTAGTAATCTTCTTTAAGAAGTTTTTTACTTTTGCAGTAGCTTCCTTAATTTCTTCTTGAGCATCTTCTGCAAAATCAGCTAAATGTTCTGCAGCTTCATGTGCAAATTCTGATCCTTTTTCAGATATAATATCAAAAGCTTCTTTTGCATCATCTGTAAATTCAGTTGCCTTTTGTTTTACTTTTTCTATGTTTTCATCAGTAAAAGTTTCACTGATTTTTTCTTTTGCACCATCAATTACATTTTTAGCACCGTCTTTAATTTTAGAGGTACTATCTTGTGTGTTTTCGCTAAAGTTTTGTGCGCTTTGTTGAATTGGTTTACGGTATAAATTACCTTTTTTATACAACATAATAATCTGATTTATAGTTAATTAATTACTTATTAAATTTATTTAAAAGCCTGATCTACAGGTTCCCAAAGTTCTATTTTATTACCTTCGTTATCTAAAATCCAGCCGAATTTACCGTATTCAAATTCTTGTATTTCACCAACAATAGTAACACCTTCTTTTTTTAATTCTGATAACAATTCTACTAAATTTTCGACTCTATAGTTAAACATAAAGTCTTTTTTTGATGGTTCAAAATAATCTGTTTTTTGGGCAAAAGGGCTCCATTGGGTAGAAGCGTCATTGCCTTGCTTGTCTTTCCACCAAAAGGTAGAACCCCAATCATCAGTATTAAAACCTAAGTGCTTTTTGTACCAATCTTTTGCTGCTTTTGGATCTTCAGATTTAAAAAATAAACCACCAATTCCTGTAACTCTATTTTTCATTTTTTATTACTTTTTTATAGTAGTTTCGTATGTATTTATCCAATCGTTTACAGATATTTTACGAACTAATTCTGCAATTAATTCATAAGGAATTTCTTCCATTTTTTTAAAACGCACACAACTTTTACCCATATCTAATTTACGTTTACAATGTTTTGGATATTCTGCAACAAACCAATCGTAAATATCTTGGTTAGCATATATGCCTGAATGATAAAAGTTAACAGAGTTTTTTTGTGATGCAAAACTCATAAAAGGTAAAGGTTCTTTTGGGTTGCAATGATAACCATCTGGATAAATAGAATGAGGTACAAAATAACTGATAAAGTTATATTGCATACCTTCTTCAAAACCATCAGGTAAGTTGTCTTTTATGGTTTTTCTTAATTTGTGTAAAGTTTCTTTTCGTTCTTCTGGAACTTGAGAAATATAATTTTCTGGTGAATTTGCTTTGTATTGCATAACATCAATTTTGATGACAACAAGTTAATAAAAATTTGCTTGTATTTTATCAACAATTGTTTGTGCCAATCTTTCTTTGCTTTCAACTGTCCAGCCAGCAACATGAGGAGATAAAAGCACATTCTCTGAATTGATTAAGTATTGAAAAGCTTCTGGCATTTTATCATCAGAAAATAAGTTTTCGAAAGACGATTTTTCATATTCTAAAACATCTAATCCAGCACCTAAAATTTTACTTGATTTTAAAGCATCAACTAAATCTTTGGTAACTAAAGATGTTCCACGTGCAGTATTTATCAACCAAAAACTCTTTTTAAAATTCTTGATAAAATCTGCATTTATCATGTTTTTAGTAAGCTCAGTTTGTGGAGTGTGTAAACTTAAAACATCAGCTTTAGCTTGTAATTCTGATAAAGTAACTTGTTTACAATTGGCATCACCAACATTAGCTTTTATGTCGTAACAAATAACATCAACATCAAAACCACGTAATTTTTTTGCGAAAGATTTCCCCATATTTCCATAACCAATTAAGCCTACAGTTCTTCCATCGAGTTCAATTCCTCTGTTTTCTTCGCGCAACCATTTACCATTTCTAACTTCGCTATCTGCTTTATTTAATTTATTAAAAAGTGATAATAACATACCTAAAGAATGCTCGCCAACAGCATTTCTATTTCCTTCTGGAGCAGCAATTAAAGCAATGTTTTTTGATGCTGCATAATCGCAATCTATATTTTCTAAACCAGCACCCACTCTACCAATAAATTTTAGGTTTGTGGCTTTGTCTAAAAAAGATTTATCAATTTTAAATCGACTTCTAATGATAAAACCATCATACAAATGAATTTTTGCTTCGATTTCTTGTTTTGATGAAGTATAGTCTTCATCATTTGTAAAACCTAAATCATTCAATTGATTTATTAATAAAGCGTGATTTGAATCTAAGTGTAGAATTTTCATATACAGATTATTAGATAGTTGGACTTTTAGATTTTTAGAGTGGAACTAAATTTTGATAGCATTTATTTAATCCATTTTGTAATCAGTAAAAATAGAGCCATTAATGGCAAAATATAATAAATCATAAAGCTAAAAACTTTTAAGACTAAATCAAATAACGGAATTAAATCTTTATTTAATTTAAAAATAAAATTACGAACATATTTTTTCAGAAAAATTACATATAAGAATGCAATAAAAAGAGAGAATAAAATATATAGAGTGAAATAAATTTTTTCAGAAATATCCATTAGTTATTCTAAATTTATTTCCTTCCCTTTGGGAAGGTTAGGATGGGCATTAATACTGCTCTTTATCACTAGGAAAATCTCCAGACTTTACATCTTGAACATAACTTTTAAAAGCGCCAGTCATATCTGCAAATAAATCTAAATACCTACGCAAAAACCTTGGGTTAAATTCGTGAGTCATTCCAATCATATCATGGGTAACTAAAACCTGACCATCAACACCATTTCCTGCACCAATTCCAATAACTGGTATAGAAATAGCTTCTGCAACTTTTTGTGCCAAAGCAGCAGGTACTTTTTCTAAAACAATTGCAAAACATCCTATTTTTTCTAACATTAAGGCATCTTGCATTAATTTTTCTGCTTCTTGTTCTTCTTTGGCTCTTACTGTATAAGTACCAAATTTATAGATAGATTGTGGCGTTAACCCTAAATGACCCATTACTGGGATTCCTGCATTTAAAATACGTTTTATAGACTCTTTTATTTCTTTACCACCTTCTAATTTTATAGAATGTGCACCAGATTCTTTCATAATTCTAATTGCAGAACGTAAAGCTTCTTTTGGATCTGATTGATAACTACCAAAAGGTAAATCTACAACCACTAAACAATGTTCTATACCTCTAATTACAGAACTTGCATGGTAAATCATCTGATCTAAAGTAATAGGTAAAGTAGTTTCATGACCAGCCATAACATTAGAGGCAGAATCACCAACTAAAAGTACATCTAAACCTGCTTTATCTAAAATTTTTGCCATGGTATAATCGTAAGCTGTTAGCATAGAAATTTTCTCTCCATTTGCTTTCATATCTACCAATGATTTTACAGTAATTCTTTTGTACTGTTTTTTTCCTAATGACATATTATTTAAATTTTAGACTTTGGTAAAAGTAATAAATAAAACAGATGTTTAGCCAGTTAATATTTCGTTAATAAAGTTTTCTTAACTATTGTTATTCAATATTTTAATTAAATTTATAATTTTAAATTAAATTTATAATGCATAAAATTATTACTTATTTAGTAATTCTTATTTTTTCTGTAACCATTTCTGCTCAACAAAAATCAGAAGAAACTGCTGTTAAAAAAGTAATAGAAACGTTTTTTGAAGGTTTGCATAAAGGTGATAGTACCTTGCTTAAAAGTACTTTGCATAAGAACATTAAAATACAAACAACATCTACCAATAAAGAAGGTGTACATATGTTAAAAACAGATACTAAAGAAAAATTGTTAATATCTGTTGCAAATAAGAAATTAGAAGATATTTATTTAGAAAAACTACTTTCTATTGATATTAAAATTGATGAAAATTTGGCTTCTGTATGGACACCTTATGAGTTTTATTTTAATGGAAAATTTAGTCATTGTGGAGCCAATTCTTTTCAATTATTTAACAATAATGGCAATTGGGAAATTATATATTTGGTAGATATGCGAAGAAGAGAAAATTGTAAAGCCTTAAAAGAAAAAAAATAGCATTATATTTGGTCTTTTAAAATTTAAAATGCCTCAAACAGAAGTTACTTTAACACCAGATAAATGGATAGACAATTATGCAGATTACCTGTTTAATTATGCTGTTGTACGTGTTAATAACAGTGATTTAGCAAAAGATTTGGTACAAGAAACATTTTTTGCAGGGCTTAAATCTGCTAAGAATTTTCAAGGAAAATCTACAGAAAGAACCTGGTTGGTTTCTATTTTAAAAAGAAAAGTAATAGATCATTACAGAAAAATTAATTCTAAAAAAGGACAAGCTGAAGTTAGAATGAATTTTTATAGTGATGGAGAAAATGAAGGAAGTTGGCTAGAAGAAAGAGTACCACAAAGTTGGGATAATGCTTCTGAAAAAACAATAGAAAATGAAGAGTTAAGAAGCCAAATAGACGTTTGTATAGATAATTTACCTGATAAATATGGAATGGTTTTTAGAATGAAAACCATTCAAGAATTTGAAACAGAAGAAATTTGTAAGGAGTTAGATATTTCAGCGTCAAATTTATGGGTTATCATACACAGAGCCAGAACACAATTAAGGAAGTGTATGGAAGATAACTGGTTTAATAATTAAGATATGTTTAAAAAATTTATTTTAACTTGCGATGAAGCAACTACCATTTGTGACAAAAATCAATATGGTGAAGCTACATTTTTAGAAAAAGTTAAATTAAACCTTCACTTTTTAAGTTGTAGAATCTGTTTTAAATACACAAAACAGAATATGAAATTGACTAAAATTTATAAAAGTCATTCTAAAAGCTGCAAAAGTTTAAAACACTGTATGAGTGAAGAGGATAAATTAGCACTAAAAGAGCAATTAAAAAATATTAAAGTATAGAAGAAGTTTTTTTTCGGTTTTCTCAAAACCGTATTTTTGATTTTTTGTTAGATTGACGGAATTTATAGAGATATAGATTCCGTTTTTTTATATTTTTGAAAGCTTATTTATTACCTGTAAACCATTTATTAAATGCATTTTTTACCAGAAAAAATAGACAACTATGTTGTAAATCATTCACAACAAGAACCTATAATTTTAAAAGAATTAAGTAAAGAAACTTGGCAAAAGGTTTTAAATCCTAGAATGTTAAGTGGTGCTTTTCAAGGTAGAGTATTGTCTATGCTATCAAAGTTAATTCAACCAAAAACCATTTTAGAAATTGGTACATATACAGGTTATTCTGCTTTATGTCTGGCAGAAGGTTTATCAACAAAAGGTAAAATAATTACTATTGATAAAAATGAAGAACTAGAAACTTTACAAAATAAGTATTTCGAAAAATCGGGTTTTAGAAATCAAATAACACAGATTGTTGGAGATGCCACAAAAATTATCCCAGAGATAAAAGAGAATTTCGATTTGGTTTTTATTGATGCAGATAAATCGAATTACATCAATTACTTTCATTTAATTATTGATAAAATGAATCCTGGAGGAATTATTTTATCTGATAATGTATTATGGAGTGGTAAAGTTGTAGAAACTTTAAACCCTAAAGATACTGACACAAAAATACTTTTAGAGTATAATGCTTTACTAAATAATGATGATAGAATTGAAACAGTTTTATTACCAATAAGAGATGGTTTAACTGTAAGTAGAGTAAAATAACCTACATATTTCTTTTAATAGGCCCAGTTAAATCGTCGATATTTTCTTTAACACCTTTAATTTCTTTGTTAATGTTTTTGGCAATATCAGTATCAACACCATACTCTTTAGAGCTGTTATTAATTTCTTGCTTAATATCATTTGTAGCATCTTTTACTTGACGCATGCCTTTACCTAAACCTCTAGCAATTTCAGGAATTTTGTCTGCACCAAAAACCATTACTACTATTAATAGAATAATAAAAACCTCTGGAGCACCAATAAATAAGAAATGTATGTTCATAACTATTGCAAAGATAATGGTTATTACTTTAGATTTTTAAAAAAAAT
Source organism: Polaribacter vadi (assembly GCF_018861005.1). Classification (GTDB taxonomy): domain Bacteria; phylum Bacteroidota; class Bacteroidia; order Flavobacteriales; family Flavobacteriaceae; genus Polaribacter; species Polaribacter vadi_A. The sequence continues at coordinate 96,948 of NZ_JAHKQL010000016.1, forward strand.
TATATTAAAAATTGCTTTTATTTCGCATTTTTACAGTCCTTTTTTAAATTATTTTTAAATTTTATTTTTAATTTCACCTATTATTAATGGTTTAAGTGGTTTAAAAACAATTATTTAAGTTTGTTTTAGCTTTACTTTTTATTAACGTTTTTTTTACTTTAGCTCATTTGCATATATTATAAAAAAGTGTAACTTTGCTACAGTAACCCTTAAACCCCTTATAATGAAACCCCTAAAAAAAGTCGCAGCGTTAGCTGTGGTATTAATTGGTATATTATCATTTAATACAATTGAAAACTCTCCTGTAAAACCAGCACTAGATTTAAACGAATTAGACATAGCTAAAATTTTAGAAAAGCAACAATCTGAATGCAGACCTGATTGCGATTTTATGTTTAATGTAGAAACACAACTAATTAAAAAAATTAGAGGTGGTAGTAATATAAACGCCAAAGTTTATATTACAGAGAAATCTACAGGTAGAACTAGTTTACTTACTCAAGAAAACATTCAGATTAAAAAATACAAAGATGCAATTGCTATAGAAGGTCTTGTTTCTGGTGATAACTTTAAAAACACAATTTTAGAAAATGGTGATAAAGTTATTAGTAACTCTGGAGACCAACAATATGCTTTTGATGAGCTAATAAAAAATGAAGCAATTTATAATAGCTACATCAATGCTACTAACGAATTATTAAGATTAAAGAGGTCTATTTAGAAAATATTTGATTACCCCTAAAACACCCCTAGAATCTAAAACCTAAAGGCTATATGCTTTTAGGTTTTATTTTTTTATAAACTTTAATATTCTATAAATGAAATTGACAATATTATAAATAGCAAAAAAGAGGAAAGACTTATTATAAGTTAAGATTTATTTTAGTTTGTCTATCATACATTACAATGCTACCAGCTACAGCAACATTTAAGCTTAATTCAGATTTAAATTTTACTAAATGATGCGATTTTTCAATAGCTAATTTCGATAATCCATGATCTTCTGCTCCTAGTAAATATACACAACGTTTAGGGTGTTTAAACGACTCTAATTGAACTGATTTTTCATCTAATTCTACACCAACTAACATTGCACCTTTTGGTAAATTATTAAAGAAATCATCGAAGTTTTTATAGTGAAAATAAGGCATTGCACCAGTTGCTTTATGAGTATCACAAGCTTGTTTTGCATATCTATTACCAATAGTAAAAATATAACTTGCACCCATATTTTGGGCAGATCTCCAAAGAACACCTAAGTTTTCAGGCGTTTTTCCATTTTGAATTCCTATTCCAAAAAAGCCTTGTTCTAAATTATTTACCATTATTTTTTTACCAACATTCTCTTAATCTCATTTAACTTCATTAGAGCTTCAATTGGTGTTAAAGTATCAATGTTTGTAGATAAAATTTCGTCTCTTAAATTTTCTAATAAAGGATCATCTAACTGAAAAAAGCTGAGTTGCATTTCTTCGTGTTGCGTTTGTTTTAAAACATCCTTTACTTCATCATTTTTATTATTTTTTTCTAATTGTGCTAGTATTTTATTGGCTCTGTGAATCACCATATTTGGCATTCCTGCTAGTTTAGCTACATGAATTCCAAAACTATGATTAGAACCTCCAGAAACCAATTTACGTAAGAAAATAATAGTGTCTTCTAATTCTTTTACAGACACATTAAAGTTTTTAATGCGCTCAAAAGTTGTGGTCATTTCATTTAATTCGTGATAATGTGTAGCAAATAATGTTTTTGCTTTTGATGGATGTTCGTGCAAGAACTCAGAAATTGCCCAGGCAATAGAAATACCATCATAAGTAGAGGTTCCTCTACCAATTTCATCTAACAAAATTAAACTGCGCTCAGAAACGTTATTTAAGATAGATGCAGTTTCATTCATTTCTACCATAAACGTAGATTCACCCATAGAAATATTATCACTAGCACCAACTCTTGTAAAAATTTTATCTACAATGCCGATTTTTGCATTTTGCGCAGGCACATAACTTCCCATTTGCGCCAATAAAACAATCAAAGCAGTTTGTCTTAAAATAGCTGATTTACCAGACATATTTGGCCCAGTAATCATAATAATTTGTTGCTGATTTCTGTTTAAAACAACATCATTAGCAATATAGGTTTGATCAATAGGAAGTTGTTTTTCAATTACAGGATGCCTACCGTTTTTAATGTCTAAATCAGTACTTTCATCCATAATTGGACGAACGTAATTATTATCTACAGCCAATACAGAAAAAGATAACAAACAATCTATTTTTGCAATGATTTGCGCATTTTCTTGCACAACATCTACAAATTGAATGATGTATTGCAACAGTTTCGAGAAAATTTCATGTTCTAATTTGGCAATTTTTTCTTCAGCACCTAAAATTTTGGTTTCATATTCTTTAAGCTCTTCAGTAATGTATCTTTCAGCAGAAACTAAGGTCTGTTTTCTGATCCATTGTTCAGGAACTTTATCTTTATGTGTGTTTCTAACTTCAATGTAATAGCCAAAAACATTATTGAACGCAATTTTTAAACTTGTAATTCCTGTTGCTTCAGTTTCACGCGCTAACATATCATCTAAAAACTGTTTTCCTGATGATGAAATTGCGCGTAAATCATCTAATTCTTGATGTACATTATTGGCAATTGCGTTTCCTTTATTGATGTTTACAGGAGCATCATCAAATAAAGTTTCAGAAATTTTTGTGATTAAATCTTCACAAGTGTGAAGTTGTTTTCCTAGCTGTTGAACAGCTTTATTTTTACTTTTTTCTGATGCTGATTTTATAGGTAAAATTGCTTTTAGCGAATCTTTTAAAAGCACAATTTCTCTTGGTGAAGCTTTGCCTGTTGCAACTTTAGAAATGAGTCTTTCTAAGTCTGAAATTTGTTTTAGTTGATAAGTTACAGTTTGCGAAAATTCATCAGAATCTATAAAAAACTTTACCAATTCATGACGATTTTTAATTTCATCAATATTTTTTAAAGGTAAAGCTAACCAACGTTTTAAAAGTCTTCCGCCCATAGGTGAAATGGTTTTATCAATTACATCTAAAAGCGTAACTGCATTTACAGAATTTGGATTGTACAATTCTAAATTTCGTACTGTAAAACGATCCATCCAAACATAATTATCTTCAGCAATTCTGCTGATATTTTGAATGTGTTTTAACTGATTATGTTGTGTTTCTGATAAATAATACAATACTGCACCAGCAGCAATAATTCCGTTTTTTAAATCTTGAACACCAAATCCTTTAAGCGTTTTTACCTCAAAATGATTTTGTAAAGTTTCGTTAGCATATTCTTTTTGAAAAACCCAATCGTCTAAATAAAAAGTGTAATACCTATTTTCAAAAAGTTCTAAGAATTTTTGTTTGTTTTGTTTCTGAACTAAAACCTCACTTGGGCTGAAATTTTGCAGTAATTTATCAATATATTCTGATGTTCCTTGAGCAACTAAATATTCGCCAGTAGAAACATCAAGAAATGAAATTCCGAGTTGTTTTTTATCAAAATGAACAGCCGCTAAAAAGTTATTGCTTTTGCTTTGTAAAACTTCGTCATTTAAAGAAACTCCAGGAGTAACCAATTCTGTAACTCCACGTTTTACAATGGTTTTGGTCATTTTTGGGTCTTCTAATTGATCGCAAATGGCAACACGCATTCCTGCTTTTACCAATTTTGGTAAATAGGTATTTAAAGAATGATGAGGAAAACCAGCCAAAGCCGTTTCAGAATCTGAACCTGCACCACGTTTTGTTAAAGTAATTCCTAATACTTGTGCTGCTTTTTTAGCATCATCACCAAAAGTTTCGTAGAAATCTCCAACACGAAAAAGCAACATAGCATCAGGATATTTTGTCTTGATTGTATTGTACTGTTTCATTAAAGGAGTTACCTTTTTCGCTTTCTGTTTTGCCAAGTTTTTGGAAATTTTCAATTAGTTTTGCGAAGGTAAAAATTAGTAGGCAGTTTACAGTAGCAGTTTGCAGTGAACTTATTCACAAGATATGAGGAAATTAAAAAATAACGAGTTAGGTAGAATTTCGGTTGATGAATTTAAAGCCGTTGAAAAAACACCAATTATTGTGGTTTTAGATAACATTAGAAGTTTAAATAATATTGGTTCTGTGTTTAGAACTAGTGATGCTTTTTTGATTGAAAAAATCTATTTATGTGGTATTTGTGCAACTCCGCCAAACAAAGACATTCATAAAACGGCTTTGGGTGCTACAGAATCTGTAGATTGGGAATATGCTGAAAGTACACTTTCAGTAGTTCAAAATTTACAAGATTCAAAAGTTAAAGTTTTGGCCATTGAACAAGCTGAAAACTCTACAAAATTAGATGCTTTTTTGCCTGAAAAGAATCAGAAATATGCAATTGTAATGGGTAATGAAGTAAAAGGAGTACAACAAGAAGTGGTAAATGCCAGCGATTTTTGTATTGAAATTCCGCAATTGGGCACCAAACATTCTTTAAATATTTCTGTAACTACTGGTGTTGTAATTTGGGATTTGTTTACGAAGATTAGAAGTTTATAAGCTTGAAATTTTATCTAAAAACCAAAAGTTAGCAAACAAGTTTAGCCCAGTTTGAATGGCATGTTTGAGCTCTTTTTGTTTTTACAAAAAAGCGAGTAATGAAAGCTGGAAATAGCTTCTAAAAAACTAAATTCCTAAAATCATTTTTGCAATCATAAAGTAAATTAAAATTCCGAAAATATCGTTAGATGTTGTAATAAATGGCCCAGTTGCAATTGCAGGATCTATGCCTCTTTTATCTAAGAATAAAGGCACAAAAGTACCAATTAAACCAGCTACAATAATTACAATAACTAAAGAGCTAGAAATGGCTAAGGCTGTGTTTATTTTACCTTCGTAAACCCAAACAAATAGAAAAAGAAAAATGGCTAGAATAATTCCGTTTAAAGCAGCTAATAACATTTCTTTTATTAACCTACTGTTAATGCTTCCTTTTACATCGTCGTTGGCTAAACCTTGTACAATAATTGCTGATGATTGTACACCAACATTACCAGCCATTGCTGCAATTAAAGGTGTAAAAAAGAATAATGATGCGTATTTTTCGAAAACACCTTGAAAACCTTCCATAATTATAAAGGCTCCAATACCACCAATTAAACCTAGAAACAACCAAGGTAAACGTGCTTTTGTAAGGTCTAGAATACTATCATCAGAATCTACATCTTGCGTTAAACCTGCTGCTAATTGATAATCTTTGTCTGCTTCTTCTTTTAAAACATCAACAATATCATCAATGGTAATTCTACCTAATAAAACGTTGTTGTCATCTACAACTGGTATGGCTTCTAAATCGTATTTTGCCATAATTTTGGCTACTTCTTCATCATCTTCGTGTACGTTTACAGCATCTACTTTAGTTTTTAAAATATCTGCAATATGTTGGTCTGATTTGGCAATAATTAAGTCTTTTAAAGACAATCTACCTACCAATTTATCTTCTTTATCAACAACGTAAATAGAATGAACTCTAGTAACGTCTTTGGCCTGACCACGAATTCTTCGCATACAACCAGCAACTGTCCAAGTTTCATAAACCTTTACCAATTCTTTTGCCATTAATGCACCAGCAGTATCTTCTCCATAAGAAAGTAATTCCTTTATATCTGCTGCTAATTCATCATCATCTATGGCTTTTATTACACGTTCTTGGCGCTCTTCTGAAAGTTCTCCAATAATATCTGCTGCATCATCAGAATCCATTTCACCAACTTCATCTGCAATTTCTTGTGCAGATAAATTTTCAAGAATTTTCTCACGAATATCATCCTCTAATTCCGTAAGAATTTCAGATGTTTTTTCGCTATCTAATAGCTTGATAATATAAATAGCTTCTTCGAAATTTACTTCGTCTAAAACTTCTGCAACATCTGCATAATGCACCTCCTTAAACAATTTGGTAATTGCAGCATCGTTGTTGGTTTTAATAAGTGTGGAAAGGTTTTCTAGAAATTCGTCAGTGATTTCAAATACCATTTTCTGCGAGTTTTTGCGTGAGTGAAATAAACTCCAAAACCGATAATTGTTCTGGTCTTCGCGCAAAGATAGGGTCTTCTTTTAACGTATCCGAAAGTTTAAAGGACTTTAAACTGGTACGTAACATTTTTCTTCTTTGATTAAAAGCAGTTTTAACCACTCTAAAAAATAATTTTTCATCTACAGGTAAAGAATAATCTTTTTTTCTGATAAGACGAATTACACCAGAATCTACTTTTGGAGGTGGATTAAATACAGTTGGTGGTACTGTAAAAAGATATTCTACATCAAAAAAAGCTTGTGTTAAAACAGATAGAATTCCGTAGACTTTAGAACCTTCTTTTTCTGCAATTCTTTTAGCTACTTCTTTTTGAAACATACCTGCAAATTCTGGTACATAATCTCTGTATTCTATGGCTTTAAAAACAATTTGAGTAGAAATATTATATGGAAAATTACCAATAATAGCTACTTGTTTTTTATTAAAAATATCTTCGATATTTTGTTTTAAAAAATCGCCTTCTATAATCGCAAATTTTTCTTTGGATGTATTTAAGTTGAGGTGTTCTACAGGAAAAACATCTTTTAAATAAGCAACAGATTCTCTATCTAATTCTAAAACAGTAGTTTTCACTTTTTTCTGTAAAAGATATTTGGTTAAAACACCCATTCCTGGACCAATTTCTAAGACGTTATCATATCCTTTTTCAGTTAAAGCATCTGCAATATCTTTTGCAATGGTTTCATCTGTTAAAAAATGCTGACCTAAATGTTTTTTTGCTTTAACACTCATTTTTATGACTTTAGTTTTAAAATTATTTTTTGAGCTACCTCATTTTTTGGATTCAACTCTAATGATTTTTTATAAGCTTTTATAGCATTTAAAGTATCGCCAATCTTTAATAAACTTTCTCCATAACTATCATACGTATTCCAAGCTTTTGGATATAATTCTATGTTAAGTTTAAATATCTTTACAGCTTTTTCTTTTTGATTTGCATTAAGATATGCATAACCCAAAGAATTAATATAGTTTTCTGAAATTGTGTAAATAGAATTATTTTTGTCTTGTTTTTTTACAATTACTATAACTTCATCTATAGATTTACCATCTTTTAATAGCTTTTCTAGTTTTATCTTTTGGTCAATTACTCTATCAATAGAAGGATAAGGGTTTTTAAGTTTATTATTTATTAAGTTAAATAACACATTAATTTCATTTAACATTGTTTCAAACCCTCTTACTTGATCAATTTCTGTTATGTTTTTTAAATTATAAGCAGCATTTACAATTAAAGCAATTTCATCTAAATTAGCTTCTACATTTAAATTTTTAAAAATACTTTTTTGCCCAATTTCTTTTTGAGTTAAAATAACATTGGGTGTAAAACCTAGTTTTGTAGCTTCTATAAGTCCTTTTGCAAAATTATCATAATTACCAGAGGTTATGCTTATAAAAACATTTTGTTCGTTTTTTAGATCTATTAATTTATTTCTAATTTTTTCTGGCATTAATTTAATATCTCCTGTAGATTGTAAGGTTTCAATAGTGTTGGTATTAAATTTTAAATAAGGGTAATAGTAATTTAGTTTAAGTTGGCTAAGCACAAGTGCTTTTAAATTTTTTTGTTTAGCAAAATTTGCTCTATATGTTTTATAAAGATCAATATTAACGTTTAAATTTTTAATTTCTGTTTTTAAATATTGATCATCTTTACTTAAATCTTGAAGAATTTGATTATAGTAAGTTTCTCTAATTTCGTCTTTTTTATTGTTTTCATTTATATTATTGATTTGTAACGCAATTAAAATTCCGATTACAACCAAAATAATTTCTCCTAAAGCATAAAAGAAATAACTTTTAAATTTATTTTCTTTTAAGAGTTTTTGACGAATTTTTCTAAAAAACTTAATCATCTATTTTAAAGGTTAATTACTAACGTTTGTAGGATAAAATTCTTTTATCAACTTTAATTCAGTTCTAAAAGCTAACATTTTATTGCCAAATTTTTTTGCAATTTCTATGCGTAAATCGTCTGCATCTTCATTGTAATAATCTTCTAAATCTTCTCTGGTTTCTGCTGTATATTGCACAGAATAGGTTTTGCCACCCATTTCTTCATCAACCAAAACTTGGGTAAATTTAGCCGATTGAAATTTACCTGTATTTAAAACATCTAAAATATGATTTTCCATCCAAGTTAACCATTCATCATGAACAGCATCATCTATATTTATAGTTACGTTGTATATGTACATAGTTCGTTTTTAGTAATGGTTTTTGTTGGTGGTTTAGTTGTTGTTTTAAAAAATCAAGCTAAAAAGCACAAACTAAATTGTGTCTCCTCTTAATTTACGATATTTTTTTCGAGCATCAACTAAATAAATACTAGAAGGATGATCGAAAATTATTTTCTGATAATATTCTTGTGCTTTTTCAGTATCATTTAGCTTTTCGTTGTACGTTTCTGCCATTAAAAAATAAACATCGTCTGTTAAAAAACCTTGATTATCTGCAGCAATAATTTTTTCTAAGCTCGCAATTGCTTCTAAATATTTTTCTTGTTTAATCAATAATTTTGCTTGTAACAAAAGTACATCATCATAAATTACCTCTCCAGGGATTAAACCATTAATTAATATTTCTTTGGATGAAAATAAGTTGTCTATCTCTTTTAATGCTTCTGCATTTTTATTTTGATAAGACAGCAATTCTGCTTTTGCCAATTGTTTTAAACCAGAAGGAATAGAATCTACAGGTTCGTTATCTGTAATTTTTAAAAATAAATCTACAGCATCATTAGCAATTAATTGTGTTGTAGAGCTTTTTAAGACTTTTAATTGTGCTTTTGCCCAATCGAAATCGCCTTTAAAATAGCTGGTTTGTGCTACTTTAAAACGTGCTTGTTGTGCTAATTCAGATCCTTTTAATTGTGTTTGAATTTGAGAAAAGTAAATTAAGGCCTTGTTAAATTGTCCTCTAAAAACCAAGACATCACCTAATTTTAGTTTGATGCTTCCTTTATCAAATTTAGATTTAGAAAAGGTTAACGCTTCTTTTAAAATTGTGGTTGCTTTTTCTGGTTGATTTTTGTGAAAGGTTAAAAAATCTGCATAATTTACTTGTAAATCTATAGTTTGCTGATTTTTACCAAACTGTTTAAATAACGCTTGAAATAATTTTTCAGTGTTTGGGTTTTTTGTTGCAACAGCAATTTTTGCTAAGTATAAATTAGCTTCAATTTTTTCTTCTTTTAAGAACGAATTTTTATCAATGAAATTAAAACAATTTTCAGAAGCTTCGTAATCTTTATTATCAAAAGCTAGTTTACCTAGACTAAAAATTTCAGATAAATCTGATGCACTTCTTTGGTACAATGCTTTTTCTTGAATTAAGGCTTTTCCATAATCTTTTTGTTGGGCAAATAACCAACTTAACAGCATGTTCCATTCGTCTTTTGGCTTGCTTGCAGCTTTTCTTAATAAGGTTTTTCTGAATAAAATATTGGTTTCATTTTCTGCATCATCAGTTATGTATTTGCTGGCATATCTCTGAATTAGGTTTAAATAATTTTCGTTTTTATCAACTAAATTTATGTACGACTCAAACATTAACTTAAAATCACCTTTTTCTCCATAAATCTGTGCTATTTGAAAATTGTAATTTGAATTTTCATTACTTTCCATGGCTTTTTCATATGCTAAAATAGCATAGTCTAAAAGATTGTAATCTTTAAAAAGACGACCTATAATGCCTTCATAAGCACCATTAGAATTTAATGAAGCTATTGCTTTTTCGTAGTTGGTTTTTGCAATTTCTTTAAGGTGTTGTTTTTCAAAATTATATCCTAAAAAAACATATAAAAAACTCTGAGTTGGGTTTTCTTTTAGTTTGTTTTTTAGTAGGTTTTCAGCAGTTTCAAATTTATCTGTTTCTTGATAACAGGTAATTAATCGATTTAAATATGTGGTATTAAAAGAACTTTTCTCGTATAATTTTTGATAAATCTGTGTCGCTTTTTCATATTCTCCTTGTCTAAAATAAGTTTCTGCCAAGAAAAAATTATTCTGATCTTCTTTTTTCTGACCAAAAGAAAAACAGCTAATTACTAGGAAAATGGTGAACAAAAGGTGCTTCATACAATTCAAAGATAATTAACATAAATGTTAATTTTATATTAAACCCATCATATTTCTGACAATTCTTGTAACGTTTTGGCACGAAAGTTGTCTTTAGGGTATACAACCAATTAAAAAACTAATATTATGAACGAGCTAACCAACAAATACGAGAACGCAAAACAAGACTCAATTGAGTTTATGAAAAACGGACAAATAAGTGCTTATTTCAATGCGCTTTTAGAAATGAATAAATACAAAAGATTAATGCTAGCAGTAGCTTTAAACTAATAAATAATTTATCAGTTTTCAGTTTACAATCAGTTTTTACTGAATATTGCCAACTTAAATCTATTGAATTTTATCAAAACCAGTATAAGGAATCAAGACTTCCGGAACTTGAATTCCATCTTCTGTTTGATAATTCTCTAAAATTCCAGCCAAAACACGTGGTAAAGCTAAAGAGCTACCATTTAACGTGTGCGCTAATTCGCTTTTACCTTCTTTATTTTTAAAACGTAGTTTTAATCTATTTGCCTGAAAAGTTTCGAAATTAGAGGCAGAACTGATTTCTAACCATCTGTCTTGTGCAGTAGAAAACAATTCAAAATCGAATGTTAATGCTGATGTAAAACCTGTATCTCCACCACACAAACGTAAAATTCTATAAGGTAATTTAAGTTCTCTTAAAATATCTTTAATGTGCTCAACCATTCCATCTAAAGCTTTGTAAGAATTTTCTGGGTGTTCTACTCTTACAATTTCTACTTTATCAAATTGATGCAATCTGTTTAAACCACGAACATGAGCACCATAACTACCAGCTTCACGTCTAAAACAGGGTGTGTAACCAGTTAAAGTGATTGGAAAATTTGATTCTTGCACTAAATCTCCACGAAAAATATTAGTAATTGGCACTTCTGCTGTTGGTATTAAATACAAATCATCTATGGTAGAATGATACATTTGGCCATCTTTATCTGGCAATTGCCCAGTTGCAGTTGCAGAAGCCGTATTTACCAAATGTGGTACTTGCACTTCTGTATAGCCAGCAGCTGTATTTTTATCTAAAAAATAATTGATTAAAGCACGTTGTAATCTTGCTCCTTTACCTTTATAAACAGGAAAACCAGCACCAGAAATTTTGGTACCCAATTCAAAATCAATAATATCGTATTTTTTTGCTAATTCCCAATGAGGAAGTGCATTATCACCTAAATCAGGAATAATACCTTCACTAAAAATGTTTTCATTATCCTCTTCAGAAGTACCCTCTTTTACAGAAGCGTGTGGAATATTTGGTATTTGATATAAAAGCGCTTGTAACTCATCAGCATAAACTGTTAGTTTTTCAGACAATTCTTTAGAACTTTCTTTTAATTCACCAGTTTTAGCTTTTAAAACATTGGCTTCTTGTGCTTTTCCACTTTTGTACAGATTTCCAATTTCTTTGGATATTTTATTAGATTCTGCTAAAGTGTTATCTAGTTCAACCTGAGTTGCTCTTCTGTTTTCATCCGCAGTTAAAACTTGTTCAATAATTGTTTCAGCATCAGCAAAATTACGTTTTGCTAAACCTTCTAAAACAGTTGCTTTGTTTTCTCTAATAAAGTGTACTTGTAACATTTTCTGTAGAAATTTAAAACAGCAAATATATAATATAATTGCCATGAATACACGAATAATAATTGATCTTAATTTCTAAAAAAGAGAAATTTTAACACGATAGATTTTTCCCCTTTGGAGAATTAAAGGGGCTTATTTTTTTTAATATAATTTCGTGTAGTTTCTTCATCTTTTTTAAGTTGCTGAATTAACAAATCTAAAGATTCAAATTTTTCTTCATCACGTAAAAAGTAAATCAATTCTATAGTTAAGTTTTTATCGTACAAATCTTCATTAAAATCAAGAAAATGAACCTCAATCGTTTGATGATTTCCATCCACAGTAGGTCTATTACCAATATTCATCATTCCAAAAACAGTTTTTTCATCAATTAAAGATTTAACCACATAAACACCTGTTTTAGGTATTAATTTGTAGGTTTCTTTAACATCTATATTTGCTGTTGGGTAGCCAATTTTTCCACCTAATTGTTTGCCATTAACTACGTTTCCATTTAGCATAAAGTAATATCCTAAATAATTATTGGCAGTTTTTAGGTTACCTTCGTGTAAAGCGCGTCTAATCTTTGTAGAACTTACAGAAACATCATCTATATCTTGTGCAGGAATTTCTTCGACTTTAAAATCATATAAATGACTATATTCTGTTAGCTGAGTAATATTACCTTCTCTATTTTTTCCAAAATGATGATCGTAACCAATAATTAATTTAGAAATATTTAATTGATTTACTAAAATATCTCTTACAAATTCTAAAGCAGAAGTTCTAGAAAATTCTCTGCTAAAAGGATGAATTATCAAATAATCTAAACCTGTTTTTTCTAACAAAAAAGCACGCTCTTCTATGGTGTTAATCAACTCAATAGATGCATCTTTTTGTAACACCATTCTTGGGTGAGGAAAAAAGGTAAGTAGTACTGATTTTTTATTCGCTTTTTTAGCCTCTAAAACTAGTTTTTCAATTATTTTTTGATGACCATAATGTACACCATCAAAGGTACCAATTGTAACAAAAGTTTGTGTTGTAGAGGTAAAATTTAATATGTCTTGTACTATTTTCAAAAACAAAAATTTATACTACAAATGTACAATATTGCAAAGTGAAAAAAGCAAATAAAAAATTTGTTTTAATGTGCTTATATGATAATTAATGTAGAGCGAATTTGTTAAAATGATAAAATATTTAACGATTTATTCAGAAATTCAAAAAAAATCGTATTTTGCATATTAGTTAACAAATTAATTCAAATTATGATAAAAAAGATTTTACTTATTGCGTTTATAGCTTTTGGTAGTTTAGCAATGGTGGGTCAAACCACTGTTACTGGGACAGTTAAAGACGCAAAAACAGGAGAAACACTTCCTGGAGCAAACATTAAAATTTCTAGAAAAGCAGTAGGTACAACTACAGATTTTGATGGTAATTTTTCGCTTAAAGTTACAGATACTCCTCCTTTTACAATAGAAATTTCTATGTTAGGTTTTCAAAAAGTAAATGTAGAGATTACAAAAAACAATCAAAAAGTAGAAGTTAGTTTAACAGAAAACGAAACTTCTTTAGATGAAATTGTTGTTTCTGCATCAAGAACACCAGAACGTATTATGGAGTCTCCAGTTACTGTAGAAAGAATGGATAGTAGAGCTATTAAAAATACTTCTGCACCTTCTTTTTATGATGGTTTAGAAAACTTAAAAGGGGTAGATGTTAATACTAACAGTTTAACTTTTAAGTCTGTAAATACTCGTGGTTTTGCAACATTTGCAAACACACGTTTTATGCAGTTGGTAGATGGTATGGACAATTCATCACCAGCTTTAAATTTTGCATTAGGTAATTTATTGGGTATGTCTGAGTTAGACGTAAAAACTGTAGAATTACTTCCTGGAGCATCTTCTGCACTTTATGGAGCAAATGCCTTTAATGGTATTATGTTTATGACTAGTAAAAGTCCTTTCGATGATCAAGGAATTAGTATTTCTTTAAAAACTGGATTAACAAGTCAAGAAGCAGCAGGAGACAATTCTTACACAGATTTTAATTTAAGAATGGCACATGCTTTTTCAGAAAAATTTGCGGCTAAAGTTACGTTTTCTGCTTTAGATGGTACAGAATGGTATGCTACAGATTATAGAAATACATCTAATGGTAAGTACATTGCTGGAGATAGAAATTCTGATAGAAATTACGATGGTTTAAATGTTTATGGAGATGAGGTTTCTACAAACATAAATGGTGTTGCTCAAGCCTTAGAAACTTTAGGAGTTTTACCAAGTGGTGCAGCAGCATTAGTACCAAGTGAAAATATTAGTAGAACTGGTTATGATGAAAAAGATTTAATGACCTATAATGCAGAGAGCATTAAGGTTGGTGCCTCTCTTAATTATAGACCTTTTGGTAACGATCGTTTAGAGATTATTTGGAACTCGAAAGTTGGTATAGGTAACACTATTTATCAAGGTTTAAATAGATATAATATTACCAACTTTTTAATGGAACAACACAAATTAGAATTTAGGGGTAAAAACTTTTTTGTTAGAGGGTATTTAACAAGTGAAGATGCTGGAGATTCTTTTGATACTCGTTTTGCAGCAATTAACATCAACAGAGAGTGGAAAGATGATAATACTTGGTTTGGTGAATATGTAGGTGCTTATGCTTTAGGTACTTTAGGAGGTTTAACTTCGGATGAAGCACATGCTGTGGCAAGACAAACAGCAGAAACAGGTAGGTATGAGCCTGGAACTCCAGAATTTAAAGCTGCTTTTGATAAAGTTACTTCAGACCCAGACTTAGTTACAGGATCTAAGTTTCAAGATCAAACAAAATTATATCATGCAGATGCAAATTATAACTTTCAAGATGTTGTAGATTGGGCAGAGGTACAAGTTGGTGGTTCTTATAGAAGATATTCTTTAAATTCAATGGGAAGTATTTTTACAGATTACGATGGGCCAATTGATTATGATGAATATGGTGTATATTCTCAAATGCAAAAGAAATTTTTAGAAGAAGATCGTTTAAAATTAACAGCTTCATTACGTTATGATAAAGCACAAAATTTTGATGGTAATTTTTCTCCAAGAATTTCTTTAGCTTTTGCAGCAGGCGAAAATAAAAATCAAAATTTTAGAGCTTCTTTTCAAACAGGTTTTAGAAACCCAACAACACAAGATCAATACATTGGTTTAAATGCAGGTAGTGCTTATTTAGTAGGTTCTGCACCAGACAATTTAGATCGTTATTCTACCCCAGCTATTACTTTAAGTGGTGTAGGACAAGCTACAACAGGCTCTACAACAGCTACAATTGTGGGTAGAGCAGCTTACGAAAATGCATTTTCTTTAGCCTCTGTTTTAGCAGGCGCTCCTGAAGTTGCACAAACAGGTTTAGTAAAACCAGAAAAAGTAACTGCCTATGAAGTAGGGTATAGAGGTTTAGTAAATACAGGAGAATCTAATATAACAGTAGATTTAAGTGCTTACTATAACAGTTATGAAGATTTTATTTCATCTAAAAATGTTATTGTTCCTTTATATGGTCAAGTTGGTGATAATACTCTTTCTTTATTAGCATTACAAAATGGAGATAGAGCTGTATTTTCTGCATATACTAATTCTGCTGCAGATATTAGTTCTTATGGTGCTTCTATTGGTTTAAATACAAAAGTTTTAAACGGATTTAGTTTAGGTTTAAATTATACTTACGCTAAATTTGATTTCGATCAATCTACAGACCCAGATTTTGAAGCAGGTTTTAATACTCCAGAACATAAAGTAAAAGTTCAATTTGGTAAAACTGATTTATTTGAGAACTTTGGCTTTAATGTTAACTTAAGATGGCAAGATGAGTATTTATGGGAATCTAGTTTTCACGATACAGTAATAGAAGATAGAACAGTTTTAGATGCTCAAGTAAATTATACTATTCCAAAATGGAAATCAGTAGTAAAATTAGGAGGTGCTAATTTAACAGGTCAAGAATACTTTAGTGCACCAGGTGTTGGAGCTATTGGTTCTCAGTACTATATTTCTTGGACATTTAATAACTAAAAAATAATTAAGATACTTTATGAAAAATTTTAAATATATAGGTTTGTTTGTTTTATCATTAAGCATTGCTTCTTGTGATGTTAATAATGATTTAGATGCCATACCAGAAGAAATTGCAGCAGAAGTTGCATTAAATACAAACGGATTAGATTTTTCTTCTTATGTTTCTATAGGAGCATCATTTACAGCAGGTTTTACAGATAATGCGCTTTTTATAGCTGCTCAAGAAAATTCGTTTCCAAATATTTTAGCGAGTAAGTTTGGTTCTACTTTTAATCAACCATTAATGAATGATAATATTGGAGGGTTATTATATGGTGGAACACAAATTCAAGGACCTCGATTTTATTTTGATGGATCAGGACCAGCAACTTTACCAGCAACACCTACTACAGAAACTACAAATGTAATAACAAGTAGTGTTCATAATTATGGAATACCAGGTGCTAAAAGTTTTCATTTTGTAGCTTCTGGTTATGGTAGTTTACAAGGAGTGCCATTACAGTTAGCAAATCCTTATTTTGCAAGAATTGCTTCTAGTGCTTCTGCAACAGTTTTAGGTGATGCTATGGCTCAAGCTCCAACGTTTTTCACATTATCAGAAATAGGAGGAAATGATGTTTTAGGTTATGCGCTTTCTGGTGGTTCTGGTGTAGATCAAACAGGTAATTACGACCCTTCTACTTATGGTACTTCAGATATTACAGATCCAGTAGTTTTTGCTAATATTTTCAATACAATGATTACCACTTTAACAGCAAATGGAGCAAAAGGTGTTGTAGCCAATGTGCCATACATAACAAATTTAGCTAATTTTACAACTGTAACTCACGATGTTATTCCTTTAGATGCTACAACAGCAGCAACAGTAAATGGAGCTTATGCAGCTTATAATGGAGGTTTACAATTAGCTTTTTCTTATGGCTTAATTTCTGCTGATGAAGTAGCTAAAAGAACTATAAATTTTACAGCATCTGAAACAAATTCAGTTGTTATAGAAGATGAATATTTGACAGACTTATCGAGCTTAGGTTTACCAAATTACAGACAAGGTACTGCAGATGATTTATTTGTACTTGCAGGAGCGTCTTTTATAGGTACAGAAGCAGTTGCAGGAAATCCTTTAACAGTTAATGGAGTTGCTATTCCATTAGCAGATCAATGGGTAATTACACCAGAAGAACAAGCTGCTATTAAAACAGCAACAGATGCATATAATACAACAATTGCTGGTATTGCTTCTGCAAATCCAAACATTGCTTTAGTAGATTTTAAAGCCATATTAGAAGAAGCGTCTATTGGAATTGCTTTTGATGATTATACGTTAACTACAAGTCTTGTTACAGGTGGTTTAATTAGTTTAGATGGTGTGCACTTAACAGCTAGAGGATATGCTTTAATGGCAAATAAAATTTTAGCAGTTATGGATGCTGAATTTGGTTCTAATTTTACATCTGCTACAGGTGGTTTGGCAGTTGCAGGAGATTATCCTACAAACTACTCTCCAGAGTTAAGATAAAAATTACTTAATAGTTATACACAAAAAAAGGTTGAGAAAATTTCTCAACCTTTTCTTATTTATGAGAGCATCATTTTTGCTCTTTTAACTCCTTCAACTAGAATATCAATTTCTTCTTTAGTATTGTAAAAAGAAAAAGAAGCTCTTATTGTTCCAGGTATTTTATAATAATCCATAATAGGTTGCGCACAATGATGCCCAGTTCTTACAGCAATACCTAATTTATCTAGAATTGCACCAATATCATAAGGATGAATAGCATCAACATTAAAAGAAATAACTGCTGTTTTTTCTGCGGATGTTCCATAGATTTTTAAACCATCAATTTTTAATAATTCTGATGTTCCATATTCTAAAAGCTCATTTTCATATTTTGCAATAGCATCAAAACCAACAGAATTCATATAATCAATTGCAGCTCCAAAAGCAATTCCACCACAAATATTAGGCGTTCCTGCTTCAAATTTATGAGGCAAACCTGCATAAGTAGTTTTTTCAAAAGAAACTGTAGCAATCATTTCGCCTCCACCTTGATAAGGAGGTAATTTCTCTAACCATTCTTGTTTTCCATACAACATTCCAACTCCTGTTGGGCCACATAATTTATGAGCAGAAGCCACGTAAAAATCAACATTTAAGGCTTGTACATCTGGTTTTATATGTGGTGTTGCTTGTGCACCATCTATTAAAACAGCAGCACCAATTTTATGTGCAGCTTCTATAATTTCTTCAATAGGATTTACGGTTCCTAAGGCATTAGAAACGTGATTTGAGAAAACCAATTTTGTGTTATCATTCAATAATTTATGATAAGTTTCCATATCTAAACTACCTTCATCAGTCATAGGAATCACCTTTAAAATGGCTCCAGTTTTTTCGCATAACATTTGCCAAGGCACAATATTAGAATGATGCTCTAAGGCAGAAACAATAATTTCATCGCCTTTGTTTAAAAGAGATGCAAATCCTGATGCAACCATATTTATGCTATGTGTTGTACCCGAAGTTAAAATGATTTCATACGCTTCTTTGGCATTAAAATGTTTTTGTACTTTAATGCGTGCTTCTTCGTATTTGTCTGTTGCTTCTTGACTTAAAGTATGCACACCTCTGTGGATGTTAGAATTATAATTACTGTAATAATCTACAATAGTATCAATTACTATTTGTGGTGTTTGTGAAGTAGCAGCATTATCAAAATAAACCAAAGGTTTTCCGTGAACAGTTCTTTTTAGAATTGGGAAATCTTCTCTAATTTTATCTACATTAAACATAAAAATCAATTTAAGTTACAAAGATAAACCTCTATTTTTTAAACCTCTAAAAAAGGCAATATGATTTTCTTATTTTTACATCACTAAACTCTTCTAAATATGAAAATTTTTAAACGAATTCTACTTTTATTATGCATTGTAGTTATTATTGCTGTTTTTTTTAATTACCCAAAATTGAATATAATTGCAGGATATTCAGCAAAAAACACAGCTTCATCAGTGTTTTTAGCCAATCGATCTTTAGAATTTACAGATAAAACAGATAATAATTTTTCGCCAATAAACTTGGCCACAGATTTAGTTAAAAAAGATAAAAATATCGCAAGTTCATCTGTTTTTAACTTATTAACAAGAAAAGCAATTTACAGAGAGGGATTAGGAGCTGTTTTAACGTTAACTAAAGAAGATGAAACTGCAGCTTATTTAGTGCCTAAAAGAGCAAAATCAGATAATATTACGCCTTATCCTTATGGAAATGCTGAACAGAAAGACACCGTTTTTGCAAATATTAATTATGATAAATTAAACGAAACTGTGGCGTCTGTTTTTGGTAAAAATCAATCTAGAGCTGTAGTTGTTATTTATAAAGATCAAATTATTGCAGAAAAATATGCAGATGGCTTTACCATAGATTCTAGAATTTTAGGATGGTCTATGACCAAAAGTATTATGAGTACAGTTTTCGGAGTTATGCAACATCAAAATAAATTAAAAATTACAGATAAGGCACCAATTGATTCTTGGCAAAATGATGAGCGTAAAAACATAAGCATTCATAATTTATTACAGATGAATTCTGGTTTAGAATGGGATGAAAACTACAACGAAATTTCTGATGTTACTAAAATGCTCTTTTTAGAAAGAGATATGACTAAAATGCAAGCAGAAAAGCCCTTAACAGGTAAAATAAATGCATCTTGGAACTATTCTTCTGGAACTTCGAACTTGTTATCTGGCATTGTTAGAAATCAGTTTAAAACGCATCAAGAATACCTAGATTATTGGTATTCGGATTTAATTGATAAAATTGGAATGAATTCCATGGTTTTAGAAACGGATTTAGCAGGTAATTATGTAGCATCTTCTTATGCTTGGGCAACTCCAAGAGATTGGGGTAAATTCGGTTTATTATACTTGCATAAAGGTAACTGGAATGGAACTCAAATTTTTGCAAAAGATTGGGCAGATTATGTTGCAACACCTACACCAACATCAAACGGAATTTACGGTGCTCAGTTCTGGTTAAATGCAAATGGTGGCTTTAAAGATGTACCAAAAAACATGTTTTATGCTGATGGATATCAAGGACAAAGAGTCTATGTTTTACCAGATCAAGACATAGTAATTGTTAGAATGGCACTTTCTTGGATGGAAGAAAACAAGTTTTTAAAAGGTGTTTTAGAAAGTATTGAACAATAGTTTCTTTAATTTTTTGCATATTTGCAACTCAAAATAGTAGAAATAAATCAATTTTTAGCTTATGAATATATTTAATCAACATAAAAAAGGACGCTTTTTGCGACTATTTAAAGGTATATTCTAGATAGAAATTTTAAATAATATTGTAAAAACGTCCAAAATTCATTTTTTGGACGTTTTTTTTTGAAATTAATTTAGATGCTGATAAAAAGTGTAAGTCTTAACTACATATCACAACTTCAAAGAGTTATCTAAACTCACCATTTCCGATTTAATTCGGACAGGAAATCTATTGCTTAAAGCTTAATTAAAGCACTGATAATCAGTTAAATAAACTCAATTTTTTCTTGTGTAAATCAAAAATACGTTTTAGGTTTGCACCGCAATCAAAAATAAAATTTGATAAAGCAAAAACAATTATAACAACTGATTCATTTCAGAATAAATACGAAGTATATGTTAAATAACAGATTTCACAAAAACATACAAAGAGAACAGAGTTCTTTTTATGATTTACTTCGCGACTTTTACAATTATAAATAGCAATCACTATTTAATATGAAAAGTCCGAAGCCTAATTAAAGTTTCGGACTTTTTTTGTCTATCCAAAATTAGTTTATCCAAAGTTCGAAACTAGAACAATAAGATACCTTCTTTTTTAAATAAGGATGTATTAACAGAATACTCAGATAAAATTTTATCCGAAGTTTTCTGAAAGAGAAAGTATTTGCCAAAATTAAATAACCTCTAGCAATTAAAACTATTGGCTAATGAGTTAAGTGGCTTTACAGAGGCATTAATCTAGTAAAGAACTTTAAAATGAAAACGAATTGGAAAACACAAAAAACAACGTACCGTAAAAATAGTTACATAAAGCTTGTAGAAAAAATTTATAAAGCAAAGAACAAGCCAACACGTTATAAAAAAACCATAGAAACAATGCTTCTTGAGTTTTTTGGGAAAACAAGTAAAACCAGAAATATTTGGAAGAGAGAGGTTTTTAAAACACTACTTATCCATGCATATCATCAAAAATGTTATGCGTTACTAAGAGATTATAAAAGTGTTGAGGTTTTGCATAACATAAGTGCTTTTGGTAATAAATTGGTTAGAAATATAGAAGACTGGGAATGTAATAATTTTGATAAAGAAGAACAGTTAAGAGCATTAATTAGACACTGTTTTGCAAATTATGAAACACCCGTTTTTTTAGAAAATTCATTCTTTGGATGTAATAAAAGAGATATGCTTTGGTACATTCAAATAGGCAAAGGTAAAAGTGTAAAATCTTTAACCCAAATGCCAATAAACCTTACTAAAAAAATGGCTCACGGTTTTAAAAATGCGCCAGCTTATTTTGATGCAAATGAAGCGTTAAGATATACACAAGCATTAGGTTTTGGTGCCTCTATAAAAACAGCAAAAGTAATTGCTTTCTCTAGTTTATCAGTTATTAATAAAAGAGAAGAAATATTTTGGGCAACAGTAGTTCAGTTTTTTGCAAAAGAAACAAGTTTAAAAACTGTTGATGTAAACGAAATGTTTGATTATTTAGGCTATAAATATAGAGAAAACAAAAGTTTTTCTGTGAAAGGTAGAACACAAAAATCGCTTCTTTTTCAAGCGAATGAATGGAAAAAAAGAGTTTATAGAGATGAAATTGTAGAGGTTTTAAGTTGGAAAGCTTCTGGAATAAAACCATTGAATTTAGAACAAACAGAAAATGGAAAACCAGTAGTTTATAAAACTGTAGAACTATTAAATTCTATAGCACTTTTTGATGAAGGTAATGCTATGCATCACTGTGTTGCTGAATATGATGAAGATTGTAAATATAATGATATTGCCATCTTTTCTTTACAAAAAGAAAGTATAGGTGAGTCTATTACACGTTTAGCAACTATTGAAGTTGGTCTTAAAGCAAGACAAATTTTTGAAGCAAAAGCAAAATACAATGAAAAGCCAAATGTAAAATCTTTAGAATTAATTGATTTGTGGATTAATAACGCACAAATTAAGCAAATGGAAGAGGTTGAACATGAAGTTTATCAACCAAATAACAATGTTAGAGTTGATAATAATGGTGTTTATGTTGCTGATGAAAGTTATGATACAACAACAGTTGTAAAAGTAATCTTTTGGATACTTTATCTTATAGCAAAAGTATTACTGTTTAGTTAATAAAAAGGGAAGATGGTAGGTTAAAAAATCATCTTCTCTTTTAAAAGAGAATTAAAAATGAAAACAAAAATAATACAAATATCCGCAGGAAAAGGACCTGTAGAATGTACATATGTTGTAGCAAAAGTGTTAAAAATATTCCTTAAAGAATTGGTAAGCAATAAGATTGATTATGCAATTTTAAATAGAGAAACAGGAATTGAAAATGGCACAATACAATCTGTAAACATTCAAATTACGGGAAATTATCTTGCCGATTTTACTACAAATTGGTTGGGTACAATTCAATGGATAGGAACATCAACCTTTAGAAAGTTTCACAAACGTAAAAATTGGTTTGTTGGCTGTTTTGAGATTGATAATTCATCAACAATAGAAATCAATGAAAATGAAATCAGTTTTCAAGCGATTAGAAGTTCTGGAGCAGGAGGTCAGCATGTTAATAAAGTAAGTTCTGCAATTAGAGCAAAACATACAAAAACAGGGTTGCAAGTTTTAGTGATGGACAGCAGATCTCAGCATCAAAATAAAAAAACAGCCATAAAACGTCTGCAAGAAAAAGTAGTTGAGTTTAATAAGGATCAATTGAAAGAGCAAATTAAAAATGAATGGGAAAATCATCAGCAATTAGAAAGAGGAAATCCTGTAAAGATTTTTAAAGGAAGCGATTTTAAATCAATTCAGAAAAGTAAATCATTTAAGACCAAAAGAAATCAGTTAAAAAATGATTTAAGAAAACAATTAGAATAAAATGGGAACATTAGTAAATAATTATGTGTTTAAAGCATTAGAAAATTATCCTTACGATTTAGAAGAAGTAATGGAAGCTTTAAATTATGCGTTGTCTTATGATGATAAAAATACAATGGCATTAACTTTAATGGGAAGAGTTTATGCAGAAAAATTATTAAAATACGATGAAGCAAAAGTTTATTTTAAACAAGCTTTGGCAGAAAATATATATGCTTTTGAAGTTTACGCACCTTATATAAACACACTTTTATGGAATGAAGATTATAAGGAAGTTGTAGAATTTATCGATTTTGCTTTAACTATAAAGGGTTCAGATAAAGCAGTTTTATACTTAAAAAAGGCAATTTTAAAAGAGCAATTAAAAGAATATAAAGAAGCTTTAAGTTGTATAAAAAAAGCAAAAGAGCATACTTATAATTCAGATTTTATGTCTGATATCAATATAGAAAAAGAACGTATTAAGGTGAAAATGCCTAAGAAAAAGAAAGAAAAAACAAATAAAAAAGGTAAAAAAGAAAATGGAAAATAAAATGAAAATCACAGGAAAAGAAATTATTGCCTTAGGTTTTAAACCAGGAAAATGGTTTCCGGAAGCTATAGAATTTATCAATGCAAATGAATTATCAGAAGCTGAAATTATTGTGTATTTAGAGCAATTTAAACCAGCTCCAACAATAGATTTGTTAGAAGAAATTGCTGATTTAAAAATCAATATAAAAGCAGAAAATGAACTAGAAGATATTAATGTGGATGCTGTTATTACATCAATGCAAACCTTAATGAAAACACCGACAATTGTTGGTGGAGCAGTAATGCCTGATGCTTGTCCAACAGGATCTGAAGGGGTAATTCCTGTTGGTGGAGTAGCAGTTGCAAAAAATGCCATTCATCCAGGAATGCATTCTGCAGATATTTGTTGTTCTGTAATGTTAACCGATTTTGGAAAAGCTGATCCTAAAAAAGTTTTAGATGCAGCACATTCTGTTACACATTTTGGTCCTGGAGGTAGAGATAGAAATTCGCAATTTCGTTTTCCTTCGGATTTGTTAGCAGAAATTGAAGCAAATCCGTTTTTGAATAATCAAAAATGTATTTCTGCTGCGAGATCACATCTTGGAACACAAGGAGATGGTAATCATTTTTTGTTTGTGGGTACTTCTAAAAAAACAGGAAATACCATGTTGATTACACATCATGGTTCTAGAGGTTTTGGAGCTAATTTATATAGCAGAGGAATGAAAATTGCAGAACAATTTCGAAAAGAATTGTCTCCACAAACTTTAAAACAAAATGCATGGATTCCTTTTGATACAGAAGAGGGTAAAAATTACTGGGAAGCTTTGCAAATCATTAGAAAATGGACAAAGAAAAACCACGAAGTTTTACATGATGCTACTTTGCATAAATTAGGAATTCAGCAAGAAAATAGGTTTTGGAATGAACATAATTTTGTGTTTAAAGATGGAGATTTGTTTTATCATGCAAAAGGAGCAACTCCTTTAGATGCCAAGTTTATGCCAGATATTACTGGGCCAAGATTAATTCCGTTAAATATGTCTGAGCCTGTATTGATAGTAGAAGGAAAAACTACTGAAAATAATTTAGGTTTTGCACCTCATGGAGCTGGAAGAAATGTGAGCAGAACACAACATAGAAAAAGCAAAACAGGTACTGTTAATGATATTTTTAAAGAAGAAACAAAAGGTTTAGATGTCCGTTTTTTCTCAAAAGAAATTGATATTACTGAATTACCATCAGCATATAAAAATGCTGAAACTGTAAGAAATCAAATGGAAGAGTTTGGCTTAGGAGAAGTTATTGATGAGGTTATGCCTTATGGCTGTATTATGGCTGGTAATTGGCAAAAAAATGCTCCTTGGAGAAATCGAAGGAGACAGGATAAAAGAAATGGAAATAAATAAGAAATTAAAAGAAATAGAAAAAAGGAGAGAAGTAAAAATACTCTTTGCTTGTGAATCTGGAAGCAGAGCTTGGGGCTTTGCTTCTCCAGATTCAGATTACGATGTACGTTTTATATACACAAAACCTTTAGATTGGTATTTATCAGTAACAGAGAAAAAAGATTCGATTGATATAATGAATGGAGATTTTGATGCTGTAGGTTGGGAGCTTAAAAAGCATTTAAAATTGATGATGAAATCAAACATACCAGCTTTAGAGCATTTATTCTCACCAATAGTTTATAAAGGAAATGATAATATCATCAATGAAATGAGAGCAATTGGTATAGATTGTTTTTCGCCTATAAAATCGATGTTTCATTATTTAAGTATGAGTAAAAAATACGAAGAGAAATTACACAAAGATGATATTAAATTAAAGGATTTATTTTATGCTTTAAGAACATCTTTGGCAGGAAAATGGATTTTAGAAAACAATTCTTTACCACCAGTAATTTTTGAGAAAATGTTGCATTTAGTTGATGAGGATATGGAAAAAGAAATTAGAAATTTAATGAAAATTAAAAGTGAAAAGGGAGAAAGTTATATACATACAAAGAACACAAAAGTTGTAAATTTAGTTTCAGAACTGATATTTGAAAATAATAAATATGCTAAAACATTACCTTCAGAAAAACCAAATACAGAAAGAATAAACAACTTTTTGTATAAAATTTTAATTAATGAAAACAATTGAAGAACTTAAAAAATCAGGAAGCATTATTTTTGAATGTATTAGTGGTAGTAAGGCTTATGGTCTTGCTACTCCTAATTCTGATACAGATATTAGAGGTGTTTTTATTTTACCAAAAGAGCAATTTTATTCTTTAAGTTATGTTGGTCAAATAAATAATGAAACTAATGACCAAGCCTATTACGAATTGAGAAAATTTATAGAATTATGTGCTAAAAATAATCCGAATATTTTAGAGATGTTAAATATTCCTGATGAATGTATTTTGTACAAACATCCTTTATTTGATGAAATAAAAAAGGAAATTTTCTTATCTAAACTATGTAAAAATACTTTTGTAAATTATGCGTTCACTCAAATTAAAAAAGCAAGAGGGTTAAATAAAAAGATTACAAATCCTGTTGATAAAAAAAGAAAATCAGTTGACGATTTCTGTATTATAAATTTTGGAAAAAAATCAATTTATTTAAATCAATTTTTATCAGAAAATGATTTAAAAAAAGAGTTTTGTGGTTTGGCAAAAATCACCCATATCAAGGATTGTTATAATTTATTTTATAACAAAAAATTGAATTATAAAGGTGTTTCTAAAGAAAGTGCAAATGAAGTTTGTTTGAGTTCGATACCAAAAGAAGAAGAACCAATTGGCTTATTATATTTTAATTTAGATGGATATTCTTCTTATTGCAAGAAATATAAAGAATACTGGTCTTGGGTAGATAAAAGGAATAATGAACGCTATAAAAATAACATTTCTAACAATAAGAATTACGATGCTAAAAATATGATGCACACATTTAGATTGTTACATATGGCAAAAGAAATTGGTGAAGAAAATCTAATTAACGTAAAAAGAAATGATAGAGATTTCTTGCTATCTATAAAAAATGCAGAATTTGAATATGAAGATTTAGTTGAAAAAGCTGAAAGAATAAAAAATGATTTAGATGCTGTTTATAAGGGTTTTAGGCTTCAAGAGGTTCCAAATTTAGAAGTTGTAAATAAACTTCTTATAAGCATTAGAACTGAATTTTATGATCAATAAAACAATATTTTAAAGAGATTTTGTTACATTTAACAAAAAAAATTGGCAACAGAATCTTTAAGTTATAAATACAATTCAGCATCAACTATTAAGAATAAAAATGGTAATGAGAACTTACTTTTATCTAAATTTAATGAAGTTGAAAAAGGGAATTCACCTTGCTTTTTTTGGGGCAAATTAAACAATCCTTATGAATTATCTAGGTGTTTAATAACCTTGTCAAACGTTGTGCAATCTAGTTTTAATTTATCTCCATTTCAAATGGCTTTGCTAAAAGATCCAATTGTAACAGCGGGTAATAATCAGATTCGTTTTGAAGGATTTTCTCATTGTGCAGGTGTTTATGCAAGAGTTGATATTCTAGAAAACGGACAAGAGGGAGAGTTTATTGAAAACGGAACAACAAATGTCGATTTTAACACACCACTTATTTCTGAATTAGGAAAAATCAGAAAGAATGATGATTTAGTACTTTCTGTTGGTCAAAAAGAAGTTGGTTTTCATAAAGAAGGCGAAAGTTTTATAGAACGAAAAGTACCTTTACCTAGTAAATGGATTAAAGGATTAACAACTGTTCAGCATTATTTTTCTGAATCTGAATATGGTCTAAAATTGAATAGAATTCAAGCCATTCAATTATTTAAAACAATTCCTCCTGGTAAAGTTAAAACAGATTATTTTTTGATTAAAAGAGGGAATAAATATTTGTTTTCACCTTTAAAATCTAAAACTGCAATTTGTATTGGTGGTATTCACCGATTAAAATTGTTGCAACCTTTAATGCCTTTGATAAATACTTTAGATATTTATCCTCATAAAGATTTACAGTCTGTAACTTTTATTCTAGGTTTTAAAGAATTGAATTTTGTGTTTTCAGTTTCTAGAGATTTTTGGCGTGGTTTTTCTGGAGAAGGAGCTGCTTTAGAGAATTTAATTGAGGATTTGCCTGATTCTTTAGTAAAAGCATTTGATAATTATTCATTTACCAATCAAGAATTCAACCCTACTTTAATGGCTTTTGAAGAAAATATTGATGTTGCTAAAATCGAAAATTTATCTACAAAACTTTCAGCAATGGGATTGTTGGGTTATGATTTGGCTAAAAATGGATTTTTCTACAGAAGATTACCATTTAAATTAGAAAGAATCTTATCCTTAAACCCAAGGTTAAAAGGTGCTGAAAAATTACTACAAGAGAAAAAAGTAGAAATTACCTTACAAAATGATAATGAAATAGAAGCTAAAGTAGAAGGCTCAGGAGTTTTACATTATGTTATTTTAAAAGATGATATTCAAAAATGTACCTGCACTTGGTATAGTAAGAATCAAGGAGAAAGAGGGGTTTGTAAACATATTTTAGCAGTTAAGAAAAAGGTGAAGAATGATTGATGAATTAAAAAAAGAGTTACAACAGATAATCCATCAAGAGAAAGAAAAAGAAATAATCCCTTTTTTAAAAAAATTAACTTTTAAAGAGAAAAAGGCATTAGTTCCTTTTCTAAAAAAATACAAAGAACAAATTTTTGAAACATACACTGTAGAAGAAAAATCGAAATGGGGTTTATCTTTTTCTCATAAGGATAAACATTCAGCAGAAAAAAGAGATTTAATAACAAAAGTATGTTTTGTTTGTTATAATAAAACTGATTTTAAGAAAGCATTTTGGAACTCGGTTAATATAATTACAAGTGATGAGTATATAAATGATATAATTCCTTGGTATGTTCCTAATTGGTATAGCAATCTAATAAATGAAGAAAATTCCTGGTCTTTAAATTATTTAAAAACAATGTTTTTAATGAGTAAAGGTTGGATAGAACCTTCTAATGCTTTAATAGTTAGTAAATTACCAAATGCAATTATAGATAGTGAAACTATAAATGGTGTTAATGTAAATAGTTATACCCCAGAGGTTTTAGAAAAATATTCAGTAACTTTAAATGAACATATTTGGTTGATTTTTGAAGAAGATTCATCCATAAATAATAATTACATTAATTATAGATTAAATAATTATAATAAAAAAAATGATGTCTGGATAGATACTTTTGTTGATTTAGTAGAAGCTAAAAAATTGGATAGAAATAAAGCTTTAGAAGCATCCATATTAACATCAACAAAAAGTTTTAATCAAAATTTAACAGGTTGGTTTTTTGATCTATTTATAAAACTAGCCCCAACAAATGATGAAATTTTAGCTTTACAAAACGAACTTTTTTCAGCATTAAACTCTCCACATTCAAAAGTTGTCAATACAGTTTTAAGATTTTTTAAAAAAGTAGGGAATTTAAAAAAATTTCAGCAACTAAATTTTATAGAAAATAGTTCTATTTTATTGAATTCAGAAACAAAATCTGTAATCAATTCTACTTTAATTTTATTAGATAAAATTGCAAAGTCTAACACTAAACTAGTTGATGAGATTTGTTTTAAAACTACAGAAGCTTTGTTAAATGTTGATGATAAGATTCAATTAAGAGCCTCAAAAATCATTTCTAAATATGGAAATATTGATTCTGTTGAGTTAAAAGCTGAAGTAAACCTATATCAAGATTCTTTGTTTTATTCTTCTAAAGAAGTTTTGAATGCTTTTATTGAAGATTCTGAAGAAGAGGAATTAGCTATAGAAGAAGAATTGAGTACTCAAATACTAACGGAATCTAATAGAGTAGAAGTATACTCTACTTTTGATGAGTTATTGTTTTTTGTAAGTCAAGTATTAGATAACAATGATGTACATCATATTGATATGTTTTTGTCTTATGCTCCAAAATTAAATTTATTAATAAATAGAGAAAACGTCTCTAAATTAGAACCAATCTTTAAGAGAGCATTAGACTTAACTTTTAGTTTTGAGAATTGGAATAGTCAAATAGGAGAACTTGAATTTAAGGCAGCATACTTTTTAAATGACTTTTCAGAAATTTTGATGGAAAAATATGCTAATGAGCTTCAAAACTTTAAAACTTACAAAACCAATAAAATTCAAAAGTTAAAAAAGGAGAACTTTTTTAGGCATTATAAAGGAAATTTAAAAGAGATTGAATATCAATCAATCAATAATAGAGTTTATCATTTACATCAATCTTTATTTATAGCATCAAAAAAGCTTATTAAAGCAAAAATAGCATTAGAGTTTTTATCAACACCTACTCATTATCCTTGTTGGGTAGCTCCAGAAATTTTGATTGATAGAATTAAAAGATATGAAAATAGTACTATAAAAATTAACCCTTATGATATACAAATTGCAATTGCAAGATTACCTTTAATTGAATTTGATGATTCTTTACTTTATAAGATAAACGAAATTAGAAACAAAGAGATTCAAGAAACACTTAAGTACTTCTATAATTTTTTACCGTTAAAAGAAGCTAATATTTTAAGAAAAGATGTTTGGATTCAAGCAGTATTATGTAAGAAGAATTCCGACGATATAAACTACTTTAAAGAGACTTTTGAGTATAAGTTAAAAAAAGAAACTACAGACTATAAATGGGATTGTAAATTACAAGATCATATTTATAATGTATATGATTTTGAAAAAAGAAAATATGTAGATAAAACTATTCAGAAAAAAGAGATTCGATTTTTTACTACAAAAGAAAAAATAAAAGAGACTTTTATACAGCAAATAAAATCGTACTTAAATCCTAAAAAGGAAAACAGTATTATAAGTATGTACAGTTATATTCGCTTTAATAAAAGACAATACGAAACAGTAATCACACCAAAAGATGATGTGAAATTTTTGAATTTAGCGCCTAATAATCCTGAAGTTTTTTTACAGCAGGTTGTAAAATATATTTTGAATGAATCTACTTTTTCAAGTGAAACGAACAAGAAAAATATGGTAAATATTTTAAAAGGTTTATTTGATATTTGGTGTAGAAAAGATTATCAAGAAAGTGTATATTTATTTTTAGCAGCTAGTTTTTTATGTAGCGATAAAGTTTCTAGAGAATTAGCAGCAGAAATTTGGATTAAAGCTGTGTCAGAAAATAATTTTAAAACTGAGTTATTTGGTAGTGTTTTAGGCAAGTTACAGTATAATGAATATGGCTCTTTTAAGCGTTTTACAGATTTATTAACTTTAAATCTATTAAATATCTCGAAAAATCATAATAGAAACTTGCTAGTTTTATTGAATGCTATGATTACAAATATGAATGAAAAGCCTTTAAGAAACACTAAAAAATTAGTTGATATTCTATTTGAATTAAAACAAGCTTTTAAAGATTTTGAGTTAAGTGATAAAACAAAAGGTAAATTAACTTTATGGTGTAAGACAAAGTCTTTGAGTTTAGTTATCAAAAAAATAATTTAAGCTAAACCAAAAAACCACCCTGAATATGAGTGGTTTTTAATATATATTATTTTTTGATTTTAGCTTTTTCCTTTTATCAAACTTAAAGCTACTGCAACAACACCAAGTGCTAAAATCACATAAGCATTTGTGTTATCTTGAGCTTCTATTAAGTCTAAATCTCCAATAGAAACTTGTGTTTCTGGTTGTACTATGGTGTAAACTCCATAAGCACATAAAATAATTCCTATAATAAGTAAAACTGATTTTATTGTCTTGTTCATAATGTAATGGTTTAATTAATTCATTACAAAACTATTACATAAAGCCAGTTTACTTTAGCGCTTTTACAATAAAAGTTAACTGATTTGCTTACAAATCGAAACCAATATTTACATTCAATTTCTCTGCAATTAACTTTGTAATTCTAGATTTTACTTCTGGTATTTTTACGCTTTCTAAAACTGTATTTGCAAAAGCAAACATTAATAATCCTTTACCTTCTTTTTGCGGAATCCCTCTTTGTTGCATATAAAATAAAGCATCATCATCTAATTGACCAATGGTACAACCATGAGAACATTTTACATCATCAGCAAAAATTTCTAGTTGAGGTTTTGCGTTAATTGTAGCTTTATCACTTACCAAAACATTGTTGTTTTGTTGATAAGCATTGGTTTTCTGAGCTTCTTTATTAACGATTACTTTTCCGTTAAAAACACCTGTAGAACGTTCATCATAAATACCTTTATAATCTTGATGAGATTCGCAATTTGGCTCTATATGATCCACTAAAGTATGATGATCCACATGTTGTTTACCCTCAATAATTGTAACTCCTTTTAAAATAGAATCTATATGTTCTCCATTTTGATAAAAGTTTAAATTATTTCTGGTGATGTTACCACCAAAAGAAAAAGTATGCACAGAAGCAACACTATTTGATTTTTGATTAATGTAAGTATTATCAACCAAAGAAGCGTTTATATCATCATTCTGAATTTTATAAACATCTACAGTAGCACTTTTATCAACAAAAATTTCTGTAACTACGTTAGATAAAACTGCGTTTGATGTTAAACTTTGATGACGTTCTATAATTTGAACATGTGCATTTTCTTCTACAACAATTAAATTTCTTGGCTGTACCATAGTTGTAATATCTGCACATGTAGAAAAATTAATGATTTGTATTGGCTTTTCTACTTCTACATTTCTTGGAATGTGAATGTAAGCACCTTCTTTTGCAAATGCTGTATTTAAAGATGTTAAATTGTCTTGATTTGCAACTTTATTAAAGTACTTTTCTATAACAGGTTTGTACTTTGGCTTTGCAAAAGCAGCAGACATTAAGCAAACATCTATAGTGTCGTGTGTAGTTTCTGATAAAAACGGACTGTATTTACCATCAATAAAAACAACTTTATATGTGTCTATGTCATGTATAAAATACTTTTTAACATCCGCTAATTCTACAGCTGTACATTTATTAGGAAAAATACTGTAATCTTCTTTTAAAATTGAGTTTAAAGAAGTGTATTTCCAAGCTTCCAACTTTTTGGTTGGGAAACCTAATTTTTCGAAATTTTCTAGTGCTTCTGTTCTAATATCATGAACATCAGAATTGATGTTTATGTCATTCTCAAAAGCTACATATGATGATAGTATTTTATCTTTTAATAATTCCATTGTTGTTCAAAGTTTTAAGTTTAAAATTCAAGATTGACTAACTTTGAATTTAAAATTTTTGAATTTTGAATAAGAGTTAGTTATACTAATTCTTTCTTAATCCAGTCATAACCTTTTGCTTCTAGTTCTAAAGCTAAAGAAGCATCACCTGTTTTTACAATTTTACCATCGTGTAAAACGTGTACAAAATCTGGTACTATATAATCTAATAAACGTTGGTAGTGTGTTATTACAACTACAGCATTGTCTTTAGATTTTAGTTTGTTAACACCATTTGCAACAATACGTAAAGCATCAATATCTAAACCAGAATCAGTTTCATCTAAAATGGCTAATTTTGGCTCTAACATTGCCATCTGAAATATTTCGTTACGTTTCTTTTCTCCACCAGAAAAACCTTCGTTTAAAGAACGCGATAAAAATTTACGGTCTATTTCTAACAATTCAGATTTTTCTCTGATCATTTTTAACATGTCTTTTGCAGGCATGTCTTCTAAACCTTTTGCTTTTCTTGTTTCGTTAATGGCAGTTTTTATAAAGTTGGTTACAGAAACTCCAGGAATTTCTACTGGGTATTGAAATGATAAAAATACACCATTATGAGCTCTTTCTTCAGGAGCTAACTCACTAATATCTTCTCCATTTAACTCAATAACACCATCTGTTACCTCATATTCTTCTTTACCTGCAATTACATTTGCCATAGTACTTTTACCTGCACCATTTGGCCCCATAATTGCGTGAACTTCACCAGCTTTTACTTCTAAATTCAATCCTTTTAAAATTGATTTTTCTTCTATTGAAGCGTGTAAATTGTTGATTTTTAACATCTTTTTTATGCTATTTGCTTTAAGCTTTATGCCTTAAGCTGTTTAATAATTCTTCTAATTTTTTATCCTACAGAACCTTCTAAAGAAATTTCCAATAATTTTTGAGCTTCTACAGCAAATTCCATTGGTAATTTATTTAACACCTCTTTACTAAATCCGTTTACAATTAAAGCGATTGCTTTTTCTGTATCAATTCCTCTTTGGTTACAGTAAAATAATTGGTCTTCACCAATTTTACTTGTAGTAGCTTCGTGTTCTATTTGAGCTGATTTATTTTTAACTTCTATATAAGGAAATGTGTGTGCACCACAAGCATTACCCATTAATAAAGAATCGCACTGAGAAAAATTACGTGCATTTTCTGCTCTAGAATTTATTTGCACTAAACCTCTATATGAATTTTGAGATTTTCCAGCAGAAATTCCTTTAGAAATAATGGTAGATTTTGTGTTTTTACCAAGATGAATCATCTTAGTTCCTGTATCTGCTTGCTGATAATGATTGGTAACAGCAATAGAATAAAACTCACCTACAGAATTGTTTCCTTTTAAAATACAAGAAGGATATTTCCAAGTTACAGCAGAACCTGTTTCTACTTGTGTCCAAGAAATTTTTGCATTAGTTTCGCATAAACCTCTTTTGGTTACAAAGTTAAAAACTCCACCTTTACCATTTTCATCACCAGGAAACCAGTTCTGAACCGTAGAATATTTAATTTCAGCATCATCCATTGCAATTAATTCTACAACAGCTGCATGTAATTGGTTTTCATCTCTTTGAGGAGCTGTACATCCTTCTAAGTAAGAAACGTAACTACCTTTGTCTGCAACTACTAAAGTTCTTTCAAATTGTCCTGTTCCTCCTTCATTGATTCTAAAATAAGTAGATAGCTCCATAGGACATTTAACGCCTTTAGGAATGTAACAGAAAGATCCATCAGAAAAAACAGCTGAATTTAAAGCTGCGTAAAAGTTGTCTGTTGTTGGTACAACAGTTCCTAAATATTTTTTCACCAATTCTGGATGCTCTTGAATAGCTTCTGAAATTGGCATAAAAATTATTCCTTTTTCGCCTAATGTTTTCTTAAAAGTAGTAGCTACAGAAACAGAATCCATAACAATATCTACTGCAACGTTTGCTAGTTTCTTTTGTTCATCTATAGAAATACCTAATTTTTTAAAAGTTTCTAATAAATCAGGATCAACTTCGTCTAAAGAGTTTAATTTTGGTTTCTTTTTTGGTGCAGAATAGTAAGCAATTTCTTGAAAATTAGGTTTAGGGTATTTAACGTTTGCCCAATCTGGTTCAGTCATTTTTTCCCATACTCTAAAAGCTTCAAGTCTCCATTCAGTCATCCATTCTGGCTCGTTTTTCTTTTTAGAAATTGCACGAACTACGTCTTCATTTAACCCTTTTGCAAAGGTTTCACTTTCTATATCTGTATAAAAACCATATTCGTATTCTTTGGTTTTTAATTCTAATTCTAAATCGTCTTCAGTATACTTACTCATAATTTTTCTTTTTTACTCCTTCTCTTTGAGAAGGTTGGTATGGGCTTTTTAAAGTGAAAAACTTTCTCCACAACCACAAGTTCTATTTGCATTTGGGTTGTTAAATACAAAACCTTTTCCGTTTAAACCTCCAGAATATTCTAAAGTTGTGCCTACTAAGTATAAAAAACTTTTTTTGTCAACAATAAGTTTTACGTTATTTTCTTCAAAAATTTTATCGTTTTCTTGCTGTGTTTTATCAAAAGTTAGATCGTAAGATAAACCTGAACAACCACCACTTTTAACACCAACTCTCACAAAATCTTTTTGTGCGTCAAAACCATCATCCGTCATTAGTTCAATGACTTTCTTTTTTGCTGTGTCTGAAACTTTTATCATAATTATAATAGATTAATCTAAATTGCCTACAAATATACGATATAAGTCGTAGAAATTAGTACAAACTTTCATTATGAAACCTAATGAAGTAATTGGTTTTATTGATTATTCTTGGAAGTTAGAGTTGTTAACAAATTCGTAATCAGTAAGTGATAATAAAAAAGCTTTTAAATCTGCTTTGTCTTTATCTGATAAACCAACTCCACCTTCACTAACTTTTTTCATTAATGGATCTATGGTAGACGAGCTTTGTAAACCCTCTGAATAATGGTTGATAACTTCTTCTAAAGTAGAAAATCGACCATCATGCATATAGGGTGCTGTAAATATTAGATTTCTAATTGATGGCGATTTAAATTTTCCATTATCAGCAGGATCTCCAGTAATTGCTCCTAAACCTAAATCAGAAAAAACAGTATCTAAACCATTGTTATGAAATTGATTATCTGTCCATAAAGGATTGTTGTTGCTTCCATGACAATGAAAACAATCTCCTCTAGCTTCATCCATAAAAACATCAAAACCATTTTGTTCTTCAGTTGTTAAAGTAGCTTCACCAATTAAAAATTCATCGAATTTAGAATTACCAGAAATTAAAGTTCTTTCAAATTGTGCAATAGCTTTTACAACTAACAAAGAATCTATTGTTGTTGTACCAAATGCTTGATTAAAAAGAGTTACATATTCTGAGTTGTTTTGCAGTTTTTGAGCAATATTAACCCAGTTTGCATGTAATTCTATAGGGTTAGAAACGGGTTCTAAAGCTTGGTTTTCAATACCAAATTCTGCTCCATCCCAAGTAAAAAGTTCATCGAAATTCCAAGCCAAATTAAATAAAGGCATTGCATTTCTTGTTCCTGAAATATTATCTATACCAATACTAAACTGCAAGCCATCTGTAAATGCTTTCTGCGGATTATGGCAACTTGCGCAAGATTGGGTTTCATCACCAGAAAGAATTTTATCAAAAAAAAGTTTTTTACCTAAAGCAACCCCTTCTTCTGTTAAAGGGTTGTTGGTTGGTATTATTGGTGCAATTAATTTATCTGCAAATAATTCAGGAATTTCTAAACTATAGGGAATTGGCACGTAAATGTCTTCTTCTTTTGATGTGCAATTCATCAGAAGAAAAAAGATAAATATGTAAAGCCAATTTTTATGCATCAATCAAAATGAGATTTCTCCATAAAGTCGAAATGACAAATGAAATATTTTATTTTAATAAAAGTACTGTTTTTAAAGGAAACAGTTATTCAACAATTAATAAGAAATACGTTTTTTTACCTCTTTGTAAAAGCACATATTTATTAGCAATTAAATCGTTTTTAGTAATTGTAAAACTATCGTTTACTTTTTCTTTATTTACAGAAATGGCATTTTCTTTAAGCGCTCTTCTTGCATCTCCATTCGATTTTAAGAAGTTTGTTTTTGCAGCTAAAGCACCAATCATATCTAAACCACTTGCAACATCATCCGTAGAAACTGTTGCTTGTGGTACACCATCAAAAACATCTAAAAATGTTTGTTCGTCTAACGATTTTAAATCATTAGAAGTAGATTTACCAAAAAGTATAGATGAAGCTTTTAAAGCATTTTCATAAGCTTCTTTGCCATGTGTCATGATTGTAACTTCTTCACCTAATTTCTTTTGTAATAAACGCAAATGCGGATTTTCTTTATGCTCAGCAATTAAACTTTCTATAGTTTCTTTGTCTAAAAAAGTAAATTTTTTGATAAAGTTTTCTGCATCTTCATCAGAAGAATTTAACCAATACTGATAAAATTTATAAGGCGATGTTCTGTCTGCATTTAACCAAACATTACCACCTTCTGTTTTTCCGAATTTAGTACCATCTGCTTTAGTAACCAAAGGCACTGTAATTGCGTAAGCTTTACCTTGCGCTTTTCTACGAATTAATTCTGTACCTGTAGTAATATTTCCCCACTGATCAGAACCACCCATTTGTAGTCTACAATTTTTTTCTTGGTATAAATGGTAAAAATCATAACCTTGAAAAAGTTGGTATGTAAATTCTGTAAAACTCATACCTACAGAAGATTCTGAGCTTAAGCGCTTTTTTACAGAATCTTTAGCCATCATATAATTTACAGTAATATGTTTACCTGTATCTCTAACAAAATCGATTAGAGAAATATCTTTCATCCAATCGTAATTGTTAACTAATTCTGCTTTGTTATCTGCATTTGCATCAAAATCTAAAAAGCGCTCTAAATTTTCTTTAACACCTGCAATGTTTTTAGCCAAAGTTTCCTCATCAAGTAAATTTCTTTCTGCAGATTTACCTGAAGGATCACCAACCATACCAGTTGCACCACCAATTAAAGCAATTGGGTTATGCCCTGCATTTTGAAAATGTTTTAAAATAAAAATCTGAACCAAACTACCAATATGTAAAGAATCTGCAGTAGGATCAAAGCCAATATAACCAGCTGTTTTATTTTTTAATAAATATTCTTCTGTGTCTGGCATTAAATCATGTAATAAGCCACGCCAACGTAATTCTTCTACAAAGTTTGTCATTCTAATCAATTTATCAGTTGGCAAATATAAGTTTATCAACCAAAATATACTAAATTCGTTCTATGATTTTAGTTACTGGAGGTACAGGTTTAGTGGGGTCGCATTTGTTATATCATTTATGTTTAAAGAATGATAAAATTAGAGCAATTTACAGAACAGAATCTTCTTTAGAAAATGTGAAAAAAATCTTTTCTTTTTATACTGCTGATGAAACTCTTTATACAAAAATAGAATGGTTTAAGGCAGATATTACTGATGTACCTTCTATGATTCCTGCTTTTGTTAATGTTAAACAAGTATATCATTGTGCAGCATTTATTTCTTTTAATCCTGAGGATTACAGAAGAATGAGAAAAGTAAATATTCATGGAACTGCTATTATTGTAAACCTTTGTATACATGTAAAAGTTGATAAACTCTGTTTTGTAAGTTCTATAGCTGCAGTTGGAGATTCTTTAAACGGAGGTTTAATTAACGAAGAAAATGAGTGGAATAAAGAACAAGATAATAGCGGCTATTCTATTACCAAATTTGGTGCAGAAATGGAAGTTTGGAGAGCTAGCCAAGAAGGTGTTGATGTTGTAATTGTAAACCCAGGTGTAATTTTAGGAAGTGGTTTTTTTAATGCAGGTTCAGGTAAATTTTTTAGTCAAGTTTATAATGGGTTTAAGTATTATACAGAGGGTAAAACAGGTTTTGTGTCTGTACAAGATGTTGTAAAACCTATGATTTTACTAATGAACGCAGATGTTAAAAACGAACGTTTTATTCTGGTTGCCGAAAACAAAACGTATAAAGAAATCTTTGATGCTATTGCTGCTGCTTTTCATAAAAAACGACCATCAATAAAAATAAAGCCTTGGCAAACTGCTATTTCTTGGCGAATTGCTTGGTTAATTTCAAAATTTACAGGTAAAGAACCTTTGTTGAGTAAATATTCAGCAAAATCTGCACATTCTATTTCAGAATATTCATCAGAAAAAATAGTAAAAACTTTAGATTATAAGTTTAAACCTATAGATATATCTATACAAAAAGTTTGTAAAAATTACCTTAATTAGGTCTTAAACCTCTTAAGCTAGCTTCTTTATCTTTTTCTATTATTGTCTGTTTTTTAATTGAATCTTCTTTCTTTTTTATCATTTTTACTTTAGAAATAGAGTCTTTTCTAATTGAATCCATTTCTTTTTTAATGACATTATAATAAGCAACTTGCTTGTCTAGATTGGCTTTAGCATCAGAAAAAATTTCTTTATACAAATCTATTTTAGACATATAATATAAGTTACTACCATTAAAACGAATACTATCTATTTTAAAACGATCATACACAAAAGGCATGTAGTTTATGTTTTTTTCTTGGTTCTTGTTTTTAACAAATTTAGAAGAAGAGGCAATCATCATTTCTTGAACTAAAAGACTCATTGTATCTCTAGGAATTAGGTCTTCTGGTTTTTTAAAAATGGTATTACTTGTACAGGAACCCAAGAATATTAATAGAAAAATGTAACTTAATTTTTTCATTACTAACGATTAAATGTCAAACGTTTTCCTTTTATATCATTATTAAAAACACCATTATTATACACTAAGTTTCCGTTTACAAAAGTTTGAGTTATGGTTGATGAAAATGTTGTGCCTTCGAAAGGAGACCAACCACATTTGTATAAAATATTGTCTTTAGAAACGGTTTGTGGTTTGTTTGTATCAATTAAAACTAAATCTGCATAAAAACCTTCTTTGATAAAGCCACGTTTTTCTATTTGAAATAATTTTGCAGGGTTATGACTCATTTTTTCAACGGCCTTTTCAATAGGAATAACACCTTCTTTTACTTTTTCTAAAATGGCAGTTACTGCATGTTGTACTAGTGGGCCTCCACTTGGTGCTTTTGTGTATACATTATCTTTTTCTTCTAAAGTATGTGGTGCGTGGTCTGTTGCTAAAACATCAATTCTATCGTCTAACAATGCTTTCCATAAACCTTGTCTGTCTTTTTCTGATTTTACAGCAGGATTCCATTTAATATGTGTTCCTTTTTCTGCATAATCTTTATCTGAAAACCATAAATGATGAATGCAAACTTCTGCTGTAATTTGCTTTTCTTCTAAAGGAATATCGTTTCTAAAAAGGTGTGTTTCTTTTTCTGTTGACAAATGAAAAATATGCAAACGTGCACCAGTTTTTTTTGCTAACTCAATTGCTTTTGATGAAGATAAATAACAAGCTTCTTCACTTCTAATAATTGGATGGTATTTTACAGGAATATCATCACCATATTTCTCTTTATAGTCTTGTGTATTTTTTCTGATAGTTGCTTCGTCTTCACAATGAACAGAAATAATCATTTTTGTTGATGAAAATATTTTTTCTAAAACAGCCTCATTATCAACCAACATATTTCCTGTAGAAGAACCTAAAAACAATTTAATTCCGGCAACTTTTTTAGGATCTGTTTTTAATAATTCTTCTAAATTGTCATTGGTACCACCAAACATAAAAGAATAATTTGCATAAGAATCTTTAGCTGCAATTTTAAATTTATCTTCTAATAAATCTTGTGTTGTAGCTTGTGGTACTGTGTTTGGCATTTCTATAAAAGTAGTAATTCCGCCAGCAACAGCAGCTCTACTTTCTGTAGCAATATTTGCTTTGTGTGTTAAACCAGGTTCTCTAAAATGTACTTGATCATCGATAAAACCAGGAATTAGATACTTGCCTTCGGCATTTATAATTTCGGTGTTTTCATCAACATTAATTTCTGATGAAATTTTTTGAATTATTTCATTTTTAATGAATACATCTGCTTTAAAAGTTTTGTTTTCATTAACAATAGTTGCATTTTTAATTAGAAAAGAGCTCATAATTATTTTATTTTAAACCTTTCAATCTCATTCTGATAACTCCAAATAAAGCTTCAGAAATAATATTACCACTCATTTTTGATGTTCCTAAATCTCTGTCAGTAAAAATTACAGACACTTCTTTTATTTTAAATTTATGTTTCCAAGCTTTAAATTTCATTTCAATTTGAAAGGCATAACCAACAAATTTAATTTTATCAAGATTTATAGTTTCTAAAACCTTACGTTTCCAACAAACAAAACCAGCAGTGGTATCAAACAAAGGTATTCTAGTAATAAAACGAACGTATCTAGATGCAAAATACGAGAGTAGTAAACGCTTAATATCCCAATTTACAACATTTACTTGGTTTTTTACATATCTAGAGCCAACAGAAACATCATTTTTATCAACAGAACATGCGTTGTATAAACGAATTAAATCTTCTGGATTATGAGAAAAATCGGCATCCATTTCTATAATATACTCATATTTTTTTGATAAAGCCCATTTAAAACCGTGAATGTAGGCAGTACCTAAACCACTTTTTCCAATCCTTTTTTCGATAAAAAGTTGATTAGGAAATTCTGTAATTAATTGCTCAACAATTGCTGCAGTTCCATCAGGTGAATTATCATCAACAATTAAAATATGAAATGTTTTTTCTTGATTGAATGTAGTTCTAATTATAGCTTCTATATTCTCTTTTTCGTTGTAAGTAGGAATGATGACTAACGCGTCTGACATAAATTAATTTTCATGTAGTAAGTAGGCAAATATACATTTTTTAATCACTAATTTTGCGTCAATAATTCTTAAATGAAAGTTAATTGCAAGCACTAGATAAAATAGATTATTCTAATAACTGGGTAACAATACTTTTATTTGTATTGCTTGTAGGCGTTGTTTTTTTAAAATTATTAAACGCAAAAAAATTAAAACAAAACGTTATTGCTTTTTTTAATAATAGCTTATTAGACGACTCTGATGTAGATGGTTTAAATTATACAAAACCGTTTCAAATTATCATTTTTTTATTTACAGTAACAGTATTATCTTTATTAACACACACCTTTAAAATTTATAAATTACCAGAAACAGCTACTAATTTTGTTGTTTTTTCTACCATTTTTGGATGTGTTTTACTTTATTTATTTTTAAAAAGGATGTTAGAATATGGATTATCTTTATTATTTATGATAAAAAAGAATGTAAGGCCATTTATAAATTCTAAAATCAATACACTGCATAGTATTTCATTTTTCTTATATATAGCTCTAGTTTTAAATGAATATGCTAACTTAAATAGAGTTTACTTATTCTATTTTGCATCCTTTTTATTTATTATGAGGTTTATATTTTTAGTTGCAAGAAATAAAAAGCTGATTTTTAATCAGTTGTTTTATTTTATTTTGTACATTTGCGCCTTCGAAATAGCGACGCTATTTGTACTTTATAAATTGATGTTTTAAATACAAAATCGAAAGCATATGAAAGTGAAAACGATATTGGTTTCGCAACCAGCACCTAAGACAGAAACATCTCCCTACTTTGATTTGTCTGATAAACAAAAAGTGAAAATTGATTTTAGATCTTTTATTCATGTAGAAGGCATATCTGTAAAAGAAGTAAGAGCAGAGAAGTTAGACTTACATAATTTTAGCGCAATTATTTTAACAAGTAGAAATGCAGTAGATCATTTTTTTAGAATTGCAGAAGAAATGAGATTTAAAGTGCCAGATTCTATGAAATATTTCTGTCAATCAGAAGCTGTTGCTTATTATTTACAGAAGTATGTGGTTTACAGAAAACGTAAAATTTATGTGGGTAACAGAACGTTTCTAGAATTAACAAAACTAATTAAAAAGCATAAAACTGAGAAGTTTTTACTACCATCTTCAGATAAATTAAAACCATTAATTCCTACTGAATTAGATAAGTTAGGTATTACATGGAAAAGAGTAGATTTATATAGAACTGTAGTAAGTGATTTATCTGATTTAGAAAATGTGTTTTACGATGTTTTAGTTTTCTTTAGCCCTTCTGGAATTGAATCATTATTCAAAAATTTTCCGAATTTTAAACAAAACGAAACTAGAATTGCTGCCTTTGGTAATTCTACAGTAAAAGCTGTTACAGAAGCTGGTTTAAAGTGCGATATTGTTGCACCTTCACCAGAAAACCCATCTATGACAATGGCATTAGATAAGTATATTAAAGAAGCTAATAAGAAATAGTTTTTATTGCTCTTAAATTATAAAACACAAAAAGCCGAACAGAAATGTTCGGCTTTTTGTGTTTTATAATTTATTGAACTACTTTATTACAGGTTTATTAATTTTTATCATTTGTAATTATTGTATATTTTCAATATCTTCATCCATAAACAATTACTTAGTAATTCTTAACAATTATGGATAAAAAACTAATAACATTTGGAGAAGTTATGATGCGTTTATCACCTCCAGGATATACTATGTTTTCTCAAGCAAGTTCTTTCGATCTTGTTTATGGAGGAGGAGAAGCAAATGTTGCAATTTCTTGTAGTTATTTAGGTATGAAAGCTGCTCATGTAACTCGTTTTCCAGACAATGCTCTTGGTAGAGCAGCAACTCAATTTTTAAGAAAACACTGGTTAGGAACTATAAATGTTATTTATGGCGATAATATGTTAGGAAAATATTTTCTTCAAAAAGGTGCTGTACATAGATCTAGTGAAGTAATTTACGAAAGAGAAGGCTCTGCATTTTCTTTAATAAAACCAGACATGATTAATTGGGAAGAAGTCTTAGAAGGTGCAGATTGGTTTCATTGGACAGGTATTACACCAGCAATTTCAGAAGGAGCTGCAATGTGTTGTTTAGAAGCCATTAAAACTGCAAATAAAATGGGAATTAAAGTTTCTGGCGATATTAATTCTAGACAAAATATGTGGAAATATGGTAAAACCATGCAAGAAGTAATGCCAGAATTAGTAAAAAACACAGATATTGTAATTACCAGTAGTCGTGGAATTAAAGAAATGTTTGGGCTTGGAGAAGTGGGAGTAGGGTTTAGTGAAGCAGCAAAAGAATTAATGAATACCTTTCCTAGAATTGAAAAAGTTGTAGGTAAAACAAGAAAATCCATAAGTGCTTCGCATCAACAAATACAAGGTAAAATGTGGACAGGCAAAAAATATATAAAAGCAGATAAATTAGATATTACACATGTTATAGATCGTGTAGGAACTGGAGATGCTTTTGCTTCTGGTATTATTTATG
Source organism: Polaribacter vadi (assembly GCF_018861005.1). GTDB lineage: Bacteria > Bacteroidota > Bacteroidia > Flavobacteriales > Flavobacteriaceae > Polaribacter > Polaribacter vadi_A. Next base: position 140,983 of record NZ_JAHKQL010000016.1, read on the forward strand.
GTTTACTTTATTACGAAGACGATGATTTACAAGCAATAAATTTTGCAACTGCAGCATGTGCTTTAAAGCATACAGTTGTAGGTGATGTAAATATGGTTTCTTTAGACAATGTTTTAAGCTTAATGAAAGGTGATACTTCTGGTAAAATAAAAAGATAATTTTTTAAAGAAGCTATTTATTGTTAACTATTTGTTATTTAGAAACAGCTGCTTTTCTATTTAATTGTAAAGAACTAAATTCGTTAACTTCTATTATAAAATATAGTACAAAAAGAAAAAATAGAATTTAATCTAAGCAGATTTAATAATATATAATTAAATGAAAACATTAAAAGAACAAACTGATGCAAAAATAGCAGCAGGAAGAAAAAACAACCCTAACTTTATGAAAGGTGTTGATGATATTATTGAAAAAGCAAAATCTTTTCAAGAAGGAAAAGATGCTTTAAAAATAGGAGAAAAAGCACCAGATTTTGAGTTGCCAAACCCAAAAGGAACAGCAATATCTTTATCCTCTTTGTTAAAAAAAGGACCACTTGTTGTTACCTTTTATCGTGGAAGTTGGTGTCCTTATTGTAATTTACAATTAAGAGCATTGCAAGCTAAGTTAAGCGAAATTCATGCATTAGGAGCTACATTGGTTGCTATTAGTCCAGAAGTGCCAGATGGTTCTTTAACAACAAATGAAATTAACGAAATGGATTTTATTGTGTTATCAGATCAAGATGCAAAAGTAGCATCAGAATATGGAGTAGCTTGGGAAGTGCCAGAGTTTTTAATGGAACATATGCGCGTAGATCGCAATTTAGATTTAAAGAAAATTAATAACGGTAATGCAAGTATATTACCAATTCCGGCTACGTTTATATTAGGTACAGACGGATTTGTTAAATGGAATTATGTGAATGTAGATTACAGAACACGTTCTGAACCAGAAGAAATTATTGATGCTTTAAAAAAGCTTTCTTAGTAGCTATTTCCTGCTTTTCGTTATATCTTTTTGTGAAAAACAAAAAGGATGCCACTACAATCAGGGCTAAGTTTATTTGCCAGCAAGTAGCCTTTAATTGAATTTAGTAATTATCTAAAAATAAAATATTTTAAGCTTCTTTGGGTTTTATAAAGCCTAGAGAAGCTTTTTTTTTGACCAATAAAATTAAATTTTAAGCAAATAAAGTTGCAAAAGCCTCTTCTATTTTACCAACTAAAACCAATCTTATAGAATGATTTTTAGAAGATATCTTATTGTATTTAGAAGTAACAATTGTTTTGTAACCCAATTTTTCTGCTTCTAAAATTCGTTGATCTATTTTAGAAACAGGTCTAATTTCACCAGCCAAACCAACTTCTGCAGCAAAACATACATTTGGGTTAATAGCAATGTCTTGATTGCTAGATAAAATTGCAGCTACAACTGCCAAATCTATTGCAGGGTCATCTACATTTATACCACCAGTAATGTTTAAAAAAACATCTTTTGCACCCAATTTAAAACCAGCTCTTTTTTCGAGAACTGCCAAAATCATATTTAATCTTTTTAGGTTGTAACCAGTAGTAGATCTTTGTGGTGTTCCATAAACTGCTGTAGAAACTAAGGCTTGTATTTCTATCATTAAAGGTCTAATGCCTTCTAATGTAGATGCAATTGCAGTTCCACTTAAATCTGCATCTTTTTTAGAAATTAAAATTTCTGACGGATTTGATATTTCTCTTAAACCATTAGAAAGCATTTCGTAAATCCCTAATTCAGAGGTAGAACCAAATCTGTTTTTCTGACTTCTTAAAATTCTATAGGTATGATTTCTATCGCCTTCAAATTGTAAAACAACATCTACCATGTGTTCTAAAATTTTTGGCCCAGCAATATTTCCTTCTTTGTTTATGTGCCCAATTAATAAAACAGGAGTTGCAGTTTCTTTGGCAAATTTTATCAATTCAGCACTGGTTTCTCGTATTTGAGAAATAGTTCCAGGAGAAGCTTCTATAGAGTTTGTGTGTAATGTTTGTATGGAATCAATTACCAAAACATCTGGTTCAGTTTCTTCTATATTTTTAAAAATTTGTTGTGTGCTAGTTTCAGTTAAAATTAAGCAATTAGAATTGTTGGCTTCTAAACGTTCTGCTCGCATTTTTATTTGAGATTGACTTTCTTCTCCAGAAACATATAATACTTTCTGGCTAATGTTTAAGGCAACTTGTAACAATAAAGTAGATTTACCAATACCAGGTTCACCACCTAAAAGTGTTACAGAACCTTTTACTAAACCACCACCTAAAACTGTATCCAATTCGTTATTGTTGGTAACAATTCTTTCTTCAGGATTTAACTGAATATCCGCAATTTTTAGTGGTTTATTTACTGTTTGTTTAGCAGTTGTAGATTGTTTCCAGATTCGTTTCTCTTCTTTTTGTATTACTTCTTCAACAATAGTATTCCATTCTTTACAAGCACCACATTGCCCAACCCATTTTGCATGTTGTGTTCCACAATTCTGACAGAAAAAAGTTGTTTTGGTTTTGGCCATTTATATAGAGTTGCAAAGTTTTTAAAGAATCAAAGTTACAAAGTAAAATGAAATTAAACTTTAAATAATAATTCGGATTTTCTACAAGTTAGCAAACAATTGCGTTAGTGATTGAATGGCGTGTTTGAGCTCTTTTTGTTTTTTACAAAAAAGCGAGTAATGAAAGCACGACCTTTAGGTAACGCCCTAAAAATTCTATTTCTTGTTTACAATAGGTAAAAGTAAGAATGCTAAACCACCAAAAACAATAATCATGGCTGTTTGAGCTGTCCACATAATCCAACCAAAAGCGGTTGCAGGTTCTGTTGCAATATTAAAAAGTGCTAGAGCTCCAGCTACAGCAATTGGGTATAAACCAATTCCGCCATTTGTAGCTGCAATAGAAAATCCGCCAGCAATAAAACCAATTAAAATACCACCAAAAGGTACTTCTAAACCATTTATTGCAGGTATTGTTGCCCAAAACATGGCTACATACATTACCCAAATAAAAACGGTATGAAAGATAAATGCCCACTTGTTTTTCATTTTAAAGATGCTTGTAACACCTTCTATTAAACCAGTTACAAAGGTTTTAATTTTTAGTAAAAAACCAGATTCTGCTTTTTTTACAAAAGAAGAAAAAATAAAAAAACCGATTATTAAAATTACAATACCAATTGCAATTTTTGTTGGGTTAAAGTTTTTGGTTAATAGCTCGTAAATAAAATCGAACTGAACAAAAAGCGTAATTGCAACAATGCTTAGCATCATTATTAAATCTGCTATTCTTTCTGCTACAATGGTTCCAAAACCTTTTTCGAAAGGTATTTTCTCGTAATTTGTCATTACAGTTGCTCTAGAAATTTCACCTGCTCTTGGCAAGGCTAAATTTACCAAATACCCTACTAAAACAGCTAAAACACTATTGGTAAATTTGGGTTTAAAACCTAAAGGTTCTAACATAAACTTCCATCTATATGCTCTAGAAAGATGACTTAAAATTCCGAAAAATAAGCCAAGAAAAATCCAGCTATAATTTGCTTCTTTAAAATACCCAAGTAAAACATCTATAGATATTTTAGAGAGAGAATACCAAACTAAAAAACCTCCCAAAACGAGAGGAATTATAATTTTTAAAATTTTTTTGATGTCCACGATTACGTAAGTGTATTGTCTTTTTCGTTAGGAAAAACTAAAGATGGTTTAAATGTTTTTGCTTCTTCAAAATCCATAAAACCGTAAACAATTAAGATTAAAACATCGCCAACTGCAACTCTTCTTGCAGCTGCACCATTTAATGTGATTTCTCCGCTTTTACGTGGACCAGGTATTGCATAAGTTTCTAAACGTTCGCCATTATTATTGTTAACAATTTGAACGCGTTCTCCTTCTATAATGTTGGCTGCATCCATTAAATCTTCATCAATGGTAATGCTTCCTATATAATTTAAATCTGCACCTGTAACTTTTACACGGTGGATTTTTGATTTTACTACTTGTACTAACATGCTGCAAAAATAAGCTTTTTTTGGTTAATTATTTTTTAAACGAATGTTATCAATCAATCTAATATCGCCTGCAAAAACTGCTATAAAAGCTCTGTATTTTTTACCAGATTCTTTGTTTTTTATAGTTTTTAATGTTTTTTCTTCAGCAATTGTAAAATACTCTAAGTTTAATAAAGGGTGGTTTTTAAACTGATTTTCTACCCATTCAGTTATAATTGATGCATTTTCTGTGCCAAACTTTTTTCTGGTTTTTTTAAGCGTTTTGTAAATAAAAGGAGCAGCTTCTCTGTGTACTTTAGAAAGCCTGGTATTTCTAGAACTCATTGCTAAACCATTTTTTTCTCTAAAAATTTTACAGCCTTTAATTTTAATATTGATGCGATTTTTTTTCACCATTTTTTTGATGATCTGTAACTGCTGAAAATCTTTTTGTCCAAAATATGCTTTGTCTGGTTCTACAATTTCGAAGAATGTTTTTACAATTGTACCTACACCATTAAAATGCCCATCTCTAAATTTACCTTCCATTTGATGTTCTAAACCATCAAAATCAAATTTTTGAGAGACAATGTTTTCGTTATAAATTTCTTTTACTGAAGGGGTAAAAAGTACATCGCAAAAAACACTATTTAATAGCTTTACATCATTGTCTAATGTTTTAGGATATTTTACTAAATCTTCTTGATTATCAAACTGGGTAGGGTTCACAAAAATGCTAACAACAACTAGGTCGTTTTTTTTCTTTGCTTTTTTAATTAGCGATAAATGACCTTCGTGTAAAGCCCCCATTGTTGGTACAAAACCAACAGTTTTATTTTGAGCTTTTAATTTTGATAAATAAACTTTTAAGGCTTGCTTTTCTTTAAAAACGTTCATTGTAAAAAGGATATAATGTATGCAAACTTACCATTTTAACACCATATTTGCATAATAATTTGTATTTTTGCATCCTTATAAAAGAGATTGATTTTAATGAAGGACAAGAGAATTTTATTTGTATCGTCTGAAGTTGTTCCGTATTTACCAGAAACAGAACTTTCTTCTACGGCTTTTAGCTCAGCTAAAAACGCACATTCTAAGGGTGTACAAACCCGTATATTTATGCCTAGGTATGGAGTAATAAACGAAAGAAGACATCAGTTGCACGAAGTAATTCGTTTGTCTGGTATGAACTTGGTTGTGAATGATTTAGATATGCCATTAATCATTAAAGTAGCTTCTATTCCTAAAGAAAGAATGCAGGTTTATTTTATTGATAATGAAGAATATTTTAAAAGAAAAGCGGTTTTTACAGACGAAGATGATAAATTATTTTCTGACAATGATGAGAGAGCAATTTTCTTTGCAAAAGGAGTTGTTGAAACTGTAAAAAAATTAAACTGGGCACCAGATATTATTCATATTCATGGTTGGATGGCTTCTTTACTACCTCTTTATTTAAGAGAATTTTATAAAGAAGAGCCTTTGTTTACAGAGAGTAAAATAGTTACTTCTTTGTATAATAGTGGTTTTGAAGGTAGCTTAAATTCAGAATTATCAGAAAAGGTAAAATTCGACTTTGATGATTCTGATAAGATTGCAACAATAAAAACACCAAATCATATAAATATTTTAAAAAGTGCCATCGAAAATTCTGATGCAATTATTCACGGTAGTGAAACTATTGATGAAGAATTAACTTCTTTTATAGAAGAAAAAGAAAAGCCTGTTTTAGAATATCAAGCAGAGAATTTAAAAGAATCTTATTTGAATTTTTATACTGATGTTTTATCAGTTTAGTAAATTGTTTTAAAGTGAGAAAAATTATACGAAGAAGTGTTACAGTATGCGTGTTAGTATGCTTATCAATTGCTATTGTGTCTTGTGAAGAAGATTTTACCAACATAAACTCTAACGTACTTAACAATACAAAATTTAACACAAGTTCTGAAACATTAGATATTGTTGCAGAAAATAGTCCTTTAGAAAGAATTCAATCAGATAACATTTCTAGACAACTGGGGCAATATTTATTAGGTGTATATAATAGTTCAGATTACGAAAAATTAGAAGCCTCAATTGTATCTCAACTTACAATAACAACAGGAGTACAAGTTGTAGATGATGAAAATATTTATGGTGCAGATACAACTGTTGTAACAAAAATTGATACTGTATTTTTAAAATTACCTTATCAAGTTATTTTAGATAGTGATGATTTAACTTACGATTTAGATTCAATTATTGGAGATCAATCAGAAGCTTTTACGTTTAACGTTTATAGATCTAATACTTACTTAAACCTTTATAACCCATTAGACCCTACAAAAATTAATAGTTTTTATTCTGATGATGTTTTTGAAAAATCTGGAACAGCATTAAACAGCGAATTAAACTACCAATTTAAACCTAATTACGAAACTGTTGATGGAGAATTAATACCTGTAGATACTATGCTAGTGGTTAAAAGAAGGTTGTTTGATGATAGTGTTGCAACCCAAGATACTATAAAAATATACAATTCTACAGCAAGTACATTACCTGTTCCTTTTGCAAGAATACCTTTAGATGAAGATGTAATTAAAGAGTTGTTCTTAGATAAATATGATACAGGAGAGTTTGATTCTCAAGCTTTGTTTAATGATTATTTTAGAGGATTAATTTTAGAAGCTACAGGTACAGAAGGTTCTTTAATTTCCTTTGATTTTAATGCTGCAAGTACAGATTTATCACCTTCTTTAGAGATTTATTATACAAATACTGTATTAAAATCAGGTAGTACAATTTTAGATACTATCACTAAAAATGATAGTTATCCTTTATCTGGTTTTAGAGTTAATACCTTTAAAATGGAAGATAAAACCTACCCTGTAAATGATGAAATTATAATTCAAGGTACTGCAGGTAGTGAAGCTAATATTACTTTATTCGATCAAGCTAAAATAGATGAATTAAGTCAAAAAGATTGGTTAATTAATGACGCTTCATTAACTTTTTATATTAATCAGTCTGCAGATACTATTAATACACCAGAAAGACTATATTTGTATAAAAGTGATGAAGATCTAACAAACCCTAAGTTTAGTCAAATAAAAGATGCTACTAGTGAGTCTTCTTTTGGAGGTATTCAAGGTGAATTAGAAAGAGATTCAGATGGTAAAAAGGAAAAATATACTTTTAGAATCACAGATTATATTTCTGATATTTTGAATGGAGAAATAACATATAATCCTACTTTAAAAATAAAAGCTTATAATCCAACAGATTTACCATTGTCAACTATAGATACTATTTTTAATAATTTTAGTTGGAATCCTAAAGCAGTTACACTTTTTAATAATACAACTTCTAATGAGGATAAAAAAGCAGTTTTAAAAATATCATATACTGAAAAAAAATAATTAACTTATCCCCAAAAAAAATTATTTATGTGTGGAATATCAGCTTACATAGGTTATAGAGAAGCCTACCCAATTGTAATAAATGGTTTAAAAAGACTAGAATACAGAGGTTATGATAGTGCAGGTGTAATGATTTATGATAATGAAACATTACATTTGTCAAAAACCAAAGGGAAAGTTTCTGATTTAGAGGAAATTACTGATAAAGAAACAGAAAGAAAAAAAGGAACCATAGGTATGGGCCATACAAGATGGGCTACACATGGAGTTCCTAATGATGTAAATTCTCATCCACATTTATCAAACTCAGAAAATTTAGTTATTGTTCACAATGGAATCATTGAAAATTATGATACTATTAAAAAAGAACTACTATCTAGAGGATATACTTTTAAGAGTGATACAGATACAGAAGTTTTAATAAACCTTATAGAAGAAGTTAAAGTTACAGAAGGTTGCAAATTAGGTAAAGCAGTACAATTAGCGTTAACAAATGTAGTAGGTGCATATGCTATTACTGTTTTTGATAAAAATAATCCAGACGAAATTATTGTTGCACGTTTAGGAAGCCCAATTGCAATTGGTGTTGGAGAAGGTAAAAAAGAATTTTTTGTTGCTTCAGATGCATCACCTTTTGTAGAATATACTAAGAATGCTATTTATTTAGAAGATGAAGAAATGGCTATTATTAAACTTGGTAAAAGTGTAAAAGTTCATAAAATTAATGATGATTCTTTAGTAGACCCTATTGTACAAAAGCTACAAATGAGTTTAGACCAAATTGAAAAAGGAGGTTTTGAACATTTTATGTTAAAAGAAATTCATGAACAGCCAAAAGCTATTACTGATACTTTTAGAGGAAGAATGTTAGCTGAAAAGAATATGATTAAGATGTCTAGTATAGAAGAGAATCTTGATACTTTTTTAAATGCGAACAGAATAATAATTATTGCCTGTGGTACTTCTTGGCATGCAGGTTTAGTTGCAGAGTATCTATTTGAAGATATGGCTAGAATACCAGTTGAGGTAGAATATGCATCAGAATTTAGATATAGAAATCCTATTATTACAAATAAAGATATAGTTATTGCTATTTCTCAATCAGGTGAAACTGCAGATACACTTGCTGCTATAAAATTAGCAAAATCTAAAGGAGCATTTGTTTATGGTGTTTGTAATGTTGTAGGTTCTTCTATAGCAAGAGAAACACATTCAGGCGCATATACACATGCAGGTCCAGAAATTGGTGTAGCATCTACAAAAGCATTTACAACACAAATTACTGTTTTAACACTAATTGCTTTAAAGTTAGGTAGAGCAAATGGATCTTTAGCAGATCATACATTTAAAGATTATATTCAGAAAATGCAATTAATACCTAAGCAGGTAGAAGAATTGTTAAAGATAGATGATCATGTAAAGAGTATTGCTGCTGTTTATAAAGACGCTAAAAACTGTTTATATTTAGGTAGAGGCTTTAACTTTCCTGTTGCTTTAGAAGGTGCTTTAAAGTTAAAAGAGATTTCTTATATACATGCAGAAGGTTATCCTGCTGCAGAAATGAAACATGGGCCAATTGCTTTGATTGATGAAAATATGCCGATTTTTGTAATTGCAACGAACAGAGGGCATTATGAAAAAGTAGTTAGTAATATTCAAGAAATTAAATCTAGAGCAGGTAAAATTATTGCAATTGTAACAGAAGGAGATACACAAGTTAAAGAGATTGCAGACCATACTATAGAAATACCTGATACAGAAGAGGCATTAACACCATTGTTATCTACAATTCCTCTTCAGTTATTGTCTTATCATATTGCTGTTATGTTAGATAAAAATGTAGATCAACCAAGAAATTTAGCAAAATCAGTAACTGTAGAATAGTAAAAGTTTTTATTTTAATTATTAATGAAAATCCAGCTATAAATTAGCTGGATTTTTTTTTAAGACAGATTAGCTAATAACTACAACTTTTCTTATACAGAAAAAGAAATGTCTACTACTTTGTTAAAAAACAGTCAATTACATTTAAACAAAACCTTAAAAGTTAAAATTTATTTATTTATTTTTCAGTTAATTTTTATGAAAATTAAGAATATACTTACTATTTTTAGAAAAAATTGACATTAAAAATTCAGTAGATTTTTTTCTTTATTTAAATTATGAATTATAGTCAAATAGGAATTTTATTTTTTCAAGCATCTTTAATAACCTTTGTAATACTTTTATTATTTAGGTTACGAAGAAAATTAGGCATAGGAGTTCTATTTGCATGTTTGGGTCTATTCCAATTTATGCAAGTGTTTTTGTCTAGCACTGTTTATGTTTCTGTTACAAACAATTTAATTGTTTCACCAGGTTCTACAGTGTTGTTTACTGCAACCCTTTTTGCTTTGCTAATTATTTACATTAAAGAAGGTGCCAGTGAAACAAAAAAAATAATTTATGCTTTATTTATTGTAAATATATTAATTTCTGTTTACTTACCAATATTTGGATGGAGCCTTAAAGAAACCACACACAACCCCTTTAACGTGTCAACTCAACTTTTTGATACTAGTGCTTGGGTTTTATTTGTGGGTACAATATTGTTGTTTATAGACTCATTAATAATAATTAAAATATTCGAATTTATATCAAAAAAAACACGGTTTCTATTCTTGCAAATATGTATAACAATGCTACTGGTTGTATGTTTTGATGCTATTAGTTTTTCTCTTTTAGTCTTTTGGGCATCAGATAACTTATTATCTGTTTTAATTTCAGGATTAATTTCTAAAGCAGTTTTTGCACTTTTCTATAGTATTCCGTTTTACTTCTATTTAAGGTATTTTGATCGAAAATTACAGGTTAAAAATTTTTTTAAAATAAAGGACTTTTTTCAGCCATTAACTTACAAGCAAAAATATGAGTCTGCTGCAGACAGTATAAAAAAAGTAGAAGAAATGTATGGCTTATTGGCTAATAATTCTAATGATATTGTATGCTTACAAGAAGTTGATAGCACTTTTAAATATATAAGCCCCTCTTTAAAAAGAATATTGGGTTATGAAAACTCTTACTTTATAGGTAAAACATTTTTAGATATTGTTCATCCAGATGATATTGAGGATTTTAAACAAAAAATAGATCAAATTTTTTTTAAAAACAACACTGATAATTTAACATTTACTTACAGGTTTTGTCATAATAATGGTCATTATGTTTGGTTAGAGTTTTTAACATCTATTGTTTATAAGGCAGGTAAAATAAATTATTTTGTTACCTCTGGTAGAGATGTAACACAAAGAGTTTTCGACCATCAAAATATTGAAGATACTATTAAGCTTTTAGAAGAAAAAGAACACTCTTTAAGTGAGGCTAGTAAAATGGCTAAAATTGGTTATTGGGAATACAATATAGAAACTAAGAACTATACTTGGTCTGATTATATACATGTTATTTACGGTTCAGATCCAAGAGAACCATTACCATTAACAGAAGAAATAATAAATAGCTTTGATAAAGAATCTCGTAAGAAATTAATTAGAGCAAATGTAAAACTTAAGTCTAAAGGTAAACCTTATGACTTAGAGCTTAGTTTAGTTAATTTAAAAAACAAAACAGTTTGGATACGGAATGTTGTACAACCAATTTATTGTAAAAATACAACTAAAATTATTGGTAGAAGAGGTGTTTTACAAGATATTACAGATAAGAAAATTACAGAACTTAAATTAAAAGAAAATGAAGAAAAGTTCTTTAATATTTTTAAAAGTAGCCCTAATTTAATTACTCTTACTCGCTTAAAAGATTATAAAATTACAGATGCAAATGAAACAGCTTTAAAAGCTACAGGTTATACATCAGCAGAGCTTACAGGTGGAGATATAGATGCTAGTGATATTTGGCAAACTCCAAATCAACGCCCTAAATATTTCAATAAATTAAAAGAAAATAAACAAATATCTAATTTTGTAACCGAATTTATTACAAAATCAGGCGCTATAAGAACATGGAAAGCATCATCTCAAATTATAAAAATTACAGATGAAGAATATGCTTTAAGTATTATTGAAGATATTACAGAGATTAAAAAAGCGCAAGAAGAATTAAAAAAACAAAGTGAGTTTGTTACGGCTATTACAGAAAATCAATCTGCAGGAATTGTAGCTTGTAATGCTAAAGGCGAATTAGTTTTATTTAATAAAACGGCAAAACAATGGCATGGAATTGATATACTAAAAGTGCCAAAAGAAGAATGGGCAAAGAACTATGGTTTATATAAAGTTGATGGTGAAACATTAATCGAAGCAGAAGAAATACCATTAATACAAGCATTTCGAGGAAAAAAAATTATTAATAGTGAGCTTGTTATAAAAGCAAAAAATCAAGAACCAAGAATTGTTGTTTGTAATGCTACTTGTTTTTCAGATACCAATAATAATATTTTAGGAGCATTGGTAGTAATGACAGATGTAACCAAACAAAAATTAATAGAAAATAATTTAAAAAGAAGTAAAGACGAAATTAAACATGCATTAAAAGAAGTAGAAAGAAGTGAATTCCTTTTAAATGAATCTGGTAGGTTAGCAAAAATTGGTGCTTGGGAGCTTAAGTTACCTTCAGAAGAAATACGTTGGTCTAATCAAGTATTTGAAATTCATGGGCTTCCTGTTGGTAAAATTCCTCCATATGAAGAGTGTGTAGATTTTTATATTGATGGTTCTGCAGAAATTTTATCCAAAGCAATAGAAGAGAGTATAGCAGAAAATAAAAAATTTGACCTTGTTTTAAGATTTAATAACAAAAAAAATGAAAAGTTATGGGTAAAATCTATTGGTTACCCTTTAACCAATAAAGATGGAGAAATAACTAGTTTAATAGGGGTTTTTCAAGACATAACAGAGCAAAAAAACAAACAAATTAAGTTAGATGAACAAAATGAAAAATTAATTGAATTAAACAAAGTTTTAAACGAAGCACAAGAATTAGCGCAGTTAGGTAACTGGGAATTTATAATAGATTCTAATAAAGTAACATGGTCTAAAGAAGTATTTAAAATATTTGAAATTCCAGAAGAATTAGGAGCCCCAAATTTTTCACAACATATATCACTTTACACAGAAAAGAGTTTTATAAAACTTAAAGAAGCAATTTTTAAGTGTGTTCATCATCAAAAGCCATTTAAATTAGAATTAGATGTTTGTGCCCCTAATGGAAGTATTAAACATATAATATCTAGGGGGTTAGTTTTAAGAGATAAAAACAAAAAGATAATTGGTTGTTATGGAACAGTACAAGATGTTACAGAACAGAAACAAATTAGAGATAATATAGCAAAGGCAGAAGAAATGTATCGTTTATTAACAGATAATTCTAACGATCTTATTTGCCTTCATAATTTAGACAGTACTTTTAAATATATTAGTCCATCCATTAAAAGTTTGTTAGGTTATAAGCAATCTGACCTAATAGAAACACCTGGTTTTAATATAATACATGAAGAAGATTTAGATTATTTTAAAACATCTCTAGAAAATAGAATTAATAAAAAAACACCAAATGATACTTTTTTCTCGAGAGCTATTCATAAAAAAGGACATGTTGTTTGGTTAGAATGCTCTGTTTCTATTATTTATTTAGACGATAAAATAGATGCTGTTCTTACATCATCTAGAGATGTTACTGAAAAAGTATTAGCAAAACAGAAAATAGAAAAATACCAAGAATCTTTACAGGAATTAACAACAGAAATTACTCTAGTAGAAGAAAAACAGAAAAAAGAAATTGCAACTAATATACACGATCATTTAAGTCAATCTTTAGTAATTTCTAATATGAAAATTAAGGAACTTAGAAAGGTGCCTGATTTAAAAATAATAGATAATGACTTAGAGTTTGTTTACGATCACATTAATGATGCTTTAGTAAATAGCCGTAAAATTACGTCAGAACTTTCGCCACCTGTATTATATCAATTAGGTATTATAGAAGCTTTGTATTGGTTGTTAGAGAATATTGAGTCTAAGCATAAAATAAAATATAAAGTTGACGATACTATAGAAGAAATAGAACTCGATGATGTACAATCTATTTTACTCTATAGATGTATACAAGAACTGTTTAATAACATTATAAAATATGCACAAGCAACATTAATTAGTGTAGATTTTAATAAAACCAATTTAGGTGTAAATATTATAATAAAAGATAATGGTAAAGGTTTTAATACAGAAAATTTAAACGGTTTCTATTCTAAAGACGAAAAAGGATCTGGTTTTGGTCTATTTTCTGTTAAAGAAAGAATTAAAAATATTAAAGGAGAATTTAAAATAGAATCTAAAATAGGTGAGGGTACAACAGTTACTATTTTTATACCCATAAAAGAATAAAATAGGTTAGTTCTAGGTTTTTAATGGCTTAAATGTGTTTTAAAACGAATTATTGTAAAGTTTTAAATAAGTTCTATAAGAAGTATTTTTTTTGAATAAAAAGACTTAAGGTTATTTAATTTTTATCAATAAGTAAGCATCTTGCTTATGGTAAATCTTATGGTTATTTACTAAATTAGCAGTAGCCAAACACTCAAAAACACACTTTGAAATCTAAACTAAAAAATTTACTAATTGTAGAAGATAATACTCTTATAGGTAAGAATATTGTAAATGCTACAAAAGAAATTGTAGGTATAGAAAACCTTCATTTAATAGATAATTTAAAAGAAGCAATTTCTTTAATAACTACCATAAACTTTAAGTTAATTATACTCGATTTAAGTTTACCAGATGGTAATGGAGTAGAATTATTAAAACTATTAAAAGAAAAAGACGCAAAAAATAAAGTTTTAGTCTTTTCTACAAACACACACTTAAAAAGAGTTTGTTTAAAATACGGTGCGTTTGCTTTTTTTGACAAAGCAAATGATTTTGATAAATTAATTGAAACAATTAGAGCAGAAAACTAAACCTTTACTCAAAATTAATTTAGCGTTAAACAAATCTAATTTTTATTACATACAATTTATAAAAAAGTAAAAGCCAAACTTTAGTAAAGTTTGGCTTTTATATATTAATTGGGGGACTAATAAGGGGTCAATAATATTTAAATTGATGAAATTTGTGCTTTAAATTGAGTAGTTTTTATGGAATAAGATTTTATATTTAAGTTTAAAAAGAAAAAATGGGGGGAGTTTTTCTTTATTTTTATAGCTTTTTTTAATCTAAAGAAGATTAGATAAAAGAACCTATAAAAATAAATAAACTTGTAATAAATGCAATAAAACTAAATGTAGTAGTAACAGAATCGATAATATTATTATCGTTGTTTTGTGGAATTTCTTGAGCTTTTTTCATTTGGGGGAAATTTAAAAGTTATCTTAATAATTATACATCAAATATATTTTAAATTAGATTATAAACGAATAGGCAATTTCCTTATTTTGAAAAAAATTAATTTATGATTTAAAAAAAATAGCTAAACTTTAGGGAAAGCTTAGCTATTCATTTATAAATACATTAGGGGTACTTATAAGGGGTATTGTTATATTTATAAGAAACTTTTTAGGGGTACTTTATAAGGGGTTTTGTTTTAATTTTTTTTACAATCACTTAAATAGTAGAAGTAAATTTTTTGAATAAGGTTTTTTATTCAATTATATTAAGCAGTAATTTTTATAGTTTATATACTATATAAACAGCTGACAAAACATAAATAAACTTGATAAGAAAGCAATAAAACTAAATGTAGTGGTAACAGAATCGATAATATTATTATCGTTGTTTTGTGGAATTTCTTGAGCTTTTTTCATTTGGGGGGAAATTTAAAAGTTATCTTAATAATTATACTTCAAATATATTTTAAATTAGAGTATAAACAAATAGGCAATTTTCTTATTTTGATAAAAATTAATTTATGACTAAAAAAAATAGCTAAACTTTAGGGAAAGCTTAGCTATTCATTCATAAATACATTAGGGGTACTTACAAGGGGTTTTGTTATATTTATAAGAAACTTTTTAGGGGTACTTTACAAGGGGTTTTGTTTTAATTTTTTTTTACAATCACTTAAATAGTAGAAGTAAATTATTTTGAATAAGGTTTTTTTATTCAAATATCTTAATCAGTACTTTATATAGCTTCTATACTATATAAACAGCTGACAAAACATAAATAAACTTGATAAGAAAGCAATAAAACTAAATGTAGTAGTAACAGAATCGATAATATTATTATCGTTGTTTTGTGGAATTTCTTGAGCTTTTTTCATTTGGGGGGAAATTTAAAAGTTATCTTAATAATTATACATCAAATATATTTTAAATTAGAGTATAAACAAATAGGCAATTTTCTTATTTTTTATAATAGAAGTACTTAAAAATAAAAAAAAGCTAAACTTGGGGGTTAGTTTAGCTTCTTATACTTATAAATAGGGTAAAAATATTTTAATTTTTTTATTAAAGCATTTGTGTTGTTAAATACGATAATTATACAGCAAATATATTTTAGAAGTTAGAGTTACCCAATAGGTAATTTTCTTAAATTATAAAATTTTGTTAAAATTATAACTTTATACTATCTAACTTCAAAAGTAATAGGAATACTAAAACTAACTCTTACAGGCACTCCTCTTTGTTTACCAGGTGTCATTTTTGGTAAAGCATTAATAATTTCTGTAACCTCTTTTTCTAAAACAGGATGAGGTCCTCTAGTTTTTACATTTACTATTTTACCATCATTACCAATAGTAAAAAGAACATATAAACGTTTTTTTCCTTTACTTAAACCTAACTCTGTAGCTAAATTTACATCAAACTTTTTACTAAAGTGTTTTGTAACTCCTTTCGTAAAGCATTTTTTAAGTTGAGTGTTATTACCTTTACATCCAGGGTAAATAGGTACATCTTCGATAAGCATAAAAGGTATATCTTCTATTACTTCTTCAGCTTCATGAACTTCTTCTATATCATCAGTATCAATTACCACAACAGATTCAGATTCATCTGTTTCAGTAGATTCTATAATTGTTTCCTCTATTTTTTCATCATCTTCTACAATCTTAATAATTTCTACAACTTTCGGAATGTTTTTAGGCGGAGGTGTTGGTTTTTGAATTTGTACAATAGGAATATCTTCCTTCATTTCTTCAACCATAACTACTTGTCCTAGTTCATCATAGGTTTTTTCGTATGTTTTATGCTCCATAAATGCATAAATAATAAACAATGAAAGTACAATACCTATTTGGAAGAAAATTTTACTAAAATTCTCTAGCTCTTTACGTGGGTTTTTTTTGATGTCCATCTTATAACCTTTTTTAATTTATAAAATATTTCCAGAATTATCAAATTCTTAATTATTTGATTTCTGATTATAAAATTATAAATAAATTAAAGGTTAAAATATGATTTCCATCATATTTTATCATGAACTTTGGTGTGGTTACCATCGTTCCAAAGTGTAAGAATATCTGTAGCTAAAGAGGCTCCACTACCAGCTGCAATTGCAAATTGACTTCTATGACCAGCAATTGTACCACAACAATACAAACCTTTCTTTATAAAATGGTCATTGTTTTTTAACTGAACTCTGTCTTTTTGAGCATTCGCTTTTTTATGAGGTATAATAAACTCATCTAAACCATCTATAGCAAATGGTTTAGAATAGTTTAAGGCTAGTACTACAATTTTAGAGTAATAAGTATCTTTATTTGTAGTTATACTATAAGTATCATCATTTTTATCAACAGAAATTACTTTTTCATTTTCTATTTGATTTATTTGAGGATACAAATTGTTTAATTGTGTTTTACCATTAGTTAAAATATCTTTACCTAATGTTTTTGCTGATAAACCTAAAACGTTATTAAAAAGAGCATTTTCTAAATGAGACGCTCTTTGATGTAAAATAATTCCGATGTTTTTATTGGCAGCAAAAGGTTTGTTTTTAGCAGAACCTAAAACTAAAGCACACTGCATTCCAGAAACACCACCACCAATAATTAAACAATCATAAATCATATTATATAAATAACATTTTAATATTCTGAGCAAATAATTTTACAGAAATTGCTAGTAAAATTACTCCAAAAACTTTACGAATAATTTGGATACCAGCTGCACCTAACAAGCGCTCTATTTTTGTTGAGGTTTTTAAAACAATATAAAGAAAAATAATGTTTAAAAGCACAGCAATAATAATATTTTCTATAGCAAATTCTGCTCTTAAAGATAATAAAGTTGTTAAACTACCTGGCCCTGCAATTAGAGGGAAAGCTAAAGGAAAAACAGTAGCTGTTAAAGAAGGGTTACTATCATCATCTTTATATAAAGTTATACCTAAAACCATTTCTAAAGCTATAAAAAATAGTACAAAAGCACCAGCAACAGCAAAAGAGTTTACATCTATACCTATTAAACCCAATAAACTTTGCCCTACAAAAAGAAAAAGTATCATAATAAAACCAGCAATTAAAGATGCTTTTTCAGATTGAATATGACCAACTTTTTTACGTAAATCTATGATTATTGGTATGTTTCCAATAATATCGATAACCGCAAATAATACCATAAAAGCAGTTATTATTTCTTTGATATTAAAATCCATTTTAATTTTTAAATTTTTTGCAAAATTAGTTAACTAAAATTTAGTAAATCACAATAAAACAGAAAAAAATATACTTATTTTTGCGGATATGTTTCAACTAGGAAAAACGATTGTTTCAGAAGATATTATAGAAAAAGATTTTGTCTGTAACTTATCTGCATGTAAAGGTGCTTGCTGTGTAGATGGTGAGGCTGGTGCACCATTAGAAAAAGAAGAAGCCCAAATTTTAGACGAAATTTATCCGAAAGTAAAACCTTTTTTAAGAAAAGAAGGTATAGAAGCAATTGAGAAACAAGGAGCTTGGACTACAAGTGAATGGGGTGAACTAGAAACACCTTTAATTAATGGTGCAGATTGTGCTTATGTTATTTTTGATGAAAAAAACACAGCACTTTGTGCAATTGAAGAAGCATATAACCAAGGAGAAATTGGTTGGAAAAAGCCAGTTTCTTGTCATTTATACCCAGTAAGAGTTAAAGATTACAGTGAATTTTCTGCAGTAAATTACCATAAATGGGAAATTTGCGATGACGCTTGTACTTTAGGTAAAGAATTACAAGTGCCAATTTATAAATTTGTAAAGCAAGCTTTAATTAGAAAGTTTGGGCAAAATTGGTATGATGAATTAGAAAAAGTAGCAGTCAAACACTTAGAATAGAGGCAGTGCTATAATTACTCTTGTGCCTAGAGAATTCTTTTTATTATCTTTTAAATCTTCGTAATTTATAGAAAAATTGTTGTTGTAATTTTTAACAAAATTATTTAACCTTTTTTCGGTTAAATAAATACCAACAGATTTTCTATTAATCGATTTTTCTGATTTAATTTTAGCAGAAGCATCTCTACCAATTCCATTGTCTTCAATAATTATTTTTATATAATTTTCATCAATTTTAGAAACAGATAATCGTATTTTTTTATCTCCTTTTTTAGATGATAATCCATGCCACAAAGCATTTTCTAAAAATGGCTGAAATACAAGGGGAGGTACTTTTATGGTTTCTAAATTTAGGTTTTCATCACTTATAATTTCAAAATCTATTTCGTTAGAAAACCGAATATTTTCTATATTCATATACAAATCCATCGTTTTTAATTCGTTGTTTAAAGTGGTTTCTTTTTGGCTAGAAGCCTCTAAAATTTTACGAATTAGTTTAGAGAATTTATTTAAATAGTAAGTAGCATTTTTTCTTTCATTATTTATAATATACAGTTTTATAGAGTTTAAAGCATTAAAAATAAAATGAGGATTCATTTGATTTTTAAGTGTTATTAATTTTAAATCGTCTATTTCTTCTTTTAGGGTAATTTGTTCTTTTAAAACATTCAATTTTTCAGTTAATTGAAAATTCATTTCTTCTTTTAATTCTTTGTTTTCTTGTAGCTTTAAAATTAGTTGATTTTTGGCTTCATTTCTTTCGTTTAAAAGAATTTTTTGCCTTAAGCCTAAGCCTAAAGAAAAGAAGATGTTTTCTAAAACAATACCTAAATAAAAGATAAGAAAACCAGTTGCTGAGTTATTGGTAAAAATCTGAAATTCAATAATTAAAATTGTTAATAGAGATGAGATAAATAATATAAAAGAACCTATTAAAATATAGTTTTTCGTTTTTTCTGGAGTTTTATAAACCAGATAAAAACAATATAGAGTAAGTAATATGATTATAGGTATGTACGCAAATAAATACAAGGTAATTAGTAAGTTTTTATCGTTTAAAACTAGCGTAGTTGTAAAGCCAATAAAGCCCAAAATGAATAAAAATAAAAGAATGTATTTTATAATTTTTGTTTGTTTTTTATAATGTGTTTTAAAGTTTAAAAACCTGAAAGCAAAAAGATAATAAGCAATGTTGTATAACCAAACCCAAAACTCATGCGTAAGAGAAAAAAAGTTTTGTAAAGGTGTGGTTAGTTGATCTAAAAAATCGTTTTTGGTAAAAGTAAAGTACGCTAAAAACAGTAAAAATGTATAGGTTGCATAATAAAGGTAGGTTTTACTTTTATGCTGATAATAAGATAAATAATTATAAATAGTTAATAAAAAAACAATACCAAGTACAAACAATAATACTCCATTTGTATGAGGCGATTCGTTAAAAAAACTACTTGTAATGTTTTTCATTTTTTTAAGCTAAAGGTATGCTTAATACTACTTTAGTTCCAATAGGTTTTTTGTTTTCATCAAATAAATCATCATAAATAATTGTGTAATCATTATTTAAGTTTTTTACAAAATTAGATAATCGATCTTTTGTAATACTAATACCTATAGATTTTCTATTGATAGATTTATCTGCTTTAATTTTAGCAGAAGCTTTACGACCAATTCCATTATCTTCTATAATAATTAAAATGTGTTTTTTAGATGATTTAATTATAGATAGGTTAATTTTTTTATCCTCTTTTTTAGAGGATAAACCATGCCAAATCGCATTTTCTAAAAAAGGTTGTAAAACTAATGGAGGCACTGATATACCTTTTAAATTGATGTTTTCGTTTACGTTGATATTAAAATTTATCTCATTAGAAAAACGGATGTTTTCTATAGTCATATACAAATCCATAGTTTCTAACTCTTCTTGTAATGTTACTTCTTTATTGGTTGAAGCTTCTAATATTTTACGAATTAACTTAGAGAATTTATTTAAATAATAAGCAGCAATTTTGGGTTCGTGATTTATAATATAAAGCTTAATTGAGTTTAATGCATTAAATATAAAATGCGGATTCATTTGACTTAATAAACTTGTTAGCTTGAGTTCGTTTATCTGTTTTTCGTACAAAGCCTCTACTTCTGCTAATTTATGACTCTCAACTTTTTCTGATAATTTTTCATTTAATTGATCTTTTAAAGTATCATTTTTTTGCAGTTCAGCAATTAAGAGAGCATTATAATTATCTCTTTCTTTTCTGTAATTATGGTATTTATAAGCCAAGCCAATAGAAAGAATTATGGCTTCTAATAAAACACCAATCATAAAAAAATCTATTGGATCTATGTTTTTAAATGGGTAATTTTTTACAAAAGATAAACAAAGAGCTAATACAGAAAAACCAACAAAAAAGATTAAGCCAACTACAAAAAAATTATTCACTTTATCTTTAAATTGATAAATAGCTTTTATAAAAAATGAAATAATTAATAAGGTTACTGGTGTGTAAACGAATAAGAAAAAGCGAGTCATATATTGTTGATGAAACAAGTAATAATCTACAATAAAAAACAGTGTACAAAAAACAGTTGTTACTAAAATATACAGCATTATTTGTACAGCTAAACGTATATCTTTTTCTTTTAAGTTTAAGAAATGTATACAAAACCAACTGTATAACATCCAATACCAAATCTGAATAATCCAGTTAAATGCATTAAAAAAATAACTAAATTTTTCTGCTAAATAATAAGAAGTAGCATTATTTGTTTTCGGAATTAAATAAATAGTAACCAATAATAAAAAAGCTGCATAAATAGCAAAACTCTTATCTCTTGTAAAAAAATAAGATGTTGTATGGTATGCAATTAAAATAAAAAGCATCCCTTGTAACCAAGAGGAAAAATCTTGAAAAAATAGGCTCATACATTTTTTAACTTATAGGTATTTTCAGAGCAACTTTGGTTCCTTTTGGTTTTTTCTCATCATCAAATAAATCATTAAAAATAAGACTAAAAGGGTTTTGAAAATCTTTAATAAAGTTCTGTAAGCGTTCTTTGGTTAAATTAATTCCTATAGATTTTCTATTAATTACTTTTTCAGATTTTATTTTAGCAGAGGCTGTTCGTCCAATTCCATTATCTTCTATATCAATCTGAATGAAATCTTTAGAAGGTTTAAAAACAGATAATGTTATTTTTTTATTTCCTTTTTTAGATGATAATCCATGCCATAAAGCATTTTCTAAAAAGGGTTGTAAAACTAAAGGAGGTACTTTTATTTTTGATAAATCTAAGCTTTCATCAACATTAATAACATAATCGATTTCATTAGAAAAACGAATGTTTTCTATGTTCATATACAAGTCCATAGTTTCTAATTCCTCTTGTAAAGAAACCTCTTTTAAGGTAGATGATTCTAATATTTTACGTACTAATTTAGAGAACTTATTTAAATAATGCACTGCATTTTTTTGCTCGTTATTTATAATGTAATGCTTAATAGAATTTAAGGCATTAAAAATAAAATGAGGATTCATTTGTGTGCGTAAAACGTCTTGTTCTAAGGTTAAAATCCTTTTCTGATTTTTTAATAAACGTTGTCTGTACAAGAAATATAAAAGACTAATTACAGAAATAAAACTAACCAAAACAATTACCCAAATATTTCGGTTTTTTACTAATTGTAATTGTGCAATTTCATTTTGTTTGGCAAGGTTTTTTATCTCATTATTTTGTCTTTCGCTATCGTATTTTATAATTAAATCATTTACATATTGTATAGTTCTTTCGTTAGAAATCTTCTTTTCAAATTCGTCTGATAGTTTATAAAATTTTAAAGCAGTTTCATAATCATTTTTACTTTCATAGAGCTCAGAAAGATGGCTGTAAGCATAAGATAAAGAAGAAGAAAGGTCATATTTTTTAGCAATATTTAAACCTATGTTTAAGTTTTTTTCTGCCTCTAAATATAACCCTAATTTGGATTGAGCCCATCCTAAATTTAAGTATTCATAAGATAAATATTTTTTGTTACCTAACTTTTCTGCGGTTACTAAATTTACTTTTAATAATGCTATAGCTTTGTTTGGGTTACCCTGTTTTATGTACATATTTGCAATGCTACTTTTACAAATAATTTGCCCAAAAGTGTTATTTATTTTATTGTTAATAGCTAAAGATTTTTCGAAATAACCTAAAGCTTCTTCGGTTTTGCCTTGTGCATCTTTTGCATAACCTATATTTTGATAATTAATAGCTAAACCAAGCTCGTTATTAATACTTTTTTCTATTTCTTGAGATTTTTTAAAACGCTCAATAGCTAAATCGTACTGTTTTAAAAGTAGGTAAATATTACCCATACTATTTAAAGAAACAGCAATACTTCTTCTTAAGCCAAGGCTGGGTTCAGCAACAGTTTCTGCTAACTTTAAAGCCTCATGATTATAATCTAAAGCAGTTCTGTTT
The DNA here is from genome assembly GCF_018861005.1 of Polaribacter vadi. GTDB lineage: Bacteria > Bacteroidota > Bacteroidia > Flavobacteriales > Flavobacteriaceae > Polaribacter > Polaribacter vadi_A. Next base: position 164,079 of record NZ_JAHKQL010000016.1, read on the forward strand.
GCATCCATTTTTCTATAATCTACACCTAACATATTTAAGCTAAATACCTCAAACTCTATACTATTTGCTTTTTGAGCAGTTTTTAACGCAGATGTATGTGCAGTAATTGCTTTTGGGTATAAAGAATAATTTCTGTATTGTATACCTAAAAGGTTTTCTACATAGGCCTTACCATCTAAATAATTCGATTTTTCGAACCTATTTGCTAATGTTTTTAATTTGACAGTATCTCTTCTAAATGGTCTTAAATAAAGATTAATACTTTTATAAGTTGTGGGTCTTTTTTTTAAAATACTGTCTATTTGAGTATTAAAATCTATCTTTTTTTTCTGCGCATTTGTAGTAGTAAAAAAGAAAAAGCAAATAAGAAACAGGAGTATTTTGAGCATAATATATTAGCTTATAATTTTTCTAAAAATTCTGATTTTCTTTGTCTAGAAACAGGAATTTTAGCATTGTTTTCTAAAACAATATAACCATCAGACTTTAAAAATTCTTTAATTTTATTTAGATTGATGATGTAAGAATTATGTATTCTAAAAAAATGATCAGAAGGTAAAAGTTCGTTAATTTCTTTTAGTTTTTTTGTAACTACAATTTTCTTGTTATCAGACAAATGTAAAGTAGAATAATTACCATCAGATTCTACATAAAAAATGTCTTTTGGTTCTAAAAAAACCAATTTACCATCTGTATTTATGGTTATTTTTTTGTGATGTAATTTGTTGTTGAATTTTAGTAAAATATCTTCAAACTTGTCTGCATTATAGCTTTTAGAATTGTATTTTTTTATTTTTTGAATGGTATCAGCCAAATCATCAGTATCTATTGGTTTTAGCAAATAATCTATGGCTTCTTTTTTTAATGCAGTTATGGCATATTCATTATAAGCAGTAGTAATAACTACAGCAAAATCTTTATTCTCTAACTTTTCTAGAAACTGAAAACCATCCATAGTTGGCATTTCTATATCTAAAAAAAGGCAATCTATTTTAGCGTTTTTTAAATAAGGAATTGCTTTTTCTGGCTCAGTAAAAGTAGCAACAACTTCTAGTTCATTGTTAAAATTAGACAATTCCCAATTTAAACCTTGTATGGCTTTTGGCTCATCATCTATAATTACAGCTTTAATCATCTTAGTCAATTTTCTCAAAGTTAAAATATATTTCTCAATTAAGTTTTACAGTTGTGCAAATGGCAGAGTTTTACTTGTTTTTAGTACTGTTTTAATGATAATTGGTATGTAAATTCATTTATTTATGAAGCACCAAAGCATACAGTAAATACTACAGGTTATACATTTTCTCTTTTTTTTGGTTGATATAAAAAGAATATTTGTGGTTATATAATATCAACCAAAAATTATATTGATTATGAAAATTTCAAAAAAAATAATATTAAGTTTTTTGTTTTTATCTCTAGCACTTTCTACAAATGCACAACTTTGGAAAAAACTAAAAAAGAAAGCACAACAAAAACTTGAAAATAAAATTGAAAAAGAAGCTGATAAAAAAGTAGATAGTATTCTTTATGGAAAAAAGAAAACAAGCAAAACAGAAGAACCGAAAACAAATATTGTTGATGATAGACTAAAATCTTATGGTTCTGCTTCTATAAATCACACTTCACTTTATGGCAGTTTTAGTGTAAACGACGTATCAAAAACCAAAGTAAATAAAGAAGCTAATAAAATTAAAATAGAAGGTTCTTGGAGAACCTCTGATGCAGATGTTTTTGATGGCTATATTTTAACGATTATTAACTTAGAAAATATAGCAGATTTAAATAATAAAACTTTTAAAATTCCTGAAGAAGCTACTTTAAAATTAGCATACAATGCTTTAGTAAAAGGAAAATATACTTATGAGAGAGGGCAAGAACATGCACCTCAAAATTTCGAATTAATTTCTGGTACTGCTACAATAACTTTTAATAAAGATAAAAATGTTAGCCTCAATTTTTCTGGGGATGCAAAAATAGATAATCATAAAGATAATGAGGGTTTTACCAACAATACTTCTGTTTCTATAAACGGAATGATTAACACTACAGAACCAGAATACACCATAACAAAAGAATTAAAATCAGAAGAAAAAGATCCTGTAGATGCTCTTTCTGAAGATGAAAAAATGGCAATGTTTAGTAAAGTAGTACCCACTGTAAACATTCCTTCTACATTCAGTTTTAATAAAAGTATAGAACTTAAAATGACAGATGATAGAGGCGATTCTCAAAACATTGTTTTTTTAACAGGTAGTTACCCAGATATTTATGGAATCTCTTTAAATTCAAAAGAAATGCAAGGTCAAGAAATGTTGGTTGTAAATACACCAAAATCATCTACGATGTTTATGAATATGGCTGGTATGAAAATTAAAAAATCTACTTCTTTAGCACAGATGGGTAATCAATTTGATATGGAAGATAAGTTACCAGAAGAAGGAGATTTTGAATATATAAAAACAGGAAATACCAAAACAATTATTGGCTATTTATGCGAAGAAGTTAAGGTAGATTATGATTATACTAACTCTAAAGGAAGTGTTACTTTTTGGGTTTCAGAAGATTTTCCTATTCAGAATAAAGCATTGCCAATGTTGGGTATGAAAATGAATAATCCCTATTTCTCTGGTTTTGTTTTAGAAATGAACAGCCATCATCAAGGAAAAGAATTTACAATGCAAGTTGTAAATATTTCTGATAAATCAGTAAATATTAATACCAACGATTACAAAAAAATGGGATTTTAAAAACTAAATACTATGAAAACAAGATTACTATTAATATTCGCTTTTATTATTTCTGTAGGAACTATACAAGCACAAACATTTACTATTGGTGATTTCACTTACAAATCTCTTGGGACTGATCCAAAATCTGTACAAATTACAAATGCTGTTTGTAAAGATATTGTTACAATACCGGCTGCAGTTACTTATCAAGGAGATACTTTCAAGGTTACTAGAATAAACATAGATGTATTTAAAAACTGTACAACTCTTACTCAAATAACCTTACCTAATTCTTTAAAACAAATTGGTCCATCTGCATTTTCGGGCTGTATTAATTTAACAAATTTGGTTTTACCCAGTAGTTTAGAGTCTATAAGTACATTTTCATTTTCTGGGTGTGATAGTCTTACAGAGATAGTAATACCAAATTCTGTAACAACAATTAAAGAAAGAGCATTTCAAAGTTGTGAAAACTTAACTGATGTTACCCTTTCTGGAAATTTAGAAATTATTGATGAAGCTGTTTTTCGATTTTGTAAAAAGTTAAAAAACATAAATATTCCAGATAATATGACTTCTATAGGGGAAGATGCTTTTGAAAATTGTAGTGCATTAGAAACAATTACTTTTAATAGTTCTTCTAAATTAAGTGAAATTAAATCAGGTGCTTTTAAATCTTGTAATAGTTTACAAAATTTTATATTACCAAATGTATCTATTGTTGGAGATTATGCTTTTAATGGTTGTAGTACTTTAACAGAAGTAAATTTACCAAATACTATAACTTCACTTGGTAAAGAAGTTTTTAGTTTTTGTTCTTCTTTGATTGATATTGTAAATCTACCCAATCAAATTGATAAAATACCAGAACAAATGTTTGAAGGTTGTACTGCTTTAGAAACAATAGTTATTCCACCTCACATTAAAACTATAGAGCAAAGAGCATTTGACGGTTGTACAAAATTAAGCAATGTAACTATACCAAATACTGTAACTTCTATTAAAAATCAAGTTTTTGAAGAAAATGAAAGTTTATTAAGTATTGAGTTGCCAAACTCAATTACTACTATTGAAGAAAGAACATTTAGAAAAACTGGTTTACAAAATATAGTTTTACCAAATTCATTGACTTCTATAGGTAAAAGTGCGTTTGCAGAGTGTGCAAATTTAACATCAATAAACTTTCCAAGTTCATTAACTAGTTTAGGTTGGTTATCTTTTGATAGGAGTGCTTTAACAAGTGTAACAATACCAAATACAATTACTGATTTTGATTCTGGAATATTTAATGGCTGCGAAAACTTAACAACAGTAAACCTATCAAATGGACTTTCTAGTTTAGGAGAAAATATGTTTGATAGTTGTACTGCTTTACAAAATATTACAATACCAGAATCTATAATAGTATTGCCTTCTGGAATATTTAATAATTGTGAGAATTTAAAAAATATCACTTTAAAAGAAAACCTAAAAAGTATAGGTATTAGTGCTTTTAGTTATTGTGTAAATTTAGAAGAAATAAATTTCCCAGAATCTGTAATAAGTATTGGAGAGTTTTCATTTTTTCAATGTAATAGTTTAACAGATGTTACAATGCCAAATGTAGAAACAATACCCAAAAGTGCTTTTTCTAGTTGTTCATCATTAGAAAGTATAACATTTTCAGCTAGTAATAAAATTACAGATTTAAGAGCTTTTGCCTTTTGTACAAATTTAAATACTGTAAATATTAATAGTGATTTCACAGAAATTGGAGAGCAAACTTTCTCAGGTTGTACAAGTTTGTTAGAAATAACAATCCCAGATTCAGTTTTAGAAATTGGAGGAGGTGCATTTTATGAGTGTACAAGTTTAACCAATATTAATATACCAATTGGATTAAAACATATAGATAAAGGTACATTTAGAAGTTGCACAAGTTTGTCAGAAATAGTAATTCCAGATTCAGTTTTAGAAATTGATGAGTCAGCATTTTATGAGTGTACAACTTTGTCAGAAATAACAATCCCAAATTCGGTTATAGAAATTAGTGAGTTAGCATTTTATAATTGTACAAGCTTAAAAGAAATTGAACTTCCTGATTCTATTACTAATTTTGGATTAGGTGTTTTTATAAATTGTACAGCCTTAGAGAAGGTAAAAGTAAACTGGTTAACACCATTAACTGTTCAATCAGATTTATTTGGAGGTGTAACTTTGTCTAATGTTGGTTTAGAAGTTCCTCAAGGCAAAGTTCCAGATTATCAAGCAGCTGATGTTTGGAAAGATTTTGGAACCATTACAGAAGGTGATATTGTTGGAGAAGATTACACTGCAATCCCAGATCCATACTTTGAACAATTTTTAATAGACAAGGGTTATGACTCAGATAATACCATAAACGGAAAAGTATTAACAGATGATATTAAAGATGTTACCCAATTACACATTGGTATTGTAGATAATATTATAGACTTAACAGGTATAGAAGATTTTGCTGCACTTACGCATTTATATTTTCAAGATAATCCATTAAAGAGTTTAAATATTACTCAAAACACTAATTTAGAAATACTATCTTTAAGTAATACAGAAATTTCATCCATAGATACTTCTAAAAATGTAAATCTTACTGAAATTTCTATTTTTAACACAGGTAATTCTTTAACTTCATTAGATGTTTCCAACAATGTAAACTTAACATCATTATATGTTACTGATGCACTGTTTTCTTCATTAGACGTTTCAAACAACATCAATTTAACAGAATTATCAATAGAAGAAACTCAATTAACTACAATAGATGTATCTAATAATACAAAGTTAACAGAATTAAATCTTTCTTCTAACCAACTAACAGCTATAGATATTACAAAATTAGTAGATGTAGAAGATGTAGATTTAGAAGGAAATACAATTACTCAAATAGATCTTTCTAAAAATATAAAAATAAAAAGATTTAATGCTGATGATAATAAATTAACCAGCTTAAATTTTACAGAAAATACACTTCTAGAGAGAATAAATTGTGAAAAAAACGAACTCACAGAACTAAACCTAAAAAATGGGTACAACATAAACATCATCTATTTTTCTAGCAAATTAAACCCAAGTTTAATGTGTATTTTAGTTGATGATGAAGATTATAGTAAGAATCATATTTCTTGGTATAAAGACACAACTAGTTTATTTGTAGAAGAATGTGTTGATTACACTTATATTCCAGATGATAATTTTGAATTGCACATAGAATCTTTAGGACTAGGAAATGGAATAAATAACGATGGTTATGTAGAAACTGCAAAAATTGCTGCCTTAACAACTTTAGATATTGGTGATAAAAGTATTACAGATTTAACAGGAATAGATGAGTTTATAGCTTTAACAGAGTTGGTTGCAAGAGACAATACAATTACAACTATTGATCTTTCTAAAAACACAAACTTAGAAATTTTAGACCTTTTTACAAATGCATTAACAACAGTAGATGCAAGTAAAAATGTAAAATTAAAAGAGTTACATGTAGGTACAAATCAGCTTACAAATTTAGATGTTTCTATGTTGCCAGATTTAACTAGTTTATGGTGTTTTAATAATCAAATTTCTTCTTTAAACATAGCAAGCAATACAAAATTAGAAGTGTTAAATATTGGTAATAATTTAATATCAGCACTAGATTTATCAAAAAATATTTTGTTAACATCATTAGAATGTAATACCAACAATCTTAATAATTTAGATGTTAGTAATAATTTAGAACTTGCTTTTTTATATGCTGATTATAATAAAATTAGAAATCTTGATACCAGTAATAACAATAAATTAACTCAGTTAACCATAACAAATAATGAGCTAATTTCTTTGGATGTAAAAAATGGAAACAACACAAATATTACACTTTTTTTTACTACTGATAATCCTAATTTAAACTGTATTAAAGTTGATGATGAAACTTTTAGCGAAACAACTTGGCGAGACGCAAATGCAACTTGGAACGCTATTGATGCACATACATCATTTAATACTAGTTGTCCAAAATTTACATCTATAACTGATGCAAATTTTGAGGCTTATTTAGAGTCTATAAATGTTGGTAATGGAGTTGCTGATGATAATTTGGTAAGTACAGAGTTAATAGAAGCATTAACTACATTAAACATAGAATCAAAAAATATTTCTGATTTAACAGGTATAGAAGATTTTACAAATCTAGTAGATTTAAATGCTAAAAATAACGCAATTACCCAAGTAGATTTTAGTAAAAACACAAATTTAGAAGTATTACTTATTGCAAATAATCAAATATCTCAGCTAGATTTATCAAACAATTTAGCTTTAAAAAGCTTAGATGTTGGCGAAAATAATTTAACCTTTTTAGAAGTAAGTCAATTAATAAATTTAGAAAGTTTATCGGTTTACAAAAATCAAATAACTACAATTAATTTAATTTCTAACATAGATTTACTAGCCTTTATAGCAAATGAAAATCAACTAAAATATGTAGATATTAGACAAAACAACAATTTATTTTGGCTTGATTTAGATGATAATCTTTTAGAAGATTTAATGCTTAAAAATGGCAATAATACTAATATTACAAATTTTAGTATTACTGGCAACCCAAATTTAACCTGTATAGAAGTAGATGATGTTTCTTTTAGTAACTCTAATTGGACAAATAAAGACGCAACAGCTAATTATTCTACAGATTGTGCACCAGCAAATGACGATTGTGCAAAAGCAATTCCGCTAACATTTGGGCAGCAAACACCAGGAGATGTAAATAGCGGAACTTCTAATAACAACCCAACTTGTGCTGTAGGTAATGTAATTGCAGACGTTTGGTTTTCTGTAATTGTACCAAATACTGGCGAGTTTAGTATAGAAGGTTCAGGTTTTGGAGGTCAGTTAAAATTTGCAGTGTATCAATCCTGTTCAAGTTTAGTTCCAATTACTTGCGGAACATCAATTTCATTAAAAAACTTGAGTGTAGGTACTAAATTTTATTTAAAAGTTTGGCTAGAAGCTTCTTCAAATAAAAGCTCAGTAAATCAGAATGATTTAGGAACATTTACCTTAACAGCAAGTGAATCTAGTGTGCTATCAATAGAAAATTTTACAGAGCAAAATGTAAAATTATTGGTGTATCCAAATCCAGCAAAATCAAAAGTATCAGTCTCATTAACTAATAATACTAAACTTCAAAAAGTAGATGTTTATAGTATTTTAGGCGATAAAATTTTCAGCCAAAATGGATTAAACAAATCTGAATTAGATATTAACGTTGCTAATTTATCAACAGGAATCTATTTTATAAGAGTAAAATCAGAAATAGGAATAATATCTAAAAAATTAATTATTAAATAAGAAAATCGCAATTGATAGATAAAGGTTATTTTAACCTAATTGTGTTGCAGCATCAAAATTTTTTTTGATGCTGTTTTTTTATGTACCTATATCAGCAATGTCATCTTTTTTAGATAAATCTTTTTGCTCTTTTTGATATTGAACATTGTCTATTATTAGAAAAAAGTTGTATAAAAAAAGGATAAAAATAATCCCAAAAATAATTAAGCTTTTATCAATTTTAATTATGTTTAAATTTTTAAAAATAAAGTATACTCCAACAATTAAGAATACTAAAAAAGAAGTTGAATAAATAAAATCTCCTATTCTTAAAATTTTGTAGATGTTTGAGTTAAAGACAGTGTTTTTTTGAATTTTGTAGATGCCAAATAGCACACTAAAAACTGAAAAAACGGTTATAAAAACAGGAATTAATAAACTGGGGTCTTTTTGAATTTTAGGAACAATAGTGTAGAAATTAAATTCTTGAATTAAAACCCAACTTCCAAAAAAAAGAACACTGCTCGATATTATTATTAATATAATTCTTTTAATCTTTTTCACTTTGTAAAAATAAGTATAAACCGATTTTGAACATAATATTTTGAATATCAATTGAATTATTTTTTTTGGCACGTTATTTGGTTTAACAAAAACTTAACATTTTAAAACTTTCTAATTATGAAAAACGTGAAAAAACTACCAACCAAACAATTAGAAAAGTTCTCAACCATTTTTACCCAGTTAGGACTTGTATTAGTGCTTTTTATTGTCTACCTAACATTAGAGCACAAAACCGAGCAAAAACCTGTAGTGGCTAAACAATTTCATCAGCCAGAAACAGTGTATCTTAATCCAGATGAAGTCCCCGTTTTTAAACGAGAACCCAAAAATGAACCAAAGATTAAAGTAGATCAGAAATCTGTTTTTCTAGAGGATGAACCTGTAGAAAAAGGAGATAATGATATTATTACTGAAACTATTGTTAATCTTGACCCTACAGAAGAAGAAACTGTAGAATTAAACGAAGGTGATATCATTGAAGTAGATATACCAGAAACAGTTATTGAAGATGTACCTTACGATTTTGTACAAAATGCACCTGTTTTTAAAGGTTGTGAAGGATTATCAAAAGAAGAAAATAGAATTTGTTTTGATAAAAAAATGAAGAAATTTGTACAACGTAATTTCGATGTTGGTTTAGCAAATGATTTAGGTCTAAATTCTGGTAAATACAGAATTAGCACACAATTTATTATTGATGATAAAGGTAATGTAGTTGATATTAAAATTAGAGCTCCACACGCTAAATTAAAGTTAGAAACCAAAGAGTTAATTCAAAAACTACCAAAATTTTCTCCAGGAATACAGCACAATAGAGCTGTAAAAGTCAAGTATAATCTGCCAATTTCTTTTATAATAGAGTAAAAATTAGTACATTTAAAAAATAAACCCAACTATATAGTTGGGTTTTTATATTTAGTACATTTACAGAACTAAAAATTAACCTAATATTTTGTTATGGAATACTTTGCACACGAAACAGCTGTTGTAGATAATAATTGTAAAATAGGAAAAGGAACTAAAATTTGGCATTTTAGTCATATTATGTCTAATAGTAAAATTGGGGAAAATTGTAATCTTGGTCAAAACATTGTGGTTTCTCCTAATGTGGTTTTGGGTAAAAATGTAAAAGTGCAAAATAATGTGTCTATTTACTCTGGTGTTACTTGCGAAGATGATGTTTTTTTAGGGCCATCAATGGTTTTTACAAATGTGATAAACCCAAGAAGTGCTATCAATAGAAAAAATAGATACTTAAAAACAATTGTAAAAAAAGGTGCAAGTATTGGTGCAAATGCAACTATAATTTGCGGTAATCATATTGGAGAATATGCTTTTATAGGTGCAGGTTCTGTTGTTACAAAAGAAGTTTTACCTTACGCTTTAGTAGTTGGCAATCCATCAAAACAAATTGGTTGGGTAAGCGAATATGGGCACACACTAGAATTTGATGAAGATGGTTTTGCAACTTGTAAAGAAAGTAAAGAAGTTTATGGTTTAAAAGATGGTAGGGTTTTTAAATTTAGATCTAAATAAAATATGTCAAAAAAAAATCCAAAGTAACATTACTTTGGATTTTTTTTAAATTAAACTCTCAAAAATAGATCCAATCTTAAGGCGCAGGATTTGGTATTAATTTATGAATTGCTTCTATCTCTTCTAAAACGTCATCAGATAAATCGATATTTATAGAATTAATGTTTTCCTTTAACTGATTCATTTTGGTAGCACCAATAATATTTGCGGTTACAAATGGCAATTGATTTATATAAGCCAAAGACATTTCTGCTAAAGTTAATCCGTTTTTTTTAGCCAATTCTTCATATTTTAAAACAGCAGATTCCACCAAATCTGTTTGATATCTTAAAATATAATTTGGAAATAAAATTCCTCTTGCATCAGCAGGTTTTTTTCCTCTTAAATATTTACCAGTTAAAACACCTTGTGCTAAAGGAGAGTATGCTAATAAACCAATGTTTTCTCTTAAAGAAACCTCGCTCATACCAAATTCATAACCTCTATGCACCAAAGAATACGAATTCTGAATGGTTACAGGTCTAGGTAAATTATTACTTTCAGAAGTTTGTAAATATTTCATTGTTCCCCAAGGCGTTTCATTAGACAAGCCAATGTGTTTTAGTTTCCCTTGTTTTATAAAACCTTGTAAAGTTTCTAAAATTTCTAAATGATTTTCTGCTTCTTTTGCAGAGGTTTTATATGGGTAATCTCTAAGCCCAAAAGTATTTACACCTCTTGTTGGCCAATGTAATTGATATAAGTCTATATAATCTGTTTGTAACCTTTTTAAACTACCATCAACAGCTTCTATTAAAGCTTCTTTTGCAAAACCATTTTCTCTTATATGAGCAGTATAAGGCCCAGCACCAGCAATTTTGCTTGCTAAAACTACTTTGTCTCTATTGCCTGTTTTTTTAAACCAATTTCCAATAATTTTTTCTGTAGCACCATAAGTTTCAGGTTTTGCAGGTACAGCATATAATTCTGCAGTATCAAAAAAATTAACACCTTGTTCTAAGGCATAATCCATCTGTTCAAAACCTTCTTCTTGTGTATTTTGTTTACCCCAAGTCATTGTTCCTAAGCAAATTTTAGAAACTTTAATATCTGTATTTGGTAATTTAGTGTATTTCATTATGTAATATTTATTCGTGCCTTTTTTATAAAATGTAAATGAAGTAGCTAAATTATAACTTAAAGTATGATAAAACAATAAGCGTGTAATTTTTTAAAATTACACGCTTAAATTTATAAACAAAAAACGTACTAAACGTTTACTTTAAAATCGCTTCTATACCAGGTAAAGATTTACCTTCTAACATTTCTAACATTGCTCCACCACCAGTAGAAACATAACTTACTTTATCAGCAAAACCAAATTGTTTAACAGCAGCAACAGAATCTCCACCACCAACTAAAGAAAATGCTCCATTTTGTGTAGATTTATCAATAGAATGCCCAAGAGCAATAGTACCTTTTGCAAAAGATTCCATTTCAAAAACACCTAAAGGACCATTCCATAAAATAGTTTTCGATTTGTTAACTACTTCATCAAAAATTGCTAAAGACTTTGGTCCAGCATCTAAACCTTGCCATCCATCAGGAATTTCTGTTACATCTAAAACTTGAGTATTTGCAGTATTGCTAAAATCATCAGCAGCAATAACATCAACAGGTATATGTATTTGTACACCTTTTTCTTTGGCTTGTTTTAAAATATCTAGAGCTAATTCCATTTTATCATCTTCACAAATAGAATCACCTACAGAACCACCTTGTGCTTTTACAAAAGTAAAAGTCATACCACCACCAATAATTAAATGATCTACTTTGTCTAAAATATTTTCGATTACAGTAATTTTTGATGATACTTTTGCACCACCTAAAATTGCTAAAACTGGTTTTTCTGAATTGTTTAAAACTTTATCTATACTTTCAATTTCTCTTGCTAATAAGCTACCAAAACATTTGTTTTCTTCAAAAAATTGAGCAATAATAGTTGTTGATGCATGTGCTCTGTGTGCAGTACCAAAAGCATCATTTACATAAATATCACCTAATTTAGATAGTTTTTCTGCAAAAGCAACATCGCCTTTTTTCTCTTCTTCGTAAAAACGTAAGTTTTCTAATAAAAGAATTTCTCCATCTTCTAAATTGGCAACAGCTTCTTCTACTTTTTCACCTATACAATCATCAACAAATTTTACATTAACGCCAATAATCTCTTTTACTTTAGCAACAATGTGTTGTAAAGAAAACTCATCTTGCTTACCTTTTGGTCTTCCTAAATGCGACATTAAAACACAGCTTCCTCCATCTTCTAAAATCTTAATAATTGTAGGTTTTGCAGCCTGAATTCTAGTTGCATCAGTAACTTCAAATTTATCATTTAAAGGCACATTAAAATCTACACGTATAATTGCTTTTTTATTCTTAAAATTAAAATCGTTTAATGTTTTCATTGTTTGAAAGTATTTTTAACAAAAATACTTTTTTATTTACGTTTACTAAAATTGATAACTTAAAAGTTAAGATAACGTTTGCGTAAAATAATTGTTTAGATTTTAGTTCTTAAATCACTAATTTAAACTTTAAGAAACTACGCTCTATTTATAATTATAAATTATGATTTAGTGGCGAACAAATTTTTATATTTGCCTATGCTTTTCAACCAAATTATAGGTCAAGAACACATAAAAAAACATTTGCAAACTTCTGCTGAAAATGGCAGAATTCCTCACGCACAATTATTTGTAGGTAAAGAAGGTTGTGGTACTTTGCCAATGGCAATTGCTTATGCTCAGTTTTTGTTGTGTAATTTTTCTGATAATGTAGATGCTTGTAACCTAAAATGTAACAAATTGCAGCACCCAGATTTGCATTTTGCTTTCCCTGTAACTACTAACGATTCTGTTAAAAAACACCCAGTTAGTAATTTGTTTTTAGAAGATTGGCGCGAATTTATAGATACGCAACCTTATGGAAGTTTGTTTAATTGGTTGCAACATATTGGAGTAGAAAATAAGCAAGGTTTAATTGGTGTTGATGAAGCTGAGGCTGTTGTAAAAAAGCTAAAATTAAAAAGTTACGAAGGTGGTTTTAAGGTGATGATTATTTGGATGGCAGAAAAAATGAACATTGCTGCAGCAAATAAATTATTAAAACTGATAGAAGAACCACCAGAAAAAACTGTTTTTTTGTTGATAACCGAAAACGAAGAACAGATTATAAATACCATAAAATCGCGTTGTCAGGCTTTACATTTTCCAGCTTTATCAGAACAAGATATTGCAAATACTTTAGTAGTTAATCATCAAGTAGATGATAACAAAGCTGCAAATATTGCACACCAAGCAGAAGGAAATTTTAATAAAGCTTTGCATCTTTTGCATAACGATTCTTCTGATTTGGTTTTTGAAGAATGGTTTGTAACTTGGATTAGAACAGCATTTAAGGCAAAAGGGAATGCAGCTGTTGTACAACAATTAATTGGTTGGTCAGAAGCTATTGCAAAATCGGGTAGAGAAACTCAAAAACGTTTTTTAGAATATTGTTTGCAGTTTTTTAGACAAGCACTTTTGCTAAATTACAAGTCAGATAATTTGGTTTTTATGGAATCTAAAACGGGTTTTCAATTGTCTAAATTTGCACCTTTTGTACATTCTGGAAACATTTTAGATATCGAAAAAGAAATTAGCGAAGCTATGTATCATATAGAAAGAAATGGAAATGCAAAAATTATTTTGTTAGATCTTTCTATGAAATTAACACGATTTCTGCATAAAAAAGAGGCTAAGGTTTAATGAAGTTTACTAGTATTCATCTTTTTGATTTTTTTAGAAAATATTCTTGGATTCTCGGCTCTTTACTCTTAGTTTATGGTTTATATATTTATCTAAATGATAAAACAGAATTTTTTTCTAATAAAGATGAAGCTTATGGTATAGTTTACGGAGTAACTTCTTTAAGAATAGTAAGGTATAATGGATTATTATATAAATACAAATTTAGATATAAAGGGAAAGACTTTTTGGGTAAAACAACAAAAAGTTACGCTGGTAATTTCGAAAAAAATATTTATTATAAAGTGAAATTCATACCTGGAAATCAAAAAAAAAATGAAATTTCATTTGAAAATAAATATATTCAAAAAATAAAATTAGACAATAAAGGAAAAGTTATGGACACTATTTATGTTACTGTGAATTAGTTTTATAAATCATAATGTTTACAAAGTAGTTAAACGAGCAACATATTTTCCAATTACATCAAACTCTAAATTAACAGAATCACCAACTTGTAATGTTTTAAAAGTTGTGTTTTCCCAAGTATAAGGAATTATGGCAACTGAAAATCCGTTTTTGGTAGAGTTTACCACAGTTAAACTCACGCCATTTATAGTAATAGAACCTTTTTCTATGGTTACGTTATTTTTATCAGAATTATACTCAAAAGTATAGACAGTGCTTCCTTGTTCATCTTTAATGATTTTACAAATACCAGTTTCATCTACATGACCTTGTACAATATGTCCATCAAGCCTGTCACCTAATTTCATACCACGTTCTAGATTTACAATATCAGAAATTTTTAGTTTTCCAATATTTGTTTTATCTAAGGTTTCTTTAATGGCAGTTACAGTATATTCATCATTATTAATGGCAACTACAGTTAAACAAACTCCATTATGAGCTACACTTTGATCTATTTTTAATTCATTTGTAATTGTACTTTGAATAGTTAAATGAACATTTTCTTGTTCTTTTACTACGTTTGTTACTGTGCCAAGTGTTTCTATGATTCCTGTAAACATATCGTTAAAAATTGGTTACTTTTGTACTTACAAAAATAAGCATATTACAAGGTTTACTATGGATAAAACTGATAAAATAATCGTAGGAATTTCAATTGGAGATTTAAACGGAATTGGCATTGAGGTAATTTTAAAGACGTTTCAAGATAAGAGAATGTTAGATTTTTGTACACCTGTTTTATTTGGAGCTACAAAAGCTATTTCTTTTCATAAAAAGGCTTTGGGTATTGAAGTGCCTGTGCAGGGAATCAATTCTTTAAATCAAGTAAATCATTCTAAAATAAATGTTTTAAACATCTGGAAAGAAGATGTAAAAATAGAATTGGGTACAGCAACTAAAGTTTCTGGAGAATATGCTGCAAGATCTTTAGCGTCTGCAACTAAACATTTAAAAGAAGGTAAGGTAGATGTTTTATTAACAGCACCAATCAACAAAGAAAATATACAATCAGAAGAATTTAATTTCCCTGGACATACAGAATATTTAGAAGCCAATTTAGAAGGTAAATCTTTAATGATTTTAATGACGGATGAATTACGAATTGGTTTAATAACAGGTCATATTCCAATATCTAAAGTTGCTGAATCTATTACACCAGAATTGATAAAAAGTAAGGTAGAAACCATGCATAAATCTTTAAAACAAGATTTCGGAATTAGCAAACCTAAAATTGCTGTTTTAGGATTAAATCCGCATTGTGGAGATCATGGCGTAATTGGTAAAGAAGATGATGAGGTTATAAAACCTACTGTAAATAAAATTGCTGCAACAGGTAAGTTAGTATTTGGCCCTTATGCAGCAGATGGTTTTTTTGGTTCAGAAAGTTATAAGCAGTTTGATGGAGTTTTGGCAACCTATCATGATCAAGGATTAGCGCCTTTTAAAGCACTGTCTTTTGGTAAAGGAGTTAATTTTACAGCAGGGTTAAGTAAAATAAGAACCTCACCAGATCATGGAACAGGTTATGATATTGCTGGTAAAAACTTAGCTAACCCTTCTTCGTTTCAAGAAGCTTTGTTTACAGCTATTCAAATTTTTAAAAGTAGAAAAGAATATAACGAATTAACAGAAAAACCTTTGGTAGTAAGGTAAATTTAAAAAATAATCTTTTTTTTTATAAAAATATGGCAGAAATACATTTTTTTGTATCTTTGCACGCTCAATTGATGTTTGACAATGAAAGACTTAAAGCAATTCAACATACAGTTTGTAGGATTAAAAGAAGGAAAACACAAGTTTGATTATTCAATTGATAACAAGTTCTTTGAAGCTTTTAATTACGATGATTTTACAAGTTCATCGATTAAAGTTTCTTTAGATTTCGTGAAAAAAAGCACATTATTTGAGCTTAATTTTTTAACAGAAGGTACTGTAGAAGTTCCTTGTGATGTAACAAATGAGTTATATGATCAAGAAATAGATTCAGAATTACCTTTAGTAGTAAAGTTTGGACTAGAATATAATGATGATAATGAGGAGATTTTAATTTTACCTCATGAAGCTTATGAGTTTAACGTAGCTCAGTTTATTTATGAAATGATTGTTTTAGCAGTTCCTAATAAAAGAGTGCATCCAAAAGTAATAGATGGCACAATGGAATCTGAAGCATTAGATAAATTAAAAGAACTAGAAATTAAAGAAGAAAAAACTGTAGAAACTACAGACCCAAGGTGGGATAAATTAAAGAATTTAATAACAGAAAAAAAGACATAAAATGGCACATCCTAAAAGAAAAATATCTAAAACAAGAAGAGATAAAAGGAGAACACATTATAAAGCATCTGATCAGCAAATTGCTACAGACCCAACAACAGGTGAAGCACACTTATATCACAGAGCTCACTGGCATGAAGGTAAATTATATTACAGAGGTCAAGTTGTTTTAGAATCTGCAGCAGCAGAAGCTTAGAAACTAGATTTTTAAAAAATACGAAAACTCTCAAATTTTGAGAGTTTTTTTTCGTTTTTTAGTTAAAATGAATCCCTTTAGATGTTTTTCTCTTAAAAAAGTGAAATAATTTTCACTACTTTTGAGCATTCTAAACTTTAGAAATTAAACTTTAATTATGGCAAAAATCTCTGCAGCAATTACAGCAGTAGGAAAATATGTTCCTGATTACATTCTAACAAATAAAGAGTTAGAGACTTATGTAGACACTAATGATGAGTGGATTACATCTAGAACAGGAATAAAGGAAAGAAGAATTCTTAAAGGTGAAGGTTTAGGTACTTCATATTTAGCAATAAAATCTGCAGAAGATTTAATTGCTAAAGGAAACATTGATCCTGCAGAAATAGATATGGTAATAGTGGGTACAGCTACTCCAGATTTACCAGTAGCATCTACAGCAGCATATGTAGCTTCAGAAATTGGAGCTGTTAATGCTTTTGCTTACGATTTACAGGCAGCTTGTTCAAGTTTTTTATACGGTATGTCTACAGCAGCTAGTTACATAGAGTCTGGTAGGTATAAAAAAGTACTTTTAATTGGTGCAGATAAAATGTCATCAATTATAGATTATAAAGACAGAGCAACTTGTATTATTTTTGGAGATGGAGCAGGTGCTGCTTTATTTGAACCCAATGAAGAAGGTTTGGGTTTACAAGATGAGTACCTAAGAAGTGATGGTGTAGGAAGAGACTTTTTAAGAATAGAAGCAGGTGGTTCATTAATGCCAACAACTTTAGAAACTGTACAGGCAAATAAACACTTTGTTTATCAAGAAGGTAAAACGGTTTTTAAATATGCTGTTTCTAATATGGCTGAGGTTTCTGAAAAAATGTTAACTAGAAACAATCTTACAGAAAAAGATATTCAATGGTTAGTACCACATCAAGCAAATAAAAGAATTATAGAAGCTACAGCCAATAGAGTTGGTGTAGGTTCAGAAAAAGTAATGATGAACATACAGAAGTATGGTAATACAACATCAGGTACTTTACCACTTTTATTAGCAGATTATGAAAATCAATTAAAAAAAGGAGATAATTTAATTTTTGCAGCATTTGGAGGTGGTTTCACATGGGGAGCTATTTATCTAAAATGGGCGTATAATTCTTAAAAACTAATTAACTAAATAATAAGAAATATGGATATTAAAGAAATTCAAAATCTTATAAAATTTGTAGCAAAATCTGGCGCTAGCGAGGTAAAGTTAGAAATGGAAGATATTAAAATTACAATTAGAACAGGTGCAGAAAAAACTGAAACTACAATTGTACAAGCTGCACCAGTAGCAGCATTAGCACAACCAGCTGCTCCAGCACCAATAACAACTCAAATAATAGATCCTAGTGTACCTGCTGCTGCAGACAATGACGAATCTAAATTTATAACAGTAAAATCGCCAATAATTGGTACTTTTTACAGAAAGCCTGCTCCAGACAAACCAAATTTTGTTGAAGTTGGTACTTCAATTAATTCTGGTGATACAGTTTGTGTAATTGAAGCAATGAAATTATTCAACGAAATAGAATCTGAAGTTTCAGGTAAAATCGTTAAAGTTTTAGTAGATGATTCTTCTCCAGTAGAATTTGATCAGCCATTATTTTTAGTAGATCCATCATAATAGAAAGAGTTTATATTTTGGGGTTTAGATAGTAGATTTTCTAACTCATAACTCAAAACTCATAACCTAAAACTCTTATACTATGTTTAAAAAAATATTGATAGCCAATAGAGGCGAAATTGCTTTACGTGTTATTAGAACGTGTAAAGAAATGGGTATAAAAACTGTTGCTGTATATTCTAAAGCAGATGAAGAAAGTTTACACGTTCGTTTTGCAGATGAAGCAGTTTGTATTGGCCCAGCTCCAAGTAGCGAATCTTATTTAAAAATGCCTAACATTATAGCTGCTGCAGAAATTACAAATGCAGATGCCATTCATCCTGGTTATGGTTTTTTATCAGAAAATGCTAAATTTTCTAATTTATGCGAAGAGCATAATATTAAATTTATTGGTGCTTCTGGAAGAATGATTGACCAAATGGGAGATAAAGCAAATGCAAAATCTACAATGATTGCAGCTGGTGTACCTTGTGTGCCAGGTTCTGAGGGAGTTATTCAAGATTTTGAAGAATGCGAAAAGTTAGCTGTAGAAACAGGTTACCCTGTAATGTTAAAAGCTTCTGCAGGTGGTGGAGGTAAAGGAATGCGTGCAGTTTGGAAACCAGAAGATTTAAAAGATGCTTGGGATTCTGCAAGACAAGAATCTAAAGCTGCTTTTGGTAATGATGATATGTATATGGAAAAGCTTATAGAAGAGCCAAGACATATCGAAATTCAAATTGTAGGAGATTCTTATGGTAAAGCTTGTCATTTATCAGAAAGAGATTGTTCAGTTCAAAGACGTCATCAAAAGTTAACAGAAGAAACACCTTCTCCTTTTATGACTGATGAATTAAGAGAAAATATGGGTAATGCTGCTGTTAAAGCTGCAGAGTTTATAGGTTATGAAGGTGCAGGTACTGTAGAGTTTTTGGTAGACAAACACAGAAATTTCTATTTTATGGAAATGAATACCAGAATTCAAGTAGAACACCCAATTACAGAAGAAGTTGTAAATTATGATTTAATTCGTGAGCAGATTTTAGTAGCAGCAGGAGTGCCAATTTCTGGTAAAAACTATTATCCTCAATTACATTCTATAGAATGTAGAATTAATGCAGAAGATCCACATAATAATTTTAGACCAGCACCTGGTAAAATAACAACTTTACATACACCTGGTGGTCATGGAGTTAGAATGGATACACATGTGTATGCAGGTTATATGATACCACCAAATTACGATTCTATGATCGCTAAATTAATTGTAACTGCTCAAACAAGAGAAGAAGCAATTAATAAAATGAAAAGAGCACTAGATGAATTTGTAATAGAAGGCGTAAAAACTACAATACCTTTTCATAGACAGTTAATGGACCATCCAGATTATGTTGCTGGTAACTATACAACGAAGTTTATGGAAGATTTTGAAATGAAAGCTTAACTTAAGTTCGTTTTAATTTGATATAAAATAGAGAATACAGCCTTGTATTCTCTATTTTTTTTATATTTATGCTAAAAATAGGAAAAATATGAAAATTGACGGAATTGATAAGATAATTATTAAAAGATTGGTAAAAGATGCAAGAACTCCTGTTTTAAGTATTGCAAGAGAAGTAGGTATTTCTGGTGCCGCAATTCATCAACGTTTAAGAAAATTAGAAAAGTCTAAGCTTATAGATGGTTATAGAATGATTATTAACCCCAAATCTTTAGGATATACTACAACAGCTTATGTTGGTATTTTTTTAGATTCTGCAAGTCTTTATTCTTCTGCAATAAAAAGATTAAAAGAAATTCCAGAAGTGGTAGAAAGCCACTATACAACTGGTAATTATGCTATTTTTATAAAAATTTTATGTAAAAATAATGAAGATTTAATGAATCTTTTGAATAAAAATATTCAGAATATAAAAGGGGTTTCTAGAACAGAAACTTTTATTTCTTTAGATCAACAGATTGAAAGACAGATAAGTATTTAATTTATCAACATTTCAACTATCTTTGGTAACCATTTAAGGAAGTTTGTAAGCAGCTTGTCAAATAAAAAAAAATAAAGTTATTTTTTGTTTCACTTTTGTTGTCAATTAAATAATCTTAAATGAAGTCCCTCTCAATACTTTTAGTAGATGATGATAGAATAGAAAGACTAAAATTTAGAAAAGTATGTCAGAAATTAAATTCTTATTGTACTGTTTTAGAAGCCGTTAATGGAGAAGAAGCATTTGCGCTTTTAAATGATAAAAATAATTCTTTCGATTTAATCATTACAGATATAAATATGCCAAAAATGGATGGCTTTGAGTTTTTATCAGCTATAAAAAGCAATTCAAAACTTAAACCTATACCAGTTGTAATTATGTCTACTTCAGAGAGTAAGATAGATCTAGAAAAAGGTTATGATATAGGAATTTCTGGTTATTTTTCTAAGCCTTTAAAGTTTGCTGATTATACAAATAAAGTAACTTCTTTATTAGAATATTGGAACAGGGCAAGCTTATCAAATTCGTAATTATTTATATTTTTGTTCATACCCAAATTAAAAAAGAATTTTCATGGAGCTACCGAATTTATCAGTAATTAAAGAAATATCTGGAGATGATATTGAGTTTCAAAATAGTATTTTAGGTATTATAAAAGAAGAATTTACTGAAGAGGTTAATTTGTTTAAACAAAATTTTAAAGCAAAAAAATATATAGAAACTTCTAATAACGTTCATAAACTAAAGCATAAAATAAGTTTGTTAGGTTTAAAAAAAGGTTTAAAAACAGCAACTGAATATGAAATAGCTTTAAAAAAAGATAATATAGAATTGCATCACAATTTTCTTGAAATTTTAGACAAAATTCACGTATATTTATACGATTAAAAGTTTTCCCCACATTGTATATATGAATTGTATAATAATTGATGATGATGCAACTGCAAGGTTAATAACAAAACAACTTTGCTTAAAGACAGAACAAATAAATGTTATTGATGAATTTTCTTCTGCAATAGATGCTATAAAGTTTTTAAATACAGCAAGTGTAGATTTAGTTTATCTAGATATACATATGCCTACTTTTTCTGGTTTTGATTTTATTAAAACTCTAAAAAATCCACCAAAAATCATTTTAACTACTAGCGATAAAAATTTGGCGCTTGAAGCTTTTGAATATAAAAGTGTGGTAGATTATTTAGTAAAACCAATTACTAGAGAGCGTTTTAATAAATCTTTAGAAAAACTAGAATCGTTTACGGTTATAGAAAAACCAAAACCAAAGAAGAAACCAAAATCGAATTTTATCTACGTAAATGTAGATAGAAGACTTGTAAAAGTTAGTATACCTAGTATCTATTTAATAGAGGCTAAAGGAGATTATATTAATATAAAAACAGAAGAAAAAAATTATATTGTACACTCTACCTTAAAGAAAATAGAAGACAAATTACCTACAGACACCTTTTTTAAAGTACATAGATCTTTTATTATTAATATTTCTGAAATAATAGACATAGAAGATAATACTGTTTTAATTAAAAAAGATGTAGTTCCTGTAAGCAGGTCTAATAAAAGCGAACTTATGAAAAAGTTAAATTTGTTATAAGTTTTTCGTTTAACGTAACTTTTTCACCATTCGTCGAAGATTAACTCCCAATAAACGAACTTTAGCTAATAAAATTTAAATACCAACTTATATTTGTAGTATAATTATGACAATTATAAGTTGGGGGATTTATAAATTGTAACTAATAAAGGACTGATATATAAATCAGTCCTTTTTTTTATGCTTTAATTTTAGCTCTACATTATTTTACCAGTTAAACTAATTTGCTGTTTTTTTAAGATTAATTTTATAAATTAACTAATTTTTAATCAATTATTTAATTTATGTTTAAACTTTTTATGAACTTGTCAGTCTAAAGAAAATAATCGTATAAAATTATGAAACAAAAACATATTCTTCATTTACATTGGCGATCAGGTTTTGGAATTGATTATAAAGAACTCTTAAAATTAAAGTCTAAATCAAAATCTAAAATTGTTGCAGAAATTTTTGAAACATCAAACGATTATAAACCACTCGAATTAGATCTTTCTGAATTTGATGACATTAAATTTAAAACTATAAGAGAGCTTAAAAATAAATTTACTGATCAAGAAATTAGAAATTTAAGAAAACAACAACAACAAAAAGTAAGAGAATTAAATAGTGCTTGGTTAAAAAGATTAGCAGAATCAAATGCCATTTTAAGAGAAAAAATGACCTTGTTTTGGGCAAATGTTTTTGTGTGTAGAGATAATAATATTTTTTTTATCCAAAGATATAATAATACCTTAAGAAAACATGCTTTAGGAGACTTTAGGCAATTTGTAAAAGTAATTGCAAAAGAACCTTCTATGAGCAAGTATTTAAATAATAAACAGAATATAAAGATTAAACCTAACGAAAATTTTGCCAGAGAGTTAATGGAGCTGTTTACGTTAGGTGTTGGCAATTATACAGAACAAGACATTAAAGAAGCAGCAAAGGCATTTACAGGTTGGTCTTTTAAAAATAATGGAGATTATTATCTTAGAGAAAAACAACATGATTATGCAGAAAAAAGATTTTTTGGTAAAACAGGTAATTTCAATGGTGATGATATTATAGACATAATTTTAGAACAAAAACAATGTGCAAAATATATTTGTACAAAGGTTTACAAATATTTTATTAATCCTATTGTTGATAAAAAAAGACTAAACGAAATTACAGATGTCTTTTATAAAGATTATAATATCAGTAATTTAATGAGCTATATTTTTAAATCGAAATGGTTTTATGAAGATGTTAATATTGGAGTTAAAATAAAATCTCCTGTAGAATTATTAGTAGGTATTCAAAAAATTGTACCTGTTTCTTTTGATAAAAAACAACAATTAATCTATTTACAAAAAATGATGGGACAAGTATTACTTTACCCAGATAATGTTTCTGGTTGGCAAGGAGGTAAAAGTTGGATAGATTCTAACACCTTAATGTTTAGAATGAAATTATCTGCTTTATTACTTAACAATGCAATAATTGATTTAGATGAAAAAGGAGATTTCGAAGATACATTTGATAAGTACTATAAGAAAGTAAAACAAAGAAGTAAATACTTAAAAACAACCAAAAACTGGGGTCAGTTTGATGCTAAACACAAAGATTTATACCCCAAAGAATTAACTGATTTGTTAATTCTATCAAAAATAGATACAGACACAGTAAGTTTTCTTGAATCACTACAAGTTAAATCAAACCGAAATTTCTGTATACAATTAATGTCAATTCCAGAATATCAACTTTGTTAAACTAAAACTATGGAAAGAAGAGATTTTTTAAAACAAAGTACGTTAGCAAGTAGCTTATTTTTTGTTCCGAATTTTGTAAAAGCTTTTGAGAATGTTTCTAAAGATACATTTAAACATAAAAAGTTGGTTATTATTCAATTATCAGGTGGTAATGATGGTTTAAATACAATTGTGCCTTATACAAACGATGTTTATTTTAGAAATAGACCAAAACTTTCTATTCCCAAAAATAAGATTATAAAAACCACAGATGAATTAGGTTTTCATGAAAGTTTAGCTCCGCTAAAAAATTTATATGATCAAGGTTATCTTTCTATAATTAATAATGTTGGGTATCCAAACCCTAATAGATCTCACTTTAGATCCACAGATATTTGGCAAACAGCTAGTAATTCAGACGAATATTTAAATTCGGGTTGGGTGGGTAGATTTATAGATAAATATGGTAAAAATCCATATGCTGCAATTGAGTTAGATGATAGTCTTTCTTTAATTATGAAAGGAGAAAATATGAACGGAATTGCAACAAAAAATCCAAGAGTTTTATTTGGTAATACACAAACTCCATTTTTTAATAAAATATTAAAACAACAAACAGAAGCCCATTTAAGCGAGCATAACTTGGGTTATTTGTACAAAACAATGATAGAAGCTAAATCGTCTGCTAAATATATTTACGAGACTTCTAAAACCTATAAAAGTAATTTAGATTACCCAAATAATCCTTTTGCCAAACAATTAAAAACAACAGCAGAATTTATTAATTCTGATTTAGATAGTAAAGTATATTATGTTTCTATGGGTGGTTTTGATACCCATGCAAATCAAAATATTAAGCATAGTAAATTATTAAAAACCTATAGTGAAGCAGTAGAAGTTTTTGTAAAAGATTTAAAGAAAAATGATAATTTTAAAGATACTTTAATTCTCACTTTTTCTGAATTTGGTAGGCGAGTGCAACAAAATGCTGCAGGTGGTACAGATCATGGAGCAGCAAATAACATCTTTCTAATTGGCGAAAATTTAAAGAAAAAAGGTTTTTATAATGATGCTCCAGATTTATTAAACCTAGACAAAAACCGAGATTTAATACACACCATAGATTTTAGGTCTGTGTACGCCACAATTTTAGACAGATGGCTGCAAGTAGATGATGCATCAATTTTAAATAAATCTTTTAGTAAACTAGATTTTATTTAATAAAGACTCATAAAACTATTTCTTTTTTAAAGAAGAAGCTCTAATAATTAAATCAGAATCAAGAATAATTTTATTTAATGACTGTTCTATTTTTGGTTTTTTAGCGTATTCTAAAAAAGTTTCAGCAGCAATTCTACCTATTTTATAACTATGCTGATTTACACTTGTTATGCTTGGTGTAACCATTGCAGAAAAAGGCTCATCACCAAAACCAACTAAAGCAATTTCGTCTGGTATTTTAACTTCTTTTTCTTGTAAAACTTGCAAAGCACCTAAAGCTGCATAATCACCAGCTACATATACTGCATCTGGTCTATTATCTAAAGCTAAAAGTTGTTCCATTTTTTTTCTACCATCTTTTACAGTTAAATCACTTTCTATTAATAGTTCTTCATCTAAAGGCAGATTATGTTTTTTTAAAGCATCAATATAACCTCTAATTCTATTATTAAATATTCTAGTTCTTTTAAAACCACCAATATGTGCAATTCTTTGGCAACCTTGTTCAACCAAATGATTTACAATAATATGGCTACTATTATAATCATCAATACCAATATAATCTACATTTAAATCATTTTCACCACGATCAAAAGTAATTAATGGTATGCCAGCAGCTTTAATTTTTTCGTAAAACTCTAAATTTACAGTTTCATTAGCCATAGATGCAATAATACCATCAACCTGAGTATAAAGTAAGGCATCAATATTTTTACATTCTTTTTCAAAAGACTCATTAGATTGAGTTATAATAATGTTATAGCCTTCTTCATTTAAAACCTCTTCTATATTATGTATAGTTGCAGAAAAGAAATTGCTATTGGTTTTAGGTACAATTACACCCACTAATTTACTTTTTCCACTTCTTAAGGCACTAGCTAAATGATTAGGTTGATAATTCAAGTTTTTGGCAACTTGTCTAACCGCTTTTTTAGTTTTTTCACTGATTCTAGAGTCGTTATGTAATGCTTTAGAAACAGCAGCAGCAGAGATATTTAGCACATTAGCAATATCTTTTATAGTAGTTTTGTTTTTTTTTACCAAAATTTTATATCTTTGCTTAATCGTTTAAACAAATATACAGTTTATTTCATACAATCAAAACTAATAACAGATTATGTGTTTTGATTTTATTTTTAATTATTGTTTAAACGTTTAACCAATAAGATTTATAATTAATTAATACTAAGAAATGGGTAAAGTAGTAACATTTGGAGAGATCATGTTAAGATTAGCTCCTCAAGGATTTTTAAGATTTTCACAAGCAAATAATTTTGACGCTATTTATGGTGGAGGAGAATCTAACGTAGCAGTTTCATTAGCAAACTATGGTGTAGATGTAGATTTCGTAACTCGTTTACCAAAGAATGATATTGGTGAGTGTGCAATGATGGAAATGAGAAAACGTGGAGTTGGAGTTGATAAAATTGTTTATGGTGGAGACAGATTAGGTATCTATTTCTTAGAAACTGGTGCTGTATCTCGTGGTTCTAAAGTAGTTTATGATAGAGCTCATTCTGCAATTGCAGAAATAGAATCTGGTATGATAGATTGGGATGCTGTTTTTGAAGGTTGTGAATGGTTTCATTGGACAGGTATTATCCCTGCAATTTCTCAAGGGGCTGCAGATGTAACTTTAGAAGCTTTAAAAGCTGCAAGTGCTAAAGGAATTACTATTTCTACAGATTTAAACTACAGAGCTAAGCTTTGGAAATTCTGTGACGATGCTCACAGAGAAAAAATAATGACAGAATTAACTTCTTACTGTGATATCGTTTTAGGAAACGAAGAAGATGCAGAAATGCACTTTGGTATTAAACCAGAAGGAATCTCTGTACAAACAGAAGGTCATAACGTAAAAGCAGAAGCATTTTTATCAGTTTGTGAGCAAATGATGAAAAAATTCCCAAGAGCTAAAAAAGTAATTACTACTTTAAGAGGTTCAATTTCTGCATCTCACAATACTTGGGCAGGTGTTTTATATGATGGAACAACTTTATACCAAACACGTCAATACCAAATTACAGATATTGTAGATAGAGTTGGTGGTGGAGATTCATTTATGGGAGGTTTAATCTACGGATTATTAAAATACCCAGAAGATGATCAAAATGCATTAGACTTTGCAGTAGCTGCATCTTGTTTAAAACACACTATTAAAGGTGATGCTAACTTAGCAACAGTTGCAGAAGTAGAAAAATTAATGGGAGGTGATGCTTCTGGTAGAGTAGCAAGATAATTATGGCACAGTTTACAAGAATAGAAGTAGCACAAATAATGAAAGACACAGGGATGGTTCCTTTGTTTTTTCATAAAGATATAGAAGTAAGTAAAAAAGTTTTAAAAGCTTGTTACGATGGTGGAGCAAGACTTTTAGAGTTTACAGCACGTGGTGATTTTGCTCACGAAGTTTTTGGTGAGTTAACAAAATATGCTATTGCAGAATTACCAGGTATGGTAATGGGTGTAGGTTCTGTAACAGATGCTGGGCAAGCATCTTTATACATGGCTTTAGGAGCAAATTTTATTGTAACTCCAGTATTAAGAGAAGACATTGCAATAGCTTGTAACAGAAGAAAAGTACTTTGGTCTCCTGGTTGTGGAACTTTAACAGAAATTACAAGAGCAGAAGAATTAGGATGCGAAATCGTAAAACTTTTCCCTGGTGATATTTACGGACCACAATTTGTAAAAGGTATTAAAGGCCCACAACAATGGACCTCTATTATGCCAACAGGTGGTGTTGCACCAACAAAAGAAAACTTATCAGCTTGGTTTGCTGCAGGAGTTACTTGTGTAGGTATGGGCTCTAAATTAATGGCTAAAGATGCTGATGGTAATTTCGATTTAGCAAAAATTGAAGAAAAAACTAGAGAAGCATTAAACATTATAAAAGATTTAAAAAGCTAGTTAAAATTTGAATTAATTAACTACAAAACTCCAACTGAAAAGTTGGAGTTTTTTTATTTGTAGCTATTTCCTGCTTTCGTTACTCGCTTTTTTTTCGTACCTCAAAAAAGAGCTCAGACAAACCACTCAATCAGGGCTAAACTTGTTTGTTGTTTATCATCTTGATTTTAAGGCAGATTGCTAGTTTATTAAGTATTCAACAAAAAATCACGAACTTTGTGAATATCAAACTAAAATAATTATGATTAAAAAACTAAATCAAATAAGTGTAATTCTAATATTCACTTTTTTTTTATTTAGCTGTAATAGCAATTCTAAAAACAACACTTTTAAACTAAAAGAAGGAGATTTACTATTTCAAAATACAGGAACAGACGACATAGATAATGCCATTAAAAACGTAACAGCAACTTCAATTGCCAAAAACTATTCGCATGTTGGTATAGCAATGAAAGAGAATGGAAAATGGTATGTGGTAGAAGCAATTCCGAAAATAGGAATTAGTCAAACACCTTTAGATAAGTTCTTAAACAGACATAAAAACAAACACAACAAATCGCAAACTACAGTTGCAAGAATAGATAGCGTTTATCAACCTTATATTTCTAAAGCAATTGCATACGGACTTGAAAGAATAAATACACCTTATGATGATATTTTTTTATGGGATAACAGTTCATATTATTGCTCAGAATTAGTTTATAAAATGTTTTCTTCTCAAAATTTGTCTAAAGAAGCTATTCCTTTTCTTACACATCCAATGACGTTTAATGACAGTACAGGAAAACCAATGGCAAGTTGGGTAAAGTATTACAAAACACGTAATCATCCAATTCCTGAAGGAATAGAAGGTACAAATCCTAATTTAATGGCTAGCAGTTCTTATATCACTTTTATACACGATTATGAAAAAGAATAAAATCGTTATCTTTAATTCACTTTAAATTCTAAAAAAATGAAAGTTACTGCAGAAAAAAACGAAAAAGTTGCCAATATGATTTTTGCATCTATTTATCCTCATTATTGGAATAGATTAGAAAAACACGGAAGAACAAAAGAAGAGTTTCATCAAGTATTAGAGTGGCTAACAGGTTTTAATCAAGATAAATTACAATCTTTAATCGAAGAAAAAGTAACCTTTAGAACATTTTTTGAGCAAGCAAAAATGCATCCCAATGCAAATATGATTAAAGGAGTGGTTTGTGGTTACAGAATTGAAGAAATTGAAGATGAATTTGAAGTTTATAAAAAGTGTAGACAAATGGAAAAGCTAATTGATGAATTAGCAAAAGGTCGTAAAATGGAAAAGATTTTACGTTCTTAAATATTAGATAGATTTTTTCTTGATTTTATTTACCTTGCATCAAAAAGTAAAAAATGCCAAAAAATCCTGAATTAGAACTTGCGTTAAATTTTATTGATAAAACAGACAGAAATCTGTTTATTACTGGTAAAGCAGGTACAGGAAAAACTACTTTTTTACACAAAATAAAAAGTGATTCATTAAAAAGAATGGTAATTGTTGCACCAACAGGTGTTGCAGCAATTAACGCAAAAGGTGTTACTGTGCATTCGTTTTTTCAAATGCCTTTTGGACCAATTTTACCAGATCAGATTGCAAATACAAATCAGCAGCGTAAGTTTTCTAAAACAAAAATTGATATTATAAAATCCTTAGATTTAGTAATTATAGACGAAATTTCTATGGTGCGTGCAGATTTATTAGACGGTATAGATCAAGTAATGAGGCGTTATAAAAACCGAAATAAAGTTTTTGGTGGCGCACAAGTTTTAATGATTGGAGATTTGCAACAATTAGCTCCTGTTGTAAGACCAAATGAATGGAGTTTACTAAGAAATCATTACGAAACTGTCTATTTTTTTAGCTCTAAAGCTTTTCAAGAAGCCAATGTAGTTTCTATAGAATTAAAGCATATTTATCGTCAGAAAAACGATGATTTTATTACCATTTTAAATGAAGTCAGAAATAGTAATTTATCAGCAAAATCTGCTAAAATTTTATATGAAAGATACAATCCAGAATTTTCACCAACCAAAGATGATGGTTACATCACCTTAACAACACATAATAAAAGAGCCAATTTAATCAACAATTCTGAGCTGAATAAAATTAAATACCAAAGCCATTTTTTTGATGCAGAGGTTTCAGGTAAATTCAATGAAAACGCTTATCCAAATGACGAGAAATTAGAGTTAAAAGTTGGTGCTCAAGTAATGTTTATCAAAAATGATTCATCACAAGAAAAAAGATATTTTAATGGTAAAATAGGAATTGTAACCGATATTTCTAGAGAAAATGTTACTGTACAATGTGCCAACGAAATAGATGAAATTGTTACAGAAAGAGAAAATTGGGACAACGTAAATTACTCAATTAACGAAGAAACCAAAGAGATTAAAGAAGATGTTATTGGTTCTTTTTCTCAAATTCCTTTGCGTTTGGCTTGGGCAATTACCATTCATAAAAGTCAGGGTTTAACTTTCGAAAAAGCCATTATAGATGCAGAAGCTTCATTTGCTCACGGACAAACGTACGTGGCTTTAAGTAGGTGTACTTCTTTAGAAGGTTTGATTTTAAAAACACCAATTACTAGCAACGCAATTATTAACGACCAAACTGTGAGTGTTTTTAATGAAAGTGTAGAAGAAAATCATCCTGATGAAACAGTTTTAAATGCTTCAGAAAAAGATTTTCAACTCAATTTAATTTCAGAATTATTCGATTTTCAACCATTTTTATATCCTTCAACTAGGTTAATAGACATTTTTTATAAAAATCAAACCAGTATTAAAGGTGATGTTATTGATCATTTACAAACCATAAAAGATGATGGAGTTGTAGCTTTAATGAAAGTTTCTAACGGATTTAAAAATCAATTAAATAAAATTTCGGAAGACAATGTCCTACCAGAAAATAGTTCTCAAATTCAAGAACGATTTACAAAAGCTGTAGATTATTTTTTAAATCAGACTAAAAATAACATTTTAAAACCATTAAATACAATTGAATTTTCTTCGGATAATAAAGCTGTAAAAAAAGATTTTACCACTCAGTTTGATTCTTTGCAAGAAAAATTACTCGAAAAGTTATTTGCTTTAAATAAAATGACAAATGGATTTAAGGTTCAAGAATATTTAAAAGTTAGAGCAAAAGCTGTTTTACAAAAATCTGCACCAACAGCTAAAAAGAAAAAATTATCTACCAGAAAAGATCCTTTGTTAGCTTTAAAATTACGTGAATTGCGTGATGAAATTCGAATAAATGAAAACATACCCGCTTTTCAAATTTTTACCCAAGAAACCCTGTATGCAATGTGTGATGCTTTACCAAGAACAGAACAAGAATTGCTAAAAGTTAAAGGAATGGGTAAAACTCGTGTATCTAAATACGGAGAAGAAATCTTAGAAGTTATAGAACAATATTGTAAAGAAAACGGAATTAATAAATTTAATGAACAGAAAAAAGAAGATAAAAAACCAACCAAACAAATTAGTTTAGAGCTTTTTAAATCTGGCTTATCTATAAAAGAAATTGCCAAAGAGCGCAGTTTAACAGCAGGTACCATAGAGAGTCATTTGGCAAGTTTTATACCTTCTGGCGATGTTGATATTTTAGAATTGATAGATATTAAAAAGTATAAAAAAATCTTGAAAGCAATTGAAGAAACTGAGTTTAAAAACCTCACAGAACTCAAAGAAAAAGTAGATAACTCTTTTACCTTTATGGAGTTAAGGATGGTTTTGTTGTCTATGGAGAATTAGAGTTATTAGTAGCTATTTCCTGCTTTTCATTATATCTTTTTTTATGAAAAACAAAAAAAGGATGCCATTTCAATCAGGGCTAAACTTGTTTGCAAACTATTTGTTTTGCTAAAGGCAATAGCAATTACAAAAGATTTTCTTAACTTTAAAACATCAACCCAAAAACTATCATTATGAAATTAGGAGCATTCTCAAACAGTTTAGCTGTAAAAGACATTCATAAATCGAAAGCGTTTTACGAAAAATTAGGCTTTTCTGTTTTTGCAGGCGAAATCGAAAAGAACTATTTAATTATGAAAAACGGCAATGCTTTAATTGGTCTTTTTCAAGGAATGTTCGAAAACAATATTATGACGTTTAATCCTGGTTGGGATGAAAATGCCAACAAATTAGCTGAATTTGATGATGTAAGAACTATTCAAAAACACTTAAAACAAGAAGGTGTAACTTTAGAAACTGAAGCAGATGAAACAACTTCAGGACCAGCAAGTTTCGTAGTTTTAGATCCTGATGGAAATGCAATTTTGATAGATCAGCATGTTTAGGATTTAATTTAATTAAAAAATAATTATTCTTCTAAAATTAAGGGCAAGAAGGCTAATAAAATGATAAAACTTGTAATTATTAAAGAGATAATTAAAGGTTTTGTAATACTTTTTGATTTATAATTCAAATCTTTGTTTAAGTTTTTATTCCAAAATAAACCTGTTAAAATAGAAGCTCCAAAAAGATTTAAAGTTAAAGACAAAAAGAATTGTATGTGTATAGTGTTTACAATAATGTAGATTGCAATTGTGTATAGAATTCCAAAAATAAGCACTTGAATTCTTGCCTTTGGTTTATTCATTAGTTTTAAATTGTACATCATTAAAACTGCACCAAATATTACACTAAAAAATATCGAAAACCCTTTTATTGCATTTTTAGAATACAAAACAGGTAGTTCAAATTCATCAAAAACACTATCAGTTCTAATGTTTTCTTCTTTTGCTACTACAATATTTTCTTGTGACTTTTGATCAACAACTGCTTCGTTGATAGCACCAGCGTTTTCAGAGATTATTTCTCTTTTTTCGAGTTCCCAAATTACTGCTTGGATTGCTGCATCTGTATATTTGTATTTGTTTTCTAAGATGTGTTCTAATTCAGCATTAGATTTTTTACTCATTTTTAATGAGAAATTATTCTTTTTCATAAGTTTTTTTATCCTGTAACTTCAACTAATTTATTTCTGTAAGCAGTTAATAATTTCGATTTAGAAATAAACCCAACATAAGTATTGCCTTTAATTACGGGTAAATTCCAAGCGCCACTAACTTTAAACTTTTTCATTACTTTTTCTACAGAATCTGTATGATGAATAATTTCTGGAGCAGCTTTCATAAAGGTTTGCACAGTTGTTGTTGTGTACATTTCTTTATCGAACATAATGGGTCTAATATCGTCCATTAAAACAATACCTAAAAACTGATTTTCTTCGTTTATCACCGGAAAAAGATTTCGTGTAGATTTTGCAACCGCTTTTTTTAGCATATCACCTAATAGCATATCAGGATATACCTTTTTAAAATTGGTTTCAATTAGGTCGTCAATTTGCATCATCATCATTACATTTT
Source organism: Polaribacter vadi (assembly GCF_018861005.1). Taxonomy (GTDB): domain Bacteria; phylum Bacteroidota; class Bacteroidia; order Flavobacteriales; family Flavobacteriaceae; genus Polaribacter; species Polaribacter vadi_A. Next base: position 197,410 of record NZ_JAHKQL010000016.1, read on the forward strand.
TGTCTTTGTTGTGTGTAATGAGTTCTCCTCTTTGTGCTAATTTGTAAGTGTAAATTGAATTAGAGATAAAGTATTTGGTAAAGGCAAAAGAGATGGCTGCAACTAACATTAAGGGTACAAACAAATCATAACCTCCAGTAATTTCTGCAATTAAGAAAATGGCTGTTAAAGGTGCATGTAAAACTCCAGCCATTAAACCTGTCATACCAATTAAGGTAAAATTGGCTTCAGAAACGTGAAAGCCTAAACCCATATTATTTATAATTTTAGCAAAGGCATTACCAAGTGCACTTCCCATAACCAAAGTTGGGATAAAAATTCCTCCAACTCCACCAGCTGCAAAAGTGGTACTCATGGCTATTGCCTTAAAAAAAGTAATTAGTAATAATAGAATTATAACAATCCAAATATTGCTTTCATCAAAAGAAAAAGGTGTGTTACCAATAGCAGCAATGTGATTGCCTTTTAATAAATTATTGATTAAACCATAACCCTCACCATATAAAGAAGGCATCAGAAATAAAATAAAACCGATAATTAAACTACCAATAATTAATCTTTTAAAACGATTATCAAACTGATAAAAAAACTTTCTAATTAGAAAATATACTTTAGAGAAATACACAGAAATAATGCCTGTAAAAATTCCGAAAATGGCATAAAAACCTATTTCACTAATATCAAATTCATCATTTAGTTCAAAGCCTAATAAAACATCAGAACCTAAAAAGAAATATGATGTTATAATAGCAGAAACAGATGCTAGTAATAAAGGGACTAAAGAAACAAAAGCAATATCTAAACTAAAAACCTCTAAAGCAAAAACAATACCTGCAATTGGGGCTTTGAACATAGAAGACATAGCACCAGCAGTTGCACAACCAATTAACAACATTCTTGTTTTGGTGTTCATGTGAAACAGCCTAGAAGTATAAGAAGCTAAAGCTGTACCAGCACTAACTGCAGGGCCTTGCAAACCTACAGAACCCCCAAAACCTACTGTAATAGGCGCAGTTATTAAAGAGGCAAAAATGTTATATTTTGGTATAATTCCTTTTCTTTTAGAAATGGCATATAGTGTTGTAGAAATTCCATGACCAATATGTTTTTTAAGCCACGTTTTTTTGATGATGGCAACTATAAATAAACCAATAATTGGAAAAATAAAATACAGTGAACTTTTGTAACTTTTTAAAAAATCTATAGATAAAAGCAGTTGAATATAATGCGTTAAATTTTTTAAAGTTACTGTACCCAAACCAGCTAAAAAGCCAACTAAAATACTTAAGATATATACAAACCTACGCTCTGAGATATTTTTATATCTCCAAAGTAAAATTCGTTTTAGGTATTTGTTTTTGGTTGGCATTGTTGTTAGAGCTAATGTGCTTTAATTTAAATACAAAATTACGGATATTTAATTTTGATTTTATGAGAAAAGACAGCTTTTAAAAAACTAACTTTTTACATATACTAACGATTTCTATTGCTTTACGTTCATTTGTAATCTCTAACTAAACATATGTTTCTATAAATTCTCCATTTTTACTGAGATTTTTTTAAGCTATATGCATATGATAATACTTATAATCATTTTTAAACGACTACAATCGTTTACAACCGAAAGTAATTGCTTTGTAACCGAATAAAATTTGTGATCTATTGCACCTTTGCAGTGTTGAATGGAACTAATGAAATTCGACATAATTTAAAACTTATCTTATGAATACGTTAAGAAACAAAGTACAGTTAATTGGTAGACTAGGTCAAGACCCGGAAATAATTACTTTTCAAGATGGTAATAAAATTGCAAAATTCTCTTTAGCTACAGATGATAGTTACAAAGATAAATCTGGTAATAAAGTAGAACGCTCTTATTGGCACAATTTGGTTGTAAAAGGAGGTTTAGTAAAAGTTGTAGAAAACTATGTAACAAAAGGAAAAGAAATAGCTATAGAAGGTAAATTAACAAATAGATCTTATGAAACTAAACAAGGTGAAAAAAGATATATAACAGAAGTTTTAGTGAATGAGCTGTTAATGTTAGGTAGTAATTAATGTTTTTATAAAAGCCTTGATAGTAACATCAAGGCTTTTTTTTAACTCACTTTTTCTAATTCTAATTCAAGTTTAATTACCATTAACAATTCAGATTCATCAAAATAAGTTACAGAATTGGCAATTTTAAGAGCAGTTTTTAAAATTAAACTTTTAATACTCTCAGTAAATAAAGAAGGATGCTCATTTTTAAAATCTAAAAATTCTTGATAACAAGAATTAGAATCAAAAAAACCTTCATTATTTAACCAATCAAAAACAGTTTCTATTTGATAGGCTGCATCAGAATGATAATCATCATTTACAGCATCAACTTTTGTCCATTTATTTTTTACAATTTTCTTTAATGCCTTAAATTCAATCTCTTCAACTACATTATCTGCTGCTGCAATAGCATAAAATAATTTACCTAAGTTTTCATAAAAAGAGATAATTGTATTTTTTGCTGGTTTCATCATAATAATAAACTTTAATACTGCTTATACACTAATAAGCTGTTGTTTTAATAGTTTAAAATTAATCTGTTTTTTTCTTTTTTAATCTGATAAAAATCATTGTAATAAATTCTTATAAGTTGTATTTCGTTGTTTTAAAAGCTTTGGTTTGCAGCAATAATTTGTTAAAAACATCTTAATTTTTTTTGATTTAACTTTAGTATCATATTCAAAAAATAATTTTTAGTAACTTACAACATCAATTTAAAAAAATCACTTTCTATGCCAAATTATAAGCTACATATTAACGGAAAACAACGTTCTGTAACAGCTGATGAAGACACACCTTTACTTTGGGTTTTAAGAGACGAACTTAATTTGGTAGGTACAAAATTTGGTTGTGGTATTGCACAATGTGGTGCATGTACTGTACATATAGATGGTATTGCAACAAGAAGTTGCCAAATGCAGGTTTCTATTTTAGAAGATGTAAAAATCACTACAATAGAAGGTTTGTCTGATGATGGTAAACACCCTGTACAAGAAGCTTGGGCAGAGATTGATGTTCCACAATGTGGTTATTGTCAAGCTGGGCAAATAATGACAGTAAGTGCATTTTTAAGCGAAAATAAAAACCCTTCTTCAGAAGAAATTAGAGAAGCAATGCATGGTAACATTTGTAGATGTGCATCTTATAATAGAATTGAAAAAGCAGTAAAAGTGGCTGCTGATAAATTATCATAAACCATCTAAATCTGAAAAAAATGAAATCTCAATTGAATACAAATTTTAGTAGAAGAAATTTTTTAAAAACATCAGCTTTAGCAAGTGGAGGTTTATTAATAGGTTTTAATTTTTTAACAGCATGTAAGCCAGAAGCCAAAATGCCTGTAGATATTAATAACCTTAATTTTAATGATTTTAATGCTTTTATTAAAATTTCTGATGAAGGTTATGTAACTATTTTTTCTCCAAATCCAGAAATTGGGCAAGGTGTAAAAACGGCTATGCCAATGATTATTGCAGAAGAATTAGATGCAGATTGGAGTAAAGTAAACGTAACACAAGGCGCTCTAGATACTAAAAATTTTAGCAGACAACTTGCAGGGGGTAGTCAATCCATTCGTTTTGGTTGGGATGCCTTAAGACAAACAGGTGCAACAGCAAAGCAAATGTTAATTAATGCTGCTGCTATAAAATGGAATGTAGATGCAGCATCATTAAAAACATCAAAAGGAGTAATTACCAATGCAAAAGGAGCACAATTAACTTATGGAGATGTTGTAAAAGAAGCAGCTTTATTAGAAGTGCCAGAAAATGTAAAGTTAAAAGAAACAAAAGATTATACCATAATTGGTAAAGATGCCATAAACGTAGATATTCATAAAATTATAACTGGTAAACCTTTGTTTGGCTTAGATTATAAAACAGAAAATATGATGATTGCTTCTGTTTTAAGACCACCAGCATTTGGTCAAAAATTGGTTTCTTTTGATGCAGAAAAAGCAAAACAAGTAACAGGTGTAATAGATGTTATAACAATAGGTGATAAAGTTAGAGAGTTTAATAATTCAGGTAAAAATAGTTGGACTTTTCAAATGTCTGAATCTGATAAAGTTGTTGTAATTGCAAAAAATACTTGGGCTGCCATAAAAGGTAAAAAAGCACTTTCTGCAAAATGGAAAACAGATTCTGAAGTTGAAAGTACAGAAAAGCATGATAAAATTTTGACTAAAATTTTAGATGGCAATAAATTAAATACAAGAAGAGAAGATGGTAATATTAAAAGTGCTTTTGCTAAAGCAGATAAAATAGTTGAGAAAACCTATCACTCCCCATTTTTACCTCATAATTGTATGGAACCAATGAATTTTTATGCTGATGTTAGATCAGAAAAGATTCATTTAGCAGGGCCAGTACAAACACCAGAAGCTGCAGAAGGTGTTGTTGCAGATATGTTTGGTGTAGATAAAGAAAATATTCATGTAGAAATGACAAGAATGGGAGGTGGTTTTGGTAGACGTTTGTATGGCGATTTTGTTTATGAAGCTGCAGAAATATCTAATGCTATTAAAAAACCTGTAAAATTAGTATCTACCAGAGAAGATGATATGACAACTGGTGTTTATAGGCCAGCAATTAAATATAGAATAAAAGCAGCTGTAAAAGATGGTAAAGTAACTGCTTATCATTTAAAAGAAGCTGCCATTAATGGAAATATGTATGGTTTAATTCCTAACTTTTTTCCTGCAGGTTGTATACCAAATTACAAAGTAGAAACTGCAAATTATAAAAGTAACATTACAACAGGTGCTTGGAGAGCTCCTTATACAAATTTTTTAGCCTATGCAGAGCAAAGCTTTTTTAGTGAGTTAGCACAAGAAATGGGTAAAGATCATCCAGAATTATTATTAGAATTATTACAAAATGTAAAAAATACAACAGATAATAAAATTCAATATTCTGGTCAAAGAATGGAAGACACTATTAAACTAGTAAAAGAAAAAGGGAATTGGGGTAAAACTGAAGAAGGAGTTTACCAAGGTTTTTCAGCTTATTATAGTCATAATACTCATGTTGCAGAAATTGCAGAAATTGTTTTACAAGAAGGTTTACCAGTTATTAAAAAAGTTACTGCTGCAGTAGATTGCGGAATTTTAGTAAACCCAACAGGTGCAAAAAATCAAGTAGAAGGTGGTGTTTTAGACGGAATTGGCCATGCAATGTTTTCTGATTTTTCTTTTAAAGATGGCAAACCAGAATATAAAAACTTCGATAAATATAGGTTGATAAGGATGCAAGAAACACCAAAAGTTGAAGTTCATTTTGTGCAAAATAATTTATCGCCAACAGGTTTAGGAGAACCAGGTTTACCACCTGCAGGTGGTGCAGTTGCAAATGCTATTCATAATGCTTTAGGTAAACGTTTATATAGCCAACCTTTTATAAAAGAATTAAAAAAGAGTACTGTTTTAGGGTAAAAAGTAGTTTTTGATTTAAAATATAAAATTGCCAAAATAATTAAACTTTGACAATTTTAATTGAATTACTTTGGGGGAAGCAATATTGTTTCTTTGTTAGGCGTACAAATATAGTTGGATAGTTGATTTTGAATTTTCTATTTTCGTTAAATTGAAGCATAAACTCTTTAATTTGAAAAAAATAATCGTTAAAAGAAAATTTCTTGAGCCAGTCTAAAAGTATTAGAATGTGCATCAACAATTATATTAATGTCTTTTGAGTAACCACCACCCATAGAGCACATTACAGGTGTTTTTAAGTCGAAACAGGTTTGTAAAACAAAACGATCTCTTTCTTTACAACCTTTAATAGTTAAAGATAATTTACCTAGTTTATCAGATTCTAAAATATCTACACCACATAAATAATAGATAAAATCTGGTTTTTCTTGTTGGATTAGTTTTGGTAAAGTGTCTTTTAATATCGATAAATAAATACCATCTTTTGTATCATTTTCTAAAGCAATATCTAAATCTGATTTTTCTTTTTCAAAAGGATAATTGCCTTTTCCATGCATAGAAAATGTAAAAACAGAAGTGTCATTTCTAAAGATTTCTGCAGTTCCATTTCCTTGATGTACATCTAAATCAACAATCAAGATTTTATCTATTAAACCTTTATTTTGAAGGTATTTTGCGCCAATTGCTTGGTCGTTTAACAAACAAAAAGCTTCACCTCTGTTCGAAAATGCATGATGTGTACCACCAGCAATATTCATAGCAATTCCATTTTTTATTGCAAATTCAGAAGCTTTCATTGTGCCATCAGCTATTATCATTTCGCGTTCTATGAGTACTTCTGATAAAGGAAAACCAATTTTTCTAGCCGCTTTTTGATTTAAGGTAATGTTTAATAAATCAAAAAAATATTCGGGTTCGTGTACTGTAAAAAAATGTTTGTTATTTGGTATTTCAGGTTCAAAAAAGTTTTCTGGTGTGCAAGTTCCCTCATACAATAATTGTTGAGGTAGCAAATCGTATTTTTCCATAGGAAAACGATGCCCTTCTTTTAAAGGATGATTGTAAATAGGATGATATGCTATTTTTAGCATAAAGAATTTTAATTACAAATATAAAATCAATTTTCACAATGATTTTCTTGCTAAAACTATAACAAGAAAATCATCATCAAAAAAGTATAAAAATTTATTTTCTAACTAACAGCTTGCCCATTTTTCACTGCCTTTTCAGGCTCAACAAATGCTAGTTTTCCATCAGGAGTATCTGTCATTAGAATCATTCCTTGGCTTTCTACACCTCTAATTTTTCTTGGTGCTAAATTTACTAAAACAGAAACCTGTTGACCAATAATGGCTTCAGGAGAAAAGCTTTCTGCAATACCAGAAACAATAGTTCTTGTATCTATACCAACATCAACCTTAAGTTTTAAAAGCTTTTTAGTTTTAGCAACCTTTTCTGCTTCTAAAATGGTTCCAATTCTAATATCTAATTTTGTAAAATCATCAAACTCAATCGTTTCTTTTTGTGGTTCTACAACTTTATTTTCTTGTTCATTAGCCAATTTTGTAGCCTCTAATTTTTCTAATTGAATTTCAATTGTTTTGTCTTCAATTTTAGAGAATAATAATTCAGCTTTATTAATTTGATGATTAGCAGGAATTAAAACATCTTGTTCAGTTACATTTTCCCAAGAAATATTTTCATCAAGATTTAAAATTCCTTTTAATTTTGTTGATGTAAATGGTAAAAATGGTTCAGAAACAACAGCTAAAGCTGCAGAAATTTGTAAAGCAACGTACATAATTGTTTGTACACGTTCAGCATCAACTTTTATCACTTTCCAAGGTTCTTCATCAGCTAAATACTTGTTTCCAAGTCTTGCTAAATTCATTAATTCTTGGCTAGCTTCTCTAAATCTGTATCTTTCTATAGATTTTCCAATTACATTTGGAAACTCTTTAACAGCAGCTAAAACATCTTCATCTACTTCTGTAAAATCGTTTGGAGTTGGTACAATTCCTTGATAATATTTGTTGGTTAAAACCACAACTCTGTTAATGAAATTACCGAAAATGGCAACCAATTCACTATTATTTTTAGTTTGGAAATCTTTCCAAGTAAAATCGTTGTCTTTACTTTCTGGTGCATTTGCAGTTAAAGTATAACGTAAAACATCTTGCTGATCTGGAAATTCTTCTAAATACTCATGCAACCAAACTGCCCAATTTTTAGAAGTTGATAATTTATTACCTTCTAAATTCAAAAACTCGTTAGCAGGTACATTATCAGGTAAAATATAATCTCCATGTGCTTTTAACATACTTGGAAAAATGATACAGTGAAAAACAATATTGTCTTTTCCTATAAAATGAACCAATTTTGTATCATCTTTTTTCCAATAATCTTCCCAGTTTTTTCCTTCTCTTTCAGCCCATTCTTTGGTAGATGAAATATATCCAATAGGTGCATCAAACCAAACATATAACACTTTACCTTCTGCACCTTCTACTGGTACAGGAATTCCCCAATCTAAATCTCTTGTTACAGCTCTTGGTCTTAAACCATCTTCTACCCAAGATTTTACTTGTCCGTAAACGTTAGGTTTCCAATCATTTTTATGCCCTTCTAAAATCCATTTTCTTAAAAAATCTTCGTGTTTATCTAAAGGTAAAAACCAGTGTTTTGTTTCTTTAACTGTAGGCACATTTCCTGTAATTGCAGATTTTGGGTTGATTAAATCTGTTGCATTATGGCTTGTACCACAGTTTTCACATTGATCTCCATAACTTTCCTCAAAACCGCATTTTGGACAAGTACCAATTACAAAACGATCTGCTAAAAACTGATTGGCTTCAGCATCGTACAATTGTGCTGTAACTTCTTCTACAAACTCACCATCATTATACATTTTTGTAAAAAACTCTGAGGCAGTTTCATGATGAATTTTAGATGATGTTCTAGAATAATTATCAAAAGAAATACCAAAATCTGCAAACGATTTTTTAATTATTGTGTGGTATTTATCAATAATATCTTGAGGAGAAACACCTTCTTTTTTAGCTCTCATTGGTATAGCAACTCCATGCTCGTCAGAACCACAGATGTACGCAACATCTTTGCCAGTTAAACGCAAATAACGTGCATAAATATCTGCAGGTACATACACACCTGCTAAATGACCAATATGAATTGGCCCATTTGTATAAGGTAAAGCTGCTGTAATTGTATATCTTTTTGGAGTATTCATCCTATATTTCTTAATTTTAAGTACTTATTTTTGAAGTGCAAAAGTACGAAAAAGCAATTTTTAAATTGAATTGAAATTAATACATTTACTTAAATAAAAAAATTGCTTATTTTGAAAATGAAATCTCTTCTCATTATGTTTCTATTGTTGATGTTCTCATCAATAAATTCACAAGAAAAACAAGATTCTATTAAGGTAAAAAAGAATCCCATTGTTTTTGCTGATTTTTTTTTAGGATATACTAATGGTTATGTTAAAGGTCTTGGAGTTGGTGGTACTTTGCAATATCAAAATAAAAATAATTTATACTCTTTTAGAGCTTTTGCAACATTTGATGATAGAGAGGTAGATTATAGAATTATTGTGCCTATTTCTGGTATAAGTAAAACTTTAGAAGAGTATGCTTTTTTGTATGGTAAAAGATTTATAGAAGACGGTTTTTCATATCATTTTTCTGGAGGAATTTCTTATAACGTATATCAAGAAAAAGATAGAACCTTTATCTTTGATGAGGAACTTATACTAAAAGAATCTTATGTAGGTTTTCCTTTAGAAATTGGATTAAATTGGTTTAAAAATAAGAAAGAGAGATTTGGCGTTTTTTATGGGTTAATTCCTGTTGGAAAACCCACAGGATTTGCACGTTCTATGGGGTTAAAATTATATGCAAATATTGCAAAAAAATCATATGTTGGCTTGGGTTTAAGTTTTGGTTTAGGTTGGCATAAAATTTATGATAATGAAAAATAGTATTGTGTTTTTATTATTGTTGATGGTTTTCTCATCAACAATTGCTCAAGAAAAATTAACAACTCCACCTTATTTAAAAACGGGGGATACAATTGCGATTGTTGCGCCTGCAGGTATTTTAAAACCAGGTAGAAAAGCTGTGGTTTTACAAGCTAAAAAGTTAGCAGAAAGTTGGGGTTTAAAAGTTGTTTTGGGTAAAAATATGTTTAATCAAGGGAATCATTTTTCTGGTACAGATGATGAACGTTGTCAAGATTTTCAAGAGGCTTTAGATAATAAAAACATTAAAGCAATTTGGGCTGCAAGAGGTGGTTATGGTTCTGTAAGAATTTTAGATAAATTAGATTTTACAACCTTTAAACAATACCCAAAATGGATTATTGGTTATTCTGATATTACTGCATTTCACAACCACATTCATAATTTAGGTGTTGAATCTTTACACGCAATGATGGCAACTAGTTTAGAAGAAAAACCTCAAGAAATTAAACAAACCATTGCAACTTTTAAAAAGGCAGTTTTTGGTGATGAAATTTCTTATACTTTTCCAACATCAAAAGAGAATAGAGTTTTGTCATCTAAAGTAATTGAAGGACAAATTATTGGTGGTAATTTGGCAATTTTAACTTCAATGTTGGGTTCTGAAAGTCAGTTAAACACAGAAAATAAAATTTTATTTATCGAAGAAATTGGCGAGTACAAATACTCAATAGACAGAATGTTGCAAAGCTTAAAACGCGCTCGTTATTTTACCAAAGTAAATGCAGTTGTAGTTGGTGATATGTCTTTAATTAAAAAGAATTCTACAAAATGGGGGAGTTCCATTGAGCAATTAATCTTAGAAGCTATTCCAGAAGATATTCCAGTTATTTTTAATTTTCCTGCTGGTCATAATGCAGACAATAGAGCTTTAATTTTTGGTAGAAATGCTCAAATAAATGTTGATGGAAATCAGACAGCTTTAAAGTTTAAATAACTGATTAAAATGGCAGAGCACAATGAACTTGGTAAAAAAGGAGAACAATTAGCCATCGATTTTTTAATTAAAAATGATTATAAAATCTTAGAAAAAAATTACAGATATTTAAAAGCTGAGGTTGATGTTATTGCTCAAAAAGGCGACGTTTTAGCAGCTATTGAAGTAAAAACAAGAACATCTGCTTATTTTGGAAACCCAGAAGAGTTTGTAAATCCGAAGAAAATAAAACTATTAATTTCTGCAATCGATAATTATGTTGTAGAAAGAGATTTAGATATAGAAGTTCGTTTTGATATTATTGCAATTATCACCAATAAAAAAGAAACAAAAATTGAGCATTTAGAAGACGCTTTTTTACATTTCTAAATGCTAAAAATGCTAAAAATGCTAAAAATGCTAAAAATGCTAAAAATGCTAAAAATGCTAAAAATGCTAAAAATGCTAAAAATGGTAAAAATGGTAATTAATGTGTAATTTGTTTTATTAAGATTAATATCATCTCTATACGTATCAGATGCTTTACAGAGATAATATTTTCTTTGCCAGATTTTAGAATTATTTATCTTTTAAAAACTCTTTAACATCGTTAATTTCATTAGGTTTTGCAATAATCTTTTTGTTCTTATCTAGAACAAAATAAGAAGGCGTAGAAAAAACTTGATAAGTTTGTGCGGTTTCATTTTCCCATTTGTTTAAACCTAAAACATTATGCCAACCTCTTAAATTACTTTTTTGATAATTATCCCAAACAAAAGTGTCTTTTTCTAAGGCAAAAGCAATTACTTTTAGATTAGGTTTGGTTTTCATATAAGTATATAATTCAGGAATTTCTCTTAAACAATGAGAACAACTTGTGCTCCAAAAAACCAAAACATAAGATTCAGCATCGTTTAAAGTAGATAGTTTAAATTTCTTGCCATTTTCTGTCCAAGAAAAATCTGGAGCAATTCTGCCAACTTCTGCAGCAAATAATGCTTGTTTTTCTTCTTTAAATTTTGCGTCTTGTAAACTAGGAGGTAGTTTGTTGTATTGGCTTTCAAATAAATAATCTATTATGTCTAAATTTTTTGCAGATTCGAACTGTTCTATTAAAAACTCTATAATATCTCTTTTATAAGACTCACTTTTAATTTTAGAAAGTATTGTTTCTATAGAATTTTTATGTAAGATTTGTTGTTGCTGTAAATCTTCTGAATAATTGATGTAAAATATATAATCTAAAATTCTGTTGGTTAAAAATGATGAATTTACCAAAGCCTTATTAGAAAAATCTAGTTTGTTAAAATAAGTACCTTTAATGTTATCTAAATAAGCAGTAACTGAGGTTAAAATTTCTGAAGGATTGTTTCTAGAACTCGCTTTTATAAATGGCGCAATAAACATGTCTTTAGCATCTTGAACATATTTATTTTGAATAGAATCTACATTTTTATAAGCTTGCTTATAAGAATCTTTTAAGTCTAAACTTGGGTCTTGTAAAACCGCAACTTGTGTAGAATCTAATTTTTGTTGTGCAGCAGTAATATCATTTAAATAATTGGCATAAAAAATATTTTCTGAAGATTCAGAAAAAACAACAGATTGCTGTGGATACTCAGGATTAAAAATAAAAGAAACATTTTCTTTATTGTAAAAAAAGTCTATAAAACCTGCACCTTCTAAGTTATAAGTTGCTCTATAAGCACCTGGTTTTGCAGAAGAAGGTAATTTAATTTGAAAGCTACTAACAACTTCTTTTTTACCGCCAATTAAAACTGAATCTGTTTTAATTGTAGTGTTATTTACAAAAATTTGTTTTGTGCCTTCTAATTTGTATAAAATAAGCCAATCTGTTTTTATTTTCGGACTCATTGTACCTTTTACAATGTGTTGCCCAAATGTAATTGAAGAAATTAAAAGTAACAGGAATAGTATTTTTTTTGTCATTTTATTCAATTTTTGTCTATAAACACTTTTTCAAGAAGTGTACCAAAAATACAGTTTCTCTATTAAAATGGGTATATTGTAACGTTAAATTAAACGATTATGTCTTTTAATGATAAAATTATCTGGATAACTGGTGCTTCCTCAGGAATAGGAAAAGCATTAGCTATTGAATTGTCTAACCAAAATGCAAAACTGATTTTATCATCTAGAAAAAAAGAAGGTTTAGAATTGGTAAAAAACCAATGTAAAAATAAAGAGGATGTAAAAATTGTTATCCTAGATTTAGAAGATTATTCTAATTTACAGCTAAAAGCTGATGAAGCTATTGCTGCTTTTGGTAAGGTTGATATTCTAGTAAATAATGGAGGTATTAGTCAACGTTCTTTAGTCTCAGAAACAAATATAGAAGTTGATAAACGTATAATGGATATTAATTATTTAGGAACTGTGGCTTTAACAAAAGCTATTTTACCACATTTTATCAAAAATAAAAAGGGTCATTTTGTTGTAACTACAAGTATTGTTGGTAAAATAGGAACTCCTTTACGTTCTAGTTATGCTGCTAGTAAACATGCTTTACACGGTTTTTTTGATAGTTTACGAGCAGAACAACATCAAAATAAAATTGATGTAACCTTGGTTTGCCCAGGTTTTGTAAATACCAATGTTTCTAAAAATGCATTAACAGGAAATGGAACTCCTCAACAAAAAATGGATGTTGCTACAGAAAACGGAATTCAGCCAGAACGTTTTGCAAAACTTATGGTAAAAGCTATTAAAAATAAAAAAGAGGAAGTTTATATTGCTGGTGCAAAAGAGAAATTAGGTGTTTATGTAAAACGTTTTTTGCCTAAAATATTCTCTGTTATGGTTCGTAAATTGAGTGTTACTTAATCTAGAGTATATTAATTGTATTTATAAGTTAAAACCAATTATATAACTTTTGTTTATGTTTGATATTCTGAAGTAATTTATTACCCACAATTTTCTTTCTTTATTTTCATTTTAAAGTTTTTCTGAACGAATTTTTAACTCGTTATTCATTTGTTCAAAATGCTTTTTTGTTTTTTCTAAATTTTTTGAAAACAAATTAACCAATATTCCTGTAAAATTTTCACTTTGCTCAAAAGTTGTAGTTCCGTTTTTATTATCAATTAGTTTAAATTTATGCTCGCCATCAAAAAGACCTTTAAACCAAAGGTAACCAAGCCATTTTAATTCTGTATTTTTATTAAATATTAATACAACAGGTTTAAAACTTAATCCTTGTAGTTTTATTTTAATTTGTTCACCAACTTTTACTTTTCCAGTAACTGATGTAATAAAGGAATTCCATTCGCGGTAATTCTCAAAATCTGTAAGTATTTTCCAGATTTTCTCTTTACTTGCATTTATTGTTATCGAAGTTTTTATTTGTTTTGCCATAAGAATTTATTTATCAGGCAAAGTTCGTGTCAAATTAAATTATTACTCTTGATAAAAATCAAGATTTTTTTTTATTTCTAATTCGACTAAAAGTTTCAGGAGACATTCCTAGCATTGATGCAATATATTGTAATGGAACGTGATTAAAAAGTTCTTTATGATTCTCGAAAAGCTTGTTATAACGTTCTTCTGAATTAAGAGATAAATGACTAAATACCCTATCTTCTAATTGAACAAAACAGCTAGCAATAAATTGTTTTTCCATTTCTGGCCAATTAGGTACTAACTTATTCAAAAGCTTATAATTTTCTTTTTCTATTGTGTAAAGTTTACAATCTGTTAAAGCTTGAATATTCCATTTTGCACGTTGTTTAAAATTAAAACTGTACAAATCTGTTATAAAATATCCTTTTGTTGAAATCCATTGAGTAATCTCTTTATTGTTTGCATTGGCATAAACTCTAATAAAACCACTTTGAACAAAACTCAGTTTTTCACAATAATGACCAGATTTTATAAAATATTCTCCTTTTTTTAGTTCACTTTCTTTGAATAAGGATGTTATATTATCCATATATTGATTTGTAATCCCAAAATAAGAAGTAATATATTTTTGTAATTCTGTCAATTTCTTAGAGTTCTATTTTTCAATAAATTTAATATTGGATTTTGGCTAACTAAAATATTCTAAACTTTCAAAATAAGTTACAATAGCTTCTTTCATTAATACAGTTTGTTCGCCAGGTTTTAAATTAGGTAATTCTGTAAGTGTTTTATAATGTGGCCAGCCATCATCATCAAAATAATCGAATTCATAATAACCATAAGGTTCTAATAATTTACAAATGGCAATGTGCATCAGATTCATTTTTTCGTCTTTCTTAAACGCTCTATGACCTTGCCCTAATTCTTGAACACCAATTAAATAGATAATACCATCTACATTTAACTCATCACCTTCAGAAAAATCTGTAGTTAATTTATTAACCAAAAACGACCATTTTTCTTTTAAATTACTCTCTTTAGACATATAAATATTTAAAGTGTAAAGATACAATCTGCATTTTTAATTTGTAAAAATTAGATGTAGATTTACACAAATTATTTAGAATGAATGTAATAGACATTGTAATTGCTGTAATATTAATTTTTGCTGCTGTAAGAGGTTTTATGACAGGTCTTTTTTCTTCAATTGCATCTTTAGTTGCTATTGTAGCTGGTGTGTTTTGTGCTATACACTTTTCTTATTATGTAGAATATGAATTGAATGATTCTGTTTTAGAATGGTCTCACCAAACTAATAAAATTGTAGCCTTTGCAGTTACTTTTCTGTTTGTAGTTTTGGCGATAATTTTTGTGGGTAAATTGCTTACTAAGTTAGCAGATATTACTGCTCTAGGATTATTAAATAAAATTTTAGGAGCAATATTTGGTGCTTTAAAATGGTCTTTATTGCTAAGTGTTATTTTTTTATTGTTCGATAAATTTAATAAAACAATACCATTTGTAGATAAAGAAATGTTAGATAGTTCTGTGCTGTATCATCCTGTAAAATCTATTGTACCTACTTTGTTTCCTGCAATTTTAGATGACGATAATCCGTCTTTAAAGTTTATTAAATAAGTTTCTATACTAAAAAAGGCTTGCAATTATTGCAAGCCTTTTTTATACTGTAAATTAAATTTATAGTAAAGTAACTTTTCCACTACTTAAGTGATAAACACCTCCTATAATTTTAATTTCACCATTTTCTTCCATTTCTTTAAGAATAGGGCTTTTTTCTCTTATTCTGTCTATTGTTAAACTAACATTGTTTTCTATTGTTTTGTTTACAAAATCAGAATTAGAAGAATCATGCTTTCCTTTAATTTGAGATTCTGATAGTTTTACTGCAGGTTGAATATTGTCTAACAAAGAAGTTATATTTCCTAGTTCTACATGATCGCAAGCTGCTTTTACAGCTCCACAACTTTCATGACCTAAAACCAAAACTAGTTTGCTTCCTGCAACTTTACAAGAATACTCCATGCTTCCTAAGATATCAGTATTTTCGAAATTACCTGCTACTCTTGCTACAAATACGTCTCCAATAGTTTGATCGAAAATTAATTCTACTGGTACTCTAGAATCTATACAAGAAAGTACAATTGCTTTTGGATGTTGCCCCTCTACAGTTTGTGAGATTAATGCTTTATGGTCTATAGTATGTACTTCGTCTCTAATAAAACGAGCATTACCTTCTATAAAATCTTGTAACACTTTCATTGGTGTTAATTGATCTTGTACTTCTTTTGTTATGGCTAAATTTCTATGTGGCATAATAAGTTTTTTTAATTTAATTCGTAATTTCTTTTAACTTAAACTGATATTAGACTTTGGGTTTTCATTAAAAAACTTAAAAAAGCTTTCTGGGTTTTCTAAAACACCTCTTTTAGACACTAATTTAATATCAATATTTCTTTCTTTTGCTTTAAAAAGAAAATCATCTAAAATTTCTATAATATCATTATCCAAATATCTTGTAGCTATTAAGTTTATTTCTAGATAAGTATCTTTTGGTAAACTATCTAATTCTTTTAAAATAGCACCTTTGTTAAAAAAGGTAACTTCTTCTGCAAGAGTCATTTTAATTTTATGTTTTCCATTACTCTTATCTTCAATATGTAAAAAGTGTGAGTTTTGGTAACTCTTTATTAAAATAACAATTATACCAACTAATAAACCTAAACCAATTCCGTATAATAAATCTATAAAAACAATACCTAAAACAGTTATTGTAAATGGTATAAATTGTTTCCATCCAAGATCGTACATTTTTTTAAATAATGCTGGTTTTGCTAATTTAAACCCAACAATAAATAAAATTGCTGCTAAAACAGAAAGAGGAATTTTATTTAAAAGTGTTGGAATTAAAATTACGGAAATTAATAATAAAAGACCATGAATAATCGCTGCTAATTTTGTTCTACCTCCAGATTGTATGTTAGCAGAACTTCTAACAATTACTTGTGTTATTGGCAAACCACCAATAAGACCAGAAATTATATTACCTGTACCTTGAGCAAATAATTCTCTATTTGTTGGTGTTACATTTTTATGCGGATCTAATTTATCTGTAGCTTCTACACACAATAAAGTTTCTAAACTAGCTACTAGAGCAATTGTAAAGGCTGTAACCCAAATTGTAGGATTTGTAATTGCAGAGAAATCTGGAAAATTAAATTGACCTAAAAAGCTGTTAAAATCGTCTGGTACAGGAACAGCAACTAAGTGATCTGCAGAAATATTCATATTACTGTCTTTGGTAAAAATATAGAAGATTATACCCACAGCAACAGCAACTAAAGGTCCTTGTATAATTTGAAAAATCTTTCCTTTTTTAGATAATACATTAGACCATAAAAGTAATATTAACATAGATATTAAAGCAATAACTGTTGCACCAATACTAACATTACCACTAATTAAAGCGTTTATTGCTTTTAATAGTTCTGTTAAGGTGTTTTCACCATCTATTTGCAAAAAGGCAAAATCTCCTTGAGGATCTTTGTCCATACCAAAAAAGTGAGGAATTTGTTTTAAAATGATAATGATTCCAATACCTGTTAACATTCCTTTTATCACTGATGATGGAAAGTAATACCCAATAATTCCGGCTTTTAAAAGACCAAAAATTAATTGAATTACTCCACCTAAAACTACAGCAACTAAAAAACTTTCGTATCCTAAATTTTGTATTGCAGTAAATACGATAGCAGCTAAACCTGCTGCTGGTCCACTAACGCCAATTTTAGAGCCAGAAAGTGCACCTACTATAGTACCACCAATAATTCCAGCAATTAAACCAGAAAATAATGGTGCTCCACTTGCTAGTGCTATACCTAAACATAAAGGTAGTGCTACAAAAAACACTACAATACTTGCAGGTAAGTCATTTTTTAAATATTTAAACATTGTATAATATATTATTTCTAAATTTTATTATTTAGATAGATTTGTTAAAAAAAAGATAATGATGTAATTGTTCTATGAAATTAAAACAATTGTTTTGGTGGTGGAGTATTTACTTCTAAGTATTTAGAAGCATATTTATGAAAAGAAACAATTGTTTTGCTTCTTTTTAAGTAAATTTTTTCTGAAAACGTAGGTTTGTTTTCAAAGGTATTTATCTTAATTTCAAAATCTTTGGTAGCTTCTTCTTTGTTTTCTTCTTCTTCGTTTAAATCAATAAATATAGCAACCTCCTTACTATCATCTATTAAAGAAATAAGAGATGGTGCTATGAGATAGCCTAAAAGAATGGCTGTAAAAAAACATACAATTAAAGATTTCAATGAAATAGCCTTTATTTTTATGCAAGATAGTAAGAAAAATAAAATGTATTGTTAAATAAAGAACAAAATTAGTTGAGTTCTTTTACCTCGTCTGCAATAATCCAACCGAGTTTACCATCTGCTATTTTAATTTTTTTCCAATCATCTATAGCGTCTAAAACCACAACTTTTGTGCCTTCGTGTAAAGTAAAAACTTCTTCAGAATTTAAAGTGGGTGCATTCCTTACCTCTGTTTTTTCAGCAAAAACAATTGCTACTTTATTGTTTTTTGCAAAAGTATATTGATTGTAAGTTATAAAAAAAGAAAATATTAAGAGGATAAAACTCAATGAACTCGTTATAAAATAAAAACGTTTTTTTGATGGAGTTGATGCAAAATAGAAGAACAAAAAGAAAATACCACCTAAAAAAGAAAATATTATTGCAACTATTGCCCATTGATTGTAAGACAGTTTTTGCAAAATATTAATGTTAATTTTCTGAAATACAGTTTTAGGAAGCTCTTCAATATTATCTAAAGCCAATCGTTTTGCAAAAACTAAATTGTTCTGTACATCTTCATTTAAAGGGTTTAAAAGTAAAGCTTTTTCGTAATAATAAATAGATGGTCCAACTTTGTTAAGTTTATAGTAAGCGTTTCCTAAATTATAAAATAATTCAGATGACACTAAACCTTGGTTTTCTATTTTTTTATACAATTCAATAGCTTCTGCTAATTGCTCGTTTTTGTATAATTCGTTTGCGCTTTTAAAAAGTTCTTCTGTGTTTTGAGCAATCACAGAATTGGCAATTATCAATAATAAAAAAAGGATTTTTTTCATCTTATAACTGTTTATCTAATTCAACGATTACTTGTTTAGCTCTTTCAAACTCTTGCTTCATTTCTGTATCTGTTACAGGTGTATAACGTGCAAAATCAGAAGCTTTTAAAACATCTATAAATTGCTTAATAGTTGTTTCATCTATATTTTTTTCTGCTAAAATTTTAGTAATATTTTCTTTACTGATGTCACTGGTTTCAATATTTAACTTTGCTTTTAAATAGTTATGTAAAGCACGCTCTAAAGCTTCATAAAAAGCCTCTTTTTTACCTAACTGCTTTTGAGCTTCTGATAAATATTTTCTAGCTAATTTTTCTGCTTTTCTTAATTTAATTCCAACAACATCACTATTACGCTTTTCGTTGTTTCTGGCTATTAAAATACCAATAGGAATCATTAACAAAGGCAATAAAAGTAAGATGTAAAACAAGTAAGATTTATAAAAATCTTTGGTTTCATTGGTTACAAAATCACTCTGTGTTTGTATGTATCTAAAGTTTTTACCTGTAGAAACTACTGCTTTTTTATTTACAGAATTAGAGTTACTTGTTACTAGTTCTTTGCCTTCTGTAACATCAACATATAAATCATCTGTATTTATTGTTTCGTATTTTTTAGACTTAGGATTAAAATAAGAAAAACCAACACTTGGCAATTTGTATTTACCTTTATATTGTGGTACAACAGTATAGGTGTCAGTTACAGAACCAGATAAACCATCTGTAGCAATTCTTACATTTTCTTTTCTTTCTGGTTGATATTTTTCTAATTCTGAAGGTGTTTCTACAGTTGGTAATTCAAATAATTTAAGGTTTCCTTTACCAGAAACTGCCACTTTTATTTGAGAAGATTCATTTGCTTTTAATACTTCTTTACTTAAAGAAACATCAAAATTAAATTGACCAACAGCGCCAGTAAAATTCTCTGGTTTGCCTTCTAAAGGTAAACTTTTAGGGCTTATTATTTTTTTAGCAGATGCAAATTCTTTTCTTATGTTTTTTGTAATTACGTTTCCAAAAAAATCGGCTCTACCTGTAGGAACTCCAATTACAATATCCATTTTCATTGGATCTAAGGAGAGTTTACCTGTTTTAGTAGGTATTAAAAGCGCTTTTTGAAGTACAATATATCTATAATCTTCGCCATTGTATTTTCCCATTTTTACAGGAAAACCATTTACTTTTATTTCTTGATTCCAAAAACCATTGTATTGAGGTGCTTCTGTTACAGAAGTATCGTAAACACTTACGTTTTCGCTAACATACAATCTGTATTCTACATAAATACCTTCGCCTACATAAGGTCTAGATTTAGATATTTCTGCAACTAAATGAATATTTTGTTGCGCAATATAATCTGGGTCATTTGGGTTTTCTGGTATATCTATTGGGTCTAAAACAATAATTTTCATCATTTTAGAATTAATAGTAGCACCATTGTATTTTATACTTGCTGGGCCAATAATAAGCTCTCCTTTTCTTTTGGGTTTTAAGATGTATGTGTACGATTTAGAAAAACTTACTTTACCATTTACCCATGATTGATTAATAAGGTGGCTAGGCCCTTGAATAACTTTAAAATTGGTAAATTTTGGTGGCGTAAAATCGTCTGCACCTTGTTTATTTACAGAAAATTCTATTCTTAAACGTTGGTTTAACCCTAGTTTGTTTTTACTAACATTTACTTCTAATTCCGTGTTTTGGGCATAGAAAGAAAAGGTTAGTAAGCTAAAAAGTAAGAGTAAAAAGCCCTTTCTAACTCCACCAAAAGCGAAGAAAGTTTTATTTAAAAAAAGCTTCTTAATATAATTTTTATAATTCATAACAGATTCTCAAAAGTATGATTTTTCTTCTCTTTAATTAACAATTAAAGAAAGGTGTTACCAATCTTTTTCTTGTTTTATTTTTTTGCCTTTAGCTTTTTTGGCATTCATTTTCTTTTGTGTCTTTTTTTCCTCGTTGTTTAAGCTTTCTAACAATTGCTTAATTTGTTGAGGAGACATTTTTCCTTGTTGTGGTTTAGGCTTTTGTTGCTGATCTTTTTTATCATCTTTATTAGGATCTTTGTTTTTGTCTTTATCCTTATCTCCTTTACCATCTTTATCCTTGTCGTCTTTATCTTTTTTGTCTTTATCATCATCACCATCCTTCTTATCTTTATCTTTGTTTTTGTCGTCTTTATCCTTATTATCCTTGTCTTTGTTGTCCTTATTGTCTTTATTATCGTCTTTGTTGTCCTGGTTTTGTTTGTCTAACAATTTTTGAGCAACTGCCAAATTATATCGAGTTTCATCATCATTTGGGTTGTTTCTTAACGAGTTTTTATAAGCATCTACTGCTGCCTGATAATTTTTGGTTTCCATCATAGAATTACCTAAATTATGGTAAGCTTCTGCTTTAGAAGATTTATCCTCGGCAGTTTTTGCAGAAAGTTCGTATTGTGGTGCAGCCTCTTTAAAGTTTTTATTTTGATATAAAGCATTTCCTAAATTGTAACTTGCTTTATCGTAACTAGCATTATTACCTAACGCTTTTTGATAGGCAACAGAAGCATCTGTAAATTGTTTTTGTTCGTACAATTTATTGCCTTGTCTTACCATTTTTCTTGCCTTACGTTGCTGGGCAATTGAATCTTTTTGTGCTGTAATTTCTTTTGATGAAAACAGCATTAAGCAAATAACGAGTATGTTTAAAAATATTTTCATTTTAATTATTTTTTTGTTTTTTCATCATTAAATAAATCTACTTTTCTTACCCATTTTGTTTTTTTATCAAACAAGAAAACATCTAAGAGTAAAAACAGTATAGCAATGGCTAAAAACCATTGAAATTGATCTTTATAATCAGAAAACTGTTTTGTTTCAAATTCACTTTTTTGAGCATTGGCAATAATTTCTGTAATCCTTTTTACAGGTTCTTCAGTAATATTACCATCAATATATCTTCCATTAGCGGCATCAGCAATATCTTCTAAAACTTCTGGTGTACGTTTTGTAATTACGGTTTCGCCTTTATTGTCTTTTTTGTAGCCAATCATAGAGCCATTTACACGCATAGGAATTGGCCCTCCTTTTTCAGTACCTACACCAATTGTATAAATCTTTACACCTTCGTTAGACAAATTTTGTGCCACTTGTTTTGTTTCTTCTTGATGGTCTTCTCCATCAGAAATAATAATTAAAAAACGATTGGTTTGTTCA
Source organism: Polaribacter vadi (assembly GCF_018861005.1). Taxonomy (GTDB): domain Bacteria; phylum Bacteroidota; class Bacteroidia; order Flavobacteriales; family Flavobacteriaceae; genus Polaribacter; species Polaribacter vadi_A. The sequence continues at coordinate 219,564 of NZ_JAHKQL010000016.1, forward strand.
TCATTATTATAATAGGTTTTTGCTAATTCTAAAGCTTCATTTATGGCAGTTCCTTGGCTAGAAACCATATCTGGATTTGCGTTCTGCAGAAACATATTTGCTGCTGCATGATCTGTAGTAATTGGTAAAAGCGGATAAGAATTACCTGCATAAATAATTACACCAACTCTATCTGAGCCTAATTGATCTATAATTTTAGAGATTATCTGTTTTGCTTTTTCTAATCTGTTAGGTGCAATATCTTCTGCTAACATACTTTTAGAAACGTCTAAAGCAAAAACAACATCTACACCTTCTCTTTTAACAGTTTTTAGTTTAGATCCCATTTTAGGGTTTACTAATGAAATAACTAGAAAAGCGATACCTAAAATTAGCATTACCAGTTTTAGGGTGTTTTTAAATACTGATGAATTTGGTGCTATTTTCTTTAATAACTCAGTATTAGAAAATTTACGTTGTGTTCTTTTCTTCCACCAAAAAACCAACAAGTAAATAACAATCATTATAGGAATGATTGCTAAGGCATAAAAATAAATTGGTTCTTCTAAACGATACATAAAAGTGTGTAATTGTTGTATTTTGTAACTTTTTTAACTACTTATTTTGCGTTTTTAGATATTTATCAATCTAAATAAAACTCTTAAATAACGTATTTCTTAACAAGAATTCTAAGATTAATAAACCAATTGCTAAAAAGACTAAATCTCTATACATTTCTTGGTAATTATAATATTTAAATTCTTCTATTTTAGTTTTTTCGAGCTTGTCAATTTCGTCATAAATTTCTGCTAATTTATCGTTATTGGTTGCTCTAAAATATTTCCCATTAGTTTCTGATGCAATCTCTTTTAACAGAGCTTCATCAATTTCTACTTGTTGTTTTCTAAAATTCAACTGACCTGTTCTTGGGTCTTTACTCCAAGGAAAATCTGCCATTCCATTTGTACCAATTCCAATAGTATATACTTTTATACCTAATTCTTTGGCTAATTCTGTTGCAGTTCTTGGGTCTATATTTCCTGAATTGTTTACACCATCAGTCAATAAAATAATAATTTTACTTTTGGCTTTACTTTCTTTTAGTCTGTTTACACCAGAACCTAAACCCATTCCTATTGCTGTTCCTCCATCTAATTGGCCCCACTGCAAACGATCTATAGTTCTTTTTACAATACCTTTATCGCTAGTAATTGGTGTTTGTGTAAAGCTTTCTCCTGCATAAACTACAATTCCAATTCTGTCATTAGGTCTTTTATTTACAAAAGTAACTGCTACTTTTTTTAGTGCTTCTAATCTATTTGGTTTTAAATCTCTAGCTAACATACTTGCAGAAACATCAATTGCCATAACAATATCTATACCTTTATTGGTTTTTGTTCTTTTGCTAACAGAAACATTTCTAGGTCTTGCTAGTGCAACTATAATTGCTGCTAAAGCTAACAATCTTAACACATATAAAATTGGTTTTAATTTTGATAAAAGCGACGACTTTGCTTTAAAACCTTTTATGCTAGGCACTGTTAATATTGCAGCATCTTTTTTTCTGGCAAAAAAATACCAAATGGCTAAAAGTGGAATTAACACTAACAACCAAAGAAACTCTGGATTTAAAAATTCAAAATTATTCCAATTCCTCATCTTTGCTTATTGGTTTTGGTTTTAAATTATGTACAACTTCTTCTGCATCTTTTCTATCTTCTTCAATTTCTAAAGCCATAGGCTTAGATTTTGCAAATTTCACTAAATCTGCTTCTTTAAATAATTCTTTAAGTTTTTTAATGTTTTCTTTAGTTGTATTTATGGTATCTGCATCATGAAAATCATTTAATACTTCTATAATTTCATCAGAAGTTTTTTCTAAAGCAGGTACTTTTAATTCACGTTCTATATAACCACGAATAATGTCTGTTAATTCGCTATAATATTGTTTTACTTGATTGTTTTGCCAAAGTAATTTTTCGTCTAACTCATTCAATTTGTACATAGCTTCTTCATAAGGAGCCAATGCAACATAAGTTGGGTCTTCTTCTTCAACTTTTCTTTTTCTGATAACAAACCAGTAAATCCAGAAACCAATAATTAATAAAGCTGCAATTAATAAATAGATGTACAATTTATAATCATCGAAAACTAAAGGTTCTTTTTTAATCGATTTTATTGGATATTTTTTTACAACTGTTGTATCTACAGCAACTGTAGCTACATTTACTAATAGAGAATCTGTTAAATAGGCTTGATTTCTAACAAAAACTTGTTGCTGAGGTATGTAAAATGCACCACTATCAAAACCTGTTAAAACATATTTTTGAATTAACATATAGTTAAGCGTATCTACTTTTGCAGAGTCTATTACCTCTAAACCTTTTAATTGTAGTTTTGGTAGAATTACGTTATCTACATCTTTAACTGTAATTCGTAAATTAAACTGTTCACCAATTCTAATATTAGAAGTTTCTATTTGCGCTTTTACAATTGGGTCTTGGGCAAAGGCAACTGCTGAAATCAACAAAAAAATATGTAAAATGTATTTTCTCATTATCTTCCTTTATGTTTAAAATATCCTAATAATTTTTTCACGTAACTTTCGTCTACTCTTGTGTTTATGGTACCTGCACCACTTTTTCTAAAAGTACTGGTGTAATAATTTGTTAATCGTAAAGCGTTGGCTTTATAATTTGTTCTGATGGTTTTAGAGGATGTGTTTATCAATTGTACTTCTCCAGTTTCTGCATCTAACATTGGTACTACACCTAAATTCGGAATTTCCTCATCGTGTTTGTCATAGACTCTAATTCCTGTTAAATCGTGTTTACTACCTGCAATTTTTGCGCTTTTTTCGTAATCATCATCCATAAAATCAGATAACATAAAAACGATTGCTCTTTTCTTTAAAACACTAGATAAAAACTTTAAAGCAGCATCAATATTTGTTTTTTTACTTTTTGGTTTAAACTCAATTAACTCTCTAATAATTCGTAAAACGTGACTTTTTCCTTTTTTTGGCGGAATAAAAAGTTCTACATCATCAGAAAATAAAACTAAACCTACTTTATCGTTATTTTGAGTTGCAGAAAAAGCAAGTGTTGCAGCAATTTCTGTAATAGTATCTTTTTTAAATTGGGTTGATGTACCAAATAATTCTGACCCAGAAATATCTACCATTAACATCATAGTTAATTCACGTTCTTCTTCAAAAACCTTAACATAAGGTTCATTGTAACGTGCTGTAACATTCCAGTCTATAGTTCTAATATCATCACCAAATTGATATTGGCGTACTTCAGAAAAAGTCATACCTCGTCCTTTGAAAGATGAATGATATTCACCTCCAAAAATATCATTAGACAAGCGTTTTGTCTTAATTTCTATTTTACGAACTTTTTTAAGTATTTCTTTAGTATCCATTTTTGTAAGTATGCAGTTTGCAGTCTTCAGTTTACAATCAAAAAAAATCAGTTTTAAGCAGGTTTTACCTTTTAAAAACGGATTTAACTGAAAATTTCTATGGTACTTCTACTTCGTTTATAATTAAGTTAATTATTTCTACAGAAGTTACATTTTCTGCTTCAGCTTCATAAGTAATACCAATTCTATGACGTAAAACATCAAAAACAACAGCTCTTACATCCTCAGGAATTACATAACCTCTTCTTTTAATAAATGCATAACATTTTGCAGCTTTAGCTAAATTGATACTTCCCCTAGGTGAAGCTCCAAAACTAATTAAGTCTTTTAAATCTGCTAAGTTATATTTCTCTGGATAACGAGTTGCAAAAATAATATCTAAGATATATTTTTCGATTTTCTCATCCATATAAACTTCATTTACAACTTCTCTTGCTCTATTAATTTCTTCAACAGAAATTACAGGATTTACTTTAGCAAAACTACCAGATAAATTCTGACGCATTATAATTTGCTCGTCTAATAATTTAGGGTAATCAATAATTACCTTTAACATAAAACGATCTACTTGTGCTTCTGGTAAAGGGTAAGTACCTTCTTGTTCTACAGGGTTTTGAGTTGCCATTACTAAAAATGGTTCGTCTAATTTAAAGGTAGTATCACCAATTGTGGTTTGGCGTTCTTGCATTGCTTCTAAAAGTGCAGATTGTACTTTTGCTGGTGCTCTGTTAATCTCATCAGCCAAAACAAAATTTGCAAAAATTGGCCCCTTTTTAATTTCGAAGCTATTTTTTTGCATATTGTAAATCATTGTTCCAACAACATCTGCAGGTAATAAATCTGGTGTAAATTGAACTCTACTAAAAGAACCTTGTACTGCTTTAGATAAGGTGTTGATAGCTAGTGTTTTTGCTAAACCAGGTACACCTTCTAATAAAATATGTCCATTACCTAACAAACCAATTAACAAACTTTCTATCATTTGTTTTTGCCCAACAATAACCTTACTCATTTCTAGAGTAAGAATATCTATAAAAGCACTTTCTCTCTCTATTTTCTCGTTAATAGCTCTAACATCTACATCCATTGTGTGTAATAATTTAATATTAAATTTTTCAGATAAACAAAGCTACAATTTTAACAAAATTAATCTGTTAAAACAAGGTTAAAGATAATTCGTTATTTTTTTTTACATTAGAGGTTATTATTAAACGTGATATGAAAAAATTAACTGATAAATATATTTGGAAATCCTTAAAAAAAGGAGATTTAAATGCGTTTTCAGTTCTTTTTGAAAGTTATTATTCAAAACTTTATAATTATGGCTTAAAAATTTCAAAAAACGAGACTCTTACAGAAGATTCTTTACAAGATTTTTTCTTGTATGTTTATGAACATAGAGAGAATTTAAGCGATTTAGAAACTATTGCACCTTACCTTTTTTTATCATATAAACGCTTTTTAATGAGAATGATGAAAAAAAAATCAAGATTTAAATATTCAGATATTTCTAATGAAAATGTTGTTGATTTAGAGTTTACTGCTGATGAATTAATAACAAATCAAGAAATTGTAGCGTTTAATAATGCAAATTTAACGAAGTTATTAAACAACTTGCCTAAAAGACAAAAAGAAGCAATTTATTTAAAGTATTATAGTGGTTTAAAAGCAAGAGAAATATCCGAAATTATGAATATAAATTACCAAAGTGTAGTAAATTTGTTGCATAAAGGTATTAAGAGTTTAAAAGAGGATGTTTCTATTGCAAAATTATTTAACTAGCCTTTAACAGAAATTAAAGAGTATAAAAAAACAAAAGTAGTCTTATTATAATTATGAAGGATATTATGGTTACAATGGATTGTTATTAAGATGACTAAAAGAAAATACAATGATATAAATGATTTTTTAGAAGATGAGTCTTTTGAAAACTGGGTATATCAAAAAAATGGTACAGATATTAACTTTTGGGAATTTTGGATAGCCAATAACCCAGATAAAAGTGATTTAGTAAACTCTGCTAAAGATTTAATTTTGGGTATATCTTTTAAAAATAATAATGTTTCTGAAGAAAAAGTAGCATTAGAATGGCAAAAGTTACAATCTAAAATTAAGGATAAAGAAGCAAAACCTAAGCAAAAAGTTATATTATTAAAAAAATTTAGTGTTGCTGCTACAATCTTAATAATTGTAACAACTGGGTTCTATTTTTTAAATAGAAACTCAAAGATTACACATAAAACTCATTATGGAGAAATTTTAAAAGTAAAACTACAAGATGGTAGTGACGTTACTTTAAACTCCAATTCTAGTTTGTCTTATTATAAAAATGAAAGTAGAAAAGTCTGGTTATCTGGAGAAGCTTTTTTTAAGGTTGATAAAAAGAAAGCTACCAACGCAAAGTTTTGGGTTATAACCCAAGATTTATCTATACAAGTATATGGTACAGCTTTTAATGTAAGTACCAAAAAGAAAAAAACAGATGTTTTTTTAGAAGAAGGCGATATTTGGTTGTCGCTTAAAAATGGTGAGACAAAACAAATGCTTCCAGGTAATTATATTTCTTATTCTGCCAAAGAAAATAGAGTTTTAGAAGATAAGGATATAGATAATTCTTCGCTAAAAACTTCCTGGAAAGATGGTACTTTGCTTTTTGAAAAGTTATCTTTGGAAAAAGCTATGGAAAAAATAGAAGAATCTTATGGCTATTCTGTAGTTTTTAAAGATGATAAAGCTAAAAATACTTTAATTACAGGAGCTGTGCCTTTAACAAATATAGATATTTGTATTGAGGCTATAGAAAAATCGGTAGATGTAACTATTATTAAAAAAGACAATAGTTTAATTATTAGCAAAAAATAGGTGTAACTTTATCTTATTAGATGATAAAAATAAATGTTCATAAAACTCTTTTATCATTTTTATTAATACTATTTATCTGCTTTAAAATAACTGGGCAAAACCAAGAGCAAAAACAAATTCCTTTATCTGTATTACTAAATAAAATTAGTAATAAACATAAAATATTTTTTACTTATAACGTAAACTTACTTTTAAATAAATTCATTTATGAAGAGGGTTTTAAAGATCTTTCTTTAGAACAATCTATTTCTTTATTAGAAAAAATAACTCCATTTGTTATCGATGATTTAGGTAATAACTATTATGTTGTATACTACAAAAAAGATGCAGAAAGTGTAAAGAGTAGAGAAAAAAACAAACTTATTTTAAGAAAAAATGTATCTGTAGATACCATTTATAAAGAGCAAAAAATTAAAGTAAAAGGCATTGTTTTAAGTTCGGATAATACACCACTTACTGGAGCAACTTTGCAAGAAGAGTATTCTTTAGTTGGTATTACTACTAATAAAGACGGAATCTTTGAATTCGATATTCCAAAAAATAATTTAATTAAAGTTAGTTTTTTAGGACACGAATCTAAAAAGCTAACACTTACCGCAAATAAGTTTCATACAATAACATTATTAGCAGGTCAAGAATTAGAAGAGGTGCAGATTGTTGGTTCTAGAAATAAAAATAGAGTAGCAAATGACTCTCCTTTTGCCATAGATTTTATAGATTTAAAAAAAACAGCTTCTAAGAACAGTCAAGTAGAAGTAAATCAATTTTTGCAATATGTAATTCCTTCATTTAATGCAACAAAACAATCTGGTGCAGATGGCGCAGATCATATAGATCCTGCAACCATAAGAGGTTTAGGGCCAGACCAAACCTTGGTTTTAATTAACGGTAAAAGAAGACATCAAGCATCATTAGTAAATTTATATGGTACAAGAGGTAGAGGGAATTCAGGTACAGATTTAAATACAATACCAATTTCTGCAATTAAAAGAATAGAGCTTTTAAGAGATGGAGCATCTGCACAATATGGTTCTGATGCTATTGCAGGTGTTTTAAATATTGTTTTAAAAGATTCAGACAACGAATTAAATGTTGGTTCTACAATTGGTTTTTACAATGCAGATACAGAAAGTATATTGCCAAATAAAACAGATGGATTTCTCTACAAATTAGCCTTAAATTACGGAACAAAAATAAATGAGGGTGGTTTTGTAAATATTACTGCAGAAGCACTTTCTTCTGAAAAAACTTATAGAAAAGGTACAGAAATTAGAGAGAATTATGGGCAAGCAGGTATAAAAAATGTAAGTCTATTTTTTAATTCAGAAATACCAATTCATAATAACGCTAAGTTTTATGCAAATGGCGGTTTTAACTATAAAAATACAGAGGCTTTTGCATTTACACGCAAGGCTAATAGCGAAAGAAATGTGCTCGAAATTTATCCTGATGGATTTAATCCATTAATAACATCACAAATTGTAGATAATTCTTTTTCCTTTGGATTGATTACAAGTTTTAAAGATTGGAATATTGATGCCAACAACACTTTTGGTAGAAACAATTTTCAATATTTTATTAAAAATACTTTAAACGCAACTTTAGTCGAAAACTCCCCAACAGATTTTGATGCTGGTGGTCATCAATTGATGCAAAACACAACAAGTATTGATTTTTCTAAATATTTCCTAAAGGATAAATATGGATTTAATATTGCTTTAGGAGTAGAGCATAGGCTTGATAAATATAAAATATTTGCAGGTGAAGAAGCTTCTTATGAGTCTTATGATATTAATGGAAATTTTATAACCCCAGACACTCAATTTTCAGAATACCAAATGTTTAATGGAGTAATTAGACCTGGTGGTTCTCAAGGTTTTCCTGGTTATGCTATAGAAAATGAAGTAGATAGAGAGCGTTCTAATCTTGGTGTTTATGTAGATACAGAAGTTGATTTTTCTAAAAAATTTATGATTGCTGGTGCTTTACGATATGAGTATTACAGCGATTTTGGAAGTACTTTAAATTATAAACTTGCTTCTAGAATAAAACTAAATAATAAATTTAGTGCAAGAACCTCTTTTAGTACAGGGTTTAGAGCGCCATCTTTAGCTCAAATTTATTACAATTTAACCTTTACAAATTTTATTGGTAATGCAGCAACAGAATCTTTACTAGTTGCAAATAATAGTGCAATTGCTAGAAGGTTTAATATTGATAAATTAAAAGAAGAAAAAGCTAAGAATTTTAGTTTAGGGTTTACATCAAAATTAAGTTCAAATTTTAATATGGCTATAGATGCTTATTATGTGGCAATTAAAGATAGAATTATATTAAGTGGTAATTTTGATGCAAGTATTTTAGGAGGAAATATAGATAATGTTCAATTTTTTGCAAATGGTGTAAACACTAAAACTAAAGGAGTAGATTTAGTTTTAAATTGGCAAAAAAAATTAACAAAAGGATTACTTTCTTTTGATTTTGCTGGTAATATAAATCACATGGTTATTGATGAAATTAATAACAAAATGTTAGCAGAAGAAATTTTCTTTGGGCAAAGAGAACAACAATTTTTATTAGCATCAGCTCCTAAAAATAAATTTAGTTTTGGGGCTAATTATCAACTTAAAAAAATAACTACCGCTTTAAAAATAACCAGATTTAGTGAGGTTAAGCTAATTGATTGGCAAATAACTAATGATTTAGCAGATTACAATAACTCAGTTTCAGAAAGATTAACTGCAGCTACAGATACTTATAAAGCTAAAGTTACTACAGATTTGCATTTAGGATATCAATTAAATAAAGCTTTAAATCTGCAAGCAGGTGCAAATAACTTGTTTAATGTTTATCCAACAGAGCAAGATAATTTTACAGATAGTGGTGGTAAATGGGATGCTACACAAATGGGAGCTAATGGTGCTTTTTATTATTTAAAATTCAATATAAATCTATAAATATTAAATAGTTAATACAGTTTTATTAATTTCTTTAAAAAAAATTAATTTTTTTAGAGTATACTTTTTCTTTTTTTGTCTTCTTAAATAAAACAGCTCTTATCTTGTAATCTACAAATTAGGGGTGTTTAAATTTTATTTAACAATCAAATTACTTATTTATGAAACAAAAGTATCTTTTAAAATTAATGACGATTACTTTTATGTTTATGCTTCCTATTGGATTAATAGCACAAACTATAAAAGGGAAAGTAACTGATGCATCAGGAGGCGTTTTACCTTACATGAATGTATTAGTAAAAGGAACTACAAATGGAACTGTAACAGACGATAATGGAGAGTTTAGCGTTAACGTTAAAAGTTTACCAACAACATTAGTAGTGTCTTCTATGGGGTTTGCAACTAAGGTTGTAAAAGTTACATCAACTAAATACTTAACCATTATTGTTGAAGATGATAATGCTTTAGAAGAAGTTGTTGTAATTGGTTCAAGAAACCCAAATAGAACAGCTGTAGACTCACCTGTGCCTATAGATATTGTAAATGTAAAAGAATTAGCATTGAGTTCACCTCAAGTAAATTTAAATCAAATTTTAAATTTTGTAGCGCCATCTTTCACATCAAATACACAAACAATTTCTGATGGAACAGATCATATAGATCCTGCATCTTTAAGAGGTTTAGGGCCAGATCAAGTATTAGTTTTAATCAATGGAAAAAGAAGACATACTTCTTCTTTAGTAAATGTAAATGGTACTTTTGGTAGAGGTAGTGTAGGTACAGATTTAAATGCTATACCTGCTGCATCAATTAAAAGAATTGAAGTTTTAAGAGATGGTGCTGCTGCACAATATGGTTCTGATGCAATTGCTGGGGTTATAAATATTGTTTTAAATGAAACTGTAAATGAACTTTCTTTAAATGTAACCACAGGTGCTAATTTTAGTAAAAATGCAAACGGACAAACTGGTGGTGTAGATGGTGAAACTATTAATATTAGTGCAAATTATGGTTTACCTATTGGCGAAAATGGAGGTTTTATAAACTTTACTGGAGATTTTGATTTTAGAGAAGATTACAGTAGAATGAAAGAATGGGAAGGAGATATTTTTAACCTTTACAATACTGTAGAAAGATTTGCTAGTAATGATGGTTATGATTTATCTCAATTATTAGACGATGATGTAAGTGATGTAATTCAGTATGCAAATGCAGCTGGTATTAATTTAAATGGAGCTTCTACAAAAGCAGACTTACAAACAGTTTTATCTGCAGATAATACTACTGCAGAATTAGCAGCAAGGGGTTTAGAGCGTAAAGATTTTAACATGAGAGTAGGGCAATCTAAAGTTCGTGGAGGTAGATTTTTTGCCAACTTTAAATTACCTTTAGATGATAATGGAACTGAAATCTATTCTTTTGCTGGTTTAGGTTCTAGAGATGGTAACTCAGCTGGTTTTTACAGATTACCAAACCAAAGTAGAACATATACACCTGCTTATATTAATGGGTTTTTACCAGAAATTAATTCTACAATTACAGATAAGTCTTTAGCTGTAGGTATTAAAGGTAAAATCGGTGAATGGAATGTAGATTTTTCGAATACTTTTGGTAAAAATTCATTCGATTATATTATTGGTAACACTTATAATGCATCTATGGGTAACTCTTCTCCAACAACTTTTGATGCAGGTGGATTTGCTTTCTCTCAAAACACAGTAAATTTAGATTTAAATAAATTTTTCGAAAATACGTTTGAAGGTTTAGGTGTTGCTTTTGGTGCTGAGTATAGATTAGAAAACTACGAAATTATTGCTGGTGAAACAGCTTCTTACTCACAATATACAGCTAATGGTGAAGCTATAACAACTTCTACACAAGTACCTTTAACAGACTTCTTTGGAGCAAGTAGACCTGGTGGTTCTCAAGTATTTCCTGGTTTTAGTCCAAGTAACGAGTTAAATAGAGGTAGAAATAGTGTTGCAGGTTATGTAGATTTAGATGCTACTTTATCTGAGCAATTTTCTTTAACTGCAGCTACTCGTTTTGAAAATTATTCAGATTTTGGATCTACAGTTAATTTTAAGTTGGCATCAATTTATAAAGTTTCTGATAATTTTAGAATTAGAGCTTCTTTTAATACAGGTTTTAGAGCGCCATCTTTACATCAATTAAATTATAATGCAACTTCTACTATTTTCGATCAAAATGGAGATCCGCAAGAAGTTGGTACTTTTGCTAATGATAGTAGAGCAGCAAAATTATTGGGTATCCCTCAGTTAAAAGAAGAAACATCTAGTAGTTTTAGTGCAGGTTTTACTGCTAAATTACCAGAGTCAAATATTACATTTACTCTAGATGGTTATGTTGTTAATATAGATGATAGAGTTGTTTATACAGGGCAATTTCAAGGTCCAGGAACAGGAACAGAATTAGATAATCTTTTAGCGCAAGCAAATGCTTCTGCAGCATCTTTCTTTGCAAACGCAATAGATACTCAGTCTAAAGGTTTAGATTTTGTAATTACACATAAAGCTGATATTGGTTCAAACTCTAGATTAACATCAGATTTATCTGCTACTTTATCTAAAACAGAGCAAGTTGGTGATATAAAATCTTCTGAAGTTTTAAAGAATGCAGGTTTAGAAAGCACTTATTTTCCTGAAGATAGTAGAGTTTATTTAGAAGAAGCTGTACCTAGAACTAAATTTAACTTAACAAATAACTTTACTTCTGGTAAATTTAATATCTTTTTAAGAAATGTATATTTTGGTGAGGTAACAGAAGCTACAACAGTTGTTGCAAATCAACAAGTATTTAGTTCTAAAGTGGTTACTGATTTGTCTTTTGGTTATAAAGCGTCAGAAGATTTAACTTTAACTATTGGTGCAAATAACTTGTTAGATGTTTATCCAGATATGGCAGATGCTGCTTATGGTAACAGAAGTTCTGGACGTTTTGATTGGTCTAGAAGAGCACAACAATTTGGTATTAGTGGTAGATTTTTATTTGCTAGACTAAGTTTTAACTTAAAATAATTACAAATTTTTTTATAAAAAAGGCGACTATTTATATAGTCGTCTTTTTTTATTTTTGATATTTTAATAATTTAAATTCGTTACTGAATTCGCCGTAAGTAAAGTAGTTAATCCAATCTCCAAGATTAATGTATTTACTATTTTCATTTAGTTGAATTTCTAATGGCAAATGTCTGTGACCAAAAACAAAATAATCGTAATGATTTGTTTCTAACTTGCGTTTGCAATATTGTACTAACCATTCTTTTTCTTCACCCAAAAATTTAAAGTCTTCATCTCCAGAAATCATTTTGTTTTTAACAGACATAAATTGACCTAGTTTTACACCTAAATCTGGGTGTAACCATTTAAACATCCATTTAAATAAAGGAAACGTAAACACTTTTTTCATTCGTTTAAAACCTTTGTCTCCTGGACCTAAACCATCACCATGACCAATAAATACTTTTTTATTGTTGATTAAAAAAATTTGTGGTTTATGATAAACAGGTATGTTTAGTTCTTTTTCAAAATAGTCGTTCATCCAAAGATCATGATTGCCTGCAAAAAAATAAATAGGTATTCCAGAATCTCTAATTTCTGCTAATTTCCCTAAAACTCTAACAAATCCTTTAGGAACTACAGTGTCGTATTCGAACCAAAAATCGAACAAATCACCAACTAAAAAAATGGCTTCTGCATCTTCTTTTATCAAGTTTAACCAAGCTACAAATTTCTTTTCGCGAGGAAAACTTTTTTCAGGAGTAGGAGCACCTAAATGTTGGTCTGAAGCAAAATAGACTTTCTTATTTTTAGTAGTGTTAATTTTAATCATCTTTGCAAAGAAAAGCTATTCCTCTTTACTTTCCAACTCCAAAACTTTTTGTAGCATTTTGTCATCTTTATGTATAATTCTATAAAAACCAACATCACCAAAAAGTACATTTGCAATAGATGCGTTTAAGTATTTTTTTAAGCTTGTTTTGGTTTTAAAAGAAGGATTTGCTCTGTCTTTTATTTTTGATAAATAAGTATCAAAAACAACATCGTTTGTATCAAAACCCTCAGAAAAAGTATCAATTGTCCATTTTGATAATAAAGTTCTGTTATTATCAACATAATCAAAAGCAAAATTATTTACAGTGTTGTAATAGAAATTAGACATATAAGAAGTAGTATCTATGGCCACAAAAACATCAGGAATTATACCTCCACCACCATAAACTATTTTACCTTTTGGTGTTTTAAATTGTAAAGAATCAATTACTTTAATACTGTCTTTACTTAATAATTCTCCGTTTGCAATTCTATTTTGATAATCTTTTCTGTAATCTTTATCACCATTTTTAGCATATGGTTTTTGTATAGAACGTCCAGTAGGTGTATAATATCTTGCAGTTGTTAAACGTACAGCAGAGCCATCACCTAAATCCATTTCTATTTGCACTAAGCCTTTACCAAAAGATCTACGACCTATAATTGTACCTTTGTCATTGTCTTGCAAAGCACCAGCCACAATTTCTGAAGCAGAAGCTGAGTTTTCATCAATTAAAACATATAAGCCACCTTTTTCAAAAGAACCAATTGAGGTTGCAAAAAACTCATCAATTTGTTCTTTGTTGTTTTTAGTGAAGACCATTAGTTTGTCATCTTCTAAAAACTCATCAATAATTCTGTTAGCAATATCTATAAAACCACCACCATTTCCACGTAGATCTAAAACGAGATCTGTCATTCCATCATCAATTAAACTATTAAGTGATGATTTAAATTCTCTGTACGTATTTCTAGCAAAACGATCTAATTTTATATAACCAATAGAATCGTTTATCATATAAGCTAAATCTACACTTTTAATATTTACTTTTCCGCGAGTAATATCTACTGTAAATAAAGAATCGTTGCTTTTTCTATAAATTTGAAGTGCTACTTTGGTTTCTGGTTTCCCTTTTAAGTATTTTGGTACAATACCTGTTTTAAAATTTTTACCATATAAAGTATCATTATCTGCCATTAAAATTCTGTCTCCAGCTTTTATACCAGCTTTTATACTTGGCCCTCCTTTAATGGGTTGTACTACTGTAATAGAGTCTTTTATCATTCTAAACTGAACTCCAATACCAACAAAATTACCTTGCATATTTTCTATGTTGGCTTGCTGGTTTTCTTTTGGTATGTATATAGAATGTGGATCTAATTTACCCAACATTTGTGTAATTGCTCCATCTAAAAGATCTTCTGTATTTACATCATCTACATAATCTTGTTCAATAAAATTAATAAGTTTTTTAATTTTTTGTTCTTGCGATTGGTTTTTAGAGAGCGATAATAAATTGTCTGAATTTCCTCCGAAAAACACGCCAATTAAAATGCCTAAAACCACTGCAATTGCAAAATATATAGGTAAATTATTTTTATTCATAAGGTAAGTACTTAATTTCTACACCAGCTTTTTCTAAAAATTCTAATCCTGCTGGGTCTTTGTATGCATTTGCATAAACAACTCTTTTAATTCCTGCTTGATGTATCAGTTTGCTGCAATCTGTACAAGGAGACAAAGTTATGTATAAAGTAGCATTTTTTGCAGATTGTGTAGAGGATGCTACTTTTAAAATAGCATTTGCTTCCGCGTGTAAAACTTCCCATTTAGTTTTTCCTTCTCCATCTTCGCAGCAATTATCAAAACCAGTTGGGGTTCCGTTAAAACCATCAGAAATAATCATTCTTTCTTTTACAATTAAAGCACCAACTTGTTTTCTTTTACAATGGGATAGTTTCCCCCATTCACGAGCCATCTTTAAATAGGCCATATCGTATTTTAGTTGCTTCTTTTCATTCATAAAAAACGAAATTAAAAAGATTTAAAGGATTAAGCCGTTAATAATTAGACAATTTTTTTACCAAAACACTCTGTCTACCATCATTTGTATAGCAAAACCAATTACAATCGATGAACAGACTAAAATCCAATCTCTTTTATCTACTTTTAATGGATGTTGAAATATAGTTCCTAGAATTAAAATACCTAAAACTATAATTATTTGTGCAACTTCAATTCCGAAAGCAAATTCAACTAAAGGCATAAGTTTATTTTCTTCTTGACCAATCATCATTCTAAAATAATTAGAAAACCCTAAACCGTGAATTAATCCAAAAAATAAAGCAAAAATTAAGTTTGTATTGTTTTTTTTAGAGGATGAATTCTTAGAATTTAAAATATTTACAAAACCTGTAATAAAAATGGTTAATGGAATTAAAAACTCTATTAATTCTATACTGATGTTTACTATTTTATAAGCAGATAACGCTAGTGTTATTGAGTGTCCAAGTGTAAATAATGTAACTAACCAAATTACTTTTTTTATTTCGTAATAAGTAAAAACTACAGCTAAAACAATTAAAAATATAATATGATCGTAAGCAGAGAAGTCTAAAACGTGATTTAGACCCATTTTAAAGTAAAGAATAAAATCTTCCATTTTTAAAATTTGAATTAATGAAAACCAAAGATATTAAAAACTGTAAGCGAATTAAATCAAAATTTAAGTTAAACCTTATAGGTTTTGTTAAAATTTAAAGAAAACAAAAAAACCGTAACAAATAAATGTTACGGTTCTTGTACTGAAGATGGGACTTGAACCCATACGAGCATTACTGCTCACTGGATTTTAAGTCCAGCGTGTCTACCAATTCCACCACTTCAGCATGAAATTTTATAAAAGGTTTAGAGCGAAAGACGGGATTTGAACCCGCGACCCTCACCTTGGCAAGGTGATGCTCTACCCCTGAGCTACTTTCGCAGTCTTGTTTTTTAAAGAACATAAACTCTAAATTATTAGAGCGGTGCAAATATAGTAAGTTTTATAGATCTGGCAAATACTTTTTCATTTTTTTTATAATTTATTTTAGAAATGTAGGTTTTCTCTTTTTCACTTAGTTTTTATGAGGTCGATTTTCAATTTAATGTTAGTTTTACATCAATTAAAATTATATATTTAAATTTGATACTTGATTTTAAAAAAATATATTATGAAATTATATCCTTTAAAATTTGCACCACTTTACAAGTATAGAATTTGGGGTGGAGAAAAACTAAAAACGGAATTAAATAAAAATTATACAGAAGAGAATATTGGTGAGTCTTGGGAAATTTCTGATGTTTCTGGTGATGAAACTGTTGTTGCTAAAGGTGATTTAGAAGGTAAATCTCTGAGAGATTTAACAAATGAATTCAAAGGTGATTTTGTTGGTAATGCAGTTTATGAAAAATTCGGGGAAGAATTCCCGCTATTAATAAAGTTTATAGATGCTAAAACGCCTTTATCTATTCAGGTGCATCCTAATAATGAAGTTGCTAAAGAACGCCATAACTCATTTGGTAAAAATGAAATGTGGTACGTAATGCAAGCTGATGAAGATGCTGAGCTAATTGTTGGTTTTGATGAAAAAATAGATGCAGAAGGTTATAAATCGCATTTAGCGAATAATACTATTTTAGAAGTAATGCATCATGAAATTGTAAATAAAGGTGATACTTTTTACATACCAACAGGTCGTGTGCATGCAATTGGAGCTGGAGTTTTGTTAGCCGAAATTCAGCAGACCTCTAATATTACGTATCGTATTTATGATTATGATAGAGTAGATGCTAAAACTGGAGAAAAAAGAGAGTTGCATAGTGATATGGCTATGGATGTTTTAGATTATGAAGTTCATGAGAATTATAAAACAGAGTACAATTTAGAAAAAAATGTTTCGAATAAATTGGTGTATTCTCCATATTTTAGAACAAATATTTTAGATATTAATACCACAATAGATAAAGATTACTCAGAAATAGATTCTTTTGTAATTTATATGTGTGTAGAGGGTTCTGTGGATTTAATTTCTGAAGAAAAAACTTACACGATTAATACTGGTGAAACTTTATTGTTGCCAGCTGCTATAAAAACGATTCAGTTAAAAGCAGAAAACGCTAAAGTTTTAGAAGTTTATTATTAATAAATTTAAATACTTTTTCGTGCTTTTTATTGAGTTTGATAAGCGCGTTAAGGATTGAAGCATTTGTTTAAGCTCTTTTTGTTTTGCTGAATTTTTATTCAGCAAAACAAAAAAGCGAGTGCTGAAAGCCTGACTTTAATGCAGCTTGCTTGCTGCATAAAGTAACGCCCAAAATATTTTTTTAAGCAACGTTTATTACTTCTTGTATTTCTGGAGCGTACTTTTTAATAGTGGCTTCTACACCATTTTTTAAGGTCATTTGATTTACAGAACATCCTGTGCAAGCGCCTTCTAATTGTACTTTTACAATGGCGTCTTCTATAGAAAGTAACTTTATGTTACCACCATCGCTTATTAAAAAAGGACGAATTTCATCTAAAGCCTTTTCTACATTATTATGTGTTTCTTGTGCTGTCATAAATCTAGTTTTTTACTGAACTGCAACCACTCATTGTTGTAATTCTAACAACTTCTGTTGGTGGTAAATTTGCATTTCTTTTTAATAATTGAGCTACCATTTCTTTGGTAATATCGCTAAATGATTTTTCTAAAACAGTATCTTCTTGTAAAGCTACTGGATGCCCAACATCTCCAGCTTCACGAATACTTTGTACTAAAGGTATTTCTCCTAAAAAGGTTGTATTTATATCTTCTGCAAGGTTTTTTGCACCATCTTTACCAAAGATATAATATTTATTGTTAGGTAATTCTTCTGGCGTAAAATATGCCATATTTTCTATGATTCCTAAAACAGGAACTTTTATGCTGTCTTGCTGAAACATTGCAACTCCTTTTTTAGCATCTGCCAATGCAATGTTTTGTGGTGTAGAAACTACAACAGCTCCATTAATTGGTAAGGCTTGTACAATAGACAAATGTACATCTCCTGTTCCTGGAGGTAAATCTATTAAAAGAAAATCTAATTCGCCCCAAGCAGCATCAAAAATTAATTGTTTTAAAGCTTTAGATGCCATTGGTCCTCTCCAAATTACAGCCTGATCTGGATTTGTAAAAAAACCTAAAGACAATAATTTAACTCCATAATTTTCAATTGGTTTCATTTTAGAACGACCATCTACATTTACAGAAAGTGGTTTCTCTTTTTCTACATCGAACATAATATGTTGCGATGGCCCATAAACATCTGCATCTAAAACACCAACACTAAAGCCCATTTTAGCTAAAGAAACTGCTAAATTAGAGGTTACTGTAGATTTACCAACACCTCCTTTACCAGAAGCAATTGCAATAATGTTTTTAATATTTGGTATTTCTTTACCACGAATTAAATTCGGGTCTTCTTTTGGCGCAGTTTTCTCTACTTTTAAATTGATTTTTACGTCAATTTTTTCATCAACATTAGTTTTAATGGCTTTGGTAATTTCAGCTTCAACTTTCTTTTTTGCTTGTAAAGTTGGGTTGCTAATGGTAACATCTACATTTACTTCATCACCAAAAATAACAACATTTTTTACATTGTTATTTTCTATTAAACTTTTACCCTCTCCAGGAGCTGTAATTGTTTCTAATGCGTTGTATATATCTTGTTTTTTAAAACTCATTTCTTCGCTTTTGGCTTATAACTAAAGTTATAAGTAACTTTTAGTTTTTACTTAGTCTACCATACAAAGATACGCCTTACAAATTATAAAATAAAGTAAATAAATTATGTTTGTCTATGGATTGATAGGTTGCTATTATAAAGTAAATAGTATAAAAAGAGATGATCTGTTTTTTGCACCTAATTTCCTGATTTTTGAAAAATTAGGATAAATGTTCTGAAGGATTCCAAAAAACTTTTTCTAAATCTTGAATTTGATTATCAATTACAACAATGCCTTCGTTTTCTAATAATTGTTGCATTAAGTTTGTACCATCAAAATGATGTTTGCCTGTTAATAATCCTTTTTTGTTTACTACTCTGTGTGCAGGAACATCTTCTAAATTATGGGCTTTATTCATAGCCCAACCAACCATTCTTGCAGATCTTGCTGCTCCTAAATAAATGGCAATAGCTCCATAGCTTGTAACTCTACCAAAAGGAATTTTTCGAGCAACTGTATACACTTTTTCAAAAAAATTATCTGACTCTTTTATCATAATACTAATCTTTATTTTGAAGTTTTTCTATGATGTCTATAGAAATTGAATCAATTAATTTCTCAGAATTTTGAATCTCTTTGTTAATTATTTTCTTGTTAGAAACCATATCATTTACGGTTTTAAAAGATTTTTGATACCAACCTTTCCAAGCCTCAATAATTTGTATTTGAGTGTTTAAAGAGTCTCCTTTATTAATAGCTATTTTACTTTGTTTTAACTCATCGTTTAAACGACTTACAGCAGCTTTTTCTAAGTCAGATAAAATAGTTTTTGCAGTATTTTTATCAGCATTTAATAAAGTGTATGCAGCAATTAAAGCAGTTGTTCCTACATTTTTTAAAGTTGTTTTAGACACTTTATCTATTCTGTCATTATCTGTATGGTAAAACTGATCTGTAAAATGCCAAAACAAAACACTTGGTATGTTTTCCCTTAAAAAAGGTACGTGATCACTTCCTCCTTCAAACGGATTTGTGCTAACAACCCAATTTGCTCTTTTGCCTTGCGCTTTGAATTTATCAATTAAAAAATCGTTTAAATAATGAGGTTTCATTTGTTTTAAGTTCATTTTAGAACCACCCCATTCTGTGTGTTGGTCTTTTCCACGTGTCCAAATGGCACTTGGGTCTGGCATTTTTTCTATCAAGAAAGTTCCTCCTGTTTTTTCAGTGTCTTCACCAACCATATCTAAAGAAACTCCCCATTTAATATCTTTAGCTCTAATAGAATCTTCTTGCACATACCTTCTAGTAGATACAATTTCATCTCCCCATAAAAAGGTTAATGTTCTTTTAGGCTGATATTGTTTTTGATGGATAAATTTTGCAGTCAATGCAGCCATTTCTAATGCTACACCAACTCCAGTTGCATTATCGTTTGCACCAGGTTCTTGCACATGAGCACTAAAAACCAAACGTTCTTTTGGTTTTTCTGTTCCTTTAACTTCTGCAATAATTGTTAATTCTTCTGATGGATAAATGTTGGTTTCAATTTTTACATTTAAAGTAACTTTGCCTTTTTCTAAAGCCTTTTTTAACCGTTCTTTTGCAGCAAAAGACAATGCAATTGCCCACGGTTTGTGGATCGTATCTTGAGGAATTGATCGAAACTGAATTGAGGTTGAATTTTTTTCTGGCTGTAAATACTTTGGATTATTGTATGTGATAATTCCTGCTGCTTTACCATCTACAATTGCAGTTTTATAAATTCGATAAGGACTGGTTTCTGCAAAAACAATTTTGCCTTTCACATCAATATTAGCTATGTTTTTAAAATCTTTTATATGTACAACTTCAGCAGAGATTCCTTCTTTTGGAGTGCTGTAAGAATTTAAAGCAATCATATTTCTGTTTGCAGTATGAGATAAAAGTGGCTCTTCTTTACTGCCTTCAAATTCAACAATTGCATTCACAGATTCCCAAGTAGGTTTTTTTAGCGGTCGTTTTTCAATTCTATAAGTTAAAACATCATTTTCTGTGGCATTTTCTTCTAAAACATAACCCGCTTTTACAAGTGCTTCTTCAATTTTATAGATGCTTTTATTAAAACCAGAATTACCAACAACTCTCCAGTATTTTTCTACAAAAGAAGTAGTTTCATAAGCTAAATCTCCAGTAAATTCTTCATTGATTACATCAGCATAATTTGATGTATTTAATAGTTTTGGGTTATTATTTGTACAGTTGATAAATACTATTGTAATGCATAAAAAGTAACTTAATTTTTTGAACATAACCTGGTTTTAGAAGTTATAAAAGTAGTTTTTTTAATTCAAAATTTCTGCAACTCTTTTCTGTAATTCAGGAATTACATTTTTTTCAAACCATGGATTTTTCTGTCAACCAAAAACGGTTTCTTGGTGATGGATGAGGTAATGTAAAATATTTAGGTAAATATGCTGGATAATTATCTACAGTTTCTGTAAGTGTTCTTTTTGCTTTGTTTTTTAAGTAATAGTTTTGCGCATACATTCCTATTAAAATGATTAACTCTAAATTTGGCATTCTATCAAATAATTGCTGATGCCATTTAGGAGCGCATTCTTTTCTTGGTGGTTTGTCTCCACTTTTCCCTTTTCCTGGGTAACAAAAACCCATAGGCACAATTGCAAATTTTACTTTATTGTAAAAATTTTCATCAGAAACATTGAGCCATTTACGTAATTGTTTTCCACTTGCATCATCCCAAGGAATGCTAGATTTGTGAACTTTTGTACCTGGAGCTTGCCCCACAATTACAATTTTAGAATTTAGGTGAGTAGAAACTACAGGATTTGCTCCTAAATCTAAATGCGGTTCACAAAGCGTGCATTTTTTTATTTCTGATAAAAGGTTTTGCATATACTATTTTAGTTCTAAAGCATCACCATCAAAAGACAAACCACTAAAACCGGTTTTCATAAAGTTTCTAATATTTTGGTGTGATGTTCCATCTTTATACTCTAAAACACCTCTATAATGTTCGCCAAAACAAGCCAATGTCTCTTCTTTTGATAATTGTTGATGTGTAGCAAAAGCAAATAATTTACAAGAACCAGAATTTTCTTCGGCTTTATTTTTGATTTCACCATTTGTAAATGCAGTTGGTGTAAAGTTGTAATTCTCTTCTATTATTTGCATGGTTTCTGCAAATAAAATTGATTCTGGGTTTTCTTTTAATTTGGTTTTGAATTCTAAGATAGACATATTATGTTTTTGAGTAATTTGCACAAATTAAATCAAATTTAAAATAAAAGTAACACTCTCTGTTATAAACCTTCCAGTTTTTACGTTATATAAATAGAATGACCAAACAAGATTTTAAGCTTCAAGTATTTTCTTTGTCAGAACGATTGTTTCCTATGGTTGCTCGTTTGTTGGGTAGCAATTCTAAAGCAGAAGATGCTATACAAGAAATTATGCTAAAATTGTGGCAGAAAAGAAAAAAGATAGAAAATCATCCAAATATAAACGGATTTGTAATCTTAACTGCACGTAATTATTGTATTGATTTGTTAAGAAAAAAAACGTTGGTTTTAGAGGATTCAACATCCGAATTAAAGGTTTTAAAATCAACAAGTGATATTGAAAATCTTGAATGGAAAGAATTAAATAATATCATCTTTAAAATTTTAGAACAATTGCCTAAACAACAAAAAGAGGTTTTTTTAATGAGAGATGTAGATGGTTATGAATTTACAGAAATAGCAGCAGCTTTGAGTCTTAAAATAGAACATGTTAGAGTTTTACTCTCTAGAGCAAGAAAACAAATAGGGATTGCATTAGAAAAAAATTACGATTATGAGCGAGGAACATATTAATAACTTGATAAAAAGATACAAGGCTGGTGAAAGTTCTTTAGAAGAAGAAAAACTTTTATTTGATGCTGTAGATGAGTCAAACCCTGAAATGAAATCAGTGGCTACTTTTATTCAAAATAACAGAATTACTGCTCCAAATAATCTAAATGATAAATTATGGGGATCCTTTGAAAAAAGAAGGTCAAAATCAAAGAGACTAAAAATTGGGATATTTTCTGCAGCAGCATCTATTGCATTATTGGTTACCTTTTACATCAATATAGATCATCAAAATAAATTATCTATTAGCGAAAAACAAGCTTTATTAAATGAAGCGAAAAATATGTTTTCTGATGTAAATTCATCAGAAAATCAACATCGAATTATATTAGAAAGTGATTTGGTAGTCGTTTATTCTAAAACTAAATAAATTTCAATCTAAATAAGATTATTAACTATTAAATATATAAAAATGAAAAAATTATTATTTGCCGCTTTTTTATTAATGTGCTCTATTTCTGTAGTTAATGCACAAGATAAAGAAGAGAAAAAATCGGAAGAAAATATTTATGTAAAAGTAAAAGATGGCAAAAAACCTGTAATTTTTATTGATGGTAAAAAGTTTGATTTTCCAATGGAATTAATAGATCAAAGTAAAATAGCGTCTATTAATGTGATTAAAGGTAAAGAAGCAATAAAAAAATATAATGCACCAAATGGTGCTATTTTAATAACAACAAAAGCTTTAAAAAAATTAGACTTTTCTGATGCGAAAATAAGAGAAAATGGAGATTTAAAAGAAGGTAACCCTGCACCAATGATTATAATTGATGGAAAGGTTTCAACCAAAAAATCTTTAGATATTTTAACTCCAGAAAAAATTGAAAAAATGGAAATTTTTAAAGGAGAACAAGCAATGAAAAAATACAAAGCGAAACATGGAGTAATTGTAATTACTACTAAGAAATAGTAAATAATTTAAAAACTTAATTCCCAATAAGTAATAATCTATTTATTGGGAGTTTTTATTTACTTTTTCCCCTCAAGAACAACAACAATTTCACCTTTTGGTGGTTTTTTAGTAAAATGGGCCAAAACTTCTGTGGCAGTTCCTCTTACAGTTTCTTCAAACATTTTTGTGAGTTCTCTAGAAACAGAAACTTTTCTGTCTGCACCAAAATATTCAATAAAGTGTCCTAAAGTTTTTACCAATTTATGAGGTGATTCGTAAAAAATCATGGTTCTTGTTTCTTCAGCTAAGAGTAAAAAACGTGTTTGTCTTCCTTTTTTTACAGGTAAAAAACCTTCAAAAACAAATTTATCATTAGGTAAACCAGAATTTACCAAAGCTGGCACAAAAGCAGTTGCACCTGGTAAACATTCTACATCAATATCATTTTCTACGCAAGCTCTAGTTAATAAAAACCCAGGATCTGAAATTGCAGGAGTTCCAGCATCAGAAATAACAGCGCAAGTTTCTCCGCTTTTAATTCTATTTAAAATCCCTTCAATTGATTTATGTTCATTGTGCATATGATGACTATGCATTTGAGTGGCTATTTCAAAATGTTTTAACAATTTTCCACTTGTACGTGTGTCTTCTGCTAAAATAAAATCAGCTTCTTTTAAAACACGAATGGCTCTAAAAGTCATATCCTCTAAATTACCAATTGGTGTAGGTACTAAAAATAGTTTACTCATTGATTATAGTTTTTAGTTTTAAGTGATTAGTGTTTAGTTAACTCATCATTCAAAACACATAATTCATAACTTATTATATAGATTCATAAGTTTCTACAGTAATGTCTGCAACAACATTTCCTGTATGATTTGTAGAAAGAGGTTCAAAAAGTAAAATATGTACTTCTTCTTTGGCAACAGGTTTGTGTTCTATACCTTTTGGCACAATGTAAAATTCGCCTTCATTTATGGTGATAATTTTATCACGTAAATGCATTTCTAAAACTCCTTTTTTCACTAAAAATAATTCATCTTCATTGTCGTGTTTATGAAATACAAACTCACCTTTAACTTTGGCTAATAAAATTTGTTGTCCATTTAATTCACCTATTTTTTTAGGAGTCCATTTATCTTCAAATAAATTGAATTTCTCTTGAATGTTTACTACGCTCATAAAAACAAATTTACAAAGATTTTAATGGATAAAATGTGTAATTTTGCACATCAAAATAAAGATTCTTGCTTAGGTAAGAATGTTAGAAATAAAAATTTCAAAAGAAATGTACAGAAGTCATTCTTGTGGTGAGTTAAGAGCATCACACATAAATACAGAAGTTACACTAGCAGGTTGGGTACAAAAATCAAGAGACAAAGGTTTTATGGTTTGGGTAGACTTGCGAGATAGATATGGAATTACACAGTTAATTTTTGATGAAGAGCGCACGCCAGCAGCAATGATTGAAAAAGCAAAATCTCTTGGTAGAGAATTTGTGATTCAAGTAAAAGGTACTGTTATTGAGCGTGAATCTAAAAACAAAAATATTGCAACTGGTGAGGTTGAGGTTTTAGTTTCTGAGTTAGAGATTTTAAACGCAGCAAAATTGCCACCTTTTACAATAGAAGACAAAACTGATGGAGGAGAAGACATCAGAATGAAATATAGATACTTAGATATTAGAAGAAATCCTGTAAAAGACAGTTTAATTTTTCGTCATAAAGTAGCTATGGAAGTTCGTAAATACTTGTCTGATCAAGAATTTATAGAAGTAGAAACTCCGTATTTAATAAAATCTACTCCAGAAGGCGCAAGAGATTTTGTGGTGCCTTCTAGAATGAATGAAGGTCAGTTTTATGCATTGCCACAATCGCCTCAAACTTTTAAGCAATTGCTGATGGTTGGTGGAATGGATAAATATTTTCAGATTGTAAAGTGTTTTAGAGACGAAGATTTACGGGCAGACAGACAGCCAGAATTTACACAAATAGACTGTGAAATGGCATTTGTAGAGCAAGAAGATATCTTAAATATTTTTGAAGGATTAACCAGACATTTACTAAAAGAAGTAAATAATGTTGAGGTGGAGAAATTCCCTAGAATGTTGTATGATGATGCCATGCGTTTGTATGGAAATGACAAACCAGATATCCGTTTTGGAATGGAATTTGGCGAGTTAAATGCAGTTACACAACACAAAGATTTTGGAGTTTTTAATAATGCTGAATTAGTGATTGGAATTGCTGTTCCTGGTGGAAATGCTTACACAAGAAAAGAAATAGACAACATTATTAAATGGGTAAAAAGACCACAAGTTGGAGCTCTTGGAATGATTTATTGTAGAGTTAACGAAGATGGTACTTTTAAATCATCTGTAGATAAATTTTACGATCAAGAAGATTTAGCAAAATGGGTTGAAGTTACAGGTGCAAAACCTGGAGATTTAGTTTGTGTTTTATCTGGAGAAACGAATAAAGTTAGAGCACAAATGTCTGCATTACGTATGGAATTAGCAGAACGTTTAGGGTTAAGAGATCCTAAAGTATTTGCTCCTCTTTGGGTAATAGATTTCCCTTTATTAGAGTTAGATGAAGAAACTGGTCATTACCATGCAATGCACCATCCATTTACATCACCAAAACCTGGTCAATTAGAATTATTAGATACAAACCCTGGAGATGTTAAAGCAAATGCGTACGATTTAGTTTTAAACGGAAATGAAATTGGTGGTGGATCAATTAGAATTCATGACAAACAAATTCAGGCAACAATGTTAAAACACCTAGGTTTTTCTGAAGAAGAAGCAAAAGCACAATTTGGTTTCTTAATGGATGCTTTTGAGTATGGAGCACCACCTCATGGAGGTTTGGCTTTTGGTTTAGATAGATTGGTTGCTATTTTAGGAGGTCAAGAAACTATTAGAGATTTTATTGCTTTCCCAAAAAATAATTCTGGTAGAGATGTTATGATTGATGCACCTGCTTTTATTGATGATGAGCAATTGCAAGAGTTGAGTTTAAAACTAGATATACAAGAGTAAAATATTTCAATATAAAAGAAAACCCTATAGTTATTTATAAACTATAGGGTTTTTTCGTTTAACAATTTTTAGTACTTTTAAAATATGAAAAACCTACTTACATTTTTAGTATTATTTGTTTCGATAACATTATTCTCTCAAGAAATTACTGGTGATGAATTATTAACGAAAGCCATTCAATTTCACGACCCAAATGGAAATTGGGAAACCTTTAAAGGCGAGTTGTTTGTAATTATGGAAACTCCTAAAAATGGTGAAAGAAAGAGTAAAATAAATATTGATTTACCCAAACAATATTTTTCTGTTGTAGCTAAAAGAGATACAATTATCACTGAATTTATTGTTGATAAAGATAGCTGTAGTTTCAGCTTAAATGGAAAACAAAATTTATCAGCAGAAATAAAGAAAAAGTTTAGCTTAAACTGTGAGCGCGCAAATTTGTATAAAAATTATTACACGTATTTATATGGTTTACCAATGAAATTGAAAGATGATGGTACTGTCATTCATCAAAAAGTAGAAAAACGTCAGTTTAAAGGAAAAGATTATTTGGTGCTAAAAGCAACTTATAATAAAGAAGTGGGTAAAGATACTTGGTATTTTTATTTTAATCCAGATACTTATGCAATGGAAGTATATCAGTTTTTTAAAGAAGCAAAAGATAGTGGCGAATATATTTTATTGTCTGGTTTAGAAACAATTAATCAGGTAAAAATGCCTAAAATTAGAGCTTGGTATTATAACAAAGACAATAAATATTTAGGTACAGATATTTTATCAATCAAAAAATAAATCTCTAATAATTTAATTTAAACTTGATATAAGTTATCATTTTACCAACTTCTAAATATTGATTTTCGTAAAAAGTTTGCGTTTCTGTTACTTCTTTTGGTGCGCCTTCGTTATTATACACATTATGGTTTGCGTATATAATTTCATGGCCTTCACCATGTAATAAACCTAAAGTATAACCATGCATAAACTCAGAATCAGTTTTTAAATTCATAATACCATCTTGGTTTAAAATGGTGTGGTATTTCTTTAAAAACTTCGTGTTTGTCATTCTATGTTTGGTACGTTGAAATTTTATTTGCGGATCTGGAAAAGTAATCCAAATTTCTGAAATTTCATTTTCAGCAAAAATAAAATCGACCAATTCAATTTGTGTTCTAACAAAAGCTACATTGTCTAAATTTTCTTCGATAGCAGTTTTGGCACCTCTCCAAAAACGAGCGCCTTTAATGTCTATACCAATGTAGTTTTTATTCGGGTTTTTACGAGCTAAAGCAATAGTGTATTCACCTTTACCACAACCCATTTCAACAACAATAGGATTATTGTTGTTAAAAAAAGAATGCCATTTACCTTTATGAGAAAAGTTATTTAAAACTTCTTCTCTTGTTGGCTGAATGACATTTTTGAACGTTTCATTTTCTTTGAAACGTTTTAATTTATTTTTGCTTCCCAAGTTGTAGAATTATGCTCTGTCTTCTGTACCTTCTTTTAAAAACTTTCTAGATTGGCTCATCCAATAGTAAAGTAGAACTAAAAGTACTACTAAAAATAACCAGTTTATGCCATTAGACAACCACCAACCATAATCTGATGTAGCAACATCTAGTCGTAATTTTTTAAAAGGTAAGAATAAAATATCAGTAAATAAACTACCAATCCATCTAAATATATTGCTTGCTATCATAACTTAATTATCTTTACGCTGCAAAAATAACAAAAGAAATAATGCTAGCCAATTTTTTAAACAAATCTAAGCCAATCAATTTTATTGTTTTCTTAATTTTCTTTTTTATTGGGTTTGTTTTTAGTATTTATACCGCTTTTTTTACTAATGCTTTTCTTTTTGATAATTTATTAAAAAGTGGAGCAATACTTCTTTTCTTTTTAATAATTTTTTTTCTTTTCAATTTTATTAATTCTAAAAATAATTTAACATTCGATAATTCTTATGCTTATTTTCTATTTACAGGATTAATTGTTATGATTTTACCAGAATTAATTGGTTATAAAACTTTAATTTTAACAGTTATTTATTTACTTTTTTTAAGAAAAATATACAGTTTACATACAGCTAAAAGAATATTAGAAAAGCTTTTTGATAGCGGGTTTTGGTTGGGTGTTTTTTTTGTTTTAGAACCACTTTCAGCTTTACTATTTATTTTGGTTTATGTAGCTATTTATGTGCATAATAAAATTACGATACATACACTTTTAGCTCCAATTATTGGTTTTTTAGCACCATTATTAGTTTATTTTGCTTACTTTTTTTGGTTTGATAAAATTGATGAGTTTACAGACCTTTTTAATTTTAATATAAATTTTGATGTTCAGTTTTATAGTAAAATAAAATATCTGTGGATTTTATATAGCACCTTAATATTTGCAGTTTTTGCAATATTTTTAAAATCGATAAATACGCTATCAGTTAACAATAAATTTAAAAGAAGTTGGATTTTATTAATCTATAATTTCTTTGTTTTAATTCTTTTCTTGATGTTTCTACCAGAAAAAAATGGTTCTGAACTAATATTTATCTTGTTTCCTACAGCAATTATTTTGGCAAATGGTATTGAGTTAATTCAGAAAAACATATTTAAAAATATGGTGTTTTATTTTTTTCTAGTGAGTAGTATTGTTTGTTTTTTACTATAATTTTTCACCAAAAGCCAAATCTCCAGCATCACCTAAACCTGGTACTATATAACCTTTATTGTTTAATTCTTCATCTATAGCAGCAATCCATAAATGAGTGTTTTCTGGAAAATGTTTTTCAATAAAGTCTACACCTTCTCTAGAGCCAATTACAACAACAATATGAATCTCTTTAGGAATTCCATGTTTTTTAATCGCTTCATAAACTGCAACTAAAGATTGTCCAGTTGCTAACATTGGGTCTGCTAGTAATAATGTTTTGTTTTTTATTTCTGGTGATGCAAAATACTCAACAACAATTTCAAAATCAGCATCATTTTTTGGATGATGTCTATAGGCAGAAATAAAAGCATTTTCTGCTTTATCAAAATAATTTAGTAAACCTTGATGTAAAGGTAATCCTGCTCTTAAAATTGAACATAAAACCAAATCATTATAAGATAATTGAACCTTCTTTTTACCTAAAGGTGTTTCTATATAAACACCAGAATAAGAAAGATTTTTACTTAATTCATAACCTAAAATTTCGCCTACTCTTTCTATGTTTCTACGAAAACGTAAAGCATCTTTTTGTATCTTTTTATCTCTTAATTCTGATATAAAAGTGTTTAATACAGAATTATTTTCGCCAATATAATGTATGTGCATTTCTTGTAAATCTTAAAAACAAATATAATTTATTACTACTAAAGTTTTCTTTTGATATTTGTATTTCTCTAAAACTTTTAAAAATTGAATTATTAAAGTAATTTGTAATGCTTTTTTATATTATTATCCTCAATTTTGAAACTTAATTTTTATGAATTTATTTGTTGTATGAATAAAAGAATATTAGCATTAATAGCCGTTTCTATAGCTACATTAATTTATGGTGTAAACTATACAATTGCAAAAGAAGTTATGCCTGTTTATATAAAGCCTTTTGCTTTTATTTTATTAAGAGTTGCTGGTGGTACATTGCTTTTTTGGTTTGCTGGTTTGTTTATTAAACAACAAAAAATAGAAAAAGCAGATTATAAAAAAATAGTTTTAGCAGCCTTTTTTGGCACAGCATTAAATATGCTAGCTTTTTTTAAAGGACTAAGTTTAACAGCGCCAATTAGTGCTTCTGTAATAATGGTAACTTCACCAATAATGGTGCTTGTTTTTTCGAGTATTATAATAAAAAAAGCAATTGGTTTACAAAGAATTTTAGGAATTTTTATAGGTTTAGCAGGTGCTATTTTATTAATAACTTATGGTAACTCTTCAAGTGCAAATGCAGCCAATAGTAATTTTGGTAATTTTTTGGTCTTTGTAAATGCTGCATCTTATGGTTTGTATTTAGTGTTGGCAAAAGATTTAATTTTAAAATATCATCCAATAGTATTTGTAAAATGGTTGTATTTATTTGGGCTGTTTTTTGTAGTTCCTTTTTCTTTTAATGAGCTAAAAGAGGTAGTTTGGCAAGATATACCTACAAATATTTATTGGAATATTGGTTTTGTAATTGTCTTTACCTCTTGTATTACCTATCTTTTTAATTTATATGGCTTATCAAAATTAAAACCTACAACAGTTAGTGTTTTTATATACTTACAGCCAGTAATTGCAACAATTTATGCATTAATTGTTGGTAGTGATTCTTTAAATTTTGTTAAAATAGTAGCTACAATTATTATCTTTTTAGGTGTGTTTTTAGTTACAAAAGAGGTTGATAAAGCAACCAAATAAAACTTATATTTGCAGTTCATTTAAAATGAAGTTTGTATGATTCAATCTATGACTGGTTATGGGAAATCTGTGTTGCAATTGCCAACTAAAAAAGTAACCATAGAAATAAAATCTTTAAACAGTAAAAACTTAGATTTAAACGTTAGAATACCTTCTTACTACAAAGAAAAAGAATTAGCTGTTCGTAAAAAATTAGCAAAATCTTTAATAAGAGGTAAAGTAGATTTTTCAATTTTTGTTGAAATGACTGCAGATGAAACATCTACAACTGTAAATAATAGCGTTGTTAAAAAATACATAGAACAGTTAAGAAATACACTTGTTATTGATTCTGAATATGATGTAGAATTGCTAAAAATGGCAGTTACAATGCCAGA
Source organism: Polaribacter vadi (assembly GCF_018861005.1). Lineage (GTDB taxonomy): Bacteria > Bacteroidota > Bacteroidia > Flavobacteriales > Flavobacteriaceae > Polaribacter > Polaribacter vadi_A. The sequence continues at coordinate 250,938 of NZ_JAHKQL010000016.1, forward strand.
TGCTTTAAAAACTGAACGTGAAGAGTTAGATGAAAATGAGTGGAATCTGATTGATACAAGTATAGACGAAGCTGTTAAAGAAATTGTACAATATAGAACTGATGAAGCTGCTTCTTTAGAAATAGATTTTAAAGAAAGGATTGATAATATTAAAAAATATTTAGAAGAAGTTAAAGCTTTAGATGCAGATAGAATAGAAAACGTAAAAACGCGTTTACAAAAAGCAATTAACGATTTAAAAGTAGATACAGATGAAAATCGTTTTGAGCAAGAACTAATTTATTATCTAGAAAAACTAGATATTAATGAAGAAAAAGTGCGTTTAGCAAATCATTTAGATTATTTTTTAGAAACATTAGCTACACCAGATTCTAATGGAAAAAAATTAGGGTTTATTGTACAAGAAATGGGTCGTGAAATAAACACAACAGGTTCTAAAGCTAATTTTGCACCAATGCAAAAAGCGGTAATTCAAATGAAAAATGAATTAGAACAGATTAAAGAACAAATTTTAAATGTGCTTTAATTGGTTTTTAGTTGATGGTTTTAGTTAGTAGTAAAACCCATCAACCAAAAATTAGCAACTAAAAACAAAATTTATGTCAGATTTTAAAGGAAAGTTATTCGTGTTTTCAGCACCTTCTGGTTCTGGTAAAACTACTATTGTTCGTCATTTACTAAAACAAGAAAAATTTAATTTAGAGTTTTCTATTTCAGCAACTTCTAGAGCGCCAAGAGGTGAGGAAAAAGACGGGGTAGACTATTATTTTATAGACCTTAAAGAATTTAAAACTCATATTAAAAATGATGATTTTTTAGAGTGGGAAGAAGTTTATAGAGATAATTTTTATGGTACTTTAAAAACAGAAATAGAGCGTATTTGGGCTTTAAAAAAACATGTTATTTTTGATATTGATGTTGTTGGTGGCTTAAGAATTAAAAAGAAATTTCCAGAAGAAACTTTATCTGTTTTTGTAAAACCACCAAGTGTAGATGAACTTAAAATACGTTTAAAAAAACGATCTACAGAAAGTGAAGACAAGATTAATATGCGAATTGCAAAAGCTTCTGTAGAGTTGGCAACAGCACCTCAGTTTGATAAAATTATTAAAAACTATGAGCTAGATGTTGCTTTAAAAGAAGCAGAAGAATTAGTTGGCGAGTTTTTAGAGTTAAAATAAAAAAACAAGAATAAAGAAGAGCATCTATTCTCAATGCTTTTTTTCTATCATCTTAAGTAAAATGAAAATTGGTTTATATTTTGGTACATTCAATCCTATACATGTTGGGCATTTGATTATTGCAAATTATATGGTAGAAAATTCAGATTTAGACGAAATTTGGATGGTTGTTACACCTCATAATCCATTTAAAAAGAAAAGTTCTTTATTAGATAATTATCATAGATATGAGTTGGTGTATAGAGCAACCGAAAATTATTCGAAGATAAAACCATCTGATATTGAGTTTAAATTACCACAACCCAACTATACAGTGCATACTTTAGCACATATATCAGACAAATATGCTGATAAAGAGTTTTGTTTAATTATGGGCGAAGACAATTTAAAAAGTTTCCATAAATGGAAAAACTATGAAACCATTTTAGAGCATCATCATATTTATGTGTATCCAAGAATTGCAGAAGGCACAGTAGATCATCAATTTAAAAATAGTACTAAAATTCATAAGGTAGATGCACCAATTATTCAATTGTCATCAACAATGATTAGAAACGGAATTAAGGATAAAAAGAACATAAAACCAATGTTAACCAAAGAAGTTTGGGAATATATAGATGAAATGAATTTTTATAAAAAATAGTTTCGTTATTTTTACGTTTAACTCATAAATACTAATATATTTTAGTGGATAAAAAAGCCAAAAAAAAAGGGAAACTAAAACAAAAACTAACTGACAAATACAGATTAGTAGTTTTAAACGAAAATACTTTTGAAGAACGTTTTTCTTTAAAACTATCTCGTTTAAATGTATTTGTATTGGGTGGTGTTTTATCTTTTTTATTGATTTTAGTTACTACATTTATCATCACTTTTACGCCTATTAAAGAATATATTCCGGGTTATTCTTCTACAGAATTAAAAATTAAAGCTACTAAATTGGCTTTTCAAACAGATTCTTTAAAAAGAAAACTAGATATTATAAACGACTACACAAAAGCTTTACAACCTATTTTAAATGGAGAAATTGAACCAGAAATTATAGATTCTGTTGCCTTTTCTTTAGGTAAAGTAGAAATTAAAGATAGCTTATTGCATGCTACAAGAGAAGATTCTATTTTTAGAGAAAAAATAGAAAGTCAAGATCGTTTTCCTATTCAAAATAATGCAGATACTAACGTAGAAATTGTGTTTTTTGCGCCATTGAATGGTATTATTTCTCAAAGTTTCGACCCTAATACTAAACATTTAGCTGTAGATATTACTGCACCAAAAAATGCACCAGTAAAAGCTACTGCAGATGGTACTGTAATTTTTTCTGGTTGGACCACAGAAACTGGTTATGTTCTTATCTTAAAACACGATCATGATTATATGTCTGTATACAAACACAATGGAAATTTATTGAAACAACAAGGAGATTTTGTAAAATCTGGTGAGGTAATCGCAAGCGTGGGTTCTACAGGAGAACTATCTACTGGTCCACATTTACACTTTGAACTTTGGAGTGGTGGTTATGCAGTAAATCCTACAAATTTAATTGATTTTAGATAATGAGTATAAAATCTGTATTTGCAATTCCGTTTGCTAAAATTTCTATAAAAAGAGTTTATAAATGGGCAAATAACCCTTATAAAACTCAAGATAAAGTTTTTAAAAAGTTAATATCAAAAGCTAAGAACACAGCCTTTGGTAAAGATCACGATTTTGAAAATATTACATCTTATGATGATTTTAAAAAACGTGTAAAAGTTTCAGATTACGAAGGTTTAAGAGGGTATGTAGATCGAATTGTAGAAGGTGAACCTGATGTGCTTTGGCCAGGTAAACCCTTATATTTTGCAAAAACTTCAGGTACAACTTCTGGGGCAAAATATATACCTATTACAAAAGATTCTATGCCAACGCATATTAAAGCTGCAAGAAACGCTTTGTTGTTTTATATCGTAGAAAAAAATGATGCTAGTTTTGTAAATGGTAAAATGATATTTTTACAAGGTAGCCCAGTTTTAACTGATAAAAATGGAGTAAAATTAGGTAGACTTAGTGGAATTGTAGCACATTATGTGCCTAAATATTTGCTTAAAAATAGATTGCCAAGTTGGGAAACCAACTGTATTGAAGATTGGGACACCAAAGTAAATGCAATTGTAGAAGAAACTATTAATGAAGATATGTCTGTAATTAGTGGAATTCCTTCTTGGGTACAAATGTATTTCGAAAAACTGATTGAGAAAACAGGTAAAAAGGTTTCTGAATTATTCCCGAATTTTAACTTCTTTATTTATGGAGGCGTAAATTTTGAACCTTATAAAAACAAGTTTGAAAGTTTAATTGGTAAAAAGATCGATTATATAGAATTGTATCCTGCATCAGAAGGTTTTATTGCATATCAAGATTCGCAAACAGAAAAAGGAATGTTGCTGCAATTAAACTCAGGTATGTTTTACGAATTTATACCTGCAACTGAATTTTTTGATGAAAACCCTACAAGAATATCCATCAAAGATGTAAAAATGGGTGTAAATTATGTTATCATTTTAAATACAACTGCTGGTTTGTGGGGTTATAATATTGGTGATACTGTAGAATTTACATCAACAAAACCTTATAGAATTAAAGTTACAGGTCGTATAAAGCATTTTATATCCGCCTTTGGCGAACACGTTATAGGTAAAGAAGTAGAAAAAGCATTAAATGATTCTATTTTAGGAACTAACATTAATATTAGTGAGTTTACTGTGGCTCCACAAGTAAATCCAGAAAGTGGTTTGCCTTTTCACGAATGGTTTATTGAGTTTGAAAATGAGCCAGAAGATATAGAAGATTTTGCATTAAAGGTTGATGCTTCTATGCAAGAGCAAAATATTTATTATTTTGATTTGATTGAAGGTAAAGTATTACGTCCTTTAATCATTAGAAAAGTAAAAAAAGGAGGTTTTCATAATTACATGAAATCTATTGGTAAATTTGGTGGCCAGAATAAGATTCCGCAATTATCTGATAACAGAAAAATTGCTGATGTTTTACAAGGTTTTTTAAAGAATTAAAAAAATGGGAGGAGATTATTTATTTATAGGATTAGCAGTATTTCTAGTTATTGCATATTTTTACAACAAATTTAGAAGCAGACGTTAATGAGTACAATTAGAATTACAAAACAGTTTAATTTTGAAACAGGGCACGCATTATATGGTTATGATGGAAAGTGTAAAAACGTGCATGGCCATTCTTATAAACTTTCTGTTACTGTTACTGGTACACCAATAGATGATAATACAAATGTAAAATTTGGTATGGTTATCGATTTTGGAGATTTAAAAAAGATTGTAAATGAAGAAATTGTAGATCTTTTTGATCATGCAACTGTTTTTAATAAAAACACACCTCATGTAGAATTAGCACATGAATTGCAAAAGAGAGGGCATCATGTTATTTTAGTAGATTATCAGCCAACTAGTGAAATGATGGTGATTGATTTTGCAAAGAAAATTAAGAAACGATTGCCAGAAAACATAAAATTACATTCTATAAAACTGCAAGAAACAGATACTAGTTTTGCAGAATGGTTTGCTAGCGAAAACTAGTTTTAGCATATTAGTAACATTATAACACAATAGTGTTAGGATTTACACGTTATATTTGACAAAAATTTATTCTTATGAAAAATGTAAAATATATTTTATTACTTTTTTTATCTGCAACAATTTTAAGTTGTAGTGATACTGATAATGAACCACAATATTTATTATCGAATGCAAATATTGCAGGGACTTACGAAGTAAGTAGTTTAACTGGTAACGAAAGCGAAACTGCAACTTCCTCTTCTGGAGCTGTTGTAGATTTAGCTACATCAACAATTGTTGGTGCAAACTTTCAAATTTCTTTTGATATTACAGCAAGCGGAACTTATGAAGTTAGTGGGTTGTTCAGAGAGATAAAAACGACCACACCAAATGGAGGAGCAACCACAACAGACGAAGAGCTTTTAACTATAGATTCAGAAGGTACATATCAAATAAATACTTTAAACAATACCATTAATTTTATTCCAACTACTGGAGATTTTTTAGAAGGTACATTTAATATTGAAACCTTTACCGAGAATATAATAAGTATTACACAAGATAGCGAAACAGCTGAAGGTTCTAATACTATTTATAAAACGCTAAATATAGGTTTTACTAGAAACGAGTAACAAATAACATAAAAAATCAGAAAAGTTATCTGTATAGTTTTTCTGATTTTTAGTTGATTTTAGACAATTATTTTCCGTTAAAAGTATTCATTGTATTTACTAAACCAGCAGTACCAAAAGAAGTAATTACTTTGGCTGATGTTGGTAAACGCTCTATCAATTGGCTTGTTTCTTCTTTATCCCATTCACCAAGTACAAAATCTACTTGCCTTCCTTTAGAGTAATTAGCACCTACACCAAAACGAAATCTAGGGTACTTATTGGTACCTAATTTCTCTTGGATGTCTTTAAGGCCATTGTGACCACCATCACTACCTTTTGCTTTAATTCTAATAGTACCAAAATCGATATTTAAATCATCAGTAACAACTAATATATTATCGATTTCAATTTTTTCTTTTTGCATCCAATATTTAAGTGCTTTACCACTTAAATTCATGTAAGTACTAGGCTTTAGTAGTATAAAAGTTCTGCCTTTAAAACGAAATGTAGCAACATCGCCTAATTTTTCGGTTTCGAAAGTAACATTATGTTCTTCAGCAACTTCATCAACAATTTTAAAACCAATATTATGACGAGTGTTAGTGTATTTGTCGCCAATATTTCCTAAACCAACAATTAAAAACTTTTTCATTAATTCTTCTTTAGTTTCTTTTTTAAAGTTTAATAATTTAAAAAAGAAGTTTTTAAAATTCATTTTACAAAAATAGTATAAGTTCTTGAAATAAGTTAAAGACAAGAAAAAAGCGTTACATTTCTGTAACGCTTTAAATTATATTCTATTTACAGAAATTTATTCTGCAGCTGCTTCAGTTTCTTCTTCTTCATCTTCACCAACAGTTGCGTTACGAGAAGTTCTTACTTGTACAATAACTGTGTTGTCTGGATGCATGAATGTATAATCATCATTAGCTAAAGACGTTACAAATAATTTATTTCCAATTTTTAATTTAGAAATATCTGCTGTTACAAAGTCTGGTAAGTTTACTGGTAAAGCTTTTACTTTTAATTTACGGTTTGTAAAACGTAAAGCACCACCATTTAATACACCAGGAGAAGTACCTGTTAATTTTACAGGAATGTTCATTGTAATTTCTTTATCATCAAATAATTGATAGAAATCGATGTGTAAAATTTTATCAGTTACTGGGTGAAACTGAATGTCTTGTAAAATTGCGCTAATTTTTTGTCCATCAACATTAATACTTGCAGTGTATACATTTGGAGTATAAACCAAGTTTTTAAACGCTTTTTCTTCTGCTGAAAAGTGTATTGGTGTTTCTCCTCCGTATATAACGCAAGGAACCATACCAGCATTACGTAAGGCTTTAGTAGCTACTTTACCCACGCTTTCTCTTTTTGATCCTTTAATTGTAATTGATTTCATTACTTTTTATTAAAAATTTACATTAAAAATTGTCCACTAATTGAAGTGTTATCTTGCACTTTGTGCATAACATTCGCAAATAATGGGGCGCAAGATACTACTTTTATTTTAGATGTAGCCTTTTTTAACGGTATTGTGTCAGAAACAATTAACTCTGTTAAAGCAGAGTTTTCTATTTTTTCATAAGCACCACCAGATAAAATTGGGTGAGTACAAATAGCACGTACGCTTAAAGCTCCTTTTTCTTTCATTAAATTGGCTGCATGAGCTAGTGTTCCTCCTGTATCTATCATGTCATCAATTAAAATAACATTTTTACCTTCTACATCACCAATTAATTCCATATGACCAATTACATTTGCCTTTTTACGTTGTTTGTAACAGATTACTACTTCAGACAATAAGTGTTTAGAATATGCGTAAGCTCTTTTAGAACCTCCCATATCTGGAGAAGCAATTGTTAAGTTGTCTAACTGTAAGCTTTCTATGTAAGGTAGAAATATAGAAGATGCAAATAAATGATCTACTGGTTTTTCGAAGAAACCCTGAATTTGATCTGCGTGTAAATCCATTGTCATAATTCTTGTTGCCCCTGCAGATTCTAAAAGTTTTGCAACTAATTTAGCACCAATTGCAACTCTTGGTTTGTCTTTTCTGTCTTGTCTTGCCCATCCAAAATAAGGCATAACAGCAGTAATATGTCTTGCTGATGCTCTTTTTGCAGCATCTAACATTAGTAACATTTCCATTAAGTTGTCTGCATTCGGAAAAGTAGAACCAATAATAAAAATACGTCTTCCACGAACTGATTCTTCAAAAGCGGGTTGAAATTCTCCATCACTAAAGTGTGTAATGATTACATTTCCTAAATCTGTGTTATATTCCTTTGCGATTTTTTCTGCTAAAACTGTACTTTGTCTACAACCAAATAGCTTTGGTGCAAGTTGACTATTTACCATGAAATAAGATTTTTTGTTGTGTTGTTGTAAGTATACAAAAGTAGATATTATTTGTTGAGTTTGAAATTAATTTTTCTATTTAAAAACTAAAAATATTTAGTAGATTTGCAAACTCATTTTCAAGCTTTGCTCAAGTGGCGGAATTGGTAGACGCGCTGGATTCAAAATCCAGTTCTTTCGAGAGTGTGGGTTCGATTCCCACCTTGAGTACAATAATAAAGGGTTAATTAATTGTTTTTCAATTTTTTAACCTTTTTTTTTTATTTTAAAAAACTCTAAAACAGTACCAGAAATTGTGTTTTTTGTTGTTATTTTCAATTATTTAATTCAAAGATTGTTGTATTTTGGTTAAAAGTTTACAATTATGATTTTAAAGAATATTTTAATAGTTATAAATTGTTTGGGGTATAAACAATTCCCAGACGCTTACGACTTACTTATGTTTGGCCTTGGGTCTTTTATCTTAATTATAATTTTAGGCCTTTACTACAATAGAATTCCAGAAAGTAATAGAATAAAATCTGATCTTCAAAATCCAATTTATCAATCAAAAGATGTTTTATTTCAAGCTAAGCTAAACGAAGCAAATTATTTAGTTCCAGAAAAGAGAACATCAACGGGTATAAGCTTAATGATATGCTTAATAATTGCAGTTGTTATCTTTACACCAGTTTATAAATTATTAGGGACAGGATATTTTTTGTAATTTTATTTTTATTTATTCTAAATAAATACTTATTTTTGTTGCGTGAGTATTTTTACAGACATACAATTTAATATAAAGTTACAGCAAATAACTTTTTGTAATTATCAGTTAATGATAGATGATAAAAGTATGCAACTCACTTTTCCTCAATTATTACAATTACGTAATAAAATTAATGAAATTACTTCTCCAGAAAACCTAGAGCAAATTATTCAAAACGAAAATTTTGTGTTGTTATTTATTGCTGATAGAAAACACTTGGTTTTTTTAGAAATACCTAAATTATTAGACTTACAACAAGAAATTTCTCTTTGTTTTAATAGTTACTAATTTAAGTTCCCTTTTATTTAGATTACTTTTAAATTTAGTTGTTGCAGTAATGCAGCTTTGTATTTGTTGTATCTTTGATTAGAAATACACAATTTATGAAAACAGCAATAAGAAGACAAATGACTATTAATCCTGATGTAATGGATGCTTTAAATGGTCAAATAGCATTAGAAATGCACGCTTCTGCCTCTTATTTAGCAATGGCTTCTTGGTGTGATCAGAGAGAGTTACTAAATAGTAAAGCTTTTTTTTACAAGCAAGCTGAAGAGGAAAGAGCACATGGAATGAAAATTTTCAACTTTATAAACGAAACTGGTGGTGCAGCAATATCACCTTCTATACCAGAAGTTAATAACGATTTTGAAAGTTTAAGAGAAATTTACGAAAAATCTTTAGATCAAGAAATAGCAGTAACACAATCTATTTACAAATGTTTTAAATCTGCAAGAAATGCAGACGATTTTGCATCAGAAGTGTTTTTACAATGGTTTGTAAATGAGCAAATAGAAGAAGAAGATACTGTTAGAAGTATTCTAGATGTATTCGATTTAATGGAAGGTATGCCATTAAAAATGATAGACGAAAGATTGCCTACAGAGTAACATAAGTCTAAAACAAAATAAAAAAGCCAAAACAAATACTTGTTTTGGCTTTTTTATATTAGAGTGTTTTTATTAAAAAAAAATATGAATCGATTTTTGTATCTTTGGTTTATTGCGAAATCGATTAAAATGTATATAGACTTACTAACTTTTTTAAAATTCTTAATAAAACGCAATCCAGAATAAGGCTTCTTTTTGTAAATCCTGCGTATGCAGTAATCTTAAATTAGAAAAGAATAATTATTAACAAAATTTCTGCTATAGTTTATTATCGTTAATAGGTAAAAGCAAGAAATATAAATAATAAAAATATGCCTTTTTATCATAAATTAGGAAAAATTCCACCCAAAAGACACACCCAATTCCGTAAAAAAGACGGTAGTTTATATTACGAACAATTGTTTGGTACCATTGGTTTTGATGGTATGTCTACCAACTCATATCATGAGCACAGACCAACAATGGTCAAAGAAATCAGAAAACAATATTCTGTAAAACCAAAAATAGCCAAAGCAAATAATATTCAATCGTATCGCTTTCGCGGATTTCAAGTTCCGTCAGAAAACGATTATTTACAAAGTAGAAAAATTGTTTTAACAAATTCTGATTGTAATATTATTTTATCAGCACCAAAACAATCAACAAAAGATTATTTTTATAAAAATACAGATGCAGATGAGGTTATTTTTATCCATAAAGGATCAGGAAAACTAAGAACACATCTTGGAAATCTCGATTTTAAATACGGAGATTATTTAGTAATTCCACGTGGAATTATCTACAAATTAGATTTCGATGATGAGAATAACCGTCTTTTTATAGTAGAATCTTACAGTCCAGTTTATACACCAAAACGTTACAGAAACTGGTTTGGTCAATTATTAGAACATGCACCTTTTTGCGAACGAGATTTAAGAAGACCACACGAATTAGAAACCTATAATGAGTTAGGCGAATTTTTAATCAAAGTTAAAAAACAAGGCGAAATTATAGAAATGGTCTATGCTTCTCATCCTTTTGATGTGATTGGTTACGATGGTTATAATTTTCCGTATGCATTTTCAATTCACGATTTTGAGCCAATTACAGGTCGTATTCATCAACCACCTCCTGTGCATCAAACTTTCGAAACCAATGCCTTTGTAATTTGCAGTTTTGTACCTCGTTTATACGATTATCATCCAAATTCAATTCCTGCACCTTATAACCATAGTAATATAGATTCAGATGAGGTTTTATATTATGTAGATGGCGATTTTATGAGCAGAAACGATATTGATCGAGGTCATATTTCCTTGCATCCAGCAGGTATTCCTCATGGTCCACATCCAGGAACCACAGAAAAAAGTATAGGTAAAACAAAAACCGAAGAATTAGCGGTTATGGTAGACACTTTTAAACCTTTAATGGTAACAGAAGAAGCTATGAAAATTGCTGATGAAGATTATTATAAGAGTTGGTTGGAGTAAAAGAATTATTAGAAGCTATTTCCTGCTTTTCGCACTCGCTTTTTTTGTGAAAAACAAAAAAGAGCTCAAACAAATGCTTCAATCAGGGCTAAACTTATTTGCTAACTATTAGCTATAACAAAATACAAAAAACATCAAAAAGATGGCAAAAGATATAAAATCAGTAAATTACGGATTAGAAAAAATATTCGAAGGCGCACAAGATTTCCTTCCATTGCTAGGTACAGATTATGTGGAGTTTTATGTAGGTAATGCAAAACAAGCAGCACATTTTTATAAAACTGCATTTGGTTTTCAGTCACATGCTTATCGTGGATTAGAAACTGGCGCAAAAGATGCTGTGAGTTATGTATTAACGCAAGATAAAATAAAGTTAATGTTAACTACTCCACTAAACAGTAAATCACCTGTAAACGATCATATAGTAAAACATGGAGATGGAGTAAAAGTAGTAGCATTTTGGGTAGAAGATGCAAGGCAAGCTTATAAAGAAACAACCTCTAGAGGCGCAAAATCTTACATGGAGCCCACAGTAGAAACAGATGAACATGGAGAAGTAGTTAGAGCTGGAATTTACACCTATGGAGAAACTGTACACATGTTTGTAGAGCGTAAAAACTACAATGGTGCATTTTTACCAGGTTTTCAAAAATGGGAATCAGATTACAATCCGCCAATTGCTGGTTTAAAATACATAGATCATATGGTTGGTAATGTTGGTTGGAATCAAATGGATGTTTGGGTAAAATGGTATGAAGATGTTATGGGGTTCGAAAACTTTTTGTCTTTTGATGACAAACAAATCCATACAGAATATTCAGCATTAATGAGTAAAGTAATGTCTAATGGAAATGGACGCATCAAATTCCCAATAAACGAACCAGCAGAAGGAAAAAAACGTTCTCAAATAGAAGAATATTTAGATTTTTACGAAGGTGCAGGTGTACAGCATATTGCAGTAGCAACAGATAATATTATAAAAACAGTAACTCAATTACGTTCTAATGGAATCGAATTTTTGTCAACTCCACCAGAAGAATATTACAAAGCTGTTCCAGGAAGATTAGAGGAGTTTAGCCATGAATTAAGAGAAGATATTGAAAAATTAAAAAGTTTGGGTATTATGATAGATGCAGATGAAGAAGGTTATTTATTACAAATTTTTACAAAGCCAATAGAAGACAGGCCTACATTGTTTTTTGAAATTATTCAAAGAATGGGAGCCAAAGGTTTTGGAGCAGGAAACTTTAAAGCTTTGTTTGAATCTATAGAAAGAGAACAAGCAAAAAGAGGAACTTTGTAGTTTTTTTGTTAAATTAGCTAAATCATTAAATTTTTTTTACTATTTTTCGTAATTCATTGAATATATTTTAATAAAAAACGAAAAAATATGAAAAAAATTACATTTTTAATTTTAATGTTGTCAGCATTTTCAGGATTTGCTCAATTTCCTGAAACTTTTGATAAAGAGTTACCTACATCTTGGGCAGTTTTTCTTGGAGATAATGGCTTAGGTGCTACAAGAACTTGGGAGTATAGTACTTACGAATATATGCTTGTGCTTTGGGATGAGGATACTAATGGAGGTACAGCAGAAAACTGGTTGGTTACACCCAAATTTAATGTTAGTTCAAGTAATTCAGTTTTAACATTTCTATTAACTGATTTAAATGAAGGAGAATATGGTTCTGATATATCAGTAAGAGTATCAACTAAAGAAAGTCAGACAACTATTTCAGATTTTACCACAAAAACAACTATTTTAGAAAGTGATATAATAACTGCAAGTGTATTTCAAAATTTCAGCGTAGATTTATCTGAATATATTGGTTCTGATGTTTATGTTGCTTTTGTTATGACTAATAATAATGGAGATGCATGGGTTTTAGATACTGTAGATTTAGTGCCAAATGCTACTGCTCCAAATCCGGTAATTACACCAATGCCAGCTAATAAAGCAGTAGATATTTCAATAGATGCTACAGATGGTTCAGATGATGATACTGATCCAGATAATAGAGTAGATTTTAGTTGGTTGGCTGCAACAACAGGAGATGCTGCTACTTCATATGATGTGTATTTAGGAGACGCTTCAGATGCATTATCTTTATTAGGATCAACAGGTAATTTAAGTGTTGGTATTACAGGTATGGCATATTCAACCACTTATTATTGGAAAATTGTTGCTAAAAATGTTGGAGGTGAGGCAGTAGGTTCTGAAACTTGGAGCTTTACTACAGAGAGTAACCCTGCACTATCAATAGAAACTAATGAGTTGAAAAATGTTAGTATTTTTCCAAATCCTACAAAAGGTTTTATCAATATAAAATCTGATGAAAAACCAACTAAAGTTACAATTTATAATCTTTTAGGTAAAAAGGTTACAACTATTAATAAAAGTGAACTCAAAGAAGATGTTGTTGATATTTCAAATTTATCAAAAGGAATTTATTTGATGAAAATATTAATAGAAAATACTACAAAAACTATTAAAATTATTAAAGAATAGTTCTGTTACTTTTTAAAATAGAAGTTAATGAATTTTAGAAATTAAATTAAAGAAACAAGGTTTTGAAAAAAATCTTGTTTCTTTGTTTTTACTTAGATTTTATTAAAATGAAAAGAGACGAAATTTTAAAAGCAATAGAAGAAAAATACGAAAAATTAGGTGTTCCTGTAGATGCTATGTTAGAGGGTTTACTTCATAGTACACCAATAACTTATTGGGATTATATTCAGACAGATGCATTGTTGGGCTTACAAACTCCAAGAACAAATCAGCCAGATGAAATGGTGTTTATTATGTATCATCAAGTAAATGAATTGTTGTTTAAAATGATTTTGTGGGAAATTGAGCAAGTTGCGAAACCAATTGAAATATCCACAGAAAAATTCTCAATGCATTTAAATAGAGTCAGTCGTTATTTTGATATGCTTTGTAACTCTTTTAATGTAATGACAGAAGGTATGGAAAGAGAGCAATATCTTAAATTTAGAAATACATTAACGCCTGCAAGTGGTTTTCAATCAGCTCAATATCGTAAAATTGAATTTGCATCAACAGAGCTTATTAATTTAATTGATGCGAATTACAGAGAAACCATCAATAGGCATTCTTCGTTTAGAAATGCTTATAATCATTTGTATTGGCAAGCAGCAGGTAAAAATTATACTACAGGTCAAAAATCAACTTTATTAAACCTTTTTGAGAAGAAATATAAAGGAGAATTCATTGATTTTATGGAAGATTATAATGATATAAACCTTTCATTAAAATTTAAACAATTGCCTATAGAAGATCAACAAAATGAAGCTTTAGTAAAAGCAATGCGTCATTACGATTATACTGTAAATGTAAAATGGGTAATGGCTCATTATAATGCTGCAAGTAAATATATTGGTGGTAGCGATTCTGAATTAAAAGCTACTGGAGGCAGCAATTGGCGTAAATATATGCATCCAAAATATCAAAGAAGAATTTTTTATCCGTATTTATGGAGTAAAGAAGAATTAGAAAATTGGGGAACATTTTAAATCGAAAAACAATATTTTTATTTGAAAATTTTAGATTGATGGATTTTATAATATGTGAATATTATTTCCAATTTTTTGTGTATCAGTAATCTAAATAAATAGTTAAAAAGGTGTTTACAAATTGTTAGTGAATCACTTTTTTTAATTTTGGAACGGTAATTGTCATTACTTTTTTATATGTTTGATTTATATGAAAAAGTATATTCTTTTATTATTCGTTTTATTTTTTACCACAATAACTTTTTGTCAAGAAAAACCTGTTGCCTTTAAAAGTGGAGAATGGTTGCGTTATAAAATGAGCTACAGTGGTTTTCTAAGAGCGGGGTCAGCAATTTTAGAAGTAGAAGAAAAAGAATTTAATGGTAAAAAAGTATTTCATACCAAAGGTACAGGTTGGACTTCTGGAATGATTAAATGGTTTTTTGAAGTAGATGATAAGTACGAATCTTTTTTTGATAAAGATTCTGTTAAACCCTATTTATTTAAAAGAAAAATTGATGAGGGTGGTTATAAAAAACACAGAATAACTGCTTTTAATTACGATTATAATACTGCTTATATTCAGGATTTTTCTTTGCAAAAAGATACTACAGTTGCATTTTCTAAAGTACAAGATATGCTGTCTTCGTTTTATTATTTAAGAAATAAAGACGTATCAAAATTAAAAAATGGAGATGAAATTAAATTGGATATGTTTATGGATTCTCAAATTTATCCTTTTAAGTTACGTTTTTTAGGTCGTGAGGTTTTAAAAACTAAGTTTGGTAAAGTAAAAACATTAATTTTTAGGCCTTTAGTGCAATCAGGTAGGGTTTTTAAAGCTCAAGAAAGTGTAACGATTTGGATTACTGATGATTTTAATAAAATACCTATTAAAATGAAAGCAGATTTAGCTGTGGGATCTTTAAGAGCAGAATTAGAACAATATAAAGGTTTAGCCAATGATTTTGGAAAATAGAATTAGAAAATCTACCTCTTTTTAATAAGCAAACCATTCTTTTTCCATTTTCTTTTTTCTCTTTTTGTCATTTCTAATTCAATAATTGTATTGTCAAAAGATCCTGTGTAAAATGTATTTGCTTCAAGTTTTGTGCTGTTACCATCTAAAGTGTAGAAATAAGGATTTATATAGGAATATAAATGTGTTCTATTTTTTAAATTTTCGTCTTTTCTTTTGTTAAAGTCATAATTCAAGATTTTTTTATCTAAATAATAAATTGATAATCTAACTTGACTGTTTTCAGCAGAATCATAAGAACCTGCTAGTGCAATAGGTGTAGAAGGATAAACGATATCTCCCACATTTACCATAATACTATTTTCTTTTAAAACACTATAAGTAGCTATAGTTCCATCTTTATGTTCTATTTTAATAGAATTGGATTTAGATTTATAGCCATATTTTTTTGTATTATCTGATTTTTCTTCATCAGAAACACTAAGAACTACACCTTTTCTTATAGCTAAAACAGTATCATTAAGTTTTGTTAAGAATTGCCATGGTTTCCAGTTTTTAGGTGCTGAATTCCCGAATTTTTTCCCTAAAAAATTAAGATTACGTACTTTAACTTTTTCGCCTTTTTTAAAAGGTAAAATATACTTAAAAGTTTCTTCTGGTTCAGATTTTACATCACCATAAAATATTTTAGATCTATAAGAAAAATTAATGTTTTCATCACTATTTAAGGGGTTTAGCGTGTAAATTTGACCACCATAACCTTTTAAAGTTTTCTTTATTACACTTGCAGAAGCATTTTCTAAGTTCGTAAAAGTTAAAATTATTAAAACACTTCCAGGAACATCAGAAGAATAATTAAATGTAATGGATTTGTCATCGTTTCTTTTGTAACTAATACTTTGAGAAAAAATAAAGTTATAACATAAAAAACAAAGGAAAGTAAGATATATTTTTTTTGATTTCATTTTTAGTAATTTTTTTACTAAAGTAATAAAAATCGTTTTCGGAAGTTATTCTTTTAGATTAAAAAGGAATCATTTTTATTTGTACTTTTGATTCTTATCTAAAACAGCATATTTTTCTTGAAAAAAGTATTCATCCTTTTCGCCCTTATTATATCATTTTTATCTTGTAAAAAAGAAGAAGTAAAACCAGTTGTAATTGTAAAAGAAGAACCAAAACCAGTTATTAAATTTGGTTATAATGTAGATGATTATAAAGTGATTCATGATACCATTAAAAGTGGAGAAAGTTTTGGGATAATTTTAGACAGGCATCATGTAATGTATCCTAAAATTAACCAAATTGCAGCTGTTGTAAAAGACACTTTTGATGTAAGAAGAGTGCGTGCAGGCAAACCTTACACAATTTTAGCAAGCAAAGATTCTACAGAAAAAGCACAGGTATTTATTTATAAGCACGATAAAATAAACGCTACAATTTTAGATTTTAAAGATTCGTTAATTACTGCAAAACAATACCAAAAACCAATTAAAATAGTAGAAAAAGTAGCAAATGGTGTAATCAGTGCTAATTTTACGTATTCTATGGATAGTTTAGGTTTAAAACCAAATTTAACTTATAAAGTTGCAGATATTTACGCTTGGACCTTAGATTTTTTAAGATTACAAAAAGGCGATAAGTTTAAAATAGTTTACGAAGAAAAATTTATAGACGATTCTACTTTTGCTGGCTATGGTAAAGTAAAATCAGCGGTTTTTAATCACAATGGAAGAGATTTATACGCTTTTCGATTCTTGGCAGATTCTACATTAAACATTCACGAATATTATGATGAAAATGCAAAGATGTTAAGAAGTCAGTTTTTAAAATCTCCTATAAAGTTTCAATACAGAATATCATCAAGATATAACTTAAGAAGAAGAATTGCTTATTATGGTAATAAAATAAAACCACACAGAGGTACAGATTTTGCTGCAAAAATAGGTACACCAATTATAGCTACAGCAAGTGGTACTGTTGTAGAATCTACAAGAAGAGGTGGTAATGGAAAATTTGTAAAAATTAAACACAACAGCACTTATTCTACTCAGTATTTACACATGAGTAATCAAGCAGTAAAAAAAGGGCAATATGTAAAACAAGGTGATGTTATTGGTTATGTAGGTATGACAGGTAATACTGGAGGTCCACACGTTTGCTATCGTTTCTGGAAATATGGTAAACAAGTAGATCCGTTAAGAGAAAAATTACCAGCAGCAGAACCAATGAAAAAAGAGGTGAAACCAGCCTTTTTTGATTACATAAAAATGTTAAAATATCAATTAGATTATAAAAGGGTTCCTGTACAAGAACCAGAAGTAGTTAAAGAAATAATAGCACAAAATTAAAAAAATGGCTTTACCAAACAACAATCCAACAAAGACAGTTTCGTGGCAAAAACTTACAAATCATTTTAATGATATTAAAAACATCACCATAAAAGATTTGTATAAAGATGAAAATAGAGTATCAGATTTTTCTTTAGAATTCGATGATTTATTAGTAGATTTTTCTAAAAATAGAATTACAAAAGAAACTATTGATTTATTAGTAGAATTGGCTAAAGAAGTTGGTTTAAAAGAAGCAATCGAATGTCAGTTTAATGGAGAAGAAATCAATGTTACAGAGGGTAGAGCAGTTATGCATACTGCTTTAAGAAGCACTTCTGATGAACCAGTTTTGGTTGAAGGTAAAAATATAAAACCACAAATACAAACCGCATTAAGAAAAATTAAAAGTTTTTCTAACAAAGTAATTTCTGGTAAATGGAAAGGGTATACAGGTAAATCTATTACAGATGTTGTAAATATTGGTATTGGTGGTTCTGATTTAGGCCCAGATATGATTGTTGAATCTTTAAAGTTCTACAAAAATCAATTAAATACACACTTTGTATCTAATGTAGATGGAGATCATGTATCAGAAATTATAAAAAACTTAAATCCAGAAACTACACTTTTTGTAATTGTGTCAAAAACATTTACAACACAAGAAACAATATCTAATGCAGAAACTATTAAGAATTGGTTTTTAAAATCTGCTACTATTTTTGATATTCCTAAACACTTTGTAGCAGTTTCTACAAATTTAGAAGCAGTAGATAGTTTTGGTATTGATAAAAATAATGTTTTCCCAATGTGGAACTGGGTTGGTGGTCGTTTTTCTTTATGGTCTGCAGTAGGTTTATCAATTAGTTTATCTGTTGGTTTTGATAATTACAGAGCTTTATTAGATGGTGCAGAAGAAATGGATATTCATTTTAGAAATGAAGAATTTGAGAATAATGTTCCTGTAATTTTAGCTTTAATCAGCATTTGGTACAATAATTTTTATTTAGCAGAAACAGAAGCAGTTTTACCATATTCTCAATACTTAAAGAAACTACCAGATTATTTACAGCAGGCAGTTATGGAAAGTAATGGTAAAGGTGTAGATAGAAATGGCGATAAAATAGATTACCAAACAGGTACAATTGTTTGGGGTAGTACAGGTACAAATATGCAACATGCATTTATGCAATTGGTACACCAAGGTACAAAGTTAATTCCTGCAGATTTTATTGGTTATAAAGAGTCATTATATGGTTTGTCTGATCATCATAAAAAATTAATGGCAAATTACTATGGGCAAATGGAAGCTTTGGCTTTTGGTAAAACAAAAGAAGAGGTGCATTTAGAATTGCAATTTTCTGGTGATGAAGATAAAATTAACAAACTACTTCCTTTTAAAGTTTTTGAAGGTAATAGACCAAGTAATGCAATACTTTTCGATAAACTTACACCTAAGTCTTTAGGGAAGTTAGTTGCCTTATATGAACATAAGATTTACGCACAAGGAATTTTATGGAATATCTATAGTTATGACCAGTTTGGAGTTGAATTAGGTAAGGAATTAGCTAAAAAACTTTTAGGTAAATAAAAAGAGGGCATACTTTTTAAGATTTTGTTAATTTTTTAACATAAAAAATTAACAATTACCAATAATTAAAAAAGCGATTAAAACACTGTTTATTAGTGTCTTAATCGCTTTTTTTTACTAAGATAATACCTTAAATTTGTGTTAAATGTTAATCTTAAATTAACATTAGAATGCAAAGAAAAATTCAATTTTGCAAAACATTTAATAAACAAATTAAACAATGAGAAATTTTAAAAACTTATTATTCGTAGCTTTACTTTTAGTGTCTGCTACAATTCTAGGACAAACTAAAATTACAGGAGTAATTGTTGATGAAACAAACCAACCTTTACCTGGAGCAAGTGTTCTTGAAAAAGGAACAACAAATGGAGTGTCAACAGATTTTGATGGTAATTTTACATTAAACGCTAAATCTAATGCAGGTACTCTTGTAATCTCTTTTATTGGTTACAAAACAAAAGAAGTATCGTTTACTTCAGCAAAAACAGAGCTAGGTACTATTAAATTAGTAGAAGATGCTATTTTAGATGAAATAGTTTTAACAGCTACATCTTTTGCAATTGGTAGAAAAACTCCTGTTGCAGTTTCTACTGTAAAATCTGCAGATATTGAAGCTAAATTAGGTCTTCAAGAATTTCCAGAAATTTTAAAATCAACTCCTGGTGTATATGCTACTAAATCTGGTGGTGGTTATGGAGATGGAGAAATTAATTTACGTGGATTTAGAACTCAGAATATTGCTGTAATGATTAACGGTATTCCAGTTAATGATATGGAAAACGGAGCTGTTTATTGGTCTAACTGGGCTGGTTTATCAGATGTAACTTCTGCAATGCAAGTACAAAGAGGTTTAGGAGCATCTAAAGTTGCTGTACCATCTATTGGAGGTACAATTAACATTATCTCTAAATCTACAGATGCTACTAAAGGTGGTTCTATAATGATGAGTACTGGTAATGATGGTTATCAAAAATATGGTATGACATTATCTACAGGTTTAATGGATAATGGATTTGCTGTTACTGCTTCTGCTTCAAAAATTTCTGGAGAAGGATATGTAAACGGATTACAATTTGAAGGTTTTAACTATTTTTTAAATGTTTCTAACCAAGTTAACGATAGTCATAAATTATCTTTCAATGCAATTGGTACAATACAAGAACATGGTCAAAGGTTTAATAGAAGAACTATAGAACAATATAGAGCAACAGAACAAGGTGGTCAGAGATTTAATCCAGATTGGGGTTTTAGAAATGGTAAGATAGAAAACTCTTCTTTTAATTTTTATCATAAACCACAGATTTCTTTAAATCATGATTGGATTATTTCTGATGCTACATTTTTAACCACTTCTGCATATGTTTCTTTTGGATCAGGAGGAGGAAGAAGAACTCAAGGTACTAAGTTTGCAAATGATTCTTACAGATTAGGAGATATTGATCAACCAATTGATTTTGATCAAATAGTTGATGAAAATATTGCAAATGGAGCAAATGGTGCAACAGATATTTTTGCAGCTTCTAAAAACTCTCACGAATGGTATGGTGTTTTATCCACATTAAAAACTGATTTATCAGAAACTTTAACATTCTCAGGTGGTCTTGATGCAAGATATTATATAGGTTCTCACTGGTATGAAGTTACAGATCTTTTAGGTGGTGAATACTACTATAACTCAGATTTAGATGAAAGAACAGGAGGTCAAGCTTTAAAAGTAGGAGATCGTTTTAATAAAGATTACGATGGTAAAGTTGGTAGATATGGTGTATTTGGTCAGTTAGAATATAGTAAAGACGATTTATCTTTATTCGTTTCTTCTTCTGTGTCAAACTCAATATATAGCAAAGTAGACAGAATGTCTTTTGGTGATGAAACAAGAGAATCAGAAACTGCTAATTTTTATGGATACAGTATTAAAGGAGGGGCAAATTACAACTACTCAGATACACAAAACGTATTTGCAAATATTGGTTACTTCTCAAGAGCACCTATTGCAGACAACGTATTTAACAGCGATTACGATGTAGATTTATACGAAGGAGCTTTAAACGAAAAAGTATTTAGTGTAGAGTTAGGTTATGGTTTTAAAACTCAAGTATTTTCTGCAAATGTTAACTTATATCACACAGCTTGGATAGATAGATTTATGACATTTTCTTTACCAGGAGCAGATGGTGAGTTTATTACTTCTAACGTTACAGGATTAGATGCATTACACCAAGGTTTAGAAATAGACTTCTTGTTTAAACCAATAGAAAAATTATCTATTACAGGTATGGCTTCTTTAGGTAACTGGAGATGGAAAGATAACGCGTCTGCAAGTACTTTTAATGAGACAACAGGTGAAATTATTGCAACATCAACAGTATATGCTAAAGATTTAAAAGTATCTGATGCTGCACAAACTACTTTTGCATTTGGTGTTCAGTATGATTTATTAGAAAGAACAAATATTTCTTTAGACTATAACTATGCAGGTGATAACTACGCTACTATGAATGTTACTTCAAGAACAGATGAAGAAGATGCAGGTGTTGATACTTGGAAATTACCTAACTATCACTTATTTGATTTTGGTATTAGACATGGTTTCGAAATTGCAGGTTTACAATCTACAGTATCTGGTAATGTAAACAACATATTTAATGTAGAATATATTTCAGATGCTAATAACGGTTCTAATTCAAGCTATGATACTGCTCAAGTTTATTATGGTGCAGGAAGAACATTTAGTTTAGGATTAAAAGTTAAATTTTAGATAACAAATAATATACAAAATGAAAAAAATACTTTTATTATTAACAGTTTTTTCAATGGTTTTCACTTCTTGTGATCCATTAGAAGATATCTATACAGAAGTAGATGCAGAATCTAATGCTGTAGTAGGAGACGTAGTTTATACATTAACCGATGATGATTACGAAGAATTAGAATTATCTTATGGTAGTTTTAGCTCAGAAGATGATGCTAAAGCAGCTTTACCAGCGTTCTTAGCAGACAAATACCCAGTTTGGGGAAAAGGTTCTTCTGCATTAATCGAATATCAATTATATATTGGTAACGCTTTTGATTTAGATAATTATAATTTAGATCAAGATGATTATACTTTTAGTGGAAGTGATTTATTAGGTTTTGAATCTACTTCAACTCCATCAGATTATCTAGCAGATATCATTAGCGATAATTTTAGTTCTCCAAATGAAGGAGATTATGTAGCAGCTTCATATTTCCAATTCACTGGTTCAACTTACACAGTTACTCCTACAATTTCTTTTGATGAAAATTTTGATTATGGAACAACAGCAGGTGATTTAACAACTATAAGTAGTGGTGATTGGGAAGCGCATTCAGGTGCTGGAAATGGTCCTATTGGATTTGATACAACTAGTTTATCAATGACAGATTATCCTTCTTCAGATATAGGAGGATCTTTAACAGTTGATAGTTCTGGTTCTGAAGATGTAACAAGATATTTCACAGAAATATCTTCAGGAATTGTTTACGCAAGTACTTTAGTTAATTTAAGTGAAGTAAATGACGGAACGTATACTTTTCATTTAAGAGATAGCGATTTCGCAGTAGGATATGTAGCAAGAGTTGGTGCTAAAGATGATGGTTCTGGAAATATCTTGTTTGGTATTGGAGCAAGTTCAAGTACTTTAACTTACGGAACTACGCCTTACGCATTAAATACTACATATCTTTTAGTATCATCTTATAATATTGAAAATGGTGAAGCTAACTTATATATTTTACCATCAGTAGAAACAACTCAACCAGTTACTCCAGAGGCTTCAAGTTCTGGTACTTCTGGAGCAATTGTTTCTGGTGTTTCTATTCGTCAAGGTGGTGGAGGACCAACTGGTGTTTTTGATGGAATACGTATTGCAAATACTTGGTCTGCACTTATGACTAATGATGTTTTAGCTGATGAAGTAGTTGGAGGTAAAGTTGAATCTAATGTAATATATACATTTGATGGTACTGATTGGGTTTTACCAACTAGTGATTATTATGCTGTTACAGAAGCAGATTTTACATCTATGGGAATTACGTCTTTTGGAAGTTCTACTTCTGCAGATGACTATTTACCAGCATTCTTAAATCTAAAATTTCCTTATGCACAAGAAGGTACAACTTTAGATGTAGTTTATGATTATGTTTCAAGTTCAAGTGGAGCTCAAGTTCGTGGAGATTTATATACAAAAGAATCAGGAGTTTGGTCTAGTTTCGAATCTACAATTACTGCATCTTTACAATTGGCACATGATGGTTCTTCTTGGGTACCAGATAATACAATTAAACACGAATTAAATGCAGATGATTATGCATTAATTATAAGTACTTATAAAACTGTAGCAGGTTATGAAACTTCAGTTCAAAACCTTGAAGCTTATGGTAATATTAGTACTTTTAACTGGACAGAAGAGCAAATAGATGCTGCATTAAATACAGTTATAGTTAGCAATTATCCAGGTATGGAAGAAGGTCAAAAATTTGCAATTACTGTTTATGTATATGATGGTTCTTCTCATAACATAGTAATCAATTATATTTTAGAAGGTGGTGTTTACGTAAGAAACGACTAATTCTTTAAATTATAAATATTTTAAAACCACCTCAACAGAGGTGGTTTTTTTATACATAAAATTGTAACTTTACAGCATTAAACGATACGTATTATGATGAAAAATGTTCACTCTTATTGGGCTTATTTAGTGTTACTTATTTTAATTTTTGCTGTTTTAAACGCAATAATTGGTTTAGTACAAAAAAAACAATTTACAGATAAAGATTTACGAATTGGTTTATTTAGTTTAATTGTTTCTCATATTCAATTATTAATAGGTTTAGGGTGGTATTTTATGTCTCCTTGGTACAAAGCGTTAAAAAGCGATGCAGGTGAAGTTATGGCAGATAAAACAGCAAGATTATTAGCAGTAGAACATCCTATAATGATGATTATTGCAATTGTATTAATTACCATAGGTTGGTCTAAACACAAGAAAAAAACAGAAGATTCTGCTAAATTTAAAACATTTGCAATATTTTATGGTTTGGCATTATTAATAATTCTTTCAAGAATTCCTTGGAGTAACTGGATCTAATTAATGAAAATTTTAAGTTATTTTTTATCATCAATATTTACTTTAGTATTCTTTTTACTATTGTTAATTTTTCATCCTATACAATGGTTAGGTTTAAAATTAGGTGGGTTTAATGGCCACCAAAGTGTAGTAAATATTATGAATTGGTTTTTAGTAAAAAGCTTACTAATATTAGGTGTACCAGTAAAAGTTAATAATAATTATAAAATTCCAGAGGGTAAAACCATCATTTTTGTATCTAATCATCAAAGTATGTTTGATATTTCACCAATAATTTGGTATTTTAGAAAACATATTCCAAAATTTGTGTCAAAAAAGGAACTCAGTAAAGGCATACCAAGTATCTCATTTAATCTAAGAAATGGTGGTGCAGCATTAATTGATAGAAAAGATCCAAAACAAGCCATAACAGAATTGATTAATTTTGCAAAAAACATCAATAAAAATAATTGGTCTGCAACAATTTTTCCAGAAGGTACAAGAAGTAAAACAGGTAAACCTAAAAAATTTGCACCAAATGGCTTAAATATACTTACAAAGTATAATAAAGAAGGATATGTTGTACCTTTAACCATCAATAATTCTTGGAAAGTTTTTAAATATGGTAAGTTTCCATTAGGTTTAGGCAGTCCTATTACAATAACTGTACATGAACCTATAAAGATAGATGCAATGCCATTTAAAGAATTGTTAGTAAAAACAGAGTCAGTTATTACAGCTCATATAAAATAAAATTATGTCTATAAAAAATGTAAGAAAAGAAGTTATGCTAACTTTAGAACAAAAGATGCAGAGCTTCATGGAAACCTATTTAATACCTGCTGAAAAAATTTGGCAGCCAACCGATTTTTTACCTAATTCTCAGAGCAATTCTTTTATAACAGAAGTAGAAGAAATTAGAGAAATATCTAAAGAATTACATGACGATTTTTGGGTGGTTTTAGTAGGAGATACAATTACAGAAGAAGCATTACCAACTTACGAATCTTGGTTGTTAGATTTAGATGGTGTTACTCAAGACCCAGACAATAGTTGGGCAAAATGGGTAAGAACTTGGACAGCCGAAGAAAACAGACATGGAGATGTTTTAAACAAATACTTGTATTTATCTGGGCGTGTAAATATGCGAGAAGTAGAAATTTCTACACAGCATTTAATTGCAGATGGTTTTGATATTGGTACATCTACAGATCCATATAAAAACTTTGTATATACTACATTTCAAGAGTTGGCTACTTATGTTTCTCATAACAATGTAGCTAAAATTGCACGTAAAAAAGGACACAAAGCCTTGGCAAAAATGTCTAAAATTATTGCAGGAGACGAAATGCGTCATCACCAAGCTTATGCACATTTTGTAAAAGAAATTTTTCAAATAGATGCCAGTGAAATGATGTTGGCTTTTCAACATATGATGAAACATAAAATTGTAATGCCTGCCATGCACTTAAGAGAATCTTTTGGCGAAAAAGGAAGTTTGTTCGACGATTTCTCTACAGTTGCACAAAGAATTGGCGTTTATACAGGTTTCGATTATGTAGATATTTTAAAGAAATTGAACACAATGTGGGAGATTGATAAAATAACAAATCTAACTCCAGAAGCAGAAAAAGCACGCGATTATTTAATGAAACTTCCAGACAGAATGTATAGAATTACAGAAAGAATTAAAGTGCCAGACACAGACTTTCAGTTTAAATGGATGTTACAACCTAGTTAGTCTCAGAAAACAATATTTATTTTTTAGTCAGGAAAGAATTAAAAAAACAAAAATTTAAAGACCCTTCAGGTTTCCAAAACCTGAAGGGTCTTTTTTTTATAAACTATTTAAGTTATTCTATCATTTTAAAGAAGAATATTAAAATCATCTTTATCATTCAAAAATCCCAATTGTTCTCTAATTTTTTGCTGATTGCTTTTTATTAAAGTCGCTTCAATTATTCCGATTTCATTTTTAGGGAGATTAGAAATTTCATCACCCAAACAATCAATAATTACAGAATTTCCAGAATAGGCATAATTATTGGCATCAGTACCAGTTCTATTTACACCAATTGTATAGCTTATATTTTCTATGGCACGTGCTTTTAAAAGCGTATTCCAAGCTTTAATTCTTTTTATTGGCCAATTTGCCACATAAATTAAAACATCGTAATTTTCTGTGTTTCTAGTCCAAACAGGAAAACGTAAATCATAACAAATCAAAGGACAGATTTTCCATCCTTTATATGTTACAATTAATTTTTTATTTCCAGAAGTGTATTCTTTATCTTCACCAGCCAAAGAAAAAGAGTGTCTTTTATCATAAGTTTCTATTTTACCAGAAGGTTTAACAAAAACTAAACGATTATAATATTTTAAGTCATCTTCAATTACTAAGCTTCCAGTAATAGCTAAATCATTTTCTTTAGCCATTTTTAGCATCCAAGAAATAGTTTTCCCATTCATTTTTTCAGCTACATTTTTGGGTTCCATTGTAAAACCAGTGGTAAACATTTCTGGTAAAACCACTAGATCTGTTTCTTTAGGTAGACTTCTAATTTTTTCATCAAAAAAGGCAAGATTTTTAGTTGGATTTTCCCAAACCAAATCTGCTTGAATACCAACAACTCGCAATTCGTTTTTCATCAAAATAAAATTAAAGATTAAAGAGGTATAAATGTAAGTTTTTGTAATTTAGAAAACCAAAAATTAACGATGCAATCTTTTATTTCAGAAACTTTAGATGATATTTTACAGACCACAAAATCATTTGAAAATGTGGTTTTTATACTGCCTTCACAAAGAGCAAAGGTTTTTGTAAAGCAAGAGTTTAAAGATAAAATTAGCGTTGGTTTTTTACCAGAAATGCTAAATATAGAGCAATTTATTCAGCGAATTTCTGGAGTGCAAAAAGCAGAAAGCATCCAGCTTTTGTTTCATTTTTACGGAATTTATAAAAGCGTAGAAAAAAATCCGGATTCTTTTGATATTTTTTCTTCTTGGGCAATAACAGTTTTGCAAGATTTTAATGAAATTGATCAACATTTGGTAAACACTAAAGACATTTTTATCTATTTAAGAGATATAGAACGTTTAAGAAAATGGTCTGTAAAAGGTACTTTTAAAGAGACAGAATTAATTAAAGATCATAATTCGTTTTTAGAAAAACTAAATAATTATTACGATTCTTTTTATCAATTTTTATTGAATAAAAATATTGGTTATCAGGGTTTAATGTATAAAGAAGCTTCTAAAAAAATAGATGATTTTTTAGATGAAAATAGTAATAAAAAGTTCTTTTTTATTGGCTTTAATGCGTTAAACAATGCAGAAGAATTATTGTTTCAGAAAATTTTAGAAAGAGGCAATTCCGAAATTTATTGGGATATTGATGAGGCCTTTTACAACTCCAATCATCAAGCAGGTAAATTTATTAGAAGGTATAAAAGCGAATGGAAGTATTACGAAAAAAATCAACTTAAATCTTTAACAAATTCGTTTACCCAACCTAAAAATATTGAGGTAATTGGTGCAGCAAAAAATACAACACAAATAAAATATATTGGTGAAATATTAGAAAAATCTACCAATTTTAAAAATACAGCTTTAGTTTTAGCAGACGAAACTTTGTTGCCAATAACTTTAAATTCTTTGCCTAAAAACATTAATGCAATTAATATTACAATGGGTTATCCTTTAAAAGATGTGCCTACAACAAGTTTGTTATTTGCTGTTTTTCAATTGTATATTTCTCAAGAAAAACTTCAAAAAAATATTGTTAATGAGTTTTATTATAAAGATGTAATTCGCTTTTTAAAGCACCAAAATATTTATGGATTATTAGATAATATTGATGTTTTTACAACTCAAATTGCTAAAGAAAATCAGACATTTATATCAGAAGGTCTTATTCAAGAGTTTTTAAAAGAAGAAAAAGAAGCAGTTAAAACTGTAATCTTAAATTTCTTTAAACCTTTTAGTTCTGTTGCTATTTTTATAGATTATATTTTAGACTTAATTAACCTTTTAAAAGAAGAAGTTAATACACTAGAAAAAGAATATTTATTTCGTTTTTATACCGCTTTTACACAATTAAAAACATTGCAAAATGAGTTTGAATATTTTACAGATTTAAAAACTTTATCGCAGTTTTTTAGACAATTAATTTCTTCAGAAAGTTTGTCTTTTCAAGGTGAACCTTTAAAAGGTTTACAATTAATGGGGATGTTAGAAACACGTGTTTTAGATTTTGAAAACATTATTTTAGCTTCTGCAAACGAAGGTGTTTTACCTGCAAGTAGTCAGCAAAATTCTTTTATTCCTTTTGATGTAAAAGTTGAATTCGGTTTACCAACTTATAGAGAAAAAGATGCTATTTTTTCGTATCACTTTTTTAGATTATTACAAAGAGCAAAAAACGTTTTTATTTTATACAATACAGAACATGACGTTTTTGGAAGTGGAGAAAAAAGCCGATTTGTAACACAACTAGAAATGATGAAAACAGATATTGTGCAGAAATTAGTATCGCCCAAAATTGTTTCTCAAAAAACTGAATTAAAAGAAATTGAAAAAAATGATTTGGTTTTTGATCGGTTAAAAGAGCTAGCAAAACAAGGCTTTTCTCCATCATCATTAACCAATTATTTGCACAACCCTGTTTCGTTTTATAAACAGAAAATTTTAAGAATTAAAGAATTTGATGATGTAGAAGAAACAGTTGCTTACAACACTTTGGGTACTGTAGTTCACGAAACTTTAGATGAGTTGTACAAGCCATTTATGGGTAAATTTTTAAAGTTTGATGATGTTGTAGTAATGGAAAAATCTGCCAAAGATTTGGTGGTAAAACATTTTAAAATCCATTTTAAAAATGGAGATATTTCTACAGGTAAAAACCGTTTAATTTTTGAAGTTGCCAATCGTTTTGTGGTTAATTTTTTAGCATCAGAAAAAAGAGTTTTAAAGGATGAAAATAATCAACTAAAAATTATTGCCACAGAAGAAAATTTATCTGCAGAAATAGAAATCGACGGAATTGATTTCCCCATAAAATTGCACGGAAATGTAGATAGGGTTGATGAGTTAAATGGAGAATTAAGAATTATTGACTACAAATCTGGAATGGTAAAATCTTCTGAATTAAAAGTATTAGATTTTGAAGAATTAAGAGCTAAAGAACAATACAAAGCCATTCAGGTTTTATTGTATGGTTATCTATTCACAAAAAGTAAAAAGTTCGATTTTTCTAAGAATTTAAAAGGCGGAATTTATTCTTTTAAGAATCTAAACTCAGGTTTTTTGAGTATCAATTTTTCATCAAATTATAGAAACCCTGACACCAATATTACCCAAGAAAAATTAGAAGAATTTATTGAGGAATTAAAAACATACATTCAAGAGATTTACAATCCAGAAATCGATTTTATAGAACCTGCTGATTTGAAGTATTAGGTTTTATATCATTTCAAATAGAAAGAAATTGAGTTGAGAAATTTTTAATATTTATTCTTTATCTTTATAAAATGGAGTACAAACACGACCAAATTAATATTGAATATTCAGCAACAGACAAAGAATCTAACAGCGTTAGAATAATGTGTGTTTTTCTTATTTTAATTTTTGCTTTAGTTCCTTTAGCAGAAATAGTTGCAGATTTAGAGTATAACACCATAACTAGCCATTCAAGAACAACTTGTTTTATTGGTGGCTGGTCATCTGGCCCATTATCCTTCAAAGAAATAAAATAAATTACTTCCCTTTTAAAATCAATAAAGGTAAACTTGTATGGAATTCTTGTTTAAGAACTGTGTTTTTTTCCCAAAGTTTTTTGAAAAAGCCTCGTTTACGTCTAAAAACACATAACATATCTGGGTTGTGTGTCTGAAAATGTTCTAAAACTCCTTGAAAAGTAGTTGCATTTTCGGTTACTGTTAAAGTGCTTTTTAATTTTTCTAAATCTTTATTTATTACTAAATCTTCTTCAGAATAACTAGGCGTTTTTACTAAAAGTAAATTTACAGTTGTTTCAAATTTATCAACAATAAATTCTAAAGGTTTTAAAGCAGTTTTGCTTTTTACATTTCCAGATTTAAAAGCCATTAAAATACTTTTAACGGGTTTGTATTTGTAGTTTTCAGGTACTGTTAAAATAGTAATATCTGTTTGTTTTACTAAGCTACCAGCAGTTTTTCCTAAAAACACTTCTTCTTTAATAGAGTTACTTTTAGCACCAACAATAATTAAATCTATACCTAATTCTTCATCAATTGCCAAAACGCTATCTACAACAGTACCTTTTGCAGAGATTAAATTTACATCTACATTTTTATTATCTACAGACTTAACAATTGTACGCAAATATAAATTTGTTTCACGTTCAATAATCCTATTAATATTAATCATAGTTCCTGCTTTAGATTGAGCACTGTAAGCTCTAAAAACAAAAACTTTTGCATTAATTTCATCAGCAAAATCAATAGCGTATTGTAAAGTGTTTGCTGCGCTTTCTGTAGATCCAATTGGTACTAAAATGTGTTGCATAGTAGGTGAAATTTAAGTTGCAAAGTTACTATTTTTTAATAAAGTAATAATTGTTGAGCTTGTTAAGATACTTACCTTTGTAAAAAAGAGAATTCATTGAAAAATGACATCAGTTTTAAGCACATTAATAAATTAGCAATCCCTGCTTTAATTGCTGGTATTGCAGAACCTTTATTGTCTATAACAGACACTGCTATTATTGGTAATATAAACGAAAATGCAACAGAAAGTTTGGCAGCAGTTGGTATTGTTGGCGCATTTATTTCTATGTTAATTTGGGTTTTTGGACAAATAAGAAGTGCAATTTCTTCTATTGTTTCTCAATATGTGGGTGCAAATAAAATAGACGAAATTAAATCGTTACCTGCACAAGCTATTGCAATTGTTGTTGGTGGTAGTTTTTTAGTTTTGGCAATTTCTTATCCGTTTGCAAAACAGATTTTTCAGTTTTATAATGCATCTGGTAGTGTTTTAGAATACTGTATTGCTTATTTTAAAATTAGAATTTTTGGTTTTCCATTTTCACTTTTTGTATTTGCCATTTTCGGAGTTTTTAGGGGTTTACAAAACACTTATTATCCAATGATAATTGCCATAATTGGAGCCTTGCTTAATATTGTCTTAGACTATGTTTTTGTTTATGGAGTTGATGGTTACATACCAGCAATGTATATTGAAGGTGCTGCTTATGCAAGTGTAATTGCACAATTTACAATGGCCATAATAGCTTTAATTCTGTTGATAAAAAAAACAGATATATCATTAAAAATTAGCTTTCCATTACATCCAGAAATACCAAAATTATTAGGGATGATTGGTAATCTTTTTATTAGAACCATTGCATTAAATACAGCTTTATATTTTGCTACTTCTTATGCTACAGATTATGGAGCTGCTTATATTGCTGCATATACAATTTGTTTAAATATTTGGTTGTTGGGCGCTTTTATGGTAGATGGTTATTCTAGTGCAGGTAATATTTTGGCGGGTAAATTATTAGGTGCAAAAGAATATAAAAAGCTAATAATTTTAAGTAATAAATTAACCAAATATGGTTTGTTTACTGGTGTTATAATTGCAATTGTTGGTTTTCTTTTTTACAATGCAATTGGCACAATATTTACAAAAGAAACTTTGGTTTTAGAAAAGTTTTATCAAGTTTTTTGGATCGTTATTATTACTCAACCTATAAATGCGATTACTTTTATTTTTGATGGTATGTTTAAAGGTATGGGTTTTATGAAGTATTTGCGAAACGTATTAATTCTATCTACTGGATTGGTTTTTATACCAACCTTACTATTTTTTGATTGGTTAGATTACAAGTTAATTGCCATTTGGATTGCTTTTACACTTTGGATTTTAGCCAGAGGAATTCCGTTAATTATTAAGTTTAGAAATCAGTTTTTGCCACTTGCTAATTCTTAGCATCTCTTTTGTAGACGCTTTATTATTTACTTATCTTGTAAATCTTAAATCACTAAAAAAATGAAATTAAAATATATTTTCTTTATTAGCTGTTTTGGAATACTTATTGTTGCTTGTACAAAAGAAAAAACTTTACAAGAATATATGATAGATTCTTGGCAAACTACATATTTAAAAATAGAAATGCCAACTTATGAAAAATCTGATTCTCTTGAAGTTTTTGAAGATAAATTTGATAATAACCCTGAGTTAATTGCCCAGTCTAAATACAATGCAGATGGTACTTTTAACGCTTGGTTTATCAATAAAGAAAATAAAAGAATTTCTGATTCTGAAGGAAAATGGCATGTAGAAAATGATTCTCTTTTTGTAGAGTTTTTTTATGTTGGTAGGAATATGAAAATAAGTTATCACATTACAAAAACCAATGAAGGTTTTATTGGTAAAAGCAATTTTGATTGGGATAATGATGGCGAATTTGATGATGCCTTAACCATGAAAACGAAACGTATTAAATTAGATTAAAAATTGGTTAACTTTAAAAAAATATCCTTACGAATACGTATCTTTTTATCTATGATTGTGTTGGTGATTTTAGCATCAATATTAATTTTAGTGGTTACTGTTTATCAATATGATGAGCAAACTAAAGATTATAATATTCAGCGTTTTGAGCGTAAAGAAGCTACCACAAGATTAACAATAGATTTAGAGTTAAATATAAAAACTACATATCCTGTAAAGACAGATAATTTATCAAAAATATTTCAAGAACGTATTTATGAAATATCATCAATCAATAAATTAAATATTTCAATTTTTGATTTACATGGTAACTTATTAGTGTCATCTAAAACAAATGCTTTCGAAACTACAGAAATAGAGCCTTTGCCTTATGATATTTTAAATGATTTGGCACAAAATTCTAATCACAGAATTTTAATTCCGGTTGTAAAAAATGGAATGGGTTACCAAACTTCTTACACCTATATAAACGATCCTAAATTTAAACGAATTGGTATTTTAGAGCTACAGTTTACGCAAGACAATTCAGAAGTAGAGCATGAGCTAAAAGAATTTATTTCTAGATTAGGTTTAGTGTATTTGTTAATGCTATTTATTGCAATTGCAATGGCGTATTTTTTATCGAGTTATATTACACGCTCTATAAAAACAATTTCTGATAAAATGCAACAAACTAGAATTAACGAGCGTAATGAAAAAATTATGCTAAATTCTGCAAGTTCTGAAATTGAAATTCTAGTAGAAGCCTACAATAGTATGATAGATCAGCTAGAAGAAAGTGCTGTTAAATTAGCGAAAAGCGAACGTGAGCAAGCTTGGCGAGAAATGGCAAAACAAGTGGCGCATGAAATTAAAAATCCGCTAACACCAATGCGTTTAACAGTACAAAGTTTTGAGCGTAAATTTAATCCTGAGGATGAAAAAATTAAAGAAAAGTTGGCAGAATATAGTCAAACTTTAATTCAGCAAATAGATGTTATGAGTTCTATTGCTTCTGCTTTTTCAGATTTTGCAAAAATGCCAACCCAAAAAAGAGAAAAAATAGATGTAATTAGTGTGGTAAAATTAGCGTTAGATATTTTTAATGAAGATTTTATTTCTTACACAACAGAGTCTGCAGAGCTATTTGCAACTTTAGATAAAACACAATTGATTAGAATTGTAACAAATCTGGTAAAAAATGCATTACAAGCAACAGAAAAAGAAGAAAACCCTGTAATTGATGTTAAAGTTGTATCAGAAAAAAATAATATAAAAATTACAGTTTCTGATAATGGTAAAGGAATATCTAAAGAAGTAAAAGATTTAATCTTTGAACCAAAATTTACGACAAAATCTAGTGGAATGGGCTTAGGTTTACCAATGATAAAAAATATTATAGAGGCTTATGATGGTATTATTTCTTTTAGTTCTAAAGAAGGAATAGGTACTGTTTTTACTGTAGTTTTACCAAAAGAATAGAACATTACGTTTTATGTTTTATGCTGTTTTTATCAGTAAAAAACATGAATTTAAAATTATAAAAAATGAAATTTAATAACATATTAGTAGAAAAAAGTGATGCTTTAGCACAAATAACGATCAACAGACCTAAAAAATTAAATGCTTTAAATAAAGAAACTATTACTGAATTAAGTAATGCTTTTAAACTTTTAGAAGAAGATGAAGTTGTTAAAGTAATAATATTAACAGGTTCTGGAGAAAAAGCATTTGTTGCTGGTGCAGATATTTCTGAATTTGCTCATTTTTCTATTGATGAAGGCCAATCTTTAGCAAAAAAAGGCCAAGAAATTTTGTTTGATTTAGTAGAAAATTTATCTATCCCTGTAATTGCTGCTGTAAATGGTTTTGCTTTAGGTGGTGGTTTAGAATTAGCAATGTCTTGCCATTTTAGAGTAGCATCTAACAATGCAAAAATGGGATTGCCAGAAGTTTCTTTAGGTGTAATACCTGGTTATGGAGGCACACAACGTTTGCCACAATTAGTTGGTAAAGGTAAAGCAATGGAAATGATTATGACTGCTGGAATGATTTCTGCAGACGAAGCTAAAAGTTTTGGTTTGGTAAACCATGTAACAGAACAAGAAGATTTATTGCCTTTAGCAGAAAAATTGGCAGGTAAAATTATGCGTAATTCATCTGTGGCTATTGCTACTGCAATAAAAGCTGTAAATGCTAGTTTTAAAGATGGTGTAAATGGTTTTGATGTAGAAGTTAAAGGTTTTGGAGCTTGTTTTGGTACAGATGATTTTAGTGAAGGAACAACAGCTTTTTTAGAAAAAAGAAGACCAGATTTTCCAGGTAATTAAAAACATTAATAAATAAAAAAACGAGCCTATTAAGGCTCGTTTTCTTTTTAGATTTAAATCTTAATTGGGTTAAACTTTTTTAAATTTCAAAATCGTTGCTAAAGCTTCTACCATTATTGCGTAAAACAACAGTATAACTTCCTTTTACATCTTGGTCTAAACTGTAAACTCTATTTAGAATGTCGTCACCTTTTACAGTTTCTGAAAAAATAATCTCATCATTAAAATAGATATAAATTTCTGATGGTTTTTTATCAAAAGCAATTTTAGAAATCATTAATTTGTTTTCTTTGTTTCTAATAACTGGCTTAAAAATTACTTTCTTAGAATCTTCATTAAATGTTACAGAATCACCTTTTACAGTTAATGTTTTAATTACAATTTCAAAATCCTTTTCTAATTCTAAAGTATAATTACCATCATTTAATTTAGAGAAATTAAAAAACTTTACAAGATTACCTGCTTTGTTTATATTTTCGAAATGAAGAACAACTCCGTTTTCATCTTTTATTGTTAATTGTTGTCCTTTCTTTGCTCCTTTAAATACTACTTTTGTTTTGTTAGCATTTAATACATTTTTCAATTCTGAATTGTTGGCGTAGTTTACTAATGTTCCGAACATAAAAACTACTACTAATACTGTTTTTTTAATTGTTTTCATAATATAAATTTTTTAAGATTTATACTGCAAAGTTATAGCAGAACTTTAGTTTATAAAACAACATAATTGGCACATTTATATTCTATATTATCAAGTTAAAATACACTAAATTTTTATAGAGTTAATATAGTATATATTTATACTAATTTTATATACTTTTCAAAAAGTGTGATTTATTCTAAATTTAGTTTTTAACGCAAAAAAAAACGAACCAATTAAGGTTCGTTTTCTAGATTTATTTCTAAATCTGATAATTAACTAAAAACTATCTTTTATATTTTAAATTCGTTACTGTAACTTCTACCATTGTTTTGTATAACAACTTTGTAATTACCTTTAAGTTCTTCGTCTAATTTATAAACTCTGTTTAAAATAGTATCTCCTTCTATAGTATCAGAATAAATGATTTCATTGTTATAATATAAAGCAACATCTAAAGGTTCATTATCGAAAGCAATTTTTGTAATCATTAATAAATTATCTTCATTTCTAACCACTGGTTTTAAAATTACTTTTTCAGAAGCATCATTTAAAAATACTTTTCCTGCTTCAATTTTTATTGATTTTACAACAATTTGAAAATCTTTTTCTAATTCTAAAGTATAACTACCATCTAAAAGCTGAGAGAAATCGAATGTTTTAATAAGTTTACCTTCTTTGTCTACATTTTCAGTATAAAGTATAACTCCATCAATATCTTTTATAGTTAACTGTTGTCCTTTCTTAACCTCGTTAAAAACAACTTTTACATTTTTAGTGTTTAATACATTTTTACTATCTGTATTGTTAGCATAATTTAATAAAGTTGCTAACATAAAAACCACTACTAATACTTGTCTTTTAATCGTTATCATAATATAATCTCTTTAAGATTTATGCTGCAAAGGTATGTTAGAAGTTATGTTCTGAAAACAACACAATTGGCAACTTTATGTGTTATTTTAACTGTTATGTATTAAGGTAATATTTAGCGTGTTAATTTAGTATATATTTAGAGCAATTTTACATACTTCCTAAAAATCAATTTTCACCAATATTTAAAATTAGAGCAAAAAAAAACGAGTCTGTTAAGACTCGTTTTATAGATTTAAACATAAAAATCTATTAATTAACTATAAACAATACTTTATTATATTTTAAACTCATTACTATAATTTCTACCATTGTTTTTTACCACAACTTTATAGTCACCTTTTTCATTAATATCTAATTTATATACTCTGTTTAAAATTTCTTCTCCTTCTAAAGTTTCAGATAAAATAATTTCATTATTGTAATAAAGATCAACTTCTAATGGTTGGTTATCAAAAGCAATTTTGGTAATCATTATTAAGTTTTCTTTTTTTCTTATTACAGGTTTTAATATTACCTTTTTAGTGTCTTCAGCAAAAATTACTTTATTATCTTCTATTTTTAAAGACTTAACTATAATTTGAAAATCTTTTTCTAATTCTAAAGTATAGTTACCATCTTTAAGTAAAGAAAAATCAAAAGTTTTTATAAATTTACCAGCTTGAGCAACATTCTCAGAATAAAGTACAGTACCATTAATATTTTTAATAGTTAGTTTTTGTCCTTTTTTTACTTCATTAAAAACTACTTTTACTTTGCTAGCATCTAATGTGTTTTCTGATGTTGTGTTGTTTGCATAGTTTGTAAATGTACCTAACATTAAACTTGCTACTAATACTGTTTTTTTAATTATATTCATTACTCTTTATTTATATACTTTTTTCTAAATTGATAAATTTATTTGTAAAAAACTTTATATCAATTGTTTAATATAAAGTGTGCTTTTTATTTATCAATACTTTATTAGCACACTGCAAAGTTATACATGAAAAGAAGGTTTAAAAACAACAGAATTGGTTAATTTATGTGCTAAATTAACACTTTGAGGGGGCTTGTGTTTTAGCAGGGTTAATTTAGAATATAAAGATGATAATTTTATATAGATAGTATTATTTCTATGTCGTATTTTTGCACCATGATACAGAAAAAACCAACTCTAGAAAAAATCACCCCCAATTTTGGAAGTTCTTTTTTATTAAAAAAGCACGTAGAGTTTTTAAAAACAAACAGACCTTTTTGGCATTTTCATCCAGAAATAGAATTGGTGTACGTTAATAAAGGTAAGGGAAAAAGGCATATTGGTAATCATATCAGTTATTTTAACAATAGTCAATTGGTATTAATAGGTTCTAATTTACCTCATATTGGTTATTTAGATCGTTTAACAACCAATGGTTCAGAAACATTAATTCAGTTTTTACCAGATTTTTTAGGAAAACAATTTTTTAAAATTCCAGAAATGGCAGCTATAGATGCTCTTTTTGAGCGAGCTAAAAAAGGAATTCGTTTTAATATAGAAATTAAGCAAAGAATTGGAGCTAAAATAGAAAGATTGGTGGAATTAGAAGGCCCACATAGAATAACATCTTTTATAGAAATATTATATGATTTAGCTACAACAGACGATTATACGTTGTTAAATGCAAACGGATTTGCTTTTGAAAGTGCCCATCAAGATAGTAATAAGATAGAGGTTATATATAAACATATTAACGAGAATTTTAAAGATCATATTAGTTTAGATGAAGTTTCTGAGTTAGTGAGTATGACTGTGCCCGCTTTTTGTAGATATTTTAAAAAATCTACAGGTAAAACTTTTACTAAATTAGTAAATGAATATAGAGTTGTACATGCAACAAAATTATTAGCAGAAAGCAATATGAATATTGCAGAAATTAGTTTTGAGTGCGGTTTTAATAATTTTTCTCATTTTAATAAATTATTTAAAGAGTTTACAGGTAAAAGTGCATCTGTATATAGGAGTGAGTTAAAAGATTTAATACAATAGACTCAATATTAAATAACATACCTCAAAATTTAAACACAAAAAAACTCCTTAACAAATTATTGTATTTGTTAAGGAGTTTTTGTTTATATCACCTTTTTAAAAGGTAATTTTAAAGTTTACCATTCCACTCATCATAAAATTGTTTTAAATAAAGTTCCATAAATTGATGTCTACTTTCTGCAATTTTTTTACCAGTTTCAGTATTCATTTTATCTTTTAATAAAAATAGTTTTTCGTAAAAGTGATTTATAGTAGGCGATTTAGAACTTTTATATTCTTCTTTGGTCATGTTTAAATTGGGTAAAACTTCAGGGTCATACAAAGCCCTGTTTTTAAAACCACCATAATTAAAACAACGAGCAATACCAATAGCACCAATAGCATCTAAACGATCTGCATCTTGTACAACCTCTAGTTCTTTAGATGTAAATTTTTTCCCATCTTTATCCAAAGAATTTTTAAAAGAAAGATGTTTAATAATATTTACAACATGTATGCCTATTTCTTTAGATACTTTTTGAGCAATTAAAAAATCTCTTGCCTTTTTAGGGCCTAACTTTTCATTACCATTATTAAATTTAGGATCTGCAATATCATGTAATAAAGCAGCTAAAGAAACTACAAATAGATCTACTTGCTCTTCTTTAGCTATTAATAAAGTGTTTTTAAAAACACGCTCTATATGAAACCAATCATGGCCACCTTCTGCACCTTTTAATTCTTCTTTTACAAATGCAATTGTATTCTCTATAATTTTTTCTGGATTCATAATTATTTTTTTGAGGCAATTTGTTTTTTCAATTTTTTAATATCTAAAAAGAAAAAAACTTGCATAGGAATAAAAAATAAAGGTAATAAAGACCCAAAAGAAAAGCCTTCTTGATAGGTTTTATAAAATGCTACTATAAATAGTAAAACAATTATACAGCCATGAAAAAGAGATAGTTTGTGTTGTGTTTTCAATTTTTTAATAAGTTCTTCTTTTGTATAAGGAGTTGGTTTAAATGCCATATTTGTTTACTGATTTATAAATATTTCTATCACTTTTTAATATTTCTAAGTTTAATCAAAAGAAATTAAATATAAAAAAATCCACTTAAAAAGTGGATTTTAAAAAGTCTTTTACTTTAAAAGGATTTTAGATAATTTTTTAACAGTGCTCATCATAAGCAGCAGCCAAGTTCTGTGCAATCATCTGTGCAGAACGACCTTCAATATGATGACGCTCTAACATATGTACTAAATTTCCATCTTTAAATAAAGCTATTGCTGGTGATGAAGGTGGAAAAGGAATCATAAACTCTCTTGCTTTTTGTGTAGATTCTTTTTCTACACCAGCAAAAACAGTGGTTAAGTTTGTAGGTGTTTTCTCTGCACCTAAAGAAGCAATTGCTCCTGGTCTTGCAGTACCTGCAGCACAACCACAAACTGAATTTACCATTACTAAAGTTGTGCCTTCTTTAGCCATTGCTTTTTCTACATCTTCTGCAGTATATAATGCTTCAAAACCAGCATCAATTAACTGATTACGCATTGGTTTTACTAATTCTTCTGGATACATAATAATCTATTATTTAGGTTGCAAATATAACTATAATAATACAAATTTCAATTTCATTACAGATACAAGTATTGATAGATATATCAATAAAATTGATATTTTATATTCAGCTAAAAATCGCGATGATTTCTTATATTTGAAGCTTAAATTATATATTTTATATGGGGAATTTTACCAAATGGTTAGGTGCAGGCTTGGGTTTTACATTCGGAGGTCCAATAGGTGCTGCAATTGGTTTTGCCATTGGAAGTTTTGTAGACGGATTTGAGGCAGATGTTTTTAAACAAGAACAGATAGATTATAATAGAGATAGAACTAATAATAATTCAGAGAATTCTAATACACAATCTGGCGATTTTGAAATGAGTTTATTGGTTTTGGCATCTGTTGTTATAAAATCAGATGGTAAAATAGATCAACGTGAGTTAAACTTTGTGCGTTCTCAATTTTTAAGTATGTATGGTAAAGAGCGTGCTAATAATGCTTTTAAGTTATTTAAAGGTATTGTAAAAAAAGATGTTTCTGCACGTCAAGTTTGTATTCAGATTAGAGAACATATGTCTCACGCTTCTCGTTTACAATTGCTACATTTTCTTTTTGGCATAGCAAAAGCAGATGAATTTGTTTCACAAAGTGAAGTAGATGAAATTAAAAAAATAGCAGGTTATTTATACATTAATCAAAATGATTATGAATCTATAAAGGCCATGTTTTATGATGCATCTGGTAATGCATATAAAATCTTAGAAATAGATAAATCTGCTTCTAATGATGATGTAAAAGCAGCTTATAGAAAAATGGTAAAAAAATATCATCCAGACAAATTAAGAGATCTAGGTGAAGAGCATTTAAAAGGTGCAAAAGAAAAATTTCAAAGCATTCAAGACGCTTACGAAAAAATAAAAAGCGAAAGAGATCTTTAGGTTTTAATAAGGTTTTAACATTTTTTTTACTGCTGATTCTTAAAAATTAAGTATTTAGGGTAATTTTTTTGTTAAAAAATTTTATTATTATAAAACTTCTTCTATATTTATAGCATAATATAAAAATCTTATTATGATGTCCCCCCAAAAAAATCATAATTCGTTGCTATGTATTGCATACGATTTATACCTGCATTTCTTCCAAGAAAGAAAACATTTTCATTCTTTTTTAGTAAACAAACAATTTTTTAAACTAGTTAGTTCTTACAATACTGCATTATCTGTTATTGTAACAAGAACTGACTATGGAAAAAAATATTCACTTAATTATTAATTCCAATAGTAACTCTAAAAGGTTTTAGAAAAAAGCCTAAATAATATTGGTAGATTTTTCTAAAGTAATTTTATAGTATTCATCTAGAAAGCTAATTTTTTAATTAGCAATAGCTATTAAGTGAAACTTATTAAAAAAAATAAAAATGTATAAGAATTATAATAAACATATAATTAGAAAAGTAATTTTCACTTTTTTAATTTTAATAAATATATCAACTACAAGTTTTGCAGTTCATAATAAGCCTTCTATAAAAGAAAGTATATTCACTTCATTAACAGTAAATTTAGTAGCAAATAACGACGATTTTTCATCTACAGTAATTAATGGTTTAATTGGTGGTGTACCAGGTAACGTTTTTGCAAATGATACTTCAGATGGAGCTACTGCAACATCAACTTTAGTAATTCCATCAATAGTTTTAGATGGTAATTTAGCAGGTGTAACTATTTCTGCTAATGGAAATGTAAATGTACCTGCAGGTACACCTTCTAGAGTTTTTACAGTAACCTATCAAATATGTGAAAATGGAGAACCAGCAAATTGCGAAGAAGCACTAATTATTATAGTAGTAAATGGAGATAGTGATGGGGATGGAGTTTTAGATTCTGATGACATATGTAATAATTTTGATGATACTTTAGATAACGATTCTGATGGTATACCTGATAGTTGTGATGATGATGATGATAATGATGGCTTTTCTGATGTTAGCGAAGGCTGTACAGCACAAGTTTCTAATACATATCAAAAAATACACTTTGCAGATGGTGGTATAGATACTACAGATGATACAGATGTAAACTTAGTATATTCTACAAACATTAATTATGTAGATAGAATTGGTGGAGAAGAATCACCAGATAATTTATTGTTTTTAACAGGTTTTGATCCTATAGGAGGTCAAGCAAAAATGGTGTTTAATGTTAGAGATCCTTATGTTATAAATGTATATGAATTTATAACATTTAAAGCTTATTTATTTGATAATAGAAGAGATTTTTCTGGTGATTATGATTTGCCCATTAGAGCTACAATAAATACGGTTTCTGCTGGTGCTTTTTCTGTAGATCAATTATTATCAATAGCACAAACAACAGATTTAGATGCTGGTAAATGGATAGAAGTAGAATATAAAATTCCAGTTTCTGGATCAACAATAAAAGAAATAGCTATTAATAATATAACTTTTGAGATAGAAGTAAACTCAGAAGGTGTTAAAGAGACTTTTGATGCTACAACATCCGAAGTTTTTGGAGTAATTCCTTTAGAGTTAATTTCAGATATAGAAGGTCAAGATTGTTCTAATAGTTTAGATTGCGACTCAGATAATATACCAGATTATCAAGATAGTTCAGATTGTGGTATTATAGAACCACCAGTTTCAGATTTTATCCCCAATACATTTACACCAAATGGAGATGGTACAAATGATGTATTTGAGATCCCTGCCTTATTAAATTATCCAAATTTTAAAATAGAAATATTTAATAGATGGGGTAATAAAGTACATGATTATAGTAATAATGGTAATGTAAATCCACTTTGGTGGGATGGTTATTCTGATGGAAGACTTACTTTAAATAGTGATAAACCTTTACCAATTGCCACCTATTATTATATCATATATTTTAATGATGATGTAAAAGAACCAATACAAGGTTGGGTATATTTAAATAGATAATGCAATAAAAGATGAAAAATATTATACTAATTATTGCAGTTATTTTATGTACAGTTTCTGCAAAATCGCAACAAAATCCTCAATACACACAGTATGTGTATAACATGAATGTTATAAACCCTGCTTATGCTGGTTCTTTAGATGGTTTAACTTTAAATTTTTTAGCAAGAACACAA
Source organism: Polaribacter vadi (assembly GCF_018861005.1). Taxonomy (GTDB): domain Bacteria; phylum Bacteroidota; class Bacteroidia; order Flavobacteriales; family Flavobacteriaceae; genus Polaribacter; species Polaribacter vadi_A. The sequence continues at coordinate 294,277 of NZ_JAHKQL010000016.1, forward strand.
TGGGTGGGTATAGATGGCGCACCACAAACTATTACAGTAGGTGCCCATAAAGCTTTAAGAAATAATCTAGGTTTAGGTTTATCTGTTATTGTAGATAAAATTGGCCCAGTACAAGAACAAAATATTTATGCAGATATTTCTTATACAATAGATCTTAATAATAATTCAAAATTAGCATTTGGTTTAAAAGGTGGTGTTACTGCTTTTAATCTTTGTATGTCTTGTTTAAATTCTACAGACCCAGAAACTTCAGAATTTTTAAATAGAAGTGCAAATAAAACTTTGCCAAATATTGGAGCAGGTCTTTTCTATTATACAGACTCATTTTATTTAGGTTTTGCAATGCCTAATTTATTAGAAACGTATCATTTCGAAAAAACAGGTAATCAAGTAACAAATGGTTCAGAGAAAACACATTATTTTTTAAACACAGGTTATGTGTTTGATGTTTCTAGAAATGTAAAACTAAAACCATCAATAATGGTAAAAGGAACACAAGGTGCCCCATTATCTGTCGATTTTTCTGCAAATGCATTGGTTAATGAAAAAGTAGAATTTGGGTTGTCTTATAGATTAAGCGAATCTTTATCTGCCCTAATCAACATTAAAGCTAGAGATAATTTAAGAATTGGGTATGCTTACGATCATACACTTACCAGTTTAGGTGATTTTAATTCAGGTAGTCACGAAATTTTCTTGCTATTTAATATTAATTCAGAAAGAAATAGAATTAAATCTCCTAGATTTTTCTAGCATAAAAAAAAGATGATTATGAAAAAATTACAACAATTAACTTTTTTGTTTTTGCTTAGCTCAATTACTCTTTTTGGGCAATCTAATGAAACAAGATTAGCAGACAGCTATTTTGAGAACTTATCTTACGTAAATGCAATTCAAGAATATAAAATTTTAGCAGACAGAAACCCAAATGAATATGTTTTAAAAAGGTTAGCAGATAGTTATTATGCAAGTTTAAGAATGAAAGAAGCAGCAGTAACTTATGCTAGGCTTTTTACGCTATATAACATTAAAGACCAAGAATATATTTTTAAATATTCGCAATCTTTAAAAAGTATTGGCAGGTATGCAGATGCTTTGTATTGGATGGAAAAATATCAGAAAACAAACAAAGAAGCTAACCCAGCAAACCATTCTGATAATAACTTAACAGATTCAGCTCAAGAAATATTTGTAAGTGAAAATAGACCATCAAAAGAAAATATTGCTTCACAAAACAACCCAAGAAATGTTGGCGTTTTTAGTGGATCATCTAGATTTACTTTACAGAATTTATATTATTTAAATACACCTTTTTCAGATTTTGGAGTTACAGAATATCAAAATACAATATTGTTTTCATCACCAAGAAAATTAAAAGCAATTTCTACGGATGTTGACGAAAGTAACAAAGCCAATTTTTTAGACATTTATCAAGTTAACAAAGCTGATATTTTTTCAGAAGGAAAAAAACAACGCTTTTCTAACTTGGTAAATGAGAAGTTTCATGAATCTTCTATTTCTTTTTCACCAAATTATAAGGTGATGTATTTTACTAGAAATAATTATAATTACGGTAATTATAAAGTTGATGGTAGAGGTTATATTAACCTTAAGATTTACAAAGCAGAATTTATAAATAGTAGATGGCAAAACATTGTAGAATTACCTTTTTGTAGTGATAATTATTCTGTGGGTCATCCCTCTGTTAGTAAAGATGGTAAGCTTTTATATTTTGTGTCTGATATGCCAGGAAGTATAGGTGCAACAGACCTTTATGTAGTAAATATAAATGCAAATGGTAGCTTTGGTATGCCAAGAAATTTAGGAAATACCATAAATACAAAAGGTAGAGAAATGTTTCCTTTTATTGCAGATGATAATACTTTATATTTTTCTTCTGATGGACACAAAGGAGCAGGAAATTTAGATGTTTTTGAAAGTAAGATGGTGTATCAACAATTTCAAACTCCAGTAAATTTAGAAGCTCCAATAAATTCAAAGGCAGACGATTTTGCTTTTTCTATCAATCAAAGCACTCAAAGAGGGTATTTATCATCTAATAGAGTAGGAGGTAAAGGAGATGATGATATTTATAGTTTTGAAAGAGTTTATGAAAATATGCCAGAACAAGTACCAGAAAAATGTAATGAAATCGTTACTGGAACTGTAAGAAATTTAAAATTTCAAAAATATATTTCTTTTGCTAATTTAGTTTTAAAAGATGTAAATGGTAATACCATAAAAAACACAAAAGCAGATGAATTTGGTAAATTTTCGTTAGAGTTACCTTGCAATCAAAGTTATGTAATTACAGGTTCTAAAGAATATTACAAGCCAGATACTAAGAACTTTAAAACCAAAGAAGCTTTAATTATAGATCTAAATTTAGAAATTGTAGACGATTTTGTATACAATCTAAACAAAGAAATTATTATTAAAATAAATGATATTTATTTCGATTACAATAAATGGAATATAAGACCAGATGCAGCAAGAGAACTAGATCATATTATTGCTGTTATGAATAAGTATCCGAGTTTAAAAGTTACTTCTACTTCTCATACAGATGCAAGAGGTACCTCTTTTTATAATAAATCATTGTCGCAAAAAAGGGCAGATGCTACTGTAGATTATATAATTTATAGAGGTATAAGTCCAGATAGAATTACTGGTAAAGGTTATGGAGAATCTAGATTAACCAATAAATGTGTAGACAACGATTTTCATTTTAACAGAGTGTATTGTTCAGAAAACCAGCACCAAGCCAATAGAAGAACATCTTTTGTAATTCAGAATATTGATGAAATAAAAGCAACAACAAGATATAGGTAGTTTCTATTTATTTACAAGAGAAAATCCTTTAAAGAATTGAAATTACTTTTTTTATGGCTAAAATCAAGAAAATCCTTAATTTCGCAATCTTATCAGAAAAGTGATAAAATGTAAGCGAAAACTTTAATTTTTAGAGGATTATATATTGCAAAATAAAAACTCTTTTAAAAGTTAAAGTTTACATCTGACCATTAATTTAAATTAAAAAAATCCAGATGAAATTTCCTGAATATAAAGGACTTGATTTACCAAAAGTAGCAGAAGAAATTCTAAATTATTGGCAAGAAAATAACATTTTCGAAAAAAGTGTAACTTCTAGAGAAGGTGCTAAACCATTTGTGTTTTTCGAAGGCCCACCTTCTGCAAACGGACTTCCAGGAGTACACCACGTTTTAGCAAGAGCTATTAAAGATATTTTTCCTCGTTATAAAACGATGAAAGGATACCAAGTAAAACGTAAAGCTGGTTGGGATACTCATGGTTTACCAATAGAATTAGGTGTAGAAAAAGAATTAGGTATAACCAAAGAAGATATTGGTAAAACAATTTCTGTAGAAGATTATAATGCAGCTTGTAGAAAAGCGGTAATGCGATATACAGATATTTGGAACGATTTAACTCAGAAAATGGGTTATTGGGTAGATATGGATGATCCATATATTACTTACGAACCAAAATATATGGAGTCAGTTTGGTGGTTATTAAAACAGATTTATAACAAAGAATTAATTTACAAAGGCTATACAATTCAGCCATATTCACCAAAAGCAGGTACAGGTTTAAGTTCTCACGAGCTTAATCAACCAGGTACTTATCAAGACGTAACAGACACTACAATTGTTGCTCAGTTTAAAGCAATTGAAAGTACATTGCCAGAATTTTTACAAAAATTTGATCATTTAAACTTTATAGCTTGGACAACAACACCTTGGACATTGCCAAGTAACACAGCTTTAACAGTTGGACCAAAAATAGATTATGTTGTTGTAGCAACTTATAATCAATATACTTTTGAGCCAATTCACGTTATTTTAGCTAAAAACTTAGTTGGTAAACAATTTGGTGGAAAAAACAATGTTCAAGCAGAATCTGTAGAAGAATTAAGTGCTTATAATAAAGGTGATAAAAAAATACCATATTTAATCTGTACAGAATGTAAAGGAACAGATTTAGTTGGTATTAAATACGAGCAATTGTTAGATTATGTTTTACCTAACGATAATCCTCAAGATGCTTTTAGAGTAATTTCTGGAGATTTTGTAACTACAGAAGATGGAACAGGAATCGTACATACAGCACCAACTTTTGGAGCAGATGATGCTTTGGTTGCAAAACAAGCAAGTCCAGAAATTCCGCCAATGTTGGTAAAAGATGCCAATGATAATTTAGTGCCTTTAGTAGATTTACAAGGTAAATTTAGACCAGAAGTTACTGAGTTTGCAGGTAAATATGTAAAGAACGAATATTATGCTGATGGTGAAGCTCCAGAAAAATCGGTTGATGTAGAAATTGCCATCAAACTTAAAATAGAAAACAAGGCTTTTAAAGTAGAAAAATACAAGCATAGTTATCCAAATTGTTGGAGAACAGATAAACCAATTTTATATTATCCATTAGATTCTTGGTTTATTAAAGTAACTGATGTAAAAGATAAAATGCATTCTTTAAACAAAACCATAAACTGGAAACCAGAATCTACAGGTACTGGACGTTTTGGAAACTGGTTAGCAAATGCAAACGACTGGAATTTATCACGTTCACGTTATTGGGGAATTCCATTACCAATCTGGAGAACAGAAGATGGTAAAGAAGAAATTTGCATTGGTTCTGTTAAAGAATTAAAGCAAGAAATGGCAAAAGCTGTAGAAGCTGGTGTTTTAGCAAAAGATATTTTCGAAGATTTTGAGGTTGATAACAATTCTGATGAAAATTATGCAAAATTAGATTTGCATAAAAATATTGTTGATGAAATTACTTTAGTTTCATCTACAGGACAACCCATGAAACGTGAATCAGATTTAATTGATGTTTGGTTCGATTCTGGTTCTATGCCTTATGCACAATGGCATTATCCGTTCGAAAATAAGCAGAAAATTGATGGAAACGAATCTTATCCAGCAGATTTTATTGCAGAAGGAGTAGACCAAACTCGTGGTTGGTTTTATACTTTACATGCAATTGCAACTATGGTTTTTGATTCTGTTGCCTATAAAAACGTAGTTTCTAATGGTTTAGTTTTAGATAAAAACGGACATAAAATGTCTAAACGTTTAGGTAATGCTGTAGATCCTTTTATAACGTTGTCTAAGTATGGAGCAGATGCCACAAGATGGTATATGATTTCTAATGCCAATCCTTGGGATAATTTAAAATTCGATTTAGAAGGTATAGAAGAAGTAAAACGTAAGTTTTTTGGTACACTATACAACACGTATTCTTTCTTTAGTTTATATACAAATATTGATGGTTTTTCTTATGATGAAGCAGATATTCCTCAAAACGAAAGACCAGAATTAGACAGATGGATTTTATCAGAATTACATACTTTAATCAACAAAGTAGATAAATTTTATGAAGAGTATGAACCAACAAGAGCTGCAAGAGCCATATCAGATTTTACACAAGAGTATTTAAGTAACTGGTATGTACGTTTAAGTAGAAGACGTTTTTGGAAAGGAGATTATCAAACTGATAAAATTTCTGCATACCAAACTTTGTATACGTGTATGGTTACCATTGCAAAGTTAGCATCGCCAATTGCGCCATTTTTTATGGACAGGTTGTACCAAGATTTAAATGCTGTAACTGGTAAAGAAACATCAGAAAGTATTCATTTATCAGAATTCCCAAAATTTGATAAAAGTTTTGTTGATCAGAGTCTAGAACGCAAAATGGAAAATGCACAAACCATATCATCTTTAGTGTTGTCATTAAGGGCTAAAGAAAAGATAAAAGTGCGTCAGCCATTACAAAAAATTATGATTCCTGTTGATAATCCTCAGCAAAAAGAAGAAATTTTAGCAGTGTCAGATTTAATTAAGCATGAAGTAAATATTAAAGAAATCCAATTAATGGAAGATGCTTCAGACATATTAATTAAACAAATTAAGCCTAATTTTAAAACTTTAGGGCCTAAGTTTGGTAAAGATATGCGTTTTATTGCAGCAGCAGTTAAAGGGTTTAATCAAGAAGATATTAACAAAATAGAAAAAGATAAAAACATTTCTGTTGAAATTAATGGAAAAAATATTATTTTGGGGCTCGAAGATGTAGAGATATCATCTAAGGATATAGAAGGTTGGTTAGTGGCTAATGAGGGTTCTATAACAGTTGCTTTAGATGTTACTATTACTGAAGATTTACGTAAAGAAGGTGTTGCTAGAGAATTGGTAAACAGAATTCAGAACGCACGTAAAGACACAGGCTTAGAAGTAACAGACAAGATTAAGTTAACTGTTTTAAAATTCGAGAACTTACAACAATCTATCTCAGATAATAAAGACTACATAATGAGTGAAACATTAACCAAAGAATTGGTTTTTGTTGATAAATTAACCAATGGAACAGAAATTGAATTCGACACCATTAAAAGTAAAATATTTATAGAAAAAGTGTAGTACTATGTCAGAAGTTAAGGTAAAATATACAGAAGAAGATTTACAAGAGTTTAAAGCGATAATCGAAAAAAAAATAGCTAGAGCTAAAGAAGATTTAGCTTTATTGGAAGCATCTTATAAAAATGATGCAAACAATGGTACAGACGATACTCTGTCATCTTTTAAATCTTTTGATGAAGGTTCTGAAGTAATGAGTAAAGAAGCAAACGTTCAATTAGCAATAAGACAAGAAAAATTTATAAGAGATCTTAAAAATGCTTTAATGCGTATAGAAAATGGTACGTATGGTGTTTGTAGAGTTACAGGTAAGTTAATTCAAAAAGAGCGTTTAAAATTAGTGCCTCATGCTACTTTAAGTATAGAAGCAAAGCGTAAGCAATAAACTTCTGCCCAAACAAAATAAAGAGTCCGGATTTTAATATTTTTAGTATTAAAATTCGGACTTTCTTTTTCTATACTTCTTATCTTCTATTAAACAAGATGATTTTCTTATTTTTGATTTTATGAAAAAGATTAACTATTTGTTTATTTTCTTTGTTTTAGGTTTTTTAATTTACCATTCTTTTTTTAAGAAACTTGAAATTGAGAAAATACAAGAACATCATTCTAAGTTAGTAAAAGACCATCCATTTAATACAAAAAAACATCTTTCAAAAGAAGAAAGAATATCTGCTGATTTGCCACCAAATGCATATTTTGCAGATCAATACTTACTAAATATAAACCCACATACAGGAAGAACACACCCTGAAAATATTTATAACCTTCAGCAAGAATTAAAGAAAAAAAGAGCAAATCTACAAAGAACTCCTGGAGATGCAATTGATAATAATTGGGTAGAAAGAGGCCCCAATAATGTTGGTGGTAGAACTCGTATGGTAATGTTCGATCCAAATGATGTTACTCACAAACGTGTTTTTGCAGGTGGAGTAAGTGGAGGTCTTTGGGTAAATGATGATATTACTGATGAAAATTCATCTTGGATTCAAGTTGGTATATCAGATAATCTTGCTGTAACTTGTATGGCAGTAGATCCTAACAATTCGCAAATAATGTATTTAGGTACAGGAGAATTGTATAGCCCACAACAAGCCTTAGGAAATGGAATCTGGAAATCTACTGATGGTGGTGCAACTTGGAATAATGTTTATCAAATAAAAGGTACAACTTCTGTAACAAGTTACATTAATGTTCCTGGAACCTATTTTATGACAGATATAATTGTTAGAGATAAAGATGGAAATTCAGCTACAACAAACGATTCTGAAGTTTTTGCAGCAATTGGGGGTAGTTTTTACAGTTCTAACCCTATTAGTACTTGGATTGGTTTAAATAATTATGGGATTTATAAATCTACGGATGAAGGTTCTAACTGGTCTAAATTAGCTTTAGATGTTAATGGCAATTCAGTAGCGCCAAATGATTTTGAATTAGGTACAGACAATACACTTTGGTTAAGTACAACAAGAAACGCTTATTCAGATGGTGGAGGCAGAATTTATAGCAGTTCAGATGGAACATCGTTTACATTAAAACATACCATTACAAATGGCAGAAGAACAGAAATTGCAGTTTCTAAAACAAATGCAAACACAGTTTATGTTTTGGGAGAAATTGGTACATTAAGTGGGTCTAATTTAGTGGCTCCTTTTATATCACTTTTAAAAACGGATGATGCTTTTACAACAACACCAACAGTACTTTCTTTACCAAATGATGCAACAAGTAGTATTCCTGCAGAAGATTTTACAAGAGGTCAAGCATTTTACGATTTAGTAGTAGAAGTAGATCCGACAAATGATGCAATTGCTTATGTAGGAGGTATAAATTTATTTAGAACTACAGATAGTGGAGTTTCTTGGCAGCAAATTTCAAAGAATTCACCAACAGGCAGTTTGCCAGGCATAACTGTTTCTTATGTGCATTCAGATCAACAGAGTTGGACTTTTCATCCAACAGATGCAAATATTGCAGTTTTAGGTTGTGATGGAGGTGTGTTTTATGCCAACTCACTGTCAGCAGCTTCCTCAAGTTCATCAGCAATAGAAGAAAGAAACAAAGATTATAATACAATTCAGTTTTACAATGCTGCAATTAGTCAAACTACAGATCCAGAATATATTATTGGTGGTACTCAAGATAATGGAAATCTATTTTTTGATGAAGCTTCAAGTGGAATAAATTCAGCAATAAAAACTAATAGAGGAGATGGTACACATTGTTTTATAGACAAAGAAGGTTCTTATATGATTATCTCTAATTTGTACAATAACATCACTAGGTATAATTTACCTTATACTGGTTCTGGCGTTTCAATTTCATCAGATAGTGATTCTGGTACTTTTGTAAATGCCATGGCTTTAGACGATTATTTAGATGTTTTATATACAAATGGTTACGATGCTGAAAATGAAATTGGTTATTTAACAAGATTTACAAATATAACAACTGCATCATCTACAAGAACAGATATTTCAGATCCATTAATAACCAATATTTCTGCTCTAAAAGTATCGCCCTTTACAACAACATCCTCAAAAGTGTTTTTAGGTACAAGATCTGGTAAATTGATAAAAGTTGAAAACGCAAATACAGAAAATCCTACAATTACAGACATTTCTTCATCATCATTTTTAGGGAATATTTCATCCATAGAATTTGGAGTATCAGAAAATGAAATTATGGTTACTTTTTACAATTTTGGAGTAGAAAGTATTTGGTATACAGATAATGGAGGAACAACTTGGGCAAATAAAGAAGGTAATTTTCCTGATATAAATGTACGCTGCATTTTAATGAATCCTTTAAATAATGATGAGGTTATTGTGGGTTCAGAATTAGGTGTTTGGAATACTTCAAACTTTAAAGATCCATCACCAAATTGGCAACAATCTTACAATGGCATGTCTAATGTTGTGGTTACTTCTTTTAGTTTAAGAACTGCAGATAATACCATTTTAGCAAGTACTTTTGGTAGAGGTTTTTATACTGGTCAATTTAAAGGTAATGATTTAACAACTTGGTTGGGTACTATAGATTCAGACTTTACAAATGTAAATAATTGGTCTAATGGTTTACCAACAAATGCTGTTGATGTTAAAATACCTACAACTTCAAATCATCCAATTATTAACACAACTGTTTCTGTAGCAAATATTTCTATTGATGAAAATGCGAATTTATTAATTACAGAATCTGGAGCCTTAACAATCGAAGAGAATTGTACAAATCAAGGGGCGTTTACCATAAACTCAACTTTAGCAACCTCAGGAAGTTTAATAGTTAAAGGAACATCCACAGGAAAAATTACTTATAATAGGTATGCTTCTAATAATTGGCATTTAAAAAGTGCGCCTTTATTAAATGATGTGTATGATAATGATTGGGTTGCTGAAAACTCCATTCAATCTAGTTCAGTGAATCCAAACTCTAGAGCTATTGGAACTTATAATAATGATTCTGGTAATTGGGAATATATGCAGGTAAATGATTCAGAAAATTTTACTGTGGGTAAAGGTTTTTCTATAAAAAGAACCACTGCAGGAAATTATATCTTTTTGGGTGATGTAGCAACAGAAACTGTAAATGTTACTATTGATAAAGGCTCAGCAACTTCTTACAATTTATTAGGAAACCCATTTCCATCATATTTAGCAATAAATGAAACTGCCGATTTTTCAAATAACTTTTTAAACGAAAATGAAACTGTTTTAGAAGAAAAGACCATTTATGTTTGGAATGGAAGCGATTATGAAACCAAAAACCAAGCTTCTTCTGCTGTAAATTTAGCTCCAGGTCAAGCATTTTTTGTGATTTCTAATTCAGAAGGAGGTTCTGCAACTTTTACAGAAAATTTACAAAAACATCAATCAGAAACTTTTTTAAAGCAGCAATCGAGACCAGAAATAAGACTTTTTTGTAAAAACGGAACGCAAGAAAAATACACAGATATTTTTTACATAGCTTCTGCTACAACTAATTTTGATAATGGTTATGACAGTTCTTTATATGCAGATAGCTCATCAAATTTTGAAGTTTATACACAACTTATCACTGGCGATAATGATAAAAAACTAGCCATACAATCTATACCAACAGATTTTTCTACAATTATTCCTGTAGGTATTTTTGCTGATAAAAATTCCGATTTAGAAATTAGTGTAAATACCAAAAATATACCTGCAGATTTAAACGTTTATTTAGAGGATAAACAGTTGGACACATTTACACTTTTACATGATGAAAACAGTACTTATCAAGTAACAACAACTGAATCTTTAAACGGTTCTGGCCGATTTTTTTTACATACATCATCAGAAGTACTAAGTATATTAAATCCTGTTTTTAATAAAATTGGTTTATATGTTTTAGATGATGAAATTAAGATTCAAAATTTGAATTCTGTACCAAGTTTAATCAAGGTTTATGATATAAATGGCAAATTAATATTACTTAAAAAGTTAAACAAAAATCAAGATAAAGTTGCTGTAAATGATTTTTATAAAGGAGTTTATGTGGTTGTTGTTGAGAAAGATAATAGTACTTTTACAAAGAAAATAATTATTCAGTAATAAGAACAATGAAGTATAAGTTTGTTTTATTTTTTTTAATGAATTCAGTGGTTCTTTTTGCTCAAAAAAAAGTGTCTAAGCAATTTCAAACATTTGCAAATGAGGTTAATATTTTTACATCAGGTTTAGATAATTTGGTGTTAGAAAACTCAAACTCTAACTTTGTAGAAGTGTATTTGTATGCAGAAAGTTACGATGATCAATTGATTATTATTGATGAAAAAAGCAAAGAAGTAAACATAAAATTTGCGTTCGAAGGTACACAAACAAGAGAAGTTGTGTTTAGAAAATTTATTACCAAAAGACTACAAAGAGCCAATGTTATTGTAAAAATTCCGAAAGGAAAAAAAGTATTCGTTTTTGGAGAAAATGTAGATTTAGAAGCAAAAAACCTTAAAAATGAATTGGCTATTTATATAGAAAACGGAATTGTAAAACTAAATAAAATACAGGTAAATACAATCTTAAAACTGTATTCTGGTAATGTATATGCATCTGTAAAAGGCACAAATTTAGACTTAGTTTCTAAAAATGGTAAAATTAAAATTGATGATGATTTTTATGAAGAAAAACATAAAAGAGAGTTAGAAAATTCAAATAAAAAACTCTCAATAAACTCTATAAAAGCTAATATTTATCTATCAAGTAATTAAACACAATAATATTCTTATTTTTGTGACTTCAAAATTAAAAAAATGTCAAAAAAGAACATTGCAATTCTTACTATTTTAATAGCAATTATTTTAGATCAAGTTATAAAAATATACATTAAAACAAACTATATTTTAGGTGATGGTTTTGAGGTTTTTAGTTGGTTTAAAATTCATTTTGTAGAAAATAACGGAATGGCAATGGGTTTTGAATTTGGTGGTAAAGCTGGTAAGTTGTTTTTAACTCTTTTTAGAATTGTTGCAGTTGGCGCCATTATTTATTGGTTGGCAGGTAATATAAAACGTAAAGTACACAATGCAGTAATTATTGGTATTTCTTTAATTTTTTCTGGTGCTGTTGGTAATATTATAGATTCAATTTTTTACGGAGTTATTTTTGATTCTTCAGAGCATAAAGTAGCCACGCTTTTTGCAGACAAACCTTATGGAGAGCTGTTTTATGGTAAAGTAGTAGATATGTTTTATTTTCCTATTTGGTCTGGTAATTTACCAGAATGGATTCCGTTTGTAGGTGGAGATTTATTTACTTTTTTTCAATATATATTTAACCCTGCAGACTCTTACATAACCATTGGTGTAGCAATTCTTTTTATTTTTAGCAAACAAGCTTTTCCTAAAGAAGACAAAAAATCTGACAAGAAAATAACAGAAACTTTTTCAGAACTTTAAAATTTCTTAAAATAAACTATCGTATTTTTTACTAACTTGTGTTGGGTTTAGAGTTAAATTTCTAACTTGCATAAGTATGAAGATTTCAAGATATATTCTCATTTTTTTTATTGGTTTTTTTATTGCCAAATTTTGGTATCAAAAAGACAATAAACATCAGCAAAAAGAAGAAATAAAAGTTGTTTTAAACTCCATTAAAAACATGAGTAAGCTGGTTGTTTCAAGTGCTAGTTTCTCTGAAGTTTACAATTTTAAAGATTCAAAAAAATATTTTTATGATTATGTTTCTTTTGATAAAGAAGCAATTGTTACAGTAAACGCTAATGTTGAGGTTGGGTATGATTTATCTAAATTAGAAATACAAATAGATTCTGTTGGTAAAAAAGTCATCATTAATAAAATACCTAAAGAAACCATTTCTATTGCACCAGATGTAAAGTATTTCGATTTAAAACAGAGTCAATTTAACACATTCTCTAAAGAAGAGTTGAATAAAATTAACGAAAAAAGTATCGATAAAATTAAAGAAACCATTGGTTTAACTGACTTAAAAAAAGATGCAAAAACACGTTTTTTCGAAGAAATTTCTAAGATTTATCAGTTATCAGCCATATATGGTTGGCAAGTTGTAGATAATACAAAATCTGATTTTTTATCGGCATTAGACAAGCAATTAGATTAACTAAAATCATACAAAAAAAATATTTTTGAGAATGCCAACTTCTTTAGAACTTCAAATAAAAACCTTACCAAATTCACCAGGAGTTTATCAATATTTTGATAAAGAGGATGTAATTATATATGTTGGTAAAGCTAAAAACTTAAAAAAAAGAGTTGCTTCTTATTTTACAAAAACACATGAAAATGGTAAAACTCGTGTTTTAGTAAAAAAAATAGTTCGTATAAAACACATTGTTGTAAATACAGAAACAGACGCGTTATTATTAGAAAATAACCTTATTAAAAAATACAAACCACGTTACAATGTGCTTTTAAAAGACGATAAAAGTTATCCTTGGTTGTGTATTAAAAAAGAACGTTTTCCGAGAATTTTTATGACAAGAAGAGTTATTAAAGATGGCTCAGAATATTTTGGACCTTATACTTCTGTAAGAACAGTAAGGGTTTTGTTAGATTTAATTAAAGAACTCTACCAATTAAGAACCTGCAATTACGATTTAAGTCCGCAAAATATTAGCGAAGGCAAATATAAAGTCTGTTTAGAATATCATTTAAAAAACTGTAAAGGGCCTTGTGAAGCTTTAGAAACTGAAGCACATTACAACGAATCTATCAAAGAAATTCGAAATATTATTAAAGGAAACTTTAAAGAAAGTTTAGAGAAATTTAATAAAATGATGATGGATTTTGCAACAAAAATGGAGTTTGAAGAAGCGCAAAAAATTAAAGAAAAATTAGATTTATTAGGTAATTATCAAGCAAAATCTACCATTATAAATCCGTCTATTAATAATGTAGACGTGTTTACTATTATTTCTGATGAAACACATGGTTATGCAAATTTCTTAAAAATTTCTAATGGATCTATTATTCAATCGCACACTACAGAAATAAAGAAAAAGTTAGATGAAACAGACAAAGAATTACTAGAACTTTTTATTGTAGAAATTAGGCAACGTTTCGATTCGCAATCGCCAGAAATTTATGTGCCTTTTAAAGTTGATATTGGCGAGAATATAAAAGTAACCATTCCTAAATTAGGTGATAAAAAACGAATTGTAGAACTCTCTGAAAGAAATGCAAAGTATTACAGACAAGAGCAGTTTAAGCAAATAAAAATTGTAGATCCAGACAGGCATGTAAAACGAATTATGGCGCAAATGAAAAAAGATTTGCGTTTAAAAGAAGAACCAAGGCATATAGAGTGTTTTGATAACTCTAACATTCAAGGTACAAACCCAGTTGCAGCTTGTGTAGTTTTTAAAGATGGTAAGCCAAGTAAAAAAGATTACAGACATTATAACATTAAAACTGTAGAAGGTCCAGATGATTTTGCGTCTATGGAAGAAGTAGTGTATAGAAGATACAAACGCCTACTTTTTGAAGGCCAATCTTTACCTCAATTAATAATTATTGATGGTGGTAAAGGGCAATTATCATCAGCATTAAAAAGTTTAGATATTTTAGGTTTACGAGGTAAAATTGCAATAATTGGTATTGCAAAACGTTTAGAAGAAATCTATTATCCAGATGATCCTATACCTTTGTATTTAGATAAAAAGTCAGAAACTTTAAAGATTACACAATATTTAAGAAACGAAGCACATAGATTTGGTATTACATTTCACAGAAACAAGCGTAGTAAAAGTGCCATACAAAGTGAGTTAGAGCAAATTCCTGATGTTGGTAAACAAACAATTACAACTTTATTACGTAAATTTAAGTCGGCAAAACGAGTTAAAGAAGCTTCTTTGACAGATTTAAAAGAAGCAATTGGTAATGCAAGAGCTGTAAAAGTGCATCAATATTTTCATAAACAAATAAAAAATGAAAAGTAAAATTTTTCTTCTAATTTTAATGTTTCCTTTGTTTGTTTTTGGGCAACAAAAGCAGCCAAAAATTGGTTTAGTTTTAAGTGGTGGTGGGGCTAAAGGTTTTGCGCATATAGGTGTTTTAAAAGAAATAGATGCAGCAGGTATACAGTTAGATTATATTGGTGGTACAAGTATGGGAGCTATTGTAGGTGGTTTGTATGCTTTAGGTTATTCTGGTATTGAAATAGAAAAAATTGTAAAAAATACCGATTTTATGTCTTTATTAAGAGATAAATTACCACGAAGTTCTTCTCCTTTTTTTGATAAAGAAAATGCCGAAAAAACCAAGTTAACTTTACCTGTTTCTAAAGGTAAATTGGGTTTGCCTAAAGGTATTTCTAAAGGGCAGAATGTATTAAATTTATTGTACGAACTTATTGGTTCTTCAGAAGAAATAGAAGATTTCTCCAGATTAACAATTCCATTTTTTTGTATTGCTACAGATGTAGAAACAGGTAAGGGAGTTATGATAGAAAGCGGTTCATTACCAGCAGCTTTAAGAGCAAGTGGCTCTTTCCCAACCTTATTAAATCCAGTTGTTTTAAACGATAAATTATTAGTTGATGGAGGTATAGCAAATAATTTTCCTGTAACTTTTATGAAATCAAAAGGAATAGATATTGTTATTGGTGTAGATGTAGAAGGTAAGTTAATTGATAGAGATAAGTTAACTTCTGCAATTGCTATTTTAAATCAGATTGTTAGTTATCAAATGTACGATCAAAGTAAAGAAGAAAAAGAAAAGTTAGATGTTTATTTGCATCCAGAAATATTTAATTACACTGTTGTAGATTTTGATAAAAAGGATGAAATTATTGAAAAAGGAGAAATTGAAGCTAAAAAGTTTAGAGAAGTTTTTAAAGAATTAGCAGCAAAACAGATCAATAATAAAAAGAGAACATTTTTAAAGATAGATACTCAAAAAAAATATATTTCTAAGATTGATGTAAAAAGATCAGAAAACTATACAATTGCCTATGTTTTAGGTAAGTTAGATATTAGAGAAGGAGATAGTATTTCTAGGCAAGAAATTACCAAAAGAATAGGTCTATTATCTGCCACTAAAAACTATGATAGAATAGATTATGCTTTAATAAAGCAGAGGGATAATTCTTATCATTTAAACTTTATTATAAAAGAATCTATAGAGAATGCTACTTTAAGTTTAGGTGCACATTATGATGATTTATACAAATCTGGAGTTTTAGTAAATTACAGTCACAAGCACGCTTTTTTTAGTAATGATTTACTTTCTTTAGATTTAGTTTTAGGCGATAATTTAAGATATGATTTAAACTATTTTGTAGATAATGGGTTTTATTTGAGTGTGGGTTTTAAATCTAGATATAATCACTTTAGGGCAAATTCTAAATACGGCCCTATTATTTCTCAATTTCCTAATATTAGCAGTGTAAATATTAAATACACAGATATTACAAATCAGCTATACTTACAAACAACTTTCGATAGAAAATTTGCTTTAGGACTAGGTGTTGAGCATAAATATTTAAAAGCTAGTACAGAAACTATAACTAATAATAACAATGAAACTAATATTGATAATAGCGAATATTACAACGCTTTTGCCTATTTAAAGTTAGATACTTACGATAAAAAGTATTTTGTAACAAAAGGATATTTTGCTGATTTAAATTTAAAATGGTATTTAAACTCAACCGATTTTAATAACAATTTTAAAAGTTTTGCACAAGCACAAGGTACTTTAGGTTTTGCAACACCTTTATCAGATAAAATAACTTTTCAAAATACTAATGAAGCTGGTTTTACTTTTAATACTAATGAAACTGGTATTTTTGAATTTTATTTAGGTGGTTATAACCAAAACTTTATTAACACGTTTGTGCCTTTTTATGGTTATGATTTTGGTGAGCTTTCAGATGTTTCGTTCTTAAAAACAGAGTTCCATTTAAGATATGCTTTTTTAGATAAGCATTATGCAAGTTTTATTGCTAATTATGCACGTTTAGATAATAATGTCTTTAAAGATATAGATATTTTTAAAGACATTAAATCTGGTTATGCATTAGGTTATAGTTTTGATAGCCTAATAGGTCCTATAGAATTAAAGTACAGTTGGTCTCCAGATCATAGAGATCGCTATTGGTTGTTTAATTTAGGATTCTGGTTTTAATCATTTTTAAATAATGATAAACTTTTATTTAGTACTCAAATAAAACTCTTCGTAAATTTCTAATAGATTCATTAAAGCTTTCATTAAATCTTTGGTTTCTAGAAGAATACTAAAGTAAAGTGTAGAGTTTTTAGGGCTAGTTTCATCTGTTCTAATTCTACTAACTTGTTTTTCTACAGATAATGAGACGTTCTTTAGCAACTCACGTTTTTCTATTAAAATAGGATTTAAACTATCAAATTCTCTAGATTTAAAAACGTCGCTTACATTGTTTAAAATTTCTGTAAGTTGGTTGTTAATACCTTTTAAATCTTTTAATTGACCCTTTTTTAAGTTTTTATGATTGTTATTTACGTGTTTAAAACTTGCTCTAGAAATATAACTAATAGACTGAGCAGCATCTTGTAAATAGCCTAAAACAGATATATAAAATCTACTTGCTTGCACAGAAGTTTCATCTAAAGATTTAATAAAATAAAAAACGTTGTCTTTTAGTTCATCTATTTCTTCATTTAATTTTTCTACGTGTTTATCTGTTTTACGAAGTTTATTTAAATCGTGATTAGCTAAATCATCTACAACATTTGTGTACAATTTATTTATTCTGTCTGCAACACCAGAAATATGATCAGAACTTTCTTCTATAACACCATTAATAGTAATTAATTCAGATCTTTCTATATGGTTTTTTCTTTTTACTTCTTTTGCTCTTTTTCTATGTGCCATAGAGTTTTTAGTGATTAAAAAAGCAACTAAAAGCAATAAAACAGGAATAAATGCAATATGTAAATTAATAAAATATGCTACAATACCTGCAGCAATAAAGGCAATTAGAGCTGTTAAAAACCAACCACCAATAACATTTAAAACTCCAGCAACTCTATATACAGCACTTTCACGTCCCCAAGCTCTATCAGCTAAAGAAGTACCCATTGCAACCATAAAAGTTACATAGGTTGTAGACAATGGTAATTTCATAGATGTTGCTATAGATATTAAAACACTAGCCATAATAAGGTTTACAGAAGCACGAACTAAATCAAAAGCTGGCATTTCAAAAGTTTTATCTTTTGGTAGTTTTATAACTGGTTTTTCAAACTTAGCATTAATAAAATCTTGCGTTTTTTGTGGAAATAAATAATTTATACCTGTATTTAAAACCATTGCAAAACGTACCACAACTCTAGATAAATTGTTTGGTTGAAATTTTTCATGACCTTCTCCTTGTCTAGATAAATTAATACCAGTTTCTATAACTGATTTTGCTTTAGAAGATGTCCATAAAGTAACCACCATTATTCCACCAGCTAAAAGTAAAAGCCAAATGTTAGAAGGTACTTTTTTAGCCAAACTACCCATAGAGAAAACTTCTGGGCTTACACCAGAAATATTCCAAGCTTCATAAGAGTTTAAAGCTGCAATTGGTACTCCAATAAAATTAACTAAATCATTACCAGCAAAAGCCATAGCTAAAGAAAACGTACCAACACCAATAATAATAACTAAAATATTTTGCTTAAATATTTTTATAATTAAATAAGATATAGCAGACCAAATCACAAAACTTGCAGCAACAATTTGTAGTGTGTTCCCTTCTAAATATCCTTTTAAACTATCGTAAAACTGAGTTCCTTTTAAACCTTTAATAATAATAAAATAAGTAATTGCAGTAATTGCAAAACCACCAAATAGAGAGTTTATGTAAATAGGTCTACTTTCAAAATTAAAAGAATAAATAATTCTAGAAAAGTATTGTACAATGGCACCAACTGTAAAAGCAACAATAACAGAAAGTAAAATTCCTAAAATAATATCTGTAGCTGTATTGTAATTTATATAGTTCCAAATGGCAGAAACACTTTCTGCATCATTTTGTGAAATTTTAACCATTGCAATAACAACAGCAGAGCCTAAAAGCTCAAAAACAATAGAAACTGTGGTAGATGTTGGCATACCTAATGAGTTAAAAACATCTAACAATAAGATGTCAGTAATCATAACAGCCATAAAGATGTACATTACATCTTGAAACACAAACATGTTAGGGTTAAATATTCCTTTACGAGCAACTTCCATCATTCCACTAGAGGAAACTGCACCAAAAAAAACACCCACACTAGCAATAATCATAATGTTTCTAATAGATATTGCTTTAGAACCAATTGCAGAATTTAAAAAATTTACTGCGTCGTTACTAACACCAACAACTAAATCAACAATAGCTAAAACAGCTAAAGCTATTAACATTAAAATATAAGGATCTTCCATTTTATATTATAAATTTAAGAAAGCAAAGTTAAAAACACAGCATATTGATAATGTTATCTTAATGTTATGAAATTAGCAGTTCTTTTTTTAAAGAAAAAAAACAATTTTATTAATAATATTTGATGTTTTAAAAGATAAATTTAATGATGTTACTAGACATATTATGTTTTATTTAATTAATGTTAAAATTATTGATAAATATAGTGTTTTGTTAAAAAAAAGAAATTAATAATACACACAATAATTTTGCGAATATAATTGCTAAACCTGTTAGTATAAAAGTTTAAAAGATAAATTTATTTAAGATTTTGATTTAACATAAAAGTAAAGTTTTTATACAAATGCTTAACCAACAGTTAACACAAGGTTTCTACTTGTAAGTTAATTTTGCCTCAAAATATAATCAATATATTATTCTTAAATTATGAAAAAAATTTTACTTTTAGGTGCTTTATTTTTAAGCACAATGGCATTTAGCCAAGTTCAAGTATTAACATCAGACACCAATTGGTCTGGAGATGTTACTATAGATGGAAAAGTAGTAGTAGATAATGGTGTAACATTAACTATTGAGCCAGGTACAGTAATAAAAGCTGTTGCAAAAGCAGATCCTTCAAATGCATCTGCATTAGTAGTTGCAAAAGGAGGAAAACTTATGGCAGAAGGTACTGCGAAGTTGCCTATTATTTTTACAACGTCTATAGATCCTTTAGAAGCTTCAGATGTAGCAGCAGGAACTTATTTTTCTTCTTCATTTAGTTTAGATTTAAGAGGTCAATGGGGTGGTCTTATTTTATTAGGAGACAATGTAGTTGGTGCAAACGATGGTACAGCAACAATAGAAGGTATTGGAGCAGGAAATGATTGGGCTGTATATGGAGGTAACAAAACTGATGACAACTCAGGAGTTTTAAAATATATTTCAATTCGTCATGGAGGAGCAACAGTTGCTGCAGGAAATGAAATTAACGGACTTACATTAGGTGGAGTTGGTAATGGAACAATTATAGAAAATATTGAAATTATATCTAATAATGATGATGGAATTGAATTATTTGGAGGAAATGTAGATGTAACTAATATTTTAATTTATAATCAAATTGATGATGCAATCGATATTGATCAAGCTTATTCAGGAACAATTACTAATGCTTATGTAGCAATGGGTATTGATAGTGATAATGTTTTTGAAATTGATGGTACAGAAAATAC
>NZ_JAHKQL010000022.1:0-39123 GCF_018861005.1 Polaribacter vadi
CATAAATAGCTGATTATCAGACAAAAAGATACGGAAATATTATCAAACAAACAAGTTAAATAGTTGATTTTTAGTTTCTTGACTAAAAATTTATTGTGTTTTATAAAACAAAAAAGTCGGAAGAAAAATCTTCCGACCATGACTAAGCGAAAGCTTCTCTTTTTAATTTTATAATATATAGTTTTAGGCAATTCTATACAGCCGAAGTTTGTGCAGTAGCCATAACTTTATCGTGATTTTTATAAAACATCATTACTATAAAAGAACCAACAAAAGTAGAAGCCATACCTTCTATAAATAAAGTGATAAAAATTTCTGCAACAGATAAATTACCACCAATTAAAAAGGAATTTTCCATAACTAATAAAAATTCTGGATCTATAAATTCGATATAAACCACAACTCCAATTATAGAAAATAGTATAGCTAAAGCTGATGTTTGCAGTCCTAAACCTAAATTAGTAATATAATTTGTCTCTTTATTAATTTCGATATTAGTTTTTACAGCTCTTCGAATTCCGTAAACAACAAACAATAAATTTAAAAATCTTAAATAAGGATTTTCATGAAGACCTAATAGTTTTGATAAGAAGAATAAGCCTCCAATAAGTACCGTTGTTAAAATTGCATTTTTAATAATTATATGTATTTCTTTCATTTTGTTTATTTTTTCTGGTTAAATATTAAACAAATATAAGAAAAAAATAATAAAAAAACGATAATTAGCTTAAAATTAAGTGTTTATGTTTTTTGATGGATTGAAACCATTTAGTTTTAGTTTTTAACAATGCTATAATTCTTGGTAATAAATTAGAGGATTCTATCAGTAACAATATTCATAAACCTACAAAACAGCATTAATATTTGCCAATTCTTCATCAGAAAAAGTGGTATTTTCTATAGCTTTTACACTATCTAAAATTTGTGATGTTTTGCTAGCACCAATTAAAACAGATGTAATTCTATCATCTTTTAAAATCCAAGATATTGCCATTTGTGCTAAATTTTGATTTCTTTGTTCGGCAATTTCATTTAATGCTTTAATTTTCGGCAACATTTCTAAAACAGTTTGTGTATTTAAAAATGGGCTTTCTTTTACGGCTCTAGAATCTTTTGGTAAACCATTAATGTATTTATTGGTTAACATGCCTTGTGCTAAAGGCGAAAAACAAATTGCGCCTACACCAGAATTGCCTAATAAATCTAACAATCCATCTTCTATCCATCTATCAAATAAACTATATCTTGGTTGATGAATTAAACACGGAGTTCCTAAATCTTTAAGAATTTTAAAAGCTTCAGCAGCTCTTTCTGGTCTGTAATTAGATAAACCAACATACAAAGCTTTGCCTTGTTTTACTATTAAATCTAGTGCACCCATAGTTTCTTCTAAAGGAGTGTTTTCATCTGGTCTATGATGATAAAAAATATCTACATAATCTAATCCCATTCGTTGTAAACTTTGATCTAAACTCGCCACTAGAAACTTTTTAGATCCCCAATCACCATAAGGACCAGGCCACATTCCGTAACCAGCTTTAGATGAGATAATTAATTCATCTCTGTAAGATTTAAAATCTTTCTTTACTATTTTACCAAAGTTTTTTTCTGCAGAACCAGCAGGAGGCCCGTAATTATTTGCTAAATCAAAATGAGTAATACCATTATCAAAAGCACATTTTAATAGGTTTCTAGCATTTTTAAAATCGTCATTTTCTCCAAAATTATGCCATAATCCTAAAGAGAGTTCAGGTAATAATAAACCACTGTTACCTGTTCTTCTGTAATTCATTTTTTCATAGCGATTTTCATCAGCTATATATTTGTTTTTCTTACTCATTTTTTATTGATTTTTTTAACCCTAAAGCTGGTAATAAACCTATAATGGGAATAATTGTAAAAGTTATAAATAAATTTTGATATTCGATAATCGTCGCATTTTTACCAAGAATATAACCATTAAAAATGTCTGGTGTAAAACCAATCACAGAAATAATTCCGACTAAAGTTTCTGTAAATTCAATAGATGTTTTAGTTTCTTCGATAATTGCAAAATACAACCCTCTTAAAGAATAAATAATAAATGTTATCATTATAAAAATTGTAAGTGATAAAAATATGAATTGTTGATTAAAGAAGTCAATACCAAAGATAACAGAAGTTATTGTTAGAATAAAAAAACTTGGAATTATTAATTTTGATGGCATATACCTATCTGTAATCCAACCAATAAAAATAGCTGTAATTTGTCTTAAATATTGTATAATAATTGCAAAATAAGTAGTTTTTTTAAAAGAGAAATTCCGTAAATTTTCTACATAAAACCCTGTTAATTTATAGCAATAATAAACACAAGAAATTATTAAAGAATGATAAATTACTTTTTTACTTTTCATTAATATAAAAGCATTTTTAAAATTGAATTTATGTTCATTATTATTCTTTTGATTATCAGAACCTGTATTTTCTTTAGGCAAAATTTTCCAAACCAAAATAGCCACTAAAAAAACAATTAAAGTAATGCTACCAATAATATATTGTAAAGTTTTTACTTTGTCAACAATAATAATTTCTACTCCTTTTTCTAGAAAAAAGAAGGTTAAGATTTCTGCTTTAAAGAGTGAAATTGTTGCTGCAAAAAAATCTGCTTTCATCATCTATAACCCAAAAGATAAACTATGGTTGTGCTCATTTTTCCATTGTCTATGGGCTTTTATTAAAGAGGCCTAAAAGCAAAGAAAATTACTCAAATTAAAGCAAAGCTTCTTTTAATAAAGTAATTGGGTGTTTTGCAATACGTTTGGTTCCATCAAAAATTTGATGTCTACAACTTGTACCTGCTGCAGCAATTTCTGTTTCTGCACTACAATTTCTAACTTTAGGAAACAAAGTATCTTCACCAACTTGCATAGAAACCTTATAATGTTCTTTTTCATAACCAAAAGAACCAGCCATTCCACAACAACCAGTATTCATAATAGTTACAGCATAGTTTTCTGGTAAACTCAGCATTTTAAAACTAGCAAAAGTACCTGTTAATGCTTTTTGATGACAATGACCGTGAATTTTTAAAGTCTTCTTTTCTGATGTAAAAAGGCTTTTGTCAATATTTTCTATCTCTATTTCTTTGGCTAAAAACTCTTCGAAAGTAAATGCGTTTTTGGCAATTTTTTCTGCGGATGTTTTGTCATCAGCTAACCTTAAATATTCGTCTCTAAAACTCAAAATTGCTGAAGGTTCTACACCAATCAAAGGAATATCATCAGAAATTAAATCTTTAAAAATGGCAATATTAGTATTACAAATTTCTTTGGCTTCTTTTAAAAATCCTTTAGAAATATGACTTCTTCCACTTTCATCATGTGTTACAGATTTTACTTCATAACCTAATTTTTCTAACAAGATTACTGCGTCTTTACCTATTTCTGCATCGTAATAATTTGTGAATTCATCATTAAACAAATAAACTGCTTTTTTAGAAGCTTTTGGCTCATATTTCTTTAACCAACTTTCTAAAGTTTGATTTGCTAATTTAGGAACAGTTCTTTCAACTGCAACACCTAATACTTTTTTTGAAAAGTTGGTATTGGTAATAAAGTTTGTAAGTGATGGGAAAATGCTTCCTAGTTTATTGTATTTAGCATTGTTTGCAAACATTTTGCTTCTAAAAGAATAACCATTTGTTTCTTGATATTGATATAAAAATTCAGCTTTCATACTTGCAATATCTACATTACTTGGGCATTCTGTTGCGCAAGCTTTACAACTTAAACAAAGATCTAAAACTTGTTTTAATTCTTTTGAATCAAATTTATTTACTGCTGTATTATTTGTTAAAACATCTCTCAATGTATTAGCTCTTGCTCTTGTAGTATCTTTTTCGTCTTTTGTAGCTCTATAACTTGGGCATAAAGTTCCACCAGCTTCAACAGGTTTTCTACAATCTCCAGAACCATTACATTTTTCTGCTAATTTTAAAATACCTTCATCTTTAGAAAAATCTTGAAGTGTTTTAATAACAGGTTCTTCTCTATCAATTTCATAACGTAGGCTTTCATCCATAGCAAAAGCATCTGTTATTTTTCCTTGGTTAAAAACATTATTAGGATCGAATGCTTTTTTTATTCTTCTTAAAAGTTGATAATTTTTATCACCAATCATTAGAGGAATAAATTCTGCACGTACAATTCCATCTCCATGTTCTCCAGAAAACGAACCTTTATATTTTTTTACTAATTGAGCAGTTTCAGTTGTAATTTTTCTAAATAAAACGACGTCTTCTCTTTTCTTGATGTTTAAAATAGGTCGTAAATGCAATTCTCCAGCTCCAGCATGTGCATAATACACAGCATTTTGCTGATATTTATCCATTATTTTGGTAAACTCTTCTATATAATTTGGCAAATCTTCTAAAGCAACAGCTGTATCTTCAATACAAGCTACCGCTTTTTTATCTCCTACAATATTTGCTAAAGCACCTAAACCTGCTTTTCTTAAATAATGCACTTTTGCAATATCTGCACCATATACTTTTGGATGATGATAGCCAAAATTGTTTTTTTCTAAATCTGTAATTAAATTATCAGCATAAATTTCTGCTTGTTCTATGGTTGCAGCAGAAACTTCTAACATTAAAACTGCTTCTGGATCTCCTTGTAAAAAGAACCTGTTTTTTACTAAATCAGGATGGTTTTTAGTACAATCTAAAATGGTTTTATCCATTAACTCACAATTGTATAAATTGTGATTCATAGCAATTAGAGTTGCTTTTAAACTTTCATTTATACTCTTAAAATGAGTACAAACCATAATGCTTTCTTTTGGAGCAACATCATCTAAATGTAATGTAATTGATGTAGAAAAAGCCAATGTTCCTTCACTACCAGATAATAGTTTTGCAACATTTATAGTTGGTGCTGTTCCTCCAAATAAATCTGAAGTTAAAAATTCATCAACTGCATAACCTGTACATCTTCTGTGAATAGTTTCCTTAGGAAATTCGTTTTTAATTTCTTGCTGATTTTCAACCAAAGAAAGTTCATCAAAAATGGCTTTATAAATTTTTCCTTCTTGTGTTTCTTCTTTTGTTTTTTTGATAAATTCTTCTGAAGAAATTTCGTTGAAAGTTGCTTTGCTACCATCACTTAAAATGGCATCAATACTTAATACTTTATCACGTGTAACACCATATTTTATTGATGTGCTTCCAGAGGAATTGTTACCAACCATACCACCAATCATACATCTATTAGATGTTGAGGTATTTGGACCAAAAAATAAACCATATTGTTTTAAATAAACATTTAAAGAATCTCTTACAATTCCTGGTTGTAATGTTATGGTTTTTGCTTTTTCATCAAAAGAAATAATTTTTGTAAAATGCTTAGAAACGTCAACTACAATTCCATCTCCCACACATTGGCCTGCTAAAGAAGTTCCTGCTGTTCTTGGTATTAAAGTAATGCTGTTTTTTGTAGCAAATTCAATTAAAGAAATAATGTCTTTTTCACCCTTAGGAAAAGCAACTGCTAAAGGAATTTTTCTGTACACAGAAGCATCAGTTGCATATAAAGTTTTGTGTAAATTATCGAAAAGAACATCACCAGAAAGTGAGCTATTTAAAATTTCTAAAGTAGCATTATCTATCATCAAAAAAGTGGTAAAAATATCTAATTTACAAATATCAGAATAATAAATCTATTTAAAGAAAATAAGAAAAACCTTTCACTAATTTTATCGATTTGTTAAAAAAAAGGAACATTCATAACAGAATGTATAGCAATTGTGTTTAGCAGTTTATTCAGTTTCGTTTTTCTATAAAATAAGATTGAATAAATAACCAGAAATGATAATACATAGGGTTACTACACCAAAAAAGATGGCAATTAGTTTTAGAGACATTACTTTTTTTAAGAGCATTGCTTCTGGTAAAGAAAGCCCTACAACACCCATCATAAAAGCAATGGCTGTACCTATAGGTATTCCTTTTGCAACTAATACTTGTACTACAGGTAAAATTCCTGATGCGTTAGAATACATTGGCACAGCTAAAATTGTTGCAATGGGCACAGCAAACAGGTTGTCTTTGTCCATATATTGTTCAAAAAATCCTTCAGGTATATATCCATGCATCAATCCACCAATGGCAATACCAATAATTACAAAAGGAATAATTCCTTTAAGAATTTTAAGGACTTCTGCCCAAATTATTGGTAAACGTTGTTTTAGAGTTTGTTGTTCTGCAATAAATACATCTTGTTCTCTTTGTGCATTTGCTAAAACTTCTTTTACCCAGGGAGTTAAAAAAGGTTCGAGTTTTAATTTTTTAAGAATTACATCAGAAATTGTACCCAATAAAATACCACTTACAACATAAATAATTGTCATTTTAAGTCCGAATAAACCTACAAACAAACCAATAGCTACTTCATTAACTAAAGGAGATGTAATTAAAAATGCAAAAGTTACGCCTAGAGGAATTCCACCTCTTACAAAACCTATAAAAAGCGGAACAGAAGAACAAGAACAAAAAGGAGTAACAACTCCAAAAAGACTTGCCATTAAATACTCTAAACCATATAATTTATTTCTAGAGAGGAAATTTTTAACCTTGTCTATAGGGAAATAACTGTTTACAATTCCCATAAAAAAGATCACTATAAAAAGTAAAATCAGAATCTTTGTAGTATCATAAATAAAGAAATTTAAAGCTTCTGCTAAATGCTGTCCTTTTTCTAAATTAAGAACATCATACACAAACCAATCTGCAATATTTTGTATCCAATTAAACATATTAAATCTGAGTTTTCTATTTTAAAAGCTCTAAAATTTCATTTTTAGAAGGTATTCTTCCTTTAATACTAATTACATCATCTATAACCAAAGCAGGTGTGCTCATTACATTGTATTTCATAATTTCCATAATATCTTCTACTTTTTCAATGTTTGCTTCTATATTGTTTTCAGAAATCACTTCTTTTACAACATTGGTCATCAATTGACATTTTGTACATCCAGTACCTAAAATTTTAATAGTTTTACTCATAATATTATTGTTTGTTTATCGCTAATAGGCGATTTTGATGTTAAAAAAAAATCAATCAAAAAATTGTTGAAAAAGTGATTTTGCTTTTTCCCAGTTTTCTGTATTGATACAGTATTTTATTTTTGGTGGTTTTAATTCTCCTTGAATTAAACCTGCTTTTTTTAGTTCTTTTAAATGTTGCGAAATTGTAGATTGTGCTAAAGGAAAAACATTTACCAAATCGCCTGTAAAACAGCAAGATTGATTTTCTAAATGTTTTAAAATTGCAATACGAGTTGGGTGTGCCAATGCTTTTGCAAATGTTGCAAGTACCTTTGTGTTTTGCTGATATGTTATGGTTTCTATAGTTCGTTTCATAATTGCTTATCGCAAATTTACGATTGGCTTTTTAGTAGAAATCTGATTTTTATCACCTTTTCTATTTTTGTGAAATTTCTCTATTTTAAAGCCAAAGTAATTCAGAAGCAAACTCTTAATATATTCTTAATACTTTGTTAAAGCTCTCTTATAAAATTTTCGAATACCTATATTTGGTTACTTCAATTCAAATTTCTAATCAACATGAAAAAAATATTACTATTATTTTTATTGAGTTCTTTTTCTATAGCAGCTCAAAAAGTAGACTTATCTTACTATTTGCCCAAAAACACCACTTACAATACCAACATTCCTACTCCAGAATCTGTAATTGGTCATGAAGTAGGTGAGTGGCATATTACTCACGATAAATTAGTGGAGTATATGAAGATCTTAGCAGCTTCATCAGACAGAATATCAATAGAAAATAGAGGGAAAACTTATGAAGATAGACCTTTGTTATTGCTTACAATTACATCCGCAGAAAATCATAAAAATTTAGAAAGTATTCGAGAAAAGCATATTGAGGCTACCAATTCTAATTCTGTTGATGTTAGTAATAATCCGATTGTGGTTTACCAAGGATTTTCTATTCATGGAAATGAAGCTAGTGGATCTAATGCAGCTTTAGCTGTGGCTTATTATTTGGCTGCAGCAGAAAATATAGACGATTTATTAAACAATGTTGTGATTCTTTTTGATCCTTCTTTAAATCCTGATGGATTGCAGCGTTTTGCTTATTGGGCAAACACCAACAGAAGTGCCAACTTAAATCCTGATCCTAATGATAGAGAATTTTTTGAGATTTGGCCAAGAGGAAGAACCAACCATTATCAATTTGATATGAATAGAGATTGGTTGCCTGTGCAATTGCCAGAAAGTACTGCAAGAATTGCAAGTTTTCATAAATGGTTGCCAAATATTTTAACAGACCATCATGAAATGGGAAGCAATTCTAGTTTCTTTTTTCAACCAGGAATACCAAGCAGAACAAATCCGTTAACGCCACAAATGAATCAAGATTTAACCAAAGAAATTGCAACTTATCATGCAAAAGCGTTAGACAAAATTGGTTCTTTATATTATTCTGAAGAAAGTTTCGATGATTTCTATTATGGTAAAGGTTCTACTTTTCCAGACATTAATGGTAGTATTGGAATTTTATTTGAACAAGGAAGTTCTAGAGGACATGCACAAGAAACTGTAAACGGAGTTTTAACCTTTCCTTTTACTATCAGAAATCAATTTACTGCTGCTTTATCTACTTTAGAAGCTGCAAAAAGTATGCGTGTAAAGATTTTAAAATATCAACAAAGTTTTTACCAAGAATCTAGAAATACTGGTGTAAACAAAGCTGTTGTTTTTGGTGATGAAAAAGATGCTGCTAAAAGTTTTCATTTGGCAGAAGTAATGAAAAAGCACAAGATTAAAATCCACGAAGTAAAATCAGATTTTACAGAAAATGGCAAAACCTTTAAAAAAGGATATAGTTATGTAGTGCCTATGAATCAGAAAAATCATCGTTTAGTAAAAGCAATGTTCGATGTTAGAACTACCTTTAAAGATAGTCTGTTTTACGATGTTTCTGCTTGGACGTTTAATCATGCTTTTGGTTTAGATTATTCAGAAGATGTTTCTATTTCTAAAGCAGGAGCAGAAATTACAGATTTAAAAATGAAATTGGGTAGTGTTTCTGGTAAAAGTGATTATGGTTATTTATTGCCTTGGAACGAGTTTTACACTCCAAAAGCTTTAAATGCTATTTTGCAAAAAGGAATTAGAGCCAAAGTTTCGATGAGAAATTTTAAAAACGGAGGAAATTCTTACGATTATGGAACAATTTTTATTCCTGTTCAAAATCAAAAATTAAATACTACAGATTTATACAATTTTTTAACTAAAGTTGCTGCAGGTAGTCATACTACAATAACTGGTGTTTCTACAGGTTTAAATGATGGAATTGATATGGGGTCTAACAATTTTAGAGCTATAACAAAACCTAAAGTAGCAATGATTGTGGGTGATGGAGTAACTGGTAATGATACTGGAGAAATTTGGCATTTGTTCGATCAACGTTTTGATATGCACATTACACGTTTAGATACCAGAAATTTAGGTAGAGTAGATTTATCTAAATACACACACATTGTAATTCCTAGTAGTCGTTTAGAAAAATCTGACATAGAAAAAATTAAAACTTGGGTAAAAAATGGTGGAGTAGTAGTAGGTTATAAAAACACAGCTTCTTGGTTGGCAAGTAATAAAATGATTAATTTAAGTTTTGATAAAGCAAAAAGAGACTCTGTTAAGAATATTACTTTCGAAAACAAATCGTTATTTTCTGGAGCACAAGTTATTGGTGGTGCCATTTTTGAAGCTAAAATAGATAGATCTCATCCTATTAACTTTGGGTATAAAAACGATAAAATTGCTTTATTTAGAAACTCAACCATGTTTTTAAAAGCAGATAAAAATAGTTATAACAATCCTATACAGTATACTTCTAAACCTTTGTTAAGTGGTTATATATCTAAAGAAAATGCTGCAGTAATTCCGAATACAGTACCTTTTAAAGTGGAACGTTTTGGTAGAGGTAGAGTTATTGTTTTTACTGATAATACTAACTTTAGAGCTTTTTGGTTTGGTACCAACAAGTTGTTAATGAATACTATTTTCTTTGGTAATATGATGTAGAATATCAATCTAAATAGATTAAATTTAAAAGATTTAGAATCATTCTTATAAATAGATGATTTTGAATCTTTTTTTTTGATGAAAATTACTGTAACAAAACTTGTTTGTAAACGTCTTATTTATGTAACCAACTAAAATGTAAATGAGTTTTTTTAGAGTATTATTTGCTATTATTTTTCCTCCACTATCTGTAATCGATAAAGGTTGTGGGTCTTTCTTTATTATATTTTTGCTAACTCTTTGTGGCTGGATTCCAGGTGTAATTGGAGCTTTGGTAATTCTGAATAATCCAAAAAGATAATCATTCTAGAAATTAATTTCAAGAATTTTTATTTTTGCAAACTGCAAACTGTCTTAACTAACCTGTTCCCCTTTTTTAATGGTTTTAGATGGCTGTAGTAAAACTACTTTATCCTCTGTATTATAAACACCTATAACCAAAACTTCACTCATAAAATTAGCAATCTGTCTAGGTTTAAAATTTACGATTGCAGAAATTTGTTTATTTAATAATTCGTCTTTTGTATATAAATCTGTGATTTGTGCACTCGATTTTTTAATGCCTAAAGCACCAAAATCAATCTTAAGTTGATAGGCGGGTTTTCTAGCTTTCGGAAAATCGTTCACTTCTATTATTGTACCAATTCTAATATCAACTTTCAAAAAATCTTCGAAGGTAGTTTCGTCTTTCATATTTTTTTTTATAAGGTTGCTTTTTTAGGTTTCTTGCCCAATTTTTGAATCACCCATAAAGGGCCAATCAATAAAAACTCTAAATCTTTTAAGAAAGATGGTTTTGCACCTTCTACTTTATGTCCGTAAAACTGGCCAATCCAAGCCAAAACAAAAATGGCAATAGAAACATAAAATAAATTGAAGTTATTGCTAATCCAGAAGTTGCCAATAATAGACAATAAAATTACAAAAAGCATTTCAGCAAAATACCAAAAACCCAAACGTAAATAAAATATAGAAATGACAACTGTAACAACTACAGCCCAATTTTCTATAAGCGGATTGTATAAACCTAAAGTATTCTCTAAAAAAGTGGTAGGAATACTCATCAGCAAACCAATAACGCTAAAAAATATTAATGGCACACAAATATAATGTATGGCTTGGTTGGTTTCGTTTTGATGGCTTATTGCATATTCATCAAAATATTCTTGTGCAGTTTTCATTATCTCTAAATTAAGTTTTTAAAGATAGGTAATTTTGCAAAAATGTAAAGAATTTATTTCCAGCCTTCACGAATCATTAATTGCTCTATATGTGCATAATGATGTTGACAATGCCAAGCATAAATACCTATATTTTCTTGTAAAGTAACGCGTTTATTTCCATCAGGATGAATAAAAGCCTTTTGCAATTCTTCTTCAGTTAAACCTTGTAATAAATAAACCCATTTAGCATGCAAGCCTTTTAAAGCATCTAAAGTTGGTAAAATTGGTGCAGATTTAGAGTCACTTAATTCTGCCCAAAGTTTTTCATCGTAGGCTTTTATAACAGGTTCATTTTCGGTTAAAGCCCATTTAAAACGCATATAAGAATTATGATGACTGTCGTAAGAATGATGTATAACTTGTCTTATTGTCCAGCCACCTTCTCTATAAGGTATTTCTAATTGATTATCAGATAATTCTCTTACTAAAAACTCTAATTCGTGTGGAAAACGTTCAATGTCAGAAATCCAGTTTTCTATATGTTTTTTGGTAATTTGTTCAGGAATATCAATTTTACCTATTGGGTATTTTAATTCTTCTAATGTCATTCTATTTGGTTAATTTCTTTAAAAATTGCTCAGAATTTCTATTCTCAGGATTAACAGCTAACGATTTTTTAAAGCTAATGATTGCATTAGCAGTATCCTTTTTTAAGAAATAAGCTTCACCTAAACTATTAAAAACATTTGAACTATTAGGATATAATTCAGAATTTATTTTAAAAATTTCTAAAGCAGCGTCATAATTCTTTTCTCTAACAAAACGATATCCCCAACTATTTAAACTTCTTTCTCTAATAAGATAATTTGTAGAATCATTGGTTTGTATAGCTTTAAAAGCTAATAATGCTTTGTTGTATTCTTTGGCTTTAAAATATTCACCTGCTGTTTTTTCTTCAGCATTCAATTTTTTAAAGTGATATAAAGTGCCTTTATGTTCAGTTTTTGGATCTAATTCAATATGCATTTTTGGCTGACTTACAAAAAGCATTTTCTCATTTAGTTCTTTCATATAAAAAGAACTATCGTTTACTTTTAGTAATTCTGCATCAGTTCCACGCCATTTTGCGTGCATAATTGCATCTTCAAAATAAATTTCTAAAACTTCATTGGCATTAAATAAATAGCGTCCAGAAGTTGTATTAATAAATTCCTCAGAATTTTTTTGTGAAGTACAACTAACTAGTATTATTAGAGATAAAAAAGTGAAGAATAGTTTTTTCATAAGGTTGATAGATAAAGTAGATTCATTACTTTAGACGACTGAAATATACTTTTTGTTACATATAAATAATAAGATTTTTAAACTATTTTTAATTTTACAAGTCAAATAATAAACTATTTTTTATGAGAGTATCTTTAATTATAAGTTT
Organism: Polaribacter vadi; assembly: GCF_018861005.1. Classification (GTDB taxonomy): domain Bacteria; phylum Bacteroidota; class Bacteroidia; order Flavobacteriales; family Flavobacteriaceae; genus Polaribacter; species Polaribacter vadi_A. Next base: position 12,692 of record NZ_JAHKQL010000022.1, read on the forward strand.
ATTGTTAAGTATTTTATTATTCAACTGTAGTTCTCCTTCTGAAAACAGAGATAATGAAGTTGATGATATTGATACTCCTGTAAATGCTTCAAAACCGAATATTTTATTGGTTATTGCAGATGATGTAAGTAAAGATGCAATTCCTAACTATTCAGAAGGAATCTCTAAAGCAAATATGCCAAATCTACAAAGTTTAATGAACTCAGGAATAACGTTTGATAATGTTTGGTCTTACGCTGTATGTTCTCCAACAAGAGCATCTATTATTACAGGTAAATATGGCAACAATACAGGTGTTATAGAAGTAGGAGATCAAATTTCTACTTCAGAAACCTCTATTCAAAAATACATTTCTAACAATACCAATGCTGCATATGCATCAGCAATTTTTGGAAAATGGCACATTTCTATTGATACTAATGATGCAGAAACTATGGGTGTAGATTATTTTGCTGGTATTAAAAGTGGTGGAGTGCAAGACTATTATAGCTGGCCTTTAATAGAAGATGGAGTAAGTGCAACAAACACAGATTATATGACAACTAAATTAACAGATTTAGCCATAGATTGGAAAGCTGCACAAACAAAACCTTGGTTTTTGTGGATGGCATATACAGCACCACACACACCATTTCATTTGGCTCCTAATAACTTACATTCTCAAGGAAATTTATCTACAGATCAAACAACTATAGATGCAAATCCTTTGCCTTATTATTTATCTGCCTTAGAAGCTTTAGATACAGAAATGGGAAGATTAATTAATAGCATGTCAGATGAAGAAAAAGCAAATACCATTATTATTTTTATTGGTGATAATGGAACTCCAGGCCAAGTAGTACAATCTCCTTATGGAAGAAGAACTGCAAAAGGAAGCTTGTATCAAGGAGGTGTTAATGTACCAATGATAATTTCTGGATTAGGTGTAAATAGAATGGGGGTTAGAGAAACTGCATTAATAAACTCCACAGATTTATATACTACAATTGGTAATATTACTGGGGTTTCAACTTCAGAACTTCATAATAGTAAAAGTTTTTATGATTTATTTACAGATGCAAATGCTACAAAAAGAGAATATGTATATTCAGAAAAAGAAGATGCTTATACTATTAGAAATGCGACATATAAATACATAAAGTACGATGATGGCACAGAAGAACTCTACAATTTAGCTACAGATGCTTACGAAAGTTCTAATTTAATAAACAGTACTTTATCTACAGATGAAACAAATGCAAAAACAGCTTTAATTGCAGAGGCTACTAAAATAAGAAATTAGTATGTCTTTGCGAGTTTACTAAGTGATCTCTAATTAATTTGATAAACAGTTTTATTCTTCTCACCAATTTTTATAATAAGATGTTGAGCAACACCATTTTTTAAATCTCGACTTGCAGTTGCAGAAGAAATATCTTTAAAAACAGTCAGATAATCTTTTCTAGAAAAAGGAGTTTTATTTAGTGATAGAAAATTCGCTAAGCGTTCTTGTTGAGTAAAAATCGGTTGATTAAAGTCTAATATATCTTCCAATGAAATATCAATAACAGCCAATCTTATATTCAATAAAAGGAGTGGAGTTGCCAATCTTATCACTTTCAGAAAGTGCTTTGTAATATGTGTTTTGGTTTTTACTGATTAAAGTTTCAAATGGAATAAACTCAAATACAGGATATTCTTGTATTAAAATATGCGTTTGCCACAACCTGACCAATCTTCCATTTCCGTCTAAAAACGGATGAATAAACTCCATTTCGTAATGAAAAACACAGCTTTTTATAAGCGTAATTTCTTCGGATATTTTACATAATCAAATAAGTTTTTCATAGCAAATAGGAAGAATTTGATGAAATATATTTACAATAAATCTATCTTATAAAGTTTTCCATTTTTAAATAATAACATCAAATTTATCAACAGAAAAGGTAACTAACTTTCTAAAAACGACCTACTTTTATTTTTCGTAGAAATTCAATTTTTATGGAATGGTAAGTGTCCAAAGAGTGAAATGGAATGGACATGATAATGGAATAAAAAGTAGAATTTAAGAAAAATAAAATTATTCTAAATTTTGTTTCTTTTCATAAATGGAAATAAATTATGATTCTTCAACAAGCTTATCATAACATTTTGTTTCAAAATAAAATTATGTTTTCAACTCAAACTTTTTTAGAAATTCCAAAGAAAAATACTTAAAGAATTCTCGACTTTTATTACGTTTCGCAAGAAATCACAAATCCTAACTTATCAATAAACCTCTATAAAAAACTTGATTTTATCCTTCAAAAAAATTAATTACATCCCTCAATGCAATAATAATCTATAAATTTGTAGCTTATTAAAAATAAGAAAGAAAATGTTTAAAGGAGTAATTTTTGATTTAGATGGTACACTTGTAAATTCTCTAGGAGATATTACCAATGCAATAAATACCGTGTTAAAAAAGCATAACTTTCCAACACTTAGCATTCAGGAGTGTCAAAGTTTTATAGGTCATGGTGTTAGAGATTTGGTGGTAAAAGCTTTACCTCAAGAAAATCAGAATGAAGAATGGATCAATCGTTGTTTTAAAGAAATGTTAGCCGTTTATCAAGACAATTGCACAATTAAAACAGCTATGTATCCTAATATTAGTAATTTATTAGATGAGTTAACTGCTCGTAAACTAAAATTAGCAGTGTTTTCTAATAAAGCAGATAAACTCACTAAGAAAGTTGTAAAAGCGGTATTTCCTAAATGGAACTTTGAAGTTGTAGAAGGTTTAAAATTAGAAGCCTTAAAAAAACCAAACCCTACTGTTGCTTTAGAAATTAGTGAAAAGTTAGCCATACCTGCAGAACAATTAATTTTTGTAGGAGACACAGATGTAGATATTCTAACTGCTAAAAAGGCAAATATGTATCCTGTAGGCGTTGATTGGGGTTACAGAACCAAAGAAGAATTAATTTTATGTGGAGCAAAATATATTTTAGAAGATCCATTAGATTTAATTAAAATTTTATAGCGAGTTAAAATTTTAATAACCATAACTTTTCAAGTAATTTAAGCCGAACTAAAAAAGTGATATTTCAGATTTTTTTCATCTAAAACTTACAAACATCTATTTCAAAATAATTGGATTGTAAATTAACCTTTCAAAAAAAATAGCACATACAAATTAAATAGACATCGTATTTTAAATCAAGTTAAAAGTCTAAAAAACAAAACAATAAGTGTTCTTTTAACAGTTGAATATAATGCAGTGAATCCTTTAAGCAATCCCAAAAATGGAAGAATACCTTATTTTTGATTTTAGATTTTAATAATCAAGAAATAAAGTAAAAAAATGGCAAAAACATTATTTGACAAAGTATGGGACTCACATGTAGTACGTAGCGTAAAAGACGGACCAGATGTGTTTTTTATAGATCGTCATTTTATCCATGAAGTTACAAGTCCTGTAGCTTTTTTAGGATTAGAAAGTAGAGGAAACAGTGTAGTATATCCAGAACGTACATTTGCAACAGCAGATCATAACACACCAACCATAAATCAACATTTACCTGTAGAAGATGCATTGTCTGCAAATCAGTTAGATGCTTTAGAAAAAAATTCTGAAAAACACGGAATTTCGCATTGGGGTTTAGGAGATGTTAATAACGGAATTGTACACGTTGTTGGACCAGAAAACGGAATTACGTTACCTGGAGCAACAATTGTTTGTGGAGATTCTCATACATCTACCCATGGTGCTTTTGGTGCTATTGCCTTTGGTATTGGTACTTCTGAAGTAGAAATGGTGTTGTCTACACAATGTATCATGCAGCCAAAACCTAAAAAAATGCGTATTAACGTAAATGGTAAATTAGGTTTAGGCGTTACTGCAAAAGATGTAGCTTTATACATTATTGCACAACAAACTACTTCTGGTGCTACTGGATATTTTGTAGAATATGCAGGAGATGTTTTTGAAGACATGACTATGGAAGGACGAATGACAGTTTGTAATTTGTCTATAGAAATGGGAGCAAGAGGTGGTATGATTGCACCAGATGCAAAAACTTTCGAATATTTAAAAGGCCGTGCTCAAACTCCTAAAGGAGCAGATTGGGACAAGGCAATGAAATATTGGGAAACTTTATATACAGAAGAAGGAGCAGAATTTGATGTAGAATTTAATTATGAAGCATCAGATATAGAACCAATGATTACTTATGGTACAAACCCAGGTATGGGAATTGGGGTAACTAAATCTATTCCTTTAGCAGAAAATGTAGAAGGTGGAGTAGATACTTATAAAAAATCTTTAGGATATATGTCTTTTAACGAAGGCGATTCTATGATTGGTAAAGAAATAGACTTTGTATTCTTAGGTTCTTGTACAAACGGACGTATAGAAGATTTTAGAGCATTTTGTTCTATTGTAGAAGGAAGACAAAAAGCAGACAATGTTACTGCTTGGTTAGTTCCAGGATCTCACAAAGTAGTAGATCAAATACAAGCTGAAGGATTAGATAAAATAATCACAGATGCAGGTTTTGTTTTAAGAGAACCAGGTTGTTCTGCTTGTTTAGCAATGAATGATGATAAAATTCCTTCAGGAAAATTATCAGTTTCAACATCAAACAGAAACTTCGAAGGAAGACAAGGACCAGGATCTAGAACATTATTAGCATCTCCATTAGTTGCTGCAGCATCTGCAGTAGAAGGAAAAGTAACAGATCCAAGAACAATTTTAACAGCAAATGCTAACGCTTAAAAAAGAATACAATGGCATACGATAAATTTGACGTACTAACGAGTACTGCATATCCTTTACCTACAGAAAATGTAGATACAGATCAAATAATTCCTGCTCGTTTCTTAAAAGCAACTGAGCGTAAAGATTTTGATATCAACTTTTTCCGTGATTGGAGATTTGAACAAGATGGAACACCAAAAGCAGATTTTCCTTTAAATAAAGAGATTTATGCAGGTTCTAAAATTTTAGTTGGAGGTAGAAACTTTGGTTCTGGTTCTTCTAGAGAACATGCAGCTTGGTCTGTGTACGATTTTGGATTACGTTGTGTAATTTCATCAGCATTTGCAGATATCTTTAAAAATAACTGTTTAAATGTTGGGGTTTTACCTGTACAAGTTTCAGCTGAATTTGCAGATACTTTATTTGCTGCAATTATGGCAGATCCTAAAGCAGAAATTAAAGTAGATTTACCCAACCAAAGGGTAACTTTAGTTGCAACTGGGGAGTCTGAATCTTTTGTAATTAATACATACAAAAAAGACAATATGTTAAATGGTTTTGATGATATCGATTTTTTAAAAAATATCGAAAACGAAATTTCTGCATTCGCAGAAACAAGACCATTTTAATAAAATAGTTTTCTATTAAAAATGTCATTCTGAGTAAAGTAATAACGAAATAGAGGAAACTATAAAACAATAAAAAGAATCTTTTTTTCAAGTTGATATAAATGACAAAGAGAACAATAGAAATAATGGATACGACACTGCGTGATGGAGAACAAACATCAGGAGTGTCGTTTTCAGTTTCAGAGAAATTAACAATTGCCAAATTACTTTTAGAAGAACTAAAAGTAGATCGTATAGAAATTGCGTCTGCCAGAGTTTCTGAAGGTGAGTTAGAAGCTGTTAAAAAAATTACTTCTTGGGCAGATTCAGAAAACCTTTTAGATAAAATAGAAGTGTTAACTTTTGTTGATGGAGGAAAATCTATAGATTGGATGATTGCTTCTGGTGCAAAAGTTCAGAATTTACTAACCAAAGGTTCTTTAAATCATTTAACACATCAACTTAAAAAAACACCACAACAACATTTTGCAGATATAAAAGCAACAATTGAGTTGGCTGCAAAGCATAACATAAAAACCAATGTGTATTTAGAAGATTGGTCTAATGGAATGCGAACTTCTAAAGAATACGTTTTTGAATATTTAGATTTCTTAGTAAATCAAAATGTAGAACGAATTTTATTACCTGATACTTTAGGTGTGTTAACGCATGATGAAACTTTTAGTTTTATAAATGAAGTTCGAGAAAAATACCCAACTGCTCATTTCGATTTTCATGGTCATAATGATTACGATTTAGGAGTTGCTAATGTTATGGAGGCTGTTAAAGCAGGTGTAAATGGTTTGCATTTAACCATAAATGGGATGGGTGAACGTGCAGGAAATGCACCTATGGCTAGTGTAATTGCAGTAATTAATGATTTTTTAGAGGATGTAAAAATCAACACTAACGAAAAAGCATTAAATAAAGTAAGTAAGTTAGTAGAAACTTTTTCTGGGTTTCGTATTCCTGTAAATAAGCCAGTAGTTGGTGCTAATGTTTTTACACAAACTGCAGGAATTCATGCAGATGGAGATAATAAAAACAATCTTTATTTTAACGATTTAATGCCAGAACGTTTTGGAAGAAAACGTAAATATGCTTTAGGTAAAACTTCAGGAAAAGCAAATATTCAGAAAAATTTACAAGATTTAGGTTTAAGTTTAAATGACGAAGAACTTAAAAAAGTTACCCAAAGAATTATAGAATTAGGAGATAAAAAAGAGGTCGTTTCTCAGGATGATTTACCATACATTATTTCTGATGTTTTAGACAGTGATACTATAGAAAAAAGAATTGTTGTAGAAAACTATGTTTTAGGGCATGCAAAAGGAATGAAACCTTCTACAACTTTACAATTAAAAGTAGAAGGTATTCAATACGAAGCACACGCACAAGGAGATGGACAGTTTGATGCTTTTATGAATGCTTTGCGTAAGTTATACAAAACACACAGTAAAAAAGATCTGCCAGGTTTAATAGATTATGCAGTAAGAATTCCTCCAGGAAGCCATTCTGATGCTTTATGTGAAACTATTATTACTTGGAAAGGAGAAAAGAAAGAATTTATAACTCGTGGTTTAGATTCAGATCAAACAGTATCTGCAATTAAAGCTACAGAGAAAATGTTGAATATTATATAAAAAGCTATTTGCTATTAGCCTTTCGCTAAAATAAAAATATTAATTGAAATAAATAATTAGCTGTTTTTTAAGCAAAATTGCTAAAAGCAAACAGCCAAAAGCGTAAAAACAATGAAATTAAACATCGCATTATTAGCAGGAGATGGAATTGGTCCAGAAGTAATAGACCAAGCAGTAAAAGTATCTGATGCAATTGCAAAAAAATTCAATCACGAAATCAATTGGAAACCAGCTTTAACAGGAGCTGCTGCCATTGATGTAGTTGGAGAACCTTATCCAGATGAAACACATGAAATTTGTGTAGCTTCTGATGCTGTTTTATTTGGTGCAATTGGGCATCCAAGATTTGATAATGATCCTTCTGCAAAAGTTCGTCCAGAACAAGGATTATTAAAAATGCGTAAGAAATTAGGTTTATTTGCAAACGTAAGACCAACGTTTACGTTTCCTTCTTTGTTAGATAAATCTCCTTTAAAAAGAGAACGAATTGAAGGTACTGATTTGGTATTTTTACGTGAATTAACTGGTGGAATTTACTTTGGAGAAAAAGGTAGAAGAGATGAAGGTGAAACTGCTTTCGATAATTGTGTTTATACAAGAGATGAGGTTAAAAGATTAGCTGTAAAAGGTTTTGAACTTGCAATGACTCGTGGTAAAAAATTATGTTGTGTAGATAAAGCAAACGTTTTAGAAACATCAAGATTATGGAGAGAAACTGTACAAGCTATGGAAAAAGATTATCCAGAAGTTGAGGTTTCTTATGAGTTTGTTGATGCTGTTGCAATGCGTTTAGTACAATGGCCAAATAGTTACGATGTTTTAATTACTGAAAACTTATTTGGAGATATTTTAACTGATGAAGCTTCTGTAATTTCTGGTTCTATGGGATTAATGCCAAGTGCATCTTTAGGTTCTAATATTGGTTTATTTGAACCAATTCACGGTTCTTATCCACAAGCAACAGGATTAAATATTGCAAACCCAATGGCTACAGTTTTATCTGCAGCAATGATGTTCGAAAACTTTGGTTTACAAGAAGAAGGTAAAGCAATTAGAGATGCTGTAAACAATGCTTTAGACAAAGGAATTGTTACAGAAGATTTAGCAGATGGAGGTAAAGCTTATGGAACAAAAGAAGTAGGAGATTGGTTAGCAGAAAACATCTAAACAAATAAATAAGTTCTATATTTAATTTCAAGAACTTTTTAAGTACAAAAAAACCAAGCAATTTAAATTGCTTGGTTTTTTATTTTTAGAAAACAAAAAGTAAATTACTTTGTTTTTTCTTCTTTTTTAACTTCAGCTTTATCAGCTATAATTCTTGTATCTTTATTGGCAACTTCCCAAGCTGTATGAAAAACCAAGCGTGTTCTATTTTCTAATAATTCATAGTTAATTTTGTCTGGTGTGTCAGAAGGTTTGTGGTAATCTGCATGCGTTCCGTTAAAATAAAATATAATCGGCACATTATGTTTTGCAAAGTTGTAATGATCTGACCTGTAGTAAAAACGATTCGGATCTTTCTCATCATTATACTTGTAATCTAAAGAAATGTTTGTGTACTTTGTATTTATTTCTTCTGATAAATTATGCAATTCTGTACTTAACTTATCAGAACCAATTAAATATACATAATTTGGATTTTCTTTATGTCTTTCATCAATTCTACCAATCATATCAATGTTTAAATCGCAAACTGTATTTGCAATAGGAAAAATTGGGTTCTCAGTATAATATTTAGAACCTAACAAGCCTTTTTCTTCACCAGTAACGTGTAAAAATAAAATAGAACGTTTTGGACCTTTACCTGCATCTGCAGCCATTTTAAAAGCTTCAGCAATTTCTAAAATAGCAACAGTTCCAGAACCATCATCATCTGCGCCATTATAAACTACTCCATCTTTAACTCCTTCGTGATCTAAGTGTGCAGAAATTACTACAATTTCATTTGGTTTTTCTGTACCTTTTATAAAAGCCAATACATTTTCAGAATCTTTAAATTTTCCACGACGTGTATTTTTGTTAATCCATTCTGCTGGTACTTCTTGAAAATAATCATCACCTCCAATTGGTGAAACTATACCTTTATTTACATAGAAATTCTTTAAATATTCAACTGCTTTTTTCTGTCCAGGTTCTCCAGTTTCTCTTCCTTCAAATTCATCTGAAGCATAAGTAAAAAGGTGAGTTCCTAAGTCTTTGGCAGTAATAGTTTTTGCGTATTTTGCAGCTTGGTCTACATTTGCATCGTCATTAGATGCGTCTTTACTAGAACTACATGCCATAAAAGCAATTGCACTAGCAACGTACAGTATTTTTTTCATCGATTAAAAAATGTGATTAATTTGAATTAAATTGTTACCAAAAGTAATAAAAAGTAACAGCGAAATCAAAATTAAGACTTGTTTATAATAAATTGCTCTAACTTTTTGTTAAAATTAACGATGTCGTTTGGAAACAAATTATCAAAAGCTTCATTTTCTATGAGTTCTGCAGGGGTTCCTGAATGTATTTTGGAATCTGTGAATAAGACAATTTCATCAGCAAATTTAATACACAAATTTACTTCATGAGAAGATAAAATTATCGTTTTAGAAGTCTCTTTGACCAACTTTTTTAGTAAATCAAAAATTTTAATGGTATGATGCAAATCTAAATGAGCTGTAGGTTCATCCAAAATAATAATATCAGTGTCTTGTGCTAAAGCTCTTGCAATTAGTACTCTTTGTAATTGACCATCACTCAGTTCATAAAAAAACTTTTCTTTTAGGTGATCAATTTCTGTCTGATCAATTGCCCAGTTTATTTTTTCTAAGTCATTTTCTGAAAGTTTATCAATCCAATTGGTGTAGGGTTGTCTTCCAAGTGCTATGAGCTCAAAAACCGTAATTTGACTTTCTGGTAAACGTTCAGTTAATACTAAGCTTAAAACTGTAGAAAGCTCTTTATTTGTAAATCTGTCATTTTTTTTTTTGTTGATAAAAACTTCGCCTTTTAAAGCTTTCTGAACTTTAGAAATTGTTCTTAATAAAGTTGATTTACCTATACCATTTTTGCCTAAAACTGCAACCAATTTTCCTTTTTCTATTGCAATATCTATCTTAGAAGCTACAATGTTTTGCACTTTTTTATTTTGATAACCTATGCTTAGATTTTCGGTTTTTAAGATGATATTTTTAAGATGTTTCAAAATTTAAAAGTTTCAAAGATTACTGCTATTGTAAATAGATTATACATAAATCTTCTTTTTTCTAACTAACAACCAAATTACAACAGGAGCCCCAAAAAGTGATGTAATTGCATTAATGGGTAGCGTAAATTCGCTAGTTGGTAATTGAGCAATAGCATCGCAAATTAATAAAATAATAGCTCCCAAAATGGCTACAGCTGGTATTAATATTTTATGATTAGACGTTGTAAAAAACATTCTTGTAATATGAGGTACAGCCAACCCAACAAAAGCAATAGGACCTGAAAAAGCAGTAATAACACCAGTTAATAGGCTAGTAATTAATAGGATAATATTTCTACTTTTTTTAATGTTGATGCCTAAACTTTTTGCATAATTTTCGCCCAATAAAAAACTGTTTAAAGGTTTTATGATTGTTAAAGTTGCAAGAATTCCAATACTATAAATTATAGAAAAAATTAAAATTTCATTCCAACTTAAATTACCTAAACTACCAAAACTCCAAAATAAATATTGTTGAATTTGATCTGCCTCAGAAAAGTAAGCTAAAACACTAATAACTGCAGAAGTTAAGGAGCCAAACATTAAACCAATAATTAAAATAGACATTGTGTTTTTTACTTTATTTGCGGCAATAATTACTGCAGATAACACTAAAAAAGCACCTAAGCTAGCAGTAATTGGCAAAGACCAATTAGATATAGAATTGGTAAATAAAAATCCTCCAAAAACAGACGAACCTAAAATTAAAATAGCAACACCTAAACTTGCTCCAGAAGAAATACCTAATACAAAAGGACCTGCTAACGGATTTCTAAATAAAGTTTGCATTAACAAACCACAAATAGACAACCCAGAACCAACTAAAATTGCAGTTATTGCTTTTGGTAATCTAAAATTTAAAATAATTGTTGTCCAACTTTCTTTGGATGAAATACCACCTAAAAGCGTATTTAAAATATCTTTTAAAGGAATAGAAACTGAACCCAAACTAATATTTACAAAAAACAAGAATATCAGAAATACTGATAATAAGATAAAGTGTTTTGTGTAAGATTTGTTTTTCATTTAAAACTTTTAGGTTTCATCTAATTGAAACCTATTTTTTATAATCAGATAAAAAAGCGACTAATTTCTGAATTGCAATTCCTCTATGAGAAATTTTATTTTTTTCTTCAGAACTCATTTCTGCAAAAGACAACTTGTATCCTTCAGGTTTAAAAATGGGGTCGTAACCAAAACCTTTTTCGCCTTGTTTTTCGGTTAAAATATCACCTTTACAAATGCCTTCAAAAAGAAATTTTTCATCATTTAAATTTAAAGCAACAGCAGTTCTAAATTGTGCTTTTTTATTTTCTTTAGCTTGTAATTCTGATAATAATTTTTGCATATTCTTTTCAGAATTGGAAGGCTCACCAGCAAAACGTGCAGAATAAACTCCAGGTTTTCCATCTAAACTTTCTACTTCTAAACCTGTATCATCAGCAAAACAATTGAAACCAAATTTATTGGTAATATAATCTGCTTTTAATTTGGCATTGCCTTCTAAAGTTGTTTCAGTTTCATCAATTTCATCAAAACAATTTATGTCTTTTAAACTTAATAAGTCAATTGATGTTGGCAGCATTTTTTGAACTTCAGCCAATTTGTTAAGGTTGTTTGTGGCAAAAACTAATTTCATGAAGCGAAAATAATCATTTTAATGGCGTTATAGAAAAATACTTAGTCCAGTTATTTGATTACTTTTAGTAATAAGGTTATTACTTTTTTTAGTTTAAAGTTTATGTTGCGTTATTTAAAATAAAACCTGCCAGTAGTTTTGTTTAATTTAGGTTTTAGAAGTAGATTATTTAAAATCCCCCAATCATAAATAATTAATCTTTTTCCTTTTTTACAAACATTTTAAAACTGACAGGTATATTTATGTGTATTAAGTAGATAATATGCTGTTGTCAAACATATAATAAATAAATAGATTATAGTTCGCTAAAACAGTTGCCTGTTCTTATTTTAGCTAAATCAGTAAGAATTTTAAACAATCAGTAAGATATATTTAAAAAAGAATAATCAATTTTACTACATTTGATTTATAAAATCCCTATTTATTTTGATTGAATCTTTTTTGTTTTTATTTACAGGGATTATTGGAATTGTAACCCTTGCTTTAATGTTAAGATTTTATCGTTCTAATCCTTTTTGTAATTTTTTTTTAATTCTTGCTCTAAGCATAGTTTCTATTCGTTTTTTTATTCATGGTAGTTACAATTTTGGTTTACAAACTGTAATAAAACCAGATAGAGGTTTGTTTTCAATTCTATTTTTATTAATTGTACCTAGTTCTTATTTGTATTATAAAAACTTAACTTTTCAAATTAATACGTTTAATTATAAAGATTTAAAACATTTATTTTTTATTCTCTTCTTATTCTTAATTAACGCAATAGATGTTTTAAAACATAGTTTTATTTTTTATTTTGGACGTTTAACGAACCTTTTTTTAATAACATTTTTTTTAGTTTTTTATCTATCAATAATCTTTAAATTATTGAGTAAGAATATTTGGTTTCAAAAAACAATGCTTTTAAATAATGAGCATTTTAAATTGGTTAAAAACTGGACTATTTATTTTTTTGTAATTCATGTACTTTCTAGTCTTACAGTTTTAATTTCTTTATATATAGAAATTAAAAACGGATCTCTGCCTTCTGGGAAATCAATGGCAGTTTTTTTACTACTTTTTTGGTTATTCATTTTTTTTAAAATTTTAATTTCACCAGAAATTTTATATGGGCTTCCAATTCTCAATAAAACATTATTAAAATTTAATGATTCTTTATTAGAAAATACTGAAATTTTAAAACCAAGAACAGATAATTGGATCTTAGAAACGAAAGCTAAAAAAAGCGACCAAGATCAAAAATTACAAGAAAAAATCACAAAAAATATAAGTAGCTATATTTTAGAGGTTGATAAATTAAGTTCTGAAGATTTAATTTTTAGAAACCAAAAAGCTTCTCAAAGCACAATTGCAGAAAAATTAGGAGTACCAACAAGTCATATTGTGTATTTATTTAAATATCATTCTAAGATTTCTTTTTCAGAATATAGAATGAACAGTAGAATTCAAGATGCAATTCATTTAATAAATCAAAAATTTTTAAGTAATGAAACTTTAGAGTCTTTAGCTTACACAACAGGTTTTTCATCTTACAATCCCTTTTTTAGTGCATTTAAAAAAATAACTACTTATTCTCCTCAAGATTATATTAAAGTAAACAAAATCTAGAGTTTTTATTCATGATGATAAGGTTCATTTTTCAAAATCGTAAAACCTCTGTACAATTGCTCTACAATAAAAAGACGAATCATTTGATGAGAAAAGGTCATTTTTGATAAGGATATTTTTCCTTGTGCTTTTTGGTAAACAGCATCAGAAAAACCATAAGGCCCACCAATTACCAAAACCAATTGTTTTAAACCAGAATTCATTTTCTTTTGTAGGTATTTAGAAAATTCTATGGATGTAAAATGTTTCCCTTTATCATCTAACAAAATTAACTGATCTGTGTTTTGGAGTTTAGAAAGAATTAAATCACCTTCCTTTTCTTTCTGCTGAACTTCGCTTAAATTCTTCACGTTTTTAATATCAGGAATAATTTCGAGTTCAAACTTAATATAATGTTTTAGTCGATTTTTATATTCATCAATCAATTGAATTAATTGTTTGTTATCGGTTTTACCTATGGCTATAAGTTTAATTTTCATAAGTTTTTAGGTTTGTCACTTCGAGTGATTTTCGATTTTATGAGAAAATTGTATCGAGAAGTTTACTATAATTGTTCTCGATACAAATTTATTCGTTTTCACTCATTAAATTCACTCGAACTGACAAAAAGTTAAAAAATCATTCCTATTTTTACATCAGAAATACGAAAAAATGATATCAAAAGAACAATTTCAGAAAGAATTAGACCTCATTATAAAAAACGCAATTAGAGAAGATATAGGAGATGGAGACCATACATCACTTTCTTGTATACCTGCAGATGCTAAGGGTAAAGCAAAATTACTAGTAAAAGACGATGGTATTATTGCTGGTGTTGAGTTTGCTAAACTTGTTTTTAACTATGTTGATGCAGATTTAGAGGTTGAGACTTTTATAAAAGATGGTGAAAAGGTAAAATATGGTGATATTGTTTTTCATGTTGCTGGTAAATCGCAATCAATTTTAATGGCAGAGCGTTTGGTGTTAAATGCTATGCAAAGAATGAGTGCAATTGCAACTAAAACTGCCTTTTTTGCGAATCTTTTAGAAGGTACAAAAACCAAAGTTTTAGATACCAGAAAAACCACTCCAGGAATTAGAGCTTTAGAAAAATGGGCAGTAAAAATTGGTGGTGGAGAAAATCATAGATTTGCTTTGTATGATATGGTTATGATTAAAGATAATCATATTGATTTTGCTGGCGGAATTACAGCAGCCATTACAAAAACAAAAAAATATTTAGCAAAAAAAGGTTTAGATATTAAAATAATTGTAGAGGCAAGAAGTTTGGCAGAAATTGAAGAAATATTATCTGTAGATGGTGTTTATAGAATTTTAATTGATAATTTTAATTACGAAGATACCAGAAAAGCAGTGGCTTTAATTGGTGATACTTGCCTTACAGAATCTTCTGGAGGAATTAATGAAAAAACAATTAGAGAATATGCAGAATGTGGAGTAGATTTTATTTCATCTGGTGCTTTAACGCATTCTGTTTATAACATGGATTTAAGTTTAAAAGCCATTTAAATTCAATTTTTCCTTGTCATTCCTGTCTAGGCAAGAATAATAAATATGATAGACAATTATTTCGATAGCGAAGAATACTCCAAAATTGATTTTACAAAATCAAAAATCAAAAAAGGAGAATATGACAATTGTACATTTATCAATTGTAATTTCGAAAGTATTCACGCATCAAATATTCAGTTTGTAGAATGTGAATTTATCGATTGTAATTTTAGCAATACTATTGTAAAAGACACCGCTTTTAAAGATGCTAATTTTAGCAATTGTAAAATGATTGGCATAAAATTCAATGAATGCGATCCTTTTTTATTGCAATTTTCTTTTAAAGATTGTCAGTTAAATTATGCATCATTTTATCAATTAAAAATTCAGAATACAAAATTTAAAAACTCTAACTTAGAAGAAGCTGATTTTACAGAATCTAATTTAACGAGTTCATTTTTTGATAATTGCGATTTAAAAAATACAATTTTTGATAGAACATCATTAGAAAAAGTAGATTTTAGAACCGCATTTAATTTAAAAATAAATCCAGAAGAAAATAGTCTAAAAGGCGCCAAGTTTAGTAAAGAGAATGTGGCAGGATTGTTATCGAGTTATAAAATATGTATAGAATAACTCAACTTAATAATTATGTAACTTTTAAACTTTGCAACTAATTTATACTTTGTAACTTAAAAAATAATGTCAAGAGAAATAGAAGACAAGCTTAATAAAATACCAATAATAAATTTGTTGGTTAAATTCGGGAAACAAATAAAAATTCCGGGTTTAATTGGTATGTCTTTATACGATCTTTTAGAATTGTACATTATTGGTATTATAGAAGGTGCTTTAACTACAAGAGCAGGAGGAATTGCTTTCAGTTTTTTTATGGCCGTTTTTCCATTTATGCTATTTATTTTAACCCTAATTCCTTACATTCCTATAGAAGGTTTTCAAGAAGGTTTATTCTCATTTATAAAAGATGTTTTGCCTCCACAAACTTTTGATGCTGTAAATTTGGTAATTGGTGATATTATTAACAATCAATATGGAGGTTTACTTTCCTTCGGATTTTTACTATCTATTTTTCTGATGACCAATGGAATTAACGCCATTTTTGGAGGTTTTGAACACTCTTATCATATAACAGAATTCAGGAGTGTTTTTAGCTCATATTTTGTGGCTTTAGGTGTCTCTTTGTTAATTTCAATTTTCTTAATATCAACTGTAATTTTGGTAATATTATACCAGTTTGCATTAACTAAGATTGATGAAATTGGTTGGCTAAATACCTCAGACTTAAACCTATTTTATTATGGAAGAGGTTTACTGTTTGTTTTGATGATTTTTATAATTGTTTCACTACTATTTAGGTATGGAACAAAACAAGGAAAAGAAATTCGGTTTTTCTCTGCAGGCGCTGTTTTAACTACAGTTGTATCTATTTTTACTTTTTATTTATTCGGAATTTACGTTTTAAAATTTGCACAATACAATCAGTTATATGGTTCTATTGGTACACTTTTAATTTTGATGCTTTTTGTTTGGTTAAATTCCATTATTTTGTTGTTGGGTTTTGAGTTAAATGCCTCTTTACACAAGTTAAAAAGGATAAATAAAACCTTTATATCACGTAATAAATTATAAGTTTTTCACGATATTTGCGCTCTTAAATTTACAATTACAAAATCATAATTACGAATTTTTAGGTTTTAGTGATTTGCTCATTAATAAAAATTCATAATTCATAATTATTTATATGAAACCAAGCATTCCAAAAGGAACTAGAGATTTTTCGCCAATAGAAGTTGCCAATCGTACTTACATAATGAACACGATTAAAACTGCTTTTGAAACTTTCGGATTTCAACCAATTGAAACTCCAAGTTTTGAGAATTCATCAACTTTAATGGGGAAATATGGAGAAGAAGGAGATCGCCTGATTTTTAAAATTTTAAATTCTGGGGATTTTCTTAAAAAAGCAGATGAAAAATTATTATCAGAAAAAGAAAGTACAAAAGTAACTGCACAAATTTCTGAAAAAGCATTAAGATACGACCTCACAGTCCCTTTTGCAAGATATGTTGTACAACATCAAAACGAAATCACATTTCCTTTTAAAAGATATCAAGTACAACCAGTTTGGAGAGCAGATAGACCACAAAAAGGACGTTTTAGAGAATTTTTTCAATGTGATGCAGATGTTGTTGGTAGTAAATCTTTATGGCAAGAAGTTGAGTTTATTAAATTATACGATACTGTTTTTAGTAAGTTAGGTTTAGAAAAAACGACGATTAAAATCAACAATAGAAAAATACTTTCTGGTATTGCAGAAGTTATTGGTGCTCAAGATAAGTTAATCGATTTTACTGTAGCTTTAGACAAGTTAGATAAAATTGGTCAAGAAAAAGTAGAAACAGAAATGTTGGCTAAAGGTATTACTCAAGAAGCGATTCAAAAAGTACAACCTTTATTTTCTTTTGATGGTACAAATGAAGAGAATTTAGATGCTTTAGCAGCAATGTTACAATCATCAGAAGAAGGATTAAAAGGAGTAGAAGAGTTACGTTTTGTTATAAATTCAGTTTCTGAATTAGGTTTAACATCTGCTAATTTAGAAGTAGATGTAACTTTAGCAAGAGGATTAAATTATTACACAGGAGCAATTTTTGAAGTGTCTGCTCCAGAAGGTGTAAAAATGGGTTCTATTGGTGGTGGTGGAAGATATGATGATTTAACAGGAATCTTTGGTTTAAAAGATGTTTCTGGAGTTGGTATATCTTTTGGGTTGGATAGAATTTACTTGGTTTTAGAAGAGTTAGGTTTGTTTAAATCTGTTGATTTGCCAAAACCAAAAGTGTTGTTCATCAATTTTGGAGATGCAGAAGCTTTGTATTCTATGAAAGCAATTGCTGAGTTAAGAAAGCAGAATATAAAATCAGAATTATATCCTGATGCTGCAAAAATGAAAAAACAGATGAATTACGCTAACAAACGCGAAATTGAATTTGTTGTTTTGGTAGGTTCTCAAGAAGTAGAAAAACAAGAATATACGTTAAAGAATATGGTTTCTGGTGAGCAAACAAAATGTTCTTTATCAGAATTAATAGAAAAAATAAAATAGCTTTTATAAGCTGAAAATTAGGTTTATAGTATCAATTTAACTTCTAATTTTTAAACTTAGTTTCTATCAGTTTAAGTTGTAGTTATCAAGAATTATTCTGTTATAACGATAATTGATGTAAAATTGATTAAAATACGTTGCAAACACGTAAATTTGCACTTTAATATAGATTGAAATGTTTGAATTAAGCAGCAAAATGAATGACGAAAGAATAAAAGAAATTGGTGAAAATCACATTGGGACATCAGCAAAAACGCCTTTAAGAGCAGATGCTTTTGATATTACTAATGAAGAAAAAATCAATAGAATTCAAGAAAGTGTTAAGGATATTTTAAACACTTTAGGTATGGATTTAACAGACGATAGTTTACAAGGTACACCAAAAAGAGTGGCAAAAGCTTTTGTAAATGAGATATTTATGGGCTTAGATCCTAAAAATATGCCAAAACCATCTACGTTTGATAATAACTACAATTATGGTGAAATGTTAGTAGAAAAAAACATTGTTGTTTATTCTACTTGCGAGCATCATTTATTACCAATTATTGGTAGAGCACACGTTGCTTATATTTCTGATGGTAAAGTTATTGGTTTATCTAAAATGAATAGAATTGTAGAGTATTTTTCTAAAAGACCACAAGTGCAAGAACGTTTAACAATGCAAGTTGTACAAGCAATGCAAGAAGCATTAGGTACAGATAATGTAGCTTGTGTAATTGATGCAAAACATTTATGTGTAAATTCTAGAGGGATTAAAGACATAGAAAGTTCTACAGTTACAGCAGAATTTGGAGGTAAATTTAAAGAAAGTGAAACCAAAAGAGAATTTTTAGATTACTTAAAAATGAACACAGATTTTGATTGATTTATCAGTTATAAGAATTCATAAAATTTTAATATTATAAAATCCGTTTAGAAATTTCTTAACGGATTTTTTTTGCTCTATTTTATTACTTGTATGGCTATTGTATAGCTTTTTTTTATCACCCTTTACACTTGTATTTTTTGATTTTCATTAAAAAATACCTTTTAAATTAAGGTATCTATAATTTTATCCTTTCTTTTTTATAATTCATTTTATTTTATAGATAATTCATTTTTGTAGTGTTTTTGTATTGTTGTGTTTCTGTTTTTGCAATCTTAATAAAGATAGTTTTACATAAAACTCAAAAATATGTATATAAAATTAAGAATTAAATTATTAAAGTTGTTTTTGTTTGTATTTACTACAACTTTATTTTCTCAAACCACACAAGTTGGTAGTGGTAGCTACACAACATCATTTCCAGGAACAGATATTGCTGGTAGAAATGGTTTTCCTTCTGGTTCTCCTCAATTAACTGGTAATGCTTTAGGCAAACCAGTACCAACAAATGATTGGTGGTCTAAGTTAGTAAAAGAAAACCATGCAGATAATTTGTTTAATTATCCTATGACAATGAAAACCATAAATACGGGTTTAATTGTTACATATATACCTTCTGGTGTTATTGGTGATTCTGCTCCTATAGAAGTTGGGTTACAAGGTTTATCAACAGACAAAGCAACTGTTTCAGACTATTCAGATTGGACAGTTACTATGAATTGGAAAGATGATGATAACGAATTAAATGTTACTTCTGGTATTGGAATGCCATTTTTGTATTATGAAAAAGATGCTGATGACGTTGTTCAGATTAAAGTAAATTCTGGATCTACTACAATAAATAATGAACTTTTAATTATTGAAAATGCATCAGATGGTCAAGATTTTGTTTTCTATGCACCAACAGGTAGTTCTTGGTTGCAATCTGGTACTACTTTTACATCTACATTAAATGGAAAAACTTATTGGTCAATGGCTATGTTGCCACAAAACACAAGTAATGTAAGTGCAGTAGCTCAAGATTTAAAAAAATATGCTTTTGTTTTTCCAACAAATACAACTACTGCTTGGTCTTATAATGAAAGTAACTCAAAATTAGCAACTACATTTTCTGTAACTTCAGATGTTAAAGAAGGTACAGAAACTAAAATGTTACTGGGTTTATTGCCTCATCAATGGTATAATACAAGTTCTAATTCGCCAGTACCAAGTGCGTATTCGTACAACTCAGTTAGGGGAGAATTAAAAATGTTAGAAGGTAATAGTTTTACTGTAGAAAATACATTTAAAGGTATTTTGCCAACTATACCTTATTTGGCAAATTACAGTACAGGTTTTAGTCCTGCAGAATTAGATGCTAAAATTTCTCAAATAGAGAATGATGGTTTAGCTACTTGGACAGATTCTTATAACGAAGGTCAGATGTTAAATCGTTTAGTGCAAACTGCTAGAATTGCAGATCAAACAGGTAATATATCTGCAAGAGATAAAATGATTGCTACTGTTAAAGAGCGTTTAGAAGATTGGTTAAGTTTCGAATCTGGTGAAAAAGCATTTTTGTTTTATTATAATGATACTTGGTCTGCAATGTTAGGTTACCCTTCAGGTCATGGACAAGACACAAATATTAACGATCATCATTTTCATTGGGGTTATTTTATCCATGCAGCTGCATTTATGGAACAGTTTGAACCTGGTTGGTCTGTGAAATGGGGAGGAATGATAAATACATTAATAAGTGATGCTGCTTCTTTTGATAGAAATGATACAAAATTCCCTTTTTTAAGAAACTTAAGTCCTTATGCAGGTCATAGCTGGGCTAATGGGTTTGCTAGTTTTCCTCAAGGTAATGATCAAGAGTCTACATCAGAAAGTATGCAGTTTGCTTCTTCTTTAATTCACTGGGGAACAATTACTGAGAATGATGAAATTAGAGATTTAGGAATTTATATTTACACAACAGAACAAACAGCTGTAGAAGAATATTGGTTTGATGTTTATGATAGAAATTTTGCTAGTAGTCAGCAATTTAGTTTGGTTTCTAGAGTTTGGGGTAATTCTTATGATAATGGTACTTTTTGGACATCTGATATTGCAGCTTCTTATGGTATAGAATTGTATCCTATACATGGTGGCTCTTTTTACTTAGGTCACAATCAAGAATATGCACAAAAATTATGGACAGAGATTTCACAAAACACAGGTATTTTAAGTAAAGAAGACAATGATAATTTATGGCATGATACCTATTGGAAATATTTATCCATGTCTAATCCTCAAGAAGCAGTAAATCTTTATAATGCTTACCCAGAAAGAAATTTAAAATTCGGTATTTCTGATGCACAAACCTATCACTGGTTACATTCAGTAAATGCTTTAGGAGTAGTAGACGTATCAATTACAGCTGATTACCCTATTGCTTCTGCTTTTAAACAAAATGGAGAAAACACTTATGTAGCTCACAATTATTCTGATACAGAAATAATAGTCACTTTTTCAGATGGTTTTCAATTAACTGTGCCTGCAAACCAGATGAGAACAAGTAAAGATGTTAATGTTTCTGGTGTTTTAACTTCAGATTTTAAACAAGCTTTCCCTAATGGAAGTGTAAACTTATCAGTAACAGTTTCTGAAAATTCGGTTACTAAAGTCGAGTTTTTTGATGGTGAAATTTCAATTGGTGAAGGCATAACTGCTCCTTTTGAGTTTAAAGCACAAAACTTAACATTAGGGGTACATGGTTTTTATGCAAAAGTTTTTGTGGGGAATGAGTTTAATGTAACAAATAATGTAGAAGTTCAAGTTGGTGAACAAGTTTCTTATGTTGGAAGTCCACATATAATTCCTGGTGAAATTGAGGCTGGTTTTTATGATAAATTTGAAGGGGGAATTGGGCAAAATATAGCCTATGTAGATACTTCTATTGGTAATAATGGAGATTTCAGAACAGAAGAAAATATTGATGCTGCTATTGTAAATGGAGAAGGCGCAACTGTGGGGTGGAATGGAGCAGGAGAGTGGATGGAGTATACTGTAGACGTGCAAACTGCAGGAGTTTACGATTTAAGTTTTAGATATGCTTCTGGTAACGAAAATGGTGGTGGACCATTTTATTTTGAAGTTGATGGCAATAAAATAAGTCCTGATATTTCTGTTGATTATACTTCAGATTGGGATGTTTGGCAAACCAAAAATGTAACAGATATTCAACTGACTAAAGGTGAAAATATTTTACGTTTGTTTATTGAAAATGGTGAGTTTAATTTAGGAAAAATGACCTTTACTTATAAAGAGGCTTTATCATTTGTGCCTCCAATTGCAGATGCAGGAGTAAATGTTTCTGTAGTATTACCAAGTACAACTGCAATTTTAGATGGTTCTGCCAGTAATGATCCTGAAGGAGAAATAATTACATATAATTGGGAGCAAATTTATGGACCATCTTCTATTTCTTTTAATGATAAAACAATAGCATCACCTAGTATTTCTAATTTAATTGAAGGTGTATATAAATGTAAATTAACAGTTAACGATGGCACTTATTCAGCAAATGATGAGGTATTAGTTTTGGTTTCAAGTGGAGGTAATATAAACCCTACAATATCAATAACTTCTCCAAGTAATAATACATCTTTTAAAGAAGGTGAAGATATTACAATCTCTGTAACTGCAACAGATTTAGATGGTACAGTTACTTTAGTCGAATTTTTTAATGGAACTACAAAATTAGGAGAAGACACTTCAGCTCCTTTTAGTTTTAGTTGGATGGAAGCAAGTATTGGAACTCACAAAATTACGGCAATTGCTACAGATAATTTAGGAGCACAAACAATATCCGAAGAAATTAGTGTTGATGTATCTGATGAAAAATCTTGTACAGAAATATCTACAGAAGCTCAACAAGGAGCATTTTCTGAAGGTTATGAAGTTACTTTTGAAACGATTGGTGCAAGTGTAACCATAACTTTTAAATTATTAGATACTGATAAAGTAGGTGTAGTTGCATATTTATGGCAGCAAACACCATTTATCGAATCTGAATTTGATCAAACAGATGGTTTAAGTTTTTCTAAAACAATTAGTGGTTTAACATTAGGAGAAACTATAACTTATGGATGTAAGTTTGCATATTCAGGTGGTTTGTCTGCAACAAAATATTTCGATTATGTTGTTGGTAGCAGCTGTAATGGAAGCTCTTCTGATACTATTGCTCCTGAAAATTTTACAGCATCTTTAGGTGCAATCACTGGAAATTCTGTAGAAATTTTATTAAATGCAACCGACAATTCTGGTAAAGTTGTTTATGAAGTTACTTATAATAACAATACAGTTTCTGAAAATGGCGATTCTGGAGTTCAAAAATCTATTATTATTACAGGTTTAAATCCTGAAACTTTATATTCTTTTAGTATTGCAGCAAAAGACCTTTCAGGTAATGAAGCAGTAAATAATTCTATACAATTACAAGCTACAACTACCTCAGATACTAATTCAGAATGTGCAGGGACTTCTAATGAATCTGTAGAAGGTTCTTTTTCATTAGGTTATAATTATGAGTTTACTACAAACGGAACAGATGTAACTTTTACTTTTGAGTTATTAGATGATGAAAAAGTTGGGGTTGTAGCATTTTTGTGGCAACAATCTCCGTTTTCAGAAACTCAAATGGATTTAGTTTCTGGTAAAAAATTCACCAAAACATTAGGTGGGTTTTCAAATGGACAAACTATAAATTATGCCTGTAAGTTTGCTTTTGCAGGTGGTTTAGCTGTAACTAAATATTTTTCTTACACAGTTGGTAATGTATGTACTTTAAATATAGAAAATAATGTGTTAGCAGAATCTTTAGAGTTTTATCCAAATCCGGTAAAAAGCATCTTAAATGTAAAAGCTATAAAACAGGATATTTCTAAGATCGAAATCTATTCAGTATTAGGTAAAAAAATGAAAGTGTTTACTACCAATCTTACTAAAATTGATGTAGAAGATTTGTCAAGTGGTTTGTATTTGATAAAAGTTTTTGCTGATGATTTAAGTTATACTACAAAATTTATTAAAGAATAAAGTTTAGTAATTATTTAATGAAAAAACCGTTTAGAGATTCTCTAAACGGTTTTTTGTCTTTTATTATTTCTGCTTAATTTGGTATCAGTTTTTCTTTTAGTTAATGAAAATAATTACGTGTAAATAACTTTAAACCTAAGTGTTTACATGAATTACAAATCAACTTTTAAAAAATAATTTTATTTTTTTGCGACACTTTTAAAATTTTTCCGTTCTTAAAGTGTAAACAAGCTTAACCAACCTTTTGAATACTAAACAACTCATAAAACAATGCCAACTGAATAATTATTCAGCACAATTACAAGTGTATAATGCTTATAAAAATATGATGTTTGGTGCTGCTGTTAGAATTTTAAAGAGTAAAGAAGAAGCAGAAGATGTTGTACAAGATTGTTTTATAAAAGGTTTTAAAAAGATACATCAACTTAAAGAAGATGCTAATTTAGGAGCTTGGTTAAAAAGAATTGTGGTTAACAAATCTTTAGATGTTATTAAAGAGAAAAAAAAGATTGTTTGGGTTGATGAAATTTTGACTTTAGAAGATGTTGTAGCAGAAGAAAATGAAGTTACAGATGCTATTTCTATCGATTTTATAAAGAATTGTATACATCAACTTAAAGAAAAATACAGTATTATTTTAACGCTCTATTTAATTGAAGATTATAACCATAGAGAAATTGGTGAGCTTTTAAATATTAAAGAAAGCACAGTCAGAAATCAATATAAAAGAGGAAAACAACAACTTTTATTATTGATAAAAAAATAAAAAAGAATGAAACTTAAAGATTATATACAAGAGCATAATAATGATTTTAACAATGAAACAATGTCTAAAAATGCGGATGTTTCTTTTGAAAAATTATTAAAACAAAAATTGCATCAACCTAAAAAACAAAAGGTTATTTCTATAAAATTTATTTCTATAGCTGCTAGTGTTGTAATTGTTTTTTCTGTTGGATTTTGGTATTTAAATCAAGAAAAAATAGATATAGCACAACAACAGTTAATGGCAAGTTTAGATGCAGAATCTGCAGGAGAACGTTTAGAAGGCGTTTATGCTTTTAATGATGAGTATAAAAAAGAAGATAGAAGAATCATTAATAGATTGATAGAAATTATACATAAAGATGAAAATGCAAATGTAAAAATTGCAACAATAGATGCGCTTTTACAGTTTCCATCTAACGAAAAAATTAGAACAAATTTAATCCAGGCATTAGAAAAAGAAAACAAGCCTTTAGTACAAATAAAATTAATTAAAGCTTTAAGTATTTTAAGAGAAAATCGCGCAAATAAACCTCTTGAAAGAATTATAAATGATGAACAAACTTACCCAATAGTTAAAAATAATGCAACATTAGCTATGGTAGAAATTAAAAAATAAAACAATGAAAACAATAAAAATAGTATTCATTTTCGCTTTGTCAATTCACTTTTTAAAGACAAATGCCCAAGAGAAAACAATAAAATTCAGCAAAGGAACTTTAAAAATTTGTTCTTCTAAAAATTTTCAAATTGAAGGTTATGATGGAACTGAAGTTGTTATAAAAAGTTTGCACATTAAAAGAAATTCTATAAATACTGTTAGTTATAATATTAGTGGTTCTGGTTATCCAGGAACTTATGCTATGCAATCTAATAGTAAAGGGAATAACAGTGTTTCTATTTCTAGAAATAATGCTAGAAATTTAGCAAGGGTTAATGGGTTTCAATCCACAACAGGAAATTCAAATGATTCTGTTATAAAGAACAATATTTTCTTTTTTAATAATGATGGTAATAGAAAAAAAGGTTTGAAGAAGTTAGGTAAGAAAAATGAAAATTCAGACTTAGGTATTTATTTTATTATCGAAAAAAATGGTGATGAATTAGTTTTTAAAGACAATAATGAAGAGCAATTAGTTATGTTGAGTAATGAAAGTTATGTGATAAAAATTCCGAATTCTATTAAATTAAATTGGCAAACCAACAATTGCAAAGATATAGATAATAATAGAGGACAGCATCGTTTTTTTAACTCAAAACCTTCTAGTTTATCAAATTTTAATGGAGAAGTAGAAATTTCATCAACCTTAAATAATACAAAGTTAAAAGATGTTACTGGGCCAGTTTCTATAAATACAATTGGTGGTAATGTTACTATTGAGTTTGATAAAAAGACACCACAAAAATTGTATTCTATCTATTCTAACAACGGATTTATAGATATAACACTACCAACAAATTCAGATATAAAATTAGATGCAACAGGAAGAGAAATTTTTAGTGATATTGATTTTAAAATAGAAGAAGAAACAGAAGAACGAGATTTACAGATTATGAAATTAAAACTGAATAGTGGTAAAGTAAAAATGAAATTGAATGCCAATTTGGGTAATATTTATTTGAGAAAAAAATAAATCAAATTCTTTAAAGAGTAAAAAATCCGTTTAGAAATT
>NZ_JAHKQL010000022.1:39306-220660 GCF_018861005.1 Polaribacter vadi
AATTTCTAAACGGATTTTTTTTGTTTTGATCAATCCTACAAGGTTTAAAAAACTTGTAGGATAAAATTTTATTTGTTTACTAAAACAAACTCACCTTTTTCAATTAAAGGGATAGCTTGTTTGTATTTTACCTCTTTTTCTTCACCACTCATAACATTTTTAATAGTAACTCTTTCGTTTCTACCAATTTTAGGTTGTTCTCTAACTACAGTTTCAACAGGTTCTTGTTGTTGCTGTCTAGAATTTTGAATAGCTTGTTCAGTTGTGTTTTGCACATCAGCTTTGCTGGTATTTAACTGCTCTCTTTTTTCTTGACGAGCTTCAGAAATCTGATTTGATTGTTGAGGTAATTCTCCTTTAAATAAGAATGATAAAACTTCTTTATTTATTTCATCTACAGTTCTTTTAAACAATTCAAAAGCCTCGAACTTATAAATTAATAAAGGATCTTTTTGTTCATAAGAAGCATTTTGCACGGATTGTTTTAACTCATCCATTTTGCGTAAATGCTCTTTCCAGTTTTCATCAATAATAGCTAATGTAATGTTTTTCTCAAAATCTGTAATTAAAGATTTACCATCACTTTCATAAGCTTCTTTTAAGTTGGTAACAACCTGTAAAGATTTAATTCCGTCTGTAAAAGGAACTACAATTCGCTCATATCTATCACCTTCATTTTCAAAAACATCTTTAATAACAGGAAAAGCTAAAACAGCATTTCTTTCAATTTTTGCTTTGTAATGTTCTGTAACAATGTCGTATAATTTGTCTGTTAATTCTTTTTCAGACAATTTATTAAACTCATCTTCAGAAAAAGGAGAAGTCATAGAAGAGAATTTGATCAATTCAAACTCAAAATTCTGAAAATCTTTAGCGCCTTTATTTGCAAGTATAATAGATTCGCAAGTATCATAAATCATATTTGCAATATCTACTTGTAAGCGTTTACCATCTAAAGCATTTCTTCTTCTTTTGTAAACAAACTCACGCTGAGAGTTCATAATATCATCATATTCTAACAAACGTTTTCTGATACCAAAGTTGTTTTCTTCAACTTTTTTCTGAGCTCTTTCAATAGATTTTGTAATCATAGAATGTTGAATAACTTCACCTTCTTGTAAGCCCATTCTATCCATCATTTTGGCAATTCTCTCAGAACCAAAAAGACGCATTAAGTTATCATCTAAAGCTACATAAAACTGAGTAGAACCAACATCACCTTGTCTTCCTGCACGTCCTCTTAACTGTCTGTCTACTCTTCGTGAATCGTGTCTTTCTGTACCCACAATTGCTAAACCTCCAGCTTCTTTTACTTCTTTAGATAGTTTAATATCTGTTCCACGACCAGCCATATTTGTTGCAATAGTTACAACACCAGGTTTACCAGCTTCTGCAACAACATCAGCCTCACGTTTGTGTAATTTTGCATTTAATATATTATGAGGAATTTTACGCATTTGTAACATTCTACCTAATAATTCTGATATTTCTACGGATGTTGTACCAACTAAAACAGGTCTTTTTTGTTCTACTAATTTTACAACATCTTCTATAACTGCATTGTATTTTTCACGCGCAGTTTTGTAAACTAAATCTTCTTTATCATCTCTTTGAATAGGTCTGTTTGTAGGTATTTCTACAACATCTAATTTGTAGATTTCCCATAACTCACCTGCTTCTGTAATCGCAGTTCCTGTCATACCAGAAAGTTTACGATACATTCTAAAGTAATTCTGTAAAGTTACAGTTGCAAAAGTTTGTGTAGCATCTTCAATTTTACAATTTTCTTTTGCTTCAATTGCTTGGTGTAATCCGTCAGAATAACGACGACCGTCCATAATACGACCTGTTTGTTCATCAACAATCATTACTTTATTGTCCATAACAACATACTCAACATCTTTTTCAAAAACAGTGTATGCTTTTAAAAGTTGATTCATTGTATGAATACGCTCACTTTTTATGCTAAAGTCTTTATACAGTTCTTCTTTTTGCGAAGCTTTTTCTTCTTTAGTTATTTCAGAATTATCAATTTGACCAATTTCTACACCAATATCTGGTAATACAAAGAAAGTATCGTTGTTTGTTTTTTCTGATAAATGACCAATACCTTTATCAGTTAAATCAATTTGATTATTTTTTTCTTCTACAACAAACCATAAATCTTCATCTACTTCTGGCATCAACTTGTTGTTGTCTGCCATATATGTGTTTTCAGTTTTTTGTAAAATTTGTTTGATACCTTCTTGAGATAAAAACTTAATTAAGGCTTTATTTTTAGGTAAACCTCTGTAAACTCTTAATAATAAGAAACCACCTTCTTTTTCGTTTCCTTCTGCTAATAATTTTTTAGCTTCTGCTAAAACACCAACTAAATGCTTTTTTTGTAAAGCAACAATATCTGCAACTAAAGGTTTTAAGTCGTTAAATTCGTGTCTGTCTCCTTGTGGTACAGGTCCAGAAATAATTAAAGGAGTTCTTGCATCATCAATTAAAACAGAATCTACTTCATCAATAATAGCGTAATTTGGTGCTCTTTGTACTAAATCGTCTTTAGAGCTAGCCATATTATCACGTAAATAATCGAAACCAAATTCGTTATTTGTACCATAAGTAATGTCTGCATTGTAGGCTTTTCTACGTGCATCTGAGTTTGGCTGATGAAAATCGATACAATCTGTAGACAAACCATGAAATTCGAAAATAGGAGCCATCCAAGCTCTATCACGTTTTGCTAAATAATCATTTACTGTAACAACGTGAACTCCATTACCTGTTAAGGCATTTAAGTAAACTGGTAAAGTAGAAACTAATGTTTTACCTTCTCCAGTCATCATTTCTGCAATTTTACCTTGATGTAAAACAGAACCACCAATTAATTGTACATCATAATGAATCATATCCCAAGTAACAGGTTTACCTGCTGCATCCCAAGAATTTGCCCAGTAAGCTTTATCGTCTTCTAAAGTAATATGTTCGTTTGCTGAAGATAATTCTCTATCAAAAGGTGTTGCTGTAACTTCTACTTCTTCATTTTCTACAAAACGTTTTGCAGTTTCTTTAATTACTGCAAAAGCTTCTGGCATAATCTCAACTAAAGTAGCTTCAGAAATAGTATAAGCTTCATCTTTTAAACTATCAATTTCTGTATAAATGTCTTCTTGTCTATCAATATTTGCATCTTTAGCTTCTTGCTCTAATGCAGAAATTTTATCATCCAATTCTTTTGTAGCAGTCTTTAACTTATCTTTGAATTCTTGTGTTTTTGCACGTAATTCATCGTGTGAAAGTTTAGAAAGTGCTGCTTCAAATTTCTTTACATTTTCTACAATTGGTTGTAAAATTTTTAAATCTTTTTGCTGTTTATCACCTACAAAAAGTTTAATTACTGAATCTAAAATACCCATTTATTTATATGTTTTTTAGTTATTTAGCATAACTATGTTTGTTTTGTTAAATTTTAATTTTATCAATCAGAAAAGTATTTTCTTTTTTATAAGAAAACAAAAAAAAAGCCTCTTTAGAGACTTTTTATATTGTTTTGCATTATTTAGTATTCATCCTCATTCCAAAGATAATCATCTTCTGTGGGATAATCTGGCCAAATTTCTATGATAGAGTCATAAGCATCACCTTCATCTTCAATGTCCTGTAAGTTTTCTACAACTTCTAAAGGAGCTCCTGTTCTAATTGCGTAATCTATTAACTCATCTTTGGTTGCTGGCCAAGGTGCGTCTGCTAAATAAGATGCTAATTCTAATGTCCAATACATTTCTTACTGTTTAATTTTGTGCAAAAATAATTTTTTTGCGGAATTATGCAAGTCTTTTTTAAGAAATATACAATGAAGTTATTGTTAATTTTTATTTAACACTGTAAATCAGTACTTTGTATTTTTTATAAAAGTTAAAAATCCTTCAATAATCGATAAAAAAAGAACTTAGTTATTGTTTGGTAGGAATCCATTTAATTTCCTCTACTGCTAAGTCTAAAGACAATTTTCGTGCCAACACAAAAAGGTAGTCAGAAAGTCGGTTTAAGTATTTTAAGATGTCATTATTAATGTTTTCTTGGTCGTTTAACTCTACAGAAAGGCGTTCTGCACGTCTGCAAACACATCTTGCAACGTGACAGAATGACACAGCTTGATGGCCACCAGGTAAAATAAAATGCGTCATTTGAGGAAGTACAGCATCCATCTTATCAATTTCATTTTCTAAAAACTGAATGGAATTTTCATTAACTTTAGGTATATTTAAGCGCTCTTTACCAGATTTTAAAGTTTCTTTTTCTGGTGGAGTAGCCAACATTGCACCTAAAGTAAATAACTCATTCTGTATTTTTAGCAAAGAATTTTTAATTTCTTCACTAATTTCTTGGTCTTTTATTAAGCCAATATAAGAGTTTAGTTCATCAACAGTACCATAACTTTCTATGCGTAAATTGTATTTTTTTACTCTAGAACCGCCAAAAAGAGCAGTGGTTCCTGCATCACCAGTTTTTGTATATATTTTCATTAAAAATGAGTTTCGAAATTGAAAAGTGTAAAGTTACAAAGTTTAAGCTTTAAAAAAATATTAAACTCTAATTCTAAAATCTTCTTTAGCTTGTTCTTTTCTGATGAATATTAACCCCCAATAAAATAGATTAATACTTACAGTTAAATCATTTTTTTTGATGATGTTTTGCCACTCTTGTTCTGTTTTTTTTGTTTGATAAATGCCATCAACAAGAATAATGTGTTTCGAGGTTAAATTTGTAAAGTCTATATTTTTAAATAGTCTTAAATTATTGATATATAGTATTTTATAATTTCTAGATTTTTCTGTAAAACTAGAGATATCAAAAGAGATTTTATTAATTTTAAAATAAATCAGAATATTAGAAAGTATTTTTCTTTGTTTTTTTGATAGGCTTTTTAGTTCTGAATATTTATCAAAATTAATAGTTTTATTTTTTTTTTGATACAAGCCTTTGGTAACAAAATCAAATACAAAAGGAGAATGCACTCCATGCTGATTTGTTGATTTTAATAAAAATTTGAGATAAGAATTTGATATAGAAAACATTTATAAATTGAATCTTTTTTAAGAGTATATATTTTATATAAAATGATTAAATTCGTGAAACAAACATACATAATTCTATTTTAATGATTCCAGAAAATGAATACGCTCCTTACTACAAACAATACGTTAAAATGATTGAGAGTAATGGGAAATCTCTGTTAGATAATTTATATGATTCTCAAAAGGATTTTGAAAATACATTAAGATATATAAATATAGAAAAAGGAGATTTTGCTTATGCAGAAGGTAAATGGACCTTGAAAGAATTGATACAACATGTTATAGATACTGAACGTGTTTTTTGTTATAGAGCCTTGTGTTTTGCAAGAAATGATAAAACAGAATTGCCAGGTTTTGATCAAGATTTATTTGCGGATCATTCTAAAGCGAATCAAAGAGAATATTATGATATTTTAGATGAGATGGATGCTTTAAGAATTAGTACTATTCACCTTTTTGAGAGTTTTTCTGATAGAGATTTACTGAAAATAGGTATTGGTTCTGGTAACAATATGTCTGTTAGAGCATTAGGTTTTATTTTTTCTGGACATCAAACACATCATTTAAATATAGTTAAAGAAAGATATTTGTAAGTTTGCAGAAATAATTTGATATAATGACTTTACCAAAATTTTTATTGGCAGATAATAGTGAGTTTCCTGAAGATATTTTTGTTTTACATACAGAATTTCCGCGTTTTATGATAAATCTTAAAGATGATGAAGTAGAATGGTTCGAAGATTTAACAGGAGAAAATGAAGAAGATATTGCTACTGAGTTAGCAGACTTAATGGATAAAGCTGGTGAGTTTTACGATGCTGAAATGAAGTTATACGAATAAAAAAATGCCTAAATTAGTATTTAAACTAATATTAGGCACCAACTAACCAACCAGTTGTTTTATTTTTAAGCTTTTAATTTTACAGGTATTCTGTAAATCTCACCTTTTTTTGTTCCTTTTACAGAGATTTTTTTATAGTTTAATTTATTTTTTACAAAAGAACTAAACTCAGTAACTTCAGAATCTACAGAAACAATAATAACTTCATTTTCGTTGTTTATCATAAAAGAGATTTCTGCAGATGTTGTGTCTTCAAGTTCTACTTGAATTTCATTACCTAACATAGAAACAATCTCTGTTCTTAATATGTTAGAAATTTTTGCTTTTTCTTTTGCTGTTTCAGTTTTTTTCTCAGTTGCTGTTGCAGAAAAAGTAGTTGCTAAAGTAATTGCAATAATGGCGATAATAGATTTTAAATTTTTCATTTTAAGTGTGTTAAGTTAAACGATATATTGAAAAGACGCTCAATCTTTAAAAACGTTTCACCAAAAAAATGACTTTAATAATTTCTTAACATATTTTAAATGTTCTTAACAGATTTTAACTAAAATATTATGGATTCTATTAAATTGATAAATGAATTGAAGTATGTTGTTTTAAATAGATGGTCTATTTATATTTCCAAATTTTCTTGATTTTGTTTTTATCTCTTGTTATTTTGGTACCTAATAAACTTTCCCATAAAAATAAACCTGATATCTTTTCAATTTTACTTGTAGGAACTTGAAAGGTTTCTAAATCTTCATCTGTGGCTTCATTAGGTATAATAAAAGACCAAATATGTAAAGTACCTCTATGGTTTTCTGTAAGTATAGATTTAAAGTAGGAGTGTGGTATAGGTAAAGTTACACCTTCTGCCTTTTTAGAATCTATTACTTTAACTTCTGTATCAAACAAAAACAAAGGACCAGAAATTACATAAGTTTCTAAAATGTTTTTTTGACTATCTAAAACTCTAACAGCATTTTCTAAACGTTTCCAGATACCTTTATTAAAAGAAGGTACTTGAGGTGTCATATTAGATAATAGAAAAGTTTCACTATTTTGAATCTGAGTTTCAAATTGATTAGCACTTGCTACTAAATGACCTCTGTTAAAACCAGAATTTAAATAATCTGCTAAATCTGCTCTAAACATTTCAGGAATTCTGTAATCAGGTCTAAAATTATCTATTCTTTCAATATCAGTTCTATCTTTGTCTATAATTTCTAGAGCCCATTTTGCTTGCCTAAAATAATAGGAGTAACCTAAAACATAATGACGATTAAAGAGAATTTGATCTGCAGCAGGTAATCCATATCTAGTTTCGCGTTTTAAATTAGATTGTGTAATCATAGCTAAAGTTTTAATAATTAGTTAGATGACCAATATAATTTTAAAAATCGAAATTTAAAATAGGAAAAACCTTATTTCTTTGCTTTTTCTACCAATTCTAGTTTTTCAAGTGAAGTTTTGGTGGTAAAAATTCCGTAATTGATAGTTACACTTTTCTTATCAATCCTATCAATAGTACCTACAGAATTGGAATCTATAATTCTAACTCTATCATTTATTTTATAAATGTATTCAGATTTTTCTTTAGCAATTTTAGCAGCTTCAATCTTTTTTTCTTTTCTAACTTCAACAACTTTTTCTAAAACTTCTTTTTCTACCTTTTTTATAGTTTCTTGTATTTGTTTTGCAACAACTTTTGCTTTTTGCTTTTGTGCTTTTGTTTTAGGTTTAATAGGGTTTTTCTTTACATGCCTTACTTTTTCGTCTGCTACCCATTTGTTAAAATTAGCATTAAGCTCCTTTTTATTATTGGTTTGAAAGTATTTGTTAAGCAATTCATTAGTTTTTCTACCCAATGAAAGCATTTTCTGATTTTGATCATAAAGTTCTTGAAAACCAGATAATTTATCTTGAATTCGTTGTTCTTTTTCTTGTAAGCTATCTAAATGCTCTTGACCTTTAGATTTTTGTTTCTCTAGATTATCAGAATTTTTTTGTAGTCTATTTCTTTCTTTTTGTAGTTTAGAGATGGTTTTGTCTAAACGCACTTTTTCAGTTTCTACTCTTTTTTTAGCTTTGTTAATTAAGCTATAAGGTATTCCGTTTTTCTGAGCTACTTCAAAAGTAAAAGAACTACCTGCTTGACCAATAAATAAACGATATAAAGGTTCTAAAGTACGTTCATCAAACTGCATATTTGCATTGGTAACATTCTCTAATTCGTTGGCTAAGACTTTTAAATTTGAATAGTGAGTTGTTATAATTCCGAATGCTTTTTTATGATAAAATTCTTCTAAGAAAATTTCTGCTAAAGCTCCACCCAATTCTGGGTCTGAACCTGTACCAAATTCATCAATTAAAAACAAAGTGTTCTCATTACACTTACGTAAAAAATAACGCATGTTTTTAAGTCGATAACTATAGGTACTTAATTGGTTTTCAATGGATTGGTTGTCTCCAATATCAGTTAAAACAGTGTCAAAAATATAGGTTTCACTGCGTTCATCCACAGGAATTAAAATTCCACTTTGCACCATAATTTGCAACAAGCCAATAGTTTTTAAGGTGATACTTTTTCCACCAGCATTAGGACCCGAAATTACTATTATTTGTTGATTTTCATCTAATTTTATAGTTTGTGCAACAGTGTTTATTTTTTGTTCTTTATTTTTTTTCCATAATACAGGATGATAAGCATTCTTAAAAAATATCTTTTTATTGTTAGATATTTTTGGAAGAATTGCATCCATTTCTAGTGCATATTTTGCTTTTGCACCAATTGCATCTGTATGAATTAAAAACTGAATATATTCATTTAACAATGTAACACAAGGACGAATTGTAGTGGCTAAAGCACGCAATATTTTTACAACTTCTTGCTTTTCTTCGTAAACTAAATTCTGATATTCTCTACTATAAGAAAGTGTTGCTTGTGGTGCAATATAAACGATATTACCAGATTTAGAAGACCCTAATAAACTACCTGCAACTTTTCTTCTGTGCATTGCAGAAACAGCTAAAACCCTTTGGTTATCTACAACTGTTTCTTTAATATCATCTAAATGACCAGCTGCAATTGCTTTAGATAATGCTGATGTAAAACTAGCTCCGATTTTACCACGAACATTATTAATATCTCTTCTAATTTGTTTTAAAGAAGGTGATGCATTGTTTTTAACTTCACCAGAAATATCTATAATTTTCTTTATTTCATCATCTACAAAAGTGGTGAATTCTATTTCTTGAGAAAGCTCGTAAAAGGTTGGAAACTGAATTTGAAATTTCTTAAAAAACTTAATCAATTCATTTACGGTAAGTGAAGTTGTAGCTATTTTTAAAAAAGCATCAGTTTCTATAAAGCTATTTTCTATGGCTAAACGCTTTACATTTTCTATAATATTATCAAATCCGTGATTAGGAACTCTGTTTTCACTTTCAAAAGAAGATAAATACTCATCTACTAAATGCAGTTCTTTAAACAGTTCTTTACGATGCTGAATTGGTTTAGTTTCAAAGATCTTTTCTTTACCTAAACTAGAAATGCAAAATTCTGAAATGTGTTGTAAAACCGTAGAAAATTCTAAATCTTGAAGTGTTTTCTCTGAAATGTTCGTTCTCAATATTGTATTTTTGAATTCTTTTTTGAGTGATTATTATCACTAATAACAACAAAAATAGGAACTATGGAAGTAAAAATAGCTGATTCTTGGAAAAATATCTTACAACCAGAATTTGATAAACCTTATTTTAAAGAATTGACCGATTTTGTGAAATCTGAATATGAAAATTATACTTGTTATCCGAAGGCAAAAGATATTTTTACAGCTTTTGATTTTTGTTCTCTAAACGATTTAAAAGTTGTTATTATTGGTCAAGATCCTTATCATGGCCCAAATCAGGCAAATGGTTTGTGTTTTTCTGTTAAAGAGGATGTTAAACATCCCCCTTCTTTAGTAAATATTTTTAAAGAAATTTCTTCGGATTTGAATCAAGAATATCCACAAAGTGGAAATTTAGAAAAATGGGCAAAGCAAGGTGTTTTGTTGCTAAATGCAACACTTACAGTTAGGGCGCATGAAGCTGGTAGTCATCAAAAAAAAGGATGGGAAACTTTTACAGATGTAGTTATCAAACAAATATCCGAAGAAAAAGAAAATATTATTTTTTTACTTTGGGGTGGTTTTGCTAAGAAAAAAATGAAATTAATTAACAAAAAGAAACATCAAATATTAACATCTGGTCATCCATCACCATTAAGTGCAAATAGAGGTTATTGGTTTAATAACCAGCATTTTTCTAAAACAAACGAAATTTTAAACAGTATAAATAAGTCTAAAATACAATGGTAGATATAAGTGTTTCGTTATAATAAGGCAATAAGATAGCTTCTAAAATATCTTCTGTTGTATCTTCGTAATTTACGTCTATTAGATTCTCTGCCTGAATCCACTTTGCAATTTTTGTAATTCTTTTTTTGCTTAACTTCTTTAAAACTGGCACACCCATTTCTTTTAAAGCAAGTGCATTGCATTTTTGCTCATATTGGTTTTTCATTGGTATTACCATCAATTTTTTTCTTAAAAATAAAGCTTCTGATGGTGTTTCGAATCCTGCACCACAAAGTACACCACTAGAAGAAGCCATACTTTTTATAAAATCGAATTCGTTAACAGGATAAATGGTTATGTTTTTTCTGAATATTAAACTCGTAGTTTCTTTAGAAAAAATGTGCCATTTTACAATTGGTATTTGAGATAATACTTTTACAATTTTATCATGATTATAAGATGGCAGATATACTGTAAAATGCCCTTTGTTTGTAATTTTTTTATTACGAATTTTTTTTCTTATTATGGGTGTAAATGTAGTATTACTATATGTTTTAAAATGAAAACCAAATTTTGAATTAGCAGGTGCATAATATTTTAAAATAAGTTTTTCTATAAAATGTTTACTGTATTTTGGTGCTGCTTTATCTGATACTGCATTTTGATGACTTAAAGAAACAATGTTTACATTATTAACTTTTGCAGCCCAAGCAGAAACTGGCTCAAAATCGTTTAAAACTAAATCGTATTGTTTAATTGGTAATTCTTTAATTTCTTTAAAAAAACGAGACAATTTCATTTTTTTATAACTAGCCCAAAAATCGATACCTCCTTTATTACCAAAAGTATAATTTAAACCATGTATTTTATATTTTATTGGGTAGCCTAATTCTAAATTATTCTCATTACCACTAATTAGAATATCTAAATCGCCTTTTTCTTGTAAAATAGGAATAATTTCTTTGGCTCTGGTTATATGTCCATTTCCTGTACCTTGTATTGCATATAGTATTTTCATAATAAAAATAATTTATGTTTTTCTAATATCAAATTCTCTTAACAACTCATTAAAAAGTATGTTGTGTTCTTTTTCTTTGTTTTTCTTTTTTTCTTTTTTGGTTTCGTTTACCTCAAAACCTTTTGCAACATCGTCTTTAGCATATTCGTATAAAGACCATTCTTTTTTATTGTATTCTAGAGCTGTTAAATTTTCTATCCAATCACCAGAATTTAAATAAATAGTTTTTCCTTTTTGATTTTTAATTTTTTTGATTTCTGGTTGATGTATGTGCCCACAAACCACATAATCGTAGTTGTTGTCAATAGCAATATCAGAAGCAGTTTTCTCAAAATCATTTATAAATTTTACAGCGCTTTTTACACTGTTTTTTATTTTTTTAGAGAGCGATAATTTTCCATAACCAAAAAGCTGACTAACCCAATTCATAAAAGTGTTTAAAACAATTAGCAAATCGTAACCTTTGCCACCTAATTTAGCCAACCATTTAGAGTGTTTCATTGTTACATCAAAAACATCTCCATGAAAAATCCAAGCTTTTTTACCATCTAGATTTAAGATTATTTTATTTAAAATCTTAAAATTTCCTAGTTGAAAACCTTTGAATTTTCTTAGCATTTCATCATGATTACCTGTAATGTAATATACTTTGGTGTCTTTAGATAAAAGTGATGTTAGATGTTTTATAACATTCATATGCGATTTAGGAAAAAATCGTTTTTTAAATTGCCATATATCTATGATGTCTCCATTTAGAATTAACGTTTCTGGCTGAATGGTTTTTAAGTAATTTAATACTTCTTTTGCTCTGCAACCATAGGTTCCTAAATGAATATCAGAAATTACAACTAGTTCTACTTTACGCTTTTTAGTTTTTTTCATTTTAAATAGTTAATTACAGAAGCTAGATCAACTATTTTTAGATTAGATAATAAGTTTGTAACTTGATATTTACTATACATAAAAATCTATTTTGCTCTTGTTTTAACAAAAATAGAAGTACAATGTGTTTTTAGGGTAAATTTAAAATGAATAAAAAGTAAGTTTAACCTTATTAAAAAGTTTGTAGAATGTTAATAAAACATTAATTATTAAGGTTTTAGTAAGTGGTTAAGGAGGTAAATCCACTTTTAAAAGTGGATTTTATTGAATTTAAAAATTAAGAAACAAGTAAAATTTAACTTAAATCTACTTGTTGTAATGTTGTTGGATTTGTTGTGTTAAGCTCTGCTAATCCGCAAGAACTAGAAGTACTTCTACAAGATGAAAAACAAATAATTCCTAAAATACAAATTACAATAAATACTGCTTTTTTCATTTATATACTTTTTATGATTTAAATGTACATATTTTTTATGAATTTTCCTGAATTTTTCTTCTTTTCAATAACGTTAAACTTTACCATTTTATTTTGAATGCGTGTAATTAAATTTTTTGTTATTGGTTTGCCTGCATTCCATTCAGTTATTTTTAACCACTGCTTAATGTCATTTAATTGCTGTTCGTATCTGTATGCTAGAGTTTTATCTATGTCTTTAACCTTCTTGAAATCTTTAGTTTGGTTATTTATGATGTCTAAAACTTTTTTTACTTCGTTAAAGTTATTTTCTAAAACTTCGTTTCTAACAGCAACTACAAAACAAGGCCAAGGAGTAGGGCAATCGTCTATTCTTCTAAATGTGCCATTATCTACTAAAGGTTTTGTGGTAAAATGTTCCCACATAAAATAATCTGCTTCTCCATTTGTAAGTGCATCAATACCACCTTGTAAATTTTTAATTACTTTAAATTTTAATTTAGTAACATCCCAACCTTGGTTGTATGCATTTACAATTGCCATTAAATGTGATCCAGAACCAAACCTGCTAATTGCAATTGTGGCATGTTCTAAATCTTCTATTTTTTTAAATGATGATTTTGCGCCTACATGAATACCCCAAATTAAAGGAGTTTTTACAAATGTCTGTACAATTTTGGAAGGATTACCA
Source organism: Polaribacter vadi (assembly GCF_018861005.1). Classification (GTDB taxonomy): domain Bacteria; phylum Bacteroidota; class Bacteroidia; order Flavobacteriales; family Flavobacteriaceae; genus Polaribacter; species Polaribacter vadi_A. The sequence goes on from NZ_JAHKQL010000022.1 coordinate 52,545, forward strand.
TCTGCAATATCTTTAATAATGCCTTCTGTTAATACTATAGCAATATCTACAGAGCCATCTCTTAATGCTTTGCACATTTGCCCTGTACCACCAGGATAATCTTGCCAACGTAAATTAATATTATGTTTATTGTATTCTTTATTTTTTAGAGTAATGTACCAAGGATAATTAAAATGCTCTGGTACACCACCAACTTTTAAGTTAGTCATTTAATCTACTAATTTTTCTAATGTATATTTTATTAAATCAGCAACAATTTCTTTTGGATTTGTACTAAACGTACCATTTGCTCTATTTGCAATAATTGCATTCATAGAAACTGCATTATGACCTAATAATTTCGATAATCCATAAATGGCAGAAGTTTCCATTTCTAGATTGGTTATTCTATTACCATTAAAAGAAAAGCTATCAATTTTGTTATTTAAATCTGCGTCTTGTAAAGCTAATCTTAACACTCTACCTTGTGGTGCATAAAAACCACCTGCAGTTGCTGTAATACCTTTATAAACTTTTTTTGATGCTATTTTTGATGCCAATTCACCAGCGTTAGCAATTAATAAAGGATACGATTTTTTAGAGCTCCAATTGGTATGTTTTACAAAAGCGTCTTCAATTTCTGGATGCGAAATTTTATCAATTTGGTAAGCATGTAGCATTCCATTTAAATCTAAAGCATAAGAGCTTAGTAAAAAAGAATCTACAGGAATGTCTTTTTGTAAAGAGCCAGAAGTACCAATTCTAATAATATTTAAGGCAGTATGTTCTTTTTTAATTTCTCTAGTTTCTAAATCAATATTTACTAAAGCATCTAATTCGTTTAGAACAATATCTATATTATCAGGACCAATTCCTGTAGAAATTACAGAAATTTTCTTGTTTTTATAGTAACCTGTTGTTGTTTTAAATTCTCTTTTTTGTGTGGTAAACTCTATAGAATCGAAATGTTGTGTTACTTTATCAACTCTATCTTGGTCACCAACAAAAATTATATTTTTTGCAATATGTTCTTTTCTTAAATTTAAATGATAAATACTCCCATCAGGATTTAAGATAAGTTCAGAAGGTTTAATAGGCATTTAAGATGTAATTTGTAACAGCTTGTTAGATTGATTATGGTATAAGAAGCTGTATTTTTTTGAACCCCCAAGATAAGAAATATCATTTCTTAATTGGCCATAATAATTAATTTCATTTTCTAATACTTCTTTTCCTTTTTTGGTTAATCGAACAGGATTAAAAGAATGAAATAGTTTTCTTAATTCATTAATTTTATTTTCGTATTGTAAATCACCAAAACCATAAACTTCACCACCATTTAAAAGTTGACTTATTAATTCTTTTTTAGATGTTGGTTTTTGATTTAATGCAGTTTCTAGAATTGTGTTTTCAACTTTGTTTAATCCATTTTCTATTGAAGGAAAACGTAATAAATGCGCTTCTATAGCAGAAGCTAAATATTGAAAAGGAGACATTGGGTTAAATTTATATACAGTTTCTAAACGAAGAGGGGAGTCTGAACAGTATAATTGCCATATGTAATCAGCATATTCAACATCATCTTGGGTTAATTCAATTCTGTTTTTAAAATGGTTATGAATTTGTTTTTCATTTAATTCTGGTAAACCAAACATTTTTTTAGAATTACCAACTTTACCACTGCAAACTAAAGAAATATTGTATCCTTTTCTGTATCGTTTTAACCAACTGATTACAGCAATCATATTTATTTGACAAAATAAATCGTGCTCAAACCACAAAACAATTTCTTTTTGTTTTTTTTCGTTACAAAGGTTTCTATATTCTTTAATAGTATAATCAATAAACTTTTGTTTACTAACTTTATATGAAGATTTAAAAAAATCGTATCTATTTTTCCAGAAAGTTTCACTACCAACATCTGTAGTAGTTTTACCTTCGCACAACATCTCTCTCCAAGTAATAAATTCTCCTTTATATTTTAATTTTTTAAGATAGTTAGTTGTACTATCACCATTTGTAATGTGTAATATTGAGCCCCCCATAATTGAAAAAAAACGTTTTTATATAGTTTAGTTAGTTGTGTTGATTAAAAAATTATCCGCCAACGCGTTTTACTTTAAATCCTTTTTCTTTTAGCATTTCCATTATTTTGTTTCTATAATCACCCTGTATAATGATTCTGTCATCCTTAAAACTACCTCCCACAGAAAGTTTTGTTTTAATTTCTTTTGCTAATATTTTAAAATCTGATGTTGCACCAGTATAACCTTCTAAAATTGTAATAGGTTTTCCTTTTCGTTTTTCGTATTTACAAATAATAGGGTCGTCTTGTAACCAAATATTCGATTTTTTTACTTCTGGTTCTTGAGTTTCTTTATGCTCTGGAAACAAATTTTTTAATTGATCTTTTAAATCCATTATTTTTTTAATCCTAATTCTCTTAAACGTTCATCTAAAAACTCACCAGCTGTAATATTATCAAACTGTTTTGGGTTTTTATCGTCTATACAATTTTCTAAAACGTCTAATTTCATATCAGAAATTGGATGCATAAAAAATGGAATTGAATAACGAGAACTACCCCACATTTCTTTTGGCGGATTTGTAACTCTATGAATTGTAGATTTTAATTTGTTGTTACTATGTCTAGATAACATATCACCAACATTTATCATTAATTCATCTGGTTCAGCCATAGCATCAATCCATTCTCCTTTATGGTTTTGTACTTGTAATCCTTTTCCTTGAGCACCCATTAATAAGGTAATCAAGTTTATATCTCCATGAGCTGCTGCTCTTTCTGCACCTTTTGGTTCAGTTTTTATTGGTGGGTAATGAATAGGTCTTAAAATACTATTACCATTCTTTATATAATTATCAAAATAAACTTCATCTAAACCTAAATGCAAAGCCAAAGAGCGTAAAACATATTTTGCTGTTTTTTCTAGCATTTGATATGTTTTTTTACCAACTTCATTAAATTTAGGTAATTCTTCTACAGCAACATTTTCTGGATATTCTGTTGCATATTTAGAATCTTTATCCACATATTGCCCAAAATGCCAAAATTCTTTTAAATCTCCTTCTTTTTTACCTTTTGCAGATTCTTTACCAAAAGAAACATATCCTCTTTGACCACCTATTCCTGGAATCTCATATTTTTCTTTTATGTCTGTAGGTAAATCAAAAAAGTTTTTAATTTCTTCGTATAAATTATCAACTAAATTATCATCTAAAAAATGACCTTTTAAGGCTACAAAACCTATGTTTTCATAGGCATGTCCAATTTCATTGATGAATTTTTGCTTTCTGTTTTTATCTTCGGATAAAAAATCCGCAAGATTTACGCTTGGTATTTTATTCATTCTTAATAAGCTTTATTAAAAGCGGGGTTTAAAGTTACAAAAAAAAGGTTTCGTTAATTCGTAAAAATATGAGAGCTATTTTTAATATTCAATTTTTTTATGTTAAAAAAATGTTGATTTCCAAATAATTATCTTTTTGAAAAAGGAATTAGATAAGTTAAAGTATAATTAAATCCAAAACCTGTACCACTTTCAAAGATTCTATTGAAACCTGGTGCATATAGAGTTTTAAAGTTGTCAGGTTCTTTAGCACTGACTAATATTTTGTAAGAAAAGCTAGCACTTACGTAAAAGTTTTTAAAAGTTTCTACTTTAAAACCTAACATAAATTCGGTCCAATGTGCATTTAAACTTGTAGTTGTACCAGTTGGAACTATACTTGAAGGAAAATAAGGAGAACCATTATCTTCGCCATTTACTACATTAGGTGTGTAACTATTTAAGGTTTGATCAAAAACACTAAACCCATACCTAAAACCTAGAAAAATTTCGTTATTCATATCTAACCAATTTTCATAAGCATTAAAATTGAATCCTAATCTAGCATAGCTTCCTTTTGCAGTTGAGTTTGTAAATTCTTCTGCATTTGTTTCTTCTTCATAGCCTAATTCTGCAGCTACAAAAAAACGTTTAGATATTCTGTAATCACCAACAATTTCAAATCCACTTTCATAATAACCATCTATTGCTGCTTTTATGGGTTTACTTATGTCTAAACCTAAACGAATTCCGTAAGGAGATTTATATATAATTGTGTCTTTAGTTTCAGAAGGTTTATCTTTTTTTTGTTCTTGTGCAAATACATTAACAACAATAAAAAGCAAGAAAATATTAATGAAATACTTGTACATGAGCTGCAGTTTGATTGTCTATTGTTGTTTCTACTTGAGTAAAATCTGTAATCCAAGAATTGTCTGTAGTAAAACTAACATCATTAAAAATTATTTTATAACCACAAGAACGAGATACATATTCATTTGCTGGTGTATAATCTATGGTAAATTGTTCAACTATATCTCCTTTAGATAAATTATAAATGGTTTGATTTGTGTTGCTATTTAAAGGTATAACTAAAGAATCTGTAGATACGTTCTCAAAAATACTATCTTTTGTACCAGACCAAACATAGAGTTCATCTGCTGTTTTTGTGTTGCTTATATCTGTGGCATCATAAAATCGTATAATTAATTTTGGAGTAACAGGATTTTGAGTGCAAAAATCATCTTTTTCGCAAGCGGATATAATTGTTATTAACAAAAGAAAACCAAATATTTTTCTCATAAATTATTCTTCTACTTCTACAATTCTATTTATGGCTTTTGCCAATTTAAAATCTAATTCTGTAATACCACCAGCATCATGAGTTGTTAATGAAATGTCTAAAGTATTATAAACATTAGTCCATTCTGGATGATGGTTTAAAGCTTCGCATTCAAATGCAATTCTATTCATTGCAGACATACAATCTTTAAAGTTATCAAATTCAAAATCTGTATGTAAAGCATTATCATAAAAATCCCAATCAGTTAGGTTTTCTATTCTTTTTTCAATTTCTGTTGTTGTTAATTTTTTCATGTTGGAGGTTTTAATGTCTTGCTGCTAAATTATAATCATTTTTGAAAATAACATTGTTTTTGATTTAATTTTTTATGACATTTTTTTTTTTTAGATATTTGAAAAAAAAAACATGAAACTGAAACTTTTTCTAATATCATTATTTTTTACGTCTATCTTATATTCACAAGATATAATACTATCTTTTGACTCTAAAGATGAATTATCAAACACTCAAATCTTAGATAGTTTGTCTATTCAAAATTTAAGTAATGGGAATTTTTTAACTTTAAAAGATAATTTATCATTAAATATATCTACGGCTGTTCTATCTGTGAATGAAAATGACTTTTTTAATGTTATAAATAATCAAGTAACAGTTTATCCAAATCCGATCTTATCAGAAGCTACAATAAGTTTTTATAGTAGTAAAATAGAAGATTATAAAATTAATATTTATGATGCCTTAGGAAAACAAATAATATCGTTTTCAGAAAAATCATATCAAGGAGAAAATGAAATTCAATTTTTACCAAGTAAGAGAGGTTTATTTTTTATTCAATTAATTAAAGGTTCTAAAACTTCCAATTATAAATTATTTGTTGAGAATGTTACTTCTAAGGCACCTCAATTAAATAGAGTGATAAAAAATAGTAGTAAAAAAACTCAAAAAAGAACGCAAGATTTATTTTTTACTGTTGGAGATCCTTTAAAATATACAGCATATTTTAAAGGATCCAAACATGTTATTACTGACTCTCCTTCAGAGACTAAAACTTATACTTTTAATCTTAACTCTGCCTTTTATTTTGATGATAATGGTGTAACTATCAAAACATATGATGATGTTGTTGTAGGAACACAAGCTGATTTCAATGGAGCAAATTATAAATTAGTAGATAGAGTAATTTTGTACGAAATGATTGCTAATGAAGAAGATGTAGCTAAGGTTGTTACTACTGGTATTACAGACATGTCAAACCTTTTACAGTACAAAAATTTGTTCAATCAAGATATAAGCTCTTGGGATGTTAGTGCTGTTACAGATATGAGAAGCATGTTTGATGGTGCAAGCTCCTTTAATAAAGATATAGGTTTTTGGGATGTGAGTAATGTTAGAGATATGAGCAGAATGTTTTTTTTTGCATCTACATTTAACCAAGAAATTAATTCATGGAACATAGAAAATGTAACTGATGTAAGTGGAATGTTAGGTGGAGCTAGTTCCTTTAATCAAGAAATTGATTCATGGAATGTAAGCAATATCATTGATATGAGTTATATGTTTAATGACGCAAGTTCTTTTAACCAAAAAATTAATTTATGGGATGTAGAAAATGTTATTAATATGCAGGGAATGTTTTATGGAGCCTCTTCATTCAATCAAGATATAAGTTCATGGAATGTAAGTAACGTAACTGATATGAGCTATATGTTTAGAGAAGCCTCAACATTTAATCAAGATATTAGTACTTGGGATATAAGAAAAGTGGCAACTTTACAAAGTATGTTTAGAGGAGCCTCTTCATTTAATCAAGATATAAGTTCATGGAACGTAAGTAATGTCACAAATACGAGTTTTATGTTTTTTGAAGCAATTATTTTCAATAAGGAATTAAACTCGTGGGATGTTAGTAAAATTACAACAATGCGAAGCATGTTTTATAAAGCGGCTTCTTTTAATCAAGATATTAGTTCTTGGAATGTAACTAACGTAACTGAAATGAGATATATGTTTTTTGGAGCCAATTCTTTCAATCAAGATATAGCCAATTGGAAAGTTGATAATGTTACAAATATGAGAAATATGTTCTCAAATGCAACTTCTTTTAATCAAAATATTAGTTTATGGAATGTAAGTAAAGTATTTGATATGGAACAAATGTTTTACGGAGCAAGTTCTTTTAATCAAGATATCAGTTTATGGACAATATGCAATGTTTTAGATTATAATGAATTTTCTAACCTTACTTCTGCAGAATGGAAGTTAGAAAATAAACCAGATTTTGCAAATATAAATACTTGTTTGGTTGATGATGCTTTTTATATAGATGAAAATGGTGTAACAATAAAGGCTAACGAAGGAATAGAAATTGGTACTAAAAGCGTAGTTAATGGCTCTATTTATTCATTAGTTAACAGAGAAATGCTAGAAAAGATGTTTGTTGATGGTAAAGATATTACAAAAGTGGTTACCACAGGAATAACAGACTTATCAGGACTTTTCTTAAATGAAAATTCATTTAATGAAGATATTAGTTCATGGGATGTAAGTTCTGTGACAAACATGAAAAGTTTATTTGCTAATGCACCTTCATTTAATCAAGATATTACTTTTTGGAATGTAAGTAATGTTACAGATATGAGCTATTTGTTTTACAATGCTTTTTCTTTCAATCAAAATATAAGTTCATGGGATGTTAGTAAGGTAAATAATATGGCCTACATGTTTAATAATGCAAAACTCTTTAATGGAAATATCTCTTCATGGAATGTAAGTAATGCAGAATATATGCATTACATGTTTAATGGAGCAGAATTATTTAACCAAGATATAAGTTTATGGAACGTAAGTTCTTTAATATATATGAGAGAAATGTTCTTAGGAGCTACAGCTTTTAATCAAAATATAGGAAGTTGGAATGTAAGTAAGGTTGAGGATATGAATAGTTTGTTTAAAGATGCTTCGTCTTTTAATCAAGATATAGGTTCTTGGAATACAAGTAGTGTTAATGATATTAGAGAAATATTTTCAGGTGCATCATCCTTTAATCAAGATTTAAATTCATGGGATGTAAGTAATATTACTGATATGACTAAGGTTTTTCATAATGCAACTTCTTTTAACGGAAATATTAGTTCTTGGGATGTAAGTAATGTAACTAACACGTGGTCAATGTTTGAAAATGCATCTTCATTTAATCAAGACATTGGTTCTTGGGATGTTAGTAATATTACTATAATAAGAGAAATGTTTTCAGGAGCTTCATCATTCAATCAAAACCTAAATCTATGGGATGTCAGTAACGTTTCTTATATGTTTAAATTATTTCTTGGGGCTTCTTCTTTTAATGGCGAGATCGGTTCTTGGGATATAAGTAATGTTACTGATTTAAGTTCAATGTTTTTTAGTGCTTCTTCATTTAATCAAGATATTAGTTTATGGGACGTGAGTAATGTCACAGATATGTCTGCTATGTTTATACAAGCTACTTCTTTTAATCAAGATATCAGTTCATGGGATGTAAGTAATGTAATTTATATGAATAGTATGTTACAAGCTGCTCAAGCTTTCAATCAAGACCTTAGTTCTTGGGATGTAAGCAATACATTAGTTATGAATAATATGTTTGCAGGGGCATACTCTTTTAATCAAGATATTGGTAATTGGAATGTTAGTAACGTTACAAATATGAGAAATATGTTTAGAGAAGCCTCATCTTTTAACCAAGATATTAGTACATGGAATGTATGCAATGTTACAAATTATTCTGATTTTTCTTTAGAAGCTTCATCAGACTGGATAATTAGCTATAAACCCAATTTTGGAGACCCAGATAAATGTTCTGGAAACTAAAAAAAAGCATAAAACCATTCTAACATTATTGAATGGTTTTATTGTTTTAAATTAACATTTTTCAAACAAAACCACAGTCTCAATATGACTTGTATGTGGAAATTGATCTACTAAACTAATTTTTTTAATGTTATAACCAGCTTCTCTTAAAAGCTCTGTATCTCTTGCTTGGGTTGCAGGGTTACAAGAAACATACACCATTCTATCTGCGTTTAGATTTATGATTTTTTGCAAGGTTTTTGGCACAATTCCTGCTCTGGCTGGATCCAAAATTATTGTTTTTATTTTGTTTTTATATTCTGGGTGATGTGTTAAAAACTTACCCACATCTGCAGCATAAAATTTAAGGCCTTCAATGTTATTTCTCTTTGCATTTTCTTTAGCATCTTCAATAGCAGATGCTACAATATCTACACCAACAATTTTTGCATTATCACTTTTTGATGCTACAATTTGCCCAATAGTTCCTGTACCACAAAATAAATCCATAACAACAGTATTATCTACTTTAGATTTATCTTCTAAAACATAATCCACTACTTTAGAATATAGTTTTTCTGCGGATTTAGGATTGGTTTGAAAAAAACTTTTCATGCTAATTTCAAAGTTTAAACCTAAAAGCTCTTCTACAATTTTGTCTTTTCCATAAATTAATTCTATGCTTCCAGAAGTAGCAATTGTTCTATCTCCAACTTCATCGTTTATTGTGTGTAATAAACCAGCAACTCTATCACCAAAAAGATCCACTAAAAAACTAGCGAATTTATTTAGATTAAATTTTGGTAAATCATAAGAGGTAGTTACTAAATTGAATAATAACTCATTAGTTTTAAACGATTTTCTAACTACAAAATACCTAAAAAAGCCTTCCTTTTTTGGTCCATGCCAAGGAGCTAAACCAGTATCGAAACAATATTTTCTTATGGTTTTTAAATGGTCTTCAAATTCTTTATCAAATAAACCAGAATCTTTTTCTAGATTATCTCCCATCCACCAAACACCACGCCTTTTAAAACCTAGTGTAAATTCGTCTTTATCTCTTTTGGCAACTCTATCATAACCTATTGCAGAAAAACCATATTCCATTTTATTTCTATAATGAAACACGTTTGGTGATGTTAGAAATTCATCAAATAAATCTTCGATATTTTCTACTTTTCCAATTCTTTTAAAAAGAGATAAGGTACTTTCTTTTTTATATTGATGTTGTAACTCAATAGGTAATTGAATGTAAGGAGCTCCAGGAATATCTTGAAAAGGAACTTCAATTTCATCTTCTGAAGGTACTAAAACATCAATTAATTTGGCTTCAGCATATTTTTTACTCGATTTTTTTATCTGTGCTTTTACCAATTGCCCAGGCAAAGTATTAGGAACAAATACAACAAAACTACCTTCATCAGAATGGATTCTTGCAATTCCTTTTCCGCCAAAAGCGTAATCCTCAATCTTTAATTCTAAAATTTGATTTCTTTTTACAAATTTATTTCGTTCTCTACGTGGCATCTTCAATTATTTATAAGATTGCAAAATTAGACAAAATATAATTTCTTTAAACAAAAAAAGACTACTCAAATGAGTAGTCTTTAATATTAAAAATTAAAACTGTTATTGTTTTGCTTCTTGTTGCGCTTCTTTAATCATTTCTTCATTGGCTACAATAGCAAATTCTACACGTCTGTTTTTACTTCTACCTTCTGCAGTTTCGTTAGTAGCAATTGGGTCGTTTATACCCAAACCTTTAGTTTCAAAGCGAGCACTGTCTACACCTTTTGCCCCTAAATAATCTTTTACAGAATTGGCTCTTTTTTCTGATAACATTTGGTTATATTCAGCTCTACCTGTACTATCTGTATAACCATAAATTACAATGTTTGTATTTTCGTAATTATTTAAAACTGGTACTAATTTATCTAAATTAGCTTTGGCAGTTGCTGTTAAAGTAGATTTGTTGGTATCAAAACGAATAGCATTTTCACCTAAAGTTAACATAATCCCTTCACCAACTCTTTCTACTTCAGCACCAGGAATTGCTTCTTGGATTTCTCTTGCTTGTTTATCCATTTTATTTCCAATAACGCCACCAGCAACTCCACCAATAACACCACCTAAAACAGCACCCAATTCTGAGTTCTTTTTGTTACCAACGTTATTACCAATTACTGCACCTAAAATTGCTCCTGCAGCAGCTCCAATTCCAGCTCCTTTTTGAGTGTTATTTGCATTTTTTGTTGCTTCGCAAGATGTTAAAGTACTTGCAGCTATTACTAGAACAGCTAGATTATATATGATTGTTTTTTTCATTGTGTTTTTAATTTAATTTTTTTGAAAAGTATAAGTTATATTTTTAATGCTACCAGCAACATTAATTTTATCAACTAAATCGAAACTAGTTTCTGTAACATTATTAATAGTTAAAACAAAACCATTACTAACTTCTTTGGCTTTATAATCGTTTGTGAATTTTAGTACAAATTGCCCTTCTTTGTTTAAATACCAGGTAATTGGAGAACTATAATCAATACAAGCACTGCTTGAATTGTTTAGTTTCATATCTCCTTTATTGTTATTCGAAATAAAGTTCCAGTTACTGTTTACAAAACATTTTGAATCTGCTAAATAAAAAGATTCAACATTTATATAATCAGATCCTGGGTAATTTACAGAAGTAATTGTCCAGTTTCCTTTTAAGATTCTTTCGGTTTTATTATCAACTTTGGTATTAACAACAGAAGTTGATTTACAACTAATCATTGTAGCTAAGAATAATAAAAATATTAAGTTTTTTTTCATAATTGTGTTTAATTAGTGAATTACAAATTTTATTTTTTTTGCAGGATGTAAATTTAAGACACATTATATATTTAACGTCACATAAATTGATAATAATTTTGTAAATTTTTATTTATAGCAAAAATTAAATAAAGTTGAAAAAAATAGTATTTTTGTAAAACTTCGGGGATGATTTCTTTCCCACGCTGAATTTTCAGTACTCACTGAAAGGATAAAGGTAGAACAGGAATGGTTATTTACTCGTTTAACGAGTTTAATTATTTATTAATTTATTTAAAAACTTAAAAACTGTTTTTAAATATAGTTTTAGTGCAAACTAAAACATAAACTATTTTAAAATGACTGTTTTAGACAAATTAACTTCGCAACAAGCGATAGAATTAGAAAACAAGTATGGTGCACACAACTATCATCCACTTCCTGTAGTGTTAAGTAGGGGAGAAGGAGTATATGTTTGGGATGCAGAAGGTAAAAAGTATTACGATTTTTTATCAGCTTATTCAGCTGTAAACCAGGGGCATTGTCATCCTAAAATTGTTGATGCTATGATTAATCAAGCAAAAACATTAACCTTAACTTCTCGTGCTTTTTACAATGATATGTTAGGTAAATACGAGAAATTTGCCACAGATTTATTTGGTTTCGACAAATTATTACCAATGAATACTGGTGCAGAAGCTGTAGAAACTGCTTTAAAGTTAGCTAGAAAATGGGCATACGAAGTAAAAGGAATTGATGAAAATAAAGCAGAAATTATTGTTTGCGAAAATAATTTTCATGGAAGAACCACCACAATTATATCATTTTCTAATGATCCTGTTGCCAAGAAAAATTTTGGGCCTTACACAAAAGGATTTATCAAAATTGAATACGATAATTTACAAGAGTTACAAGAAGCCTTAGAAAACAACCCAAATGTTGCAGCTTTTTTGGTTGAACCAATTCAAGGAGAAGCTGGTGTTTTTGTACCTTCTGAAGGTTATTTAAAAGCAGCAAAAAAATTATGTGAAGATCATAATGTTATGTTTATTGCTGATGAAGTACAAACAGGAATTGCCAGAACTGGTCGTTTATTGGCTACTTGTGGAAATTGTTCTTGCGAAAGTAAAAACTGTTCAGGTTCACCAGAAGTAAAACCAGATGTTTTAATTTTAGGTAAAGCCTTAAGTGGTGGAGCTTACCCTGTTTCTGCTGTTTTAGCAAATGACAATATAATGAATGTAATTAGACCTGGTAATCATGGTTCTACATTTGGTGGTAACCCAATTGCTGCTGCTGTTGCTATTGCTGCTTTAAATGTTGTTGCTGATGAAAAATTAGCCGAAAATGCTCATAAATTAGGTGAAATATTTAGAGCTGAATTAACAGAATTTTGTAAAAACAATCATTTAGTTGAATCTGTTAGAGGTAAAGGTTTATTAAACGCAATTTTAATAAACGATTCTGAAGATAGTTCTACAGCTTGGGATATTTGTATAAAATTAAGAGATAATGGTTTGTTAGCAAAACCAACTCATGGTAATATTATTCGTTTTGCACCACCTTTGGTGATGAATGAAGTTCAACTAAGAGATTGTCTTGAAATCATTAAAAAAACAATTACTGAGTTTAATTAAGAATTTTCTATTTTAAAAGGAAATACACCAATAAATTATAGCTACAAAATCACAAGTAAATATTTGAGATTTTGTGGCTTCTTTTTTCTATTTTTGATGCAAAGAATAAAATATTATGCACAGCCCACTAACACAATTAGAGCAAATCGTTTTAACATCAGAATCTAAAAAGTTTTTAAGAGAAATTTCTAAATGGACATTATTCTTTTCTATAATAGGGTTTATAGGAATAGCTTTTTTAGTAATTGGAGCTATTTTATTAGGTACAATTTATGCACCAATGTTAGATATGATTGGGCAACAACAAGGTGTTGCTTCTATAAGTTTAGGGGTAATGATTACCTATTTAGTAATGGCTTTACTGTATATTATGCCAGTATTGTATTTGTTTAAATTTTCTAGAAAAATGAAATTAGCGCTAGCAAATAAAAATGATGAAATTTTAGCTGATGCTTTTCAGAATTTAAAATCGCACTATAAATTTATTGGAGTATTAACAATTATAATGATCTCTTTATATGTGCTTATAATTGGGTTTTCTTTAGTGGCTGGTTCTTTAGTTTAAACTAGTAGTTAGCTCTGTTTTTACTTTTGTAGACTTTTATCCATTTAAAAAAACACCATATATATAGGCTTTCATATTCTTCTGATATTTCATTTTTTTTGAAATAACCATTGTAAGTAAAATTTACAAATGGAGATAATTGCTCTAATTTTAACCAATAGATAAAGTTGTTGTTATTCCAGAAATTACGCTCGTAATTTACTTTAACATCATTAAAACCTTTGTCTTTTAAAATGCTAATAATTTCTGTTTGATTTTTTAGATAATCATTTAAATCAAAAATATGAATTTGTATAGAATCTTTAGCTTTAATAAAATTAGTGTCTTTTATTATCTGTAATCCTAAAGTGTTTTTGCCATAAAAGAAATAAGAACATAAATAAATTACAAACAATACTAAAACGATTTGTAATTTATTTTTCATAAGTTAAAAATACAATTTTTACTGCTTATTGTTTTTTGTAGTATCCGTTTTCTTTTTACCAAAAAGATTGCCTAGAACTCCTTTAATTTTATCAGAAGTATTTTCTTTTGTTTCTGTAGAGTCTTTATCGTTTTTGTTAATATTTAACAAGTTATTCAATTTGTTTTTACCTTGATTTAGTAAACTTTGTTTTTGCTTTTCTACCAAATCATTTATTAAATTAGAAGTTGCATCTTTAATATTTGTAGTAAAATTAGGGCTTGTAAAATTACCTGTTAAATTCGCTTTTACAGGCACACTTTTTACTTCTGCAGCGTCTTTGGGTGATAATTTTGCAAGTAAACTAGTAACTTCAGATCCTAAATATTTAACAGGAACATCAAACATAATATTGTAATTTATAGATTGATCAAAACTATGATTTCCAGAAATTTCTATGCCTATATCTTTATATTTTAATGGAATTGGTTTTACGTTTACGGTTCCGTTTTCGAAGGATAAAAAAGCATTTATTCCGTCTAAATTTAATTTATCAGCATCTAAAAAAGAAACTTTATTACTCAGTAAACTTAATACTTTAGAGTTGCTTGCATTTAGTTTAGGGTCTAATAATTTACCAAACAAATCACCAGTAATGGTTTTTAAATTCGGAGTCATATCTTCATTTAAATTACCTGCAACTTTAATTGTAGAATTAAAATTACCTTGAATTGTATTTGCAATTGGCGCAATAGATTTTAGCATTTCTAAATTAGAGAAAGACTGAGCTACACTTAATTGATCTAGTTTTAAATCAACATCAAAAGTAGATGTATTTCCTTTTGTAGAAACTTTACCATCAAAACCAATTTTACCACCAAAAACATCCGTTTTTAAATTCTGAAGATTTACAGCTTCGTCTTTTACATAAATAGTACCAGAAACGTTTTTTAAAGTAATATCATCATAAACCACATTGTTAGCATTTGCTACAAATTTGCAATCTAAAAATGCTGGGATTTTAAGTTGTGCATTTTCATTGTTTGTAGTTTCTGTAGAAGTTGCACCAGTTAAAAAATCAGCAACTTTAAAGTTGTTAGAATTTAAACTGAAATTCCCTTTTAAAACTTCTTTATTAAAAAGAAATCCGTAGAAATTATCTAAATTTCCTTTTACAGAAATGTCAGAATTTCCAGTTTTTGCATCAAACTCATTTAATTTTATAGTGTTAGTGTTAAAACTAACTTCGGTTTTATTTATTAGAAATGCATTTGCAACATCTTCGCCATCATATTTAAAGTTATTTACACTAATTGTTCCTGTATTTTTAATGTTTTTATACAAACCTTTTTCTACAGAATTCATATCGAAACTTGTAGAAACATCAGCATTTAAGATTCCAGCCAATTCTAAATCTGCAGGTGCAGGATATACTTTACCTATGTTTTCTAAATTTATTTTTCCTTTTGCGCTTAAATTTATTTTTGGATTTGTAGTTAAGTTGGCAATATTTCCATTTGTTGCAAAAACATCTTCATCAATTTTAAAAGTAAGTTGATCGATGTTTACGTAAGTGTCTTTTGTAAAACCACTTTTGTTGATGACGTTAACATCAATATTTATATTTTTAACAGCTTTTGGTAAATCATCATATTTAAACATTGCATTTTTTGATGAAAAAGAAATATCAAAAGCAGGAATTTTATCTTCTGACAAAATACCTTTTACAGTACCATTTAAATCGAAATTACCTTCAGTTTTAATTGCATTTAAATTACCTGAATATTGTTTAGGTAAAAGTGCTAATAAGTTTTTAAATTCTGATGTTGGCGTTTTAAAGTTGATGTCATATAGCTGATTTTCATCAATCAATTGAATAAAACCATCAAAATTTAATGGCAATTGATTTATGTAACCTGTATTTTCTTTAAAGGTGTATTTGCTATTTTTTAAATCGATTCCTAAAACAGCATCTAAAGAAATGGCAACATCATGTAAATAATTCGTTTTTGCCATATCAAAGGAAAGAATTGCTTCTGTATTGGTATCTAAATCTAAAACATCTTCAGCAAAATTTCCATTTCCTTGATGATTGATGTTTTTTAATTGTAGCTTTAAATCAGAGCTTCTATCAATATAATTAAATTCCATATTTTCTAATTCATATTCTTGAATATCAAATGAAAAAGAATCGTTACTAGTTTTTGTAGATGTATCTTCCGTTTTTATAGCAATATCATAATTACCTATATTTTGCTCATTAAAAATAATGTTTACTTGTCCGTTTTTTGTTGCAATACTATTTAGTTCTATAATTTCATCTGCTTTTTTAAAGAGTTCAGTAATTTTCATACTAAAATCTAAACTTTCTGCTTTAAACAAAGTGTCACCTTTAAATTCGGCTTTATTAGCAACTACAATATCATTTACATTAATGCTTGCTAACGGAAAATTTCTGAACAAACTTAAATCGGTTTCTTTAAAAGTTACAGTTGCATTTATATTATTGTTAATGGTATTAGAAACCATTTCTACAATTTTATCTTTAAATAAAAAAGGAACAGAAAAAAGTCCTATAATTAGCACTAATAAGGTAATTAAACTCCATTTTAATATTTTTTTTCCTAAAGGCTTTTTCTTATTCTCCATTATAAATTGTAGTTATTTAAATCAATTACAAAGTTAGTTGAATTACAAAATGATTTTTGTTTATATGATGTTAAATGTAACTCAAATAATAGTAAAAAAAATATCCAAATACTTTTAAAGTAAAGTATTTGGATATTATATAATGTGGTAAAATTTTAATTTTATTGATATTCTTCCATTCGTTTATTAAACTCTTCCATAAAAACATCCCAATCTGTAGTTGCAATACTATAAATGCTATACACAAAATAAAGTCCGTTAATACCTAAAGCAACTAAAGCAAAAGTTTTTGCAGTTGTCATTGCTTTAACTTCTGCTGCATCATATTCTTCAGGATACTCAGTAGCTTCTTTTAATTTTTTGTTAGCAATTAAAAAAGAAGGTAATGCTAATAAGATTCCTAAGCCTGCAAAACAGCAACAGATAAGGCTTACAGATGATAATACATAGATTAAGGTTGTGTTTAATTTTTTCATGTTTTATTTAAAAATTGAGTTTTATTAGATAATTAATTATCATAATTGATAAATTAAGGTACGCTAATCTACTAATTATTTTTTTTGAATGTTTAAACTTGAGTTTAAAATTTAATAAAATGAATAAAAATAAGCCAATAAGCGTGTAAACTGCAGGATACATCTTAAAAGCATCAATAAAATTACCATTTATTAATAATAAAAAAGATCTCTGAAAACCACAGCCCAAGCATTCTAAACCAAAAAAGGTTTTACTTAAACAAGGTAACATATAATCTTCTAAATTTAGGTGCATTTTTTTAACTAAGTTTATCTCATTCCTGGTATGTTTGGCATTCCGCTTTTAGCAGCAGCAGCCATTTCAGTTTCGTTAATTTTAGAAGCCTTTTCAATAGCTTTATTTAAAGTGATAATTAAAAAATCTTCTAATTCTTCAGCATCAGAAAGTAAAGAATCATCAATGGCAATAGATTTAATATTTCTATTTGCTGTTAAAGTTACTTTAATTTTACCATCTGCAGAAGTTTCATCAATTAAAACAGAATCTAACCTAACTTTGGTTTTTTCTACTTCTTCTTGCGCTTTTTTTAGTTTATCCATCATTCCTGATAAGTCTCCAAACATAATTTTTCTTTTTTTTAGTTATTTTAAAAACAAATTTACAAATTCATATAGAAATGTAATTACTCAAAAACCAGAAAATAATAGTTTTAACTTTAATATTAAGTCTTACTTTTGCTTTCGCTTTTAAAATATGATAAAATGATGAAAAGTTCAGATGCAAAACAACCCATTGCAGAAAAACAACCCGTAAAATTAGAGAAACATAATGATGTAAGAATAGACAATTATTTTTGGATGCGTTTGTCTGATGAACAAAAATTATCGGAAGTTAAAGATGAACAAACTCAAAAAGTTATTAAGTATTTAGAAGCAGAAAACACCTATTATGATAAAATAACCGATTTTTCTAAAACTTTTCAAGAAGAATTATTTGAGGAGATGAAAGGCAGAATTAAAGAAGATGATTCTTCTGTGCCTTATAAAAAGAACGGTTATTATTATATAACACGTTTTGAAATTGGGAGTCAGTACCCAATTTACTCAAGAAAAAAAGGAGATTTAAATGCAGGGGAGCAAGTTATTTTTAATGTAAATGAATTTGCAAAAGGTTTCGATTATTATCAATTAGGTGGTTTAAATATTTCTTCGGATAATAAATTGGCTGTTTTTGCAACAGATACAGTAAGTAGAAGGCAATATTTTTTAAGAATTAAAAACCTAGAAACAGGTGAGATTTATAAAGATATAATAGATAATACAACAGGCGGTTCTGTTTGGGCAAATGATAATAAAACATTTTTTTACACTAAAAAGAATCCTGTAACTTTAAGAAGTGAGAAAATTTTTAGACACGTTTTAGGTACATCAACATCAGAGGATGTAGAGGTTTATCATGAAAAAGACAAAACTTTTGGTACTTATGTTACCAAATCTAAATCAGAAAAATACATTATTATAGGTTCTTACAGTACACTTTCTACAGAAGCACAATATTTAGATGCAGACAATCCTACAGGAGAATTTACAATGCTACAAGAAAGAGAAAAAGATTTAGAATATAATGTAGCGCATTACAAAGACCATTTTTATTTATTAACTAATAAAGACAATGCTACCAATTTTAAATTGATGAAAACTTCGGTTGCTAAAACATCAAAAGAAAATTGGGTAGATGTAATTCCTCATAGAGAAGATACTTTATTAGAAGATTTTTCAATTTTTAAAGACTATTTGGTTCTTGAAGAACGTACCAATGGTTTAAATAAAATAAGAATAAAACGTTGGGACGAAACCGAAGATTATTATTTGCCTTTTGATGAAGAAACCTATTCTGCAAATGTGTATGGTAATCCAGAATTTGATACAGATGTAATTCGTTATTCATACAATTCGTTTACAACTCCTAGCTCTGTAATCGATTTTAATATGGATGATAAATCTAAAAATATTAAAAAAGAGCAAGAAGTTTTAGGAGGTAAGTTTAAAAAAGAAAACTACAAAAGTGAAAGAATTTGGGCAACAGCCAGAGATGGAAAAAAAGTAGCTATTTCATTAGTTTATCATAAAGATACCAAGCTAAACGAAAATACACCACTTTTACAATATGCTTATGGTTCTTATGGCTATACAATTCCTGATAGTTTTTCTACAACACGTTTAAGTTTATTAGATAGAGGTTTTGTGTATGCATTAGCACACATTAGAGGTAGTGAATATTTAGGGCGAAATTGGTACGATGATGGTAAAATGCTAAATAAGAAAAATACCTTTAACGATTTTATAGATTGTTCAAAATTTTTAATTGATAATAATTATACATCAGCCAATCATTTATATGCAATGGGTGGCTCTGCAGGAGGATTATTAATGGGGGCAATTGTAAACATGAACCCTGAATTATATAATGGAATTATTGCAGCTGTACCTTTTGTTGATGTAATTTCTACAATGTTAGATGATAGTATACCTTTAACAACAGGTGAGTATGATGAATGGGGAAACCCAAATGAAAAGGAATATTACGATTATATAAAATCGTATTCTCCTTATGACCAAGTAGAAGCTAAAGATTACCCAAATATGCTAATTACCACAGGTTTTCATGATTCTCAAGTGCAATATTGGGAGCCAGCAAAATGGATTGCAAAATTAAGAGAGTTAAAAACCGATAATAATTTATTGATGTTACATACTAATATGGAAGCAGGTCATGGAGGTGCATCTGGTAGGTTCGAAGCTTTAAAAGAAACCGCAAAAGACTACACTTTCTTTTTAGCTTTAGAAAATAAATTAGAAATCTAAGTAATTAAGGGTTAAAATCAATTTTATAATTCAATAAGGTTGCGTATTTTTGTGGCTTATTAAAAATTAAACATCAACTAACGAAAAGTAACAATCTAATAATTACTAAAAGATATGTTTTTCGTTTAAATTCTAAGGATGTTTTACTTTTTTAAATGTTAAAATGATTAGAAATCAAGGAATTAGCAATACTATTTTAGATTTAGTTGGAGAAACACCTATGGTAAAACTTCAAAGAATAACTAAAAAATTAAAAGGTAGTTACTATGCTAAATTAGAGGCATTTAATCCTGGATTATCCCAAAAAGACAGAATTGCGCTTCACATCGTAGAAAATGCAGAAAAAAAGGGAATACTAAAAAAAGGAGCAACTATTGTTGAGACGACTTCTGGTAATACTGGTTATAGTTTAGCAATGATTGGTTTGGTAAAAGGTTATAAATGTATTTTAGCAGTATCAGATAAATCATCTCAAGATAAAATAGATTTACTTAAAACAATGGGAGCAGAGGTACATGTTTGCCCAGCAAATGTTCCTGCAGCAGACCCAAGATCTTATTATGAAGTTGCCAAAAGTATTCATAAAAAAACACCAAACTCTGTATATATTAATCAGTATTTTAATGAATTAAATATTGATGCGCATTACAGAACTACAGGTCCAGAAATTTGGAAACAAACAGAAGGTAAAATAACACACTTAGTAGTAGCAAGTGGAACAGGAGGTACAATTTCTGGAACAGGTAAATATTTAAAAGAGCAAAACCCTAATATAAAGGTGTTAGGTGTAGATGCAATTGGTTCTGTTTTAAAGAAATACCATGAAACAGGTCAGTTAGATTTAAATGAAGTGTCTCCTTATAAAATTGAAGGTTTAGGTAAAAATTTAATTCCGACTGCAACGAATTTTGATGTTATCGATATTTACGAAAAAGTAAGTGACAAAGAAGCCGCTTTTACAGCAAGAGAAATTGTAAAAAAAGAAGGTATTTTTTGTGGCTATACTTGTGGAGCAGTTTTACAAGCTGCTAGACAATATGAAAAACAAGATTATTTTAATAAAGATAGTGTTGTAGTATTAATATTCCCAGATCATGGTTCTAGATATATGAACAAAATTTACAATGATTCTTGGATGAAAGAACAAGGATTTATATAAAAACATAGATTTTCTTAACAATTTGATAAACTGCGAAAAAAGCGGTTAATTTGCACTACGTAAGAAAATCAAAAATACAGAAAATGACGAAAGATTTATTTGATAGAATTGTACAAGATAAAGGACCTTTAGGAAAATGGGCAGACCAAGCAGAAGGATATTATGTTTTTCCTAAATTAGAAGGGCCAATCTCTAATAGAATGTCTTTTAATGGTAAAAAAGTTGTTACATGGAGTATTAATGATTACTTAGGTTTAGCAAATCATCCAGAAGTTTTAAAAGTTGATGGAGAAGCAGCTTTAGAACATGGAATGGCTTACCCAATGGGAGCAAGAATGATGTCTGGGCACACACCTTTACATGAACAATTAGAACGTGAATGTGCTGAGTTTGTAGATAAAGAAAAAGCATATTTATTAAATTTTGGTTATCAAGGTATAATGTCTGCAATAGACGCTTTGGTTACAAAAAATGATGTTATTGTTTATGACATGGATACACATGCATGTATCATAGATGGTGTTCGTTTGCATGCTGGTAAACGTTTTGTATACAGGCACAATGACATGGAAAGTTTTGAGAAAAACATTAAACGTGCAGCAAGAGTTGCAGAAAAATCTGGAGGAGGAATTTTAGTGATTTCTGAAGGAGTTTTTGGTATGCGTGGAGAGCAAGGACGTTTAAAAGAAATTATAGCATTTAAAAAAGAATATAATTTTAGACTTTTAGTAGATGATGCTCATGGTTTTGGAACTCTTGGAGAAGGAGGTAGAGGAACTGGTTTTGAACAAGGAGTACAAGATGATATAGATGTTTATTTTGCGACGTTTGCAAAATCTATGGCTGGTATTGGTGCATTTTTAGCAGGTGATAAAGATGTAATACAGTTTTTACAATATAATTTACGTTCTCAAATGTTTGCTAAATCTTTACCAATGGCAATGGTTAAAGGTGCATTAAAACGTTTGGATATGATTAGAACAATGCCAGAATTAAAGGATAAATTGTGGGAAAACACAAATGCCTTACAAACTGGTTTACGAAATGCAGGTTTCGATTTAGGAACAACTCAAACTTGTATTACTCCAGTTTTTTTAAAGGGAGATATACCAGAAGCCATGGCAATGGTTAATGATTTAAGAGAAAATCATGGAATCTTTTGTTCTATAGTTGTGTATCCTGTAATTCCTAAAGGGTTAATTATTTTAAGATTAATACCAACAGCAACACATACTCAAGAAGATATAGACGAAACTATTATTGCATTTTCTGCAATTAGAGAAAACTTAGAAAACGGAACTTATAAAAAGATAGCTGCTTCAATGATGTAGTAGCTATTTTTTTATAGCTTCTTGAATTTGATCTAACAAATCTTGTGGATCAAAAGGTTTAAAGATAAAACCATTCATACCACATTCATCAATTTTGTCCTTCACTTCCATAAATACGGAAGCTGAAAGGGCTAAAATTGGTATTATTTTATTAAATTTTCTGATTTCTATAGTTGAGGTATAACCATCCATAACAGGCATCTGTATATCCATTAAAACAACATCGTAACTATTATTTCTTAATTTTTGAACAGCAATTAAACCATCATTAGCTACTTCTACATTTAAATTAGCTTTTTCAAGAATCTGCTTACCAACCATAACATTAATCAGGTTGTCTTCTACAAGTAAAACTTTTTTACCTTTAAAGTTGTAAGTTTTCTTTTCAGTGGTTTTTTTAAGTTCTTTTTGCGATGCAATATCTAAATCTACTTCAAAATAGAAACGACTTCCTTTACCAATAACACTATCTATTTTTACTTCTGAATCCATAGTATTAACTATGCTTTTTACAATTGGTAACCCAAGTCCTGTACCTCCATATAAACGATTTGTATTTGTAGAAGCTTGTGTAAATGCTTCCCAAATAGTTTCTTGTTTATCTTTTGGTATTCCAATTCCTGTATCAATAATTTCTGTAAGTAGTGTAATTTTACCTTTTAGATTTTTGTCTAATTTTTTAATTCTTAAAGAAACACTCCCTTTATCTGTAAATTTTATAGCATTAGTAACTAAGTTGTTAATGACCTGATTAAAACGAACAATATCTAACCAAACTACAGGTATATTTTCATCAACTTCTAAGTTCATGGTAATTCCCTTTTTTAAACAAGAAGCTTCATGAATTTTTTTAATTTGTTTTGTTGCTGTAACTAAATTAGTAGGAATATTGTCTAACTCAATAGTTGTAGACTGCATCTTACTAAAATCTAATACATTATTTAATAAGTTTAATAATATTTTACCAGAATAATTAAGTGCTTCTATGTTTTGTACTTGATCTTTTCTGGGATCGTTATCACCTAAAATATGAGACAGACCAATAACAGCATTTAAAGGTGTTCTAATTTCATGACTCATTGTACTTAAAAATTCAGATTTTGCATTTGATGCTTCAATAGCTTCGATTTTTTTA
This sequence comes from Polaribacter vadi, assembly GCF_018861005.1. Lineage (GTDB taxonomy): Bacteria > Bacteroidota > Bacteroidia > Flavobacteriales > Flavobacteriaceae > Polaribacter > Polaribacter vadi_A. The sequence continues at coordinate 76,015 of NZ_JAHKQL010000022.1, forward strand.
TTATCTATTCTTTTAAAATATTTAGTATTTAGAATTAAAAAATAAATTAATTGAAAAATAACTAAACTAATAGCGCTAGCAACAGAAATTGGATAAATAAATTCCTTGGCAATTGTTGGGTCTAATTTTCTAATTGCAAAAAGATTAAAATCAGTGATAAAAAGCAATGTCCAAAGTATAAGAGGTATTAATGTAAATATTAAAACCAATATGCGCTCTCTTCTAAATGAAAAAATGATAAATGGTAAGCCAATATTAAACATGTAAATAAACTCTATACTACCATATTTACCTACATGAGATGCAATAATTCCTATACCAAAATTACTAGCTATTAAGTAAATGATTCTAGCATATTTAAATAACCCTTTTTTAGAATAATAAGCTACTACTAAATAAAGTATTATATTAAAAATATTATAATTTCTTAACCATGAAAAGTCGAAAGCGTTTGCAATAAAAACAGTAAGCAAGGAAAGACCAGCATGTATTAATGCTAATGTAAATAATAGATTTATTCTTCTTTGAGAATATGTTTTTTGCATATTAAAATTAACTATTTATATTGTCTTCTATTTGATTTAAAAGATCTTGAGGTTCAAAAGGTTTAAAAATAAAACCGTTCATTCCGCTTTCATTTATTTTGTCTTTAACTTCCATAAATACAGAGGCAGATAGGGCTAAAATAGGTATATCACTATTAAATTTTCTAATTTCTATAGATGCTGTATAACCATCCATAATTGGCATTTGAATGTCCATTAGAATAGTATCATAATTGTTTTCTTTTACTTTATTAACTGCAGTTAAACCATCATTAGCAACATCTACTTTTAGTTTCGCTTTTTCTAATATTTGTTTGGCAACCATAACATTAATTAAATTATCTTCAACTAATAAAATTCTTTTACCATCAAAATTATGTTCTTTTTTTTCTGTAGTTTTTAAAAATTCTTTTTCTGATGCAATTTTTAAATCCAAATTAAAATAAAAGCGGCTTCCTTTACCTATTAAACTATCAATTTTAACATCAGAATTCATTGATTGTATAATGCTTTTTACAATAGGCAAACCTAAACCAGTACCTCCATATAAACGATTTGTAGAGCTTGATGCTTGGGTAAAAGCTTCCCAAATTGTATCTTGTTTATCTTTTGGTATTCCTATACCTGTGTCTATAACTTCTGTTAATAATGTTAAATTATCTTCGGTCTCTTGCTGTTTTTTTATCCTTAAAGTAATACTACCTTTATCTGTAAATTTTATAGCATTAGTTACTAAGTTGTTTATTACTTGGTTAAAACGAACAATATCTAACCAAACATTGGGTATGTTATCATCAACCTCTAAATTCATAGTAATTCCTTTTTTTAGACAAGAGGTTTCATGTATTTTTTTTATTTGTTTTGTTGCAGAAGAAAGATTAGTAGGAATGTTATCTAGTTGAATTTTTGTGGATTGCATTTTACTGAAATCTAAAACATTATTTAGAAGGTTTAGTAAAATTTTACCAGAATAATTAAGTGCTTCTATGTTTTGTACTTGATCTTTTCTAGGGTTATTATCACCTAAAATATGAGAAAGACCAATTACCGCATTTAGAGGTGTTCTAATTTCATGACTCATTGTACTTAAAAAGTTAGACTTGGCATTAGAAGCTTCAATAGCATCTTCTCTATAATTATGAATAGAAGAAAAGTTTTTAAAATTTAAATGAGAGTAATAGAATAATTGAAAAGTAACCAAAAATAAGGTCATTATTATTGATACTGGATAAATAAATTTTGTTGCTTTTTCTATATCAATTTTAGAGTTTACAATTATATTAAAATCTGTAATGTAAAGAGAAGCCCAAAGAATTATAGCTAATAATGAGAAAAGAAATATGAAAATTTTTTCTCTGTTAAAAGAAAAGATCATAAAAGGTAAACACATAGAATACATAAACATAAATTCCATACCACCTTCTTGACCAACGTAAGAAGAAGAGGTAACAATACCAATATTAATAATAATAAGGTAAATTATTCTAGATTCTATTAAGTTTCCTTTTTTAGAGAAGTAAGCACATAATAAATAAAAGGAAATGCAAATTAAATGTAGAGATACTAAATTGTCTAATTTAAGACTTATTGCAATAAAAATATACACTAAGCTAATTACAGAAGTAATTAAGGATAATGTAAATATCATTTGAGTACGCCTTAGGGAGAAATCGGCCATTGTTTATTTTCTAAAGTCTAAATATACAAAAAACTTAAGATAAATTAATGAATTGTGGTAACTTCTTGAATTTGATTAAGTAAATCATCTGGATCAAAAGGTTTATAGATAAAACCATTCATTCCACACTCTTTAATTTTATCTTTTGCTTTCATAAAAACAGATGCAGAAAGTGCTAAAATTGGTGTTTTACTATTAAATTTTCTAATTTCTTTAGAGGCAGTGTAACCATCCATAATTGGCATTTGAATATCCATCAGAATGATGTCAAAATGTGTTTCTTTAGCTAAATTTACTGCTGTTAATCCATCTCTTGCAATTTCAACTTGTAAATTTACTTTTTCTAATATTTGTTTACCAACTAACACATTAAAATCATTGTCTTCAACTAGCAAAGCTTTTTTTCCTTTAAAATTATAAGCTTTTTTCTTATTCGTTTTTTCTAATTCTTTATCTGATGCTTTTTTTAGAGTAATTTCAAAATAAAATCGACTCCCTTTATTTAAATTACTATCAATTTTTACTTTAGCTCCCATAGCTTTTACTATACTCTTTACAATGGGTAAACCCAGTCCTGTACCACCATATAATCGATTTGTTTGGCTAGAAGCTTGCGTAAATGCTTCCCAAATTGTTTCTTGTTTATCTTTAGGTATTCCTATACCTGTATCTATTATTTCTGTTAATAAATCTATCGTTTTTTTTGTTTGATTAATGTTTTTAATTTTAAGAGTTATGCTTCCTTTTTCTGTAAATTTAATGGCATTAGCTACTAAATTATTTATTACTTGATTAAAACGTACTATATCTAACCAGACAATGGGTATTTCTTTATCAATTTCTAAATTCATAGTTAAGCCTTTTTTAAAGCAAGAGGCTTCATGAACTTTTTTTATTTGTTTTATAGCTTCATATAGGTTAACAGGGATATTGTCTAATTCGATGTTTGTAGATTCCATTTTGCTAAAATCTAATACATTGTTAAGTAAATTGAGTAGAATTTTACCAGAATAATTAAGTGCTTCTATATTTTGAACCTGATCTTTTCTGGGATTATTATCACCTAATATATGAGATAAGCCAATTACTGCGTTTAATGGAGTTCTAATTTCATGACTCATTGTGCTTAAAAATTGAGATTTAGCATTAGAAGCATCAATAGCTTTTTGTTTTTTAGAATGCGCTTGTTTGTTTATTCTTGCATTTCCATAAGAATAAAATATTAGCTGAAAAACAACTAAAAGTAGGCCTATTGTTATTGAAAAATAATACACAATATTTCTAACTTTTACAGCATTTTTTAACTCTACATCAACAAAAAGATTAAAATCTGTTAGGAAAAGAAGTAACCAAAATAAAATTGGAACTAAAGAAAATATAAAGATTTTAATTTTGTCTCTGTTGTGAGAAAATATAATAAAAGGAACACCAACAGCAAACATTAAAAAGAACTCTACACTTGCTCCTTTACCTAAATAAGACGAAACATAAGAAATTGATATGTTAAAAAGTAAAATAAAAAGAATTCGTGCAAATCCTGGAAATCCTTTTTTAGAAAGAAGAGCTGCTGTAACAAATAATAAAGAGACTGTAAATAGAAAATAACTTAAATCATAAATATTAAAGAAAAATATCATAACTGCCCATAGAAAAGATAAAGCAGCACAAACTAAAGAAAGAGTAAAAATTATTTTTATTCTTTTAGTTGAAAATTTTAATTTAACTGTTTCAGACATCTTAATTACTTAAAAATTCTTCTAATTGGTTTAATAACTCTTCAGGAGTAAATGGTTTAAATATAAAACCATTCATCCCAGAATCTTCTATTTTATCTTTTATTTCACTAAAAACATTGGCAGAAAGAGCTATAATTGGTGTGCTTTTATTAAATTCTCTTATTTCTTTTGTTGCTGTATATCCATCCATTACAGGCATTTGAATATCCATTAAAATAATATCAAATTCTTCTTGTTTTAATTTATTTACAGCTACCAATCCATTATTTGCAACTTCTACTTTTAATTTAGAACGCTCCAATATTTGCTTGCCAACCATAATATTAATTAAGTTATCATCAACTAATAAAACTTTTTTATTTTCAAAAAAGCGAATATTATTTTTGGTAATGTCATTAGTTTTAATTTTTTCTGAAACTTTTAATTTCAAATCAAAAATAAATCTACTTCCTTTTTTTTCTGAACTAATGATTTCTACTTTAGAGCCCATAACTTCAACTATGCTTTTTACAATAGGTAGCCCTAAACCTGTACCCCCATATATTCGATTTGTTGTATTTGATGCTTGAGCAAAAGCTTCCCAAATTGTTTCTTGCTTGTTTTTCGGAATTCCAATACCAGTGTCTTTAACTTCTATATTAAGGGTAATATTATTTTTATTTTGATAAACCTTTTTTATGATTAATGTTACACTACCTTCATCAGTAAACTTTATGGCATTAGATATTAAATTATTTATTACCTGATTAAAACGAACAATATCTAAACAAACATCTGGTATATTATCATCAATTTCTAAATTCAATAAAATACCTTTTTTAGTGCAAACAGGTTTATGAATTTTTATAATCTGTTTAAGGTCATTATAAAGATTAGTATGTATTGTATCTAGCTCTATAGTTGTAGATTGCATTTTACTAAAGTCCAAAACATTGTTAAGTAAATTAAGTAAGGTTTTACCAGAGAAATTTAAAGCTTCAATATTTTGAATTTGATTTTTTTTAGGATTATTATTTCCAAGAATATGCGAAAGACCAATAATTGCATTTAAAGGAGTTCTAATTTCATGACTCATGGTGCTTAGAAATTTAGATTTTGATTGAGATGCTTCTAAAGCTTCTTGTTTTTTATTATCTATTCTGCTATAATATCTTGCTCCTAAAATAGAAAAGTAAATTAACTGTAAAATAATCATTAGAAAAGTACCAATTACAGAAATAGGGTATATAAAACTGTTAACAATATCAATATCTAATTGAGTATTTGAAATTAGTTTAAAATCTGTAATAGCAAGAAGTATCCATAATACTCCAGATAAAGAAGAAAATAAATATACATATATTTTTTCTGTTCTAAAAGAAAACATAGAAAAGGGCATTGCTATAGCATATAGAAACATATACTCTATACTAGCTGCTCTACCCATATAAGAAGCAGTAATTGTTATTCCTAAATTAAGTAGTATTAGGATTAGTATTCTTGCAAAAAATAATTTACCATTTCTAGAAAGATAAGCACAATAAACATATAAAAAAATAGTAAAAAAACTATAATAAGCTAAATTGTTGAGGTCAAAAAAAAGCGCAATAAGCGTAGTAAATAATGTCATGCAAGCTGTGCCAATGCTTACATAGAATGAAAGTAGTTTAAGTCTATTAGAAGTTTTTTTAATATTACCTTCTGACATAATTTTTATAAAATTATAAAAAATACCCCAGTAAATATTAGAATCTGGGGGGAGATTTTTATATTAGGTATGTAATTTAATAAAAATAATGATATAAAAAAAATAAGCTTTCGATTATCGAAAGCTTATTTTTTTTATTTGTAATGAATTGTTATTTAACATCCATTAATTCAACATCAAAAATTAGGGTTGCATCTGGTGGAATAACTCCTCCAGCTCCTGCAGATCCATATGCTAAATTAGAAGGAATTACAAAACGAGCTTTGTCCCCAACTTGTAATAATTGAATACCTTCATCCCAACCAGAAATTACTTGTCCAACACCTACATTAAAATCTATAGGTTGTTTTCTCTTATAAGAAGAATCGAAAACAGTACCATCTAACAATTGTCCTTTATAGTGTACAGAAACACCAGCTCCTTTCGTTGCTTTTTTTCCTTCACCTTTTTGTAAAATTTGATAACGTAAACCACTTGCAGTTTCATCATAACCTGCAGCAACTTTATCTAACATTTCTTTTTGAGCAGCTTTTGCATCAGCTTCGCGTTTTTCTCTAGCACCTTCAAAAGTTCTGAATGCTTCTACAGCGTTAAAATTTTCTGCTTCATCACCTACTTTTATAATTTCTACAGACATTTCATCACCTTGTGCAACAGCATCTACAACTTCTTGTCCTTCAATTACAGAACCAAAAACAGTGTGTTTACCATCTAACCATGGAGTAGGAACGTGGGTAATGTAAAATTGGCTACCATTTGTAGCTGGCCCAGAGTTAGCCATCGCTAATTTTCCAGGAGCATCGTGTTTTAAATCTGGATGAAATTCATCATCAAATTTATAACCTGGGTTTCCTGTTCCTGTTCCTTGTGGGCAACCACCTTGAATCATAAAATCTGGAATTACTCTGTGGAATTTTAATCCATCATAATAAGGAGTTCCTTGAGCTTTTGAAGAATTTTCTAAATTACCTTCTGCTAAAGCAATAAAGTTACCAACAGTTCCAGGCGTTTTTTCGTGTTCTAATTGTACTAAAATATCACCTTTAGGTGTTTTAAATTTTGCGTAAATTCCGTTGTTCATTATTTAAAATTTTAATCGTTTTTATTGATGTTTTGCCGAAATTAAATCAGCATAAAATTATTTTTTAGCATTTAAAATTGATAAACTATAAGTTAAACCAATGTTTAAATTTGTTGAGTTTACATTTCCGTATGCAGATATATATTGCCCTCCAGAAACTTGAAAAGATAAATCACTATTGTAATGATAATTAATACCTGTAGTTGGTCTTATTAAAACCCCTTCTCCTGTATCAACTCCTGCACCACCTGCAACTCCAACTGAAGTTTCTGCAAATACAGAAAATTTATTATTTAAAAATTTATTGCTGCGAATTCCCAATCCAAAAATTCCATGTGCATAACCACCAGACTCACCTTCATAAGCAAATGAAGCTTCACCAGAAATATAGAATCTTTTGTTAATATCGTACATTACTTTTAGGGCAATTAGTTGTAAATTTAATGGTTCTCCAGAAGTTTTAGCGACTTTAAAATAAGATTGATTTTGCACACCTATGTGAACACCTTTTGTTTTTATTATTGATGCTTTTTTATTGGTAAAAGGATCAGTAGTTCCCCCACTTAAACCATAATATTTTAAACTAAAACCAGCTGTATAAGCTTCGAAAGTTCCTCCAACAGCTCTATGATACCCTCCATGAGCACTTATTCCAAAATTTTTGGTTAGTTTAATATCAAAACCAGTACTTGGATAAACTGTTAATCCATTTTCTGGGTAAATTCTACCACCTGCAGCACCAACTCCCATTTTGGCAAAAAAGTTAATGTATTTAGTTTCAATAAAGTTCTTACCAATACCAAAAAATACATCCATAAAACCAGCTTCTAAACCACTATACATAGCGTCTACATGTGCATAAATAAAAGTGTCTTGTGTTAAATATCTTTGATATTCGAAACCTAAAAGGCTTAATGTTTGTGTTAAAGGTGTTGCATTGTTAAAAACTGCAATACCATCATTTCTTGAAGAACCTATTGGAAAAAAATAATCAAAAGTAACTTGTTGTACATTTTTCACAGCTGGTTTTTTCCAAAATTCATCTTTATTATCATTATTAACAATAAAAGATTTTTGAGCATTTGCATAAGAACTGGTTCTTAAAGTAGTTGGTATTTCTACAAAAAACGAAACATTATCTCCACCTTGTATGCCTGTAAAAAAATCTACTTTACCATATTGAGCTCCAAAAGAAAAGCCTTTTGCATTGTATTTTAAACCTGCATTTGTGTATAATAATCCACCACCATTTACCAGACTTCTAAATCCTCCTCCTCCTCCAAAATGAACATTGGCATCAAAAGATAAGTTTTTGTAAATAGGAAAATTTACACCCAAATTTACACCTAATGTAAATAAACCTCCTTGATCTCCATAAGCTGCTCCATGAAAACCAGCTCCTGTATACAGCCAATCGTTTAATGGTATATTGTAGTTTAATCCCCAAAAGCCCATATTAGGATCTAAAGTATATGTACTACCATCACCATAATTATAAACAAAATTGGGTTGATCTATTAAAATATAATTTAAACGAATTGAATTATGAAGCTCTTTTCCTTTAATATCATTCAAATTATATTCTTGAGCTATGTTATTTAAACTTAAAAAAACAATACATATAAAAAAGAATTTCTTCATGCCTTTAATTTTTAAATTCACTTGTAAAATGTAATTTAACTGATGGGTATTTACTTTGCGTCATTTGAATTGTAAAAGCAGAATCTGCCAAAAACACTAGCTGCCCTTGTTTGTCTTTTGCTAAATAACGTTGTTTTACTCTTTTAAATTCTTTGAATTCTTCACTTTTTATGTCTTCTGGTTCTACCCAACAAGCTTTATGAACACTTAAGTTTTCGTAATTACATTTTGCACCATATTCGTGCTCTAATCTATATTGAATAACTTCAAATTGTAAAGCACCAACAGTACCAATTACTCTTCGTCCATTCATTTCTAGGATAAATAACTGTGCAACACCTTCATCCATTAATTGATCTAAACCTTTGTAAAGCTGTTTAGATTTCATTGGGTCTGCATTGTTTACATATCTAAAATGTTCTGGAGAAAAACTTGGAATTCCTCTAAAATTTAAATCTTCACCTTCAGTAAGAGTGTCACCTATTTTAAAATTTCCAGTATCGTGAATACCAACAATATCACCAGGAAAAGATTCGTCTACAATTTCTTTTTTCTCTGCAAAAAATGCATTCGGGCTAGAGAATTTTACTTTTTTACCATTTCTAACGTGTAAATAAGGTGAGTTTCTTTTAAAAGTACCAGAAACCACTTTTATAAAAGCCAATCTATCTCTGTGTTTAGGATCCATATTTGCATGGATTTTAAACACAAAACCTGTCATTTTTTTCTCTTTAGAATCTACTAAACGTTCTTCTGCTTTTTTAGGCTGTGGAGAAGGTGCAATTTCTATAAATGCATCTAATAATTCTTTAACTCCAAAATTATTTAAAGCCGAACCAAAAAATACAGGTTGTAATTCTCCTTTTAAATATTCTTCTTGATTAAAAGGTGGGTAAACTTCATCAATCAATTCAATTTCTTCTCGTAAAGTTTCTGCAGCAATTTCTCCGACAACTTTGTCTAATTCAGGGTTAGATAAATCATCAAACTCAACACCTTCTGAAATGGTTTGTTTTTTATCACCAGAAAAAAGATTTAATTTCTTTTCCCAAATGTTATAAATCCCTTTAAAATCGTAACCCATTCCAATAGGGAAACTCATAGGTGTAACTCGTAAACCTAATTTTTGCTCAACTTCATCTAACAAATCGAAAGCATCTTTACCTTCTCTATCTAATTTATTGATAAAAACCAGCATTGGTATGCTACGCATTCTACAAACTTCAACTAATTTTTCTGTTTGTGGTTCAACACCTTTTGCAACATCAATAACTACAATAACACTATCTACAGCAGTTAAAGTTCTAAAGGTATCTTCAGCAAAATCTTTGTGACCAGGAGTGTCTAAAATATTTATTTTCTTATTTTGATAAATAAATGCCAAAACAGAAGTAGCAACAGAGATTCCTCTTTGTCTCTCAATTTCCATAAAATCGGAAGTGGCTCCTTTTTTTATTTTATTATTTTTTACTGCACCTGCTTCTTGTATGGCACCACCAAATAATAATAATTTTTCTGTTAATGTAGTCTTACCAGCATCTGGATGCGAAATGATACCAAATGTTCTTCTACGTGCTATTTCTTCTAAAAAACTCATCTACAAAATTTGAGGTGCAAAGATAGGTTTTAAAAAAAAAGTGAGCAAAATAGAAGGTTGCCTATTTTACTCATTTTTAATTGATAAATGTACTGTATAAAAACTCTTTTTATCTAGTCAATTCGGTTTTACAATGAAATGTGATTATCTCTCCAATCATTGCTTTGTTATATTTAATCCCAAAATCTTCTCTATTTATTTTTCCTTCAATCTTTAATCCAGCTCTAGCATCACTTCCAAAAGGGTCTTTTATAGTTCCATTATGAGTTATGTTTAACGTAATTTCTTTCGTAACACCTCGTAAAGTTAAATTTCCTTTTACTATATATTCTTTAACAGATGTTTTTTGAACAGAAGTACTTTTAAAAGTCATTTTAGGATGCATTTTAGTGTTGAAAAAATCTGCTTGTTGTAAATGATTATCTCTTTTTTCATCATTGGTATCTACACTTTTTAAGTTGATTGTAAAAAGAATATTTACATCTGAAAAATCATCATTTTTAGAAGAAGAGATTTCTCCTTCAAATTCACTAAATTTCCCCTCTACTTCTGATATTACCATATGACCTATTTCAAAACGAATAGATGTATGTGTTTTGTCTATATTCCACTTATTTTGAGCACCTATTGATAAAATTGAGAATAACGTTAATGCTAAAAATGTTTTTTTCATGATATTATAATTTATTAGATGTAAAATTAGATAATTGATGTTCTTTTTTAAGTTTGTAAATGTTAAGATAATTATAATTGGCTAAAATCTTATTCTAAAATTTCGATAGTCATTTGAATATCGTTTATAGGCCACTCATCAACACCTACTTTTACTTTAGATATTTTATCCATGGTATCAAAGCCAGAAATAACTTCACCAAAAACAGTATGTTCATTGTCTAAATGATGAGCGCCATTTCTTTTATGTACCATGTAAAACTCAAATGGGCTAGAAAGTTTATTAGGATTGTTTTCCCATTGTCTAGCTGCAGCTAAAGCACCGTATTTATGTTTTCTGTTTTTTCTAAATTCGGGTTTCATTAAATAATTACCATATTTTCTACGCTGTTTTTGTGTGTACATATTATCTGAATTACCACCTTGAATTACAAAGTTTTTTGCAACTCGATAAATAACAGTTGTATTAAAATATTTAATTTTTGTTAGGAAAATAAAATTGGCCCTATGCACAGGTACATCTTCATAAAGTTTAAGTTTTATATTACCAAATTTTGTTTTAATGATAACTCTTGTTTCAGGGTTTTGTTTACCATATTCTAATAAAAAAGCTTCTGTGTTGGTGCTGTTTAAACTATCCCAAGGTTTAATAATTTTTTCTTCTTCTTTTTGCTGAATTGTTTTATCAATTTTGTGTTTTTTAACTTTTGATTCTTTTTTTGAATTACATTGATAAAAAGAAATTAGGATAATCAGAAAAAATATTCGAAATAAAAATTTCACTTTAAAATTGGTTTTAATTTATCAAATATAAATCATCGAAATAAAAGAATAGAAAATTCTAATGGTTTTATTAAAATTTTAGCTTCTTATACTATTTTGATATATTATCTTTGTAAATATGGAAGAATTGGTAGTTTTAGTTGATGAGAATGATAAACAATTAGGTTTAATGCCTAAAATGGAAGCTCATGAAAAGGCGATTTTACATAGGGCTTTTTCTGTATTTATTTTTAATGATAAAGGTGAGTTAATGTTACAACAGAGAGCAGCACATAAATATCATTCGCCATTATTATGGACAAATACTTGTTGTTCTCATCAAAGAGATGGAGAAAGTAATGTAGAAGCTGGTAGAAGAAGATTGCAAGAAGAAATGGGGTTTACAGCCGATTTAAAAGAGATTTTTTCTTTTGTTTATAAAGCACCTTTTGATAATGGTTTAACAGAACACGAACTAGATCATGTAATGATTGGTAGTTATAACGACAAGCCAGAAATTAATAAAGATGAAGTGGAGGATTATAAATGGATGCAATTAGATGATGTTAAGGCTGACATTGAAAAGAATCCTGATGTTTATACAGAATGGTTTAAAATAATTTTTAAAGAATCTTATCAAAAATTAACAAATGCCTAAAGTTACTGTTCATAGAAAAGCTCATTTTAATGCAGCACATAGATTATATTGTAAAGATTGGTCTGACGAAAAAAACTTTGAGATTTTTAGCAAATGCAGTAACCCAAACTTTCATGGGCATAATTACGAATTAATTGTTTCTTTAACAGGTGAAATAGATCCAATAACTGGTTATGTTTATGATTTAGGTGTTTTAAAAGATTTAATAAAATCTGAAATTGAGGAAGCTTTTGATCATAAAAATTTAAATATCGAAGTTGTTGAGTTTAAGAATTTAAATCCAACAGCAGAAAATATTTGCGTTGTAACTTATAATAAATTAAGAAAACACCTTCCTGAAAATTTAGATTTAAAAATAACTCTTTATGAAACTCCAAGAAACTTTGTGAGTTTTTCTGGAGATTAATTTAAGGTTAATTAGAGGCTAAAATATTTACATTTTTATCAAATTTATCAAGACTTCCATTTATACTATTATAATATTTAATAGATTTAGCTAGCTTATTGTAGTTGTAATAAGTAAAGTTTGTAAAATTAATTTTACTTAATAGACCTTTATTATTTTTTTGCATACTATCTATAAAAATTCTTTCACCTTGTTTAATTGAGTTGAATTTTAACCAACCACCCATAAACATGGTTTCTGATGAATAGATAATAGAAATTTTAGGCATATTTTTTACATCACTTAAATATTCTAACCTTTTACTTGCAGAATTAAATCCGTTTTTTGGGTCTGTAACATAAACATGCACAAGCAATCTATCTACATATCTAGAAATTTTTTCAATTTCGTGTTTGTAATATTTACCAACATAAGCTTCTACAGTAACTTTATGACTATTTTCTTTAGCTAGTTCTTTCATCTTAGCTAAAGATTTTAAAAAGAAGTTAAAAGTGGTTTTTCTGTTGCAAGCTTCTCCGTTTTTTTTGAGATAGTTTTCGCAATAATAACCGCCATTTTTATTGGCATCTTTTTTCCAATATTCATATTCTAAGTTGTAAGTGTCAAATCGTTCTATTGGGTTAATCCTAGACATGTTGTATGCATGAATAGCATCAACAAAAAACTCAGCACTTTCTCCAGAGCCACCAACACCTTCTAAACCATAATTAATTTTTGCTTTAAAAATAAATCTGGCTAAAATGCTGTTTTTTCTTTCATCAGCAAGTGGGTATACTTTGTTGATTTTGTGCAAATCATAAAGAATAATTTTGTCGAAACCATTTTGAACAGTGAACTCTAATAAGTCGTTTTCTTTTTGCTCATTTCCAAGAATATGGAAAAACTGATCTACATATAAGATTCTGTGAGATCCGTAACTATTGAATATAACAAATAACGTAATTACTAGAAATTTAGGGAATTTCCATTTCATACTTAAAGGGGATTTAAGGGATTTTATAAAGTACAATAGTACAACTTTTTTTTAAAAGACAAAGATTGTTACTATAATTCTTATAAAAAAGTAGGTTTTAAAAAGTAGTTTTAAAAAAATGATATAGAAATAGTTGAAGAGAATATATTGATAAATTAATTTCTAGAATAAGAATAATAACTGATAGATTTCTCTAAAAATGAATAGGTATGATAGCTAAAACCATCTAAATTTATGTTTTTAGATTGGTCTGTATTATTTACATCCATTAAATTAAAAAAGTCCTTTTCACTACTTTCTAAACTATTAGATTTAAACCAAAATCCCATATGATTCATACGTGTAGAATATAAAATTGAGGTTTTAACTTTACTATTAATTTTAGACAAATGAGCTAAGCTTTTTTTAGCTGAAGCAAAAGAATTTCTTGGATTTTTACCTGAGGTTTGTATAATTAATCGATCGCAATATTTTACAATATTACTCAGTTCCTTTTGAGAATAATAGTTTAAATAAGCTTCAATTTTAATGTTATGTATGTTGTTTTTAGAGAGGTTTTTTAGTTCTTTTAAATTATCAATAAAAAAATTATATGAGCCAGTTCTGTTACATGGTATGGAGTTGTCGTTCAAATAATTTACACAATAATAACCATTTTCGCCAGAAGCATTTTTAGACCAATATTCATACTCAAGATTATAAATATCAAACTTTTCTTCAGCTTTATTTCTTGAATTGTTATAGGGGTCTATTGTGTTCGTAAAAAATGAAGCACATTCACCAGAAGCACCAATGCTATTTATACTAAACTCAGTTTTTGCTTTGACTATAAATTCTGCTAGAATATTATTTTTTCTTGGGTCAGAAAGTGTCCATTTTTTATCAACTTTATTTAATTGATATAAAATAAGTGTTTTAAAATTATTCTTTTTTGCAAATAATAATAATCTGTTTTCTTTGCCTGGACTACCAATAATATTTACAAAATCATCAACATATAAAGTTCTTTGTTTGCTAAAAATACTAGTGCTAATTAGTAAGCAAAAAATGAAAACAGTTATTTTTTTCAATTTAGAATTTAGTTATAAAAATGTTATAAATTAGAATATAAAATTAAGTAAACTTTGTAAAGTATCAATCATACTTTTTATTTTTTTATAAAAAACGGATGCCTAATATTGTAATTAACAGAATTTAAGTTGTTAAAATAATAGGAAATTTATCCATAAATAATCTTATTAATAAAAAAAATGATATTTTAAAGTTTATTATTTCTGGTTATTTCAGATTAATTCTTTTAGTCTTAAATTTGTACGGATAAATACAAGGTTAATAAAACTTGTAAACATAATTTTATGAAAGTAATTGCAATGATTCCTGCACGTTACAGTGCATCTCGTTTTCCAGGTAAATTAATGAAAGATTTAGCAGGTAAACCAGTAATTTTAAGAACGTATGAAGCAGCATTAAATACTAATTTATTTGATGAGGTTTATGTTGTTACAGATTCTGATGTTATTTTTAAAACGATAGAAAATGCAGAAGGAAAAGTAATAATGAGTAAAAAAGAACACGAATGTGGTTCTGATAGAATTGCAGAAGCTGTTGCAGATATTGATGTAGATATTGTGATAAATGTACAAGGAGATGAACCGTTTATTGATGCTGTTTCTTTAACAAAATTAATTCAAGTTTTTAAAGATGATGTAAACAAAAAGGTAGATTTAGCATCGTTAAAAGTTGAAATTAAAGATAAATTAGAGGTTGAAAACCCTAATAATGTTAAGGTGATTACTGACGTTAATAATATGGCAATTTACTTTTCTAGAAGTGTAATTCCTTATCATAGAGATACTACTATTAATGTGAAATATTACAAACATAAAGGGGTTTATGCGTTTAGAAAACAAGCTTTAATTGATTTTTATAATACACCAATTACACCTTTAGAAGCTGCAGAAAAAATTGAAGCAATTCGTTATCAAGAAATTGGTAAAAAAATAAAAATGGTAGAAACTTCTATTGAATCTGTTGGAATTGATACACCTGAAGATTTAGAAAAAGCAATTAAAATTTTGGATAACAATGAGTAAAAATATTAAAGTAATTGCCTTTGATGCAGATGACACTTTATGGGTTAATGAAACTTATTTTAGAGATGCAGAACATCAATTTGCAAAACTATTATCGAAATATGAAACCGAAAATAAAATAGATCAAGAACTCTTTAAAAAAGAAATAGATAACCTTTATTTATATGGTTATGGAATTAAAGGTTTTGTACTCTCTATGGTAGAATCTGCTTTAGAATTGTCTAATTATCAAGTTTCTCAAAAAACAATTGAAAGCATTTTAAACATTGGTAAAGAAATGCTAGAAAAACCAATTGAATTATTAGATGGGGTAGAAGAGGTGCTAAAAAGTTTACAAGGTAAATACAAATTAATTGTTGCTACTAAAGGAGATTTATTAGACCAAGAACGTAAGTTAGAAAAATCGAATTTACTTAAATATTTTCATCATATAGAAGTAATGAGCGATAAGAAAGAAAAAGATTATCAAAAATTAATTAAACACTTAGACATTAAACCTTCAGAATTATTAATGATAGGTAATTCTTTAAAATCGGATGTTTTACCACTAATTAGCATTGGTGCATCTGCAGTTCATATTCCATTTCATACAACTTGGGTTCATGAAGAAGTAAATGATAATGAAAAATCTGATGTTACTTATAAAACCTTATCAAGCATTAAAGAAATAGTGAACTTTTTATGAAGTATTTAGATATTGAAAATTGGAATAGGAAATTACATTTTAATCATTTTAAAAGTTTACAAAATCCATTTTATGGCGTAACTGTTAATGTTGATGTAACCCATGCTTATCAAAAATCAAAAGAAGATAAAATCTCTTTTTTTGTATATTATTTGCATGCTTGTTTAAAAGCACTAAATACTATAGATAATTTTAAATATAGAATTAAAGATGATAAAGTTGTAATTATAGATGTAATTCATGCTTCTGCAACAATTGCTAGAAAAGATCATACTTTTGGGTTTTCTTTTATTCATTTTGCTGATGAAATTACTGTTTTCAATCAGAATTTTTTAAAAGAAAAAGAACGGATTTTAAATTCAGAAGATTTGTTTCCTCTAATAAATTCTGATGAATGTATTTATTGTTCTGCACTACCATGGTTTTCTTTTACTAGCCAAATAGAGCCAAATGCAGGTTTAAAAGATGATAGTATACCTAGGTTAGCTTTTGGGAAAACTTTTAAAGTTGGCAATACACTAAAAATGCCAGTTGCTATTACAGTAAACCATGCTTTGGTAGATGGTTATCATCTTGGTTTATTTTTTAAAGAATATCAAAGCCAATTAGATAAAAACAACTAAATTTGCACTTTTAAAACAATAAGTAATGGCAAGTATAAAAAACTTAAAAAAAGATATTAATTACGTATTAGGTGACGTTATAGAATACACTTTAGATGTGTCTATTTTAAAAAACGAATCTAAAAAAGGTGATGAAATTATTGATGAAGCAATTGAGACTTTTGATAATTTAATTGCAAAAGTAAATGCTAAAGGTGTAGAAAACAAAAAAGCACATTATAAAGCAATTAATCAAGAATTAGAAACAGAAGCTAAAAACTTAGTTGAAAAAGTAAATAGCTTATAGTTTTTAACAAATTCTAAACAAAAAATTAAGACCAACATCTAAAAAAGATGTTGGTTTTTTTTGTAAATTTGGTTAGTATACTAAAATGTTTTAGTTTACGTTATTAAAACATATAAATCTTTAGAAAAATATGGCAAGAGCAATGTTTGAGTACACGAAAACTGTACTAAAAAAAGTAAGTTTTAATTCAGATTTGTTTTGTAAAGAGTTAGAAAAAGCACTTGGTAGATTGTTACCTTATGAAGTAGATGAGTTAACAATATGGTTAAAGCAATTTACAGCAAACAAACCAGAATTATACTCCTGTTTAAACTTAATAAATTAAAAAAAAATGGAAGCTTAGAAGCTTCCATTTTTTTTTAATCTTTTTTGTCATGATCTCTATGCTTGTATTTTCTCATTAATTTTCTGCCAAATTCCATTTCTGCAATTTGTAGTTTTAATATTTTTGAATAAGAAATAATACCTTCAATTTGTTTCGTGAATTTTTCTTGAGATAAGTAAAGTTTTTTGTCTGTAAGTAATTTTAAAGAAACAAGTTTTTTAGCTTCATCTTCGTTTAAACTGGCTAAATCTTCAAATTCTTTTTCCGCTTTTTTAACATTAGCTTTATAATTGTTTCTTATTGCATATTGGTCAGTTATATACGTATTATAAATTGGCCAAAACTTTTCTGCTTCAGAAGTCGTTAAATTCATCTGCTCTGTTAAATAAGCAACTTTTAATGCTTTAATCTTTTTTCTACCTTCTTTACTCATTTGAGCGTTTATGGATAGAGAGAAGCTTAAGGCAATACAGATAAAGGTTATTAATTTTTTCATTATCTAATTTTTTAATTTAATTCGTTTAATAAAGAAGTGTTATCTATAGAATTAATATAGTCTTCTATAGTTTCATCTTCAATTAGTGCAAAAGAAAACTCATTAATTTCTAATATATCTTCTGGTAAAATTTCTACAATATCATCAGTATCTATTGTGCTTGCGTCTAACCAATATTCAAAATCATCATCAGATAAAGTATCTATTGTGTTAGAATTACTAGTGTTAAATACAAAAGAATTTAAACCAATAAATAGAGCAATAGAAGCAGCAGCTGCAAAAGGCAATATTTTTAAAACTCTTTCTTTAAAAGAAATTACTTTAGTTTCTTTTTCTTCGGATGTAACTTTGGATAAAATATCATCCTCTAAATTATTAAAATAAGTATCAGGTACTTTAAAAGAAGTTTCCTTTATAAAACTTTCTTCAGAAATTTTTATAGTAATATCATCTTCTAAATTATTTAAATAATTAGAAGGTGTAGAAAAACCAGCTTTATTGCCAATTTGTTTTCTTAAAAAAGCTACACTATGTTTAATTTCGTTTTCCATTGTTATTTAGACCTTTAAAGTTTAAAAAGGTTTAATTGGTTTCTGTTTTTATATATTTTTCTATTTTTTTAACGGCATGAAAATATGAGGCTTTTAGGGCTCCAACAGAAGTTTCTAAAATTTCAGAAATTTCATCATATTTTAACTCATCAAAATATTTCATGTTAAAAACCAATTGTTGTTTTTGTGGTAAGGTTGCAATTGCTTTTTGTAGAATTATCTGAATTTCATCACCAGAAAAATATAAGTCACTTTCTAAAGTGCTTGCTAATTGTTGATGATAGTCAGAAATATCTACGTTTCTTTCCTTAACCCTCTTATTAATAAATGTAATAGATTCGTTTGTGGCAATTCTATACATCCAAGAATATAGTTTACTTTGCTTGTTAAATTTTTCGATATTTTTAAAAATCTTTACAAAAGTGTTTTGTAAAACATCATCTGCATCATCATGTACAATTACAATTTTACGTATATGCCAATACAAGCGTTCTTTGTATTGTGTAATTAATACTCTAAAAGCTTTATCTCTTGTTTTAGTGTCTTGGAGTTGTTGTACTAGTGTAATTTCGTCTATCAAAAAACAACATTTTTCATTAGACTAAAATAGGTTAAAAAGGTTTAATTAAAAAGGTAATAAATGTTAACTTTTACTTCTAGATCTAGAATAGCCAAATAATCTTTTTTGTTTTATAATTTCAGAGACCCCTTCTGGTAACATTTCTTCCCAACCTTTTTCTCCATCCATAATTTTTCTTAAAACAGTTCTAGAAAAGATGTCTAAAACTTCTTTATTAAAGTCTTTAATGTCTAAGATTTTCCCATTATTTTTAAAGAACTTGTATAATTCTTTCATTCTAGGGTGTACTTTTAAGTTTTCGCTATTCATATATTCTCCAGTTTCTGGGTCATGATATGGATACATGTACACTTTTAAATCTCTATGGAATAATTTACCAAAAGCTTCTAAGATTCCACCACTTAAATCTCTATAGTATTTTTCGTCAAAAATTTGTACCAGATTAAAAACACCCATGGCAAGCGCCATTCTTTCTTTGGTAAACTCACTAAAATATTCAACTAATTTAAAATATTGTTGAAAGCTAGTAATCATTACATTTTGTCCTAAAGAACAAAGTAATTCTGCTCTATCTAAAAAGTCTCTTTCATTAATTTTACCTTCTGCAGATAAGTTACTTAATGTAATTTCGAATATAACTTGAACCTTGCTTTCATTTACTTTGTTTTCTTTTAAAAACATTTTTTTAGACTGTTCAAACATATCCATATTAACTTTAGTTACAGGTCTAAAACTACCTCTTAAAGCTAAAATGTTCTTTTTATAAAGTACCTGTGCAGGTAATAAGTTGTTTCCATCAGGTCCAAACATAACAGCATTTGTCATTCCGTTTTTAAGCAATTGTAAGCTCATTAAACGATTGTCTACGTACATAAAACGAGGGCCAGAGAAATTAATCATGTCAATTTCTAGTTGATGATTTCCTAAATTATGATAAAAAGATTTTACCAACTCTTTTGGATTATCATTTAAGTAAAAAGCACCATAAATAAGGTTTACACCCAAAATACCTAAAGTTTCTTGTTGCAAACGCGCATCTGTTTCTTTAAAGCGTAAGTGTAAAACAATTTCGTTATAATCTTCTAAAGGATCTAATTGAAAACGGATTCCTACCCAACCATGACCTTTAAATTTTCTAGCAAAATCTATAGTAGTTACAGTATTAGCATAACTAAAAAATAATTTATCAGGATGTTTTTGTCTACTTAAACGATCTTCCATTAAATCGATTTCGTGACCTAACATTTTTTTTAATCTAGGCTGAGTAACATAACGTCTGTCTTCTTCAATACCATAAATAGCATCAGAAAAATCTTTATCATAAGCACTCATAGCCTTTGCTATAGTACCAGATGCAGCTCCAGATCTAAAGAAATTACGAGCAGTTTCTTGGCCTGCACCAATTTCTGCAAAGGTTCCATAAATATCAGAGTTTAAGTTTATTCTTAGTGCTTTACTTTTAGTAGTTGGTACACTACTAATCTCTTTATCTCCTCTCAAAGAAATTGCCATATTAGATTTTTTAAGTACTTAACAAATGTAGTAAATAAGAATGCTATCAGTCAATTTTTATGTTATTTTTGTTATAATGAATTTTAGTAAAAAAGTATTAGATATAACCTTTCTAGGTACAGGAACTTCGCAAGGCATACCAATGATTGCAAGTAATGACCCTGTATGCCTATCAACAGACCTTAAAGACAAACGATTACGTTCTTCTCTATTAATTTCTTGGAATAATTTAACTTACGTTATTGATTGTGGACCAGATTTTAGACAACAAATGTTGCGAGAAAATGTTCAATTAATTAATGGAGTTTTTTTTACACACGAACATGCAGATCATGTAGGTGGTTTAGATGATTTAAGGCCTTATTGTTATAAAATAGGAGATATGCCTATTTATTTAAACAAAACTACATTAACGAGTTTAGAGAAACGTTTTGACTATATTTTTAGTAAAGAAAACAGATATCCAGGAGCACCAAGTGTAACTCCATTTTTAGTAGATAGCAAAAGTTTTTTGGTTGATGGATTAGAAGTTACTCCAATAAATGTAAAGCATGGTAAATTACCAATTACAGCTTTTAGGTTTCAAGATTTTGCTTATTTAACAGATGTAAAAACTATTGATGAAACTGAAAAACAAAAATTAAAAAACTTAGATGTTTTAGTCGTTAATGCTTTAAGAATTCAAGAACACCCAACTCATTTTAACTTAAAAGAAGCTTTAGATTTTGTTGATGAAATACAACCTAAAAAAACTTATTTTACCCATATAAGTCATAAACTAGGTTTTCATAAGGAGATTTCTAAGAAATTGCCTGAAAATGTATTTTTAGCTTTTGATGGTTTAAAAATAACAGTATAGGTTTTTATAATTTGTTTTTTAGTGTATATTTGTCTACAAGGCTATTGTTTTCAGAACTTTAGTCATCAACATTAAAAAGATTTAATAGTTATAAAAAACTAAATAATAGCATGGCTAAAACTCCCGAACAAAATAATGAAACAGCACCTAATCAACAAGTTGATACTAGGATTGCAGCAGTAAGAGACTTAATTTTTGGAGAGAATATTCAAAGATATGATTCAGAATTTGCAGACGTTTATGAAAAAATTGAAGCATTAAAAAAACAAAGTAACAATAGCTTAGCTGATGCTGTAACTAACTTAGAAAATAAATTATCTGATTTAGAAAGTTTAGTAGATCATAAATTTCAAGATTTAAATGATGATTTAGATAAGAAGTTAGCAGATTTAGATGATGAAAAAACAGATAGAAGAAAATTAGGGAAAGCTTTAGAGAAGATTGCACAGATGTTGCAAGAGTAGATGAGAAAAACGACTGTAAATCATAATACTGACAACCGTTTTGAAGTACTAAAAGAACTTTTATTAACAGATGATAGGAAAGAATTTGAAGCTTTAAGTGCCAAATTTTTAGAAAAAACTGAAGTTAAAAAAGAAGTAGCCCCAGTAATAGACCAAAAAATAGATGATTTTAAAGATAATTTTTCAGATCATTTTGGTGGCCATATTACAGAAGCTATAAAAGTACAAATTAGAGATTCTCAAGACGAAGTTGTAGAAGCACTTTACCCAATTATAGGTAAATTGATTAAGAAGTTTATTGTCGCAGAAATAGCTAAACTTACAGATACTATTAACGAAACTATTAATGATAAGTTTTCGATTACTCAAATTATAAAACGTTTATTTAAAGGTAAAAGAACAGATGCAGATGATGTGTTACAAGAAGTTTTTGAACCTATAATAGAAGAGATTTTTGTTATAGAAAAAGATTCTGGTTTATTAAGAGGTAGTTTTTCTAGAGGTAGTATTGCAGATAAAGATATGGTTTCTGGTATGTTAACTGCTATAAAATCTTTTGCTGAAGATGCTTTTTCTAAAGAAGGGCAAGATTTAGAAGATATAAAATTCGAAACTTTTCAATTATCTATCCAAAATTTTAAATCTATCTATATTGCAACTGCAGCTTCTGGTATTATAAATAGTGAATTTAAAGAAGAACTTTTAGACGATATTAATATACTAGCAGAAAAAGTTTTAATGGATAGAAGTTTTTTAGCAGAAGAAGAAAGATTAAATGTTTTAATAATGGATATTTTTATAAATAAAGATTAAGTTTTAAATGATAGCAAAAAAAGTTTTACTTGTTGGTAATTTTGGTGTTGGTAAAACCTCACTAATTAGAAGGTTTGTTTTAAATGAATTTTCTGAAGATTACATCAGTACAATTGGTGTAAGAGTTAGTACTAAAATAGTAGAATTAAATTCAGAAAAAATTAAGCTATTAATTTGGGATGTTGCTGGTACTAAAGATGATGAAAAAGTACCAAAAGCTTATTTTTTAGGAGCAAGTGCAGCTATGTATGTTTTTGATATGTCTAGAGATGAAACTTATTTAAATTTAAGCAGTCAAATAGATACAATTAAAGAATTGTCTGGTTTAGAGGATATTACAATTGTAGGTAATAAAAAAGATTTATTAACTAGTTTAGAGATAAATCAAGTAAAAAAAACTGTAAATATTCATATAGATTTAATTACCAGTGCAAAAGATAATGAAAATGTAGAAGATGCTTTTGTATTGTTAGCAAACCAATCTTTAAAATAAAATTTCATTGATACCTCCAAATATAGAAAATGCTTTTATTGAAATTGTAACCAATAAGCAAGGAATTATTACTGCAATTAATGCAGGTAAATTTGCTAAAAAAGAATTTGATTTAAACACTTCAATATTTAATCCTTGCCCTTTTCTTTTTGGTACGTTAGATTTTTTAACAGAAAATGAAACAATTCCTATAAACGGAATGGTTATTTGTTCTGATGAAAAAGAGTACAATGTAGATTTAGAATTGCTAAATAAAAATAATGTAATAACAATTCTTATACAAGAAAGAACCGAGATTTACAAAACTATCACTAAATTAAATCAAAGTAGAAATGATTTGTATTTTTTGAAAAGAGAAATTTCAAAAAAAAATAAAGAACTAATTGTTTTAAGAAAAGCTTCTGATAAAGCTAATGAAGAAAAATCTCGCTTTTTAGCAATGATGAGTCATGAAATAAGGAATCCTTTAAATACCATTTTAGGATATACACAAATGATTTCTGAAGAAGATTTATCGAAAAAAGTAGAAGATTATATAAAATATCTTTCAATAGCTGGTAGAAATTTAAAAGTTATTGTTGATGATATTTTAGATTTATCGAGAATTGAAGCAGGTAAGCTTAAATTGGCTGTTGAGCAGATAAATATTAATGATATAATTGAGGGTATTTATATTAACTACAAGAATCAGAATAGTAATGATAAAGTTAATATAGAACTTTCAAAGTCTGATCTTATACCAGATGTTTTATATGGAGATGGTGTAAGAGTTACTCAAATTATTACTAATTTAATGAGTAATGCTTTAAAGTTTACTAAAAAAGGAATGGTTTCTTTACAAGCAAATCTTATTTTAGACAGTCCAGAAACTACAGAAATACGTTTTAAAATTATTGATACTGGTAGAGGAATGACACCAGAACAAACTGTACTAATATTTGAAGAATATGGTCAAACAGAGTTAGATGATAATAGAATTCATGGTGGTGCAGGTTTAGGGTTGGCAATTGTAAAACGCCTGGTATCTGCAATGCAAGGAACTATATCTGTAGAAAGTGCTATTGATAAAGGAACTGTTTTTTCTGTAGAAATTCCGTTTAAAAAAGTAGATTCTTATATAGAAAACAAAATACAAGAGGTCCCAGAAACAAAAATTATAAGTTTAAATGGTAAAAAAGTTTTACTGGCAGATGATGATCATTTAAATCAAAAAATAACCATTCATTTTTTAGAAAAAGAAGGGGTTAAAGTTACTGTTGTAGACAATGGATTAATGGCTTATAATGTTTTAAATAAAGAAACTTTCGATATTGTTCTTTTAGATATAAATATGCCAGAACTTACAGGAGTAGAGTTGGTTAAAAGAAAAGAACATCTCGATTTTAATACAAAAACACCTTTTTTAGCCTTAACAGGTTTTGCAACTGAAGAAGATAAAAGTCACTATTTAAGTGTAGGTTTTAAAGATGTTATATTTAAGCCTTACAAGCCAGTAGAATTAATAGGAAAGCTTCAAAAATCACTCATAAATATAGATTAAGAGCTCCTTGATATTTAGTTCTATTTTACAACCTATTTTCTATCCAAGATTTAAAACTATAGAAGTTTTGTGGAGCTACTCCATGACCAACAGGGTATTCAGAAAAAACATTTTCTAATCCTAAATTATCTAAAAAGGGTTTACTTTTTCTTGCCCAATCAATAGGTAAAACTTGATCTACAGTTCCATGAGAACAATAATAGTCCGTTTTTACATCCTTAGAAATTGTTGATGGTAATAATTTTGTTTCAATATAACCACTTAATGCAATAATATAATTTACTTTATTTGGGTAAAAGAAACTTAAAGAATAACTTAAAATAGCACCTTGACTAAAGCCTAACAAAAAAGTATTGTTAGTACTTGTGTTGTATTTTGTTTTAATATCATCAATAAAAACTGCAATTTTATCAATAGATTCTTTAGCTTGTTTTAAATCAGAAAATTTACCATTTACTTCATCAAAATTAATTGCATACCAAGCATAACCACCATAACCCATTTCGTAAGGTGCTTGTACACTTACAATAAGTAATTCTTCAGGTAACTCTTCTGCAAACGAAAATAAATCTTGTTCATTACTTCCATAGCCATGTAATAAAATTAATAAAGGCGGATTTTCAGTTTTTTTAGTAGGTTCTTTTACTATGTAATTTAGACTCATAAGTGTTTTTTAGACTGATAATAGTTTAATTTTTTTATTAAATTCCTCTAAACCAATTTTGAAAATGCTCACCAACTACTGGTACTTCTTTTTCCTCTCCTTTAAAAGCTCCTATTATAGAAATAATCCATAGAATAAAAGTTAATGCTCCAATAATATAACTAGCAGAACTACCAAAAAATTTAAGAATAATTGCTCCGTTTAAAAATTGAATAATATTTAAACCAATCATTTGTCTTATATAAAAACTAGCAAAATAATTCTTTTTATTCATGTTCATTACAAATGCAATTACAAGGCCTATAATCCAAAAATGACTTATAATTGCAGCTGTTTTTCCTTCACTTACAGAGGTGTTTTCCATAATATTTATTTTAATATTAATTGATTGTTTGCATAAACTCCGTAAACTTTACCTTTTAACTTTTTGTTGATGAAAGGACTGTTTTTAGAAGTTGATAATATTTGTTGTTTTGTAAAAATAATTTCTTCTTTTGGATTAAATAAAGTGATATCAGCTTTATTACCTTCGTTAATTGTGTAATTTTCTAACCCAAAAATAGCTTTAGGTTTTGTAGTTAATTTCTCTATAAAATCTTCTAATTCTAATACAGAATTGATTGCTCCAAAAGCAGTTTCTAAGCCAATTACACCATCTTTAGCTTCACTGAATTCAACTTTTTTATGTTCTATGTCAATAGGATTATGATCTGAGGTAATAATGTCAATAACATTATTTTTAATCGCTTTTTGTAAAGCTTTAGTATCTGCTTTGGTTCTTAAAGGCGGATTCGTTTTAAAGTTACTATCAAAACCATGTAATTCATCATCAGTCAAAGTTAAATGATGTATAGAAACACTACAAGTAACTTGCAATCCTTTTTTCTTAGCTTCTTTAATTAGGTCAATAGATTTTACTGTAGAAATTGTTGGTATGTGTAATTTACCACCTGTATATTCTAATAAAAATAAATCTCTCGAAATTTGTATATGCTCAGCTAAAGCAGGACTTCCTTTTAAACCTAATTTAGTGCTATTAATACCTTCGTTAGCAATTCCTTCTCCTGCAATCGCATTATTTTTAGGGAAACTCAACACTAAGCCGTCAAAATTTTGAGCATATAAAAGTGCAACTTTCATTAAGTTGTCATTTTCAATTGGTTTGTTGTAATCACCAAAAGCAATGGCTCCAGATTGTTGCATATCATATAATTCAGCCATTTCAATTCCATTGCTTTTTTGTGTTAAAGCAGCAATAGGAAATAATTTTGTTGCAGAATTATTGGCTTTGTTAATTAGGTATTCAACATCAGATTTAGAATCTATTATTGGGTTTGTATTTGCGTTTACAGCAATTGCAGTAAAACCACTTTTGGCAGCAACTTGCAAACCATTTTGTATTGTTTCTCTTTCTTCAAAGCCAGGTTCTCCTAAAGAAACACTAGTATCAAACCAACCACAAGAAACGTGCAAGTCTTCTAAATCTACTAAATTTGTGTTTTCTTTAAGTTGAATGGTGTCTGCAATCTTTTTAATTTTTCCATTACTAATTAAAATGTCCTTTTTTTGAAGATGATAAGGACTTGATGCATCTATAATTGTTGCGTTTCTAAGAAGCGTACTCATGGTTTATAGAACTTTAAAATAAAAATTTCTAAAAGCAAAGATACAATTGCCAAGGCTAAAAACCATTTCCAAAGCCATTGAACTTCATTTTTTTTGTTTAAATCGTTAAAAACCTCTGCAATAGAAGAATTAAAATTGATGTTTTTATTTTCTTTTCTTAAAGAATTTAAATCTAAAAAGTTTAATGAACTCTCTTCTTTTGGGTTATTAAAAGCAATAGTTTGTAACGTGTCTTTTTTACTGATGATATTATAGAAACCAACTTTTGTAGGATTGTCTTTTGTAGAAATACTTACTTTATTTTGATAAGTTTGTTGAGATGGAATAAAAGATGAATTTTGATTAACAATGGTTAAAATTTCATCTTTTTCTAAATTGGTTTCTACATCAATTTTATTTTCTTTATTTAGATAATAATATAATTTTTGATGTTGAAAACTTAGTTTTCCAAAATTGTAAAATGTAGGTACAACTAGAGGTGAATTTAAAAAATTGCTATTGTTTTTTGATAAAGAACTAGAGACCCAATACACTTTATTTTTCGAAGAATTAATCTCACTTATAAAACTTGAATTGTTCTCAAAAGAGATGATGTTACTTTTGTTTTTAGATAAAATAGGGTAGTAGCTTTTAACAACTGGATATTGAAAATTCAATACTTTTTTAGAGAAAACATTTTTAAATAAAGGGTGATTAAAATTGATGTTTGTAATTTTTAAAGTATCAGAAATTTTAGATTTTATTTTTGATCCCGCAATTTTATTTAAGAATAAATTATAAGATTGTACTTCAGATTTTATATTTGGTATAATTACAATTGTGCCTCCTTTTTTAGAAAAATTAACGATACTTTTTGATAGCGTTTCAGGGATTTTTTTTAATTCATTTAAGATGATAATTTGCTGTTTTGGAATGGCATTATAATTTATGTTTTGTAGGGTAGAAGTAGAGAAGTTAAATTCGTCTTTTGTGTAGATTTTAGATAAGAAATTTGTGTCATTACCAATACTTAGAATATTGATTTTTTTACTAGTGTTTATGCTAAAATAAAAACTATTGTCAAACAAAAAAGTGTCGCTAAAAGTAATGTCTAATTTCCCTAAGAATTCAGTAACATTTTGTAATGTAAAAGTTATTGTTTTATTTTCATTTTCGTTAATAGAGAAAGACTGTTTACTTACTAGTTTTTCTTTATTATAAATGGCTATTGGAATGTTGTTTTTTGCATCACCTTGATTTTTAACTACTACATTTACAGTTAAGTTTGTTGTATTAGTGGTGGTAGTAAAAACACTGTCTATAGAAATGTTGTTTTTTTTGCTGCTCTCTAGTTTTATACCTGAAAAACCTTTGGTTACATTTGTAAACTCGTTGTTGTAAGTATTCTGAAAATCAGAAATAAAAATACTTTTATATAAAGTATTAGTTTTATTTTTTTGAGAGCTGTTTATTTTAAGAAAAATGTTCTTAATTTCTACTTTTTTAGCAGAATTCTCTATGTTTAGTAAGTTGTTTTTTAAATCTTGGTAAGAAATATCTTTGTAAAAATCTGTATTTGTTTGTAAAGAATATCTATCATTTCTAGAAGTATTTTCAATAATTTCTTGTGCTGCAATTTTTAATAAATTTCCTTTTTCTCCTGTACTATTTGTACTTAAAGAATTGTCTAAATAAATAAATGTATGCTGTTTTGTTTCTGTTTTTTTACTGCTAAAATAAGGTTGAGAAAAAGCAATAATTATCGCTGAAAGTAAAAGTAGTCTTGTTGCTAAAATTAACCACTTTTTTATACGAGAACTCTTACGTGTTTGTTGTACTAATTTCTGTAAAAAAGCAACGTTAGTAAATGGTGTTTTTACAAATTTTTGTAATTGAAAAAGATGCACTAAAATGGGTATAATGAGTAGTGCTAAAAAGTATAAAATTTCAGGATTTTGAAATTGCATTTTTGTGATTAAAGTTCTCTCAAAAATAGGGAAATTAATCCATATTATAGCACTGAGTTTTTAATAGAAATCACAAAGTTTTATAAACATGTATTCTTTAAAATTTTTCAAAAACACCTAATCCAAAAAGGGAAAAATCATATTTTACAGGATCGTTTTTATCTAGTTTTCTTAAACTTTTGTCTAACTCAGAAAGTGCTTTCCAGTCGTTTTGTTTTCTGTTTAACAGTTTTAATTTTCTTGCAACATTACCAGAATGTACATCTAATGGACAAGATAAATTTGTAGGATTATGAGTTTGCCAAATTCCAAAATCTACACCAGAATTATCGTTTCTAACCATCCAACGTAAAAACATATTTATACGTTTTGCAGCCGAATTTTTAAGAGGATCAGAAACGTGCTTTTGTGTTCTTTGTTGATGGTCAACTTCAAAAAATATAGTTTTAAATTGATGTATTGCTGTTTTGTAATTTTTAGAATTGTCTTTTATGTTTAGTACGTTTTCTAACCCAAAATGGTTTTTATATATGTGTTGTAAAGACTTTATAAATTGTTGAAAATCGATGTAATTAAAAGTTCTATGGACAAAGTTTTCGAATGTTTTTAAGTCTTTTTCTTGATGGTTTAAGACAAAATCATAAGGAGAATTGTCTAGTAATTCCATCATCCTATATGCATTTTTGATAATCATTTTTCGATTACCCCAAGAAATGGTTGCTGTTAAAAAAGCAGCAATTTCTATATCTTCTTTTAAAGTAAATATATGTGGAATTTGAATAGGATCTGATTCAATAAATTTTGGATTATTGTATAAGATAACTTTCTCGTCCAAAAATTCTTTAAGTTCAGTTTTATTCATCTATCAACTAAAGAATTTTACCATCTTTCATTGTTAATTTTCTGTCTGCCATATCTGCTAACTCTAAATTATGGGTAACCAAAACAAAAGTTTGACCAAATTCATCACGCAGTTTAAAAAATAATTCGTGCAGATTTTTAGCAGATTCACTATCTAAATTTCCACTAGGTTCATCTGCAAGAATAACAGATGGGTTGTTAATTAAAGCTCTAGCAACTGCAACTCTTTGTTGTTCACCACCAGAAAGTTCGCTTGGTCTATGATTTATTCTATGAGATAATCCTAAAAATTCAAGTAATTCTTTGGCCTTTTTCTCGGATTCTTTTTTAGATTTCTTTGCAATAAATGCAGGGATACAAACATTTTCTAACGCTGTAAATTCTGGTAGTAATTGATGAAACTGAAAAATAAAACCAATATGTTTATTTCTAAATTCTGATAATTGTTTGTCAGTTAAGTTTTTAAGAGATTTATTGTTGATGTTAATTTCGAAATCTTGCTCTTTTAAAGGTTTGTCTAACGTACCTAGTATTTGTAAAAGTGTAGTTTTTCCAGCCCCAGAAGGACCAACAATAGCTACAATTTCTCCTTTTTTTATTTCTAAATCTAACCCTTTTAAAACTTCTACATCACCATAATATTTATGGATATTTTTTGTAACAATCATAGTTTTTATATCTGATTACGAATGTATAAAAAAACGGATATACTTTTTAAATATATCCGTTATTATTAAAAGTTGGGAGAGTTCTAAACTTAAAAAATGTTCTTAATCTTATTGTAATCTATAAAATATACAAACCTTACAGAAAATGTATGACTATGAGATTGGGCGAATAAATTATCCAAATTTTTGAAAAAATTCAAATTCGAGTTTGTGTCAGAGTTGTAGATTGAATTTCTATAAAATGCAATTAATTGGCTTCCAGGCGCAAATTGCCAAATATAATTTAAGTCTAAATTCCAGCTATTAAAATTCACGTTTTCTCCTTCATAGGTATCATTTTTATTTAATCCACCATCAGAAGTTAGATTATAATAGTCATTATAATTTACTGCACCCCAATAATGCCTAAAAGTTAAGGAAAGTGAAGATTTTGTACTAAAACTATATTTTCCAGATATAGAATTGGTGTAATTTTTACGATCTCTCATACCAAAAATAATGTTGGTGTCATCTTCATCTACATAACCTTGATCATCATAAAATTGATTGTAATTTAAGCTGTATTGTAAAGAAAATTGATTTGTAAATCGATAACGAGGTGAAATGCTAAATCCGTAACCAACTTTCGGATTGTTAGAATAGGCAGTATGCCAAATATCTGCATTTACTTGAAACTTTTTTTGTGAGTTTGTAGATATCCAAGCATTGATGTTTTTTCTTTCGGGTTGTAAAAAGTAAACGCCACTAGTTGTACCTTGTCTTGGTTCAAAAAAATCTTTGTTTTCTGTTTCATAATTTAAGTTACCACCAAAATAGAAGCGTTTTCTTGTTTGTGCACTTGCTCCAAAACTGGCTGAATAACCTGTAAATATTCCAGAAAAATGTTGGAATTCTGCATTGTTGTAAAAATAGAAATTGTAAGAATTAAATTTTTTGGTAGGTTGTAAAGTTCGCCAACCAGCACTACCATAAATTGTTTGTTGGTTATTGCTAAAAAGAATCCCCAAATCATTTGGATCAAAATCTTTGTTTTCGAAGTTATAACCCAACTCCCAGTTCCAATGGCCAGAATTATAACCAAAACTATTATCAAAATAATAACCTAAACCATTGTTATTTACATCATCTGTAATTGAACTCATTTTTACAGAACCATCTGCATTATACTTGCTGTCTTTGGTTTCTATATGCCAATCTAAAGCTGTAACATTTGCATCTCTAAATCTGCCATCTCTGGTAACATTTGTGTTTATAAGAGATATGGTTGAATTTTGATTAAATTGTTGATCTAGAACTAAAATATTATAGTTTGTAAAAGGATCAATTACTTCTTTTCTTTCAGTATTTGTTAGATTATTTTTTATAGTAGCTTCAGTTTTTTCTGTAATAGCGTTAAAAAAACCAATTCCTAAACCCTTTTGGGTTCTTCCAGAAATTTTAACAGCATTTAGCATGGTTACTTTTCCTGGGTAATCAGTAATTTCTTCATCTTCGGATATAGAACTTTCAACATCAAATTGATCTATAGGTTGTGCGCCTATTCTTCTAGAATAAAATAAATTGGCAATATTAAACAATTCTGTACCTTCTGTAAAAAACTGTCTTTGCTCTGTGAATTGTTGCTCAAAAGGGCCTAAATTTAATTCTACGTCATCGAAACCAACTTGACTAAAGTCAGGAATTAAAGTAGCATCCAAAGTAAAATTTTCTGTTAAACCATATTTAATATCCATACCAAGACTGTAGTTAAAATCGGTATTGCCTTCAAAAGTTGTAGTTGTTGCTGAAGCGTAAGGATATAAGTTTAATCTTGTTGGTGGTTTTATATCTCTAAAATCGGTGATTAAACCATCATATTGCGTCCATCTTCCTACAGTATTATCAATATGTGTCCAAGTGTGTTGTTGGTTTAATTTTTCTAATCTTCTATGAAAATTAAAACCCCAAGATTGTACAGGTCTATTTGCAAAACGTAATGCTCTATATGGTATTTCCATTTCTACATTCCATCCTTTATCAGTAATTTTTGCAGCACTATCCCAAACAGCGCTCCAATTAAAATCTTCATTTCCATTAGATACTTTTGCATCACCTTGGTTTCCTGTAGATTGTACAATAAATTCAAATGGGTTTTGGCCATCATCATTTGGGTTTATGGTAACTAAAAAGAAATCTGCAATACCAAAATTATCTCTTACAGCAAATTCTTGAGGAATTCCTTCAGGATCTGGATCTAACATTTCTGCTGATATGTAAATAGCATCATCATTATAAATTACCTTAACAGTAGTTTGATATTCTTTAGATACTGGCTTACCATTGTCTGGTCTAAGAATAACAAAATCAGAACAAATTTCTGCATCTTTCCAAGCTTCATCATTTAAAATACCATCAATTTTTGGTGTTTTTGATATACGGGTTGTTTTAATTGTTTTTCTATTCTCTTGGTTTTGTGAAGATGAATGGTGAATGCCTAAAAAAGCAATCATTATCATTGAGATTTTTTTTAACATTTGGTTTTGGTTGATTTTTTGTTAAAACAATTTACGAATATATTTGACTCCTTACAGTAGCAATCATAAAATGTTGTTAATTCATATGAAAGACACCATATTTTTTAATGCGTTACAGTAATCAAGTGTTAATTAAATCTTAAAAAAGATTTAATTAAAATTAAAGTAAGTTTTACTGTAAAAAATAAGCCTTAAGAACTTAAGATGTTTTTTAGTAGGTCATTTTTTTGTTTAGCTATAATTTTTATAAAAAAAATATCAAAAATCATCATTGAATTTGTATTTTTGTTTCCGTTTTAAAATCACGACACAGATGAACTTACACGAATATCAAGGAAAAGAAATTTTAAACAGTTTTGGAGTTAGAATTCAACGAGGAATTGTTGCAAGCACTCCAGCTGAAGCTGTAGAAGCTGCAAAAAAACTAACGGAAGATACTGGTACAGGTTGGCACGTAATAAAAGCCCAAGTTCACGCAGGTGGTCGTGGAAAAGGTGGTGGAGTTAAGTTAGCTAAAAACTTAGACGAAGTTCAGTCTATTTCTGATGATATTTTAGGTATGATGTTAATTACACCTCAAACATCTGCAGAAGGTAAATTAGTAAACCAAGTTTTAGTTGCAGAAGATGTTTATTATCCTGGAGATGAAGAACCAGATGAATACTATATGTCTGTTTTATTAAACAGAGCAACAGGTAAAAATATGATTATGTATTCTACTGAAGGTGGTATGGATATAGAAACTGTTGCAGAAGAAACTCCGCACTTAATATTTACAGAAGAAGTAGATCCATTATTAGGTTTAATGCCTTTTCAAGCACGTAAAGTAGCATTTAACTTAGGCTTATCTGGTGTTGCATTTAAAGAAATGACAAAATTTGTTTCAGCTCTTTATACTGCATACATTAAGTCTGATTCTTCTATGTTTGAAATTAACCCAGTGTTAAAAACATCAGACTCTAAGATAATGGCTGTAGATGCAAAAGTGTCTTTAGATGAAAATGCTTTATATAGACATAAAGATTATGCAGCAATGCGTGATTTAAGAGAAGAAAACCCAATTGAAGTTGAAGCTAAAGCTGCTGGTTTAAACTATGTAGACTTAGATGGAAACGTTGGTTGTATGGTAAACGGAGCTGGTTTAGCAATGGGAACAATGGATTTAATAAAAGAATCTGGTGGTGAACCAGCTAACTTTTTAGATGTTGGTGGTACTGCAGATGCTGCAAGAGTAGAAACTGCTTTTGGTATTATTTTAAAAGACCCTAATGTAAAAGCTATTTTAGTAAATATTTTTGGAGGTATTGTACGTTGTGACAGAGTTGCACAAGGTGTAGTTGATGCTTACCAAAGTATGGGAGATAAAATTACAGTACCAATTATTTGTAGATTACAAGGTACAAATGCAGTAGAAGCTAAAGAATTAATTGATAATTCTGGGATGGAAATTATTTCTGCTACAGAATTTCAAGAAGCAGCAGATAAGGTTGCAGAAGTTTTAGGAGCTTAAGCTTTTAGTTTAAATATATTTTTAAAAAGCCTCACAAGAAATTGTGAGGCTTTTTTATTTTCTTAATTTATTAAAATAGCATTGTTTAAATAATTTCAAACTTGTAAATTATCTTATATCCTTAAAATTCTGTTAAACAGTTTAAAATAATGTAACTTAATTACAAATGATGCGTCTAACGTTATATAGCTAATGTCTTAAAAAGATATTTAGTAAATGTTAGTTAGTTTTTAATAGTTGATTAGAGTCAAAAGCTGTAAAACGTTTTTGACTCTTTTTTTGTTGATATGTTTTAGTTTTTAGAAGGAATTTTATCACGCTCTATTTTACCATTTTTAATGGCTTTGTAGTTTTCGTAACAACTAAGAACAGCTTCAATCATTTGTAAATCAGATGCTTTTTTAATAAAATATTCAGAATAATTACAGTCTGTTAATAGTTCAGTTAACTCTTGTCTATCCATTTGTAAGTATTCCATCATTACTTCTCTATCAAATTTACCTGCTAACATTTTACGTAAGTCATCTTCTTTTTTTAGCTTTTGTAATTTCTTTAGTTGTTTCGGTTTTTTACCAAACAAGTTGTATAAGAAATCTACTGGCTGAAATAAAGCAGCAACAGGAGAAGAGAAGTCTCTTTTATTAGCTTTACCAACTTCGTAAGTCTGTGGTAATCCATTAATATGAATTCTAGTAAATTTATCTTTAGGTACTTGTTTTACATCAATTTCTAAAACTCCAATTAATTTGGTAGATTTTATAATAACTTCTCTAATTTCTTCAGGCTTTTCGTACAAAGCAATCTCTAATTCATTTCCTTTCAATAAATCATTTGTAACTTTTACTTTTATTGATGAAAACCCTAAATAAGAAACTAAAATTGTATCGTTAGCTTGAGTTGGTATTTCAAAAAAACCTTTATCGTTAGTAATGGTACCTTGTACAGTGTTTAAATTTAAAATGTGTGCAGCACTTAAAGCTTGCTTATTTACAGCGTGAATAATTTGTCCTTTTAAAGTTGTATTCGGAATACTGTCTTGCTGAGAAAATGCGCCTAAACTTAAAAATAAGCACAGAATAATTAGAGTTTTTTGCATAAAAACAAAATTAATGATAAAAGTGATTAGAATGGTTAATATTTTGTGAAGATGTAAAATATTTCAATAAAAAGTGCGCACGAGAAGATTCGAACTTCCACTTTCTTGCGAAAACAGCCCCCTCAACTATATAAGTTAAAAATTTGTTATTGTAAATCATTGATATTTAGTTATTTGTGTTTTTGTGTTATTCTCATTTAGATACAAAACTGGTACGAAAAACGGTACGAGTTATTAATAATTTAGTTTAAAAATTAAATCCAAATAATGTACCAGATTCATCTTTATCATTAAGATTAAGTATAATTTCTTGATCAGAAAAATTTATAGGTTTTTCGGTTTTTTCATCAACTGGTAAATCATCTTTAATAACAGAAAAAATATACTGAAAATTTTTAATAGAAGTTAATTGATAAATTTGATTTAAAAATCTATGTTTTACACCATTGTCTTCGTTTGCTAAAACGTCATCATGATAAACAAATCTAAAATATGATTTATTTATATAATTTGTAACTATTGCCAAGTCAAATGTTACACAAAATAACTTTGTGTACGTATATCCGTCACCTTGAGAAGTTCCTCTTTTCAATTCTCCTTGAATTCTTTCAATTGATGGTGATAAGAAATCAACATTATTCTCTTTATTTAATGACCAGGATATTATTGCTGTCTCGTTTATAATTTCTTTATAATATTGTGAAAAACTATTCCTAATACTATTGTACAATATGTTTTTTTCAGTAGAATTAGCTAATTTCTTTATTCTACTTATATATTTATCTAAATCATCATTCTTTTCTTTTTTGTCCTCTTCTTTTTTAATAATTAAATCTATTTTTTTTAATTTTTCATTTAATGATACTAAATTACTTTCTAATTTTGCTAATCGTTTTTGATAAGTTTTAAATTTATTAAAAGTGTCCGTACCTTTTAGAACTGATAATAAATCTTCTTTTTCCTTATTCAACTCTTCAAGAGTTTCATTAACTTCTTCAAGGTCTTTTATTTTTCCTAAAACTGTCTTTTTTAAAAGTTTATTTCTCTCAATTGTTAATTTAGAATTAAATTCTAACAATTCATTATAATCTTTCTTCAACTGCTTGGGAAAGAATATCTTCATTTCTTCAAAAACTTTATTTACTTTTTTTAGATCGAAAGCAAATTTATTCTTAATTGATTTTTTTAATTGATTTACATCAAACTGAATATTATAAGAAACTGTATTTAGCTTGCTTATTTTTGATTCAATATGATCAATTCCATCTTTAATGAGTTTTTTATCTTCATTATAAAAGTTAAACTTATCAATGTTTTTTGTTATACTAATTAAATTGTTTTTCTTAATATGAATTTGACCAACTAACTCATCTCTCTTTTTCTCATCAACTTCAAATTCTCGTCTTAAATTATTAGCAAAATGATTTAACTCTTCTATTTGACTTTCTACAATGTATTTGTCAAATAATAATTTCCCATCAAAACCAAGTAAATCAAACATAAATGGTTTCCAATCACGATGTTTTCCGCTTGAAAATTTATTTAGTTTATATATATCAGAATAATCTCCTTGTCTTCTTAAAGAATAATTAATAGCCTTTCTATAACTGTAATTTTTATTTTTAAAAAAATTATAATTTAGATATTCATTTAATTGGGATATAGCTTTTTTAATAGATAAGTCCACGATATCCCAATTTTCTGGTGGGTTAAATCCTTCGCTTTGAGATTTAGATATTTTAAATGAAATTTTTGTATTGACAGATACACTTCTTTTTATAGTTAAAAAGACTCCTGAATTTAAAAGAATTTCAAGATAAAAAATGTACTCATTGAATATTTGAGAACTACTAGGTTCTTTATAAAAGAAATGCTTTTTTTTATTATCAATCCTCTTTAATAATAGAAAATCTATTAAATCTGCAAATAAAGTTTTTCCTAAATTATGTGCATTATTTTTATCTGAAATACTAGTTTTTACATCTGCGTAAACCACATTAAGCCCATTCAAATTAAATTGAATATTCTTAAATTTTTCTTTGTTACAATATAATTTACTTAGCTTCATTTTAGTTCAAAAGTATCAGTTTTTTCATTGTAAATTACTTTATTTAAAAGGAATAGAAAATTTAAAGCATATGGATAATTTGTAGATGCTCTTTCTCCAATTTCATTTAAAACATCGTCAAGTAAAGCATCATATTTAGTAGCGCCCTTATAAGTAAGTTTTTTAATTAAAAAAGCACTAATATTGATTACTGAATAGTCTAAATTACTATGTTTATCTAATTTTATCATTTTATTCCAATTGAGCAAGAATAATACATATAATGCAGTAGAAATCTAATATATCTTTTTTTTCCTTTATAATCAGAGTCTGAAGATATTCTATTATAAATAAAATCAAAAACTTCTTCGAATGCACCAAATTTATCTCTTTTCAATATAATTAGATCATTTAATTCATTAACAATATCAAAGTAAATTTCTTTTACTGTATCATTTTTCTCTAACTCCAAAAAATATTCAATTTTATTAAAATATGGTAATGACGTGTTTAAAATTACTTGCTCATAATATAATTTACTTAAATTATTTTTTTTGTTTTTCTCAGTTTTTGATATTAGCTTAAAATTATATTGAGTTTCTATAACTTTTTCTTTAATGTCTTCATTAATCTTAAATAGTTGATCTTTAAATTCTATAACAATATCTTTAATGTCTTGTTCTGAAAAATCAAAAGGAACCTGGTAGCTTTCTAATTTAAAGCGTGAAACAATATCTTTATTAATTTTAAGTGAAAGCCATTCATTGAGAGTTTCGATACCAATAATTTCAATATTATCAAAATCGACTCCAGAATTTTTGCTGATATATTTTCTTATTTTCGAATCTACACCCCCAGAATATTTTCTGTTAGTAAATAATATATAATATTCAAGCTCTCCATTTTCGTATAATTTTTTAACCCTAACAGTTTCCTCAGCTATTATGCTTTTTGTGTTTCCAAAAAAACTCTTTTCAGAACAACTTCCTACTGGGTTACTTGTATGCTTTGCTTGAATAATAAATTTGCTTCCAGAGTTTTTCCATTTATCTAAGTCTTTAAAAAAACCAATACGTCTCCCATCTTTGCCACCATCTTTGCCAGAAGAAAAATAAATGGATTCACTTCCTTTTATCCTCTCTGAAATATTGTTAGAGATAACCTCAAAATCATCATTATTAATATTGAAAGCTAGATTAAAGGTGAAGTCCATTTAACAAAAATATAAAATTTAAAAAGTAATTTATAAGCCTTGGTATTATAATTTTAAAATTAAAAATTTTAATTGGAAAAAACAGTTAATTAGTATAAAAATTGGTACGAATACAGGTACGAGAACCGGTACGAATGATAGGTGTTAGAAATTTATAAAAAAACGGTGTAATGAGTTTATTGTCAGTTCATTAAAAGTGCGCACGAGAAGATTCGAACTTCCACTTTCTTGCGAAAACAGCCCCCTCAAGGCTGCGCGTCTACCAATTTCGCCACGTGCGCTAAATTTAAAAATAAAAAAAAGTTAAGCATTGGCTTAACTTTTTTTTCTGTGACCGGGCTGGGGCTCGAACCCAGGACCCTCTCCTTAAAAGGGAGATGCTCTACCAACTGAGCTACCAGGTCAAAAATTTTACGAGGTGCAAATATACTATCAATCATTTAAATCTGAAACATAAAATTGAAGAAATTTTTCGATATTTGCTAAAAATATAAATAAATGAAAATAGTTTTATTAGGTTATATGGCTTCTGGAAAATCTAGTATTGGTAAAAAGCTTTCTAAAAGTTTAGAAATGAGTTTTATAGATCTAGATGATTATATTATCGAAAAAGAAAACAAAACTATATCAGAAATTTTTAAAGAGAAAGGAGAAATCTATTTTAGATTGATTGAAACCAAATGTTTGAAAGAAATCTTATCTAAAGATGGTAATTTTATACTTTCTTTAGGTGGAGGAACACCTTGTTATGCAAATAATATGGAAATTGTTAATGATGGAGAAACAAAATCTATCTATTTACAAGGGAGTGTGCCAACAATGGTAGAAAGGTTAATAAGAAAAAAAGCAAAAAGACCTTTAATTGCTTCTTTAGGTGATGATAAAATTCCTGAATTTGTAGCAAAACATCTTTTTGAAAGACGTCCTTATTACGAAAAAGCAAAAATGACTATTAAAATTGATAACAAAAAGAAAAGCGAAGTAGCAGAAGAGTTATTTAAACTGTTAAACTAAATATGCTTTAGAATCGTTCTCTAAAAAGTCAATTTGAATATGTTCTTTTATTGATGTTGATAAAGAAATTCCTTTAAAATCTGCTTTTACAGGGTATTTTTTATGATTTCTATTTACTAAAACAGCTGTTTTAAATCTTTTTAGAGGTACATCTAAAAAATGTTTTACACCATAAATTAAGGTAGTCCCAGAGTTTAAAACATCATCAACTAAAACTAAAGATTTATTCTTGTAATCATCAACATTTAAAGTAGTTGTAATAGGTTCTAATGGTTTTTTCTTATTAATTGTTACCTTGCAAATACTTATTTTAAGTGTAGCAATTTCGTTTAAAATTTCAACTAATTTTTCAGCAAAAACATATCCATTACCAATAATACCAGCAATAATCACTTCTTTTTCGTTACTATTACTTTCGTAAATTTGATAAGCAATTCTTCTAATTTTTTGATTTATTTGAACTGTATCTAATATAATATTTCCTTCTGTTATCATAAGTTTTCTGTAGTATCTTCTGTATATCCTTCAATATCCCTTCTATCTTTTTTTGTAGGTCTTCCAGTACCTTTTTTACGATAATAATCTTTAGCGTATTTTAAAAGTTCATTTTTTTGAAACTCTTCTTTAGGTGTAATATCTTTTCTGTACAAATCTGCTAATTTTGCACCAACACGACTTTCTGGTAAATCTAAAACTTTTATTTGATAATTAATTTGATTTTTTCTAACTAAAATCAATTCATTACCAAACACCTCTTTAGAAGGTTTTACATTTTTATTATCAATCTTAACTTGCCCTTTTTTACAAGCATTAGTAGCTATACTTCTAGTTTTAAAAGTACGTATACACCATAAGTATTTATCAATTCTCATAAAAACAGTTAAAATACATAATTTGTCTTTTTACAAAGGTATAAAAATGGTAAATTGCGCCCACAAAATTTATGATTAAATGAGTAAAATAAAAAACGCACTTGTTATAATAATTTTATCTACTATTATTTATGCTTGTAATGATGATAATTTTTTTACTAATCCTTTTGATGATGTAGATCATGAAGCATTAGCAATTTCTGATAATGATTCTTTAGTTAAGTTTTTGAGTAATCATTATTACGATTTTAGTTTAGATTCAGTTAAAGCGATTACTGCTAGCGAAACTGCATTAATAAACGATACTAATTTAAAAACTTTACCTGTTACAGAAAACGATATTGATTATAATTTATATGTTTATGTTACTAGATCTGGAGATCCAAGCCCAGATGCAGATAAAGGAAACCCAACAAAAGTAGATTCTGTTTTTGTAAAATATTCTGGTAAAACAATTTCTGGCACTACATTTAGCGAATCAGATTTTGATAGTAATACAACAGGTCTTTGGCTTAGTTTATTGTCTACAGTAAGAGGTTGGTCTCATGGTTTTCAGTATTTTAAAGGTGGTTCTTTAAAGAAAGATCCAGATACAGGAGGTGCTTTTAATGGCCCAATAACTTATTTAAATGGAGGTAAAGGTGTTTTATTTATACCTTCAGGTTTAGCATACCCATCATCTTTAACTGCAAATCAAACTAATTCTTTAGTAGATACAAATTTACTTTTTTATATAGATTTATTAGATCTAGTACCAGATACAGATCATGATAATGATAATGTAAGTACAATTTCTGAAGATATAGATGGTGATGGTGATTTATCTAATGATGATACAGATGAAAATGGTTTGCCTAATTATTTAGATACAGATGATGATGGTGATGGAGTTTTAACGAAAGACGAAGATGCTAATAATGATGGAGATCCAACAAATGATTTTAGTGATCCTAATAATTCTACATTACCAGATTATTTAAATCCTGATATTGTTTAATAACAACAATTTAAAATATAAAAAAAACTCTTTCTAATTTAGAAAGAGTTTTTTTGTAAAATATATTGTCTAAAATATTTTTTTAGTTTTTTCTTTTACACGCTAATAAAGTGTTTTTAAGAAGCATAGCAATTGTCATTGGGCCAACTCCACCAGGTACAGGAGTAATGAAATTTGATTTTTCTGACACTTCTTTAAAAGCAACGTCACCTACTAATCTAAAGCCACTTTTTTTACTAGGATCTGCTAATCTTGTAATACCAACATCTATTACAGTTACATTATCTTTAACCATATCAGCTTTTAAAAACTCAGGAATACCAATTGCAGCTATAACAATATCTGCCTGTAAAGTAATTTCTTTTAGGTTTTTAGTTCTACTATGACACATAGTTACTGTTGCATTACCTACTTTTCTTTTTTGTGATAATAGAATACTCATAGGACTACCAACAATATGACTTCTACCTAGAACAACAACGTGTTTACCAGAAGTTTCTACATTATATCTGTCTAGCAATTCTAAAATTCCGAAAGGAGTAGCAGAAATAAAAGTTGGTAAATTAAGTGCCATTTTTCCAACATTAGTTGGATGAAACCCGTCTACATCTTTATCAGGATGAACAGCCATTAAAACTTTTTGTTCATTTATGTGTTTTGGTAAAGGCAACTGTACAATAAAACCATCAATATCATTATCAATATTTAAAATGGCAATTTCATTTAATAATTCTTCTTCTGAAATATCTTCAGAAAGTCTTATTAAAGTAGATTCAAAACCAACTCTTTCGCAAGCTTTAACTTTTGCATTAACATAAGTTACACTTGCACCATCATTACCCACAATAATTGCAGCTAAATGTGGAGTTTTATACTCGTTATTTTTTAAACCTCTAACTTCTAAAGCAATTTCTTCTTTAATGTCAGCTGATGTCTTTTTTCCGTCTAATAAAATCATTGTTCTTTTAAAATATAAATATTGGTAGCGATGTTAAAATTATTGAATTCTTTTAATATAATATAATCATTTTTTAAACTTTTTAATTCATCATCAGATAAATTAAAAACTGTAGCGTAAAAAACATATTTATTTTTTCCATTAAATTTTTGAAAAGATCTTTTATCACCTTTAAAATCAATATAATCTAATGTATTATAATTAGGGAAAAAACTAGCAACTTCTTCTATATTGATTTTTTCTTGATTTAAGTAATCTATAGTTTTTAAACGCAAAGAATGGTAAGGTATATGTGCTAAAGAAGCATCCCAGCCTTGAGAAATTTCTTTTGGATAAATCCATAAATTACCAGTTATAAGACCTATAAAAAGTAACGAATAAATTATTTTCTTTTTTATATAATGGTCATTTAAAATTTTAAATGAAAATACAATAAACAGAATATAAGAAGCTATAAAATAACGATGACCAAAAGTGTTTGTAGAAATCAGTGAAACTAAAATTATAAAAAACACAGAAGAAATAGCTAATAAAAGTAGTTGTTTATTTTCTATATGTTTTATTATTTTTTTACCAAAAAGGAAAAAAGAAATAATTAGAAACATAAAAATAAAAATTCTTCCAAAATCTGAGTATCTGTGAACAAAGAAAAA
Source organism: Polaribacter vadi (assembly GCF_018861005.1). Classification (GTDB taxonomy): domain Bacteria; phylum Bacteroidota; class Bacteroidia; order Flavobacteriales; family Flavobacteriaceae; genus Polaribacter; species Polaribacter vadi_A. The sequence continues at coordinate 119,409 of NZ_JAHKQL010000022.1, forward strand.
GCAGTTTTTAAGAAACCCTTTAAAATCTACATACTTCCATAAACTAGACCAAGGAGATTCTGGATGTGTTTGTAACCAACCTTTTGTAATTAATCTCCAAATCACAAAAGAAATACCAGACAAACTACCTAAAAAATAAATGGCTAGAAATTTAAAGTTAAGTATAGAGTTTATTTTCTTTTTTTCAAGATATAAATTATTTAAGATTTCAAAAAGAAATATCCCTGCTACTAACAACATACTTCTGTATGATATTATGCTTAAAAAAAGTAATCCTATTACCTTGAGAAAAATATTCTTATAAAGAATTGAGTTTATCACCAGGAAAAAGAAAAATAGAATTATAATTTCTGGATTTACGATAACAAATGTAGTAGCTAAAGTTGGTTCTGCAATTATTAGAATAAATAAATAGAAATGCTTTTTGGTATCTTTAATAAAATAGGATATAAATTTACTAATTTGAAAAAAGAATCCTATTGTAAATGGTATTATTAATAGGTGAGAAACCCATAATTGATGGCCAAAAATTCTCCAAAAAATAGCTAATAGAAAACCTAAAAAGGGTGGGTGACCAGGATCAAAACCTATTGGTATGTTCCAGTTAAAAATGGAGTTTTCATATAAGTGATTTCCCATTTTAGAAGCAAACAAAACATTATCCCAAAACATTCCGTTTTTATAGGATAATATAAAAATTAGTACACCAAGAGAAATAAAAAAAAGAGCTCTTTTAAATCCTGACTTAAAAAATGTTTGCAAAAAACTATACATTTAATAATTAAAAAAAGCTGCAAAATTGCAGCTTAAATTTATTTCATTCCTTTCATCATTTGCATCATCTTTCTACTACCTCCACCTTGCATCATTTTCATCATCTTACTCATTTGATTAAACTGCTTCATTAACTGATTTACTTCTTGTATCGAAGTTCCAGAACCTTTTGCAATTCGTTTTTTTCTACTTGAGTTTATAGTTGTTGGCGTGCTTCTTTCTAAAGGAGTCATTGAGTGAATTATTGCTTCAATACCTTTAAAAGCATCATCATCAATATCAACATCTTTCATTGCTTTTCCTGCTCCAGGAATCATACCAACTAAATCTTTCATGCTCCCCATCTTTTTGATTTGCTGAATCTGACTTAAAAAGTCGTCGAAACCAAATTGATTTTTAGCAATCTTCTTTTGTAGTTTTCTTGCCTCTTCTTCGTCATATTGATCTTGGGCTCTTTCTACAAGAGAAATAACATCTCCCATACCCAAAATACGATCTGCCATTCTATCAGGATGAAAAACATCAATAGCTTCCATTTTTTCTCCTGTACCAATAAATTTAATTGGTTTATCAACCACAGATTTAATAGATAAAGCAGCACCACCTCTGGTATCACCATCTAATTTTGTAAGTACAACACCTTCAAAATTTAAAATATCATTAAATGCTTTTGCAGTATTTACAGCATCTTGCCCAGTCATAGAATCTACCACAAATAAAGTTTCTTGTGGATTTACGGTTTTATGAATGTTAGAAATCTCTGTCATCATTTCTTGATCTACAGCCAAACGACCAGCAGTATCTATAATAACAACATTTTTACCATTTGCTTTGGCATGTTTTATAGCATTCTGAGAAATTTCTACAGGATTTTGATTACCAACTTCTGCATAAACTTCTACACCAATTTGCTCACCTACAACTTGTAATTGATTTATAGCAGCAGGTCTGTAAACGTCACAACCTACTAATAAAACTTGTTTAGATTTTTTTGTTTTAAGGTAATTTGCCAATTTTCCAGAAAAGGTAGTTTTACCAGAACCTTGTAAACCAGACATTAAAATTACAGTTGGTGATCCACCAAGGTTTACACCTACAGTTTCTCCTCCCATTAATTCAGTTAGTTCATCTTTAACTAACTTTACCATTAATTGCCCAGGATTTAATGTAGTTAATACATCTTGCCCAATGGCTTTTTGCTGAACTTTTTTGGTAAAATCTTTGGCAATCTTAAAGTTAACATCGGCATCTAAAAGGGCTCTTCTAACTTCTTTTAAAGTCTCTGCAACATTTATTTCTGTAATTTGCCCATGACCTTTTAAGGTGTGTAAAGCTTTATCTAATTTATCACTTAAATTATTGAACATAATTTGTATTCATTTTTTTCGAAACACAAATATAAATATAACTACTCTCTTATAAAAAATTAAAAGACTTATTCTCTTTTTAAAAGTAAACTTATAAAAAAGTTAATGATGTGGATAAAAATAGAAACTAGAAAAACTACAAATGATAATATTAAAAAAAGGTTATTATAATCTTCTATCCAACTTTTGTTATTTGAAATGATTAATAGTGTTAAAGCTACTATTTGAAATATAAAATGAAGAACTGTAAGCCATTTTTTTGGTGTTTTTTTTAACCAAATTAAAGCAAAATAGTTAATAGAAATCATTACAAAAAAGATGGCACAAAATTGTAGAAAGTGACTAAATGAAATTATAAAATAAGTGTCGTAAATTGGGAAGTCTAAAGCTAAATTATTTAGAAAAAAACTACTAATTAGGCTTAAAAGAGCTAAACCTATAAAGAAAAAATATGGTTTTGAAATCATTTATAATATTGTTTCTGTAATTTTTAGTCAATGTTTTTTTTGAAAATCAATTTCTTAAACTTTCTCCTAATAAAAATACTATAATTTATCTTTTTCAACAAATTCTAAAGCAGCTCCATTTATACAATGACGTTTTCCTGTAGTTTTCCTTGGCCCATCATCAAAAGAATGCCCTAAATGACCACCACAAGTATTGCATTTTAGTTCAGTTCTTGCGTAACCAATTTTATAATCTACATCTAATTCTACATTTTCTTTTATGGCTCTATCAAAAGAAGGCCATCCAGAACCAGAATCATATTTATGCTCTGATTTATAAAGAGGTGTTTTACAAGCAGCACAAACAAATGTACCATCTTTATGATTGTTGTTTAAAGGGCTTGTAAATGCTCTTTCTGTGCCAGCTTCTCGTAAAACATAATATGCTAAAGGAGAAAGTTGTGCTTTCCATTCAGCATTTGTTTTTTCTATTTTATATGTTTTATTTTTTTCTTTTGATGTGTTTTGGGCATTACCTGTACAACTAAACATCAATATTAATATAAAAAGACTTGCTATTTTTTTCATACATATAAATTTAATCAACAATCATTTATGAGTGTTTTTCTATAAAATTGGACGAATTATTATGTAATATCTTACAATAAAATTAAAAACAATTTTTCAGTTTTAAATAGAATACTTAATTTTAAGGAAATAAATTCTGATAATAGTGACTATTTTTTTGCAAAAGTGTCATAATTAAAGAACCAAAAAGTATAAAAATGAAAAAAATAATAGTTTTAGTAATCACAGTTTTCCTTTTTTCTGAATGTAGTACAGTGCCAATTACTGGTAGAAAAAGAGTAAACTTTGTGAGTGATTCGCAAGTTTTACCTGCAAGTTTTGCACAATATAGTAGTTTTTTAGAAGAGAATAAGTTGTCTACAAATAGAACAATGTCTAATCAAATAAAAGATGTTGGTAAAAATATTTCTGCAGCTGTAGATCGTTTTATGAGAGCAAATAATATGGTTTCTGAAGCAAATTCTTACAAATGGGAATTCAATTTAATAGAAGATAAAACTGTAAATGCTTGGTGTATGCCAGGAGGTAAAGTTGTTTTTTACACAGGTATAATGCCAATTTGTGATAATGAAAATGGAGTAGCAGCAGTTATGGGGCATGAGGTTGCACATGCATTTGCAAAACACGGTCAAGAAAGAATGTCTCAAGGGCAATTACAACAAATAGGTGGTTTAGCAGTTGCTTTAGGAACGTCTGGTAAAGATTCTGAAAGTCAGCAAATTTGGAATACTGCTTTTGGTATTGGTTCTGGATTAGGAATGTTAAAATTTAGTAGAGTACATGAACAAGAAGCAGATAGATTGGGTTTAGTCTTTATGCTAATGGCTGGTTATGATGGAACTGAAGCAGCTGAAGTTTGGGTTAGAATGAGTGAAAATTCTGGAGGAGGATCTACACCAGAAATTTTAAGTACACACCCATCTAATGCATCAAGAATTCAAGATCTTAGAACTTATTTACCAACTGCAAAAAAATATGCAGCTCAATATAATGCAAATGGAGTTGTAAAATAAAATAGAAACAAATAGATTTCCTATATTGTAACCGTTCAAAATTTAATTTTGAACGGTTTTTTTGTTTTAAATGAATACTAAACAGTAAAAGAAATTTTATGTTAAAAATAGGAGATAAAAAATTAATTAATGCTTGGGCTTTTTATGATTGGGCAAATTCAGTTTATTCTTTAGTGATAAGCACAGCTGTTTTTCCTTTGTATTATAGCGCAGTTACAGAAGGTAAAATAGTTACTTTTTTGGGTATGGAATGGGATCATCCAGATAGTTTGTACAGTTATGCTTTATCTTTTTCCTTTTTGGTAGTTGCAATAATTTCACCAATATTATCTGGTATTGCAGATTATACAGGTAGTAAGAAAAAGTTTATGAAGTTTTTCTGTTTTTTAGGTAGTTTATCTGTAATGAGTTTATATTTTTTTGATGGAATTGATACAGTTTGGATTGGTATTGTTTTTACCATTTTAGCAAGTATAGGTTTTTGGGCAAGTTTGGTTTTCTACAATGCTTATTTGCCAGAAGTTGCTCATCCAAATCAACAAGATAGAGCTAGTGCCAAAGGATTTATTTATGGTTATATTGGTTCTATAATCTTGCTAGTTATCAATTTAGTTATGATTCAAATGCCAGATTTATTTGGTATAGATTCAGGAATGGCTTCTCGAATTTCTTTTGTTATGGTAGGGTTATGGTGGCTAGGTTTTGCACAAGTTACTTTTAAACGCTTACCTAATGATTTATATGATAAAAAACCGGAAAAAGATTATATCTGGAAAGGTTTTAAAGAGTTAAAAATTGTTGCTAAAGAAATAGCAAATTACCCTACTTTAAAAAAGTTTTTAATTGCTTTCTTTCTATTAAGTGTTGGTGTGCAAACTATTATTTTATTGGCTACTATTTTTGGATCTACAGAATTGGGTTTAGAAACAATCGATTTAATTATTACAGTATTATTAATACAAGTTGTGGCTATTTTAGGTGCATTTCTGTTTTCTAGATTGTCAGGAAAAAAAGGAAATTTTTACGCTTTAAAATTAACCATTGTTATATGGATGATTGTATGCTTTTGTGCTTTTTTATTGCATAAAGAATTACCTAATGTTTCTATTTATTTTTATGGATTAGGTGCAGTCTTAGGTTTGGTTTTAGGAGCTATACAATCTTTAACACGTTCTACTTATTCTAAATTATTACCAGATACAGAAGATCATGCCACTTATTTTAGTTTTTATGATGTTACAGAAAAAATTGCAATTGTATTAGGTACAGCTGTTTATGGTGTTTTATATGCCATTACAGATTCTATGCAATGGAGTGTTTTGTGTTTGGCTTTTTTCTTTTTAGCAGCTTTAATAATTTTAAGCACTTTAAAGAAAACAAAATATGTGCGATAAAAAAAAGTGCTGTAAAACAGCACTTTTTTAAATATTTGTAAGTTCTTGTATTATTGAACAGAAATTGCAAAAGTAACTTCAACATCAGTGCTACCTCCTGCATTGTCAGCAGTACCATCATTTGGCTTTGTTGGTTCGTGTTTTAAAATAATTGTTAAAGTACCAATTCCAGTATCTCCTGTTGTAAGCGTAGTTTCAATTCCAATTGGGTTTCCATCACCATCTGTATCTGTTTTTGCAACAGAAACTCCTGTAATATTAGAAGAATAAAAGAATTCGTGCTCATCAGCTTCATCTTTAACTTCAACAGTAATATCTTCAGCAGGGTCTTCAGTTTCATTTAGTAATTCTATAGCTCCTGTGTAAGTAGTGTTTGCAGATAAACTTCCAGAAACAGAGTAAGTTCCATCAGAACCACCTTCACCATCTAAATCTACGAAAGACAAAGTAATAACATCATTTCCATTAGTTAATGTGTAATTAACAGTTGTAATTAATTCTTCTTCATGATCGTGGTCATCATCATCATGATCGTCATCAGAACAGCTAGAAAGTGTTAAAGCTGAAATAAATAATATTGCTAATAATTTGATTGTTTTCATTGTTGTTGTTTTTGAATTTTTCATAATTGAGTGTTCTAGTATTTTATTTTTATTTTAAAATTAAAATTCCTACCTAATTCATCAGCAAAATATCTTAATCTGTTTAAGTGTTCTCTGTAAGAAACATCAAACAAGTTTTCGATATTAAATTCTAATTCTAAACTTCCTTTGTTAAATGCTTTAAAAACAGCAGAAGTGTTTAAATTGAATAATGAATAAGCAGGTGGTGTAGAGCTAATGTCTACAAATACATTTTCTTGCGCAATAGCATTAAATGTATAAAAATTGTAATCTGGGTATCGTTTTTGTTGTAAAACCGATTTATGTGTTAAACTAATTTTTAGTTTGTTTAACGCATTGTTTGTATAAGAAATACGATTACTAAAATTGGCAGCAGGCATATGAATTAAAGGGATGTCTTCAGAAGTATTATCACCTCTTAATAAGCTTAAACTTCCTTTATAATCGAACTTGCTGTTAATTTTCTTGTTTACATCTAAATCAACTCCAAAAATCTGTGCATTAATCTGGTTGTATTGCCAAACAGGAAATGCACCTCTAATTGTTGTTGTAATTCCTACAGGGATTAATTGAATATAATTACGAATATGTTTAAAATATGGGCTAACTGAAAATCCGAAATTATCTGAATTTTTCTCTAAAGAAATGGCAAATTTATTTGCAGTTTCTTTTTCCATAGTTAATAAACCTATTTCTATTCTAGCAGCACTATGATGCAAACCATCACTAAATAATTCTGATGGATTTGGCACTCTTGAGGCTAAACCATAATTCACTAATAAAGACATATTATTTTCAAATTGTTTAGATAAACCTAAACTTGCAGAAATATTGTGGTATGAAAAATTTGGATTAGTTGGAATGTCTGTTCCATCAACTTCACCAGCTTCAAATTCAGGGAATAATTCGTCGTAGTTATATGTTTCTCGCCAATCTGTAACATTATATTCTTTTTGGGCATCTATTCTAGAAAAATCATAACGAACTCCTGCACTTACCTCAGTAGATTCGTTAATATCATAATTTCCTATAATATATGTACCAAAAACATATTTGTCATAATCAGGAATTAAAGGACTTGTACCTGTGCCAGCGACAGCATCATTTTGTTGATAACGTGCTAAAATACCAGTGTTAATTTTTAAATTATCTGAATAATCTATTCGTAAATCTGTTTGTAAACTATTTGTAAATAATCGTAAATCTATAACAGGAGTATTACTTAAATCTCCTCTTCGTAAATCAAATTCTTTACGTCTATTAATTTGAAAATCGTATTGAACAGTTAATTTTCCAAAACCTTTAAAACGTTTATATGCTTCTATTTTTCCTAAATGATGTAAAATAGATTGTTTTGGAAAAGTAATTTCATAAGAAAAGTCTTCAATAACTCTTGGTTCTTGGCTGTTTATAGCATTTACTAGATCATTTACGTTACCAATATGCGACGATTGTAAAATGGCAAATTCATTATCTACATAACTATAATAAGCGTCAAAACCTTTTTCGAAACTATTGTAACCAAATCTAAACGATGCGTTCTTGCTGATGGTTCCACTATTTGTAAGGTAATAATCAGGAGCTTTAAAATCTCCAAATTGTTTGTAATTCATCTGTATTTTTCCATAAAAACCAGATTTATAGGTTTTAACAATTTCTGAATTTATATTACCACCTAAGCCATTAGAATTAAATGAAACTAAAGTGCTCCCAAAAAGGCTATCTTTAATAGCATATTTTTTAGGTTTAATTAATATCATACCACCAATAGCATCACTACCAAACTTTAACGTATTTGCACCTTTTATAACTTCTATGCTGTTATTAGCATTAATATCTATATTTGGTGCGTGTTCATCTCCCCATTCTTGGTCAAACATTCTTACATTATTGTTGATAATTAAGAGTCTGCTACTATGTAAACCATGTATCATTGGTTTAACAATAGTGTTACCAGTGTTTAATGAAGATACTCCACTTACGTTTTTTAAAGCATCACCTAAAGACTTATCAGAATAACCTTCTAATACATTTTTTTTGATAGATTGTTCAATACTAGTAGCTTCTGTCTTAAAATTTGTTTTTACAACTACCTCATTTAGTTCTTCTAGATGATGCTCTAACAAAATTTCTTTGTATAAATTTTGATTGATGGTAATTGTTGAATTTTTAGTTTCACAAGCTATGTGTTGTACTTCAATTACCAATTCTCCTTTACATAAATTTTTAAACTCAAACTCACCTTTTTGATTTGTAGATGTGTATTTGTTTAAATTTTTAATTTGAACAGATGCACCATAAATAGGTGTATTGTTGTGAAAATCAATAATTTTTCCCTTAAAAGTATATGTACAATCTTGTGCCATTACATTTGTGGTAAAACAAATAGCAATAACACAATAACAAAATAATTTTATCATTGTTTATTCTTAAAATTTAAATTAATAGCGTTTAATTTAAATAGATAAAGGTGGCCCTCTTAAAGAAAATGATAATTGATGATGATTTTTTAAGTAATAATATTTTTCGCTATTATTATCTAGAATAACAACTTTTGAAAGAATCTGAGGTGTATCTACATATATTAAAGCACTACTATGCTTAATTAAATGTAGTTTACAATCAATATCTTTTTTATGAACATGTTGTTCAACTTTAGAATTACAAACAGCATGTTCGTGATTCATAAAATCGTGCAATGAATCAACAGCTATTGGTAATAAGAATATTACCAATAAAAAAATACCTATATGTTTTTTTATTTGCTTGATATTAATTGTTCTTTTTACGTGCTTTTAAATTTAACATTTCTACACCTAATGAAAAAGCGATCGCAAAGTACAAATAACCTTTAGGAATAGCACCTACAGTTCTGTTAAAAAATATAGTATGCGATAAATGTGCGCCTTCTGTAATTAGCATAAACCCAATTAATATAAGAAAAGATAGTGCTAACATTTGAATTGTTGGATTTCTATTAACAAATTTATTAATAGGTTGCGAAAATAGCATCATAATAATAATTGAAATAATAACAGCAATTATCATAATAATTAATGCGCCATTTATTCCGTTTGTCATACCAACAGCTGTAAGAATACTATCAAAAGAAAAAACGATATCGATTAAAATAATTTGAAAAATTACACTTTTAAAAGAAACTACTTTTGGTGATTTTAGTACTTGTTCTTCATTAGTGTGTTCTACTTTTTCTCTTATTTCTTTAGTGCTTTTGTAAAGTAAAAAAATACCTCCTAAAAATAAAATTATACTTTGACCTGTTAAACCAGTTTTAAACCAACCAAGATCTACAGTATAAAAAGGGTCTTTTAAAGCAATTAAATAAGATACACTAAAAAGCAATGCAATTCTGGTAATCATGGCTAATGCTAAACCCAATAGAGTCGCTTTTTTAACTTGATTTTCTGGTAATTTATTAGCGGAAATAGAAATAAATATAATGTTATCTATACCTAAAACAATTTCTAAAAAAGTTAATGTTAGCAAAGAAACCCAAGTTTCAGCAAGTAAAAAGATTTCCATTTATTTAACTTTAATTACAGTACCTGTTTTTTTAAATTTAGAAAAACCAATTTTTACAGTAAAATCGTAAGAATTTTCTCTAAACTTATTTATTTGAATAAACATTGGGTCTTCTTGTAAACTGTTTTTTGGGTTGATATACTTTAAAGTATAAAAGAAATTATTTTTCCATTTTATAGATAAAGTATCAATTTGATCTCCATATTTACTTATCTGAATGCTATCTTTTCTGATAATAGTTTCTTTTACAAAATCTTTACCAGCAGGAATCTCGAAAACACCTTCTTTAAATCGATTTGAACTGTCTTTTACTGCAGGTTTACAGGATAAAAAAAACACAGATGCAAGAATAAAGAGAAAAGAGAACAATCCTTTTTTAACTTTTAACTTAAAGAAGTTTAAACTACTAACAACTATTTTCTTATTACTTTTTTCTTGCATTATAAAATTTATATACCTGTATAATTAGATGGTGTAATTGCTTTTAATTCTACTTTAATTTCATCAGAAACCTCTAAAGTATCTATAAAATTAGCAATTGAATTTTGGTTGATTTTTGCATTAGTTCTGGTTAATCCTTTTAAGGCTTCATAAGGATTTGGATAAGCTTCACGTCTTAAAATTGTTTGAATAGCTTCTGCAACAACAGCCCAATTATTTTCTAAATCTTGTTCAAACTTTTCTTTGTTTAACAATAATTTATTTAAACCTTTTAAGGTAGATGTAAACGCAATAATTGTATGCCCAAATGGTACACCAACATTTCTTAAAACAGTACTATCTGTTAAATCTCTTTGTAAACGAGAAATTGGTAATTTTGCAGATAAGTGTTCAAAAATAGCATTTGCAATTCCTAAGTTTCCTTCAGAATTTTCAAAATCTATAGGGTTTACTTTGTGTGGCATTGCAGAAGAACCAACTTCACCTGCTTTAATTTTTTGCTTAAAATAATCCATAGAAACATAGGTCCAGAAATCTCTGTCTAAATCTATGATAATTGTGTTAATACGTTTTAAAGTATCAAACAAAGCAGCCATATGATCGTAATGTTCTATTTGTGTTGTTGGAAAAGAGTGTTGCAATCCTAATTTTTCTTGTACAAATTCACCTCCAAAAGCTTTCCAATCTATAGAAGGATAAGCAACTTTATGAGCGTTATAATTACCAGTAGCACCTCCAAATTTAGCTGCACTTGGTATATCATTTAATAAATTGAATTGTTCTTTTAAACGAACCACAAAAACATCAATCTCTTTACCTAGTCTTGTTGGTGATGCTGGTTGTCCATGCGTTCTTGCCAACATAGAAATGTCTTTCCATTCAATTACTAATTCTTGTAATTTTTCTACAACTTCAAAATAATGAGGCACAAAAACATCGTTCATTGCTTCCTTAATAGATAAAGGAATTGCAGTGTTATTAATGTCTTGTGATGTTAATCCAAAATGGATAAATTCTTTATCTTTTTGTAAACCTAAAGCATCGAATTTTTCTTTAATAAAATACTCAACCGCTTTTACATCATGATTGGTAACTTTTTCAATGTCTTTAATTTTTTGAGCATCTTCAGCTGTAAAATCAGTATAAATTTTACGTAAATCTGAAAATAAATCTTGATTAAAATCAGCTAACTGTGGTAAAGGAATTTCGCATAATGCTATAAAATATTCAATTTCTACTCTAACTCTGTATTTTATTAAAGCTTCTTCAGAAAAATAATTAGCTAATTTTGATATTTTACCTCTGTAACGTCCATCAATAGGAGAGATGGCATTTAATTGTGATAATTCCATTTTTTAGTTCTGTTGTTAACTGCAAAAATAGACAATTCAACAGATTTATAAAGTAGATTTTGGATGTTTTTTAGAAGCTAATTATAATAATGATTGTTATAAATTGATAGTTTTAATATTGATGTAAATTCATTAATTTTAAATAAAAAAACAAAATTTAAAGATTTTTTTATGTGAAATTTCTAAACTTAATGTCTTGATTTTTTATCAATCAAATTTAAAATATATTTTCCACGTGCTTTGCAACCTTTGCTTTCATGAATAATTTTAGTTTCTATTAAATGTTTTAATTCAGGATGTACCCAATCATTTTCTAATCCAAACAAGTATAAAGTATTCATTGTATAAGCTCTAACTGCTATTTTTTGAGGAGTAATGAGCCAGTCAAAACCAGTTTCTATTATTTTATTTATATGGTTTTCAGTTAAACTGACTTTAATTTCATTTGTTGTTTTAGAATAATAAGCATTTGCCAAATGCTCACAAATTTTTGCACAAGGCCTTGTTGCGCTATCAAAAATTACATTGCTAATGTTTTTAGTAAACTCATCTAAATGAGGAATTATCCAATTTAAATGATGGTGTGTGCAAATCCATTCTAAAATCCAAGCTGCTTTTATTGATATTCTATCATCAACCTTAAAAGCGATTGTTACCAAATCTTTGAATAAATTTTGATTTTCTAACACTATATCAGCCACTCTTTGTCGGTTTTCCCTTTTAGGGTTTTCCATATTATTGAGTTGCTCTGTTAAAAAAATAATACTCATTTTTGTTTTGATTAATGTATATTTACTCTAAAATTTTTGGAATGCTAAATATAAAAAGATTGGGTTTTGTTTTTGTGTTTTTAACTTGTTTTTTTTCAAGTGAAACTATTAATGCACAGAAAATTAATCAGTTTGATGCTAATAAGAAAAGAACTGGAATTTGGAAAAAATACCACCCAAACAAAAGAATTCGTTACACAGGTCAGTTTATTAACGGAAAAGAGGTAGGTGTTTTTAAGTTTTACGATATTACTGACTCTAGAAATCCAACAATTATTAAAACTTTTTCTGCTACAAGTGATTCTGTTGCTGTTTCTTTTTACTCAATAAATGGTGTTTTAAAAAGTAAGGGGATTTTTATTGGTAAAAAAAGAGTAGGAGTATGGAAATACTTTTTTGCTGATGGTAAATTAATGTCTGAAGAGTTTTATGTTGATGGAAAGTTAGATGGTAAATTGGTTAACTATTATCCGAATGGAAAACCAGCAGAAATATCAATTTATAAAACAGGTTTAAAAAACGGACTATCTCAAAAATACACAAGCAAAGGTATTTTAATAGAGGAGTTAATGTACCAAAATAATAAACCTAATGGAGTTGCCAAATACTTTGAATTAACAGGTATTTTAAAAGAAAAAGGAGTTTATAAAGACGGAAAAAGATTTGGGAAATGGGAATTTTATTTGGATGGTGAAATGGCTTCTGATGAAGATAATAAAAAGAAAAAAACGTTTATCAAAACAAAAAAAAATAAATAGCTATGAAATATTTTTTAACACTTACTTTAACAATTTTCTTTTTTTCTTGTAATGAAAAAAACACTCAAGAAGATGATAATATAGAGGGGCTTTGGCTTGTTAAAAAAGTAAATGTAGACAATAAAGATTTAACTCCTATTGCAAAATGGGTTCGTTTTAATGCTGATGGATCTCAAGCTTCTGGCAATGGTTGGTTGCAACATTCTGTGGGGATTTATAACCTAAATATTGAAAACCAATTAACAGTTACCAATACATTTGGGATAAAAGATGATGCAGAATCGTTTAAAGTAAATATTGATAAAAACAATATGACTTGGCAAAGAAAAGAAAATGATTTAGACATTATTATCAGCTTAGAAAAAACAGATAAATTACCAACATCAGAAGCAAATAAACTATTTGGTTTATGGAAATTTGATTCTATTATAAAAGATGGTAAAGAAGTATCAGAAAGTTTAAATCCATCAAAAAAGGCAATGCTTTTTTTAAGATGGGACAATACTTATGAACTTCGTAATTATCCTTTAGGCGAAAAATATGGAATGTTTAAAACACATAGCCATAAAGCACAAATAGATATGGTAAGTTATGCTAAAGAATCCATATTTCAATTTTATACTTTTAGTTTAGTTAATGATAAATTATTACTAAAAGCAACAAATAACGACACTGAAATAAAATTGACAAGAATCCATCAATTTTTACAATAAATCCATCAATTCTTTCAATTTATAGTTCACTTACAAAGTCGTAACTTTGCAACCTCAAAATTTAAAAATGAAACGAGTAGTTGTTGGTCTTTCTGGTGGAGTAGATTCTAGTGTAACAGCACATTTATTAAAAGAACAAGGGTATGAAGTTATTGGGCTTTTTATGAAAAATTGGCACGATGATTCTGTTACTATTTCTAATGAATGTCCTTGGTTAGAAGATTCTAATGATGCAATGATTGTTGCAGAAAAATTAGGTATTCCTTTTCAAGTTGTAGATTTAAGTGCACAATACAAAGAACGTATTGTAGATTATATGTTCGACGAATATTCTAAAGGTAGAACTCCAAATCCTGATGTTCTTTGTAACAGAGAAATTAAATTCGATGTTTTTATGGACATTGCTCTAAAATTAGGAGCAGATTATGTGGCTACTGGTCATTATTGTAGAAAAGGCGAAGAAATTATAGATGGTAAACCTGTTTATAAATTATTAGCAGGTAAAGACAATAATAAAGATCAATCTTATTTTTTATGTCAATTATCGCAAGAACAATTGGTAAAAGCTTTGTTTCCAATAGGCGAATTAACAAAGCCAGAAGTTAGAGAAATTGCAAAAGAAGCCGATTTAATTACAGCAGAAAAGAAAGATTCGCAAGGTTTATGTTTTATAGGTAAAGTACGTTTACCAGAATTTTTACAGCAAAAATTACAACCAAAAGAAGGTGAAATAGTTACAATTCCTGCGGATTTTACAGCGTATGTAAAAGAACATCCGAAGTTTGAGAATAAAGAAGATAAACTCAAATATTTATCAACTAAATTTTCTTACAACAAAGAAGATGGCAAAGTTGTAGGTAAACATCAAGGAGCACATTATTTTACCAAAGGACAACGTAAAGGATTAAATGTTGGTGGTACAAAAGAAGCTTTATACGTAATTGAAACTGATGTAAATGAAAATGTAATTTACACTGGTGAAGGTAAAAATCACGCTGGTTTGTATAGAAATGTATTGTTCGTTTCTAATGATGAAATGCATTGGATTCGTGAAGATTTAATTTTAAAATCTGGAGAAACAATGCAAGTTGATGCTAGAATTAGATATAGACAACAATTAGAAAATGCTACTCTGCACAAAGTGGATACTGGTTTGTATGTAGAATTTGATAACAAACAATCTGCCATTCAAGAAGGACAATTTGTAGCTTGGTACAAAAATGAAGAATTGTTAGGTTCTGGAGTTATTTCGTAACTTCGTTTTCATAAATATTTTGCTATGAAAATAAAATTCTCCATTCTATTTTTTTCTCTTGTTATTCAATCGGTTTTTTCTCAAAAAGATTCAATTGTTAGTTATTTAAACAGAAAGTTTGAAATTAATAATAATAGTAACAATAAAAACGATGTTGCTTATTTAAAAACCCAAGTAAAAAAAGATGCACTTTGGGAAAATATTATTTATTACAGAAAAGGGAATATTTTTAGAAAATATTATTCTAAAAACCTTAATGAGGATATTTATGTAGGTAAATTTTTAGAATATCATAGAAATGGTAAACTAAAAAAAAGGGTTTTTTATGATAACTCTGGTTATGAAAATGAAAGTATAATTACTTTATTTGACAATGGAAAAAGAAATTATACAGGTCAATTTTTAAAAGGAGTTGACATAAACTTATGGAAATACTACCATTATAATGGACAAGTAGCTGCTAAGTTTTATAAAGATAAAAAAGGGAATATTACAAAATCTGTGTTTTTTGATGAAAATGGACATGATGTACCTGAAGATGAGTATATAAAATTCAAAAAAGCTACATTTAAAGGCGGAATTGAAAAGTTTAATGAGAAAGTAAAGGTTTTACCTTATAGAATTAGGTATTATGTAAATACAACCATTTATGTAAATTATACTATAAATGTTGACGGAGATATTACAGATGTTTATGTAATAAATAATGTACCTAAAGATTTAGAAGAACAAATTAAATTATATTTAGAATCTATTAAGGGTTGGTCTCCTGAAATTGATTTTAACAGAAAAATACCTACAAATTATACTGTTAAATTAAATTTTTCTGTAATTGATGAATAATAAAATTACACAACTTTTTAATATAAAATACCCAATTATTCAAGGAGGAATGGTTTGGGTTTCTGGTTATAAACTAGCTTCTGCAGTTTCTAATGCAGGTGGTTTAGGCTTAATTGGTGCAGGTTCTATGTATCCTGATGTTTTAAGAGAACATATTCAAAAATGTAAAAAGGCAACAGACAAACCTTTTGGTGTAAATGTACCAATGTTGTATCCTCAAATTGAGGAAATCATGAATATTATTGTTGAAGAAGAAGTCAAAATTGTATTTACATCAGCAGGAAACCCAAAAACATGGACTTCCTTTTTAAAAGAAAAAGGGATTACAGTTGTGCATGTAGTAAGTTCTGTGAAATTTGCTTTAAAAGCAGAAGCTGCAGGTGTAGATGCCATTGTTTGCGAAGGTTTTGAAGCTGGAGGTCATAATGGTCGTGAAGAAACAACAACGTTTACTTTAATACCAATGGTTAAGGAAGCTGTAAAAATTCCTGTAATTGCTGCTGGCGGAATTGCAACAGGAAAAGGAATGCTAGCTGCTATGGTTTTAGGTGCAGATGGAGTGCAAATAGGTAGTAGATTTGCAGCCACAGAAGAATCTTCGGCTCACATCAATTTTAAAAATATTATTGTTGATGTAAAAGATGGTGATACACATTTAACTTTAAAAGAATTGGCTCCTGTACGTTTGATAAAAAATAAATTTTACCAAGAAGTACAAGAATTATATCAGCAAAACCCTACCAAAGAACAATTAATAGCATTGTTAGGTAGAGCTAGAGCCAAAAAAGGAATTTTTGAAGGAGATTTAGAAAATGGTGAGCTAGAAATAGGACAAATTGCGGGTTTAATTCATGAAATAAAATCAGCAAAACAGGTTTTAGAAGAGGTTATTGGTGAGTTTAATGCTGTTAAAACCACTGTTAATCAGCTATAAGAAGTTAATTAAAAGAAAATCAATAAATTATGCCTTTCTAAATTTATTGGCACTATATTTGCAACTTAAATAAACGTTGTTAGGAATTAATTTAACAACACAATAATTTTTTATAATGAATAAAGGTACCGTAAAATTTTTCAATGAATCTAAAGGATTTGGATTTATCACTGAAGAAGGAACAAACAAAGAACATTTTGTACATGTGTCAGGATTAGTTGACGAAATTCGTGAAAACGATGAAGTTGAATTCGACTTACAAGATGGAAGAAAAGGATTAAACGCAGTAAACGTAAGAGTTTTATAATTATATATTGCTAGTTAAATTTTTATCTAAAAGCCTATCAAAATTTTGATAGGCTTTTTTATTTTTATAATTAAATATTATTTATGATTGATTGCAGGCAAAGAAAAAATATTAAAGTCGGTTTGTTTGTAGAAATCGTTCAAAAACCACATCAAAAAACAGGCGAATTAACAGAAGGTATTGTTGCAAGGTTACTAACAAATTCACCTAATCATCCTTATGGAATTAAAGTACAATTAGAATCTGGTTTAGTTGGTAGAGTTAAAAATATAAATGAATAGAACTTTTTCTTAATTTACAGGTATTTTAATTGTGTACAATTTTCTGCTCTTATTATTTAAGTGATGTTCTCTTAACCAAGGATTTAAAATTTTAAATTCTTTGTAATTCATCCCAAACTTTTTTGCAAAAGCAGTAATATTTGTAATTGCAGTATCTACTTTTACAGTTGTCGTTTTTTCAATTGTATATAAATCTTCTTTTTCAAAAACAAAACCATATTTTTCAGAATTATTAATAATCTCTTTTAAAGCTAAAATTCTAAAAACGTAACGTTCAGTTTCATCAGCAAGTTTTGCATCATAATAATTATCTACATCCTGTGCCTCTAATCTTCTGGAAATCCCATAATTGCCAGCATTATAAGCTGCTGCTGCCAATGTCCAAGAATTAAAACGTTCTTTAGATTTAATTAAATACTCTGCAGCAACTTTAGTAGATTTTTCAATATCGTACCTTTCATCAACATTTTTATTAATTTCTAGGCCAAATTCTTTACCAGTTTGTTTCATAAAATGCCACATACCAGCTGCACCAACATTAGAGGTTTCATCTATAAAACCACTTTCTGCTAAAGCTAAAAATTTAAAATCATCAGGTAAGCCATATTTTCTTAAAAGTGGCTCTAAAACAGGAAAATATTTATGAGCTCTTTTTATCAATAATAAACCATTAGATTGCCAATATGTATTTACTAACAATTCTCTTTCCATTCTTTCCCTAACATCAGGTATTTCTAAAGGAACTCTTTCACCTGCCAAATTTAAATTGTTAGGTAATTTTAAAGATTTAATTTTATAATATTTATGAGTGCTTACAATAGGGTCTATTTCTTCTTTATTTATGGCATTAATAAAGATAGAGGTAATAAAAACGATACTTAATATAGATAAAATTCTTAATGGTTTTTTCATAATCAAATTAATTTAAAGTATAAAAATACTTAATACTACTTGTTTAAAAAAGTTAAAGTATCCTCAATTATTTTAGATATTTGCTTAGCTTTTATAATTATCATAGAATGATTTCCGTTTTCAATTTCAATAGCATTTTTAATATTTTTTATCGGAAAAATCTCATCTTTTGTTCCGTGAATATGCCTAATGTTTTCTAAAACTATTTGCTGTTTCCAATTAAGAACATTTTCAATAGACCATTTCAAATAGTTTTCTCCTCTAACAGAAAGGTATTTTTTATACATTTTGGCTTTCTTTTCTAAGGTTTTGCCAATAAAATATTTAGAATAAGTCTCAAAATTGGTTACAATTTGAGTTGGGAATAATTTGTAAATTTTACTTTTGCTAGCAAATTGAAAAGTAGTTGGGAATTCAGTTTGAGATTTAACACTAGATATAATAATTACCTTTTTAACATCGATAAACTTTGTAATTTCTTGTACTATAATCCCACCAAAAGAAACACCAACCAAAACAGGGTTTTTGTGTTTAATTTCTTCGGATAATCTTTTAGTGTAACTATTTAAACTTTCATCTAAAGTAAGTGGTTCTTTCCAAGTTAAATAATGCAATTCATATAACTCATTAGAAAGGGTTAAGTTTTCAAAAATTTCAGGTCCAGCAGCTAAACCAGGCATAAAATAAATATGAGTTTTAGACATAACAATTAATTTAAAATATACAATTCAGTTTACTAAGCACAAGTTTAATGCCAAGTTATAAGGCTACTTTATCTTCTACAAAATCGAAACGCACCAAACCATCATCATCAATATTTGTTAAAGTAATGGTGTGCAAAGTGTTTATTAATTCAGGATTCCAAGGTGTTTTTACTTTTACGTAATTTTCTGTAAATCCGTTAATATAGCCTTCTTTGTTTTCATTTTCAAACAAAACAGTTACAGTATTACCTAATTGAGCTTCATAAAAAGCACGTCTTTTTTTAACAGACAAACCACGTAACATTTTACTACGTTTTGCTCTTGTTTTTTTAGGTACAACACCATCAAAATCTACAGCCTCTGTATTTGGTCTTTCAGAATATGTAAAAACGTGTAAATAAGAAATATTTAATTCGTTTAAATAATTATAGGTTTCTAAAAATAATTCATCAGTTTCACCAGGAAAACCAACAATAACATCAACACCAATACAAGCATTTGGCATTACTTCTTTAATTTTAGCAACTCTATTTGTATAGGTATTTCTTAAATATCTACGTTTCATTTTCTTCAATAACTCATCACTACCAGATTGTAAAGGAATATGAAAATGAGGTACAAAAGAGTCGGATTTAGAAACAAAATCAATCGTTTCATCCTTTAGTAAATTAGGTTCAATAGAAGAAATTCGTAAACGATGAATACCATTAACCTTATCCAATTCTTTTACCAATTCTAAAAAAGTATGTTCGTGTTTTTTGTTACCAAATTCACCTTTTCCATAATCGCCAATATTAACACCTGTTAAAACAATTTCTTTAATGCCTTTTGATGATATTTCTTTGGCATTGTTTATTACATTCTGTAAAGTATCGCTTCTAGAAATTCCGCGAGCTAAAGGAATTGTGCAATACGTACATTTGTAATCACAACCATCTTGTACTTTTAAAAAAGCACGAGTTCTATCGCCTATAGAATA
This sequence comes from Polaribacter vadi, assembly GCF_018861005.1. Taxonomy (GTDB): domain Bacteria; phylum Bacteroidota; class Bacteroidia; order Flavobacteriales; family Flavobacteriaceae; genus Polaribacter; species Polaribacter vadi_A. The sequence goes on from NZ_JAHKQL010000022.1 coordinate 139,406, forward strand.
AGAACCAACATAAAAATCGGCATCAACAATTTCGCAAGAATGTACTTCACCAACATCATTTTTAGTTAAATCGTTAATATAACTGGTAACGTTAAACTTTTCTGTAGCACCTAAAACCAAATCTACACCATCAACAGCAGCCAATTCTTCTGGTTTTAATTGCGCATAACAACCCACAGCAATTAAAAAAGCATCTTCATTTTTCTTTAATGCATTTTTTACAATCGATTTAAAACGCTTATCTGCATTATCTGTAACTGAGCAAGTGTTAATTACGTAAATATCTGCTTCTTCAGTAAAATCTACACGTTCAAAGCCTTCATTTACAAAATTTCTTGCAATTGTAGATGTTTCCGAAAAATTTAGTTTGCAACCTAAAGTATAAAATGCTACTTTTTTATCTGCCATCATTCCTGTACATTTATAGATTGCAAATTTACAAATTTAATTATGATAGTAGCCCATCTAAAACCACCTTACTATGCTGTTATTTTTACAACAATTTTAGAAAATAATTTACAAGATTATCTAGAAACAGCTGAAAGAATGGAAGCTCTAGCAAAACAACAAAATGGTTTTTTAGGTATTGAATCTGCAAGAAAAGAAATTGGAATTACAGTTTCTTATTGGCAAACTGAAGATGATATTATTTCTTGGAAAAATAATATAGAACATACAGAAGTAAGAAATTTAGGCAGAGAAAAATGGTATAAACAATACCAATTAAGAATCTGTAGAGTGGAACGTGAATATGGTTTTAAGAAATAAAGATGTACGCACAAATTCAGAAAGTATTAGAAAAATTTATGAGTAAAAGCAGTATTTATAAATACGGTTTTAACTTATCGCCTATGTATAGAAGATCTACAGGAAGAGTAATAAAAGTTTCTAAGGATTTATTAAACATAGAAATACAAATTAAATTAAGTTACAAAAACAGCAATTATGTAGGTTCTATTTTTGGCGGAAGTTTATTTTCGGCAACAGATCCAATTTTTATGATTCAGTTGTTAAATATTTTAGACACCAATTTTGTGGTCTGGGATAAAGCAGCTTCTATAAAGTTTAAAAGACCAGCAAAAGAAACTTGTTATGTAGATTTTATTTTTACTTCGGATGAAATTGAACAAATAAGAAAAGATGTGTCTGAGAAAAAAGAAATTGATTTAATTAAAAATATACAATTAACCAATAAGGATAAAACTGTTGTTTTTGCTGAAGTTTCTAAAACAATTTATATAGCTGATAAAAGGTATTATAAAGAGAAAAGAAAGCTTAAAGCAAAGCAAAAGTAATCATCAAAGTTATTTTGAAGATGTAGTGTTTGTTGTTAGATTTTCTATTGATTTAATACGTTCCTAACTCAGAAATACATTTAATTAAAAAATCTTCTCTTTAATTTTATTTTTAAGTTTTTCTGAAACATTTGTAGGAAAAGGACGATCTCCATGTAAAATATCAACCATAATATTATTAAAATATTGGCCGTATTTATTCAATAAATACTTTCTCACAGGATTATTGTGATAAAAGAATTTAGATAAAAAAGCGCCAGATTTTAACTCAGGTAACAATTTAATATTTAGTTTTTCTAGGTAAAGTTTTTCAGCAATTTTTAAATCTAAATTGCTTTCAATAATCGCTTCAGTAACATATTTTCCGCTTAAAATTGCATTAGAAATTCCTTCTGCAGTAATTGGTTCTGCAAAACCTGCAGCATCTCCAATTAAAAAGATATTGTTCTTTACAAAACCATCTGTTCTTGGTGCTAAAGGAATCTGAAAACCATGAGCATCTTCTTTTACTATTTCTTTAATTCCTAAAGTTTCTAAATACTTTTTGTAATATTCTTTTAAATTGATTTTTCCTTTTTTAGTAGTTAAAACTCCTAATGATAAATGATTTTTTTTAGGAAAACACCATGCATAACCATAAGGTACTGCATCAATATCAAAACGTACAGTTTTAGAAAGTCTTTCAAAATCTTCTGTAGAAACTTCTACTTCATACTCTAAAGCAGGTATTAAATTTCTAGTATCATTTTTATAACCCGCCATTTTTGCAGTCGGGCTCAAAACTCCATCAGCAGCAATAATAAAATCAGCAGAAATATCACCTTGAGAAGTTTTTAAAATTGATTTATCATCAGTAAAATCAATACTTATCAATTTATGATCTTGTAATAAAGTAACTCCAAATTCTGTTGCTTTGTTAACAATTAAATTGTCGAAAGCATCACGCATAATCATTGTAATTATGGGTTCTTCTTTGTTAGAATAGTAGCATTTTTCGTGATTGTTAAAGTAAGTATCAACTTGGCAAAATTCACGTTCTACAACCTCAGAAATATCAAAAGGCATGTCTTTTTTACCTCTGTTAACAAAGCCACCACCACAAGTTTTATATCTTGGTAAGGTTTCTTTTTCTATAATAACTGTGTTAATACCTTGTTTGCCTAAATAAAATGCGGTTGATGCTCCAGAAGGACCACTACCAATAATTGCAACTGTAAAATGTTTCATAGCACTAAAAAGCTTTACGCGAATATAGAGATTCTTACCAATTTATTTTAGCTTGAATAGGGAAGTGATCTGAATTTTTTTCTGTAAATGATGTAAATTGATTAATTTCTGCGTTTTCATCCGTTAAAATAAAATCGATTCGCATAGGAAACCAATAATTAAAAGATTTACCAAAACCTTTACCAGCCTCAATAAATGCATCTTTTTTATCTTCGGATATTTGATTATACACCCAAGAATAGGAAGTGTTATTAAAATCACCAGCAACTATCTTTTTGCCTTTCCATTTTTTTTCGTGTTCTAAAAATAAAGAAGTTTGTTCTGCTTGTTTTTTAAAGCCTTCTTTTAATCTTGCTACTAATTTTTCTGAATTTTCTTGTCCAAAGTTTTCTTTATCTGTGTTTAAACCTAAAGATTGTAAGTGAATGTTGTAAATTCTAATGGTGTCTTTCTTTTTTAAAATGTCAGCAAAAATGATATTGTTAGACGTGTTTTTAAAATCAAAAGAACCTTTATTAATTATCGGAAATTTAGAGTAAATAACTAATCCAACATTAGTATTTAATTTGCTCGGTTTTAGGTATTTGTATTTATAGTTAAAATTTAATCCTTTCTGATTATAATATTCTTGAAAAAGTAGAATATCTGGCGATTCATTTTTTATAAAATTATTGATGTTTTCTGGTATTTTTTTGTCATCAATCCAATTCCAATAATTAAACATTCTAACATTATAACTCATTACTTTTAAATCTTCTTTGTTAGAAATCTCTTTTTCAGAAAATTTATAAATATTAGGTATTATAAACCAACCAAGTAATAAAATTAAGGTTGATAAAAGGAATTGTTTTTTTATGTTGATAAGCCAATAGAGTACAAAAACTAAGTTAATTACAATTAAAATAGGGGCTAATAAGCTTAGTATTGCAAATATAGGAAAAGACTCAGGAGAAACATAAGGCAATAAATATGAAAATAACAAACAAGTAGCCATCAATGAATTGATGATATAAATAAGCTTATTTATAAAAGATAATTTTTTCACGTTGGGGAGTTAAAAAATGAACTATTTTTTGCCTTGTCTAAACAAAAAATCTTTTTCTGCTTTGGTTAAAGTATCGTAACCAGATTTACTAATTTTATCTAAAATATCATCAATCTGTTGTTGATTTAAATTGGTATTCGTTTTCTTTTTTACTTTTGATTTATGCACCGTTTTTAATGGTGATTTCTTTTTCTTTTTAAAAAGATTTGCAATTTTATCGAATATTTTAATTTCTGTATTACTCGCTTTTTTAACGTATAAAAAACCAAATAAAGCACCACCTAAATGTGCAAAATGACCTCCAGCATTATTACCAATTAATGCCATAACATCTAAACCAATCCAAATTGCAGCTAAATGCCAAAGTTTTACAAAACCTATAAAACGTAATTTTAATTGATAATTAGGTATGTATGCAGCTATACCAATAAAAATTGCAGAAATACCTGCAGAAGCACCAATTAATATAGATGTTTCACCATCAAACAAAGGAAAATAATTCTGACTAAAAATAAATAAAATTCCACCGAAAAAAGTACCTAATAAATAGAAACTCAGCAATTGTTTTTGAGTAAAATATTCAAGAAATAAATTACCTATAAAATACAAAACCATAAGATTCATTAAAATATGAAGAAAATCGGCATGTAAAAAACCATAAGAAATAATAGACCAGGGTTTTGTAAATAAAGATTTTATTTCATCATCTAATGAAAACCATTCAACTAACCAGTTTATTTGTCCTTCATATAAACCTTGAAAAACACTTACTAAAATGGTAATAACGAATACAGCAATATTTATAAAAATTAGTTTTTCTACAATATTACCAGTAATATATCTTCTTTTTATTTCGTCTATTACACTCATTAATTTACTTTAAATTGATTTTTTTTCCAGTACCAAGCAATTAAAAAACCTATTAATGCACCACCAACGTGTGCAAAATGAGCAACATTTCCAATATAATACTTTGTCATTCCAAAGAATAAATCACCTAAAATCATAACAGGAATAAAGTACTTTGCTGCAATAGGAACAGGAAAAAATATTAATGCTAATTTTGCATCTTTAAAATATAACCCAAAAGCAACTAAAATTCCGTAAACAGCTCCAGAAGCTCCAACTGCAGGTGTGTTATATAAAGACCAAATTTTATTAAACTGATCTTGATTAATTACTTCTGCTAATCTAGGATCATTTGTGCTACCAATTTCTAAGATTGAGATTACTTCTGAATCAGTTAAACCAGCATTTATAAAAATTTCATAAATACCATTAAACTGATAGTAATTAACCAATGTATAGATTAAACCTGCACCAATTCCTGCAGAAAAATAGAAAAAGAAAAACTTTTTCTTGCCCCACATTTGTTCTAAAGGAGTACCAAAAGCCCATAAACCATACATATTAAATAAAATATGAGAAAAGCTTCCGTGCATAAAAATATGTGTGACATATTGCCAAAATCCAAAGTGTTCATTTCTTGGAAAATGTAAAGCCAAAATATTTGTAAAATCTAATTGTAATATTTGTGGTGCAATAAAAAATATTACATTTATAATAATTAGATGTTTTATAGCGTCTGTAATTCTATTCATTTTTAACTGTTAAATAGATTATCTATTTCGTTTAATGTAAGCGTTTTAAAAGTTGCTTTACCTGTTGGAGAAACTGTTGGCTCTTTACAAGAAAATAAATTATTTACTAAACTTTCTTGTTCTTGTTCAGAGAGTTGAGTTCCAGTTTTAATCGATAATGTTTTAGCAAATGATTTGGCCATAACATCAAAATGACTAAAACTTGTATCTGGTACTTCTAAATTTATATCATTTAAAAGTTCCTCTAATATAATAGTAATTTTACTTTCTGTAACAGAAACCGGAATTCCTTTAATAGTAACACTGTCTTTGGTAAATTCATCAAAAGAAAAACCTGCATTTTCTAATTCGGTTTTTATGGTGTATATCATTTCTATTTCTTGTGATGAAAAAGAAATTTTAACAGGAAACAATAATTGCTGACTATTAGCTTCTTTTACAGTGATACTTTCTAAAAAATCTTCGTACAAAATACGTTGATGTGCCAAAGATTGATGAATTAAAACTACACCAGATTTTATTAAACTCATTACATATTTACGCTGAATTTGAAATGTTTTTTGTGTTTTAGTTTCTGGTTGATGTTCAAATAATTCCTCTTGTCTTTCTGTTTGATGATTAGAAACAGAAGTATATAAACTTTCCCAGCTTTGTGTATTTTGCTCTCTTTTGTAAGGAAAACTAGTTTCTTTCTGTTTTACATCTTCTTTAAAAGGGTTAAAATCAGGATCTACAGTAATTTTTGGTGTAGATGTTTTTGTGTTATTTTTATTTAAATGATAAGGTATGTCTAAATTTGAATCCCTATTAAAATCTAAAACAGGAGCCACATTATATTGTCCTAAACTATGTTTAACAGTCGCCCTTAACATCGAGTATAAAGCCTTTTCGTTATCGAACTTTATTTCTGTTTTTGTAGGATGAATGTTAATATCTATAGTGTTTGCAGGTACTGTTAAATATAAAAAATAGGAGGGATGTGATCCTTGTTCTAACAAACCATCAAAAGCATTTACTACTGCGTGATTTAAGTAAGAACTTTTTATAAATCTGTCATTTACAAAAAAGAATTGTTCGCCTCTTTTTCTTTTAGAAAATTCTGGTTTTGCTACAAATCCGTTAATATTTAAAATATCTGTTTGTTCATTTATTGGCACTAATTTTTCATTCATTTTTGTACCAAAAACAGCTACAATTCGTTGTCTTAAATTGCCATTTTTTAAATGATAAACCTCATTGTTATTATGGTGCAATAAAAAAGTAATATCTGGATGTGCTAAAGCAACTCGTTGAAATTCATCTATAATATGTCTGGTTTCAACAGTATCAGATTTTAAGAAATTTCTACGAGCAGGAATGTTGTAAAATAAATTTTTTACTGCCAAACTTGTTCCTTTAGAAGTTGAGATAAAATCTTGAGAAACTACTTTACTGCCTTCAATTTTTAGGCAAGAACCTAATTCCTCATTTTCTTGTTTTGTTTTTAATTCTACGTGTGCAATTGCTGCAATAGATGCTAAAGCTTCGCCTCTAAAACCTTTTGTACAAAGATTAAATAAATCTTCTGCTTTTTGAATTTTAGAAGTTGCGTGTCTTTCAAAACACATTCTGGCATCTGTGGCACTCATTCCTTTGCCATCGTCAATAACCTGAATTAAAGTTTTACCAGCGTCTTTTAGTAATAATTTTATACTAGTTGCACCAGCATCTATAGCGTTTTCTAACAATTCTTTTACCACAGAAGCAGGTCTTTGCACTACTTCTCCTGCAGCAATTTGGTTCGCTACATGATCTGGTAAAAGTTGAATGATGTCTGACATTAATTATTAATGAATATGGATAAATCGAAATCTATAATATACAAGAAAGTTAAAACTAAAATTAAAACAATGTAAACAATTGTCTTATTAAACTTGTTTTCTGAATCTTTTAATTCGTTTATGGCTGCAGAAAATTTAGATTTTAAGCCTTTGTTTTTTCCTGTTGTAGTTCTAAATTTATCTAGTTTATGTTCTATTTTAAAAGGACTTCCTTCTCCTTTATAATAACGAGGTTGGTAATCAAATTTTTTATTTGTTCTTTTTAAAAATCCCATAATTTTAGATAATAATTGGTGAATAATGGTTTAGAAATCTCAAATATTGTACCAAATTTAAGGATATCAAAATTAAAGAATTAAAAGGAATACTTCAAGGAATGATGTTAAAAGTATTCTTAAAAATCCTGCATGATTTTTAAACCACTTTAGGTTTGTATATTCTTTTAAATTAAGAGAATTCCTAAAAGGTTAAAGAAATTTTGTATTAGAATTAAAAAAAAAATGATTTGTATTTTAAACCTCTATTTAATTAAAAACCAATGCTATCAGAAGTTCTATCTATATTTTTAAGAGCTGCCATTTTTACAGCTGCAACAGCACATTCTATACCTTTATTACCTAATTTACCTCCAGATCTATCTATTGATTGCTGTTTGTTATTATCTGTTAAAACACAGAAAATTATTGGAACATCATATTTAATATTTAAATCTACAATACCTTGTGTAACTCCTTCACAAACAAAATCGAAATGTTTTGTTTCTCCTTGTATTACATTACCAATAGCAATGATAGCATCTAAATTTTGAGACTGTATCATTTTTTTGCAACCGTAAACAAGTTCAAAACTACCAGGCACATCCCAAGAAATTATATTTTCTTCAGTTGCACCACAGTCTAAAAAAGCTTCAATAGCTCCTTTTTTTAGGTTTTGTGTAATTTCTGGATTCCATTCAGAAACAACAATCCCAAATCGAAAAGTCTTCGCATTTGGGATTGTTGTTTTATCGTAATATGATAAATTGGTTGTAGCCATTTGTTGGTTTTTGGTTTATTGTTGTTGATTTTTAGTAATATTTGTAACTAAAAACTAAAAACCAAGAACTAAAAACTATTGAGCATATTTTGCTGCATTGATAAATTTTTCTACATCTCTACCTTGATCAGATTTTGGGTAGCTTTCTTTAATTTTAGAAAATAAATTTTCTGCTTTACTGTATTCTTTTAAATTCATAGCAGTTTGCCCTGCTTTGTATAAAAATAAAGGAGTTGTAAAATCGTTCGTTTTTTTGTTAGCTGCTTTTTCATAGTATTCTAAAGCCTCTTCTTCTTGTTCAATATCAGAAAAAGCATCACCAATTGCACCTAAAGCAACAGGACCCAACATTTCATCATCAGAATCAAATTTGCTTAAAAATTCGATAGCTTTATCATATTGTTTCATTTGTAAATAAGAAACACCAGCGTAATAATTTGCCATATTTCCTGCATCTGTACCACTATAAGAATCAGCAATATCTAAGAAACCGTATTTACCATCTGCACCTTCTAAACCTAAAGTTAAAAGAGAATCTATACCAGAACCAGCAGTTGCTGCTTCATCAAAATATTTTCTAGGAAAAGCCAATTCGTTAGACGCATCTAATTCATTTGGTTCTACTATATATTTATTATATCCTAAAAATGCTAAGAAAATAACAACAATTGCTACTAAAGCACCAAATAAAACTTTACTATTTTTCTCAATCCATTGTTCAGATTTAGAAGCAGTTTCATCTAAAGTATTAAATACTTCAGCAGTTGTACTGTCCATATTTTCTACTTGTTGTTCTTCTTGTTTATTCTTAGGTTTGTATCCTCTCTTCTTGTATGTTGCCATATTTCCTTAAAAATTAGTGGCGCAAAAATAGTTTTTTTAATTGGATTTTAAAAGAGGTTATTTCGCAAAATTTTCAATAATTTGCAATCCTTTTTTAATCTAGTTTTTTACAAATGTATTTACAGAAAATTTCTATTGTAAATTTTAAAAATATCGAATCGCAAACTTTTGATTTTCAGGAGAAAATAAATTGTTTTGTGGGTAATAATGGTGTAGGTAAAACTAATGTTTTAGATGCAATTTATTACTTGTCTTTTACAAAAAGCTACTTTAATTCAGTGGCTGTGCAGAATATTAAACATGGTGAAGGTTTTTTTATGATAGAAGGTAATTACCTTTTAAATGATAGAAATGAAAAAATTGTATGCAGTTTAAAAAAAGGACAGAAAAAGGTTTTAAAGAGAAATGAAAAAGCTTATGGAAAATTTTCTGAACATATAGGTCAGTTTCCTTTGGTAATCATTTCGCCTGCAGATCGTGATTTGGTTACAGAAGGTAGTGATACTCGTAGAAAATTTATAGATGGTGTAATTTCTCAACAAAATAAAGCCTATTTACAAGATTTAATTGCTTATAATAAAGTGCTAAGCCAGAGAAATGCATTATTAAAATATTTTGCAGCAAACAGAACTTTTGATGCTTTAAATTTAAGTGTTTATGATGAGCAATTAGCTAATTATGCAAGCAAAATATATAAAGTAAGAAAGACCTTTTTAGGAGAGTTTATTCCGATTTTTAATGAAAAATATCAGATTATATCTGGTGATAAAGAGCAAGTAAATCTTAATTATAAAAGTCAGTTACTTGATTTTAATATGGATGATTTGTTAAAAAAATCTTTAGAAAAAGATAGGGTAATTCAATATACCACATCAGGAATTCACAAGGATGATTTAAGTTTTGAAATTGGAGATTATCCTATTAAAAAATTTGGTTCTCAAGGTCAGCAAAAATCATATTTAATTTCTTTAAAATTGGCGCAATTTCAATTTATAAAGCAACAATCTAATGTTACTCCTATATTATTATTAGATGATATTTTTGATAAGTTAGATGAAAATCGTGTTGCGCAAATTATAGATTTAGTGAATAATGATGAGTTTGGACAGATTTTTATTACTGATACTCATTCTGAAAGAACAGAGAATATTTTAAAACAAGGTGATAAAGAATATCAAATTTTTAAGTTGTAGTGTATTGAAAGTAGTAAGTTTATTTTTAAAAGTTTAATTCATTTTAAAAAAATAGATTGCACATCAATAAAAAAGATTTGTAAGAATAAAAATATGGCAAAGAGAGAAAATGATTCCTTTTCGATAGAAGATTTAATGAAAACCTTTATCAAAGAAAATAATTTGAGCAAAGGAATGCAAAAAATGAAAGTTGAAGAAACTTGGCTCAAAATGATGGGGCCAGGAGTTGCCACGCATACTACTTCTGTAAAATTGCAAAATAAAACTTTAATTATTCAATTAAAATCGTCTGTATTAAGAGAAGAATTAAGTTATGGAAAAGACAAAATCATTAAAATGATGAATGAAGAATTAGGAGAACAAGTAATTACAAAATTGATGTTAGTTTAAATGAAAAATTATTGCCATAAATTTATGAGAACAATGATCATTTTATTGAGTCTATTTTGGGTGTATCAGAATATAAACCTTTATTAACTTTATCATTTTACAAATGTTCTTTTTGCTTTTAGATATTCTAATTGGGCTTTATTTTTTTAAGTTTTTTTTGGTGTTTTTAAATTAAGATAATTTATAAATAAAAAGTAATTTTAATTACAGAGAAAGTAAATAACAAATGTTTTTTTTTAATTGTATTTAGGGTAATTTAGGTGTTGATTAATTTTTTTTTAAGAGAAGTATTTATTTGATTTTTAAAAAAGAAAACTCGCAACCAAAAAGGTTGCGAGTTTTTAAAAATATTTTTTTGAACTTAAATTCTAAATTAGAATTGCTCTCTACCAGAAAAGTGAAAGTTTCCTTCGATTTCAGCATTTTCATCAGAATCAGAACCATGAACTGCATTTTCTCCCATAGAAGTTGCATATAATTTTCTGATTGTTCCTTCAGCTGCATCAGCAGGATTTGTTGCTCCTATTAAAGTCCTAAAATCACTAACTGCATTTTCTTTTTCTAAGATTGCTGCAATTATTGGTCCTCTTGTCATAAACTCAACTAATTCTCCAAAAAACGGACGCTCATTATGCACAGCATAAAAAGTTTCAGCATCAGCTTTTGTCATTTGAGTTTTCTTTAACGCTACAATTCTAAATCCTGCAGCATTAATTTTTTCTAAAATTGCACCAGTGTGTCCGTTTTCTACAGCATCTGGTTTTAGCATTGTAAATGTTCTATTTGTTGCCATTTTCTATAATTTTCGGCAAAAGTACATCTTTTATTGTTAATAACAAGTTAATGATATACTTGTGTTAATTCTAACTGTATTATATGGTGTTTACTATTATTAAAAGAGTGTTTTTATTTTCTTAAATATTAAACTTTAACTCACTAAAATTGTCCTTATATTTATATGTATAAGAAAATATATTTTAATCAATGTTATTAAATTGTATATTCGCAAATTATGATTTTGAAAGGATTTGAAGATTTAAAAGAGTTTTTAGAAGAACCAAAAAAAATAGTAATTGTAGGACATAGAAATCCTGATGGTGATGCTATGGGTTCTACTTTAGCGTTAAAGCAATATTTAAATAAAAAAGGCCATAAAAGTACAGTTGTTGTTCCTAATGATTATCCAGATTTTTTAAAATGGTTGCCAGATTCAGACTCAACTTATTTATTCGATTGGCAAAATAAACAAGCTAAAAGAGCAATAAATAATTCTGATATTATTTTCTTATTAGATTTTAATGCATTGCATAGAGTAGGTAGTGATATGCAGAATACATTAGAGGCTTATGAGAACGATTTTGCAATGATAGATCATCATCAACAACCAGATGATGTAAAATATATGTATTCTGATACAGAGATCTGTTCTACTTGTCAAATGGTGTATCAGTTTATTGAAATGAATAACGATTTAGATTTAATTGATGCCAATATTGCAACTTGTTTATACACTGGTATAATGACAGATACAGGTTCTTTTCGATTTAGATCTACCACAAGTACAACCCACAGAATTATTGCTGATTTAATTGATAAAGGCGCAGAAAACGATAGAATACATAATAACGTTTATGATGCCAATTCTTACAATAGGTTGCTATTATTAGGTAAAGCTTTAAGTAATTTACAGATTTTACCTAATTATAATACAGCTTATATTACTCTAACAGACGAAGAAAAAAAACGTTTCGACTTTCAAAAAGGAGATACAGAAGGTGTTGTAAATTATGCATTATCATTAAAAGGTATAATTTTTGCAGCTATTTTTATTGAAGACAAAGAACAAGGTATTATTAAAATTTCTTTTAGATCAAAAGGGAAATTTTCTGTAAATCAATTTGCGAGAAACCATTTTGATGGTGGAGGACATGATAATGCTGCAGGTGGTAGGTCAGATTTACCAATGGCAAAAACAGTAACAAAATTCACATCATTAGTTTCAGAATATCAACAAGAATTAGAAACCTCTTATGAAGCATAGTTTTTTGTTTTTTTTGATGATAGTTTGCTTTTCGTGTTCAAAAATTGAGCCTAGAAAACCTATTAATCCCAAACCTTCTACCACACTTTATTTTGAAGCAATGCAACAAAATAAAATTTTAAATAAACAAGAAGAGAGTAAGATTTTAAACTTAATAGAGAACGATTCTTTAAATACTTATTACCAATCTTCAAATGGGTTTTGGTATAAATACATCAACAAAATTACTGAAGATTTGCCAACTCCTATAAAAGGAAATGAAGTTACCTTTCAATATAATATTACAGATTTAAAAGATTCAATAATTTATAGCAAAGAGGAATTAGGAATTAAAACTTATGCAATAGATAAACAAGACATTATTTCTGGCTTACAAAAAGGAATAAAGTTGATGAAAATAGGAGAAACCATTACATTTGTAATTCCATCTTACAGTGCTTATGGTGTTGCAGGCGATGGAAAAAAAATTGGAATAAATCAATCAATAAAAAGTACAGTAACATTAACAAATATTAAATAAACAAATAAAATGAGAGTATTAAAAAGTTTAGCAATTATTACAGTTTTAGGAACAATGGTTTCTTGTGGAAATCAAGTAAAAAACGCAAGTTCTTTAGAAACTGAATTAGATTCAGCTAGTTATGCTTTAGGTTTAGATATGGCTTTAAAAGTAAAAGCTAATTTTGATGAAGCAGATACAGATTTATTTTTACAAGGTTATAGAAACGGAATTGATTCTACAAACTTGTTAATAGAAGAAAAAGACTTAAGTAATTTTTTAAGAGCTTTCTTTCAAAAACAACAAGCAGAAAAAATGAAAGAACAGCAAGCTAAAGCAGAAAAAGATGCTTTAATTAAATTTGCTGATGTTAAAAATGCGGGTGAAGAATTTTTAACGCTAAATAAAGTAAAAGATGGTGTAGAAACTACTGCAAGTGGTTTACAGTATATTGTACTAAAAAATGGTAAAGGAGATAATGTAAAGCCTACAGATAAAGTTAAAATCCATTATCATGGAACTACAATTGATGGTGAAGTTTTTGATAGTACTGTAGATAGAAAATCTCCATATACATCAAATGCAAATGTTTTTGTACCAGGTTTTAACGAAGCATTAACTTTAATGAATGTTGGTTCAAAATATAAATTTTTCATTCCTCAAGAAATTGCTTATGGAGCACAACAAAGAGGGCAATTAATTAAACCTTTTTCAGCTTTAGTTTTTGAAATTGAAATATTAGAAATTGTTAAGTAATAGATGAAAAAATCAATCTATATTTTAGTTTGTTTCTTTTTAATTATTGGTTGTCAATCTCCAAAATATAAAGATTTACAAGATGGTTTGTATGCAGAAATACAAACGAATAAAGGAGATATCTTATTAGAACTATACCCAGAAACTGCACCAATGACAGTTGCTAATTTAGTGTCTTTAGTAGAAGGAACTAATAATAAAGTTGCAGATTCTTTAGAAGGTAAAAAATTTTATGATGGTATTCGTTTTCATAGAGTTGTAGATAATTTTGTAATACAAGGAGGTGACCCAACAGAAACAGGAAGAGGAACTCCTGGTTATAGGTTTGGTAGCGAGTTTACTAAAGATGAAAATGGAAATTTGCTTTATAAACATGATGATGCAGGCGTATTTTCTATGGCAAATGGAGGTCCAGAATCTAATGGAAGTCAGTTTTTTATAACACATAGAGCAATTCCTCATTTAGATGGTAAACATACTGTTTTTGGTAAAACAATTGTTAATTCAATTCAGTTAGCAGATTTAATAACAAAAGCTAAAGACTCTTTAAGTTTAGAAAGAGCAATAGATTCTTTAAGAATGGCTGTTGTTTTTAATATAGAGCAATTTGATACTATTAATACAATAGAAATTGTTAGAATTGGTAGTAAAGCAAAATCTTTTGATGCAGCAGAAATTTTTGATGCAGAATTAATTAAATATGCAGAAGGTAAAAAAGATAGAGAAAAAGATCTTTTAAATGCAGAGGCTGTTAGGTATTCTAAGTATTTAGAAGATAAGGTTACTTTTTTAGCTAAAATGGATGAAGATAAAGCAACAAAGACAAGCTCTGGCTTACGTATTTTAAAGCTTAAAAATAATCCTTCAGGAGAAAAAGTTGTTACTAATAAACCTATTAAGGCACACTTTACATTATATACTGCAGATGGTAAAAAAATACAATCTACAGAAGATTCTGGTCAGCCTTTTGTTTTTCAGTTAGATGATGCAGAAAGACCAATGATAACAGGTTTTAAAGAAGGTGTTGCAGATATGAGAGTAGGTGAAAAAGTACGTCTTTTTATACCTTATTATATTGGTTTTGGTGAAGCAAAATTTGGACCTTTTCCAGCAAAATCTGATTTAGTTTTTGAAGTAGAAATTTTAGAAATAAATAAATAATTTGTTCGATTTTATAATTAAAAAAGATCAAGAATTATTAATATTCTTAAATAGTTTAGGAAGTGAACAATGGGACCCTTTTTGGTTGGCAATAACCAAACAATTTAACTGGGCACCATTGTTCCTTTTTGTTATTATCTTAATATTTAAATTTTTTGGTTTAAAACGTGGAGGTTTTGTAATATTATCTCTAATAATTTTAGTAGCCTTTTCTGATCAGTTTGTAAATTTAATTAAGAATTCTGTAGAAAGATTAAGACCAAATAACAATCCAGAAATAAATCATATCATAAGAACTTTTACTTATTCTCCTGGTGGTTTTAGTTTTGTATCTGGTCACGCAACAACATCTACATTTTTTTCTGTATTTGTAATCCTTTTGCTTAAAGATAAATTCAAATACATTTACTTCATTTTAATTTTTCCACTATTTTTTGCATATAGTAGAATGTATTTAGGAGTGCATTTTCCTTTGGATATTACAT
This sequence comes from Polaribacter vadi, assembly GCF_018861005.1. Lineage (GTDB taxonomy): Bacteria > Bacteroidota > Bacteroidia > Flavobacteriales > Flavobacteriaceae > Polaribacter > Polaribacter vadi_A. Next base: position 154,797 of record NZ_JAHKQL010000022.1, read on the forward strand.
TGGGCGCTTTAATTGGTTTTACGCTGGCAAATTTGTATTATTTGCTGTTTAATAAAGTAGATCAGAAGTTGTTTGCAAAACAAATTGCAAAAGAGTAGCTTTTTAATTAACTTCTACCAAATATCTGATTTCTAAAGCCTCTTTTCTAGTATCTTTTTTTAGAAATTTATTATTAATTCTACTTACAGCAAAGTTTTCGATTTCTTTTATTATTTTAAAATTTACGTTTTGTCTTTTAAATAAATCAATTTCTTTTTTATTAAGATAAAAAATACGTCCTTTTTCTTGATGGATTTTTAAAGTATCAATTCTTTTAAAATTATCTTTTAAATAATATTCGAAGGCAAAATGACGATTCATATTATCTAACAAACTTCCTTTGCCTTTATAATTTTTATTTACAAAACGAGCTGCACTTACACCTCCTTGATAAGGTAAAATAGTTGGATAAAAATGTGTGAATAAAAAGGTGTAAATATTTAAAAAAAATACTGTAGAAACAAGGAATAGTTTCTGAATTGAGCTGTTTTTAGATTTGTAAATACTTCTGAATATAAAGATTGAAAAAGCTAAAACTGCTAAAAGTACAAAGTTAAATTCAGGTTGCATTACATAAAATAGAAAGCCGATAATTAAAATGGCAATTACATTTTGAAACCAGAAAATTACAGCATAACCTTTTGTAGTAACAATCCTATTGTTACTTAATTTGTCAATAAAATCAGCAACAATAATTGCCATAAAAGGAAATACAATATTAGTATAATGAGCTAATTGAAATTTACTTAAAGAGAAAATAATTATGGCTGATAAACATCCAAAAAGACTATAGAATTCCTCTTTTGTAATTATTTTTTTAAGGTTTCTTTTTACTTTGCTAAAAGTTGCTATGTAAAAAAGGATTCCAAAAGGTAAAAAAGCCCAAAGAATAGTGTGTAAAAAGAACGTTTTATCTCCAGTTCCTTTTATAGGGCCAGAATTAAAAAATCGACCAAACTGACTATCCCAAAAGAAAAATTTTAGTCCAGAAACATTGTTTCGTTCAAAAACTAGTTTTTCAGGATGCATATCAAACTGAACATATAATGTGTAAAGTTCTGGTAAAATAAAAATGAAAATTAGTACGGTTGCAAATAACCAAATAGGGTTAATAATTTGTTTCCATTTTCTTTTTAAAAACAACTCACCACCCAATGCAGCTATTATAGGAATCATCGCAAAAATACCTTTAGTCATAATTGCAAATGCAGAAAAAAGACAGGCAAAAATTAAATGTTTTATTCGTTTGTTTTTTAAGTAAACATCAAAATAATAAATGCTACTAATCATAAAAGCAGTTAAATAAGCTTCAGCTCTTACATCAAAATTAGAAATAATACTATGAGTTGCAGTTGCTAAAATAATTGCAGCATAAATACCAGTTTTTGTATTGTAATTATTTTTAGTGAATTTATAGGTGGTATAAATTCCGAAGAAAAAAATAAGCACTGCAGGTAGTTTGTAAGCAAAATTAGTAACTCCAAAAATTTTATAAGAAATTGCAGTAAGCCAAAAAGGTAAATGAGGTTTATCTAACCAATCATGGCCTAAAGAATATAGGTTTATATAATCGTTACCTTCTGCTATACTTTTAGAAATTGATGCGTATAATGCAGCATCAGGATCTATTAAATCTAAAGGAAGCCCAATAATAGTAACAATTAAAATTAAAGTAAAAATTAAAAAAAACAGATTATTTTCTTTTGATAAAAATTTGGCTAACATAAGTTTTTTGTAAAGTTTTTAAATCTATTTTATATATTGTGTTCTTCTAAAAGTTCTTGAACAAATTCTTCAAATTCTTTTTTAAACTCTTCATACTTTTTACCAGTTGCAGGTCCATTAAAACCAGTGTGAATTTTTTTAACTTTTCTGTTTTTATCCATAAAAATAGTGGTAGGATAAGAGATAATATGGTTTAACATTGGTAATTTTTTTTGCGCCAAAGTTTTATCAGCAACTTTACCATATTGTGCTAATAAAACAGGGTATTCTACACCAACTCTTTCTTTAAAACGCTTAATTCTTTGGTAAGCAATTTCTCTGGTTTTTGCCACTTCAAAAGCTAATGCAATTACTTGTAAATTTTCATTCGGATTTTCCTGTAAATAGTTTACCAAATACTTACTTTCATCCAAACAATTTGGGCACCAAGTTCCCATAATTTGAATGATGATAGTTTTGTCTTTAAATTCAGGATCACTTAAAGCAACAATTCTACCTCTTGTATCAGGAAAAGAAAAATCGAAATATTCGTACCCCTCTTTAATGTAGGTTAAATCTTCTTCTTTTGGCAACTCATAAGCATTGTTTAGTTTTGCTCTAAAAGGTTCTTTCCAATGATTTCCAGAATAGAAAAAACCATTCATTATAGAATCTGTAACCTTTGCTTTAAATAAAAATGCATGAGCACCATCAAAAGTAGAAAGCTTTAAAGAATCACCATCAATAATACCTTCTAAGTATCTATAATCTCCAGTAGTTGTTCTAAAAGTACCAGTTACTTTATTTTTAGTTTGATTAAAAATTCCTTTGGCAATGTATCTTTCATCAGGATTATTATCACTAAAAACAGTTTGCCAATTACCAGAAATATTAACTGATTCTTTTTTTGTTGATGAAAATCGGACACTATCTTTTTTTGCTTCAAAAAGTACAACTCTGTCTAAACTAGGTTTAATAAAACTACCTTTTAATCTGTTATTTGCAATTTTAGCAATAATATAACCTTCAAAAACAGGTGTTTGTATCGTAATTGAATCATTGCTGTAAGTAATTTCGTCAACAATAATTTTTTCATCAGCATTAATAATAGTGATTAAAGAATCGTTTTCAACTTTAAAAATAAATGGTAATTCTTGGTTGTCTTGCACCTTTAAAATAGCTCTGTAAGTACCTTTATCTAATTTTATTTCTGTTTTTTTATCACAAGAAATAAATATTAAAATACTGATTATCAATAAAAAAAATCTCATTACTAACTCTTTTTTAGAAAAATTGAAATTACAATAATTTGCGAACATTATTAAGGGCAAAATTATAATGAATATGTTTAATATAACCTTAAAATTGGTTAAATTCGCAGATTAAATATCATCATAAAAAAATAAATGAAAATATCGTATAATTGGTTACAGCAATTTTTAAAAGTTGATTGGGAAGCTGAAAAAACTGGTAAACTTTTAACGGATTTAGGTTTAGAAGTTGAAGGAATTGAAAAGATAGAATCTATTAAAGGTAGTTTAAAAGGAGTGGTTGTTGGTGAGGTTTTAACTTGTATTCAACACCCAAATGCAGATAGATTAAAAGTAACTACTGTTAATTTAGGCGATGAAAATCATGTGCAAATTGTTTGTGGAGCACCAAATGTTGCTGCTGGTCAAAAAGTACCTGTAGCCACAATTGGTACTATTTTATATGATGAAAAAGGCGAAGGATTTAAAATTAAAAAAGGTAAAATTAGAGGAGAAGAAAGCCATGGAATGATTTGCGCTGAAGACGAATTAGGTCTTGGTAAAGGACATGATGGAATTCTAGTTTTAGAAGCTGATTTAAAACCAGGTACACCTGCTGCAGAAGTTTTTGATATTGAAACTGATTATGTTTTCGAAATTGGTTTAACACCAAATAGATCTGATGCTATGAGTCATTTTGGGGTAGCAAGAGATTTACGTGCTGGCTTATTACAAAATGATTTAAATTTAGAATTAATATCGCCATCTGTAAGTGATTTTCATGTAGATGAAAGAACATTACGTTATGATGTTGAAGTAGAAAATAAAGAATTAGTACCTCGTTATTGTGGTATTACTATTACTGATGTAGAGGTTAAAGACTCACCAGATTGGATTAAAAATAGATTAAAAGCAATTGGTATTACACCTAAAAATAATATAGTTGATATTACCAACTATGTTTTGCATGAATTAGGTCAGCCTTTACATGCTTTTGATGCCCAGAAAATTAAAGGTAATAAGATTATTGTTAAAACTTTAGAAGAGGGTACAAAATTTACAACACTAGATGAAGTAGAAAGAGAGCTTTCTGCAGATGATATTATGATTTGTGATACTGATGGAAATCCACTTTGTATTGGTGGTGTTTTTGGAGGTTTAAAATCTGGAGTTACAGAACATACAAATTCAATATTTTTAGAAAGTGCATATTTTAATCCTGTTTCTGTAAGAAAAACAGCAAAAAGACATGCTTTAAACACAGATGCATCTTTTCGTTTTGAAAGAGGAATTGATATCAATATGACAGAGTATGCTTTAAAAAGAGCAGCTTTATTAATTGAAAAATATGCTAGTGGTAAATTGGCATCAGATATTTCTGATTTCTATCCTATTAAAATGGAAGATTTTCAAGTATTTCTTTCCTACGATAATGCTTATAGGTTAATTGGTCAAGAAATTCCGAAAGAAAAAATCAAGAACATTTTAGCTTCATTAGAAATTAAAATTAATAGTGAAACTGCAGGTGGTTTAGGACTAACAATACCATCTTATAGAACAGATGTTCAAAGAGAGGCAGATATTATAGAAGAGATTTTAAGAGTATATGGTTACAATAATATTGAGTTTTCATATAAATTAAATACTTCTATTTCTTTTGATTCTAATAATGATACAAAAGTAGAAAACATAGTTGCAAACCAGTTAAGTGCTTTAGGTTTTAACGAAACTATGGCTAATTCATTAACAAAACCTGAGTACAATTCTCTATCAGAAAGTATAAGTGAAGATGCTAAAGTGATGATGTTAAATCCGTTAAGTAACGATTTAGCTGTAATGCGTCAATCAATGTTATTTAGTGGTTTAGAATCTGTTTCTTACAACTTAAATAGAAAAAATACGGCTTTAAAGTTTTATGAATTTGGTAAAACTTACCATAAATATGGTGATAAATATCAAGAAGATAAGCATTTAACGCTTTTTGTTACAGGTAATAGAACAAAAGATTCTTGGCAATCAAACAATAATCCTTCAGATTTCTTTTATGTAAAAGGAGTAATAACTTCAGTTTTAGAAAGATTAGGGATTCAGAAATTAAAAGCTACTCCTGTTAAAAACGATGTTTTCTCAGAAGGTTTAGTTTTTAGTTTAGGTAAAATTAAAATTGCAGAATTTGGAGTTGTAAAAAGAAATGTTTTAAAAGAATTTGGTATAAAACAAGAAGTTTTATTTGCTGATTTTAATTGGGATAATGTTTTAAAATTCTCTGGTAATAAAAATGTTAAAGTAGCTAGTTTAACAAAGTTTCCTGCAGTAAAAAGAGATTTAGCATTATTGTTAAATTCTAAAACCGAATTTAAAGAGGTGTATAATTTAGCATTTCAATCAGAAAGAAAACTCTTAAAAGAAGTAGATTTGTTTGATGTTTATGAAGGTGATAATTTACCAGAAGGTAAAAAATCTTATGCTGTTAGTTTTGTTTTACAAGACGAAACAAAAACTTTAGAAGACAAGCAGATTGATAAAATAATGCAAAAATTACAACAAAGTTTCGAGAAAAATTTAGAAGCTGTTTTAAGATAATTACAAAGCTCCTTTTTAGGAGCTTTTTTTATAAAAGTAAATTATGTACAAATTAATAATAAGACCATTTTTCTTCCTTTTTGACCCTGAAAAAATACATTATTTTACATTTTCTTTGGTTAAATTTTTATCTAAAATACCTTTAGTACCAAATCTTTTTAGAAGCCTTTATCAAGTAAATGATAAAAAACTAGAACGTAATTTATTCGGATTAACATTTAAAAACCCAGTTGGTTTAGCAGCAGGTTTCGATAAAAATGCAGTTTTATATAATGAATTGGCAAATTTCGGATTTGGTTTTATAGAAATAGGTACTGTAACACCTAAAGGCCAAGTTGGTAATCCTAAAAAAAGATTATTTCGTTTAAAAGACGATCAAGGGATTGTCAATAGAATGGGGTTTAATAACGAAGGTTTAGCCATTGCAATTAAACAGTTAAAAAAGAATAAAGGCAAAGTAATTATTGGTGGTAATATTGGTAAAAACACTCAAACTTTACCAGAAAATTACACAGCAGACTATAAAGAATGTTTTAAAGGTTTACATCCTTATGTAGATTATTTTGTGTTGAATGTAAGTTGCCCAAATGTTGGTAGTCATGCAAAATTAAATGATAAAGATTATTTGGTTGAGTTAATTACAGAATGCCAGAAACTAAATAATTTAGAAGAAAAACAAAAGCCAATTTTATTAAAAATTGCACCAGATTTAAATGATGTTCAGCTTGATGAGATTATAGAACTAGTTGCAGAGACAAAGATTGATGGTGTAATTGCTTCAAATACATCAACCAATAGAAGTAATTTAAAAGCTTCAGAAGCACGTTTAAAAGAGATTGGTAATGGTGGTGTAAGTGGCCAGCCAATAAAAAATCAAAGTACAAAAGTGATTAAATATTTGGCAGATAATTCTAATAAATCTTTTCCAATTATTGGAGTAGGAGGTATCCATTCAGAACAAGATGCTTTAGATAAATTAAATGCAGGTGCAGATTTGGTTCAGATTTATACAGGTTTTATTTACGAAGGTCCAAGTTTGGTAAAAAGAATTAATAAAGCAATTTTAAAAAAGTAGTTTTATAAAGATGATGTTATATTATTCAGTTTAATCTCTAAGAAATTGAATATTTATTTTTCCTTTGAACTTTAAAAAAAATGAAAAAGAATTAAATTATTTTTTTTACTAAATTTATACTAAGATGAACTCTAAACCAGCAATAGGTCTTATTCCTTATGGAAAATTCCCAAACTTTGGACTTCGTAATATGTCTTTAGATGATTTACATTGGCCACTTGGTAGACCACAAAGATTAAAGAATGGTGTTGTTGCAGATTTGGAAAAAACAGACCATATTATAACAAACCCAAGAAAATCAGTTTTTTTATTCCCACGTTTTGGAGTTAAAGCGAAACTATCAGTAATAATTTGTGAGCCAGATATTATACATCAAAAATATATTAATCTATCTCATTATCTCAATTGGAGGTTTTATAAGATTTTAACAAAATCAGAAAAATTACTAGAAAGTATAAATAATGGAATTTTCTATATTTATGGAAGTACTTTTTTAAAGGATATTGATACAGTTAACACAAATAAAAAACACCTTATTTCACTTATTGCGTCAAATAAAAAGAATTTAATTGGTCATAAATTAAGACACGAAATTGTAGATTATTTACGAAATAATAATTCAGAAGCGCATATTATGGGGCGTGGTTATAAACCTTTTGATAACAAAGAAGATGGTTTAGCACCTTATAAATATTCTGTTGTTATAGAAAATAACCAAGAATCAAATTATTTTACAGAAAAATTGATAGACTGTTTTCTGTGTGAAACAGTTCCTATTTATTGGGGAGCTCCTAATATTGAAAAATATTTTGATCCTAAAGGTATGATTATTTGTAATTCATCAGAAGATATTAAGAATGCTATAAAAAGTATTAGTAATGATGATTATGAGTTAAGATTAGAAGCCCTTAAAGCAAATAAAGAAGAAGCTTACAATTACAACGATTTTGAAAAGAAAGCAGCTACATTGATTAATAATAGCTTGATAGAAAATTAAATATTAACCAATATTAAATAGTGTTAGAAACTCTTTTTTCTTTTGCTTTAGCAACATCTATACTAGCACTTTCTCCAGGTCCAGATAATATTTTTGTATTAACACAAAGTATTGTAAATGGCAGAAAATTTGGTTTAGCTACAGTTTTTGGTTTAATTTCTGGTTGTTTAGTACATACTTCTTTGTTGGCATTTGGAGTCTCTGCAATTATAAAAAACTCAGAAAATATATTTTTTGCAATTAAATTATTTGGTGCTATTTATTTACTTTATTTAGCTTACAAAGTATATAATTCTGATGCTAATATTATTCTTTCTAAAGATAATGTAGAACAAAAAACTACCACACAATTATTTAAACAAGGGTTTATTATGAATGTATTAAATCCGAAAGTATCTATTTTCTTTTTAGCATTTTTTCCAGGATTTTTATTTTCAGAAAGTATTTCTACTGTAATTCAATTCTATGTTTTAGGTTTTGTATTTATGTTAGTTTCACTTGTAATTTTTTCTACAATTGCAATTTTAGCAGGTACAATTTCAGAAAAAATCAAAGAAAATCAAAAAATTGGTTTGTATTTAAAATGGATGCAAATTGTAGTTTTTGTATTAATTGCTGTTTTTATATTTATTTAGGCTGATGTGATAAAGGAATTGTATTATCATTTTCGCTACTTTTTATTAAAAATCAAACAAAAAATCAAATCTTGATAAATATTATATTTAACTAAATTTTATAGTCACTTCATTTGGTTTTATCAAAATAAAATTTGAATATTTGTATAATTAATAAAGTAAATGAAATTTATTCAAAATCATCATCATCATTTTTACAATTGCTCTCAAGCGATTTAAAAATGTATTGAATAAAGTCAAGATATTTATAAACCTGTTTGAGCAAATCAAACAGGTTTTTTAATTTTAAAACCAAATTTGCTCAAACCAAACTAAAAACAAAAATGAGTAACTTAAGAATTGCAGTACAAAAATCAGGTAGATTAAATGAAGATTCAATGAGAATCTTAAAAGACATTGGTATTTCTATCGACAATGGTAAAGACCAATTAAAAGCAGCTGCTAGAGATTTTCCTGTAGAGGTTTTTTATCTTAGAAATGGCGATATTCCTCAGTATTTAAAAGACGGAGTAGTAGATGCAGCCATAATTGGGGAGAATGTTTTAATCGAAAAAGGAAACGATATTCAGTTTGTAGAACGTTTAGGTTTTTCTAAATGTAAAGTTTCTATTGCAGTGCCAAAAGAATCAAATGCTAGTTCATTAAAAGATTTGGCAGGCAAACGAATTGCAACTTCATACCCAGAAACTGTAAAAAAGTTTTTAAAAGAACAAAACATTGATGCTCAATTGCATAAAATTAACGGTTCAGTAGAAATTGCACCCAATATTGGTTTAGCAGATGGTATTTGCGATATCGTTTCTAGTGGAAGTACACTATTTAAAAACGGTTTAAAAGAGATTGAAGTTTTGTTAAAATCGGAAGCAGTTTTAGCAGTTTCACCTCAAATTAATGCTGAAAGAAAAGCAATTTTAGAGAAAATTCAATTTAGAATTCAATCTGTTTTAAAAGGTAGAAATTCAAAATATATCCTATTAAATGCACCAAATGATAACTTAGAAAGCATTCTAAAATTATTGCCAGGTATGAGAAGTCCAACTGTTTTGCCATTAGCAGAAAAAGGTTGGAGCTCAGTACACACTGTAATATCTAAAAATGAGTTTTGGGAAATTATAGACGAATTAAAAGCCAATGGAGCAGAAGGTATTTTAGTTTGTCCAATCGAAAAAATGGTGCTTTAATTTTTTTATTAGGGCGTTTTAACGGGCTTTACACTATATCTTTTTGTGAAAAACAAAAAGGATGTCGTTTCAATCCCTAACGCTTACGCAAGTTTATAAAGAGTAATTATTATGAAAATTATTAATAACCCATCAAAAGAAACTTGGTCTAAAATTTTAGAAAGACCAACAAAAACAGTTGATGATATAGAAGGTGTAGTAAATGAAGTCTTTGCTGATATTCAGAAAAATGGAGATAAAGCTGTACAGAAATATACAGCCAAATTCGATGGTATTTCTTTAGAAAACAATATTGTTACAGAAGCAGAAATTACAGAAGCTATAAATTTAGTTTCAGAAGATTTAAAAGCAGCTATTCAATTAGCCAAAGTAAATATTACTAATTTTCATAAAGCTCAAAAAACAGAAAAAGTTTTTGTAGAAACTGCAAACGGAGTAGAATGTTGGCAAGAAAAAAGACCAATTCAAAAAGTTGGTTTATATATTCCTGGAGGCACAGCACCTTTGTTTTCAACAGTATTAATGTTGACAGTTCCTGCTCAAATTGCAGGTTGTAAAGAAATTGTATTGTGCTCTCCACCAAATGCAGCAGGTAAAATAAATCCGGCAATTTTATACACAGCTAATTTATGTGGCGTTACTAAAATTATAAAAGTTGGCGGAATTCAAGCCATTGCAGGTTTTACTTTTGGTACAGAAACTATACCACAAGTTTATAAAATTTTCGGACCTGGAAATCAGTTTGTAACAGTAGCAAAACAGCTATCAACTAAATTTGGTGTGGCAATAGATATGCCTGCAGGACCAAGTGAGTTATTAGTAGCTGCAGACGATTTTGCAAATGCAAGTTTTGTTGCTTCAGATTTATTAAGTCAGGCAGAACATGGAGTAGATAGTCAAGTTATTTTAGTTTCAACATCAAAAGAATTAATTAATGAAGTTGAAATAGAAATTGAAAAACAATTAGCAGTATTACCAAGAGTAGAAATTGCTGAAAAAGCAATTGCCAATTCTAAATCTATTTTTGTTGAAAATGATGAAATAGCTTTAGAATTAATTAATGAATATGGCCCAGAACATTTTATTGTTTGTACAAATAATAATGATTATTATATAGATAATATTGCAAATGCAGGCTCTGTTTTTATAGGTAATTACACTCCAGAAAGTGCAGGAGATTATGCTTCTGGTACAAACCATACATTACCAACAAATGGGTTTTCTAAAGCCTATTCAGGTGTAAATTTAGATAGTTTTACAAAAAGTATTACTTTTCAAAAAATATCTAAAACAGGAATTCAAAACATTGGGAATGCCATAGAATTAATGGCAGATGCAGAAGGCTTACAAGCACATAAAAATGCAGTTTCTATTCGATTAAAAAATTTGCAAAAATAATTTGTAACTAAAACTCCTTTTTCGGAGTCTTTAAAGTATGAAAACAGACTTTAACATCAACAACCTAGTAAGAGAAAATATTAAATCTTTAAAACCATATTCATCTGCAAGAGACGAATATAAAGATATAACCTATAATGATATGATTTTCTTGGATGCCAATGAAAATCCTTTTGAAAATGGTGTAAATCGATATCCAGATCCACAACAACTTGGTGTAAAAGATATTTTATCTGAAATTAAAGGAGTTGATGTAGAAAATATACTTTTAGGAAATGGTAGTGACGAAGTTTTAGATTTAATTTACAGAGCTTTTTGTGAACCAAAAGTAGATAATGTTATTACTTTACCACCAACTTATGGTATGTATTCTGTTTTAGCAGATTTAAACAACATTGAAAATAAAAAGGTTTTATTGAGTACTGAATTTCAGCCAAATATTAAAGAAATTTTAAGTACTGTAAATAAAAATACTAAAATTCTATTTTTATGTTCACCCAATAACCCAACAGGCAATAGTTTTACAGAAAAATCAATACACGAATTACTAATAAAATTTAAAGGTTTAGTAGTTATTGATGAGGCTTATATCGATTTTTCTACTCAAAAAAGTTGGTTGAAAAAAATAGAGAAATTTCCTAACTTAATAATTACACAGACTTTGTCTAAAGCCTATGGTTTAGCAGGTATTCGTTTGGGCGTTTGTTATGCATCTAAAGCAATTATTAAAATTTTAAACAATATAAAACCACCCTATAATGTAAATGAATTAACACAACAAAGAGCAGTTAATCGTTTGCAAAAAATAGATGAAATTAATAACGAAGTTGCACAGCTAATTAGCGAAAGAAAACGTTTAAAACAAGAGTTAGAAAGTAGTATAAATTTTATAGAAAAAGTATACCCTTCAGATGGTAATTTTTTACTCTTAAAAGTAGATGATGCTAATAAGCGTTATAGACAATTAATAGAATATGGTGTAGTAATTAGAAATAGAACTACACAACCTTTATGCGAAAATTGCTTGCGAATTAGTGTTGGTATTTGCGAAGAAAATCAAAGATTAATCAGAGCTTTAAAATCATTATAATAATGAAAAAAGTATTATTTATAGATAGAGATGGAACTTTAGTTTTAGAACCACCTGTAGATTATCAATTAGATAGTTTAGAAAAATTAGAATATTACCCAAAAGTATTTCAATACATGGCAAAAATTGCCTCAGAATTAGATTATGAACTGGTAATGGTTACCAACCAAGATGGTTTAGGTACAGATTCTTTTCCAGAAGATACATTTTGGCCTGCACAGAATAAAGTAATTTCTGCATTCGAAAAAGAAGGTGTTATTTTTTCTGAAATATGTATTGATAAAACTTTTCCGCATGAAAACGCAGAAACTCGTAAACCAAGAACAGGTTTATTAACTAAATATTTTTCTAACGATTATGATTTAGAAAATTCTTTTGTTTTGGGTGATAGAATTACAGACATGGAACTGGCTAAAAATTTGGGCGCAAAAGGTATTTATTTATCAGAAAACCCAGAATTAGGAGCAGATGAAATAGAAACTTCTAAACAAGAAATTTTAGATTGTATTGCTTTAAAGTCTACAGATTGGGCAGCAATTTACGAGTTTTTAAAGCTAGAAGATAGAGTTTCTGAAATTACCAGAAATACCAACGAAACTAAAATTTACATTAAACTAAATTTAGATGGTTCTGGTAAAAATGATATTGATACTGGAGTTAAATTTTTCGATCACATGTTAGATCAAATTGGTAGACATGGAGCTATGGATTTAACTGTAAAAGTTGATGGTGATTTAGAGGTTGATGAGCATCATACAATAGAAGATACTATGATTGCTTTAGGTGAATTATTTCACAAAGCATTAGGTAATAAATTAGGTATAGAACGTTATGGTTTTTGTTTGCCAATGGATGATTGTTTAGCGCAAGCAGCAGTTGATTTTGGTGGTAGACCTTGGCTAGTTTGGGATGCAGATTTTAAACGAGAAATGATTGGAGATATGCCAACAGAAATGTTTTTACATTTGTTTAAATCGTTTACAGATGGTGCAAAATGTAATTTAAACATTAAAGCAGAAGGTGATAATGAGCATCATAAAATAGAAGGAATTTTTAAAGCCTTTGCAAAAGCAATGAAAATGGCCGTAAAAAGAGATGCTAACAAAATGTTTTTACCATCAACAAAAGGAGTGTTGTAAAAAGCCCATCCCAACCTTCCCTAAGGGAAGGAGTACCAATATTGAAAACAAAAAATGATTCATAAAAATAAAATCCACAACAGTGAGCAACCCTCCTCCTTTGGAGGAGTTGGAGGAGGCCTCGTAATAATTGATTACGGAGCAGGAAACATAAAAAGCATTCAATTTGCTTTTAAACGTTTGGGGGTAGATGCTGTTTTATCGAATAATATTGATGAAATAAAAGCTGCAGATAAAGTAATTTTTCCAGGAGTAGGAGAAGCAAGTTCTGCTATGAAAATGTTGCAAGAAAGTGGTTTAGATAAAGTGATTCCTACATTAGCACAACCGGTTTTAGGTATTTGTTTAGGTATGCAGTTAATGTGTAACTCATCAGAAGAAGGAAATACAAAGGGTTTAGGAATTTTTGATGTTGATGTTAAAAAGTTTTCGAATGCTGTTAAGGTTCCTCAAATGGGATGGAATGTAATTTACAACTTAGAGTCTGAATTGTTTGCTGGTATTAAAGAAAAAGAATTTATGTATTTAGTGCATAGTTTTTACGCAGAAGAATGCGCAGAATCAATTGCAACTACAGATTATGAAATCGAATATGCATCAGCATTAAAAAAGGGTAATTTTTATGGAGTTCAATTTCATCCAGAGAAATCATCAAAATCAGGTGAACAAATTTTGAAAAACTTCTTGAACATTTAAAATACTATAGCTATGAAAAAACAAATTTTAATGTTTGTAATTGTATTTGGTTTTTTAATTACAGGTTATGCTCAAAATAATCCAGTTCCTGTACATTTAGAGAACAAGCCTTTTTCTAAGGAACTCTTAAGTTTTAAAGTAACTAGTTTAGAAGGTAAAGTAGTTTCTTTAGGTGAAATTTTGGAGTTACATAAAGGAAAAAAAATAGTGATTGATTTTTGGGCTTCTTGGTGTAGAGATTGTATTATTGATGTGCCTGCTGCTAAGAAATTAAAGCGAAAAACAAAAAATACAGACTTTGTTTATATTTCTTTGGATAAAGATATAGAACGTTGGAAAAGAGCTATAGCTTATTGGAAAATAAAAGGAGATCATTATTACATAAAAGAGGGATGGGAAAATGAACTATCAAAATATGTAGATTTAGATTGGATACCAAGATATATAGTATTAGATGAAGCTGGAATTATTAAATTACCTAAAGCTTTAAAAATATCAGATAAAGAAATTAAAGAAATCGTAGATTAAAGAAAAATTATATGCGAATTATACCAGCAATAGACATCATAGAAGGAAAATGTGTTCGTTTAACAAAAGGCGATTACAATACCAAGAAAATTTATAACGAAAATCCGTTAGAAGTTGCTGCAGCATTTGAAGCTGCAGGAATCGAATATTTACACGTTGTAGATTTAGATGGTGCAAAAGCAAGCCAGATTATTAATTATAAAGTTTTAGAACAAATTGCCTCTAAAACCAATTTAAAAATTGATTTTGGTGGAGGATTAAAATCTGATAAAGATTTAGAAATTGCCTTTAATTCAGGCGCAAATCAAATTACGGGAGGTAGTATTGCTGTAAAAAATCCACAAATATTCGAAAGTTGGATTGCTAAATATGGTTCAGAGAAAATTATTTTAGGAGCCGATTTTTATCCTGATGCAACAGGAGGGAAAATTGCTACAAATGGATGGCAAGAAGAAAGTTCTTTAGAGTTAATTCCTTTTATTGCAAACTATCAACAAAAAAGAATTCAATATGTAATTTGTACAGATATTTCTAAAGATGGTATGTTACAAGGCCCAAGTTTTGATATTTATAAAGAAATTTTATCAGAAGTAAAACCTTTAAAATTAATTGCTTCTGGAGGGATTTCTACTTTTGATGAAATTCCTAAACTAGCAGAAAATGGCTGTGAAGGAGTAATTATTGGTAAAGCGATTTATGAAAATAAAATCAGTTTAAAACAATTAGAGAATTTTATAATAAAAAAATAGTCATTTGCTTTTAGCAGTTTGCTATTTGCGAACAGCCAAAAGCCTAGAGCCAAAAGCTATAAAAATGTTAACAAAAAGAATAGTGCCTTGTTTAGATATTAAAAACGGAAGAACTGTAAAAGGTGTTAATTTCGTTAATTTAATAGATGCAGGAGATCCTGTGGTTTTAGCAAAACAATATGCAGAATTAGGTGCAGACGAATTGGTGTTTTTAGATATTGCAGCTACTTTAGAAAATAGAGGAACTACTTTAGACATGGTTTTAAAAGTGGCAGAACAAGTAAATATTCCGTTTACAGTTGGTGGAGGAATATCTTCTGTAGAGCATGTAGATGCCTTATTAAAATGCGGTGCAGATAAGGTTTCTATAAATTCATCCGCAGTAAAAAGGCCTGAATTGGTAAGTGAATTGGCAGATAAATTCGGGAGTCAATGTGTGGTTGTTGCTATTGATGCAAAACAGATTGATGGAGAATGGTTTGTGCATTTAGCAGGAGGAACAATACCTACAGATATTAAATTATTTGATTGGGCAAAAGAAGTTGAAGAAAGAGGAGCAGGAGAAATTTTATTTACTTCTATGAATCACGATGGAACAAAAGCAGGTTTTGCAAATGAAGCTTTGGCACATTTATCAGAATTGCTAAACATACCAATTATTGCTTCTGGTGGAGCAGGAACAATTCAGCATTTTGCAGATACTTTTATTGATGGAAAATCTGATGCAGCTTTGGCAGCTAGCGTTTTTCATTTTGGTGAAATTCCGATTTTAGAATTAAAACAAGCATTAAAAGAACAAAATATTCCTGTTCGTTTATAATACAAATGGAGGGTTTAGAAATTATAGAATATAAGAATAAGTATCAAAAAGAATTCAGAGAACTTAATCTACATTGGCTTAAGAAATTTGAACTTTATGAAAAAGCTGATGATTATTTATTAGACAATCCTGAGGAATTTATAAAAAATGGAGCTACTATATTTTTGGCTCATTTAGATAATAATCTTGTTGGTACTATATGTTTAAATCCTTTAAATAACACAACTTATGAAATTTTAAAGTTTGCTGTTAGTGATGGATATAAGCGATTAGGAATAGGGAATAAATTATTGCAAATTGGTATTAATTTGTGCAAACAAAACAAAGCTGAAACAATTTTTTTAGAATCGAGTTCTAAATTACAAAATGCTTTAAAACTTTATGAAAAATATGGTTTTGAGCATGTAGAAGTTAAAGAAACTCATTTTGTTACAGCAGATATAAAAATGGAATTAAAATTAAAATAATGAATATAGATTTTAATAAAAATAACGATGGTTTAGTGCCAGCAATCATACAAGATGCAACAACTAAAAATGTGTTGATGTTGGGTTATATGAATGAAGAAGCTTTTGCAAAAACACAAGAAACTAAATTAGTTACTTTTTTTTCTAGAACTAAAAATAGACTTTGGACCAAAGGTGAAGAAAGTGGCAATGTTTTGAATTTAGTGGATATTAAACTAGATTGTGATAATGATACTTTATTGATTTTTGTAAATCCAAAAGGGCCAACTTGCCATACAGGAACTGACACTTGTTGGAGTGGAGAAAACAACCAAAACTATGGTTTCTTTTCTACTTTAGAAGATGTTATAACAGAAAGAGTTGCAAACAAAGACACTAAAAAATCTTATGTAGCTAGTTTATTTTCTAAAGGGATTAATAAAGTTGCCCAAAAAGTAGGAGAGGAAGCTGTAGAAACAGTAATTGAAGCTATGGATAATAATGATGAGTTATTTTTATACGAATCTGCAGATTTATTATTCCATTACTTAATGTTGTTACAAGCAAAAGGATTTACCTTAAAAGATATTGAAGCAGAGTTAAAAGGCAGACATAAATAATTAGTTTATTGCTGTAAGAATTAAGGTTTGCATATAATTTCCTTTATCACCAGCAGCAAAAAGCATTCTGTTTTCCGTTAATTCTTCCAGTTCTAGGATGGTTAATCTTGATCGAAAATCGTTATTGAAAGATTCGCCTCTACTTACGTTTAAGAAAACGCGCCCATTTAATTCGTTTATAGAATAGGTTAGGGTTGCTGCTTGTTCTGTTGGGTTATCAAAAAAACAGCTAACTGTGCCTAAATTGGCTTCAGCTTCATTCTTGTCTTTGTAAAAAGTAAAAGTATCGTCTGTATAGCAATCATTATATTCGCTTAAAATATTCGAGTTATAGTTGCTATAGAAACTATCTACTTGCCAAGTTTTAGAACTATTACCATCAATTTTTTGTAAATCGATGCTTGTAAATCCAGTCTCAATTTCATCATCTTTACTACAGCTAAACAATAATATTGACAGTATACTTAAAACAAATACTTTATAGGTTTTCATTAGGCGGATTTTAATTTATATTGTTTTATTTAGTCAATTATAGTGCCACTTATAATAGTTGTAATTTATTTTTTATTTATCAATTCTAAGGTAACATCATAAACGTTTTGTTTCGTCATTTTTGCTTTTAACCAAGCAAAGAAGCTCATTATAAAAATATCTTCTTTTTTGTGATCTAACCAAGTAAAAGATTTCTCCACTTTTTGATGGAATTCTTCTGAAGTAACAATTTCTGGATTCTTATAATAAGTTTCTATTAATTTTAAATAATTAATTACTTTTTCTTGATGTATGTTTTTTAAATACTCCTTGTAATTACGTTTAAAACTTAAAATTCTAGAGTCTACAACATCAATATTACCTAAATCTATTTGTAATAAAATTTCGATTAAATTCTTTTTTATTGTCCAGTCAAATCCTGCTTTATCAATATACCATTTGTCTGTGTGATAAAATTTTAAAAATAAACTTTGCGCTTTTTTTATTTCTTTTTTCTGTGCATAAAAAACGATCAATGATAAGTAAATGTCTAGTTGAGAAACAATGTCTAATTTTTTTTGATCTATAAAAGGTGTTAAAAGTTGTATGGCAAAATCTTGATTTCCAGAATAATTGTAATTTAAAGATACAAGTAATTGATGTTTTAGATAAAAGTCTTTATAATGTTTCTTTTTATTTTGATGCATATGTAGGTACATCAATTCTAAATATTCTAGAGATTGTTTAAACTTTTTATTTCTAAATAAAGTATTCGCAATTACATACAACACTTCTATGTGATAAAATAACTGTTTGTCTTTTGCCTTATGATTTCTTAAAGTTTCATAAGTTTCTAATAAAAATGGTTCTATGCTCCAATATTCAAAATTTTGAATAGTAGAAATATTTGTAATTTTTATAATTTGATATAAAGATTTAAATGATAATTCATTAGAAATAGTAATTTCATTTTCTTTAAAAACGGTTTCTATTACAGATTTTAAATCAATAATTTTTTGTTGATGTTCAATTTCATTTAAAGTTTTTGTAATCTTAGCATAAGCAATGTTTAATCTTTCTTCCAACTGATGTTGCTGTTGATTTTCTTTAAATTTTAGAATGATTTCATCAATATCAATAGTTTTTAAATGATTTACATATTCAATTTTAGTGTGATATATTTCATTTAATATCGTATATAATTGATATTCATTAGCTATTAATTCTGCTTTATCTAAAATTTTATAACCTACTTTATATTGCCCTTTTTTTAAAAAAGATCTAGCAGAAATAATGTGTTTTATTAAAGAAATATCAATAGAGTTTTCTTCTTTTAAATTAATATTTGCTGTATAATCGATTAAAGATTTAAATAAACGTTTTCTTAAAGCGTGTAAAGCTACTTTGTTTTCTTTACTATATAATTTTAAACAAATTTCTTTAGAAGAAAAGTTATCATCTATTAAAAACTTAACTAACTGAATGTTTTTAGCATCTTTTCTTTTGTTCTTTTTATCTAGATAATAAATAAAATCTTGTTGTTTTTCTTCGGTAAATGAACTTAGTATTTGTTTTAAATCAATCATTATGTCGTCAGTAATTACTTAACTAAAATACAAAATAATTGATATTTATATTAAAATTTTAAATTTATATCGTCAGTAATTACTTAATTATGTTTTTACCAAGTTAAATTTCTAAACCAAATTTGCAATGTAATTATTAAACTAAAATTATGAATTATCAAACAACAGTTTCATCTAATGAAGAAACTAAAAAACAGAAAACAAAAAATAAATTAATTGCAGAAATGAATCAAAAACCAACATCTGCTTATGTAGGTGCAACTTGGGGTGTTGTTAGTATTGGGTTACTTTCTTATTGTATTGGTTTATGGAATGCAAGTATGCAACTCAATGAAAAAGGATATTACTTTGCTATTTTATTAATGGGGATTTATGCAGTAATTTCTTTGCAAAAAGCTGTAAGAGATAAAGCAGAAAGTTTAAAAGTGAGTGATATGTATTATAGTATAAGTTGGGTAGTTGTAATTGTTGCTTTGCTTTTATTAATCATTGGTTTAAGAAATGCAGATTTAACTTTGAGTGAAAAAGGTTTTTACGGAATCTCTTATTTATTAAGTCTTTTTGGGGCAATTACAGTACAGAAAAATGCAAGAGATATAGATTTTATTAAAACTAAAAAAGAACTAGAAGAGTAGTTAGTTTGATAATGGTTGTTAACCAAAACCTCATAAATTAAGGTTTATGAGGTTTAAAATTACTAACTTTAAAAAAAATATTATGAATTCTAAATTAATAAGAGAATTACAAACTCTAGTAAAGAACGAAGTAATTTCTTTAGAAGTTGCAGATAAAATAGAAGCATATTACAATTCTAAATCTCCAAACCAAAGCAATAAACTTCTAACCATTTTTGGTGTTATTGGTAGCCTTTTGGTTGGTTTAGGAATTATATTGGTTTTGGCTCATAATTGGGATAATTTTTCTAAAATTACTAAAACAGTTCTTGCCTTTTTACCACTTCTAGTAGGACAAATAATTGTGGGTTATTCATTACTAAAGAAAAAATCTAAAACTTGGTTAGAATCGTCTGGAGTATTTTTGTTTTTTGCAGTTGGTAGTTCAATTTCATTAGTAAGTCAGATTTATAATATTCCTGGAAATTTAAGTTCATTTTTATTGACTTGGATTTTACTTTGTGTACCGTTAATTTATCTATTAAAATCAAAAGCACTTTTTTTATTAATATTGGTTTTTGCTACAGTTTATAGTTTTGATGTTGGCTATAATTTTTCTGGAATTAGAAAAGTTCCTTGGATGTATTTGTTGATTATCGCAATTCTTTTACCAAAGTATTTAATGCTTCTAAAAGATGAGGTTGTACAAAATTATACTTCACTTTTAAATTGGCTTTTTCCATTAAGTTTTATTATCGTTTTTGGTGCATTTATCAATTCAAATTTTTTGTTTGAATTAATTTTATACATCTTACTATTTGGATTACTTTATAACATTGGATTACTTAAAAAAAATGATAAAACAAGATTAGTTAAAAATGGATTTTTAGTTATTGGCTCAATAGGCTTAGTGATAACTTTATTATTAGCGAGTTCTAAAAGTTTTTGGTATAAAAATATAGATGTTTCTAATTTAGAAATTAAAGAAATATTAATTGTAATTCTATTGATATTAAGTACTGTTTTTGTGCTGCTTAAAAATAATTTCTTCAAAAATAAAGGGTATCAAAAACTATTTCAATCTGCATCAATAATAATGATTTTTATATTTATTGTTCATTATTTTGATGTTACTGTTGCTCTTAGCCTTATAAATTTCACAATTTTAGCTTTAGGTATTATAACTATAAAAAAAGGAGTAGATACAATCAATTTTACTTTATTAAACTACGGATTGTTAATTATTACAGCATTAATAATAACTCGTTTTTTTGATACAAATATGTCTTTTGTTGTACGTGGTTTGTTATTTATTTTAGTAGGTGTTGGTTTCTTTTCTACTAACTATTTATTGGCAAAAAAAATAAAAAAGAATGCTTAAATTTTATCGAATGAAATCAAAAAAAATAATTTTTATACTTTTTTTATTGGTAGCAATATTGCAATTATTAGCGCCAACAAAAATGATTTACGATCAAGAAAATACACTAAAAAAAGGAAAAGCTCTTAAGTTTTTAACAGAACCAATAGATCCTAATGATCCTTTTAGAGGTAAATATATCAGAATGAATTATGATATAAATTCATTTAAGACTAAAGATACAATTTGGGAAAGAAAACAAGAAATTTATGTTTATTTAAACGATAGTTTAGGATTTGCTACTTTAAAAACTGTTAGTAAAACAAAATTAGAAATTGATAATAATTATGTGAAAGCAGAGGTAAGTTGGTATGATAATTACAATAATAAATTAAGATTTAATTTACCTTTTGATCGTTTTTATATGGAAGAATCTAAGGCAAAACCAGCAGAAGATTTGGTAAGGATAAATAATAGAAGAGATAGTTTAAAAACAAATATTACGTTTGCTATGGTTTATTTAAATGATGATAAATTTGTCTTAGAAAATGTTTTTATAAATGGTGTTTCAATTAAAGATTTAGTGGGTAAATAAGTTGTAAGGCTATATATTTCTTTCTTTCATCAATTTTTTCTTAAAGTATTTGGTTATAAAAATTTCACTAATAAATAAGAAAATAAATAAAAATCTAGAAAACATAGGTAAAGTAAAAGCCAAACAACCTGCTATAACCCAAACTAAAAATCCGTTTAAAGCTCTTAATTTATAATATTTACCTAAAGTAGCTGTAATACCAGTTAAACCTTTTTCTTTTTTAATAATATAAAAATTCATTAAAACGTTAAAAAGCCCAATAGCAGAAAGATTAAAACAGTAAAAAGCAAATGGACCATTGTAAGAAAAGCCTTTTACATAGAAAGCTGTAGAAAAGGGGAGAAGTACAATAAAAAATAGTAGCATTATATTTAGCCATAATAACTTATTATTAATGCTAGAAACATATTTTATAATACGCAAATGAGAAACCCAATAAATAGCAGTTACCATAAAACTAACTACTAAGCCAATAAAACTTGGTATTCTATTTCTTAGAATTAATAAAGTATCTCCTGTTTTTAATTCTTTATAGCTTGGTATAACAACTTCTAGCACTAATAAAGTAATTGCTATAGAAAAAACAGCATCACTAAAACTTATTACTCTGGCTTTGTCAAAAGTTTCGTTTTTCATTATAAATAATCTATACTTTCAAATATAGTATTTTAAAAATGTTATTTAAAAAAGGGATAGAATTTTATTACGTTATTTTTTAAATTAGTTAACACTATCAATTTCTAAACTCTCATTATCATCACTACCTAAACTATAAAGTTGATTTTCTTCATCTTTTAAACTTTTTTTAGATGTTTTAATTAATGATTTTCTACCTGGTACATCTAAATCTTTACCTTCAAAATCGGTATCATTTACTTTGTTTTTTAGTAGCTCATCATCACTATTGTCATTTCTTAAATTCCCAGATTTATCACCTAAAGTTTTTAAATCTTCTTTTGTAATTTCTGGATTGTATTTTGTGTTTTTTGTGTTCATATTTTTTTATTTACTGTTAACATAAAATGCGTGTATTACTCCTGGTAACCAACCTAAAATTGTTAATAAAACATTTATTACAAATTCTTTACCTAAACCATGTTTTAAAAGTACTGCTACAGGTGGTAATAAAATGCTTAAAATTATTGTTAAAATTGACATGTTTTTGTTTGTTTTTAATTGATATACAAAACTAAATTTTAATCTAATTTTAGATTACCTTAAAAGATATAAGTTTTAACTCATTACCTATTTTAATAATTTAAAATATTAATTAATAGTTGTTTAACTTAATTCATGAAAGTTAATGCTTACATAAAAATTAACTTAAAAAATAAGAGTGATGGAAATTATTATAAAAAATGAGAGAAAAAAGCAACAAAATTCATAATTATAAATAGTTGTATATAAAAACTAACGCTCACATTTTATGTGAGCGTTTTCTAATTAAAAGTAAAATAGAAAGTTTAATACTCATTCATTAGAATTACTGTTAAGTTTGGGTACTTTGTTTTCAACTCTTTTTCTAAGCCAATAACATGTGCTGCACCCACAATAACTAAATTTCTTTTTTTGTTTGATGTTAAAACTTGTTCTGCAATATTTTTAGCCATTCTCATGTTTCTCTCATTCCAATATTTTCTACCTTCTTTACAGCCTTCAGTATCTTCTAAAACATAGCTAAAAGAACTCATTTTATGCAATCTGTTTAAAGATTTTCTTTTATTTACATGTTTACCTAAACCTCTAAAAATAGCAGGTAAAATGGCTGAATTGTAATCTTTTTTATTCAATTTAGAATTTTCTGCATTATTTCCATTTTTAACACCTTCTTTAGAGCACTTGCTCCAAGCTTTATGATAGAGACCATTAGTCTGCTGATCATCCATATTTGTAACTTTTAAATTTTGATGAATTGCCAATTTAAAGGTTAAATCTCCATCTTCATGTCTTGTTGGGTTTTTAGCACCTTTTAAGCCATAAGTTTTTAAATATTTCAATAAATCATAATTACCATTATCTCTTTTGTATGTGTAAGCGTTTATTAGATAATCAATTTCATTTTCATTTATATCATTTAAATTTTTGTTTGCTAAAGTTTTAAATTTATCAGTCTTAAACAGAAAAGTATCTTTAATATTTTTAGACGATTTATAAAATTGAATATAATTTTTAGACCATCCATCTTTTAAATAATTCCAAGATATAGAATCATTTGCCATTGGCGATTCTACATAAATTGCTTCAGGATTGTATTTTTTTGCAAAACGTAACATGGGTTTATAACTATGTTTTACAATTTTTGGTACTTTGTGCATTGTACCAATAATTACAACTTCTTGTTGTTGTTCTTGAGATGATAAATTAAAATTTAAAACGAATAATAAGGTAAATAGAGTAACTAGATTTTTCATAATGATGTTTTTATTGATTAAACTTTCTGATACAAAACTAGAAAGGAATCGTTTAAAAACTCAGTATTACAAAGCAATTGGGGCGAAAAGCAGTTATTCTGTGGTAGAATTAAGAGCCGCTTTTACATCATTTTGATAGGTTCTTGAAACTGGCACTTCTATGTGGTGAAATAACAATACAAACAATTTGCTTTTTTCTGTTTTCCATTGTAAAAAGTGAAAAGGATTAATTAAATAAGAACGATGAGTTCTTAAAAGTGATGGAAATTCATCTGCAACAACAGACAATTTATTTCTAATTAAACTTTTTTTAATTTCATTATTTGAGATGTAAAAAACTTCTATATAGTTGTCTGAAGATATTATACAAATAATATCATTCAAAAATAAGCGCAAACCTTCATAATTACCTTCTCCTTTTATTTCTATCTTTTTTGCTTCAGTTTGTTTGTTTTTATATTTTCCAAAAGCAAAACGACCAATAAATACAATTGGTAAAATTGTAGTTAATGCTGGTAAAATTATTGCAGTTAAATGATATGTAAATGTATAAGGGTTTCTATCTGGTTTAACTATATATAAATAAAAAAATCTCGCAGCTACAATTGCAATTAAAACAAACAATAAAAAGAAAAATAATTCAGTTTTTAAATACCAATTCTTGTTGTTTTTGATGTATAGGTAATTTTGAAGAGGTAAAAAAATAGCATAACAAACAGCACCTAATAAACCATATAAAGGTAAATAAATTAATTTTTCTACACTTTTAAATTCATTTATATCTACAGGTTCAGAAAAGTATAGAAATATAAATATCCAAAAAGCCAAACCTAAAGCAATTATAAAATGATGCTTTAATGAAGAGTCAAAAGGGTATTTTTTGTTCAACAAATCTTTTATTGTAATGGTATAAAATTCAAATATACTTATATTATAAACATTCTTGTAAATTAAATGCTTTGGATGATTATTAATAGTATTTTTGATAAACTAAAATTTTTATGTCCTGAAAAATTCTAAAATATTAATAGTTTTATCGTTTATCTCTATTTACATCATTTGGGGGTCAACTTATTTATTTAATAAAGTAGCTGTTACAGAATTACCTCCTTTTTTTTTGGCGTCAATTCGATTTTCTGTGGCAGGTTTTTTTATGATTTTAATGGCAATTTTATTAAAACAGCCTTTAAAAATTTCTAAAAAACAATTTTTAAATTCTATAATAGCTTCATTTTTCTTTTTAGTGTATGGTAATGGAGTTTTTGTTTGGGCTTTACGATATGTAGATAGTGGTTTTGGAGCTCTATTGGCTTCTACACAACCGCTTTTTGTGCTTTTTTTATTAAGGTTGATAGATAGAAAACCACTACAAAAAAAATCGTTGATTGGTGTTGCTTTGGGTATGTTTGGGATGTATTTATTAGTTAGCCAAAAAGAACTAGTTACATCCGAAGATACATTGTTGGGAGTTTTTATGATGTTAACTTGTGTGCTTAGCTGGAGTTTTGGTAGTGTTTTTGTTTCTAAAGCCAATTTACCCAAAAGTTTTATGGTTTCTACTGGCTACCAAATGTTAGCCGCTAGTTTTATACTTTTTTTATTAAGCATAAGTACTAATGAGAGCTGGAGTTCTCCTTTAAGTTGGAGTAGAGAGGTTCAATTATCAATGTTATTATTAATTGTTTTTGGAGGTATTATTGCTTTTACAGCTTTTAATTATTTGTTAAAAGTGGTTTCTCCAGAAAAGGTATCTACATCTGCTTACGTAAACCCTGTAATAGCTCTTTTTATGGGATGGTATTTTTTAGATGAAAAATTAACTCCTCAGTCTATTATTGCTTCATCAATATTACTAACAGGAGTTTACTTTATAACATCTAGAAAAAGGAAATAAATTATAGTTACATTCTATTTAATTTGCGAAAAATGCATGAATACCTATGTGTTAATGTTTTACAAATTTTTAACATTTTAAATGAAAAAAAAGTATATATTTGTTTAACCTTAAAAATTAACCCCTATGTCACACTTAAACCTAACTGCTACAGAGCAGTCTGTACTTAATGCAGTACAAGAAGAACACCTAACTAGTTTCGAAATTCTTAAAAAAGTTGAAAACGTATCTTTAATATTATCTTTATATAATATTTTAGATAGACTTAACAGTAAAGGTGTATTGAAAAGTTACATGAAACAAAACAGAAAGTATCATTACGCTGCTTAAACGTTTTGCTTATATGTGAAAAAAACGTTAGTTAAGTTTAATTTTAAACTTAACTAACGTTTTTTTTATAAATGATCTTTTAGCTTTTTACAGTTCATCTATTAAAAAGGGTTGTATAAATGATAAATAATTACGTTTATCTAATTTTTTTAATTTCATGGTAAATCTTGTGTATTTTTACACTATTCTTAAAAATAAACGCAATGGAATTACATAATTTAACAGAACAACAATTATCAGTTTTACAAGTTATACAAAACGAACCTCTAACTAGTTTTCAAATTTTAAAAAGAGTTGAAAATGTTTCTATGATATTATCTTTATATAATATTATGGATGAGTTAAAAAGTAAAGGAGCGCTTAAGAGTTATATTGTAGAAGATGTGAAATATCATATTGCTTGCTAATAAATATAAAAATTTTAAGCTTAAAAATAATTATTAAAAAATGATTTTTTTTAATCTTTTTAAATTTATAAAATTGCAGGTCTAATATCTACAGAAACATCCATTATACTTTTTCCTGATCCATAAATAACTCCTTTTAAAGGAGGTACATCATAATAATCTCTACCATAAGAAATTACTATGTGTTGATTTTTAGGTATTTGATCATTTGTAGGGTCGAAATCTACCCAGCCAAATTCTGGTATAAATACAGAAAACCAAGCATGAGATGCATCTGTACCAACCAATTTTTCTTTTCCAGGAGGAGGTAAAGTTTCTATATAACCACTTACATATCTTGCTGGTAAACCAATAGAACGTACACATGCAATAGCTAATTGTGCAAAATCTTGGCAAACTCCTTTTTTTGCCTCCATAACTTCTTGAATAGGTGTGGCTATTGTACTAAAATTACTGTCAAATTTAAATTCTGTAAATATTCTTTTCATTAATTCATTAGCAGCATCAAAAACAGAACGATCTTTTTTAAAAGATACTTTAGCATAATCTTTAATGGTAGATGAAATATTTTTTATTAAAACAGAGTCTAATAAAAATTGTTTAGCTTCTATGATTTCTGGTGTTAATGAGTTTAATTTAGATAATGCTGTTTCTAGTGTTATAGATTTACAAGCTTCTGAATTTATATCGTTTTTTTGTAGTTCATAAGATCTATTTACTTTGCTTTTTGCAGTAACAATAAGTTCTTTATGTTGTTTTTCAATAGAAAAATGCGTTACAGAATTACCAAAAAAATCGATATTTTCATTAATTACTGTTGGTTTTGGTTCTATTTCTAAATCGTATTCTAGTAATTCTTGGCCAGCAAAAAGTTTTGGTTTTAGAATAGCCAAATTATGACAATAAGTTACATTATTATCATATTTATAAATCGTTTTATGTATGATAGAAAAAATCATATTAAGATGTATAATTTTGATTGAATAACTGTATTTGCTCTTCTGAATGATTAAAATACATATCTGTTAAAGACATTGATGTGTCATGAATTAAATCGCTTAAAGTGGCCAATAATTCTTCTAACTCTAATCTAGTAAACGAATCTTTATCAACCTTAATTAAGTTAGTTGCATTTGCTTTATCAATTAAATTACAAGCATTTAAAATTGATGATTGAACAGCAGTTAGGTTTGAGTCTTCATTTCTTTTTGGCAACCTAAAGATGTCTTTTCTTATCCTGTTTAATTGATATTTTAAAGACCTAGAATAAGATTTATCTAGTAAAATAAGGTTGATTACATTTTCTATATCTAAATATGATCTAAAACTGTATCTATAAATATTTAAACTTTCATGGCTATTTAATAGAGATTCTAAAATTTCATATTCAACATCTTCTTCATAATTAATTGTCAGTAAAGCTCTACATTTATCTATATTCATCATAGCTTGTTCCATTTGTATGCCTATAAAATAAACTAACAAGCCTTGTTCTACTAATATGCTTTCTTCAATTAAACCAATAAATGCAATTAAATTAATGATAACTGAATCTAATAGTTTTGTGATTTTTTGAATGTTGTTATAATCTTCTTTATCAAATTCTTGCCAAGTTTTTTGTAATACATCATAAACTCGCCACATATCTTTAGACCAAAGATTTCGCAAAGAATAATAAGAATTATTGAAAGATGATAAAGAGTGAGCTAAACTACCAACTTGAGATTTATCAAAAAGTACTTTTATTATTTCTTTTAACGGGTCTTTTAGGGCTTCTTCTTTGTTTTTACCAGTAAAACCAGGGAAAATAGAAGTTAAATGCGTTATAGATTGATATAGAATCTGTAAACTTTCTGAGTCTGATTCTCGTTTATTAATCTCAGAATTAGACATTTGGTTTAACACCATTCTAATGTACCTAGCTGTAACTAAAGTTCTTGCTAAATATCTACCAGACCAAAATAAATTTTCGGCTGTATTACTAGGTATATTTCCTATACCTGATAAATTATTTGTAGTAGAATGATGCCAATGATATCTTTGACGTTTTTTGTAAGCTCTTTTTTCGCTATTTGTAATCCAAAAATCTTTACTTGTACCTCCTTTTTGATTAGAAACTTTTAAACGTTCTGTTTCTGAAGCAACTCTAACTAAACCACCAGGCATAATGCTATAGCTATTCTCTTTAGCAACAGCAAATGTTCTACACATAACCTTACGAGGTTCTAAATGTTCTTTTGCTAAATTAGGAGCTGTAGAAAAAGAAATTTTTTCTTGTGCTACATAATGATATGGTTTTGCTAAAATTTCTTTTTTTAGATCTTCTAATTCAGTTTCATTTAAAAATTCGCAGAAATAAATATGTTCTCTGTGTGTGTTGTCTATTGGCTTTACAACAAAGTTTTTTAGATTATCTAAAACGTGTTTGCGTTCTTTTTCTTGACCACACCACCAAGAAGCTATTTGCGGTAAAATTAAATCTTCTTTTAAGAAATATTTACAAATAGAATTCATAAAAGGAATTAAACCTGGGTTTTCTAAAACGCCACTTCCTATAGGATTCATAATTGCAACATTTTGCTGCCTTACTACATTTAATAAGCCTGCAACACCTAAATAAGAATTTCCATTAAGTTCTAAAGGATCTGAATATTCATCATCTACTCGTCTATAAATTACATCAACTTGTATTAAACCTTTTAAAGTTTTTATCCAAACTTTATTGTCTCTTACTACTAAATCATTTCCTTTTACTAAAGGATATCCGAAGAAAGAAGATAAGTATGCATGCTCAAAATAGGTTTCGTTATGAGGCCCAGGAGTTAAAATAACAATTGTAGGATTCTCTTTATTTGATGGTGCTGCATTTATAAGTAACTCATTGAAATCTTTAATAAAATTAAATGGTTGCTTTACGTTAATTTCGTTGTAAAAATCGGGAACAACTTCACTTGTAGAAAAACGGTTTTCTAGAGAATAGCCAAGACCAGAAGGTGCTTCTGTTCTATCATTAACTACCCACATTTGTCCATTTGGTCCTCTAGCTAAATCTGCTGAATGAAATAATAATTGTTTTGCTGTTTTATATTGAATTTGATGGCAAGGTCGTAAAAAACCACGATGAGAAAATATAATTTCGTGAGGTACAATACCGTTTTTAATTAATTCCCTTTTACCATAAATATCTTTTAATACTAAATCTAATACTTTTGCACGTTGTTCTAATCCTTTTTCTATATTTTTCCATTCTTTTCTTTCAATTACAAACGGAATAATATTCAAATTCCATGGTCTATTTAAACCATTAGGATCATTATATACATTATAGGTTACCCCATTTTCAGCAAGTAACCAATCTAAATCTTCTTGTCTTTTAGTTAATTCTTTTAATCCTAATTTAGAAAAGTTTGTCAACAATTTTTCCCAATTAGGATTTATCTCCATATTAGATTTTAAAACTTCGTCATAATTTTCAAAATCTTTAAAGTAATCTTTAAAAAAAGAGGTTATTGGTGTTTTTGTCAAGTTAATTATTTTTTAAGACGCAAATCTAAGGTATTTGGATATTCTGAGTTAACAGGATATACTTTATATCTATAAATATTTGAACTTTCTTCTTCTTCAACACTTTTTTCGGTTACTCCTTTATCACTTTGCATTAATTCTTCAATATAACTTGCATCAGTTTGGGTCTCTCCAATATCCCAAAAACGGTTAATTCTTCTTGATTCTGCTTCAAAACTATTAACAGGATATGTTTCATAAGATCTACCTCCAGGATGTGCAACAAAGTATTTACAACCACCAATAGATTTTTTACTCCAAGTATCTACAATATCAAAAGCTAAAGGTGTATCTACACCAATTGTTGGGTGTAAAGCTGAATATGGATCCCAAGCTTTGTATCTAATACCAGCAACATATTCACCTTTTTTAGTTGTTGGTTGTAATTGTACTTTTACGCCATTACAAGTTAATACATATCTTTCGTTTGTAAAATTAGATACTTTAACTTGTAAACGCTCTAAAGAAGAATCTACATAACGTGCAGTTCCACCACCTGTCATTTCTTCACCTAAAACATTCCAAGGTTCTATACCTGCTCTTAATTCTAAGTGTATATTATTAATATCTACCATCCCATGTAATGGAAATCTAAATTCAAAGAAAGGATCGAACCAATCTACTTCAAACTCATAACCTGCTTTGTTTAATTGCTCAACAATATCTTTAATATCTTCTCTTACAAAATGTTCTATTAAAAATTTATCATGTAATTCTGTACCCCATCTAACTAAGTTATGTTCGTAAGGTTTTTCCCAGAACCAAGCCACTAATGTTCTTACCAATAGCATTTGCATTAAACTCATCTGTGGATGTGGAGGCATATCAAAACCACGAAGTTCTAAAATACCTAATCTACCAGAAGAAGAATCTGGAGAATATAATTTATCTATACAAAATTCTGCTCTGTGAGTGTTACCAGTTAAATCTGTTAGTAAATGTCTAAATAAACGATCTGTTAACCAAAAAGGTACTTCACCACCTTTTGGTATTTGGCTAAAAGCAATTTCTAACTCGTATAAGTTTTCCATTCTAGCTTCATCTATTCTAGGAGCTTGACTTGTAGCACCTACAAATGCACCAGAAAATAAATAAGATAATCCTGGGTGATGCTGCCAAAATGTTAGTAAACTTCTTAATAAGCTAGGCTTTCTTAATAATGGGCTATCAGAAGGTTTAAAGCCACCTAAAGTTACATGGTTTCCACCTCCAGTTCCTGTGTGTTTACCATCAATCATAAACTTCTCTGTTCCTAAACGAGATTTTTTAGCTTCAGCATATAGGGTTAAGGTATTGTTTACTAATTCTCCCCAACTTTTCATTGGGTGTACATTTATTTCAATTACACCTGGATCTGGTGTAATTTTCATAGATTGTAATCTATTGTCATGAGGTGGGTTATATCCTTCTAGAATAACAGGAATATTTAATTCTTGTGCTGTTGCTTCTATAGATGCAATTAAGTCTAAGAAAGCATCTGCAGATTCTAAAGGCGGTAAAAACAGATATAATTTGCCATCTCTAATTTCTGAACAAATTGCAGTTTTTACAAAATATTTTGGTTTATCTGTATTAATACCTTTTGCAATAAACTTTTTATGTCTTTTACTTACCTTAGTTTTAAAATTAGGTAAAGGCTTACGCTCTTTAAATAAATCTGGTTCGTAAACAGGGAATACTCCATATTCTGGTTTTACTATTAAAGATTTAATAGGTAATCTTAAACCAATAGGAGAAGTACCAGGAGTTAATAGTAAATTTTTTCTTCTAAAAGACCATTTGCTAGAAAACCATTCATCTTCATGATTGTTTAATGGTAAAACATAACCAACAGGTTTATGAGTTCCTTGCGCTAAAATATCTGCAAGTCTATTTCTTACTAAATCATCGCTATCTTTTTTACTGATATCAATATCTACAGGTAATTTACCTTCTTCCCAAAGCAAATAAAAAGCATCTTCGAAAGTTGGTGTTATATTTTGATTGGATATGCTTAAATATCTAGTTAAAGTAGTTAAAAATCGAATATCTGCATCTTTTGGAACAATTGGATTAGGTGCAAATGATGATAATAAATCTTGATTATACCAAATAGGCTTTCTATCAATTCTCCAATACAATTGAATTTCCCATCTTGGTAATGGTTCTCCTGGATACCATTTTCCTTGTGCATGATGTAACATACCACGAATTCCAATTTTGTCCATTAACCTTTTGGTTAAATTATTGGCTAATCTACGTTTATGTGGGCCATCTGCATCAGTGTTCCATTCAGGAGACTCCATATCATCTATTGAAACAAAGGTAGGTTCACCACCCATTGTTAAACGAACATCTCCTTCTTCTAATTGTTTTTCTACTTTATAACCTAATTTTTCTATGGCTTTCCATTGTTCTGTAGTGTATGGTTTTGTAACTCTTGGAGACTCTAATATTCTAGTTACAGAATTATCAAACTCAAACTCTGTTTCTATTTTTTCATTTGACATAATTCCTCCTGTAACTGCTGCTGCACTTTTATAGTGAGGAGTACAAGATAAAGGTATATGGCCTTCACCTACTAATAAACCAGAGGTAGAGTCAAAACCAATCCAACCAGCACCTGGTATATAAACTTCTGTCCAGGCATGTAAATCTGTAAAATCTTGTTCAGGTCCAGATGGGCCATCTAAAGATTTTTCATCTGCTTTTAGTTGTACAATATAACCCGAAACAAACCTTGCACCAAATCCTAAATGTCTCATTACTTGTACAAATAACCAAGAATAATCTCTACAAGAACCTGTTTTACAAGTTAAAGTTTCTTCAGATGATTGTACACCTGGTTCTAAACGGATGTTGTATTTTAAATATTCGTAAATTTTTCTATTTACATCAATTAGAAAATATATTGTTTTTCTTGGTGTATAATCTATGGTTTTTAAAAAGTCTTGTAGTATTTCACTGTCTTCATTAACTTCTAAATAAGGCGCTAATTCTTTTTTTGTAATCTCATCATACTTAAAAGGGTATTCTTCTGCATCATCTTCTACAAAAAAGTCAAAAGGGTTTATCGTCTTTAAATCTGCAATAATTTCTACTGCGATAGACAATTCTTTTGTTTTTTCTGGAAAAACAACTCTTGCCTGATAATTACCAAAAGGATCTTGTTGCCAGTTAAAAAAATGATTTTCTGGTTTTATTTTTAATGAATAAGATTCTATGGGTGTTCTAGAATGAGGTGCAGGTCTCAATCTAAAAATATGTGGAGAAAGCTTTACAGAACGATCGTATTTATATGTTGTTTTGTGTGATATTACAATTTTTAATGCCATAAATGCCTTTTTAAAATTATTTTGGTTTAAGCGAACGTTAATTTAACGAAACTACTACAATTTAACTACAAATATCAAAAAATTAATTCGACTTTTTGTTGATTATTGTATTTTTAATAAAAACAAAGTTTTGATAAATTAAAGCTAAGCTTTTTGTAAAATTAGTTAAAATAATTTAACATAAATCGTAAATTTAGGTATATATTTATGTTTTATTTTATTAAATTTACCAAAAAAAGGACTCAATTTGAAAGCACCAACTAGTTTACCAATTTTTTCTTCTTATGAATTTGATTCAAGATTTTATGACGAAATTTTTACAAAAAATAATGAAGTAAGAGAAGTATATCAAACACTTTTTAACTTATTTAGCGAGTACTCTGTAGATGACTTTGTAAATTTAAATGACAAAGCAAAAGATGCTTTTTTTAATCAAGGTATTACATTTCAGGTATATAGTGATCAAGAAACAAAAGAGAAAATATTTCCTTTTGATTTATTTCCTAGAATTATAGGAAATGATGAATGGACCAAAATAGAAAAAGGAGCGTTACAACGTAGCAAGGCTTTAAATCTTTTTTTATGGGATTTATATCATGATCAAAAAATAATTAAACAAGGTATTGTACCAATAGAATTAATAAATTCATCTGCAAACTATTTAAAGCAAATGCATGGCTTTAATCCTCCTGGAGGTGTATATAACCATATTTCTGGTACAGATTTAATAAAACATTTAGATGGAGAATATTATGTATTAGAAGATAATATTAGGTGCCCTTCTGGTGTTAGTTACGTTGTAGGTAATAGATCTGCATTAAAGAGAACATTATTTGGGGTTTTTAATCATTATAAATCTTTTAATGTTTCTGATTATGGAGAAAATTTATTAGAAGTTATAGAATCTGTAAAACCTAAAGGGGTAGATTTACCTAAATGTGTTGTTTTAACACCTGGTGTGTATAATTCTGCTTATTATGAACATTCTTTTTTAGCCAAACAAATGGGTGTTGAGCTTGTTGAAGGGCGAGATTTATTCATAGAAAACGACTTTGTTTATATGAAAACTATTAAAGGGTTAGAAAGAGTAGATGTTATTTACAGAAGAGTAGATGATGAATTTATAGATCCTTTAGAGTTTAAAAAAGATTCATTATTAGGGGTGCCAGGTTTGTTTAAATGTTATATGAAAGGTAAAGTAAATCTAGTTAATGCACCAGGAACTGGTGTTGCAGATGATAAAGCTATTTATACGTATATGCCTCAGATTATAAAATATTATTTAGATGAAGAACCAATTTTAAATAATGTACATACTTATCATTGTAGTAGACCAGATGAATTGAAATATGTTTTAGAAAATGTAGATAAATTGGTTGTGAAACCTGTAGACGAATCTGGAGGATATGGAATATCTATTGGTAATAAATTAACCAAAGAAGAAATTGAAAAAGTAAAAGAAACCATTAAAGAAAGCCCAAGAAAATATATTGCACAACCTATTATGTCGCTTTCTACACATGCAACTTATATAGAAGAAGAAAATTCTTTTGAACCAAGACATGTAGATTTAAGAACTTTTACTTTATTAGGTAAAGATGTAGATTTTGTCTTAAAAGGTGGTTTAACAAGAGTAGCATTAAAAAGAGGGAATTTAGTTGTAAATTCATCACAAGGAGGAGGATCTAAAGATACTTGGGTATTAAAAAAATAAAACTATTTTATGTTAGCAAGAGTAGCCAATAATTTATTTTGGATGGGACGTTATATAGAACGTTCTGAGCATTTAGCAAGGTATATGAATGTCAATTATTTTTCATCATTAGATGCACCTAATGATATTTCTCAATCAAGACAATTTGTACTGCGTTCTATGTTGTTTGTAGCAGATGAAGAAGAATTAAAAGAGACTAAAGAATTAGAAGAGCAAGATGTGCTTTTTGATATTGGTTTAAATCCAGAAAAGTCTTTCTCTATAGTTTCTGCTATTAATAATGCACAACAAAATGCAAATGGAGCTAGAGATTTAATATCTACAGAGCTTTATGAGTCTATTAATACTTTAAAAAGAACTGTAAATAATTACGATAAAAATCGATTTGTAAAAAATAGTTTATTCGATTTTACAACAATGATAACTGCAAATGTTGCTTCTCTAAGAACTAAAATTAGAGGTACTTTATTACACGATGAAGTTTATGCAATTATAATGTTGGGTATTTATATAGAAAGAGCAAACCAAGTAATTAGAATTATAAATTCTAAATATAATGATGCGTTAATAGAAAAAGTAAATTTTGGTAGTTCACTAACCAAAAGTTATGAATGGACAACTTTATTAAAGTGTGTAGAATCTTATGATATGATGCGTAGATATTATAGAAAAGTACCTACAAGCCATACAGTTTTAGACTTTTTAATTTTAAATCCACACTGTCCAAGATCTATTATGAACTCTTTAAACTGTATACATAGTTATATATGTTACTTGTCTAAAGACGAAATGCCACACAAAGATTCTGCTGCTTTTTTAATTGGTAAATTAAAATACGAGCATGAATATAAAACCATAGAAGATGTGCAGGGAGATTTAAAAGGATTTATAGAAAAATTAGTAGATGATTTATCTTTAGTAGGTGAAAAAATGGATAATGATTATTTTTCTTTATACTAAGTAACTTACTAACAATACAATTAATTTAAAACTGTTTTAGAATCTTTAATTCTAAAACAGTTTTCTGTTCCTAAGAACTTCGGATTTCCAAATTCTTCAGACCAAAATCCCTCCAAAATATCTTTACTTATACATTTATAGACTACAGTACCATAATATACTGAGTTTTCATCACCTTGATAATTAAAGTTGATGACCAAAATGTTCTTATTAAAAAAACCTATCCCAAATTGCTCTTGACTTTTATTGATGAGCCACTTTGCAACAATCCTATTTTTATCATCTAAACTAAGCGTTAATTCGCCTTTGTAGGTTTCTTTTGATTCATTTTGATTAGAACCAAGGATAGAAAAGTTACCTAAAATATCTTCTTTATTCATTTATGTTAGATTTCAATAAAAAATACGAAGACCTAAGGTAATCAATAAGTCGAATAAAATTTTAATTTTTATGATTTAAAAAAGTATTCAGACCTAATTAAAATCGTTTACCAATACCAATACCTATAGACCAAGTACCAAAGTTGTTAGAACGATAATCGTAAAAAACAGTAGGGGCAACATCCCAATGATTACCAAATTCAATTTCGTATTCTAAACCTGTTCTAATAATAAATAAATCTTCATTTTTTTCAAACTCAATACCAGTTCCAAAAACTAAAATCCATTCTTTGTGAAATTTCCAAAGAGCATCTAAAGTTAAAACTACAGGAAACTCCTTTTCTATAAAAATCTGATGTTCTTTTTCAATTTCGAAAGTTTCTAATTCTAAATCGTTATGGAAACCAAATCCCCATTTTTTATTAAACCAATATTCTACATCTAAACCAATAGAAGGTACAATTACGGTTTTATCTCCATCATTTGTAGCCATTGGAATGTAAGTATGACTAAGCACTGGACTAATTCTAAAATGTTTAAAATGTTCTTCTTGTGCAGCTAACTTTATGGTGCTTAATAAGATTACTAAAACTAGAATGTTTTTTTTCAAAATAATTTAATTTTATATTAATTCTAACACAAAATTAAGAGCAAGTTTTTTAAAAAAATATGATAAATGTTAACTCTTTATAAAGAAAATAGATTAGAAAAAATAAGTGTAAACTTTCTGATACAATATAAAATTTTCCTTTATTTAAAAGTCGCCACAAGTTATTAATTAGAGTTTTTTTTCTTTTAGTTGATTTTGTCAAGTAAAAGAAAAACTATAAACTTTATTTATAATTACATTTTATATTTTTTTACATATATCTCCTTGACTTGTTATTTTAATAACGAAAAATTCAGGAGATTTGGTTGTAAATAATGTGGCTAATAATAGGGTTAAATTTACAGATGCTCATACTTCATCATCATTATGTACAACTAAGTTGTGGAATTTTAACAGACAGTTACTTAGTTTAAAATTGATCAAATTCTATGATATAATGTTAAAAAATTTCTTTTTTTTTAAGAAAAATAAATTAAATTTGAAATATGAAGAAATATTTAAGACTTCTATATATTTCCAACTTCTTACTATTTAATATTTTTATAATATCAGGACAAAATTTCGAGAGGTTTTCCAATAAAGAAGGTTTTTACCAAAATACTATAAATTCCATTGCTCAAGACAAATATGGATTTTTATGGTTTGGAACACCAAACGGATTGATTAAATACGATGGGTATGAATTTGCAACTTATTCTGCTCAATCTAACACAGATGGAACTATTTCTAGTAATAATATAACCACCTTACACAAAGAATCTAATGGTGTATTATGGATTGGTACTAATGTAGGAGTAAATGTATATATTCCTTGGCTCGAAAGATTTTATACTGTTCCAATTCTTTCTAAAATAGAAGTTAGTCAAATAATTTCTGACCCAAATGGACAAGGAGTTTGGTTTTCAGGAGAAAACCATTTGTACCATTGTAAATTAAAAGATATAGAAAAAGGTGTTTTCAACGTTTCTGAAAATCTACTAATAGACGCTACTAATATCTTAACTATAAAAGATTTTAGTTTTATTAATAAAAAAGAGCTAATCTTAGCTACCAATTCTGGGATAAAAAAAATAAAATTAGAACAAGACACTTCAACTTATACTTTTAAGGTAAAATCAATTTTAAATTTTGACAACTTTGACAATACCTTTATTCATGTCGTAAAAAAGCTAGGAAACATTTTTTGGATTGGAACCGATAAAGGCTTGTATAAAACCACTCTAATAGAAAATAAGTTATTAATAATTGATGTTATTGATTATATTGATGGAGCAAAAAAAACGAACCCTCCTTTGTCTATTAATTCTGTATTTGAAGATAATAATGGTGATGTATGGATTGGAACAAAAAAGAATGGTTTATTAAAATATTCAGACAAAGAAAGCCAAATATTAAATTATAGATACAATCCAAAAAATGAATTTGGATTAACTAGTAATTATATCAATACTATTTTTCAAGATAATTATGGAGTTTTATGGATTGGTACAGCTCAAGGTGCTATTAATAAATTAGATATTTCCCAAAAACAATTTATAAATTACTCTAAAAATCCCTATGATAAGTTTGCCTTAACAGATAACTTGATAACATCTATATTAGAAGATAACACAGGTAGACTTTGGCTATCTTTTTTTAATAATAAGGATTTATTAAGAAGCACAAAAAAAATTAACGAGAAACAAATTTATAATCTTAAGTTTGAAAGTGTTAAAAATAAAATTCCTTTTCCATTTAATAATACAATTAGATGTATTTATGAAGATGATAAAGGGTTTATTTGGTTTGGAGCCGATTTTAATTTGTTTGTTTATAATCCATCAAATGAAAGTTTTAAAAAGGTAGATTTAAAAAAGGATGATGAGATTCTGGAGAAGCAAGGCTATAGAGATATTCTTCAGTTAGATGAAAACAATATTGTATTTGTAGGACGTAAAATTTCTGTAATCGAAAATCCTTGGTCAAGGATTAAAAAACAACAATCTCCAGAATTAGAAGTTAAATCATTTATAAATTTATATGGAAGAACATTTTGCCACACTATAATTAAGGATACTAAAAATAGAATTTGGATTGGTACAAATAAAGGGTTATTATATGGTTCTTTTATTGACGGTGAATTAGTTGTAAACGGAAAGCTATCTGATGAAAAAACAACTGAATTAAAGTTAAGTAATTCCAACGTGTTTTCGTTATATACAGATAATAAAAACCATGTTTGGGCAGGTACATTTGGTGGTGGATTAAATAAAATTACGACTAATACCTCAGGAATTCCTGAGAAAATAGAATATTACAGAAAGAAAGATGTACTCCCAGATGATGCAATATATGGTATTTTAGAAGAGAATGATAAGTATTGTTGGTTGAGTACAGACATGGGGTTGGTAAAGTTTAATATGAAAACTAATACAACAAATGTTTTTGATGTTAGAGATGGTTTGGCACAAAACAATTTTAGGCAAGGCGCTTACTTTAAAGGTAATTCAGGTTATTATTACTATGGAGGACTAAATGGATTAACCATTTTTAAGCCAGAAAATATAGAGCAAAATAATACACCTCCTAAAATAATAATCACGGCTTTATTTATTAATAATAAGGAAGTAAAAATAGGTGAAAAATTAAATAAGGAAACCATACTTAAAAAATCAATTTCTGAAACAGAAAGTATTTCTGTAAGTCAAAATGAACAAACCATTGCATTTCAATTGGTTGTTGATCATACATCAACACCTTCAAAAAATAAATTAGCATATAAATTAGAAGGTTTTAATAATGATTGGATTGAGTCTGAAAGTGGTAAAACTACCATAAGTTATACAAATCTTTCTTCTGGAGATTACACATTACTAATAAAAGCTGCCAATGGAGATGGTATTTGGAACTCAGAAATAAAAAAAATAAAACTTAAAATTTTACCACCTTGGTATCGAACTTTTTGGAGTTATTTATTGTTTACTATAGTTGTAGTATTAATAGTTGTAGGGATAATGATATATCTTATCAAACATGAAAAGTTAAAACAAAAACTGATTTATGAAAAATTAGATAAGGAGAGAATAGATACAATCAATCAAGGTAAATTTCGTTATTTCACAAATATTTCCCATGAATTTAGAACGCCTTTAACCCTTATAGCTAGTCCTTTAGAGCAGGTTATAAATATTAATAAAGATGAAGCTCAATCAAAATACTTAGCAATTATTCAAAAAAACACAAAAAGGTTATTAAGTTTGGCAGATCAATTAATAACGTTTCGTCAAGCAGAACAAGGATTTATCAGTTTAAATCTAAATAAAATTACACTTGGAAATTTTATTTATCCAGCAACAGAAGCCTTTGAGAATTATGCGATTGAAAAAAACATAAACTTCTTTTATAAAGTTAGTTCACCTAATGAAGAAATTATAATAGATGTTGGAAAAATAGAGCGTATACTCTTTAATCTTTTATCAAATTCTTTTAAAAATACACCTCCAAATGGTAATATTAGCATAGAAGCTGATATTATAACTACAGAAAACGGTAAACAGATAAAAATAGATGTTATAGACACAGGTAAAGGAATTCCTGCAAAAGATTTAGATAATATTTTTGAGCGTTTTTATCAATTAGGAAATAATAAAGAGAATAATAGTGGAGGGGGGATTGGTTTGGCCTTTTGTAAGTCTTTAGTAGAACTTTTTAAAGGTGAAATTAAGGTGAAAAGTCAACCAAATGTTGAAACAAAATTTTCAATTATAATCCCATCAACAACGAATAATGAACAAAATATTTCTGAAATAGATATAACTAATAAATCTTATATTAAAGACTGGGTACCTTTACCAAGTGAGTATAAACAAGAAATTATAGAAAATGAAAAGGAAAGTGAAAAAAACAAGCATACTATTCTTATTGTAGAAGATGAAGAGGATCTTCAAATATTTTTAAGAAATTTCCTTTCTAATCGCTATAATATATTAATGGCAAAAAATGGACTTGAAGCATTAGAACACATTAAATTACAAGAACCAGACTTAGTTGTTAGTGATGTAATGATGCCAATAATGGATGGTTTTGCTTTATGCGAACAAATTAAAATAAATCCAGAAACCTGTCATATTCCAGTATTACTTTTAACGGCACTTGGTGATGATGAAAATTTAATAAAAGGTTTAGAGTTTGGTGCAGAAGAATATATTAGCAAACCCTTTTCATTAAAACATTTAGCAATTCGAGCAGAGAGACTTATACAAAATAGTATAAAACTTAAAAAACATTTTTCTAAAAATAGTTCTATACCTAAAGGAGATATTGAAATGTCTGCAAGAGATAAAGAATTTTTAAGTAATATAATTACCGCTATTGAAAAAAATATTTCTGATTCAAGTTTTGGGGTAGAAGAATTATCAAAAGAAATAGGATTGAGTACGTCTTATTTTTATAAACGCTTAAAACTACTTACAGGTCAGGTACCAAATGTGTATTTAAGAAACTTTAGACTACAACGTGCTGCAGATTTATTAAAAAGCAATAAAGGTTTTAATGTAACCGAAGTTATGTATCAAATAGGCATTGAATCACCTTCCCATTTTTCTACTTCATTTAAAAAATTACTCGGTGTTTCTCCTTCTGAATATTTGAAGAAGAAATAAATATCACTTTCCTTAAAATTTATAATTAACTATATTTCAGGTGTTTATTTTTTAAAAATCGATTTGAGAAAGAAAAAAATCGATTTGAGAAAAGAGTCATAGGTGTAGCAATATTAATTTTACCCCAAATTAATTAAACACTATTTACATTTATGAAAAAAACTATTTTACCACTTTCCTATAGAAAAGAAAAACTTACGCTTTTAGATTTAAAACCGACTAACAAAAAATAACCACTATTTTTTTAAAAAACATTAATTATGAAAAAAACACTATTTACATTTCTATTTTTAGCAAGCTCAATAATAAGTTATGGGCAATTGTATGATGTACATGATTTAGACGATTGTAGATCATTATCTTACCTTTCCAACGCAAATGGAGCGACTTATACAGCCTCAACAACAAACCCAGATGCAGGAGACACTGATAATCCAAACGTATCTTTAATAACTTCAAATGCTAGTAATAGCCAAGTAAGACTAAGTTTACCCTATACATTGGCTGATGGTTTTGAATTAGAATGGAGTATACGTATATATTCAGCATCTAATACCAACACTGGTTCTGTGTCTTTAAGGATATATAATTCAGGTACAGGTTTGGCAGGAAGTAACACTGTTATTCTTACACCATCTGGAACACGAACTGCAGGTTCTTGGACAACTATTTCAGGTACTACAACCTTAACAACTACAAATAATGTTGCAACTTTTAATACTTTAAACATTTTACCATCTTTAGATGCATCAGCTTTTGAAGACTTGTATATAGATGATATACAGTTTAATGTTAACCCAGCTACACCAATAACTGATGATACAGCAGATTTAGCTTTTGGTAATGCTTGGTTGTATGACAATAGACCATCCAATACAAAAACAACGGTTTCTGGTGATAATTTGGTGACTATTGAAGAAAATGTGGCAACACCCTCTACAGATGGTAATGCTTCTACTACAGTGTTAAAAGTTACAAGAGGTAGTAATAAGTTCGGATTCTTTAAATTTAATCATGAAACATTGTCTGCTAAGCCATCAGGAACTGTGAGTTTTAGAGTATATCCAGAATGTATAAATACAGGTAGTGTAACACCATCAGTTCAATATCGTATAAGAAATAATGCTAATAATGAAGGTTATCAATCAGCAAATCAAACTTTAACTGCAAATCAATGGAATGAAGTGACAATTAATTACTCTGCTATGACTGCATTTTCTGGTGGGTCTTCATCTTTAGATGAGTCGTTAATTTATTTTAATTTTAATGATGCTAGTGCAGATTTAGATGGTGCAGTTATGTATATAGATGCAGTACAATTCCCTGCTTTATCTGCTACTTGGGATGGAAGTGAAAGTACAGATTGGGCTAATGGAGACAATTGGGATATAGGTTCAGTACCAAATTCTACTTATAATGTTTCAATACCTTCAGGACAAAATCCTGTTATTAGTGGTTCTACAGGAGTAAGTGTAAATAATTTAACAGTTGATGGTGCAGGCTCTTTAACTGTAAATTCGGGTGGATCATTAATTGTAAATGGAACTTCTACTGGTAATATTACTTATAATAGAACAATAAGTACAACAAATTGGTATACAATTGCTTCTCCAGTTGTTGGGCAAGGTGAAGATGATTTTGCAACTGCTTCAGGTCTTGCAATAAGTGTAGATAATGCACCTAACCAAGGTTTGGCTTCTTATAATACAGTAGATAATACTTGGTCTTATTATGATGGTACTGCAAGTGCAAATACACTTACAAATGGTAAAGGTTATTCAATAAAATTGGCTGCTTCAGGAAGTATATCTTATACTGGTTCAGTGCTTACAGATGATTTAACACCTATTACCCTTACAACAACAGGAGATGGTTTCAATCTTGCAGGTAACCCATACACATCTTATGTGAACAGTGCAACAATGCTAACAACAAATACTGAATCATTAGATTCACAAACTATTTGGGTTTGGAATCAAGGATCAGGTGATTATGATCCTATTGTTACTGTTGATGATTTTCAAATTGCTCCAGGACAAGGATTTTTTGTAAAATCTGATGGAGCTGCAGGTACACTTGCTATTAACGAAGATTTCCAAAGTATTCAAGGGTCAGATACTTTTCAAAAAGGAGGAGATAAATCTGAAATTTATTTAAATCTTTCAGATGGTACTACTCAGAAATTAGCCAAAGTATATTATATAGATGGTGCATCAACTG
Source organism: Polaribacter vadi (assembly GCF_018861005.1). Taxonomy (GTDB): domain Bacteria; phylum Bacteroidota; class Bacteroidia; order Flavobacteriales; family Flavobacteriaceae; genus Polaribacter; species Polaribacter vadi_A. The sequence goes on from NZ_JAHKQL010000022.1 coordinate 198,817, forward strand.
GTTTTGATAACGGTTTCGATGGTCCAATGTTTAGTGGTGTAAGTAATACTTTTGCAATCTTTACCAAAGCATTAAATGGTGAAGGAAGAGATTTAGGTATTCAATCTTTACCAAATGATAATTATGAAGGAATGGTTATACCTGTTGGTGTAAATGCTTTGGCTGGAAAAGAAATTACTTTTTCTGCAACTGCTTTAAATTTACCTTCAGTAATAAAGGTTATCCTTGAAGATAGAGAAAAAAATGTATTTACTGATTTAGGTGAAACAAGTTATAAAGTTACTTTAGAAGAAGAGGTTGATGGCATTGGTAGATTTTATTTACATACTTCTGCTAAATCTGTGTTGAGTGTAGATGATACTATTACTTTAGATGGTATTAGTATATTTAAAACAAATAGTTCAACATTAAGAGTTGCTGGTTTACAGCAAGGTAATGCTAGTGTTAAATTATATAATATTCTTGGTAAACAAGTTTTAAGTAGCTCTTTTGTTACAAGTGGTGTTAAAGATATTACTTTGTCAAAATTAGCAAAAGGGATGTATATTGTTCAGCTTCAAACAGAAACGGGTACGTTGAATAAAAAAATTATTATGGAATAATTTTTTAAATAATATATACTTAATAATTATAACTTATAAAAAATAACATCATGAATAAAAATATAGATAACAATAATAAAGAACAAGACATTACTCGTAAAGACGCAATTAAAAAAATAGGAAACTATAGTAAATATGCAGCTTTAACTGCTCTTGGTACATATATGATTTTAAACCCACAGAAAGCCCAAGCAGCATCAGCACCTGCTGATCCTGGGTCTGGGTTTTAATGTAGTTTTTCCAATAGTAAACTTAAAATAATGAAAGAGACTGTCTGAAAAGGCAGTCTCTTTTTTGTACTTATTAAATTGTACTTATATGTATTTAAGTTACTATTTACTATTGGTGCTTTGTAATTCTTAGTAAGAAATAGAATTTAATTATTTGTTTAGTTAAGTAAGGTGAGAATATAGAAACAGAACATGAAGTTTTCAATCGTAATTTGATAACAATTTGCAAAAACAACAACAATTATTTTCGATGATAAGGTTAATTATGAAGTAATAATTTTGGTTATAAATACTTTGATTTTTAAAATAAAAACCTCGATTTGTTAAACTTAATTGCTAAAATAAATAGCAATAATTTTTAATTAAGTTGTGATTTTTAATTAAAATAGGAATTAGAATGGAATTTTAAAAAACTGTTAATCAGATAATTATATTGTGTATTTATGTAATGATTGAAATAAGAAAGAATAATACCGATTTGAGTAAGCTAACTTTTTAGTTTTTGTATTTTTTTGTTATCAAATATTTAATCAATTAAAAACTAAATTTAACGATTATGAAAAAAATCAGACTAAACAAAATCTTGTTTATGTTATGTATGTTACAAGGGCTTTTTGCTTTTTCTCAAAAAAAACAAATTTCCGGTAAAGTATTAGACGAAACAAGTCAACCTATTATTGGTGTTTCAGTTTTTGCAGTAGGAACTTCTACAGGAACAACTACAGACATTGATGGGAACTATAAAATTAGTGTTCCAGGTAGTGCAACTACACTTAGATTTTCTTATTTAGGATATCAAACCTTAGATAAAGCTATTGGTGAACAGTCTACAATTAATATTATATTAAAAGAAAGTTCTGCGCAATTAGATGAAATCATTATTACTGGTTTTAGAGGTGCTGAGCAAAGAGCAATTGCAGTAAAAAGAAAAGCTGCAAGTATTGTAGAAGCTATTACTCCAGAAGATATTGGAAATTATTCTGATGAAAACATTGCAGATGCTTTACAACGTGTACCTGGTCTTCAGGTAGAACGTGATGATTCTGGTAATGGTGGAGGAGACCGAGTTTCTGTAAGAGGTGTTGGTCCTCAATTTGTAAAAATCACCGTTAATGGTAGAACACCACTTTCTGCAGGTAATGAAGGTATAGATGGGTTAAGACAATTTAATTTAGATGTTCTACCAACAGAAGTTGTGGGAGGTGCAATGGTGTATAAATCATCAGAAGCTCATCTTGTTGAGCCAGGTTTAGGTGGTGCTGTAGATTTTCAAACGATAAAGCCACTTTCTTTACGCTATGGAGATAAAAATCATTATTTAGCAATTAATGCACGTGGAGATGTAAATGATTACGGAGACAACAGTGCGTTTAGACCTCGTGTAAGTGCTATTTTTGGTATAAAATCAAAAAATGAAAAAGTTGGTTTCATGTTATCTTCAATAACTAGTAATTCAAAAAGAGCATTTGATTCTTATAATATGGGGTATCTTTCAAGAAATATAAATGAAGATACAGATGGAGATGGTACAGCAGATATATCTCATACAGGTGTTTTGTCTCCTGGATTAACTAGATATAATCCAGTTCGTAATACAGTAGACAGAAGTGGTATTTCAGCAGCATTTCAATGGAAAATTAATGAAAAATTAGAGTTAAATGCAGATGTTTTATACACTTCGTTTGATAACCGTTCTACACGTAATCAATTTAGATTATTTCCTCAATTAGAAACAAATAATGTAACATTTCCTTCAGCAGATTTAAATATCGATGAAAACAATGTATTAAGAGGTTTTAATACTCAAAATTCTAGTAATCCAGTTGCTAGAACCGCAAATGTGCCTACACAATATGATAATTTCCAGACAAGTTTTATGACTGGATTAAATTTAAAATGGGAAAAAGATAATTGGAAAATTACAGGAGATTTATCACTTTCTAATATAGATTTTGATCAAAGACTTACTTTAACCCAATCTTGGTTTAATGTGCCGTCATTAAGCTATGATGGTACAGGTGATTTGGCTGTTTTTAATTTTGATCAAGCAGCATCTACAGATATTGCAAATGCAAACCCAAGAGACTATGCTTTTTTAAGAGATATTATGCTAAAAGGAAATAATCATGCTGTACGAATTGATTTTGAAAATACAATTAATGATAAATTAAAACTACGATTTGGTGGGCGTTATAGTGCAACAAATTTAGATAGTAGACAAGCGCAATTAGCAGGTGCAGGTCAATCTTGGGAAGCAAACTACCTAGATCCTGAATATTATTACAATACTTATGTTACAGGAGTATCTAGTTCAGATTTTGCTGCGGGTAGAAATATTGGTAACAACAGTTTTTTAATGATCAATCAAGAGTTATTAAGAGCAAACAACCCAGATGTATTTAATAGAACTGCAGGTTCTTCATTTGAAGGAGATTTATTTAGTGTTACAAATGGAGATCTTCCATTACTTACTCAAAACTCTTGGGATTTAGATGAAAAAACAACTTCTGTTTATGGGCAGTTAGATTTTAAATCTAAATTTGCTGGTGTTCCAGTTTCTGGTAATGTTGGGGTAAGAGCTGTAAATTGGCAAGTAGAAGGGCGTGCATTTTCTACAATTACACTAACTGACCCATCTGATACTATAGGTCCAGAAAATTTTGCAGGAGTACCAACAACTTCATCTTCATCTAGATGGGATGTTTTACCTTCTTTAAATTTAAACTTTGCATTGAAAGATAATTTTAATTTACGTTTCTCGGCTGTAAACACAGTTTCTAGACCAGATTACTTAGATTTAAGACCAACAAATACACTTAGTTATATTAATCCAGACTCTCCAGATGCAGGTTCTCAAAACGGAACAGCGACATTGTCTAACACTAACTTAAAACCATTTAGTAGCTGGCAATTTGATGCTACAGGTGAGTGGTATAATAAAGCTGGTGGAGCTTTTGTATTAAGTGGTTTTTATAAATTGATAAACGATTTTATAATAGATGAAACAACGTTTGGTTCTCAATTATCTGACTTTGGTGATGTTAATTTTGATGCTAGCCCATCAGGACTTGATGGTCAGTTATTTGATGCAACAACTCCAGTGAATTTTACAGGAGTACAATTATATGGGTTTGAGGCAGGTTTTAGACAGCCATTTAGCTTTATTGGAGATGCATTTAGAAACTTTGGAGTACAAGCAAATTATACTTATGTAGATAGTAAATTTGATGAAGAAATAAACGATATTGATAATAGTTTCCCTGGTTCATCTAAACATAACTTAAACTCTGTTTTATATTATGATGGTAGCGTTTTTGGTGTTCGTGTAGCATATAATACCAGGAGTAGTTTTCTTAGAAACATAGGTGGTGGAAGTGATATTCGTTCAAATGTAACATACACAGATGGTTTTGATAGATTAGATATTCGTGCCAACTATGAGGTAACCAAAAAGTTACAATTATCAGCAAGTGTTCAAAATCTTACTGCGAGTGATAGAAGAGATTATATAAACAATGATCCTTCTTTATTTACACAATTAACTAGACAAGGAGCTGTATATACAGTAGGAGCTAGGTATAAATTATAATTTACCAAAAGTCTACTCTAATTAATAATAATTAGAGTAGACTTTTTAAACTTAAAAATCATAAACATCTAAAAAAACCTACAAGATTTTGAAAAGAAAAAAACACATCACAATTATCTGTTTAATGATGCTTACAGTTGTATCATTTTTATCTTGTCAGGATAAAAAAGAAACAGTTGTTAAAGAGAGTAAAAGTGAAAATATGGATGAGATGTGGGGAGCAAAAGATGTCTCTCTACAAGAATTAAAAGAAGGAAAAGCAAAACTTTTTGACGAAGGTAATTTTGGAATGTTTATTCATTGGGGATTATATTCAAAATTAGCAGGTGTTTGGAATAAAAAAACATATTATGGAATTGGCGAATGGATTATGCATCCCAGAGTAGCAGATATTCCACCAAAAGAATACATGAAAATTGCGGACGATTATAATCCAATAAATTTTGATGCAAAAAAAATAGCACAGTTAGCAAAAGATGCTGGTATGAAATATATCATTATAACCAGTAAACATCACGAAGGTTTTGCAATGTTTGACTCAAAAGTAAGCGATTTTAATATTGTAAACACTCCTTTTGGGAGAGATCCTATGAAAGAATTATCAGCAGCCTGCAAAGAACTTGGTTTAGGTTTTGGCTTTTATTATTCTCATAATCAAGATTGGACATCACCTGGTGCAACTGGAGGACCCAAAAAAGATGCTAATGGACAAGAAGCTAGCTTTAAAGATTATTTCTACAACAAATGTAAACCTCAAGTTAAAGAAATATGCACTAATTATGGCGATTTAGACTTTGTTTGGTTTGATACGCCTGGAAATATGAAAAAAGAATATGTTGTTGAATTGGCAACTATGGTTAGAGAATTACAACCAAATGCTATGATGAGTAGTAGAGTAGGGCATGGAATGGGAGATTACTCTAGTAATGGAGATATGGAAGTGCCTAATAAAAACATAAAAGGACTTTGGGAAACCTGCGATACCAATAACGATTCTTGGTCTTATGCATGGTATGATAATAATTTTAAAAGTCCTAAAGAAATATTGAATCGACTTATTTCAACTGTTGCAAGAGGAGGAACTTATTTGTTTAATGTAGGGCCAAATCAAGATGGTGAAATTCCAGAAATTGGAGTTAAATTCTTAAAAGAAGCAGGAGATTGGATTAAAAAATACCCACAAGTTGTATATAATGCAGGGGCTTCACCTTGGCAACATGCTTTACCTTGGGGTGATGTAACTACAAAAGAAAACTCATTATTTCTTTCTGTTTTAGATTGGCCAGAAGATGGAAAATTGTATTTGCCTGGTCTTACTGCAAAAATTATATCTGCTTCCTTATTAAAAGGAAATAAAACTCAGAATCTAACTTTTACAAAAAAGAAAGATTGGACACTTATAGAACTACCATTTCAACCATCAGATTCGCCAGTTTCTGTTATTGAAGTAAAACTAGATACAGCAACAAAAAATATAAAAGTAGATACAACATTAGGTGTATATCCAAATTACGATGCTCTTTTACGTGCTGAATTTGCAGAAGTAGATAATGCAGAAGAAAAAGAAATAAAATGGATGGAGAAATTTGGGGAGTGGAAACACGTAAACCAAGTGAGTAATTGGAATGATAAAAGTAAAGTAACATGGACAGTTAATGTACAAGAAGCAGGCTATTACTACTTAGAATTAAATTATAAAGGCGAAAAACGTTTGGTATGGAAAACCGAAACAGATGAAGGTATAATGATTCAAAACCAGCAAGCAGCTACAGAAAAATATAACTTTTACAATATGGGTATCATAGAGTTTAAAACCTCAGGAAAACATACTGTTACAGTTTCTTTAGTTGAAGGTAATCCTAAAACATCTAGTTTAAAAGCAGTTTTAATTAAGCCTATTAAATAAAATATTTTATATCAGAATAATTAAAATAATATTAAAAGTTATGATAATAAAAAATCACATAAAAAGAATAATATCTTTTGTAGTATTGTCTTTCTTGCTTATTCAAACTGCAGTTTTCAGTCAAAATGTTACGCATACCTATGCTAGTGGTGATACACAATATTCAATAAAAAGTAATTTTTCAATTACTGTAGATAATTCACATCAATTAGACTTAGTACTAGAAGATGCTGCAGACGCAACTTACTTAACACTTTCTCAAAATGGTAGTGGATATAATGTTACTTTAATAAGTCGTGATTCAGAAATGAGTCATCATATTAATATCATAGGAAGTATAAAAGATTCAGAAGGAAATATAGTCACAAGTTATAATAATACATTTACAGTACAACAAGAAACACCTTCTAGCGAAGATAGCACAGCTTCATGGATGTCTGGAAAATGGGGAGTACGTTTTACGGTGCAAGGAGGTTCTAAGTTAGATGCTGTTGTAGCTGCAGGTGCCAATTATAATAATGGTGTAAAACAAATAGCAGATACCTTAAAAACAGTTGGTTATGTAATTTCTAATTTAACAAACAATGCTCACGGATATCATTATACACTAAGAAACCATCCTTATATTGATATTGCAAATGAAATACACCCAGATTTTGTTCCTTCTCTAGAAAATGAACAAATTATTATTGACGCCTTACAAGCTTTTAAAGATAGTGGTAAAAAAGTAATTTTATATATAGCTTCTGATGGGCCTTCTGCAAGTGGAGGTACACCTAATAATGCAGAATATAAAGCTGCTTGGCAAGCATATTATAATGAAAATTTTGATGGACAAGAAGGACCAGCTTGGAGAAATCTTTGTCAAGGATTTGTTGAACGATTTAATGATTTAGGTTTAGTAGATGGTTTTTGGGTAGATCATGCTACTTCACTTCCTGGAGGAGTAACAAATTTTGTAAATATGTTAAAAGCTGTAAATCCAAATTTCGCGATTACAGTAAATTATGGAAAAAGATATTTTCAGAATGAGGACCTTTCTTATAGGTATGTTAGTTCTAATGGAATTGGTATGTCTGCAAATCATAAAGTTGTAAACTTATGGCCAACAGGAGGTGCTTATAATGATTTTACAGCTGGTCATCCTACTCCACTTGCTACAGGTGCAGCTCCTAATTCTTGGGGATATGAAGAATTAACTTTAGAAGAAACTAAAGATGTACCATGGGTATCTTTTGATAATAAAATGATGCTAAGACACTTTTGGACTCCTATGCGTCAAAATTGGACAAGTACAAATTCCATCTACCCTGTTTTATTTGATACTGAACAAGCTTATAGGTTTGTAAGATCCTTAACAGATGCTGGAGGAGCCCATAGCTGGGCTAATACAGTTACTTCTGGGGCAATAACTCAAGAAGAATTTGAAATGTTTAAGACTATTGATGAACGCATGCAACAATCTCAAAAACCAGATTATGAAGCATACGTTAGACCTATAGGAGCATATTTCAACGATGAATATAGATTTACAGGGGCATTTAATACAAATTATTGGAGTCACGATTCAAATTGGTCAAGTGGTCAAGTTCCAACTTCTACAAGCGATGTAATTATTCAAGCAGGAGATTCAGTTCTTGTTGCATTAGATGCAAGTGTAAGAGACGTTTTAATTGAAGAAGGAGGGAGTTTAAGCGTTTCTAATCAGATTGATTTTCAAATTTTAGGTAAAGTTAGAGGTACAATTAATTATCTAGAATCCATACCAGCACCATCAGAACCTGGAATTGTATCTCAATATCTTTTTGAAAATAATTTAAATGATGAAATTAGCGATAATCATGGAACTTCAGTAGGAAATCCAACTTTTAATAATTCAGTAGTTAAAGAAGGAAATTATTCTTTATTATTAGATGGAACTGATGACCAAATAAATTTAGTAGATCATATTAATGATTTTCCAAAAGAAGGTTCAGCACGTACTATTATGGGCTGGTTCAATACAACATCAAGCACAGGAACTCTATTTACTTATGGAACAGAAGCAACAGGTGAACGTTTTCAAATTATTGGAAATCTTAGTGAATTAAGTGTGGCTGTAAATGGGCATAAATGGGGTAACAGCAGTTTGTCTCTTTCTTCAGATTGGCATCATTTTACTGTGGTTTTGCCAAGTATGCAGGCACCTCAAACAGATGATTTATTATTATATATAGATGGTCAATTAATTACATCATCTACACTTGCAGGGAATCCTAAAGATTTAATTACAGGCGATACTTTTGCAATTATAGGGGTAGGTTTTAATGGTTATTTAGATGATTTTAGAATTTATAACACAGCTTTAGATGTTTCAGAAATCAACAAAATATTTACAGGTCCAGTATTAGTTTCTTCATTATCTTTTGATGATAATACAATAGAAGTTTTTGAGAATAATACCATACAAATGGAATTGTCAGTTTTACCTGAAAATGCAGATAACCAGAGTGTAACTTGGTCTGTTTTAGATGGTACAGGTTCAGCAACTATAGATGAAAACGGAATATTAACAGGTGTTAATATTGGTACTGTAACAGTTACAGCTACTTCTAATGATGGTACTAACATTTCTACTCAAACAGAAGTAATAGTAAGTGAATTGAATCCTGTTACTTCTATATCAGTTCAAGGAATTGGAGGGATTATGGCTGTAGAACTTGGAGCAGAACTACAAATGGAAGCTTTTGTATTACCAGAAAATGCATCCATAAAAGAAGTCATTTGGGAGGTAGAACCAGAAGGAGGAGATGGAACTATAGATTCAAATGGTGTGTTTATTGGTAGTAATGATGGAACTGTTTATATCCATGCTAAAGCAGCAGATAATTCAGGGGTTGAAGGTTTGGTATCTATTACTGTTGTTACCAAGCCACTTGTAAAATCTATTAGTGTATTTGGTTCAAATGGAGTGAATGCTGTGCAATTAGGACATACGCTTCAAATGCAATCTTCAATTTTACCTGTTGATGCAAATGACCCTAGTATTGTATGGTCTGTTGCTGATGGTACAGGTTCAGCAACTATAAATGCAACAGGTTTATTAACAGGGCAAACTTTAGGAACAATTACTGTTACAGCAACTGCTACTGATGGATCTGCAGTTTATGGGCAAAAAGAAATTACAGTGCAAGAAGATGCTGTAAATACGGATGTAACTATCTACACAACTGCAGATGCTTATGTTTGGGATAGATGGCCTACAAATAATTATGGTACAGTTAGATTAATAGTTAGAGATGACCCTTCAGATTTGAATCGTGTTTCATTTGTTAAATTTGATATAAGTAGACTTTCATCCATAAATAATGCAAAGTTTAGAATTACTTTAGAGGGTAGTATTCCTTCATCAACAAGAAATTATGAAGCTTTTTTAGTAACGAATGATAGTTGGACAGAAGATGGTATAACCTGGTCTAATGCTCCAAATAGTGAGGTGTCTTTTGGTGTAACAACTAATAATGGACAAATTATAGAGTGGGATGTTACCAGTACAGTACTTTCACAAATGTCAGATGATGATGTTTTATCAATTAAAATTGTTTCAACAGATTCAGAAATTACAAATAATATTTATAGTAAAGAAGTCGCATTAACTGATGCTGATAAACCTCAACTAATTTGTACAAATTCATCTTCTTCTTCGTTAGTAACTTCAATTGCAGTATCAGGTGTAAATGGTACTAGTTCTGTTGATGTAGGAGCAACACTTCAAATGGAGGCTCTGGTTTTACCAAATAGTGCCAATGATTCAAGTGTAACTTGGTCTGTTATAAATAATACAGGTTCAGCAACAATAGATTCTTCAGGATTGATAACTGGTGTAACAACTGGTACAGTAACTGTTAAAGCAATAGCTAACGATGGTTCAGGTGTTTTTGGACAAAAAGAAATTACTGTACAAGATGAAGCTATAAATACTCCTGAAACCATTTATACAATTGCAGATGCTTATGTATGGGACAGGTTTCCTACTTTAAATTATGGTGAGGAAAAATTACTTGTTAGAGATGATCCTTCAGATTTGAATCGACATTCATTTGTGAAATTTGATTTGAACTCACTTTCGAATGTAAATACGGCTAAGTTTAGATTAACATTATTTACAGACCCAGGAACTACTAGGAATTATGAAGCTTTTTTAGTAACTAATGATAATTGGACAGAAAATGGTATTAATTGGAATAATGCACCAGTAAGTGGAACATCTTTAGGTACAGCTACTAACAATGGTCAGATAATAGAATGGGATGTAACTGATGTTGTACTTTCAGAAATAGATGATAATGGTATCCTTTCAATTATGGTTGTTTCTAAAGATGTGAGTATTACTAATACTATATATAGTAAAGAAGCTGCGTTAATTGATGTTGATAAACCTAGAATAATAACCAATGAAATGACATTATCAACAGACAACAACCATGTTGATGTCAATAATATTGTTGTTTATCCTAATCCTACTACAAGTTATGTTTATATAAACGGATTAGATAATACACAAACTTTTGTGTCTGTATATAACAACGTAGGGCAACTATTGCAACAAGAAACGTACAAATCTAGTATAAATTTGAGTGCATTAAAACCAGGGATTTATTATGTAAAAATTTTAAATCAACAAGAACAAAAAATACATAAGATTATTAAAAAATAATTGATTGAAATTGAAATATAATAAACTAAACCATGAAAAATAAAATAATAAAAAACAAGTATTTAACACAGTTTTGGATACTGACTTTATTGCTTCTTCATACAGCAATTTTTAGTCAAACTGTTATAGAAACCTATGCAGATGGAGACACTCAAAATTCAATAAAAAATGATTTTTCAATATCTGTTGATGCTTCATATCAATTAGATTTATCATTAGAAAATGCAACAGATGCAACTTATCTTACCCTTTCTCAAAACGGTACTGGCTATGATGTAGTATTAAAAAGTCGTGATACAGAAGAAAGCCATCATATTAGTATTGTTGGAAGTATAAAAGATACAGAAGGTAATGAAGTTAAAACGTATTCTGAAAAGTTTACAGTACAACAAGCAACCCCTTCAAGTTCAGAAAGTACAGCTTCTTGGATGTCTGGAAAATGGGGAGTAAGATTTGCAATACAAGGAGGTTCTAAACTAGATGCAGCAGTTGCAGCAGGAGCAAACTATTACAATGGAATAAAGCAAATAGCTGATACTTTAAAAACTGTGGGTTACGTAATTTCTAATTTAACCAACAATGCACATGGATATCATTTTACTTTAAGGGATCATCCATACATAGACATTGCCAACGAGATTCATCCAGATTTTGTTCCTTCAATAGAAAACGAACAAATTATTTTAGATGTATTAAAGGCTTTTAAAGACAGTGGTAAAAAAGTGATTTTATACATTGCATCAGATGGTCCTTCTGCTAGTGGAGGTACACCAAACAATGCAGAATACAAAGCTGCTTGGGAAGCTTATTATAACGAAAATTTTGATGGAGCAGAAGCTGCTGCTTGGAAACATTTAGTTAAAGGATATGTAGAAAGATTTAATGATTTAGGTTTGGTAGATGGTTTTTGGGTAGATCATGCAGTTGCACTTCCTGGAGGTCCAACTGGTTTTGTAAATATGCTAATGGAGGTAAATCCTAATTTTGCAATTACAGTAAATTATGGGAAAAAATATTTTGACAAAACAGTAGCTTCAAATGGTATTGATATGCCTACAAATCATAAAGTTGTAAATTTATGGCCTACAGGTGGTGATTACAATGATTTTACAGCAGGTCACCCAACTCCACTTGCTACAGGAGCAGCTCCAAATTCTTGGGCGTATGAAGAATTGACTTTGGAAGAAACAAAAAATGCACCTTGGGTAGCACTGAATGATAAAAAAATACTAAGACATTTTTGGACTCCTGTTCGTCAAAACTGGACAAGTCCAAACTCAGATAACTTTCCTGTTTTGTTTGATGCTGAACAAGCATATCGTTTTGTAAGAACGTTAACAGATGCAGGTGCAGCTCATAGTTTTGCAAATACAATTAGTTTGGGGTCAATTACGCAACAAGAATTTGAAATGTTTAAGATTATAGACGAGCGTATGCAGCAATCTCAAAAACCAGATTACGAGTCATATATTAGACCTATAGGAGCTTATTTTAAAGAAGAATACAGGTTTGATGGTTCCTTTAATACAAATTACTGGGATAATGCTGCAAATTGGTCAAGTGGTCAATTACCTTCGTCAACATCAGATGTAGTCATCAAAGCAGGAGATTCAATTCTGGTAGCTTCAGACTCAAGTGTAAGAGATCTTTTAATAGAAGAAGGTGCTAGTTTAAATGTTTCAAAAGAAATTAATTTTCAAATTTATGGTAATGTAAGAGGTACAATTAACTATATAGAATCTATAGCTCCAGCTCCAGTACCAGGAATTGTTTCTCAATATCTTTTTGAAAATAATTTGAATGATGAAATTGGAGACAATCATGGAACTTTAGTTGGTGAACCAACTTTTGTCAATTCTGGTGTAAAGGAAGGAGATTATTCATTGTTATTAGATGATGATAATGATCAAATCGATTTAATAAATCATATTGAAGATTTCCCAAAAGGAGGAGCTGCACGTACAATTACAGGCTGGTTTAACACAACATCTACAACAGGAAGTATCTTTAATTATGGTACAGAAGCAACTGGTGAACGTTTTGAAATTATAGGAAACCTTAATGAGTTTAGCGTGGCTGTGAGTGGTTTTAAATGGGGAGTAGATAATTTATCACTTTCTTCAGATTGGCATCATTTTGCAGTGGTTTTACCAAGTATAGCAGATCCGCAATCAGATGATTTATTATTATATCTAGATGGTGAATTAATTACAGCTGCAAGACTTGCAGGAGCTGTAAGAAGTATTAATACCGGCGATAGCTTTGCTGTTATAGGTGCTGCATACAATGGTACTTTAGATGATTTTAGAATTTACAATACAGCTTTAGATGCTTCAGAAATATATACAGTAATACATGGTCCTATATTGGTTAGTTCCTTGTCTTTTGAAGATGATTTAGTGGTTTATGAGAACAATTCAATTCAAATGACAGTCTCTGTTTTACCAGAAGATGCAGCTGATAAAAGTGTTTCTTGGTCTGTTACAAATGGTACTGGATCTGCAAATATAGATGATAATGGCGTGTTAACAGGAACTGCTATTGGAACTGTAATAGTTACTGCTACTGCTAAAGACGGTTCAGAAGTTACTTCTCAAACAGAAGTTACCGTTAGTGAAATAACACCTGTTACTTCTATTACGGTTCAAGGAATAGGAGGAATTACAACTGTTGAGGTAGGAAAAGAATTGCAAATGGAAGCATTTATTTTACCTGAAGATGCCTCTATAAAAAATGTCGTTTGGTCATTAGATCCAGTAGGAGGTTTAGGTACTATTGATGAAAATGGTGTGTTTGTAGGTTATAATGATGGGGCTGTTACTATATATGCAACAGCAACAGACAATTCAGGAATTTCAGGAGTAGTCTCTATTCAGGTAGTTACGAATCCGCTTGTACAATCCATTGATGTGTATGGCTTAAATGGAGTTAATGCAATACAACTAGGAACAACCTTACCAATGAAAGTATCAGTATTACCTGCAGATGCTGATGATGTTAGTGTTAATTGGTCTGTGATTAATGGAACAGGTTCTGCATCCATTACAACTGAAGGATATTTAACAGGAAATGCTTTAGGAACAGTTACAGTAAAAGCAACAGCTGTTGATGGCTCTGCAGTTTACGGTCAAATAGAAATGACTGTTCAAGAAGATGCTATAGATACTGATGTAACCATTTATCTAACAGAAGATGCTTATACATGGGATAGATTTGCTACAAAAAATTATGGTGGAGTAAAATTAATTGTTAGAGATGATCCTGTAGATTTAAATCGTCATTCCTATGTGAAATTCGATTTAAGCTTGCTTTCAGATGTAGAAACAGCTAAATTTAGACTTACTTTAGATGAGGTTACAGAAGATACTAGAAATTTTGAAGCTTTCTTGGTTGATGATAATTGGACAGAGAATACTATTACTTGGAATAATGCCCCTACAAGTGGCGTTTCTTTAGGTGAAGTTTCTAATTCTGGTCAAGTAATTGAGTGGGATATTACAAGTACAGTCCTTTCACAAATGCAAGAAAATGAATTGTTGTCAATTAAAGTTATTTCTAAAGATATGGAAATCACTAATGGTATTTATAGTAAAGAAGTAGCAGTTACAGATACTGATAAACCAAGATTAGTAATTACATCTACTGGTGAAACATTATCTATAAATGATGCCATAAATACTACTAACTTGTCAGTATATCCTAACCCAACAACTGGTAAAGTATATATACAAGGTTTAAAGAATGAAAACACTACAATATACATCTATAATAAGTTAGGACAATTGTTACAACATGAAAAATACAATTCAAATTTTAACATGAGTTCGTTTAAAGCTGGAATTTATTTTATGAAAATTTTAAGCGATCACGAACAAAAAACAATTCGTATCATTAAAAAATAGCTTTTATAAAACCTGTATTTTATGATGCAGGTTTTATTTAATATTTTTTTACATAAATTTTTGCAGAACACTTTTTAGTTTCAATATTTAAATTGATAGATAAGTGACAAAATTTATCATTATAGAGTACTGAAAAAATATAGATTTGAATCCTTTTATTAAAATATACATCATGAAAATTATTAAATTAATTACACTCTTTTTTATCTCAATGTTAGCTTTTCAAAGTTGCAAGAATAAAACAGAAACCAAAACATTGGCAGAAACAAATAAATCCACTTCAAAAAAACAACCCAACATCATCTTTATTTTTGCTGATGACTGGGGTTATGGAGATTTAGGAATCCATGGAAGTACATTTTGTGAGACACCAAATTTAGATAAAATGGCTGCTGATGGTATCGATTTTCAAAATTTTTCTGTGGTAAATCCAGTATGTTCACCTAGTAGGGTTGGTATGGTTACAGGGCAATTTCCAGCAAGACAATCTGTACATGGTCATTTTGCTTCTGTAGCATCTCATGCCAAAAGAAAAATGCCAGATTGGTTAGATACCAATGCACCAATGTTACCACGTATGTTAAAAAATGCGGGTTATACAACCGCTCATTTTGGTAAATGGCACCTTACAAATACGCATGTAGAAGACGCGCCTACTCCATTAGAATATGGTTATGATGAGTATGGTGCATTTAATATTGCAGGTAGATTACATCAAATGCAAGTAGACTCAACACTACATAAAACAATAGATTTCGCAAAACGCAATAAAGACAAACCGTTTTTTATAAATGCTTGGATTCATGCAACACATACTCCTCATTATCCCAAAGCAAAGTATATGGACAAATATGCACATTTAGAGGATCAAAAACAGGTTTATGCAGCTGTAGTTGCTGAGTACGATGCACGAATAGGCGAACTTTTTGATACCTTAAAAGAATTGGGGATAGATGATAATACCTTAGTATTATTTTCTTCGGATAACGGTCCTGAAATAACAGGTACTAAAAAGAGAACAGAAGATAATTCTACAGGACCAGGTATGGGAGAGTATTATTCAGTTGGTGAAGATGGAGGACTTAAAGGACGCAAGCGCTCTTTATTTGCTGGTGGTGTACGTATTCCTTTTATTGTACGTTGGCCGGGTCAAGTTCCTGTAGGAAAAGTTGATAAAACAACTCAAATGTCTGCAGTAGATTTATTACCAACCTTTATGGATTTAGCAGGTGCAGATTATCCTGAAGGTTACAAACCAGATGGTGAAAGTATTGTTGCAGCTATAAAAGGGGAAAAATATAATCGTGAAAAACCTATTTATTGGGATTGGCGTTTTTCTAGTAATCGTCCATATTTTTGGCCAAGTGCAGGAATACAAGATCAAAACTGGAAATTGTTGATTAATAAAAAAAGGAATCGCACAGAATTATACGATATCAGCAAAGATTGGGCTGAACAAAATGACGTATCTGTAGATCATCCCGAGAAAGTAAAAGCTTTAATAAAAAAAATAGAATTGTTTCAGAATACTTTACCAGAAAATCCACCAGCAAATACCTTTTCTAAAGAAAGAGAAACGCTTAAAAAATAATTTTTATTCCTAAGTCAGAAACCATCATAACCCAATGAGGGGAAATGACATCAAAAAGAAATCCATGAATATTAAGTTTGTATTAATTGTTTTTTTATCAATTGTTTTATTCGGATGTCAATCCAAAAATAATGAGACAAAAGAAAAACCAGAAAACAAAAATAAAAATCCAAACATCATCTATATTTTGGCGGATGATTTAGGCTATGGTGATGTACAATCCTTTAATTCTGAAGGAAAAATTCCTACTCCTAATCTAAACAAAATGGCCGCCAATGGGGTGAAATTCACAAATGCTTATACATCATCAGCAGTTTGTACACCAACAAGATATAGCATCTTAACAGGTCGTTACAATTGGAGAACAGAATTAAAGAGTTTTGTGGTTAGTGGCTACTCAAAATCGCTCATAAAACAAGAAAGAACTACTGTTGCAGAGATGTTAAAAAACCAAGGATATAGCACAGCATTTATTGGAAAATGGCATTTAGGTTGGGATTGGGAAATCACAAAAGAAGATTCAAAATTTAGTAGAGATAAACTAAACGCAAAACCAGAAGTAGATTTTAGTAAACCTATAAAAAATGGACCTAACAGTCATGGTTTTGATTATACATTTGGTTTTTGTGGATCTCTAGATATGGCTCCTTATGTGTATGTTGAAAATAATAAACCAACCACGGAGCCAACCAAAACTACAGTTTCTGTTGATGAAAAAGGAAAATGGAGAAAAGGGCTTACATCAGACGACTTTAATCATACCAATGTATTACAAGATTTAACAGATAAAGCAATTAGTTATATTGATGAAAATGCAAATGGAAAATCACCTTTCTTTTTGTACTTTCCTTTACCAGCACCTCATACACCAATTTTACCAACAACTGAATTTTTAGGAAAAAGTAACACCAATATGTATGGAGATTTTGTGATGCAAGTTGATGATGTTGTGCGTCAAATTAGAGAAACGCTAAAAAAGCAAGGTATTTCAGAAAATACAATGTTAGTTTTTACAAGTGATAATGGCTGTTCACCAAGAGCAAATTTTGATGAATTAGCCAAAGTAAATCACGATCCAAGCTATACATTTAAAGGAACAAAATCTGATATTTATGAAGGAGGACTGCATGTGCCATTTATAGTAGAATGGCCACATAAAGCTTTGAAAAATTCGAGCTCAAATAAAGTTATTTCTACCACAGATTTTTTTGCCACAAGTGCTGATATCGTAGGTTACAAAACCAAAGATTCTGAAGGGGAAGATAGTTATAGTATGTTGCCATTAATTTCAGGTAAAAATAATATTGATATTCGTGATTATACTGTACTGCATTCAGTAGATGGTTCTTTTGGAATTAGAAAAGGAGATTGGAAATTAATCGCTTGTCAAGGTTCTGGAGGATGGAGTTACCCAAATCCAAGAGATGTTAAAAGGGAAAAGTTAAGTTTACCAGATATGCAATTATATAATTTAAAAGACGATATAGGAGAAACCAAAAATGTAATTACAAGTTTTCCTGAGGTAGCTGCAGAATTAAAAGCAGCACTTAAAAAGATTATTTTGGATGGAAGAAGCACACCTGGATCTATTCAAAAAAATGAAGGTATGAAAGGTTGGAAGCAAATTGAAGGAATTATAAATTAAGTTTCATTTTAGATGTAATTAAATAAATATATTTTCATATTGATTATCACTATAGGCTGTTATTACTGCAAAAAATATAGAGATGTAAGGTTAAGTTTAAATGAAATTACAATAGCTGAAGAATTTTAAAAGCATAATTATAACACAGCTTTATTTGGTAAATGGTATTTAAGTTACTCAAAAGAATACAATCCAACATTACAAGGTTTTGATGAGTTTATTGCTTTTGTTAGCGGAAATATAGATTATCACGCACATGTAGATTTAGAAGATAATCTTGATTGGAGGAAAGTAAAAGAGAAAAAAAACAAAAAAGACAGGTAACCATTTTTTTTAAAGTAATTTTTATATGAGGTAGATTTTTTACACTTCAATGTTTAAATTGAATTTTGAGGTGGATTATAGCTTCCTATATTCACTTATAAAAGTAAAGTAAAAGAAAATTACTATAAAATTTTTTATTTAAATTTTTGATTATAAATATGTTGTTTGGTTTTAGTTTCTTTTGTTTGACTTATTTACTTCCCGATACAAAAATTAGAAAAAATATGGCCTAGAATATCTTTATCTACATCATAATCTCCAGTAATTGCACCTAAATGACGCAAACATTCTCTAATGTCTATAGAAAATAAATCCGTAGAAATTTCTAAATCAATACCTTGTTGTACTGAAGTTATTGCTATTAAAGCATTATTTAACGCTTCAAAATGACGAGAATTGGTAACAATGGTTTCATTATTACTTAAAGCACCAATATTAACCAAAGAAGTTAATTCATTTTTAAGGGTATCAATTCCTGTTTTGTTTTTTGCTGATAACAAAATTAAATTTTCAATTTTTGATTTTAGAGTAGCAGTTTCATCCGAAGAAATTAAATCTGATTTATTGGCAATCACTAAAATTTTTTTATTTTCGAAACGCTTTTTTAAAGTTTCAATTTCAGTTTTAAACGTTGTATTTTCTTCTCTAAATTTCTGTGAGTTTACTAAGAAAATAATGAGTTGTGCATTTTCTGCTTTTTCATAAGCTTTTTTAATACCAATACTTTCTACAACATCTTTTGTTTCTCTAATACCTGCTGTATCTATAAATCGAAAAGCAACACCATCAATAATAATTTCGTCTTCTATGGCATCTCTTGTTGTACCAGCAATATCAGAAACTATGGCTTTTTCTTCATTTAAAAGTGCATTTAATAAAGTAGATTTTCCAACATTTGGTTCGCCAATTATGGCTACAGGAATTCCATTTTTCATGGCATTACCAAAAGAAAAACTATCAATTAAACGTTTTAAAACCAAGGTTATTTTTGATACTAATTCTTTAAAACGAGTTCTATCTGCAAATTCTACATCTTCACCAGAAAAATCAAGTTCTAATTCTATTAGAGCTGCAAAATCTAATAACTGACCTCTTAATTCTTTAAGTTCGTTTGTAATTCCACCTCTCATTTGCTGAATTGCCATTTGATGACTGGCAGCTGAATTCGAAGCAATAACATCTGCAACAGCTTCTGCTTGTGATAAATCCATTTTACCATTTAAAAAAGCGCGCATAGTAAATTCACCATTATCAGCCATTCTACAACCATTTTGTAAAAACAATTGTATAATTTCTTGCTGAATAAAGCTAGAACCATGGCAAGAAATTTCAACTACATTTTCGCCAGTATACGAATTTGGATTTTTAAAAACAGAAACTAAAACTTCATCTAAAACAATATTATTATTATTATTATCAACAATATGTCCTAAATGAATGGTATGAGATTTCTGGTTTTTTAATGTTTTTCCTTTTCTAATAGATTTAAAAAAAGCATCAGCAATTGTTATTGCATTTTCTCCAGAAAGTCTAATTACAGCAATTGCTCCAACTCCTGCAGGTGTTGCTAAAGCAATAATAGTATCGTTTTTAATCATTTTGCAAAAATACATAAAGATTTTATCAGAAAATAAAAAGCACTATAATTAACGTAGTGTTTTTTCAAAATCATTCAAATAATGTATTATACTGATATAGGTTGACACTTTTTAGTTAATATTTAGACGTTCAAAGATTATTTTTTAGCCGTTTAGAAGGCAAAAAATAGTTTGAACTAGTTCTGTTCTTAAATCTTAAGTTCAGGTAAATTTACATTATTTTTTCGATAGGATTTGTATTTGATATTAGGATTTAGATGCACTTCTGCAGGTTTTCTGAGATCTAGTCTAAAATGAGTTCTCAAATTGTTATAAATATAGACTGCTTGTTGTGTCATTTTTTAAGCTAATTCAGTGTTTTTAATGTTTTGTTTTAATCCATATTCATACTTAAGCGTTCTATTAATTCTTTCAGCGACAGCATTTTCATAAGGGTCATATTGTTCTGTCATGCTCATTATAATTCCATTTTTTTCAGCGAATTGAGTGTATTTAGGATTGCAGTACTGGAATCCTCTGTCAGAATGATGGATAAGCTTTTTATCAGGATATTTTCTGTTTTTAATGGCTATAGCAAGTACATCGATGCAAAGCGATGTTCTCATATGGTTATTGAGTTTGTAGCCCATAATTTGCTTAGAATAAGCATCTGTAACAATGGCTGAGTAATTATGACCATATTGCGTTTTAATATAAGTGATATCGCAAACCCATAGATGTTCAGGACGAATAGGGACATGATCTTTTACCAGGTTTTTATATTTTTTGTACATATGATTTGAGTTTGTAGTTGTGATGTAATTTTTTTGTTTAGGAATCAAAAGATTATTTAGTCGAAGCGATAGAACTTGTCTCTACCAATTTTAATATCAGCGTTTATAAAGTCCTGTTTTAGTTCTTTATGTAGCTTAATTCCACCAGTTTTAGAGCCTACTTTTTTACGATAGTCCTTAACCATTTTAATCATTTTTTGATGATCGCTTTCTTTTTTCTGTTGCGTTTTTAGCCTTTTGTAGAAGGCTTGTTTAGAGATCCCAAAACATCCATAGAGCCATTTTCTTTTATACGCTGTTTTTTCTTTTGTTCTATCTCTTTTGCTAATGTTTTGGGCAATGACTTTTTTGACATATCGACTCCTGTAATAAGTTCCATATCAGCGATAATGTCTTGTTGAAAGTCTTTTACAAACTCAAGTTCTTCAACCTTTTCCTTTAACTTTTTAATCTCATCGTTTTTACTCATACCTGTATTTTGTTGTACTAAGGTACTGTATTTTCTTAACCAATAGGAAATAGTTGTTCTAGGAACGTCATATTTTTTTGAGGCTTGATTGTTGGATAGTTGACCGCTAAGAATTTGGTCAACGACTAAAAGTTTGGTTTCTAAAGTTGCTTTTTGGTAGCTTTTTTTTCGCCAGTGTTCATTTTTTGTTTTCATAAGTGACTGTAATTAATTGCTTAATTTTTTGGTCAACCTATTTCAGGAAAGTTCATTTTGGTAATTGTGTACAACGTTGTTGTATAAGCTTTGTTGCGTTGTTTAAGCGGTGAATTTAGTAAATAAAACACGAACGGCGAAATTCCGGAGGAATTTCCCAAGTGAGCTAAAACCAGCAATAAATTATATACGGTGTTGTGCTTAGTGATTTATTTTTTTTCTTTCAACTTCTTTTTTTATTCCATCTAAATCTGGTTGAATTGTCATCCAATTAATATTTAATATTTCAAGTCGTTTAAAAACTTGTCTTGTCCTGAAATATGG
>NZ_JAHKQL010000021.1:0-28046 GCF_018861005.1 Polaribacter vadi
ATATTGATGTAACAACTGCTGGTAAATATACAGTTACAGCTACAACAACCAATGGTACTTTTTGTGAAAGAGTAGAAACTATTGAAGTAAATGCATCTAACATTGCTACTTTAGAAAGCAGTTTTATCACCATAATTGATGAATCTAACAATATTAGTAGCGACGAAGATAATTTATCCATTTCTATTGATGTTATCAATAACAGTTTAGGTCCTGGAGATTATCAATTTGCAATAATAAACACCACAGAAAATAACGAAAGAACACCAATGATTGGTTTTCAAGACGATCCTCTTTTCGAAAATTTAGAAGGCGGAATTTACACCATTATTGTAAATGATAAAAATGGTTGTTCACCAGACACAACCTTAGAGGTTTCTGTAATTCAATTTCCAAAATATTTTACTCCAAATGCAGATGGTTATAATGACACTTGGGTTGTAAAAGGAGCCAATAAAACATTTTATCCGAATGCGAGTATCAATATTTTTAATAGATATGGTAAATTAGTGGCACAAGAACCTATAGACAGCCAAGGTTGGGATGGAATGTATCAAGGCAAACTACTTCCTTCTGATGATTACTGGTATAATATTACACTTGTACCGCCTGAAAATTCGGGCAGACCAATTATTAATAAAAAAGGAAATTTCTCTCTAATGAGAAAATAAAAAATATGCTATACAAAAGACCAACTTTAGTTCTACTCTGTTTATTTATAACTTATTTTACTTACGGACAAAGAGAAACTGATAATTGGTATTTTGGTAATTTAGCTAGTCTTAATTTTGCAAACGGAAAACCTGTAGTAATAAATGATGGAAATTTATCTACCCCAAAAGGTAGTACCTCAATTTCTGATAAAAATGGAAACTTATTATTTTATACGGATGGTGTTTATGTATTTAATAAAAATCATTTCGGAATGCAAAATGGTGCTTTATTAGCAAGTGATGATGAAGTATTGCAAAGTTGTATTATTATTCCAAATCCAGATGATGAAAACATCTATTATCTTTTTACTTTAAAAGTTACTAATGACACACCTCCTTTGGGTGCTGCAATAGCTCCAGGTCTATATTTCTCAACAATAGATTTATCACAAAATGGAGGCCTAGGTGCAGTAACAAAAAAAAATACAGCATTAACTTCTTTAGCGTCAGAAAAACTTACAGCTGTACATGCTAAAGATGGTAAGTCTTTTTGGGTTATTACTTTTGGTAAAGAAAATTCATCTAGTATTAATTACAATACATTTTATGCATATAAAATTGATGAAACAGGAGTAAATAGAACTCCAGTTACATCAGAAATAACTATTCCTGCTAGTGAAAATAATGGAGCTTTAAAAGTATCTCCTAATGGAGAATACATAGCAATGAGCAATAATAATACTGCTATATTTGCCAATTTTAATACTGAAACTGGTAGTATAACTTCAACAGATTTTTTAAGTGTTTTAGAAGGTTTTTTTCCTCCTAGGCCATTTCCAACTATACACGCAATTGAATTTTCGCAAGATTCAAAACACGTCTATGTAGAATCTGTAAACATACCCAATGGAAATAACACCATTTTTCAATTTAAAACTGATGATTTAGATGATAGACAAGTAGTTCATGTTACAGATAATATTGATGCTTATGCAAATGGAAATTACATGCAATTGGCTAAGGATGGAAATATTTACTTAACAACATCTAAAAGTGAGACTGAAGGTGGTAATTAT
Organism: Polaribacter vadi; assembly: GCF_018861005.1. Taxonomy (GTDB): domain Bacteria; phylum Bacteroidota; class Bacteroidia; order Flavobacteriales; family Flavobacteriaceae; genus Polaribacter; species Polaribacter vadi_A. The sequence goes on from NZ_JAHKQL010000021.1 coordinate 1,730, forward strand.
TTAAGTCAAATTGTACCCCCAAAATCTCTAGATAAAACTTTGGCTACTTTTAATGAAAATACTATTGATTTATTATCTGCAGAATCAATATTAGGTTTACCTAACTTTGTTCAATCTTACTTTAGAACAAGAGTAATAGCAGAAGATGATTGTATAAACAATAAGCTTTTTTTTGAAGTAGATACCTATGCAAATATTACTGCTGCAGAATGGGATTTTGGTGATGGCACAACATCTTTAGAAGTTTACCCAGAACATATATATACTTCTGCTGGGCAATATAAAATTACTGCAACAATCACCATAAACAATAGACAAATAACTGTAGATAAAAACATTACTATTTACTCACCTCCTGAAGTTATAAATGATCAAAAAATTGTACAGTGCGATTTTGATAATAATGGTACAGATAGCTTTAATTTAACAACTATTAGTAATGATATAACACCTTTTGGTAATAGATTAGAAATATATTATTATGAAACTTATACAGATTATTTAAATGATAATCCTATAGCAGATCCAGAAGATTATACCAACATCAGTAATCCACAAACTATTTATGCAAATATGATTAATAGTTATGGTTGCTCTAGCTTAGCAGAATTCACAATAGAATCGTTGTTTGTTGAGTTAGATAATATTTCTAATATGTATTCATGTTCTTTGCCTAATGATGGCTTAAATGGTAGTTTTAGCTTAGAACTTAAAGAAGAAGAAATAAGAACTAATTTAGGGATACCTACAACTACAAACCTCAGGTTTTATCCAGATTCAAATAGCGCACAAACAAATAGAAATGAATTAAGGATGCTTAATTTTGTTTCTCCAACAACAACAATTTGGGTAAGAGCAGATACTTCTTTGGGTTGTGGAGGTATAGAACCTATAAATTTAATTGTAAATACAGAACCTAAAATAAATATTGCAGATAGTTACACCATCTGTTTTGATCCTAGTGTAAAACCGCCTGTAATTATTTCTGCAGATAGTATAAACGAACGTTTTGAATGGAGAAATAGCACTGGTGATATTATCAGTATAAATCAAGATTTTACTTTGGATGCTGTAGGTGAATTTTCATTAACTGTTTACAAATCAGAAAATGGTTTACTTTGTTCTAACACCAAAACATTTACAGTTGTAAATCCTGAAAAAGCCATTTTTGGTAACATCTTAGTAAACACAGAAGACGAAACCAATAATATTGTTGAAGTTTATTTAAACGGAAATAGTAATTACGAATTTTCTTTAGATAATATTACTTTTTACGGTAACTCAACTTCTTATACATTTACTAATGTAGAGCCTGGTTTAAGAACTATTTATGTTAAAGATATAAATGATTGCGAACAACCAGTTGAAGCAGATATTACTGTAATTGGTTTTAAAAAGTTCTTTACACCAAATGGTGATGGAGATAATGACTATTGGAATATTAAAGGGATAGATGCCAACGAATTTAAGTCTATTAGTGTAATGATTTTTGATAGATATGGAAAAGTTATTGGTTCAATTACAGATTTTAATTCTTTAGGTTGGGATGGTACTTATAATGGTAAAAGCCTAATCTCAAACAATTATTGGTTTAAAGCAGAAATTATTGATAAAGAAGATAATATAATAGAAGAAGCTGGTAATTTTAGTTTAATTAGAAACTAATAGACTTTTAAAAAAAAAATATCTCAATTTCTTTTTAACTATTATTTAAAAACCCTAAAATTTTCGGTTTATAAGAAATAATTAAACCTTAAAAAATACTCTAAGGTTTGGGTTATTAAAATTATTTTCTAAATTAGAAGCCTATTTAGGATGCAAGACAAAGATTATTAGCTGTTTATGAACGTAAAAATAGTCAATATTGGGTTAGAATAAATCAATACCATCTGATTATTATTTACACAAGATTACATTTATTCCTGCTGATACTAATCAACCTTACATCAACAAAAAAGAAAATTTATCATTCTCAAAAAAGAATTATGCTATACAAAAGAACAATACTAGTTCTAATTTTTCTGCTTATAACTTATTTATCTTATGGGCAAAGAGAAACTGAAAATTGGTATTTTGGTAAATTAGCTAATATAAATTTTGCTAATGGAAAACCTGTAGTTATAAACGACAGTGAAATGCATGCCCCAAAAGGAAGTACAACAATATCAGATAAAAATGGTAATTTACTTTTTTATACTCAAGGAATTTTTGTTTTTAATAAATATCACTATGGAATTCCTAATGGAGGCAAACTAGGTAGTGATGTTGAAGTTTTGCAAAGTTGTATTGTAATTCCTAATCCAGAAAACGAAAACCTATATTATTTATTCACTTTAAAAGGTATTACAAATAACCCTTTGGCAGATCATGTAGGTCCTGGTTTATATTTTTCTATTGTAGATTTATCACAAAATAAAGGTTTAGGAGCTGTATTTAAAAAAAACACTTTAGTTAATGATTTAGTCTCAGTAAAATTAGCTGCTGTACATGCCAAAGATGGTAAAAACTTTTGGGTATTAACTTATGGAAAAGAAGATAGTGCAAGTACAAATTTTAATACCTTTTACGCATATAAAGTAGATAAAAATGGAGTTAACCGAACACCAGTTATATCACAATTACCAATAGAAACTTTAGAGAATAACGGATCATTAAAAATATCTCCTAATGGAGAATATATTGCAATGAGCAATAATTCTACTGCTTATTTAGGAAAATTTGATAGTGAAACCGGAAAAATAACCTCAACAGAAATTATTAATGTTTTTGAGGACTTTACTCCTTCTAGACCATTTCCTACAACTCATGGTATTGAGTTTTCTCGAGATTCAAAATATCTATATGCAGAATCCATAAACTCTAATAATCAAGAAAATATTATTTTTCAATTTAAAACTGATGATTTAGATGATAGACAAGTAGTTAATGTTACAGATAATATTGATGTATATTCTAATGGAAATTATATGCAATTGGCTAGTGATGGTAATATTTATATGACAACCTCTAGAAACGAAATAGAAGGTGGCCATTACTTAAGTCAAATTAATCCCCCAAAAACCTCTGATAAAACTTTGGCTAACTTTAATGAAAATTATGTTGATTTACAAAATGGAAGATCTATTTTAGGGTTACCCAACTTTGTACAATCTTACTTTAGAACAAGAATTCTAACCGAAAAAGGCTGTATAAATAACAACATTATTTTTGAAGTTGATACCTATGCAAAAATTACTGCTGCAGAATGGGATTTAGGAGATGGTACAACATCTTCAGAAATTTCTCCAGAACACATATATACATCAACAGGACAATATAAAATTACAGCTACAATTACTATTAACAATAGACAAATTACAGTAAATAAAAACATTAATATTTACTCTTTACCACAAGTAAATAATAACCAAAAAATTGTACAATGCGATTTAGACAATAATGGAACAGATATTTTTAATTTAACTACCATTAGTAATGATTTAACTTCTCTTGGTAATAGATTAGAAATATATTATTATGAAAATTATGCTGATTATTTAAGTGATAATCCTATTGCAGATCCAGAAAATTACACCAACATTAGAACATCCACAAACCATTTATGCAAAAATTTTTAATAGTTATGGATGTTCTAATTTTGCTGAATTTACAATCGAATCTGTTTTTGTAGAACTTGAAAGTATATCTAATTTATATACTTGTTCATTACCAAATGATAGCTTAAATGGAAACTTTAATTTAGAACTTAAAGAAGAAGAAATTAGAACTAATTTAGGAATACCAACAAGTACCAACCTTCGTTTTTATCCAGATACTTATAGTGCAGAAATCGATAAAAATGAAATAAGAGAGCTTAAATTTATATCTCCAACAACAACAATTTGGGTAAGAGCAGATACATCTTTAGGTTGTGGAGGTATAGAACCTATAAACTTAATTGTAAATTCAGAACCTAAAATAACAATTGCAGATTCTTATACCATTTGTTTTGATCCAAGTGTAAAACCCCCAGTAATTATTAGTGCTGATAATATAAATGAACGTTTTGAATGGAGAAATAACACTGGTAATATTATTAGCATAAATCAAGATTTTACTTTGGATGCTGTTGGCGAATTTTCATTAACTGTATACAAATCAGAAAATGGTTTACTTTGTTCTAACACAAAGAGTTTTTCAGTTATAAACCCTGATAAGCCCACTTTTGATAATATTGAAGTTAATACAGAAGATGAAACCAATAATATTGTTGATGTTTATTTAACCGGAAATAGTAGTTACGAATTTTCTTTAGATAACATTACTTTTTACGGCAACTCTACTTCTTATACATTTACTAATGTAGAACCTGGTTTAAGAACCATTTACGTTAAAGACATCAATAGTTGCGAACAACAAGTAGAAGCAGATATTACTGTAATTGGTTTTAAAAAGTTCTTTACACCAAATGGTGATGGTGATAATGACTATTGGAATATTAAAGGGATTGATGCAAATGCTTTTAAGTCTATTAGTGTAATGATATTTGATAGATATGGAAAAGTTATTGGTACTATTACAGATTTTGATTCTTTAGGTTGGGATGGTACTTATAATGGTAAAAGTTTAAGTACAAACAATTATTGGTTTAGGGCAGAAATTGTTGATATTGATAACAATTTAATAGAAGAAGCTGGTAATTTTAGTTTAATTAGAAACTAAGAAACTTTAAATAAAAAAAGACCAAAACTAAATCAGTTTTGGTCTTTTTTTATTTAAAGAAAGAAATTATTTCAATTTCTTTTTAACTGCAACTTCTGTATATGCTTCAATAATATCACCTTGTTCAATATCATTGAAATTTTTAATCTGTATTCCACAATCATATCCTTTAGTAACTTCTCTTACATCATCTTTAAAACGTTTTAAAGCAGTAAGAGTACCATCATGAATCACAATACCTTCTCTAATAATTCTAATTTTAGAATCTCTTTGTATTTTACCAGACATTACCATACAACCTGCAATGTTACCAACTTTAGAAATCTTATAAATTTCTCTAATCTCAACATTACCAACAACCTCTTCTTTCATTTCTGGAGATAACATTCCTTCCATGGCGTCTTTTAAGTCGTTAATAGCTGCATAAATAATAGAATAAGTTCTAATATCTACTTCTTCTCTATCTGCAACTGCTCTTGCATTTCCTTGTGGTCTTACATTAAACCCAACAATAATGGCATCTGATGCTGTTGCTAATAACACATCACTTTCTGTAATGGCTCCAACACCTTTATGTAAAATATTAACTTGAATTTCTTCAGTTGATAATTTTTGGAAAGAATCTGTTAATGCTTCTACAGAACCATCTACATCCCCTTTAAGGATAATGTTTAATTCTTTGAAATCACCAAGTGCAATTCTACGTCCAATTTCATCTAGTGTTAATGTTTTCTGAGTTCTAACAGATTGTTCACGTTGTAATTGAGAACGTTTAGAGGCAATTTGTTTTGCTTCTCTTTCATCTTCAAATACATTAAACTTATCACCTGCTTGTGGTGCACCATCTAAACCTAAAATTGAAACTGGTGTTGATGGGCCTGCTACTTTTAATTTTTTACCTTTATCATTAAACATAGCTTTTACTTTACCACTATGTTTACCTGCTAAAATATAATCTCCTACTCTTAAGCTACCAGCTTGAACCAAGATTGTGGTTACATAACCTCTACCTTTATCTAACTGAGCTTCTACTACAGTACCAACAGCATTTTTATTTGGATTCGCTTTTAATTCTAAAATTTCAGCTTCTAATAATACCTTTTCTAAAAGTTCTTCAATTCCTTGACCTGTTTTTGCTGATATATCTTGAGATTGGATATTTCCACCCCATTCTTCTATCAACAAATTCATTTGAGATAATTGTGTTTTTACATTATCAGGATTTGCGTTAGGCTTATCAATCTTATTAATTGCAAAAATAATTGGTACACCAGCTGCTTGTGCATGAGAAATAGCCTCTTTTGTTTGTGGCATTACATCATCATCTGCTGCAGCTACAATAATAACTAAATCTGTTACTTGAGCACCTCTAGCACGCATTGCTGTAAAGGCTTCGTGACCTGGTGTATCTAAAAATGCAATTTTTTGATCGCCAACATTTACAGAATAGGCTCCAATATGTTGTGTAATACCTCCACTTTCACCTTCAATTACATTTGCTTTTCTTATATAATCTAATAAAGAAGTTTTACCATGATCTACGTGACCCATTACAGTAATAATTGGGGCACGAGTTTCTAAATCTTCTGGTTTATCTTCTACTTCTTCAATAGACTCTTCTACTTCTGCACCAACAAATTCTACTTTATAATTAAATTCTTCAGCAACAATAACTAATGTTTCAGCATCTAAACGTTGATTCATAGTTACCATCATTCCTAACATCATACAAGAAGAAATAATCTGAGTAACAGGTACCTCCATCATTGTTGCTACCTCACTTACAGTAACAAACTCAGTTACTTTTAAGATTTTATTGTCTAAAGCTTGTGCTTCTAATTCTGCTTCTGTTTGCTCTCTGTGAGCATCTCTTTTATTTCTACGATATTTTGCTCCTTTACCTTTAGAAGATTTTCCTTGTAGCTTTTCTAGAGTTTCTCTAACTTGTTTTTGAATATCTGCTTCTGTTGGCTCTTCTTTTTTAACAGGTGTTCTTTGGTTTCCTCTACCTCTAAATCCTGGTCTATTATTACCTTGACCACCTCTGTTGTTACCTTGACCACCTCTATTATTTGGGTTACTTCTATTGTTACTAGAAGTATTTGGTTTGCTTATACGCTTACGCTTTTTCTTTGCATCTGCAGCAGCTGGCTTTTTAACCTCTGGTTTTTTCTTTTTAGGTCTTTCAAATTGTTTTAAATCAATTTTTTTACCTGTAAAGTTTGGCCCATCTAATTTCTTATACTGAGTTTTAATAGATTCAGCATTTTCAGCAGTAACTTCTTCAGTTTTTTCTTCTGATTTAGCATTGCCTTTTCTTACTTCATTTTTCTTCTCAGTAACTTTAGATGCAGCTTTTTCAATTTCTGAAACTGGCTTTTTAACCTTAGGTGCTTCTACAACTGGTTTCTCTACAACTGGTGTTTCTTCTTTCGGAGTTTCAACTACAGGTGTTTCTTTAACAGGTGCTTCTTCTACCTTAACTGGCTCTTTAACTTCGATTTTAGGTTCAGTTTTGGCAACAACCTCTTCTTTAGGTTCTTCTTTTACTTCCTCTTTTTTCTCGACAGCTTTTTTACCAACATTATCGATATCGATTTTACCAACAGTTTTCAACTCAAATCTATCTGCCTTGGCTTTAAGAATTTCTTCTTTCTTTGCTTCTTCTGCTCTTTTCTTTTCTAACTTAGCTTCAGCTTCTAAACGAATTGCTTCTTTCTCTTTACGTTTTTCCTCTCCTACTTCTTTAGATGCGGCTTTCTTGTTCGCATCTGTTTCAAAGCCATCAAGTAAAACTTGATAAACATCTCCCGTAATTTTAGTGGTTGGTCTTGATTCTATTTCATGACCTTTATCTGCTAAAAATTCGACAGCTCTATCAAGAGAAATGTTTAATTCCCTTAAAACTTTATTAAGCCTCATTGTTTTGCCTTCAGACATATATTCTTTTTAACTTTATTTTTGTAAAAATATACTTTTTACCTTACTTATATACTATAATTAGTCCTCGAATTCTTCTTTTAAGATTCGTTGAACATCTACAATCGTTTCTTCTTCTAAATCAGTTCTTTTAACCAATTCTGCAACGCTTGTTTCTAAAACGCTTCTTGCTGTATCTAAACCAATTTTCTTGAATTCTGTAATAACCCAATCTTCGATTTCGTCGATAAATTCTGTTAACTCTACATCTTCTTCTTCTAAACCTTCTCTCTGAACGTCTATTTCGTAACCTGTTAACTCACTAGCCAATCTAATATTAACACCACCTCTACCAATTGCTTTAGAAACTTCTTCTGGTTTTAAAAGTACACTTACTCGTCCTTTTTTACCATTTTTTTCTTCTTCATACATTGTTATTTCCATTGATGTCACTTTTGCAGGACTCAATGCTCTTGAAATAAACAATTGTTCGTTTTTAGTATAATTGATAACATCAATGTTTTCATTACCTAACTCACGTACAATTCCATGAATTCTAGATCCTTTTACACCAACACAAGCTCCAACAGGATCTATTCTATCATCATAAGAATCTACAGCTACTTTTGCTTTTTCTCCTGGTATTCTTGCAACACCTTCTACAGTAATTAAACCATCGAAAACCTCAGGAATTTCTTGTTCAAATAATTTATTTAAGAAAGCTGGTGCTGTTCTAGATAAAATAATTGCTGGTTTATTACCTCTTAATTCTACTGTTTTTATAACACCTCTTACAGAATCTCCTTTTCTAAAGAAATCTGAACGAATTTGCTCACTTTTTGGTAAAACAATTTCATTACCATCATCATCTAACAAAATAATTGCATTATGACGAATATGGTGCACTTCTGCACTGTATAAATCGCCTTCTAATTCTTTAAAGTGTTTAAAGATGTTTGTGCTATCGTGCTCGTAAATTTTAGAAATTAAGTTTTGACGTAATGCTAAAATTGCTCTTCTTCCTAAATCAATTAACTTTACTTCTTCAGATACATCTTCGCCGATTTCAAAATCTGGCTCAATTAATCTTGCTTCAGCTAATTCTATCTCTTCATTATCATCTTCAGAAAAACCATCTGCAACAACAACTCTATTTCTCCAAATTTCTAAATCTCCTTTATCTGGGTTAATAATAATATCAAAATTATCATCTGAACCAAACTTACGTTTTAAAGCAGCTCTAAAAACCTCTTCTAAAATAGACATTAATGTTACTCTGTCTATACTTTTATTATCTTTAAATTCTGAAAACGAATCAATTAACGCTATATTTTCCATTACATCTTTACTTAAAATACAATCTTCACTTTTGCCTCTTTAATATCTTTATATGCTATAGTTGCTGTTTTTTGCACAGTAACTTTTCCTTTACCTATTGGTTTTGGCTCTCTTGCTTTCCAATTTAGTACAATTATTTCATCATCTGCTTCTGTTAAAGTTCCTTCTACTTCTTGTTCTGCAGTTTTAACTTTTAAAATTCTGTTTACATTCTTTTTGTACTGTCTTTTTTCTTTTAATGGATGAGAAATATCTGGAGTGGTTACTTCTAAAGAAAAATCTTCTTCTTCTCTATCTAAATTATGCTCTACATTTCTACTAATTCTAATGCATTCGCTTAAAGGAACTCCATTATCTCCATCAACAGTAACTTGAATTTTATTGTTTACAGATATTGATAAATCAATCAAAAATAAACTTTCATTTAAGGCTAATGCTTCGTCTACTAAATCTTTTATTTTGTTTTGATCCATTTTGTAATTTTTATAAACACCTCAAAAATATTGATTTTGAGTATAAAAAGAGGGGACTTTAAGTCCCCTGCATCCTTCATTTATTATTAAAATCGGTGCAAATATACGAAATCTTTAGTATTTAACAAACTGAATTATATCCAATTATTTTTGTAACTTTAAATATCATATTCATTTAACTTAAAAAACTGTTATTATGGAAAAAATTTTAGTTCCTATCGATTTTTCAAAAAAATCTGAATACGCTTCAAAAATGGCTGCAAGAATTGCTAAAAAATCTAACAGTGTTGTTTACCTTTTACATATGATAGAATTACCTACAGGTGTTGTAGATATGGGAGCAAGCAGTAAATTTAGCATTCCAGAAAGCATGTTGTACTTAAGAAAAGTTAGAGAACGTATGCTAGAATTTAAGGAGAAATTCTTTCATAAAAAAACAGAAGTAAATCATATAATTAAATTACAAAATCCGCATGAAGGTATTTTAAAATATGCTGATAAAATTAATGCTGATTTAATTGTTATGGGTTCTAAAGGGCATTCTAATTTTGAAGAAATACTGATTGGTTCTAACACAGAAAAGGTAGTAAGAACCTCTAAAGTACCAGTTATTGTTGTAAAGAGGGATAATGAAAAATTTAGAATGAGAAATTTAGTTTTTGCTTCTAGTTTTAAAAATGAAGACAAAAAAGCGGTATTTAAAAAGTTTTTAGATTTTGCAAATCATTTTAAAAGCGAGATTCATTTATTAAAAGTAAATACGCCTTCTAGATTCGAAAGCACACAAGAAGCCACAGAAAAAATCACAAACTTTATTAAAGATTTCGACCTACCAAAATATTCTATAAATATTTATAATGATGCCACTATTAACAAAGGAATTTTAAATTTTTCGAAAGATATAGATGCAGATTTAATCGGTTTAAGCACGCATGGCAGAAGTGGATTATCTCATATATTTTCTGCAAGTGTAACCAAAACTTTATCTAAAAAAGCTTTAAAACCTATTTTAACAATTAGAGTTTAATATTAATTTTACTTACTTATAGGTATAAAACGAAATCTCATTTATAGTTAATTTTATTATATAATTTTAAAACTAAAATATTATGAAAAAATTACTTTATCTATTTATTGCAACTGCTTTTTTAATTTCTTGTGAATCTAATGAAAACCCTCTTTCTGATGACCCAATTGTTGGTAAATGGCAAGTTAGTTCTCAGACTTACAATGGCGTAACTGAAAGTGACTCTTGCTCTTTACAAAGCACTGTTACTTTTACAGATAACGCACAGGCTAATACAATAAGTTTTTATAACGATGAAAATGATAACTGTGTAAGTGAATCTTCTAGTTTTACTTGGGAAAACTTAGGCAATACAAATTACGAAATTGATTATGGAGATGGAGAAACAGAAATAATAGAAATTACTTTCTCTAATAACAATAGTACATTTAGCTTAACAACTTACGATACTTACAACAATGTAACAAACACCTACACTAGTGTTTACAACAAAATTTAATAAAACAAAGAGGTTTTAAAACCATAAAACCTCTTTTAACTTTTTATACTTTGTTCAAAAGGAATTCTGTTGATTATACTTCTACCCAAAGTAACCTCATCTGCATATTCTAACTCATCTCCTACTGCAATACCCCTTGCAATTGTAGATGTTGTAATATCAAATTTTTGCAATTGTTTATAGATGTAAAAATTGGTAGTATCACCTTCCATAGTTGAGCTCAATGCAAAAATAAGCTCTTTAATTTCTCCTTGTTTAACTTTATTAATCAAAGAATCTATTTGTAAATTTTGAGGTCCAATACCTTCTATTGGCGATATTTTACCTCCTAAAACATGGTATAATCCTTTAAATTGTGCAGTACTTTCTATAGCCATTACATCTCTAATATCTTCTACAACACAAACAATTTCTGGATTTCTTTTTGGGTTTTGGCAAATATCACACAGAACAGTATCAGAAATATTATGACATTTTTCACAGGTTTTTACATCATTTCTTAAATGCAACAAAGCTTCAGATAAATATTTTGTATTTTCTGCTGGTTGTTTTAGTAAATGCAACACCAAACGCAAAGCTGTTCGTTTACCTATTCCTGGCAAACGAGAAACTTCATTTACTGCATTTTCTAAAATCTTCGATGAAAAATCCATAGTTTGCAAAATTACAACTTCTATAGAAAAAAGAATCAAGAAAAAAGACAAAAGACTATATTCGTGTTTTAGAATTGATCATCCATAATTAAATATGCAACCACTTCACATCATTTTATTAATAGTAGGCTATTTTACCGTACTTATTCTTATTTCTTATATCACAGGAAAATCTGCCAATAATAAAACTTTTTTTAAGGCAAACAATTCATCACCTTGGTATTTAGTGGCTTTTGGCATGATTGGAGCTTCACTTTCTGGAGTTACTTTTATTTCTGTTCCTGGTTGGGTAGAAGCACAAAGCATGAGTTATATGCAAATGGTTTTAGGTTATGTAATTGGTTATGCAGTAATTGGATTGGTATTATTACCACTTTATTATCGACTTAATTTAACATCAATTTACACCTATTTAGAAGATCGATTTGGCAAATACTCATACAAAACAGGTGCTTCTTTTTTCTTATTATCTAGAACTATTGGTGCTGCTTTTCGTCTATTTTTAGTAGCAAACGTACTTCAACTTTTATTGTTTGATGTTTATGGAATTCCTTTTTGGGTAACTGTAACTATAACTATTTTATTGATTTGGTTATACACTTTTAAAGGAGGAATTAAAACTATTGTTTGGACAGATACTTTACAGACTTTATTTATGCTAATTGCGGTTGGTGTTTGTATTTATACCATTTCTGATGAATTACAGATAACTAATCTATTCTCTTATGTTGCAGATAGCGAACTTTCTAAAACTTTCTTTTTTGACGATGTAAAAACTGGCGATTATTTCTGGAAACGCTTTTTGGCTGGTGCTTTTGTAGCTATTGTAATGACTGGCTTAGACCAAGATATGATGCAAAAAAATCTTACTTGTAGAAATTTAAAAGATGCTCAGAAAAATATGTTTTGGTTTACGATTGTTTTGGTAATTGTAAACTTTTTCTTTTTAGCTTTAGGCGTACTTTTAACAGATTATGCACAGAAAAACGGAATTGACGCTCATAAAGATCAGCTTTTTCCAATAATAGCAACAAAAGGTACTTTAGGCTTAGCAACTGCTATTTTCTTTTTATTAGGGCTAATTGCAGCTGCATATTCTAGTGCAGATTCTGCTTTAACTTCCTTAACCACTTCCTTTAGCATAGACATTTTAGAGATTGATAAAAAGAAAAACGAAGTAGAACAAGAAAAATCTAGAAAGAAAATACACATCATCTTTTCTTTTGTTTTAATTGCAACCATTCTTATTTTTAAATATTTTATAGCTGATGAAAGTGTTATTGCCAAAATATTCACATTTGCGAATTACACATATGGCCCTCTTTTAGGGTTATATGCATTTGGCTTATTTACAAAATTAAAAGTAAAAGATAAATTTGTACCACTAATTTGCATCTCCTCTCCTTTTATCACATTTTTAGCAAACCTTTTATGTTTAAAATATTTTAATTTCGACTTTGGTTTTGCTCTTTTAATCTTAAATGGAGCAATTACATTTTTAGGATTAACTCTTGTAAAAAAGACAGCCTAAACTATCAAAACAAAAAAAATAGAATTATCGTTTTTATTGATTAACATAAACTATTCTTTTCTCAATTTTATCAAAAAAGCACATTAAAACAAAAACTTTTAACAAATTGAATTAACCCTTCACCTGTATTCCACATAGCAAAACATATTCTAAACCTTAAAAATAAAAACAATAAAATACTGATTAACAATTACTTAACTCAATAACAAAAACCAATAAAGCCTTTTTTAGAAAAAATATTTAAAATAACACTTTGATTACAAATATTTTACTATATATTTATGGTGTAATTTAAACTCCCCCAGAATTATGCACATTACTACTCAAAAACATCTATTTTCAGATAGATTATTTTACTCAATTTTATCGTTTTTAGATTCTAATTTCTACAGTAAGTTTAAATTATTCCATTCAAAAAAAATTAAAAAGAAACATTTTCTTCGATATTAGTATATATCATTTTAAGAAGCCTACATTATTTATATTTAATTATTAGAAATCATCACATTTTTCCCCAGTTATGAAATCACAGAACAAATTATCGTTTGTAATTGCTATTATCCTATTATCTATTACAACAATCTATTCTTCAAATTCTTACACAGAAAAGAAAGTTAAACCAACTAAAGAAAAAAATTCTTTTTGGGTAAACCACCAAACAAATTGGCAAAACACCAATCATTTTAATTCAAGTTCTTATTGGCAAGAACAAAAAACAGCAACTTTATATAATGATCGTACAATAACGATTTCTGATAAAAAAATTGCAACCTCACAAGATGATTCATATCAAGATAAAAATGGTAACAACAAACCAACATCCACAGAAAACGGAAATGTTAGATGGAAAGGTTTTCGATTTCAAAACCTTAACATACCATCAAATGCCACAATAACAAATGTAGAACTTACATTAATAGGTTACGAAAAAGGTGGCACAACAGTAAATGTTAAAGCAGAAAATTTAAATTCCCCTACTTCATATTCAGATGAAAATAGTTATTTATCATCATTAAGTACGACATCTGAGTCAGTAGATTGGTATATACCAAACCTATCTAATGGCCTAGAATTAGTCTCCCCCAACTTAAAAGATGTTGTGCAAGAAGTGGTGAATAACAAAGGCGGAATTACTCATTTATCTTTGGTCATATCAGCATCTAAAAAATGGATAAGCTGGAACTATGATGATAAAAGTTCTTCTTATTATCCAAAAATAAATATCAGCTATACTATATCCACTCCAGAAGTTTCAGATGACACGCATTCTTTAGACGAAAATACTATTGCAACACTTGCTATATTTGACAATGATAGCAATGTACCAACAAATGGTACATTAAAAATAAGTGACAATGCAAATAATGGAGAAGTTAAAATAACTGACCCTAATAACACCCCAAACAATCCTTCTGATGATATAGTTACTTATACACCAAATGATAATTTTGATGGTACTGACACTTTTAAATATACAGTTTGCGACAATAGTGATAATTGCGACTCTGCAAATGTTTCTCTTAACATAAACTCTGTTATAGATCCTTGTGATGCTGCTCTTTCTGGAAATTTAGACACAGATAATGATGGTGTTGCTGATGTTTGTGATTTAGATGATGATAATGATGGAATTCTAGATGAAGATGAATGCCCAACTGTAAATCCTTTTTCATTTGAATTAAACGAAAACAACAAAACATTTACAAACAGTGGTTTAGCTGGTAATATTGGAGATGTAATGCTTTATAAAAATGTTGGTACTCATTTAGGTATTAATATAGATTTAAAAGTTACAGTTACTGCAAATTCAGATCCAGAAAACATGACTATTAATATTAGTGGTTTTAAATATGGTGATGATTTATATCCTGTTTTATTAGATGGTAATAACACTAAAGACATACCCTATGCCACAGTAAAATTCGAATTCTATAAAAACGGAACTAACGAATTAGTAAATGTTGCACCATCTTTTATGTTTAAAGATATCGATTTTTTAAGTGATGGTACAGGAGAATCTGTAGAAATAAACAAAAACTTAGTAAGTAGCTATTCTTTATCTAGCAACCCAGAAACTAGCTTGTATATTGTAGACGATATTTCTACGAATTACACAGGTACTAATGGTAATTTTATTAGAGTAAACTCTAAAAAAGAAGATAGTGGCTTAAACAATGAAGATATGTGGATTGGCTTACAGCTTTCTGAAGTAAATTCTTTCAATATCAACTTCTTAAAAAGAACAGGTAACACTGGCTATGTTTTTGAATCAGATTCTTTCTCTAAATCTGCAGATACAGTTCAATTAGATGCAGATTGCTCTTTAGATTCAGATGCAGATGGCATACCAGATTATTTAGATACAGATTCAGATAACGATGGCTGCCCAGATGCAACAGAAGCAGAAAAAAACATGACAACTACTGCAGTTTTATCTGGTGGTAGTAATGGAGGTAGTTCTACTAACTTAGGTACAAAATCTAACAATTACGGAATTCCTATTCCTTTTGGTACAGAAAACGGAACAGAAAAAGTAGGTCAAAATAGTACAGACGCAACAAAAACTGCTGAAAAAATCACTATCAATAATTCTGAATTTACCATTTTAAAAGACAAACACATTAATACATCAATTACTATTGATGCAAGTGCTGCAAAAACAAATACTTTTGCAAATGGAATACCAAATTACGACAATCCTAATGGTACAGACACTTCGAATTCTTTAACTTATAAGTGGTATAAGAAATCTAATCCTACAAAAAACTTATCCAGTAATAAAACATTAAATTTTTACTATTTACAAACTTCAGATTCAGGAGAATATATTGCTACAGTTACAGGTACAAACTCTAGTTGTACAGTAGAAGTTACTTTTACATTAGTTATTAATGATGTTCCACAAGCAAAAGACGATTGGTTTAATGCAAATGAAGATGAAGCAAACACTTCTTTAGACGTTTTAAACAACGATGACTTAGGAGATGATGATACTACATCTGGAAAAATCACTTTAATTAGTGATAAATCAGAAAAAAATGGTACCATTTCTATTAATGACAATGGCACTCCAGATAACCCACAAGATGATACTATATTCTACACATCTGCACAAGATTATTTTGGTTCAGACAGTTTTACTTATACAATTACAGATGCAAGTGGAGACGAATCTACAGCAACTGCAAACTTATATGTAAATGGTACAAATGATTTACCAACTGCTGTAAATGATGCTATTACTATTGATGAAAATAGTGCAACAATTTCTATAGATGTTACACAAAATGATGATTTTGGTGGAGATGGACCAAACTCAGGACAAATTTACATTACAGATAGCAGATCAGACCAAAAAGGAAGTATATCAGTAAATAATAATGGCACAAACACTTCTTCTGATGACAAAATAACTTACACTCCACCAACAAATTTTAGCGGTACAGATTCATTTACCTACAATATTCAAGATGCAAATGGAGATGCTTCTAAAGCAACAGTTACTATAACTGTAAATAACATAAACACATTACCAACTGCTACAGCAGATGAATTTACAGTAAATGAAGACAGTGCTTCAAACACTATAGATGTTTTAGAAAATGATAATTATGGTGGAGATGGAACTAATTCTGGTTCAATTTTATTAACCAATACTACATCAGAAAAAGGAGGTATTTTAACAGTAAATAACAATAATACCCCTAACAATCCTGCAGATGATATTATTATTTACACACCATTAGCAAATTATAATGGTACAGATAGTTTTGAATATTCTATAGAAGATGCAGATGGAGATACTGCAAAAGCAACTGTAACAATTACTGTTACTAGTGTTAATGACACACCAACAGCTAATGCAGATAGTATTACTGTAAACGAGGACTCTAACAACAACTCAATAGACGTTTTAGCAAACGATTCTTTTGGTGGTGATGGCTCAAATACAAGCGCAATAACTTTGGTTGCTACAACATCAAACCAAGGAGGGCAATTAACTGTTAATGATAACAATACCCCAAACAATCCTTCAGATGATTCAATTAACTATACACCATTAGCAGATTTTAATGGAACTGATTCTTTTAAATATACAATTAAAGATGCAGATGGAGATACTTCAACAGAAACTGTAACTGTAACTGTTAACGCTATAAATGACCTACCAAATGCAATTGCAGATACTATAACTGTAGATGAAGACAGTTCAGAAACTTCAATTAACCCACTCACAAACGATTCTTTTGGTGGTGATGGACCAAATTCAGGAACAATAATCTTAACTAACGAAAATTCTACTAAAGGTGGTAAAATTTCAGTAAACAATAACAACACTTCTAGTGATCCTACAGATGATACAATTACTTATACACCTGCAGAGAACTTTAATGGTAAAGATTCTTTTAGTTATTCAATAATAGATAAAAACGGAGATACTTCATCTGCAGAAATTACGGTAACTGTTACCCCTATAAATGATTTACCTACTGCAAATTCAGATGCCATTGCTGTAGATGAAGATAGCTCCAATAATAGTATAAATGTTTTAGAAAATGATTCTTTTGGTGGTGATGGACCAAGTTCTGGTACAATTTCTGTTTCTAGTACTACAACAGCTCAAAATGGTACAATCTCTATTGACAACAATACTACAACAACAGACCCAACAGACGATAAAATAATTTACACACCCTTAGCAAACTATCAAGGTCTAGATACTTTCAGCTACACAATTACAGATACAGATGGAAATACAGCAACAGCAACAGTTACTGTAAATGTTAATTCTGTAAATGATATACCAAGCACAACTGCAGATACTGTAATAGTAAATGAAGATTCTACAAACAACTCAATAAACGTTTTAACAAATGATTCTTTTGGTGGTGATGGACCAAGTTCTGGTAAAATTTCAGTAGAAAATACAACATCAGAAAATGGTGGTTCTATTTCTGTGGATGATAATGGAACTGCAACAAACCCTACAGATGATAAAATCATTTACACTCCTCTAGCAAATTATAATGGCTCTGACTCTTTTAGCTATGTTATTACAGATTCTAATGGAGATATTTCTAAAGCTACAGTTTCTGTAACAGTAACTTCTGTAAACGACTTACCAACTGCAATTGCAGATACAGCAATTGTAGATGAAGATAGCTCATCAAATTATATAGATGTTTTAAATAACGATTCTTTTGGTGGTGATGGTTCTAACACAAGTACAATTACATTAACTTCATCAACATCAACACAAGGTGGTCAATTATCAGTTAACAACAATAATACACCAAATAATCCTACAGATGATGGTGTAATTTATACTCCAGCAGCTAACTTTAATGGTACAGATACTTTTCAGTATTCAATTATGGATGCAAATGGAGATGCATCTACAGAAACAGTAACAATAACTGTAAATTCTGTAAATGACGAACCTTCAGCAACTGAAGATTCTGCTACAGTAAATGAAGATTCTACAACTAATTCTATAGATGTTTTAGTAAATGATTCTTTTGGTGGTGATGGTTCAAATTCAGGAACAATAGCAATAGCATCAAGTAATTCAGAAAATAAAGGAACAATTTCTGTTGATGATAATGGAACTGCAACAGACCCAACAGACGATAAAATTATTTACACTCCTTTAGCAAATTATAATGGTACAGATTCATTTGAGTACACAATTACAGATGCAAATGGAGACACAGCAACAGAAAAAGTTACCATAACTGTAAACGCTGTAAACGATCTACCAACTGCAACAAACGATGCTATTACAGTAGATGAAGATTCATCAGAAAATACCATAAATGTATTATCAAACGATTCTTATGGTGGTGATGGTTACATTACAGGTACAAGAATAGTTTTTAATACAGAAAACACATCAGGTACTGTAACTTTAAATACTAATGGTACAAGATTTGATCCTTTAGATGATACAATTTCTTACACACCAATTACAGATTTTAATGGTACAGATTCTTTTGAATACACAATTACAGATGCAAATGGAGATGAAGCTACAGCAATAGTTAACATTACTGTAAATGCTGTAAATGATACACCAACAGCAACTGAAGATGCAATTACAGTTGAAGAAGATTCAAGTAACAACCCTATTAACGTTACAAATAATGATGATTTTGGTGGAGATGGTTCTAGTTCTGACACAATATCAATTACAGCAACTACAACCACTAAAAACGGAACAATTTCTATTGATGATAATGGAACAGCAACTGATCCAACAGATGATAAAATTAACTATACACCTTTAGCAGATTTTAACGGAACTGACTCTTTTGATTACACTATTACTGATGCAGATGGAGATGAATCTACAACAACAGTTACATTAACAATTACTGCAGTAAACGATGTTCCAACAGCAATTACAGACTCAGTTTTTGTAGATGAAGATTCAACAAATAACTCATTTAATGTTTTAGAAAATGATTCTTTTGGTGGTGATGGACCAAGTTCTGGAACTATTACTATTTCTAACACAACTTCTAATGAAGATGGAGCAATTTCTATTGATGATAATGGAACAGCAACAGATCCAACTGATGATAAAATCAACTACACACCTTTAGCAGATTTTAACGGAACTGATTCTTTTGAATATACCATTACTGATGCAGATGGAGATGAAGCTACAATTACAGTTAACATAACAGTTAACCCAGTAAATGATACACCAACAGCAACAGCAGATACAGCAACTGTAGACGAAGACTCAATTAACAATACCATAGACGCTTTAACAAACGATTCTTTTGGTGGTGATGGTGCAAATGGTGGTACTGTAACCTTAACAAACACAACAACTAGTAAAGGTGGTACAATTAGCATTAACAATAATACAGAAAATAACCCAACAGACGATACTTTTAACTACGCTCCTATTGCAAACTTTAATGGTACAGATTCTTTTGAATATGCTATTACAGATGCAAATGGAGATGTTTCTAAAACAACTGTAACAATTACAGTAACTGCTATAAACGATTTACCAGAAACTACAAACGACACTGCTTCTGTAGATGAAAATTCAAGCAGCAATTCAATTAATGTTTTAGCAAACGATACTTTTGGAGGTGATGGAGCAAATTCAGAATCAATTACAATAGAAAATGAAATCACAGAAAAAGGAAGCACAATTTCTATTGATGATAATGGAACAGCAACAGACCCAACTGATGATAAAATTAACTATACACCATTAGCAAATTTTGCGGGTACAGATACTTTTACCTATTCAATTACAGATGCTAATGGAGATATTGCAACAGGTACTGTAACTATTTCTGTAAATGAAACTGGTACACAATACAATCCTTTAGCAATTACAGAGTGTTTTAACATTTTTGTAAAAAACAACCTTAACTTAGGTTCTGGAAGTACTTCTGGAAGCATTGCTGCTGGTGGAGATTTAACCTACAATAAAGATTACTCAATTGCATCTCAAGATTGTGGTTGTTTTGCAGTAAATGATGTAAAAATTGGCTTATTGATTGGCGGAAAAGTAAACTACCCAACAAATGGAGTTTTAAGCTTAACAAGTCAAAATCAATATGTAAAAATTGGCGAAGACAATAATGCAACAGTTTGGTATCAAAACCCAGATAATACTGGATCTGCAATCAGAATTACACCAGATGCAAATTACGATGCAACTGCACACATTGAATTAGCTGCTAATTCTTCTTCGTTTAATGCATCAAACAGTTCTAATCCTGTTATCGATAAAAATATTATCGATTTTGCAAGTGCATTTCAACAATTAAAAGATGCTTCATTAAGTTTATCAAGCGAAGCGAATAATGTAGTAGTTTTAGATTCTGATTATCAAGAAATTTCAAATACAAATTTACCATCAGAAATTGTTATCAACCTAGAGAATAACATCAACTATTTAAACATTTCTAAAAGCGATTTAAACAATGTTTCTAAAATTAATTTCTTTGAAAAGCCAAATGCAAACAGAATTTTAATTATAAACATAAATGCTTCTGATGTTTTTGATTGGGATGTTTGGCAACAAAATAATATTACTGCAGAAGAAGGTAAATACATTATTTACAACTTCTACAATGCAACTACTTTAAATATTAATGGTGTAAATAATGTAATAGGTAGTGTTTTTGCAGCAAATGCAGACATTACAAAAACTACAAATACAGCAGCTATTTCTGGTCAAATTATAGGGCAATCTTTAGTTATTGAAGATAGTAATATAAACTGCCAAGTTTTTGAAAACAATGTTTACAGCCCAGAAGATGCTAAAGTTGCACCAGTTGCAGATTTTTCTATCAACAATAACAATCAATGTTTTGCTGATAATAGTTTCGAATTTACAAATTCAAGTAATACAGGTTTAAACACACAACCAACTGCACCAATCAGTTATGCTTGGAACTTTGGAGATGGAACAACAAGCCATTTAATGAATGCTTCTAAAAACTATACAGAAGCTGGTACTTACAACGTAAAACTTACAGCAACAAATACTTACGGCTCTACTAGCAAAACTTTACAAGTAACTATTGAAACTGTAACTGCTGCTGATGTAATTGAAAGTAATAGCATAAAAGATGAAAGTACAGGATCTGTAACCAAAGAATACACTTTAAATAATGATACAGATTTTACAAGTTTTTCTTGGAGTATAGATGGTTTTGATACTAGTTCTTTTAACAATCAAAAAACTGTTTCTTTCGATTTCACAGAAGAAGGAGAACACGTTTTAGAAGTTACCACAACCAATAATAGTTGTACTAATATTATTCAAATTCCTGTTACAATTACTTCTGATGAAGTTAGTACAGGTAATGATGGTGGTTTAGAAAGTGAAAGTTTAGGTGATGCTATTTCTATTAGATATTTACAAAGAAAAAAGAAAAGTGTACCTACAATTTTTAAGAAAACTAGAGACATCATTTACAACAAAAAGAAAATGGTTAAATCTTTAGTAAAAAAATCTGATGAGTTAACAATGTTAGAAATGTTTCCAGAAAGATTAGTAGATGGAGATGTTGCACATGTTACATCACCAATAGATATTTTAGATTATACAGTTGCAGATGAAGTTTTAAGTGTAGATTTTTCTATAGATGATAAAACAGTTGGTGTTGTATTAGGTGTAAAAACTTTAGATCAAATATACAACCACACCAAAGCAACTTGCGATAGATTAAGAGGTGCAGAAATATTAAGTGTAAAAACAGTTGCTGTAGACAGCATTAACTTTTTACAACAAGCTATTCAGCAAAGAAATGGAGTTATAGAACACGCTATTTCTTTTGCAGTAAGCAAAAATGATACAGAAGAATTTTACAAAATACAATCTAATTGGTATGTGTTTGATTATACAGCTGCAGATGAAGTTTACAACTTTCAAGTATGGGCTTCAGAACCAGCAAATACTTTAAAAATGGTTACTGATATTATAGAAAACTTAAGAGCATCTAAAGTTGTTGAACAAACAGAAAAGCAAAAAGTACCAAGAACTTTTGTTACAAGAGTAGCTAGAGTTGCAGACAAACTAAATTTAAATTTAAAAAGTTCTGAAGAAACAGAAGATTTAGAAATTTCTATTGAAGAAAAACTAAATGAAACTGCTAGTGACTTAAATTTAAGATATTCGCCATTAAATAATAAAACTGAACAAACCATTCAATTAGATATTAATGATGGTTATGAATATGATGGAGATATTACTTTTGATGGAGAAGTACAAGATGCTTTTTACCATGCAGATGGTAACTGGGGATTAGAATACGATACTAGATACACAACTGTAAATGAATATGAAGTTAGCAACAACTTTAATAGAGAATACAAGGAAGACGAAATGCCAATCAATAGAAATATTTCTGTAAAAGCATATAGTGAGTATGATTATTTATCAGTTTACAAATCTCTTTTACCTGGTACTTTAGCAGCAGATTATACAGAATACAAATATTTATCTTTTACTGCCTCAGGTAATGGGCCAACTCAATTGGTTTTAGTAAAACCATCAATAGAAAATTGGGGAGAGCAATATAGAGCAACAGTAAATTTAACAGAAGAAGAACAAACATTCTTTATTCCTTTTGAATCGTTTACATCTACTGCAACAACAGATAAAATTATTGCTGATGATTTAACAACCATTTCGTTTACTTATGTAGCTGTTGATGCTGGCACAAATAATTTAGACATGACAATTAGCGATGTAAAATTCACGAAAACAAACTCAGCTTTAAGTGTAGATGAATTTATATCACCAAAAAGCAATGAATTTTTTGCTTACCCTAACCCATCAAAAGGAGATTTAAACTGTACAATTTTTAGTGAAGTATCAACTAAAGCAAAAGCTACTTTATATGATATTACTGGAAAAACAGTCTACCAAGGTAATATTGAATTATCAGAAGGTAAAAATGAATTAAAATTTAACTTTAAAGCTAAAGCTGGAGTTATGTTCTTAAAAATTAATAGTTCAGCAATTAATTACGGAACTTCTAAAATAATTTTTAAATAAACAAAATTTAAGTACCCCTAAAAACAAGATCCTTTCAAGTTATAAACTTGAAAGGATTTTTAATTTAACCCTTCCAGAAATAGCTATTTTTTACATTATTTTAACATAATTTTTATTAAAAAAAACCACATATTTAACTGATTTTCAGTATATTTAAAGTGTAAAATAATACGTATTTATTATCAATGAACTCCCCCCTAAACTTCATTAACGAATACTAAAATTTTTATAAATCTATCCCCTTACAAAATACCCCTAACAGGAATCCTTTCAAGATAAAATTATAATCTTTGAAAGGATTTTTTTTATCAGTAAATAAATCATAAGCATCTAAAAAATTATTTTTAGGCTATTTAAAAATTACAGAATAGGTAATAGACAAAAAAACACACAACTTCCTGAATACCAAACTTTTTTAACAAGCTTTTAACTTAAAAGGAATTATAAAAATTATAAATTTTAAATTAATATTTATTATATTTGGATTATAATTTAAAACCCCCTAACAATGTACCCCTTAAAAAAAACAACTTACATTCCTATTTTTTAGCTTTAGTTTTCTTTAATTATATGAAAATAACTCATAGAGTTAAATTTTAGAAATAATTTTATATATTTGCAAAAGTTTTAAAATAAGTTTTTAGTGTTAAATCACTGAAAACAACCCCAATCTTCATATAATTAGTAGTAAAGTACAAAGACACGAACCTGTATTTCACCCCATCAGAATCGTTATTTGTCGAATTAAAATTTAAAAAAAACCAAAATTATATAATTTTGGTTGTAATAATTAAAAGTAATTAACCCTAATTAAAAGCTTTTTCAATGAAGAAAAATGTAAACTCTAAACTACAAAATCTACTGATAACATCAGTATTCACAAACCTAAATCTATTCAACAAATCTAAATCTGAAAACAAAATAAGCGCTTAACAACTAAGCTTTTATTAGATTTATTATTGCTTTTATTTTTTACCCCAAAATAAATACTCAGCAATAAATAAGTCACACAAAAACTATTTTCCCTAAGTCCAACCCCTAATCTTGTATCAAGGAGAATAAAAGTTGTAATCCTAATTATAATTTTTTCGTACCATGAAAAACCGAATTACCTTTAACCAAACCCAGAATAATCCTTTTTATTATACAAAAGGATTAAAAAAATTATTATTTATTCTTGCATTCTTTACTTCTTTAGGATACTATGCTCAAACAAGCACATCTACAGGAATTAGTGGTAAAGAAGATGTACGTCTTATTACAGGATCTAGCTCTAAATCTAAATCAAAGGTTAGTGTAGAAGACTTATCAATAATAAATTCTTTTACAAGTAGAACAAATGTATGTTCTCCTGAAACATCATTAATAGTTACAGAAGAAAGTACTTGGGGTATTTCAAGGTCTACTTTAAATAACAGTGGTGTTCCTTCTTTTTGTTTAAGTTTAAATGATGATGCTCCTAATGTTGATGATGTGTATAACACAACTTTAACCCCTAGTACAGACATTAGCTTTAACAATAGTAATTATACAACAAATCAAATTTTAGATAAAGTACAACGTACTCTTTCTATAATGAATCATTCTAGTTATGCTCCAAGCTCTCAACCATCTAATATTACTGATAGCTTTCACCAAGCTATTGCAATAGCTGTTTGGCACTGGACAAATGATTTAACTATATCAAATAATATAGATTATTCATGGACTGCAACAAATGGAAGTACTTATAAAGCAAGCAATATTGTAAGTTGGGTAAATAATGGTACTTTACAAGCTTCTGATGTTTTTTGGTTAATTCCAGAAGACAATAATAATCAACCAGAAGTATTATTGAACGAAAACACTTCTTCTGATTGTTGCCCTACTTCACCATCAATAATAACAAGTATAGAAAGTTCAGGAGATATCATTTTAGATTCAGCTTCTAATGCATACTACTATGGAGTAAGCACTATGAATGCTGGTAGTTATGATGGTCCTACAACAATTGCAACTGCAACAGAAATTCCAAGTTCTTTACCTTCTACAATATTTACAAATCCATCTCAAAATGCAGGAAGTTATATTGTAAGAGTTTTTAACAATATAGATAGTTGCTATACAGATTACACATATACTGTCCCAGGTTCTCCTGCACAAAGTTGTACATCAACTTACGCTTCTTATGAAAGTGATAATAATAATGTAAATGGAAAATATAATGCAGAAGGTGCTCCTGATGGGGCTTATGCAGAAATTTACAGTAGAGATCAACAATTAATATTAGATTTTAATCAAGAATTCCCTGCAGGAACCGAGTATATAATTACTTGGAGAATGAGAAGTAGCGAAAGTGGAACAGCTCAAATTTATTTATCAGAATCTACTTCTGCAAGTTCAGGATTTACCAATAATCCTGCTTCACCACAAACAACTACAACAGGTAGTTTTATTACAACTACTGTAACATCAAACGTAAACTTTAGATACATTGCTTTTGATAGAGGTTCTGGTACAAGAGATTATGATTTAGATGCTGTAGCAGTAAGTGTTTGTGTTACTTGTGATGAAGCTGATAATACAACTACAACTGCTTCAATTACAGAAAGTGAAACTAAAACTTTATCAGGTGCGCCTGCTGGTGGTACTTGGTC
>NZ_JAHKQL010000021.1:28252-29624 GCF_018861005.1 Polaribacter vadi
GGTGGTACTTGGTCAATCGTTTCTGGTGGTGGTTCAATCTCTGGTTCAACGTATACTCCTGATGATGTAAATGCAAATACAAATGTAACCTTAAGATATACAATTGCTGCGGATGGTGATTGTGCTGCAACTACTGATGATGTTACTTTTACAGTTACAAGTTTAAATTGTGATAGAACAAGTCCTACTGAACCTGCACTAGACTTTAATGTCTTTACATTAAATAGTTTAAATTTACAAACCAACGAAACAGAAGGAAGTATAGCTACAGGTGGAGATTTAACAATTTTAGGTAACTACCAAGTAGCAATTCATAATGCAGGTACTTATCAAGTAAATAACACACCTATTGGTTTATTAGTTGGTGGTAAAATTGTTTATCAATCAGGAAACTCTCTACAAGTAGGACAGAATAGTTATGTTAAAATTGGAGACAATCAAAACTCTACAGTTTGGTATACAGACCAAAATAATGCATATTCTAACATCAGAATTACACCAAGTTCTGACTATAATTCTTCACCTAGAATTGAGTTACAAACAAATGCAAATAACCTTAATGTATCTGCAACAAATAATCCTGTATTTGAAAGCAATTTAATAGATTTTGCAACAGCATTTCAAACATTAGAAACAAACTCAACTACATTGTCTCAAAATGCAAACAATGCACAATTAACAAATCCAAACGGACAATCTATTTCTAATACCTCATTACCTAATCAAGTAAAAATTAATTTACAAGATGGTATTAACTATTTAAATGTTACAGGTACAGATTTAAATAATGTAGATGTTTTTACTTACAATACTGCACCAACTGCAAATAAAGTTTTAGTAGTAAATGTAAATGCTCCTGGTACTTTCAATTGGGATGTTTGGAACCAATCTGGTGTTGGTCAACAAAACGCACCATACATTATTTACAACTTTTATAATACTACAACACTTAATATCGAAGGTAATTCGACAATTGAAGGTACAGTTTTAGCACCTTTTGCTAACATTAACAAAACAGTAAACCAATCTAATATAGAAGGGCAAGTTATTGGTTTATCATTTAACCATGCAGGTGGTGAAGTACATTCTGCTAATTTTGCTCCAACTTTAATCAATTGTACAGTAGCTTCTTGTGATGTAGTTGCTGATAATACAACTTCTACTGCTTCAATCACGGAAGATGAAACTAAAACTTTATCTGGTGCGCCTGCTGGTGGTACTTGGTCAATCGTTTCTGGTGGTGGTTCAATCTCTGGTTCAACGTATACACCTGATGATATCAATACTGATACTACTGTAGTAATTCGTTATACAATTGCTGCTGATGGATCTTGTGCAGAAACTTCAGACACTGTTACCTTTACAGTAACTC